>NZ_CP121106.1:755000-2112251 GCF_029623755.1 Altererythrobacter sp. CAU 1644
TGAGTCCCTCGGAAAGGCGACGCTCGTCGGTATGGCCAGTCGCCGCACGGTGGACCTGGTCGAACTCGACAATCTGAGGATCGGCAATCAGGTGATCCATAACGTTGCCGCTCCCGTGCTCGAGAAAGAACATGTCGGCGCGGAGGGCATTATCGGGCTCGACAGCCTGCAGGATTTTCGGGTTCTGCTCGATTTCCGCAACGAGACGATCACGGTCGAGGATGTATCATCCAAGTCCAGCCGCAGGGGTTACGAGATCATCGTCCGCGCGCGGCACAAACTCGGGCAGCTCCTGATTACCGATGCACTTGTCGACGGGGTCAAGACCGTCGTGATCATTGATACCGGGGCCCAGGCAAGCATGGGCAACATTGCGCTGCGCGAAAAGATCCGCGCCCGCCGCGAGCACGAGGTCGAAACGATGGACGTCAACGGCGTCAAGCTGATGGCCAATTATTTCCTCGCACGGAGCCTCGAGATCCAGGGCATGGAACTGACCGACGTGCCGATAACATACGCCGATACCCCGGCCTTCGAAGCGCTCGGCCTACAGGACACGCCGGTCCTGTCGCTGGGCATGGAGCATCTCAAGCTGTTCGACCGGATTTCGATCGATTTCTCGAATAGCCGGATCATGTTCGATTTGCCGGGGAGAAAGCGCTGGCGTTCGTCGGACGCGACTGCCTCCCGCATGTGATCGCCGATCGGCAAATGTGCCAAAGCCTTGCCTGAACCCATCCTCGCGCCCACATTCGCCGCGAGATGCCGCCTGACGAGATCGATAATCGCCCGCTAGACGCCGAGGGCTGGCTCACGCTGCGGCGGTTCCTGCCCTATCTCTGGCCGCGCGATAATCCGACACTGCGCCGGCGGATCGTAGGTGCGATGATGCTGGTGCTCGCGGCGAAAGCCACGACGCTGGCGCTGCCCTTCGCCTACAAGCGTGCGGTCGATGCCATGACCACGCCGGACAACCAGGCGATGATGGTCGCGCTGGCGTTTGTCCTGGCCTACGCGGCGGGAAGGTTTGCCGCCGTCACCTTCGACAATCTGCGCAACATCACCTTTGAACGTGTCGGGCAGGAAGCGACCCGCCAATTGGCCGAGGACACGTTCGCCCGCCTTCACCAACTTTCGCTACGGTTCCATCTCTCGCGGCGCACCGGCGAGGTCACCAAGACGATCGATCGCGGGACCAAGAGCATCGATATCATGCTCTACTTCATGCTATTCAACATTGCTCCGACTGCACTCGAACTTATCGCGGTGGGCGTGATCTTCTACTTCAGTTTCGGCTGGGAGCTGGTCGCTGCAACCGCCCTTACCGTCGCCGCCTACATTGTGGTGACCCGCCAGATTACCGAATGGCGCAACGAACTGCGCAAGCAGATGAACGAGCTCGACGGCACTGCCCTGGCGCGTTCAGTGGACAGCCTACTCAATTACGAAACGGTGAAATACTTCGGTGCAGAGGCGCGCGAGCACAAGCGTTACGGCGAGTCGGCGCGAGCCTTCGCCGAGGCGGCAATCAAGTCGGAGAATTCGCTCGGCCTGCTCAATATCAGCCAGGCGTTGATCATGAACCTGCTGATGGGCGGCGCCATGGCCTTTACCGTGTGGCAATGGAGCAAGGGCGTTCTGACGACCGGCGATCTGGTACTGGTCAATACCTACCTGACGCAGCTGTTCCGCCCGCTCGACATGCTCGGCATGGTCTATCGTACCGTGCGCCAAGGGCTGATCGACATGAGCGCGATGTTCCAGTTGATCGATACCGACGCGGAAGTGAAGGATGCACCTGGCGCCCCGGCGCTGGTGGTGCGCCGCCCGACCCTTACCTTCGAGAACGTAGTGTTCGGCTACGAACCGGACCGGACAATTCTGCACGGGTTGAGCTTTGAAGTCCCCGCAGGCCACCACGTGGCTATCGTCGGCCCGTCGGGCGCGGGCAAGAGCACCATCGGGCGCCTGCTGTTTCGCTTCTACGACCCGCGATCCGGGCGCATCTTGATCGATGGGCAGGATATTGCGGGCGTCACACAGGAGAGCCTGCGCGCCGCGATCGGGATTGTTCCGCAGGATAGCGTGCTGTTCAACGACACGATCGGCTACAACATCGCCTATGGCCGCGACGGGGCGAGCGAGGAAGACGTCCGGCGCGCTGCCGAAGGCGCCGCCATCCTTCCATTCATCGAGCGCTTGCCGCAAGGCCTCGATACCGAGGTGGGCGAGCGTGGGCTCAAGCTATCGGGTGGAGAGAAGCAGCGGGTCGCGATCGCCCGTACACTGGTCAAGGATCCACCAATCCTGTTGCTGGACGAGGCGACCAGCGCGCTCGACACGCGAACCGAACAGGAAATACTTGCGACACTCCACCGCGTTTCCGAACGCCGCACGACCGTCGCCATTGCCCATCGCTTGTCGACCGTGGCCGATGCCGATCAGATCCTAGTGCTCGAGCAAGGTCGTTTGGCGGAACAGGGAACGCACAGCGCGCTGCTCGCCAAGGGTGCGCTCTATGCCGAAATGTGGGCGCGCCAGGCTGCCGAACGCGAGGAAGAACGCGACGCCGCCGAGTAGCAGGCGGCGCCGCGCCAGATGCCTACCCGCCGTCGGCTTGTCGCCTCAGATCGCTGCGCGAAAGATCGAGTTCGTCGATCGAGACCAGTTCGACATTGCTGCGCAAGGCCTTGAGGTCGTCGATGAAGTGGCGCGAATCTCCGACCACGATCAACGTCGCCCGATCGGGGTCGGCATAGCGACGCGCCGCCTCACTCGCCGCTTCGGAGGAGATTCCTGACAGTCGATCCGCATAGGCCGCTGCCTCATCGGGTGCGATTCCCTGCATCACCAGCCCGGCGACGATCGCGTTGAACCCGTTGCTGCTTTCGAGTGCCCGCGCGTTATTGCCCGAGAGGAACAGGCGCCGCGCTTCGAGCAGGTCGTCGTCCAGGGGCTCGGCACCAAGCCTCCCCATTTCGCCGAGGATGATCTTGGCAACCTCTGCCGCAGACTCGTTCTTGGTCTGGGCGCTCGCATAAAGAAACGAAGCATCGGCGCGATCGGGCACGCCCGAATAAGACCCGTAGCTGAGCGAACGCTTGGTTCGCACTTCCTCGAACAGCCTTCCGCTTGAACCGCCGCCGAGCACCGAGTTGGCGAGGTCGAGTGCATAATATGTCTCGTCCGAGCGCGAGACAGCACGCGTCGCCGCAAACACCGCCGCCTGACCAGCGTCTGGGATGTCGACCACGATGGTGCGAGCGGATTGTTCAGTACCCGCTGGTTGCACGATCGTCGCAGGAGCGGGTCGATTGACTGTCCAACTGCCAAAGAGATCGTTGGCGAGCGACTGGGCCGCGTCGGTTGAGATCCCCCCGCTCACGATGATCCGGGCCGTGCCAGGGTGCCACCAGGTCTCACGATGGGCGACGAGATCTTCGCGGGTGATCGAGGCGAGGCTTTCGACCGTCCCGCCGGTCTGCGTGCCATAGGGCGCATCGCCGTAGAGCGCGACATAGAGCAGCTTGCTAGCGACTGCGCCGGGGTCTTTCATTTCCACGGTCAGGCCATCGATCGTGCGCTTTCGTTCGCGATCGACTTCCCCTTGCGGGTAGGAGGCCGAGGTGACGACGTCTGCGAGAATCGCTCCGGCAGCTGCGAGATTCGCAACCGGTGCAGTCAGGCTGATGAATGTGCCGTCGGGATTGACCGTGGCGCCAAGCTGCGCGCCCAGGCCCTCTAGCTGCGACGCGATATCGGTCGCGGTCTGCCCGTCGGTCCCCTTGCCGGCCAATGCCGCCGCAAATTCCGCCAGACCAGCCTTGTCGCGCGGATCGCTTGCCGACCCACCCGGGAAGAGCACTGTCATGGTCGCGATCGGGACGTCCCCCGTCTGGGTCGCCACCAATTCGATCCCATTATCGAGTTCGGTTGCGACAATCGGTGGCACTGCCACATCCGGCCTCTTCCCCGGCGCGGGGGGTTCCTCGCGGACGCCTTCCGGCAATACTTGGAGCGGCTCGCCCGAAACCGGTGGAAGCGTGCGGTATTCAGGCAGGCGAACCGGGTTTGCATAGGACGACGGATCGTCTTCGCCGGCGACGTAGCGGAAATCCACCCGCGTTTCCGGCTCGAGCCATGCGTTGGCTACTCGGCGAATATCGGCGGGCGTCACTGCGGCCACTCCTGCGAGGCGCTTGTCAGCTGCGCGCGGGTCGCCCGTCGACACCAGCGCCTCGCCCAATTCAAAGGCCCTGCCGCGGGCGGTCTCGCGCTGGCGCAGCGCGCTGGCGAATATCTCGTTCTTGGCCTCGGCCAATTCAGCTGGGCTGACTTCGCTATCGCGCAGACGCGCGATTTCGGCTGCCAGGATCGCGTCGATCTCTTCGATGTTCGCCTGTGGATTCAGCGTGGCATATCCCGCGATATATCCGCCATCTTCATTCTCTGAGTAGAAGAAACTGGTGTCGACGGCCTTGCCGCTCCGCACCAGCCGCTCATCGAGCCGGCTATTCTCGCCGCGCGTCATGATCGCCGCGAGCACATCGAGTGCCGGCGCATCGGGATGGGTCGTTCCCGGGCCCCGCCAAAGCGAGCCACTGATCGGCAGCGGCACATTGGGCGCCGTCGCGACGAGGCTGCGCGGGCCGCTGCGCTGCGGCTCCTCGATCGTGATCGCGAGATCGACCGGGTTGGTGCGGCGCGGAATATCGCCGAAATACTGGTTCACGAGGCTGTGAAGGTCGGCAATCTGGAAGTTGCCGGCGACTATCAGGGTCGCGGTATCCGGTCCGTAGAAGGCCTGGTGAAAGGCGCGCGCGTCGTCGAGTGTCGCCGCGTCGAGGTCTTCGAGACTGCCGATCCCGGTCCGGCGATAGGGCAGGTGATCATAGGCGTTCTCGGCAACGACGAAGCGCATCCGGCCATAGGGCGGTGCGAGCACGCGCTGACGCAATTCTTCCTTCACGACGTCGCGTTCGCGATCGAATACTTCCTGGTCGATGACTGGCTTGAACATGCGTTCGCGGTGCGTCCACAGCATCCGTTCGAGATATTCGGCAGGGACCGTCTCGTAATAGTTCGTCCGGTCGCCACCGGTGGAGGCATTGCGCGTCCCCCCTACGTCGGCGGTCAGGCCGTAGATCATGTTGTAGGGCATGTTCTCGGTCTTGCGGCTGAGAATATGCTCAAACAGGTGGGCGAAACCGCTGCGCCCTTCGGGGTCATGCTTGGAGCCGACTTCGTACCACAGCGAGGTTGTCACCGTGGCCGTTGTCTCGTCGGGTATCGCGATCACGCGCAATCCGTTGTCGAGCGACCACTCAGTGAAGTCGATGACGGGTGCCGAGAGGGTCGGCGCTGCAGCCTCTTGCTGCTCGGCTCCAGCCGGAGCGGCCGCGACAATGGCCAGCGCAGCAGCGCTGCTAGCCAGAATATGCTTGATCATTGATGTGGCGTCCCCGTTGGCTTGAAACTGTCCTGCCTGCCTAAACGGACAGACTGCTTCGCCTCAAGCGAGAACTCGCCGAAATTCCCACCAACGGCCGATATTCTTCGACACGGCGCGAGTCGGCCAATTGGTTTCGTCCGGATGTTCGCTCAAAGGTTGCGCTGCACTGCACAATAGTCCAAGGCGCCGGAGAACAGGTCTGCTCATCTCTCTGCGGACCGCAAGACATCCCCTTTAGCTAGGTATATCCCATGACCCACCCCGGCATGCAGGCCGATGGTTGGTTCGCGAATATTCGCGCCGACATCCTTGCGGGCATCGTTGTTGCCCTCGCCCTGATCCCCGAAGCGATCGGTTTTTCGATCATCGCTGGCGTCGACCCGCGCGTGGGGCTCTATGCCTCGGTTGCGATCGCCATGGTCATTGCCTTTACCGGCGGGCGACCGGGCATGATCTCGGCAGCGACGGCTGCGGTGGCGGTCGTAGTGGTGCCGCTGGTGCGCGATCACGGGGTCGAGTACCTCTTTGCGGCAACGATCCTGATGGGCGTGTTCCAGGCAATTGCCGCCCTGCTGCGGCTCGACCTGCTGATGCAGTTCGTCAGCCGCTCGGTCATCACCGGCTTCGTCAATGCCCTCGCGATCCTGATTTTCATGGCACAACTGCCGCAACTCGATCCAACTGCCGACGGCATCGGCTGGATGACTTATGCGATGGTCGCGGCAGCGCTGGCCATGATCTACCTGATTCCGAAGCTCACCACCGCCGTTCCCAGCCCACTGATCGCGATCGTGGTCCTGACTGCACTGACGATCTGGCTTGATGCGCCGGTCAACACCGTGTCGGACATGGGCGAACTGCCCGAGGGCCTGCCCTATTTCATGCTGCCCGACGTGCCGCTGACCTGGGAAACGCTGCGCATCATCGCTCCATACGCGGCGACAATGGCGGCAGTCGGCCTACTCGAATCGCTGCTGACGGCGCAGATCGTCGACGACATGACGCACACCGGCAGCAACAAGCGGCGCGAGAGCGCTGGCCAGGGCATCGCCAATGTCATCGCGGCCCTGTTCGGCGGCATGGGTGGCTGCGCCATGATCGGCCAGTCGGTCATCAATGTGACCAGCGGAGGGCGTGGCCGCCTATCGACCTTCACCGCCGGCTTCGCGCTGCTGGTCCTGCTCGCCGCGCTGGGTGATCTTGTCGGCCAGGTGCCGATGCCGGCACTTGTGGCGATCATGATCATGGTCTCGATCGGGACCTTCTCGTGGAATTCGATCCCCAATATCGGCAAGCATCCGTGGCAGAGTTCGGTGGTCATGGTCACGACCGTTGTGGTCGTGGTTGCCACGCACAATCTCGCGCTTGGCGTGCTGGTCGGCGTCGTTCTTTCCGGTGTGTTCTTCACCCACAAGGTGATGACCATGTTCGAAGTCGTCCGCGAACGGGACGGAGATACCGCGATCTACCGCGCCAAGGGCCAGATCTTCTATGCCAGCGTTGACCGTTTCGAGGCCGCGTTCGGTCCCGAGGGCCTGCAGCCCGATCCGGCCGACCACGTCATCATCGACGTGCGCAAAGCACATTTCTGGGACATCTCGGCCATCGCCGCGCTCGACAAGGTGGTGGAGCGCATGCGCCGCAACGGCCGCAGCGTGCAGGTGCGCGGACTGAACCGGGCGAGTTCGGACCTGTTCGACAAGTTCGCGCTGACCGACAAGACCGGCGTGGAAATCGGACTGGCACCGCACCCCTAGGCAAAGATTGCCTTTGCACTCAGGGATCGGTGTTCCATACTCCGACCATGGCCGGGGGGAAGACACCTGTATTTCTGAACAAGATCGCGGTGCAACTGCGCGAGCAAAACTGGTTCGCCCTCGCGGCTGAATTCGTCATCGTGGTGGTCGGGGTATTCCTCGGTCTGCAGGCCGCGAATTGGAACGAGGAACGGCAGGAGCGGAAAGATGAGGGGGTGATCCTCACGCGGCTTCAGGCAGAAACAGCCACTCTTCTAGAGCTCGTTCGCAATGAACGCGAAGATCTGCAAACGAGAACGGACCTCTTCACGCAGGCCCAAAGCGTCATCTTCACTTCGGCTGATCCGCGGCCGCTAACCCCGTCCGAATGCAGCGCCGTAGCCGCATCACACATCTATCGGCGCGAAGCCGATCAGTTACCGATTCTTGAAGAGCTTCTGTCGACCGGGCGTTTCGACCGCCTGAAAGATGAAAGGATCAAGAACCAGCTGCGCCGCTATATCCTCTTTCGGGACCGACAGCGCGCCAATCACGAAGAACGCACAAACGAATTGTTCCGTCTCTACAGCCGCCATCCCGATGCGATCCAGATTGCAGCGCTCCCGAGGGGGTCGGATACGGAACTCGATTGGGGTTACATGAAGAATCCAGACCTGCGCTTCGCTCCGCAGTGCAATGTTGATCAGATGCGCTCCAACCGGCAGTTCCTTAACGAGCTTTTCGACAATATGGGCCGCAACGGGCATGTGCTGCTTGGCTACGAAGAGCGCGAAGCCATTCTAGTCGAACTTCAGCAGAGGCTGGACGAAATCTTTGAGTCCTGATCACCGGCTAGGCAGCAGACCTTGCCAGATCCGCTAGCAACGATAGCGCCTCCTCGCCGCGCGCGGCTGGTACGAAGGCATGGTCGTGGTGGAAGGCTGCAACCATGTTGCAGGCGATGCCAGCCTCGGCCAGCGCGCTTGCAACGGCAGCCGTCAGGCCGACGCCCTCTAAGGAAGAATGCACCATCAGCGTGATGCGCGCGAAGGCCGGACCCTCCTCGCCCAACTCGCGCGCCACCGGTTCGGGGACGATCGCGGTCACGCCTTCGTCTTCGCGAAATGTGCCGATCGCCGCGCCCAGCGCCTGCGGGGCGGTGTCGGGGGTAATGACCATGAAGCAATAGCGGACCGGATCGAGCCGCGGCGCCATTTGCGTCAGCATCTCGGATCGGTCCGAAATTGCCCCGCTCACAGGATATACTTGCTGAGGTCGCTATTGCCGGCGAGATCGGCGAGCTTGTCGCGCACATAAGCCGCGTCGATCTTTACCGTTTCACCGGTATGCTCTTCGGCCTCGAAGCTGATTTCTTCGAGCAGCTTCTCCATCACCGTCTGAAGGCGGCGGGCGCCGATGTTTTCGACGCTCTCGTTCACCTGCGCAGCAATCTTGGCCACTTCGGCCACTGCATCCTCGGTGATATCGAGCTCGACCTTCTCGGTGCCGATCAGCGCCTTGTACTGCTCGACGAGGTTCGCGCGGGTTTCACTCAGGATCCGCACGAAATCCTCTTCGGTCAGCGCGCGCAGCTCGACCCGGATCGGCAGGCGGCCCTGCAGTTCGGGCAACATGTCGGAAGGCTTGGCAACGTGGAACGCACCGCTCGCGATGAACAGCACGTGGTCGGTTTTCATCGGGCCATACTTGGTGGCGACGGTCGTGCCTTCGATCAGCGGCAGCAGGTCGCGCTGTACGCCTTCACGACTGACCGAACCGCCACGCACGTCGCTGACCGCGATCTTGTCGATCTCGTCGAGGAAGACGATGCCGTTGGTTTCGGCATTCTGGAGCGCGACCCGGGCGACGTCGTCCTGGTCCATGCGCTTTTCAGCCTCTTCGTCGACCAGCTTGTCCCAAGCCTCGGGCACTTTCAGCTTGCGCCGCTTGGTCGGCTTGCGACCCATCGCTTTGCCGAACATGTCGCTGAGGTCGATCATCGTCGCCCCGCCGCCCAGGCCCGGAATGTCCATCGGCATGTTGGGCGTCTCGCTGACGTCGATCTCGACCTCGGTGTCGTTCATCGCGTTTTCGACGATGCGCTCGCGAAAGGCCTCGCGCGTGGCTTCGCTGGCATTTTCGCCAACCAGCGCATTGAGCAGGCGCTCCATCGCGGCCTGGCTGGCGGCCTCGCGCACCGCCTCGCGGCGGCGTTCCTTCTCGAGCCGAATCGCCTCCTCGGCGAGGTCGCGCGCGATCTGTTCGACGTCGCGGCCGACATAGCCGACTTCGGTGAACTTGGTCGCTTCTACCTTGACGAACGGTGCTTCGGCCAGCTTGGCAAGGCGGCGGCTGATCTCGGTCTTGCCGCAGCCCGTGGGGCCGATCATCAGGATGTTCTTGGGCGTGACCTCGTCGCGCAGTTCGGCACCCAGCCGCTGACGGCGCCAGCGATTGCGCAGCGCCACGGCGACCGCGCGCTTGGCATCCTTCTGGCCGATGATGTGCTCGTCGAGTGCGGCGACGATCGCCTTCGGAGTGAGATTGTCGATCATGGGATAAATGAGCCTTAGACCGTCTCTACGGTCACATTGCCATTGGTGAAGACGCAGATGTCGGCGGCGACCTGCATCGCCTTACGCGCGATCACTTCGGCGTCTTCTTCATATTCGGTGAGCGCGCGGCCTGCAGCGAGCGCGTAATTCCCGCCCGATCCGATCGCGGCGATCCCGCCTTCGGGTTCGAGCACGTCGCCGTTGCCCGTCAACACCAACAAGGCATCCTTGTCGGCGACGATCATCAGCGCTTCCAGGTTGCGGAGGTATTTGTCGGTCCGCCAGTCCTTCGCGAGCTCCACCGCGGCGCGCATCAGCTGGCCGGAATACTGCTCGAGCTTCTTCTCGAGCCGTTCGAACAGGGTGAAGGCATCGGCAGTTGCGCCGGCAAAACCGGCCACGACCTTGCCACCCTCGCCGATGCGGCGGACCTTGCGGGCGTTGGGCTTCATCACGGTGTTGCCCATCGACACCTGGCCGTCGCCAGCGATCACGGTCTTACCGTCTTTCCTGACGCCGATGATGGTGGTCCCGTGCCACTGGATCAGGCCGTGGCTCGCTTTTTCCTCGCTCATGCGGCGGGATATGGGGACTTGAGCGCGCCGGTCAAGCGAACGCGCTCAATCGAGCTTGGCCTAACCGCCCGGTCCAGCTCCGCCACCGGGACCCGGGGCACCGACCTGGCCGATATTGCCGAACAGGTCCTCGAGGAAACCGCGCTCCCGACCCAGGGTCGGCGTTTCGTCGCCATCCGGGCTGATATAGGCCAGTTGCTCGACTCCGCTCGTTTCGGCTCTCACCACGTTGCCGGCATCGTCGAAGGATACCGCTAGCACCGAATGCGACTTGATCCGCGGGCGCACGAAAGGCTTACGGCCGGTAATGCTGGAAATGTAATACCAGGTCTTCTCACCATACTCGCTGACATAGCTCGGGCGCCCAAGAGTGCCTTCGACCGACTGGCGATTGTCGATCCCCGGCTGGATCGAATTGACCAGCACCGGATCGACCACGTAGCCGCGCGATTCGCGGATCGACGTGCATCCCGCGAGTCCGACGCCCATCGCCAGAACCAGGCCGAGTTTGAAAGCCTTCGCCCTATCCATCGAATCGCAAACCTTCTTTATCCTTGGGGGACACGTGGCGATTGCCCGCGCCCTAACCATTCCTATATGCGCCAAGTGCCTTAAGGCGATGGCGCGCGGCATGCAACGCCGCGTATTGCCGCCACTGGGCATTACGAATTGAATTGCGGCTGAACGCTGCGCAACGAGAGCTTTCGCCCCATGTCCTTTCTCTCCAAGCTTCTGGGAACCGAGCCCGACCCGCGCGAAGCGCTCCGTCCGCTGTGGCACAAGGTAGTGGAACTGGCTCGAGCGCCAGCCTGGTATGCAGAGTGCGGCGTCGCCGACACGGTTACGGGTCGGTTCGACATGATCACCGCGGTGCTTTCGGTGATGATGGTGCGGCTCGAGGCCAGCGACATGCGGTCCGAAAGCGCCTTCTTGGCTGAGCTGTTCGTCGACGACATGGACGGCCAGTTGCGCGAATTCGGCGTGAACGATGTCGTGGTTGGCAAGCGGATGGGCAAGCTGATGAGCCTTCTCGGCGGCAGGCTCGGCGCTTATCGGAGCGCCCTGGTCGAACGCGACGCGGCGAGGCTTTCGCAGGCGGTCGAGCGAAACACCAGTTTCGCCGAGGGCGGCTCCGCACAATGCGTTGCGGACAGGATGCTCGCACTCGCAGAGCGGCTCGCCACCATCGACGATCCCACCCTGATAAAGGCAGGAACGGCGGTATGAGCGAGAATGAACTCACGCGCATCGTCAAGGCGCGCCAACTACCGGCTGCGGCCATTGTCATCGATGCAGATGAAAACGAACGAACTGCGCTGGCACGGCGGTTCGGGATTCCCGCGGTCAACGCGATCCACGCGGAGATCTCGCTCGAAGAGGATGGCAAGGCGGTACTCGCGCGCGGCACTCTAACCGCCAATATCGTTCAGAACTGCGCGGTCTCGGGTGAAGAGTTCGAAGTTTCGATCGATGAGCCGCTGCTGATGCGATTCGTCAAGGAAGGGCAGATCGATCCCGCCCTGTCCGAAGACGAGGAGATTGAGATCGAGATCAGCCCGGAAGACTGCGACGAGATCGAATACTCAGGCGAATCTTTCGATCTCGGCGAGGCGGTGGCGCAATCGCTGGGCCTCGCGATCGACCCCTATGCCGAAGGGCCGGAAGCGGATGCTGTCCGTAGGGCGGCCGGAATCACGGGCGACGATACTCCTAGCGGTCCACTCGCCGATGCTTTGCGAGGGCTAAGGAAGGAATGACCCTTCCTCTCTTGAGGGCATCCTAATTCGGGCTCGGGAATCGGCTGTGTGAGCGCGTATGGGGCCGGAATGCTAACGGCGTCGGGGCACGATTCCCGCCTTTCCGGCGACTGTGACCTGATTGCGATTTACCGGTTATGCAACGGTTCGCCGCAAGATGCGCTCATGCCAACCATAGGATGGCTGGACTCTTCGGAACCGTTCATATGAGAGAAAGGTTAATCCGAACACTCGGCAAATCCATAGCGTTCATGTGCGGCCATTCGCCGCGCTAGTCACACAACGAGATCATGGAAATTCGATAGCCGGGCACGCCAGAGGGGAGGCGGTCGGACACAGAGTTGTGGAATCACAGCATCGGCTGTCATAAGTTTAAGGAGTAACCAATGAATACCTTTTCGAAGAAGTCGGGAATGCTGTTCCTGATAAGCGCGCTGGCCATTCCGGCGACGAGCAGCCTGACCGCACAGGAGCTCGACGCGTCGGAAGGTGAAGTTCTCACCACCGTCTATGGTTCGCCGCCTGCGGACCTGGCCGGCATGAACGAAGGCCCGGACCTCGAAGGCTTCATCTCAGCACGTAGCGACAACAAGCTGCAGATCACGACCATCGACGGCAGCAACACCGTCGTGCTGATCAGCGAAGGCACCAAGATCAAGTCGAAAGGTGGCTTCCTGGGCCTCAACCGCGACAAGCTCGGCGCCGACCAGCTGCTCAACGGTCTGCCTGTTTCCGTCGAAACCGTTCGTTGGGCCAATGGCCTGGTGGCCAGCGAGATCGACCTGAAGAGCAAGGACCTCAAGACCGCTGCGATGATCCGCAACGGCACCGAGCAGCGCTTTGGCGAGCACGACACGCGCATCGCCAAGAACAGCGCAGCGACCGATGCCCTGCGCAGCCGCATGGGCGACATCGACAAGTACAACATCAAGGGTTCGACCAACGTCTATTTCGACACCGGTAAGTGGAACCTTTCGGGCCAGGCCCAGAACGAGCTCTGCAATGCCGCAGCCGAAGCTGACGCGATGGAGAACGCCCTGCTGCTGGTCGTCGGCTACACCGATTCGGTCGGTGACGAAGACTACAACCAGGTGCTGAGCGAGCGCCGTGCCGGCCGCGTCGTCAACTACCTGCAGCAGAAGTGCGGCTGGAAGCCCTGGCGCATGGTCACCCCGACCGGCATGGCCGAATCGGATCCGGCGGCTGACAACAGCACGGCGGAAGGCCGCGCCCAGAACCGCCGCGTTTCGGTGAACATCCTCGTCAGCAAGGCTGTCGACGAAATCTAAGGCGCGAGGGGATGGGCTTGGACCTGTCCCGACGCCGCATAACGGCGCGTCCAGCGCGCCCAGTTAAGGAAAAGCCGGGTGGCCATTGATGGCTGTCCGGCTTTTTCGTTCAATCTTGCCTCTTGTTGCCGATCTTGAAGGCAGCCGCGCATTGAGGCACCCTCCCCTCTCTTGATGCGGAGGGAGAGACATGAGCGCATTGGCGAGGAATCGCGTCGGGCAATATGAAGTCGCGAGCGATCTGTCGTTCGGCGACTTGAGCGCTGCAGTGGCCGCTGGCTGGCGCGATTTTCGTGCAGCACCGCTCTACGGGCTGTTCTTCGCGGCAATCTTTGCCGCCGCCGGGATCGGGCTGTCCTACTACTTCTACAATCGCGGCGAACTCGCCTGGCTGATCGCTGCCGCCGCGGGTTTTCCGCTGCTCGCGCCCTTCGCCGCCGCGGGCCTCTACGAAGTTAGCCGTCGCCGCCTCTCGGGCGATTCGATCGGCTGGGGTCCGGTGCTCGGTGCGGTCAAGGCGGGCGACGGCCAGTTGCCGGTCATGGGCGTGATCGCCTTCGTCATTTTCGCCTTCTGGGTCATCCTGGCGCACACGGTGTTTGGGGTGTTTCTTGGTCAGTCGGGCCTTGGCGCGACCCCGCTGCAAACCCTCCTCACCCCGGCCGGCCTCGGCATGCTCGGCGTAGGCAGTGCGATCGGCGGGATCGTGGCGCTGTTCCTCTTCGCAATCACGGTGGTGAGCCTGCCGATGCTGATCGACCGCGAGGTTGATTTCATTACCGCGATCATCGTCAGCGTGCGCGTGGTGCAGCTCAACACCTTCTTAATGCTGAGCTGGGCTGTGATTATCGCGCTGCTCGCATTCGCCGCGATGGCGCCGGCGTTCGTCGGATTGCTGGTCGTGCTGCCCTTGCTAGGCCACGCGACATTCCACCTGTACCGCCGCGCGGTGAGGTAGTCTCGGCCGTCCGGCCTCAGAACGGGATATCGTCGTCGAGATCGTCGTAGTTCGAGCCGCCGCCCGAGCCACTTCCGCCCGAACCGCCACCACCCTGGTTCCAGCCGCCACCCGAGCCGCCGCCATTGCCGTTCGAGCCGCCGCCGTAGCTGCCGCCACCGCCACCGCCGCGCTGGCCGCCGCCCGCACCATCGAGCATGGTCAGCGTGCCGTTCAAGCCGCGGATCACGACTTCGGTTGAATATCGGTCATTGCCCGACTGGTCCTGCCACTTGCGGGTCTGGAGCTGGCCCTCGATGTAAACCTTGCTACCCTTCTTGAGGAAGCGTTCGACCACCCCGACCAGGCCTTCGGAAAAGATGGCCACTGTGTGCCATTCAGTACGTTCCTGACGCTCGCCGGTGTTGCGATCCTTCCAGGTTTCACTGGTCGCAATGCGCAGATTGGCGACCTTGCCGCCGTTCTGGAAGGTGCGGATCTCCGGATCAGCCCCCAGGTTCCCGATGAGCATTACCTTGTTGAGAGACCCGGCCATCCGATACTTCCTTCGCTATAATCCGAGCGCCAGTGCGCTCCAGTAGGTGATTCCGGCGAACACATAAGCGAGCGCGAACAGGTAAGCCAACATGAAGCTGGGCCATTTCCACCCGTTTGTCTCGCGTCGGGCGACAGCGATCGTCGAAAGGCACTGCGGGGCGAAGACAAACCAGGCGAGGAAGGCGAGCGCAGTGGGCAGGCTCCAGCGCGCGGCGATCTGGTCGCGCAAAGCGTTCTCGGTCGCGGCCTCATCCTCAGATTCGACGGCATAGGTCGTCGCCAGCGAGGCGACGGCAACCTCGCGCGCGGCCATGGCGGGGACCAGAGCCAACGTCATTTCGCGGTTGAAGCCGATCGGCTCGAAGGCGGGCTGCATCACGTTGGCGATTTGTCCGGCAAAGCTCGCGTCGAGTTGGTTCTCGCCCGGATCGGCCTTGGGGAACGTCAACAGCAGCCATAGCACCACCGTGACCGCAAAAATGATCGTACCCGCACGGCGCAGGAACACCCAGGCGCGCTGCCAAAGCCCGATCAGGAGATCCTTGATCGCCGGCCACTGGTAGCGCGGTAGTTCCATGATGAACCCACTAGCAGCCCCCTTGGTGACCGAACGCCGCAACACGAGGGCGACCAGCATCGCACCGATGATCCCGGCGCAATAGAGTACAAACAGCACCAGCCCCTGTAGTCCTATGCCCGGACCCACGCTCGTCGCGGGAATCACCGCCGCAATGATGACCGCATAGACCGGCAGGCGCGCCGAGCAGGTCATCATCGGGGCGATCAGGATCGTCGTCAGCCGGTCCTTGGGATCGGCGATGCTGCGCGTCGCCATGATGCCAGGGATGGCACAGGCAAAACTCGACAGCAGCGGAATGAAGCTGCGGCCCGACAGGCCGACGCTTGCCATCAGGCGGTCCATCAGGAACGCGGCGCGCGCCAAATACCCGCTCGCTTCCATCACCAAGATGAAGAAGAACAGGATCACGATCTGCGGCAGGAACACTACGACCGAGCCGACACCCGCAATCACGCCTTCAGTGAGGAAATCGCGGAAGAACCCGGCTGGCATGCTTCCCGCGACCCAGCCCGCGACCGCTTCGGTGGCACCTTCGATCACGCCGATGAAGGGATCGGCCCAAGCAAACACTGCCTGGAACATGACGAAGAGCAGCCCGAACAGGATGATCGGGCCAAGCCATGGATGAAGCAGCAACTTGTCGAGCCCGGCGTGGAGACGATGCGTGCCGCTCTCCGACAGGATTGCCGCTTTGGCGATGTTCTTCGCCGCCAGCCGCCGTTCGGGCAACGTGAGATGACCGGCCGGGCGTTCCTCGGCATGCTCGGGATCACCCTTGCGCACCGCAGCAATCGCGGCGGTCAGTTCAGCCAGACCCCGCCGCCGGACGGCCACGGTCGGCACCACCGGGACGCCCAGCGCATGGCCCAGTGCTTCCGGATCGATCACCAGACCATCGCGCTCGGCAAGATCGACCATGTTGAGTGCGACCACAGTGGGCTTCCCGAGTTCGATCACTTCCTGCGCGAAGACGAGATGCTGCTCGATATTGGCGGCATCAAGCACCAGCACAATCACGTCTGGGCGGGCCTCGCCCTCGAACTCACCCATCACCACCTTGCGCGTTACTTCCTCGTCGGGGCTTGTGGTCTCGTGAAGGCTGTAGCTGCCGGGCAGGTCGAGCAATTCGATGGGTTGCCCGCCGGGCGTGGTCGCCCGGCCCGCTTTCCGCTCGACCGTAACGCCGGGATAATTGGCGATCTTCTGGCGCGCACCGGTCAGCGCATTGAACAGCGCACTTTTGCCCGCATTGGGGTTGCCGACGAGCGCAATCCTGGGAAGCGGGTTCATACAGCGCCCTCGCCCACGGAAACCTGCATCGCGGCCGCATGGGCGCGGCGCAGAGCTACCGTCATGCGCCCGACCGTGACCGCAAGCGGGTCGCTGCCGGCAAACACGCCGCGATGCGCGACCTGCACTTCGACTCCTTCGTCGATGCCCAGAGCGCGCAACCGGCGCGCCTCATCGGGAGCGAGATCATCCCAGCGGATCGAAGTGATAGTCGCGCTGGTACCGCGCGGCAGGTGGTCGAGCGTCATGCAAACCGCGCTGCCAGAGCGCGCCCCTAATTGCAACCGATTATCAATAGCGGCTAGCGCTATCGTGTCGGATAGCGCAACCGTCCGAGGAAGCGCGAAATGCTGAAATACTCGCGCTCACCGCCCAGCAACTGGGCCTTGGCTTTCTCGAATTTCATCACACCGTCGATTCGCCGGTCGAGGAAGGCATAGCTGACCTGCTTGCCTTCGCTTTGATCGTCGACAAACACCGCCAGGGTCGCAGCGTAGATCGAGGCCAGGATCGCCCGCTTGGTGTAGTGGTTGTAGTCGGTCGCGGTATCACCCGCGAGCCGCCACATCTCATCGGCGCTGCGCCAACCGGTCTTGAGCGCGCGTCGCGCATTTTGCGGCATTGCCATGATTGCAGTGGCGCGGCGCACCGATTCCTCGAGCCCCGTAACCGCCTCAAGCCGATACGCAATAAGCTCGCGAATACGCTCGCGAATTTTCAGCGATGCGATCCGTTCCGCCGGAAAGGCGTCGATCATCGCCAGATCGATATTGACGATCCACGCATCGATCATGTCCATCGCCCCGCCGGGGAAGGCGAGCCGCGCGACATCCGCATTGGCGCCGACCGCATCGGCCGCCGTGACCAGCGCAGTGTCGCTCCAGCCATCGAAGATCGCATTCGCAGCGATCTCGGGCGCGAGCGCGACGCGCAGCTCGTCGAGCGTCATGTCGGCGTAATCGAGCGTCGCGGTCTCCACCATGTCAGATCGAGGGTCCGTAGTCTTTGTCCTGGCCCTTGCCTGCACGTTCCTCGTCGGCGCGAGTGAATTCCTCCACCATGGCGCGATTGCCTTGCGCCAATGTCGCGTAGTCGCGCGCCGTGCGGCCCGAATTGTCCGTTCGGTCGGGATTGGCGCCATTGGCGAGCAGCAGCCGGATCAAAGCTGTATCCCGGCGATGCACCGCAGCGATCAGCGGAGTTTCGCCGGCAACGTCGGTGACATCGACCTCGGCCCCAGCCTTGATCAAGGCTTCGACGCCCTCGACAAAGCCGAGCCGCACTGCAAGCTGGATCGGGGCAGTGCCCTTTTTGTCCTTGACGTTCGGATTGGCACCACGCTGCGCGAGAAACCTGATCCAGGTGACGTCACGGCGCTCGGTCACGATATGCATCGCCGTTTCGCCGCTCGAGATGTCGCGCGTGTTGATCAGCGTGCTGCCCGGCTCGTTCAGGGCATTGGTCACGGCGTCGCCATCGCGCTCCTTGACCGCCTTGAGGAACTCATAGCCATCGGAGAACATCTGCGCCCCCGCTGGCGCGGAAAGTGCCATGCCCCCCAGGGCTGCTGCCAACGCAATCTTGCGCATAACGGCCCGCGTCATGCTGTCATCCTTTCGAAAACCCTGCCACTATCAGCTTGATCCGCTGTCGCGCGTCACCAGTTAGCAGACCATGAACCAGCTTGCCATGCCTGTAACAAAACGAAATCTTCTCCTCGCGCTCATTGGCGCATCCTTGCTGGGGCTGACTGCCTGCGGAGACGCAGGAAGCCCTCAGGGAAGCGCCGCAGAGGCTTCCATGCCACCGCTCCAGGGCGCCGATATCGGCGGCGAGTTCGAGCTTGTGGACAAGAATGGCAAGTCAGTGCGCTGGTCCGATTTCGACGGGAAGTACCGTACTGTCTACTTCGGCTTCACCTATTGCCCCGACGTCTGCCCGACCGACGTCCAGCGCGCGATGCGCGGACTGAAACAATTGGCGCAGGCTGATCCGGGAAAGGCCGCGAAGATCCAGCCGATCTTCATTTCCGTGGATCCGGAACGTGACACTCCCGAAGCCGTCGGCCAATTCACCGCCGCATTCTCAGACGACCTTGTTGGTCTCACCGGCACTCCCGAGCAGGTCAAGGCGGTGGCCGATGCCTTCCGCGTCTATTACGAACGCGGCGAAGAGCAGGACGGCGGTGGCTACCTCGTCAACCACTCGGCCATCACCTACCTGTTCGGCCCCAAGGGCGAACCGCTGGCAACGCTCCCGACCGATCAGGGACCGGAGGCGGTAGCGGCAGAACTGGCGAAATGGGTGAATTGAGGAAGCGCTTCTGGGAACTGCCGCTGGCCGATCTGAGCCGTGCGGAATGGGAAGCCTTGTGCGACGGGTGCGGGCGCTGCTGCCTGCACAAGATCGAGGACGATGAAACCGGCGCCATCGAGGATACCAATGTCGCCTGCAAGCTGCTCGACACGGAAAACGCCCGCTGCAGCGACTATCGAAACCGCAAGGCCTTCGTACCCGACTGCCTGCGCCTGACGCTGCGCATCATGGACGATGTTCCGTGGCTGCCACGCACCTGCGCCTATCGCCTGCGGCATGCCGATGAACCCTTGCCCGAATGGCATTACCTGATCTCGGGCGATCCGGAGGCGGTCAAGCATGCGGGCGTCTCGGTCGCCGGACGAGTGGTGAGCGAAACCGACGCAGGGCCGCTCGAGCACCATATCGTGGAGTGGAATCCGTGATCGACTGGCTCCGCCGAGACATGTTCGAGCCGGAACTGGAGCTACGGGGCGAGACCGTTCCGATTGTACTTCGCCGACATCCCCGCGCGCGGCGCCTCACACTCCGACTGGCGCCCGACGGCAGCGAGGTTCGCATCACCTTGCCGCAGTGGGCACGCAGCGCCGAGGCGATCGCCTTCGCCCACGCGCGGCGCAAATGGCTCGAAGCGCAGATGTCGAAGCTTCCCCCGCGCAATGCCCCGCGTCCTGGTGCGGTACTGCAGTACCGCGGCACTGGCCTGCAGATCGATTGGCGCGAGGATGCGCCGCGCAAGCCCGTCCTCGTCGCCGAGACGATAACCCTGGGCGGTCCACACCATTCGCTCGAAGCCCGCTTGCGACGCTGGTTCGAACAGGAGGCGCAGGCATTTTTCGAACAGGATGTCGCGCATTACTGCGCCAAGGCGGAGCTCGCCCCGGTGCCAGTTGCGCTTTCGCGTGCGCAGCGCCGCTGGGGTAGCTGTTCGGACCGCCAGCGCATCCGGCTCAACTGGCGACTGATCCAGGCACCCGACCATGTTCGCCGCTCGGTAGTGGCGCATGAGGTGACCCACCTGGTCCATTTTGACCACAGCCCTGCCTTCCATCGGATGCTCGGCGACCTGTTCGAAGACGAGATCGAGGCCGCCGATGCGTGGCTCAAGGCGAATGGCCGCAGCCTTTACGCAAGCTTCGGATAAACCTCGGTAAATACCGCTAGAGTTTCGTTAACTGTAAAACGCTAGATTCGGGTCATGTTTCGAGCAGCCCTCCTTGCTGCGAGTGCGTGTGCACTAGCCCTTGCGCCTGTCTGGCAGGCATCGGCGAAGCCTGGCGGCAACGGCTCAGGCAATGGCAATGGCGCGTCAAACGGCAATGGCGGCGTCGGTAACGGCAACGGTAACGGTAACGGTAACGGTAACGGCGGCGGGAATGGCAACGGCGGCGGGAATGGTAATTCAGACCCCGGAGCCTGCACCAAGCCCAATCCACCTCCCGGCAATCCCAACTGCAACCAGACTCCGGTCGCACTGACGGTGCAAACCGATATCGATTTTGGCCGGCTGGTATTGGTCGGCGACGGAATCGGCCGCGTGGTGCTCGACCTCGGAACCGGGAACAAGGTGACCTTCGGCGGGATCGACGATCTCGGCGGTTTCGCCATCAAGGGCAAGGCGCTGGTCACGGGCGCACCCAACCGCGTGATACGTATCGACATGCCGACCACGATCACCATGGCCGACCCTGCGGGTAGCCAGGCCGAACTGCGGGAGATTGTCAGCAGTCTCTCGGCCTTGCCGCTCCTCGACGGCAATGGCGAGCTCACCTTCGAGTTCACCGGTACGCTCTATACCGATAGCGCAACGGCACTCGGCGGCATGCTGCGCGGCCGCATTCCGATTACCGTCCAGTACGACTGATCCAGCCCATCGCCGCGCATGCGGGCACTGGCGCTTGGACGCTCGACGCCCTATGTTTGGGCCATGCTGTCGAATTCGCGTTTCAATCCGGCGACGGGCCTCGCGGACTTCTGGTCCGAATTCAGACGTCCTCATCCCTACCGATGGCCGATCCTCGGTCTGTCGATGCTGCCGATTGGAGCGCTGGTATTCTATCTCTGGCAGGATGTGTCCTACGCTCCGCCCGCGCGACCCGAGGTAACCTACATCACCAGTTATTCCCCCGATCGCACCGACGAGGAGATCGCTGCCACCAACGAGGCTAACCAGCGGCGCAAGGATGAACTGGCCCAGCAGCGGGCCGAGATCGAGAACCGCAAGCGGGAAATGTACCGCGAGCTGGGCCGTGCGAGCGGGATGGACGTCGACGCGATGGAGCGCCAGATCGCAGAAGACAAGGCGCGCGAAGAAGCGGCGAAGAAACAGGCAGGCGAAACGGTTGCAGAACGCGGCGAGTGATGCGCGCTGGCTCGATGCGGCGGCGCGACTTGCCGCTCGCGCAAGACCCCTGAGCCGCCCGAACCCCGCGGTCGGTACCATTTTCGTGAAAGACGAACGCGTGATCGCGCGCGGCTGGACGCAGGCGAGCGGTCGTCCCCATGCCGAAGCCCATGCGCTCGCCCAGTTACCGCCCGGCGTTGCACATGGTTCGACCGCCTACGTGACGCTCGAGCCCTGCGCGCACGAGAGCAGCCGCGGCCCCGCCTGTGCCGACCTGCTTGCCGAAGCTAGGCCCGCCCGCGTGGTGATTGGCGTTGTCGATCCAGATCCGCGCACCTCGGGCGACGGCATAGCGCGCCTCCAAGCTGCCGGTATCGAAGTCGAGCTGCTCGACACGGCGGCTTCGCGCACCAGCCTCGCGGGCTATCTCTCGCAAAAGCGACTTGGACGTCCGTTGGTGACGCTCAAGATCGCCATCTCGCAGGATGGCTTCATGGCGCGGCCTGCAGGGCAGGATCAATGGATCACGGGCGCCGAGGCGCGCGCGCATGTTCACGCCCACCGCGCCCGCCAGGATGCCATTCTGGTGGGTAGCGGCACATGGCGAGCCGACCGCCCCCGCCTTGACGTCCGCTTGCCGGGGATCGAGGATCGCAGCCCGAAACGATACGTGCTGACTACCGACGGTGTACCTGAAGGGGCCGAGGCGATTGGCTCGCCAGGAGAGATAGCGGCATTGGCAAGCTTGCAGTATCTCTATGTCGAAGGCGGCGCGGCGACCGCGCAGGCTTTTCTTGATGCGGACCTCGTCGACCGGATCCATATCTACCGCGCCCCGATCACCATCGGGGAAGGGTTGCGCGCACCCGAAGCCTTCTTTGATCTCCTTGAACGGTGGGAAGTGACCGAGCATCGCCAGCTTGGCAGCGACACATTCACCGCCTACAGCCGCGTCAGCTAAAGGAGCACGCATGTTCACCGGTATCGTCACGGCCATCGGGACTATCGCCAGCGTCGAGGATCGCGGCGATCTGCGCGCGGTCATTGCCTGCCCCTGGGATCCGGCGCGCATCGACATCGGCGCCTCGATCGCCTGTTCGGGCGTATGCCTGACGGTCGTCGAACGCGGCGGTGAGCAGGGCGACGCATGGTTCGCGGTCGACATTTCTGCCGAGACAGTCAGCCGCACTGCGCAGGGCCAGTGGAGCGAGGGGCGCAAGCTCAACCTCGAGCAGGCGCTACGCCTGGGCGATGAATTAGGCGGGCACATCGTGACGGGCCATGTCGACGCAGTTGGTCGCGTTGCCCTGAAGCGCGATGTCGGCGGTTCGCACCGCTTCGAGATCCTGGCCGGCAAGGCGATCGCGCCCTACGTGGCCGAAAAAGGTTCGATCACGGTCGACGGAGTTTCGTTGACGGTGAACGAGGTGGTTGACGAGGCCGACGGCGACGTGCGCTTTTCGCTCAATATCATTCCCCACACCGGTGAGGTGACGACGCTCGGCGCGCTGGAAGAAGGCGACAGCGTCAACCTCGAGATCGACGTACTGGCGCGTTATCTCAAGCGAATGCAGAGTCTTAATAGCTAGGCGACGAAGTCTCGCCAGGAGCAGGGGCAGAGCCTCCAACCGCGGAGGTCAAACAGTGTGCACTTGTGAGGAATGATGGCTCGGTTTTGCCACCTGCCCCCAAATTTGCATTGGCCGGTGCACGTGCTAACCTGATCACGGGTCGGCTGAGAGGCTATTGCCGTGCTGAAGTGGGCCCTGATCATCACCATGCTATTCGCCGCGATCTTCGCAGGGCGCATTGCATACAGGTTGGTGCCAAGCGAGGACCCGCGTCCGCTGCCGGCTGCCCTGATTTCGTTCGATTCTGCGGCCGGTCGTCAACTGCTGAGCGAAGCTGACGCCCTTGCCGACTATGACGACATGGCAGAACACTTCGAGGCCCAGAAGCTCACCAGCTTCTGTGGTGTCGCGAGCAGCGTGATAGTGCTGAATGCGCTCGACAGGGATGTCTCTCAATTGAGCCTGTTCAACGAAAGAGCTTCTGAAGTTCGTCCGGCCTGGCAGGTCGCCCTCAACGGCATGACGCTGGAGATAATCTCGGAAATCATCGCTTCGCACGGCGTATCGGTGGCAACCCAATACGCGGACACCTCAAGCGTGGCCGAGTTTCGCCGAACGGTGATCCGAAATCTATCCGAGGAAGACGACTATGTCTTGGTCAATTACCAGCGGGGCGCGCTCGGTCAGGACCGCGTTGGGCACATCTCGCCGATTGCCGCCTATGATGAAGAGACCGACCGCGTCCTTGTCCTTGACACAGCGTCCTACAAATATCCGCACACATGGGTGCCACTTGATGATCTGTTCCAGGCAATGATGCCAAGCGATGCGGAGAGCGGGGTCGCGCGCGGCTGGGTCGAGGTTGGCAACGATGTCCGGACGGCGCAATCCGCGAGAGGAAGCTTGGTCGGCCGCTGAAGTGGGCCTATCTCGGCCCGCGGGATCAGGAGTTTAGCGGGCCTTCCTCGAAGTCCTTTCGCGTAATCTCATAAACGACATGCGGGAACGAGCCGTCGGCGGTCTCGAGCACATCGATCTGGTCGGTCAGCCGCCCTCCGATCTTCTCGATCGCGCGGCGCGAGATCACATTGTTCTCGCCAATATGGAAGATCACCCGCTCGACGCTGTCCAGAGCATGCCGCAGCATTAGGCGCTTCATCTCGGTGTTGATTCCCGTGCCCCAGACCTCGCGCGCTAGGAATGTCCAGCCGATCTCGACCTGTCCGCCATTCTCCGAACAATGGTACTGAAATCGCGACGAGCCCACGATCCTGCCGGAGCTCTTGTCGATCACCGCCAGCGCGCCCTTCTTCGCCAACCCCTCTTCGAAATAGACCCGGAAGTTTGGTTCCTTCCAGCGGTCCGGGAAGGGATAGTGCGTCCAGATCTTCGGGTCGGATCCGGCGGCATAGAGCGCGGCCCAATCCTCCTCCGCAAGCGGTCTCAGCAGAACCCGCTCGCCCTCCAGAACCGGCTGACGGTCCATCTAGCCGGCGACGTCGGCCAACGCGGCCACGAACTTGTCGGTATTCCCCGCATGGAGGCCAGCTACGTTGATCCGCCCCGATCCGGCCATGTAGATGGCATGGTCGTCGCGCAGCTTAGCGATCTGCTCCTTCGACAGCGGCAACATGGCGAACAACCCGTTCTGGTCTCCAAGCGTCGCCAGCCCCAGGCCGGGCGCTTCATTGTCGGCCGCCGCCAGCCGCTCCCGAACGCGCCGCATCCGCGCGCGCATGTCGGCCAGTTCCTCGATCCACAGACACGTAAGATCGGCATCCTCAAGGATCTGCCGCACCGCAGCACCCCCGTGATCGGGCGGCATCGACCAGTTGGCACGCGCGAGCGCATAGGCGTTCGAGACGATTGCCGGCAGTTCATCCTGGTGCTTCGCCATCATGAAGAAGGCACCGACGCGGTCGCGGTAAAGCCCGAAGTTCTTGTCGCAGCTATAGGCCACCAGCGCCTCGGGCACGGCGGCAAGCACCATGCGCAGACCGGCCACGTCCTCGTCCAGCCCCTGACCGAGCCCGTGGTAGGCGACATCGATAATCGGCAACACGCCGGTCTCGGCAAATGCGCGGGCAATTTCGGCCCATTGGTCGGACGTGTAGTCGACTCCGGTAGGGTTGTGGCAACAGCCATGCAGCAGCACGGCGTCGTCGGGTCTCGCCCCGCGGATTGCACCCAGTACGGCGCCGAGATCGGCTTGGCCATCATCGCCGGCATGCACGAAGGTCACGGTCTCGACCCCGACATCGGCCAGGATCTGGGCGTGGTTGGGCCAACTCGGAACGCCCATGTGGATGCGCTTGACGCCGGCCTTTTGCGCCAATGACACTGCCAGCCGCACCGCGCCGGTGCCCCCGGGGGTCTGCATCCCCTCGATCCGGCCACCCATACTGGCGTCCTCGCCGAAGATGTAAGGCATTAGCGCTTCAACGAAGCCCATGTCCCCTTCGGGGCCGAGGTAGGACTTGCTGTCCTGCTCATCGACCAGGCGCTGTTCCGATTTCTTGATTGCGCGGAAGACCGGGGTTGCGCCCTCATTGGTGCGGTAGACGCCCACGCCCAGATCGATCTTGTCGGGCCGCTCATCGTCGGCAAACATCTTGATCAGCGCCAGAAGCGCATCGGGAGCCTGGGGAGCGAGTTGATCGAGCATGAACCGCGCCATGCCCTCACAGAGAAAGGGCCGCAACAGGAATTCCCCTTGCGGCCCCCAAAAGTCTGCTTTTGTACGTCTTCGTGCGAAACCCGAAGAACGTCAGAACGGCAGCCAGCGCTGCTTCTTCGAAAATTTCATATAACCCGCGTTGACGCCCAGCCTGAGGCCCGCGCCCATGCGGATCGGGATCAGCACGACATTGCCCTTGCGCATGTAACTGGCGTTGAGGCCGCCAACGACATAGAGCTGACCTTCGCCGGCAGGATAGCGCTCGAAAAGCTCTTCGCTGTCGTAAAGGTTGTAGACCAGGACAAAGGTGTTGGCCGCGTTTGCGCCGGCATCGAACCCGATGGAGGGGCCGGTCCAATAGACCTTGCGCTCGCCTTCGACCTTGTGATGCAATGTGCCGGAACCGTAGCGCGCACCGACGACAAAGGCGCCGCCCGCTTCACGGCCGACGATATAGGCATTGGGCTCGCCCTGGTCGGCCAGCATCTTTTCGATCATGCGCGCTAGACCTTCTGCGCCCTTGCCGAAAACCCCCTCGGCCGCGCCGATCAGATCGTCTTCGGCATAGGTCTTGCTGTCCGCAGCCGCCTCGCTTTCGGCAGAGGCGGCGACGCCTGGGTCGCCTTGCGTGGGATCGGTCCACTCTGGTGCGACAGCCGGTGATGCGCCCGCATCGCTTTCTGCCGCGGTCGGGGCCGCACCATCGACAGCTGGTTCAGGCTGGCTGGCGGAACCCGTTACTGGCGCCAGATCGCCGTCGATCTCCCCGGAGAACGCCGCGTCGGGATCGAAGGTCTCGACCTGTGCGCTGAGCGGTGCGGCGATGAGCGCAATAGCTCCTGCGATTGCTGAAAAGGCAATCCTGGACTTACCGAATATACCGGTCATTTGATTTTCTCCCGGCCCGTCGCGGACCCCTGCTCGAACATGAGAATCCTTTGCTGGGGAAACAACAATTGCGCGGCGGTGAACCGAATCGAAAACGCGGTGAACCGAGTCCGCCACGGGCCGGATTACCCCGCGTGGGCGCCGATGCGCTTTTTTATCAAGGCGGGTTGAAGCCTTAACTTCGCGCGATTATAGCGCGCCTCTCGCAGCCTGAAGGCGCGCGCTGCGGAGACGTGGGTGAGTGGCTGAAACCAGTTCCCTGCTAAGGAACCGTACTCTATCAGGGTACCGAGGGTTCGAATCCCTCCGTCTCCGCCATTTACCGCCAACGTGAGAAGCTGCTGATTTCGCCGTTGGGGCCCTGCTCTAGGACTGCTGGGCAACCAGCAGGCGATGGCCCGGTCCGGCTCCGCGCAAGGCGGCGGGGTTCCCGAATGCGATCATGCCGGGTTCCAGGAGGCCAGCTTCGCATTCATATCGGCCAGCGATCGGGGCGAGGTAGAAACTGGAGCCCGTCAGGTCAGATAGATCGGCAGCGCCGTTTGCGACAAAGATTCGGAAGTGCGCCCCGATCGCGAACAGGTGGAGGCCGGCTTCGTCTGGCAGCCGCCCATGCGGGCCTGAATAGGGAGCGGAATTCGAAACAGCGACGCCGTCTTCAAGATGCAGTTCGCGCGGGCGACCATAGTCGTAAAGGCGGTAGGTAATGTCGGCGTTCTGCTGGATCTCGACCAATTGGACCCCGGCACCGATCGCATGGATCGTGCCGGGCGGGATGTAATACCAATCGCCCGGTTGTACTGGCTTCCAGTCGAGCAACTGCTCGATCTCACCTGACAGCGCTGCCTCGCGCAGTTCCTGGTCGGACAGCTGCTCGGTCAGACCGATGCCGAGCGTCGCGCCTTCAGCGGCACCCGTGACGATCCAGCATTCTTCCTTGCCCGAGGAGAGACCACGGGCGCGGGCCTGCGCATCGTCGGGATGGACCTGCACCGACAGCTTCTCGCTAGTAAAAAGCCATTTGCACAACAGAGGCAGCGAAGCATCTTCGCGGTCGAACCAAATCTCGCCAACCTTGTCGTCGCGCCCGCCGAATTGCGCGGGAAGGCCAGCTTGCCCCCACGGTTTCTCGACAAAATGACGCGGCAATATCTCGAGGGACACCCTCGCAACTCCCATCCTGCGCTACGAAGCCAATCCCCTAGCAAAGAATGGTTAAGACCCGACCCGGGTAGAGGTCAATCGACCCCATGCTCCTGGCGCGCGATCTCGTGAAGCCAGGCAGCATGCTGCGGAGCCTTCTTCGTCTGGCTCCATTCGTCGAGCATCAGCGGCGCGACGCGCTTCAGTTCGGCATATTGCTCGTCGGTGCCGATATCGGCGGCGAGTTCGACCCGGTGGCCATTGGGATCGAAGAAGTAGATCGACTTGAAGATGCCGTGATGGGTCGGGCCGAGCACCTCGATCCCGAGGCTTTCGACATGATCCTTGGCGGCCAGCAACTCGTCTTCCGATGCGACCCGAAAGGCCAGGTGCTGAACCCATTGCGGGGTGTTCTCGTCGCGGCCCATGTCGGGCTGGTTCGGCAGTTCGAAGAAGGCAAGGACGTTGCCGTTACCCGCGTCGAGAAACACGTGCATGTAGGGATCGTAGGCGCCGGTCGAGGGCACGTGATCTTCGGCAAAGGCGGTGGTGTATTCCATACCCAGCACCTTGCCGTACCATTCGACGGTCTCTTTCGCGTCCTTGCAGCGATAGGCGGCGTGGTGGATGCCCGATGGCTTGATCGCGCTCATTCGGCCGGTTCCTCTGCAACTTCGAGCACGCCGCGACGGATCTGATCGCGCTCCATGCTTTCGAACAGTGCCTTGAAGTTTCCTTCGCCGAAACCGTCATCGCCCTTGCGCTGGATGAACTCGAAGAAGACCGGTCCGACCTGCGCTTCGGCGAAGATCTGCAGCAGCAGCCGCGGCGAGCCACCCTCGGTCGTGCCGTCGAGCAGGATACCGCGCATCTGCAGTTCCTTGGCATTCTCACCGTGGTTCGGCAGGCGCTCGTCGAGCATTTCGTAATAGGTTTCAGGCGGCGCCGTCATGAAGGGCACGCCGAGCTTCTTCAGGCGGTCCCAGGCAGCGATGAGGTCGTCGCAGATCAGCGCGATATGCTGGATGCCCTCACCGTTGAACTGGCGCAGGAACTCCTCGATCTGGCCCTTGCCGCCTTCGCCTTCTTCATTGAGCGGGATGCGGATCTTGCCATCGGGCGCAGTAAGCGCCTTGGACGTCAGGCCGGTATATTCGCCCTTGATGTCGAAAAAGCGGATTTCCTGGAAGTTGAACAGCGTCTCGTAATAGTCCGCCCAGTACTTCATCCGCCCGGTGTAGACGTTGTGCGTCAAATGATCGATCAGCTTGAAGCCCGCGCCTTCAGGATGCTTCTCGACCCCCGGCAGATATTCGAAATCGATGTCGTAGATCGACAGGCCATCGCCGTTCTCGTCGGCATAGCGATCGACCAGATAGAGGATTGCACCGCCGATGCCGCGGATCGCGGGGATGGCGAGTTCCATCGGCCCAGTTTCGACCTGCACCGGCTCGGCACCCTGGTCCATCAGGTGCTCCCAGGCCGCGGCAGCGTTACGGACGCGGAAAGCCATGCCGCAGGCCGAAGGGCCGTGCTCGCGAGCAAAGTACCACGCCGCCGAGCGCGGCTCGTAATTGACGATCAGATTGATGCCGCCCTGGCGCCACAGGTGCACGTCCTTCGAGCGGTGCGTGGCGACATGCGTGAAGCCCATGGTCTCGAAGACGGGTTCGAGCACGCCCTTCTCCGGCGCGCAGAACTCAACGAATTCAAAGCCATCGAGGCCAGCGGGGTTATCAAACAGATCAGGCATCTCGGTCCTTACTCGCAGAATCAAACTAGTTTCGTTTGAAACTATTTAGCCGAATTTTTGCGCTCTGTCAAAGCGCGCAATGGACGTCGCGCGGCTGTCTGCAAAATGCGCAATTGCGGAGCGGGACATGCCAGTGCAGACTTCGCGACAAGGGAGAAGCCAATGATCAGGACCAAGGGCATCAATCATATCGCGCTGGTGTGCCGCGACATGAAAGAGACGGTCGAATTCTACACCGAGGTGCTCAAGATGCCGCTGTTCAAGACCGTCCAACTGCCCGACGGCGGACAGCATTTCTTCTTCGACTGCGGCGGCGGCGCCAGCGTCGCCTTCTTCTGGTGGAAGGACGGCCCGCCCGCCGCGCCCGGCATCGCCTCGGTCAAGCGTTTTCCTGGCGACGCGAAGACTGCCGTGGGCTCGATGAACCACCTCGCCTTCGACATGGAGGAAAGCGAATTGGAGGCTTCGCTCGACCGGCTGGAAGAAGCGGGCGTCCCGCATACCCACGCCGTGGTCAATCACGACGACAGCCCGATGGGCGTCGCCGCGGAAAAGCATGACGGCGTCTTCGTCCGCTCGGTCTATTTTACCGATCCCAACGGCATCATGCTCGAATTCGCCGCGACGACGAAGAAGTTCGGTCCGCAAGACATCGCCCATGAACCCGCCACGGCTGGAGCCTGATCATGCCGCGACTGAGAGAAGTACCACGCAGCGAAGCCGACGAGACCGTCGCAATCCCGCTTTACAATCTGTTGTTCGGAGAGCGCGACCCGGTCGCCGAGCCGGGCACCGCGACCGGCACACCCGGCGATTGGTGGACGGTCTTCGCTGCCTCCCCCGCCACACTCAAGCACGCCGCGCAGGGCTTCGCCTACTACCGCGACCCTCAGCGCAAGATCGACCCTGTCCTGCGTGAACTGGGCCAGACCTGGGCCGGATGGGCCACCGGCAGCCAGTTTGTCTTCTCGCAGCACTGCAAGAGCCTGCGCGGGCTGGGCGTCGCGGAAGAGAAGATCGCAGCGATCCCCAATTGGCAGACCGCGACTTGCTTTGATGCGCGCGAACGGCTGGTGCTTGCCTATGCCGACCGGCTGGTGATGCACCAGGGCCGCGTCCCCGACGATCTGTTTGCGAAGTTGAAGGCGGAGTTTTCCGACGAGGAAATCCTCGAGCTCACCTACATCACCTGCCTCTATCAGATGCATGCGGTGATGAGCCGCGCGCTCCGCACCGAGTTCGACGATCGCGACGATCCCATCGTCGAGGTGGCGGCACCGGAAGATTTCTCCGCGCTCGATTTCATGGGCGGCGAGCGCAAGAAGGACTAGGTTTGAGCGCTAAGCAACGCGGCCGATATTCCGCCCGCGCTCGTCTCGGCGGACTGCCAGCTTCGCCCCGAAAGGTTCGCCGCCTTCGAACAGTTCGCGCGTCGGCTGGTGCGACAGATCGGCATTACCGCAGACTCGTTCGCCTGCCGGATTGCGTCCGATGAAGACGGCATCGGAGCCGGTCTTGGCGTGGTTGATCGTGTAGGTCTCGACCGTCGCCTCTTCGAAGGGGGCTGAGCCGCGCGGTAGGCCATTGTCGGCCATCGGCAGCTTCTCGTAGCGATCATTGGCAGACCAGTCGGCTGGCTCGGTCGAGTAGATCCCGGTCGAATATTTGCTCATCCAACCGCCGTTTGCGCCGACTAGCGCAAAGCTCCCGCGATCGTCACGCACGCGCTTGACCGCCTCGCAGATTGCATGCGCAGAGTAGTTGTTCCCCGCGCCGCCAAAGAACGGCAGGCCGCCGGTCAGCGTCAGCCCGCGCGGATCGTCCACGGCCAGCCCGAAATGGTCGACCACATCGAACACCGGGATCGCGAAGCAGGAGTAGAAATCGAGGTAGCGAATCTCGCCGAGTGTTTTTCCGGCGCGTCCCAGCGCCCGCTCTAGCGAGGCAATTGTCGCCGGATTTCGCGCCAGGTCGGGCCGCTCCATGAGCGGCAGTTCCTCCGCCTTCGTGATGGCGTGGATGTGAACCCATCTTTCCTCGGGCACGCCCAGTTCGCGCGCCTTGCCCGCGCTGGCGACGATAATCGCGGCCGCCTGGTTCACCTGATCGCGCGCGACGGTCATGCGCGGATAGGGCTCGGCGACGATGCGGTTGCGTTCGGTCACCGTCGCGAGTTCCTCGGCACTGCGCTCGACCGGAGCTGCTGCATGCGTGTTGGCTGCCGCTACCTTGGTAAAGGGTTCGAACAGTTCGCCGATGTCGCGGCGGTATTCGTCGACGTTCTTGCCGAGCTCTGCCCGCCGTGCGTTTTCGCACAAGGCATAGAGCGGGATCGCACCTGTCGCGCCATGTGCAAACAGGTCCATTTCGAGCAGTCCCTCGACCCCGAAACCGTGATCTTCCAGCTCGCCGCCAACCTCTTCGGACCAGTCGGGACTCTCGCCCTTGGCCACCAGTGCGAGCGCGGTGGAGATCGCTTCCGAACCGACCACGACCGCGACTTCGCTTTCGCCCGCAGCTATTGCAGTGGCAAATTCGCCCAGCAACTGCTGGTTGGTCTGCCCACCGGTGGTCGATAGGATCGCGCGCCTTGGATCGGCCCCAACCCGCCTGGCGATCGCGCGCGGACGATTGTCGGGACCGCCAAAGGGCGGGTCGCGATCGGCGCGCGAAATCTCGAACTGGCGAATGCAGGCCAGTGTGTCGATCGCCGGGGCAACCTCTCCCGTCGCCGCGCAATCGTCGATCGCCACCTGCAGCGCCCGCCCGGCGAGGTCCATATAGGACAGCGCCGCGTAGTCCGGCTCGCCGACGCGCTCCGAATACTGCCCGACCCCGATGATGACGGGCGTGTTGTTGGCAATCACCTCGGCAGCCTCAGTCTACGAAATCGTCCACGCGCTCGATGATGATCGCCGGAGCCATGCCGCCCGCCGCACACATGGTCACGAGGCCATAGCGATCGCCGCGCCGCTCGAGCTCGTCGACGATGGTGCCGATAAGGATCGAGCCGGTGGCGCCGATCGGGTGACCCAATGCGATCGAACCGCCGTTGACGTTGACTTTGTCCCAGTCGAGGTCGAGGTCGCGCACGAACTTGGCCGCGACCACGGCGAAGGCCTCGTTGATCTCGTAGAGATCGATATCGTCCTTGGTCATGCCCGCTTTCTCCAGCACCTTCTTGGCCGCCGGGACCGGAGCATTGAGCATCAGCGTCGGATCATCGCCCATGTTGGCGGTCGCAACGATCCGTGCACGCGGCTTGAGCCCGTTCTTCTGGGCGTAGTCCTTGCTCGTCACCAGCACCGCCGCCGCACCGTCGACCACGCCCGAGCTATTGCCCGCATGGTGGAAATTCTGGATCTCGAGATCGGGGTATTTCTGGTTGATCAACCCTCGGAAGGTGGTGCCATCGGCGTCGAGCGGCACGTCGGCGATCTTGGTGAAGGCAGGCTCTAGCTGGGCGAGCCCTTCCATCGTCGTCTGCGGGCGTGGATACTCGTCATGGTCGAGCACGACATTGCCGTCATCGTCGACCACCGGCACCACCGATTTGGCGAAGCGGCCTTCGCTGATGGCTTCCGCCGCGCGCTGCTGGCTGCGATAGCCGACCTCGTCGAGCTCTTCGCGGGTGAAGCCTTCCATGCTGGCGATGGCATCGCCGCAAATGCCCTGGTGGCTCTGGGGGTGTACCTTCTGCAGCCGCTGGTTGTAGCTGCCCATCATCGGCGGCTTCAGCCCGGCCTGCATCTTCTCCTTCGACATCTGCGCGGTGAGGCTCATCATCTCGGTCCCGCCCGCGACCACGCAATCCTCCATGCCGCTCATCACCTGCGCCGCGGCCAGCGCGACCGAGGTGATGCCGCCGCCGCAAAAGCGATCGAGCGTGGTGCCGCTCGAGGTGATGTCATAGCCTGCGTCGAGCGCCGCCATCCGGCCCATATCGCCCGCCTGCATCCCGTCTTGCGTCGAGACCGACCAGATCACGTCGTCGACCGTTTTGGTGTCGAGATTGTTGCGATCCTTGATGGCCTTGAGCACGGTCGCCGCCAGATGCTGCGGGTGCATGGCGGCCAGAGCGCCTTTGCCCTGCTTGCCGATGCCACGGGGGGTGCGAACAGCGTCGATGATATAGGCTTCGGCCATGACGATTCCTCTCGATTAGCGAAAATGCAGTTGACGTGTCCGTAAACCCCCTGCACCACTCGCACAAGATTTCAGTTTCTATTGAAAATGGGAGTGGCTCCGATGAGCGAAGAAGTCCTGACCGAAACCCGCGACGGGATCCTGATCATCACGATCAACCGGCCTGAGGCCAAGAACGCGATGAACAAGGCCGCGGCAGAGGGGATCGCGGCGGCGGTAGACCGGCTCGACGCCGATGAAGACCTGCGGGTCGGAATCCTCACCGGCGCGGGCGGCACCTTCTGTTCGGGCATGGACCTCAAGGGCTTCCTCAGGGGCGAACGGCCGAGCATCGAGGGACGCGGCTTCGGCGGCATTACCGAGAAGGGCCCGGTCAAACCGCTGATCGCTGCGGTCGAGGGCTACGCCCTTGCGGGCGGCATGGAGCTGATGATCAGCTGCGACATGATCGTGGCCAATTCGGGCGCGAAGTTCGGCATTCCCGAAGCGAAGCGCGGGCTCGCGGCAGCAGCCGGCGGGTTGATGAAGCTGCCGCGTATGATCCCGCCCAAGATTGCCATGGAACTCGCGCTTACCGGCGATTTCATCGACACAGCGCGCGCCTATGAACTGGGTCTCGTCAACCGCGTGACCGACGGACCAGCGCTCGACGCAGCGATCGAACTCGCCAATGCGATCACCGCCAACGGCCCCATTGCGGTGCGGGTATCCAAGCAGATCGTGGTGGAATCGGCCGGCTGGAGCACCGAGGAAATGTGGGAGAAGCAGTCGGCCTTGCTCCCACAGGTGTTCATGAGCGAGGACGCGCGCGAAGGCTCGCTCGCCTTTGCTGAAAAACGCGCGCCCAACTGGAAGGGGAAGTAAGAGATGCCCGTAATCGACGTACCCCAGCCCGAGTTCATGGAAGACGAGGAGATCGCCATCTTTGCGGACGCGGTCGGCAAGTTCTACCAGCAGCATGCCCCTGAAAAACGTGTCGAGAAATGGCGCGAAGATGGCCAGGTCGAGCGCGAATTCTGGAACGAGGCGGGCGCAGCCGGGCTGCTCGGCGTCTCAGTCCCGGTGGAATATGGCGGCCACGGCGGCGATTTTCGGCATGACATGGTAGTCATCGACCAGCAGGCCAAGCACAATGTCGACGGCTTCGCCGCGAGCCTGCACAACACCATCATCCTGCCTTATCTTGTGCGCCACGGGACCGAGGAGCAGAAGCAGAAATACCTGCCCAAGCTCGTCAGCGGGGAACTCGTCAGCGCGATCGCGATGACCGAGCCGGGGGTTGGCAGTGATCTCCAGTCGATCACCACCACCGCCTTGAAGGACGGCAACGGCTACCGTATCAACGGGTCGAAGACCTACATCTCGAACGGCCAGACCGCAGACTTCATCGTCGTCGTCGCCAAGACCGACCCGAACGAGCGCGCCAAGGGCATTTCGCTCATGCTGCTTGAGACCGAGGGCGCGGAAGGCTTCGAGCGCGGCCGCAAGCTCGACAAGATCGGCCTCGACGCGGCGGATACTTCAGAGCTGTTTTTCGACAATGTCTTCGTGCCGGCCGAAAACGTGCTCGGCGGGGTCGAGGGCAAGGGCTTCTACCAGCTTATGGGCGAGCTTGCTCAGGAACGCCTCGTTATCGCGATGGGTGCGGCGACCGGCATCGAGAAGGCGCTCGAGACGACGGTGGAGTACGTCAAGGAGCGCAAAGCGTTTGGGCAGACAATCTGGGACTTCCAGAACACCCAGTTCGTACTCGCGGACCTCAAGGCGCGTGGCACCGCGGCGCGGGTATTCGTCAACGACTGCATCGCCAAGTTGCTCAAGGGCGAGCTCGACGTAGCGACTGCTGCCATGGCGAAGTATTGGGTGACCGAGCTGCAGAGCGAAGTCGTCGACAAGTGCCTGCAGCTGCATGGCGGCGCGGGCTACATCAACGACTACCCGATCGCGAAGATGTATCGCGACGCGCGCATTACCCGCATCTTCGGCGGTTCGAACGAAGTCATGAAGATGCTGATCGCGCGCTCGATGTAATCACGCGGCGACAACGCAAAGAGAAGGGGCGGCGGACCGAAGTCCACCGCCCCTTTCCTTTTGTCTTTAGTCGAGGGCCTAGAAGTTGGCCCGGACAGTCACACCGTAGAAGCGCGGCTCCTCGACGAAGCCGATGCGGCTACGCGCGCCGCCAGGACCACGCAGCGGCGTGTTCGCGGTGATACCTCGCGTAATCTCGTTCGTCAGGTTGGTACCCCACAGTTCGAACGTGAAGTGCTCGTCGGGCGTCGTGAAACCGACACGCGCATTCACCTTGAAGTAGTTTTCCTGATAGTCGAACGGCAGCTCCACGATCGCTCCCGAGGAGAGCCGTTCGAAGTGCTGGGTCGAGGTCCGGCGCTTGTCCGAATAGTTGAGATTGACGTTGGCGAGGAAGCCCCAACCGGTATCGAACAGCGGACCGTCGTAGGTCATGCCGGTGACAGCGGTGAACTTCGGCGCGTTGGTGAGCGGCTGGCCGCACAGCAGCGACACTGCTGCAATCACGTCAAGCGGAGCGCCCTTGTCGCAATCGTTGCCGTACTTGGCTTTCGCGTAGGTACCCGAGGCATTGATGCTGACGTAGTCGTCGACCTTGCCGAAGATTTCGACTTCGACGCCGCGCGACCGGGCATTGTCCACGTTGAAGGTGGTGAACTGAACCCCGGTAAACTCGAGCACCTGGAAGTCGCTCATATCCATCTGGAACAGCGCGACGTTGGCGTTGATCCGGCCGAAGGTACCCTTGAAGCCGATTTCGTAGGCATCGACCTTTTCCGAACGGAACCGCGGATCAGCATAGATCGGCGCGACGGGCGTGCCGGCAAGAAGACCGCCGATAACCGCGCCGCTATTGGCCAGGTTGGCCGCCGTCGGGTCAAGGTTGAAACCACCCGATTTGAAGCCGTGGCTGAAGCTGCCGTAGAGCATCGTATCGAGGGTCGGCTTCCACGTGACCTGGCCGGTATAGGTGATCTCGTCATCCTTGAACCGCAGGTCGAATTCACGCGGCAACGGAAGCAGGTTGCTTGCGAGGCCACCGCCCAACAGGGCCGGCGCCGTGAGCGTGACCGGAGCCGTGAAAGAGAAGCAGTTCAGGCCGACCAGGCCTGCCCGCAGCGGTGCCGGCACTGTTCCCAGGAGCGCGCCATTGACGCTCGCCTGGCAGGCGGGGTTGGAGGATTCAAGCTGATCGAAGGCGCCGTCCTTGCGCTCGTCGACATAGCGCGCGCCCAGCGTGATGCTGAGCGTATCGGTAATGTCGAACACGTTGTGCGTGAAGATCGAGAACGAACGTGCTTCCTGCGTGAACAGGTTGACCGCATAGCCGCCGTTCGCATTGACCGGGACACCGCCGTTGCCGAGCGCCGTCAAGGTGAAAAGCGGGTTGACCCCTGCCACGGCGCCGAAGTTGCCGGCGCTGACCGCCCGCTGGAAGTCCGGGCCAAGCGTCAGCACGCCCTGCGCATCGATGTCTTCATCGCTGTAATAGGCACCAATGAGCCAGTCGAGCGCGCCATCGAAGGCTTCACCCTGAAAACGCAGTTCGTGCGTCATCGTCTTGATGAAGTCGCCGTTCTTCGGCAGGCCCGGTAGCGAAGCCGCGCCGCCGCGGCCGGCAGTGAAGACGTTGAGCGAGACAAAGTCCGATTCCTGCACCGACTCCGATTCGAAATCGCGATAGGAAGCGATGTAGGTCATCTGGGCCGCGCCAAGATCCCATTTCAGCTCGCCGGAAATGCCCCACTGCTTTGAAGTGTTGACGAAGAGCTGGGAATTGGTGTCGAGATCCTCAAGCGCGTCAAAGCCGTTGGGCCCCACACCGTCATTGGCCAGTCCATGGAAGGCGAAGAACGGCTGGAGCTCGGTTTCCCGAATGATCACCGCATCGCAGCAGTTTTCATCGACTTCCGAATAATCGCCGAGAATACGGATGCTGACGTCAGCAGACGGTTCGGCATAGAGCTGGCCGCGCAGCATGAAGCGGTCACGATTGTTGCTTTCGGCGCCGGTCACACTCTTCAGGTAACCGTCGCGTTTACGGTAGGAGCCCGAGAAGCGGACGGCGGCCACATCCTGCACCACCGGCACACCGATACCAGCCTGGACATTCATGAAGTCGTAATTGCCATAGGTCGCGTTTGCGAAACCTTCGACGATGTCGAGGCTCGGACGCTTGGTGGTAATGTTGAGCGCACCAGCCGAGGTGTTGCGACCGAACAGCGTGCCCTGCGGGCCACGCAGCACTTCGAGCCGCTCGAGGTCCATCAGGTCGCCCAGCGCGACGCCGGGGCGCGACTGGTAGACACCGTCGATGAAGACGCCGACCGAGCTTTCGAGACCGGTGTTGTTGCCCGTCGTACCAACGCCGCGGATCTTGATCGAGGTTCCCTGGGTTTCGGTCTGCGACGATTGAATGTTGAAGCTCGGCGAAATCGAGGACAGCGACTTGATGTCCGAGATCCCCTGGCGCTCCAGTTGTTCGGGCTGAACCGCGGTGACAGCGATAGGAATATCCTGGACGTCGGCGGCGCGCAGGGTGGCCGTGACGATAATTACGTTATCGTCCGGCAGTACGCCGTCATCGGCTTCGTCATCCTGGGCGAACGCGGGCGTTGCCAGGAAACTGCTGGCCATGAGGCCGCACGCGAAGGTAGCGAGCTTACGATTCATTTTGGGGGGCTCCTCTCCAAAAACCCGATTATTGCGCGAAACATTTACCAGCCAGAAGGTTATTACAACAGGGGGGTTGCGCAACTGCGAGGCGGTTGATGCATTTTTGTCACAACGTAACGCCAAGGCTTTGGATGCCGTAACGTAAACTGACCGGTCAGGTCAGAGATGCTGCGCCCGCCAAGCGAATTCATCACTTCATCGGCCCGATTATCTCGTCTTATCAGTGCCACGAAACTGGGTTTCAAATTGCAATCATGACTCGCCTTACGGACGGCTCTGTGCTTGTTTGGCGGTATGGAAGATACCGCAAGACCCGCTACGCAGTCGGACCATGACGTGCTGATCGTCGGCGCCGGAATTTCCGGTATCGGAATGGCCGCACATCTCGGGATGAAGCTGCCCGACCTTACCTACACCATCCTCGAACGGCGTGACGACCTGGGCGGTACCTGGGACCTATTCCGTTATCCCGGCATCCGGACCGACAGCGACATGCACACCTTCGGCTACGAGTTCGAACCGTGGCGCAGCGAAAACCGGATCGTCAGCGCTCAGAACATAAAGGACTATCTCAACGGCGTCATCGACAAGCACGATATCCGCCGCCGCATTCAATATGGGCAGCACGTCGTCTCGGCTGACTTCCGCCACGAGGACGCCCGTTGGCACGTCGTGGTCGAGGCCGATGGCGTGCAGCGCAAGGTAACCGCCAACTGGCTGTTTCTCGGCACGGGTTATTACGATTACGACCAGGCATATGATGCGGGGTTCGACTTCTCGAACTTCGAAGGCGAGGTGCTTCATCCCCAATTCTGGCCCGACGATCTCGACTACGCTGGCAAGAATGTTGTCGTGGTCGGTTCGGGTGCGACGGCCATCACCATCGTCCCGGTAATGGCCCAGCAGGCAGCCAAGGTCACGATGCTGCAGCGGACGCCAACCTGGATCCGCAACATCCCTTCGCAGGACCGCATCGCCCGGTTCCTGCGCAAGATCCTGCCGGAGGATCTGGCTTACAAGATCATCCGCTGGCGCAACATTCGCCTCACGGATTTCATGATCAAGCGGTGCGAAACCCATCCGCAGCAGGTTGCCGAACATCTGACCAAGCGCGCCCAGGAAAGCTTGGGCGACAAGTACCGAGAGGCAGATTTCACCCCGCCCTATCGTCCGTGGGAGCAGCGCATGTGCTTCATTCCCGATGACGACCTGTTCGAGGCGATCAATCGCGGCAAGGCGGAGGTCGTAACCGATACGATCGACCGCTTCGAGGGGCGCGAGGTCGTGCTGAAATCGGGCAAGCGGGTGCCCGCCGACATCGTCGTGACCGCAACCGGATTGCAGCTCGCAATGGCCGGCAAAATCGCGCTCAGCGTGGAAGGCGAGCAGGTCAATTTCCGTGACCACTTCTATTACAAGGGGTGCATGTTCTCGAACATTCCCAACTTCTCGACTTTCTTCGGCTACACCAATGCCAGTTGGACGCTGCGGGTCGACGTGGTGGGCAACTACATCTGCAGGTTATTCGCGCATATGAAAGCTACAGGGGCCGAGATCGCGACGCCCTATTTGCCGGCAGATCACAGGATGGAGAGGGAGGAATTCTTCAACCTCTCCTCGAACTACATCAAGCGTTCGCTCGACATGCTGCCCAGCAACGGCCCGGTCTGGCCCTGGCAATTGGGCATGGATTATCTCGAAGACCGCAAGGTCATGCGCGCCACCCCGGTCGTCGACGGCGTGCTGCGGTTCGAGAATGCCCATTCCGAAGAACGGCGCCAAGCTGCGGAGTAGCGCGCGGCGCGATCCTGCCTTAAGGCTTGCGGCATGAGCGCAACGGATAAAGTCTGGACCGCCGGGCTCGTCGTTATCGGCGACGAGATTCTGTCGGGACGTACGCATGACAAGAACATCGCACAGGTCGCAAGTTGGCTGCAGGTCCAGGGCATTCGCCTGTCCGAAGTGCGTGTCGTGCCCGATGTCGAAGCGCGCATCGCTGAAGCGGTGAACGCATTGCGAGAAGCCTACGACTATCTCTTCACCACCGGCGGGATCGGCCCGACCCATGACGACATTACGGTCGATGCCGTAGCCAGGGCGCTGTGTGTGCCGGTCGTGATCCACCCCGAAGCGCGCGCCATGCTGGAGCGCTACTACGCCAGCCGCGACATGACGCTGACGGAGGCGAGGCTGCGCATGGCGCGGGTGCCGGAAGGCGCCGAACTCATCCCCAACCGGATGTCGGGTGCGCCGGGGATCAAGCTGGGCAACCTCCACCTGATGGCGGGGGTGCCGCATATCACCGCCGGCATGCTCGACGCGCTGACCGGAACGCTCGAGGGCGGCGCGCCGTTGCTCAGCGAGACGGTGGGCTGCTGGACCGCCGAAAGCGAGGTCGCCGATATCTTGCGCGAAGTCGAGAAAGCGCACGAGAACTGCCAGATCGGCAGCTACCCCTTCTTCCGCGACGGCAAGGTCGGGGCCAATTTTGTGGTCCGCTCGACCGCGGCGGACGACCTCGCGAGTTGTATCGACACGCTATGCGAGGCGCTCGGCGAAGCCGGGGTCGATTTCACTCCCGGCGGGATCTGATCCAAACTTCGCAAGCGCCCGATTTACGCTTCATTCGGCGTGATTTGCTCCTATGCTGGATCGGAGCTGAGGGGGCGCAATGGAAATCCTGCTGATCATGGCGCTTGGCGGCGCGGTTATCTGGTTGAAAAATCGGGTCGACCAGCTCGAGCAGCGCGTTTCCCAGTTTGAGGCTGACGGCGCTTCGGCGGCATCCCCGCCGGAGGTAAGTGCTCCCTTGCCGACGACTGAATCCGTGAAGCCGGCCACGCCCAGCGTCCCGCTGGTCAGGCGAGAGCAGGAGAGTACGACCGGCGCTACCGCGACGCCCGAGCCTCAGGCCGAGGCCTCACCGACGCCCGCCCAGGCGGATATCAAAGGTGTCGCCGAGCGGTTTTCACTTCCGCGTATCCAGTTCGATTTCGAGGACATTTTCGGTCGTCGCCTGCCGATCTGGGCAGGCGGGGTAACTTTGGCGGTCGCGGGCGTATTCCTGGTACGATATTCCATCGAATCCGGGCTCCTTACGCCTGCCGTCCGCGTGGCATTGGCGTTCCTGTTCGGGCTCGGCCTCCTGGGCGGGGCGGAATGGGCCTATCGCAACGAAGCGAGGATCGAGGACGAACGCGTCCGTCAGGCGCTCGCAGGCGCAGGTCTCGCGACCCTCTACGCCGCCTTCTACCTTGCCGGTTCGCAATATGGCCTCATCGGCCAGACGGCGGCGTTCGTGGGCCTTGCTTTGGTGACTGCCGGAGCGATCGCACTGTCCTATCGCTTCGGCCTGCCATCCGCGGTCCTGGGATTGGTTGGCGGCTTCGCAGCGCCTGCGTTGGTCGGGGGAGACGAAGCCAACCTCCCCTTGCTCGCCCTCTACCTCGGCCTCGTGACAGCCGGGTTGACCTACACCGGGCAGCGGCAGCAGCGCCCTTGGCTGTCGATCGCAGCGCTCGTGTTCGGTCTCGGATGGGGCGCGCTGCTGTTGCTTTCGGACGATCCGGGCGTCGCCGAGCTACTCGCACTCGGGCTCTATTTCATTGTCCTAGGGGCGGTGCTTCCGACCATGCTGGGCGGCCAGACGTTCGAGCGCCCGCTGCGCCTCGCCTCGGCGTTCGTTGCCAGCGTCCAACTGGCGCTGTTGGTCGACCAAGGCGGATACGCGCCCCTGGCCTGGGGGCTCTACCTGCTGCTCGGTGCAACCCTCGGCTATTTCGCCTGGCGCGATGCACGCTTGCGCGAAAGCAGCGCGATCGCCGCCGTGGTCGGCATCCTGCTGCTGGCACAATGGGAGATAGAAGCTGTCCCCACCGCCTTCGCGCTGGTCGGGGTCGGACTGGCGGCGGTTTTTGCAGCGATCCCGCTGGCCCACATCTGGCGGCGCGACGAGCGGATGGTCGACTGGTTGCAACTGGCCGGCGTCCCACTTGGCATTGCGGCGGTCGCCTATGGCACCTTCGGCAGCTTCGATGCGGACCTGTTCGAACCGAGGCTCGCCCTCGCTACCGCGACACTGGCGGTGTTGCCGGCGCTGGGGGCGTGGCGTCTGTGGCAAGGCGATCGCGCGATTGCGACCGTCACCCTGCTTGGCTCTGCCGGCCTGCTGGCTTTTGCCGCGCTGCTGATGGCGACCCCGGGATGGATTGCGGTCGCGATGGCGGCACTGGTATTCTTCGCGCTCTTCGGCTTGGTCAGGGATCGCGAGGATCGCCATTACAGCGTGCTCCTGTGGAGTTTCGCCGTGCTCTCGCTCCTCGCACTGGCCCTTGGCATGCCGTCGGAATCCGAACTCGCACGTTTGGGCGGCGAGGGTTGGACCGATGATCGCGTGCGACCCCTGATCCGCTGGATTTCGGCAACGCTGCCCTTTCTCGCACTGGCCTGGCGCGAGAGTTCGACCGAATCCCGCCGCGTGGGCGAAGCTCTGGCGGCCCTGCTCGCCTACGGAGCGCTGGCACAGATGCTGCCGTCCGATGCGCTGGCCTGGACCGTGGCCCTCGCAGCGATCGCGGTATTCTATCGGCTGCGTGACCGCATGGTCGCCCAGTGGGTCTTTCTCGCCATCGCTGGCCTCTGGGCACTGGCACCGTTTTTCGAATGGCTCGCGGCAGGGGCCGAGGCGATTGTCGGCGATCCGCTCTTGATCGATCGGCTGCCCAGCCTGCGCGCTGCACTGCTCCATATTGCGCCCGTCGGCGCGGCATTGGCGGTGACAGGGTTGCCTGGCGTCAAGGATAACAGCCGACTGGTCGATGGCCGCCTGCTGGCCGCGCCGGTGGCGCTGGTCGTCGCGCATATCCTCTTCAAGCAGGTCTTCGCCATCGCCGATCTCACCCAGTTCGTCAGCCAAGGACTGTTGGAACGGACCTTGTGGGAGGCGCTGCTGCTCGGCACCGGCTGGCTGGTTCTGAGAGGTGCCGGACCGCTCAAGCCGCAGCCGCTGCTCGCTGGGAGTCTGGCGGCAATGGCGCTCGCCCACGCTGCCTGGTTCAGTGGTCTGGTCCACAGCCCGCTACTGGACCGCCAGGCGATCGGCCCCGCCCCGCTGGCGAATCTTGCCCTGGCGGCGACCGTCGTCGCTGCGCTAGCGGCCGTGATGCTGCGCCAGCTCGCTATCGAGCGTTTCCGGCCGATCTTCGATGGCATCATCATGATCGTGATCAGCATCGGCGCGATCGTCCTGCTGCGTCAGGCCTTCGGCGGCAGCATCCCGGTAGATGTGCCGCTCGGCCAGACCGAAGACCTGTTGCGTTCGCTTCTCGGGATCTTGCTCGCCCTCGCCTTCCTGTTCGTTGGCAGCAAGCGCGGCGAGCGCAGCTGGCGGATCGGGTCGTTGGTGCTGATGCTGCTGGCGGTAGCAAAGGTCTTCCTGTTCGACACGGCGGGCCTCGAAGGACTGCTCAGGATCGCCAGTTTCATGGCACTGGGTTTCAGCCTGATCGGGATAGGGTGGTTCTATAGCCGTCAGCTGCGCACCACCGAGCCGCAGTAACGCAAGGCATCAAGGCGCTGAAAAGAGGCTAGAAAACTTGTAAAACGAGGTCTTAACCTCTGTGCGCTATGCCCTTGCGCGATGACACAGGTGTATATCACGATCGATACCGAATATTCTTCGGGCCTGATGACTTCGCCCTGTCCGGTCGACCGGGCGGAAAACTTTGCGCGCTCGATCGCCTGCATCACCCCCGATGGACCCGCTGGGATCACCCATAAGCTCGACCTGCTTGGCAGGTACGGCCAGAAGGCCGTGTTCTTCGTTGATCCCATGCCTGCGCTGATCTGGGGTGTTGCCGCCATCGAAGACATCGTCGGGCCGATCATCGAAGCCGGTCAGGACGTTCAGCTCCACCTGCATACCGAATGGCTCGAGCTAGCGGGTCCAGCCAACCACCTGGGCACCAGGACCGGGCTCAATCTCGCCGACTTCAACTTCGACGAGCAGTGCCAGCTGCTCGCTTACGCCCGCGAAACGCTGATCGCAGCAGGCGCACCGGACCCGGTCGCCTTTCGTGCCGGAAACTACGGTGCCAATGACGACACGCTGCGCGCGCTAGCGGCACTTGGCTTGCGCTACGACACCAGCCATTGTCCGGGCATCGCCGACGGGCACTGCCGGATTTCGCTCGGCCGGGACGTCCGCGACCCCGTGCTCTACAAAGGCGTGATAGAGGTTCCAGTGGGCAGTATCGGGACCACCGACGGGGGCCAGCGCCACGCCCAGATTACCGCGCTCTCACGGCGGGAAATGATCGCTGCGGTCCGGCATGCGCGCGATCACGGGCAGAGCTGCTTCACTTTCGTGTCGCATAGTTTCGAACTCATCAACCGGCGCAAGCTGGCGGTGAACAGGATCGTGCGCCGCCGGTTCGAGGGGCTGTGCCGAGATCTCGCCGCACTCCGCGGGGTCGAGACCGCGAACTATCGCGACAACCCGCCGCTGTTTACCGGTAGCGGCCCAAGCATAGAGCCGCTCCCGCCGAGCACCATCCGCACCGGGCTGCGGCACGCCGAACAGATCGTTTCGAACACGCTTTACGGCGCGCTGTGACCCTCACGCCTGCCTCGATCGACTTCACCGTCGGCTCGCGGCGCTTGCTCGCGGTACCGCGCCGATTGGAAACCGTCTGCTTCTCGCTCGAGGATATTCTCGCTGGTCGATTGCCCAAGGCTTGCGACCGTCAGGAGGGTGATGGATTTCGTGTTCTGTCGGCGCCGCAGGAAAGGATTGGGGAACTTCTCCGGCACTTTCCCGATCACGTGATGGGCGGGCGGCAGGACTATCCCCGTCACTACATCGACATGTCCGGCAGCTACGAAGACTATCTCGGGCAATTCTCGGGCAAGACACGCTCGACGCTGCGCCGCAAGCAGCGCAAGCTGGCCGATGCGTGCGACGGGGCATGTCGAGTGAGCGCTCACCGGACCGTGGCGGAGGTCGAGGATTTCCTGAAAGCCGCCTTGCCGCTGTCGGCCATGACCTACCAGGCCCGGCTGCTCGATGCCGGCTTGCCCGATACGCCCCGGGCGCGAGAACGCCTGCTCGAACAAGCGGAGCAGGATCGCCTGCGCTGCTTCCTCCTCCGCGCCGGTGATACGCCGATCGCTTATCTGGCATTGCCGATCGATGGCCAGACGCTGGTCTATGCCTGGCTCGGCTATCAGCCGGAGTGGGCGCGGCTCTCACCGGGCACAGTGCTGCAGATGGAGGCGCTCGAGCAACTGTTCGCGGAGGCGCGCTATCGCTGGTTCGACTTCACCGAAGGCGACGGTGCTCACAAGGCGATGTTCGGGACCGCGAGCGTAGAATGCGCCAGTTTCGTGCTGCTGGAAAAGACGCTCGCCAACCGCGCGCTCTTGGGCGCACGCGACGGGTTCGACGCGGCGGTTGCGGGGGCGAAGTCAATCGCCGAGCGTAGCGGCGCACTGGCCCGGGTGCGGACATTGCTCCGGGCCTAGTCCCGCTCGTCAGGCGGCGTTGTGGATGTCTCGCGCTGATGCACGAGAACGAGAAAGGCCGCCGGATCGCTCCGACGGCCTTACTTATCTTATGAGTCGATGAAGCGAGGCTTATGCGCCCTCGACTTCACCCAGGTCGACCTTGAGGCCCGGGCCCATCGACGAGGTCACGGTGACTTTGCGGACGTATTTGCCCTTGGCGCCCGACGGCTTGGCCTTCACGACCGCTTCGGTCAGCGCCTTGAAGTTGGCCTTCAGGTCCTCATCCTTGAACGAGAGCTTGCCGATCCCGCTGTGGATGATGCCCTGCTTCTCCACGCGGAATTCGACCTGGCCGCCCTTGGCGTCCTTGACGGCCTGTTCCACGTTCGGGGTGACCGTGCCGAGCTTCGGGTTCGGCATCAGGCCCTTGGGGCCAAGCACCTTACCGAGGCGGCCGACGACGCCCATCATGTCGGGGGTCGCGATAACGCGGTCGTAATCGAGATTGCCGGCCTGCATGTCTTCCATCAGGTCTTCGGCACCAACCTTGTCGGCACCAGCGGCGAGAGCCTTGTCGGCATTGTCGCCCTTGGCGAACACAGCGACACGGACTTCCTTGCCGGTACCCGAAGGCAGCGACACCATGCCGCGAACCATCTGGTCCGCGTGACGCGGGTCGACGCCGAGGTTCATCGCGACTTCGACGGTCTCGTCGAACTTCGCCTTGTGCTCACGCAACGTCGCGATCGCTTCGTCTACGGTGTAGAGCTTTTCGCGGTCCAGCTTGGCCACGACCTGCTGCTTCTTGGTCTGCTTTGCCATGATCTTAGCCCTCCACCACGTCGAGGCCCATCGAACGGGCGGAGCCCTCGATGATGCGGGTCGCCATTTCGATGTTGTTGGCGTTGAGATCCTTCATCTTCATCTCGGCGATTTCGGCGAGCGCCGAACGCTTGATGGTTCCGGCCGAAACCTTGCCCGGCTCCTTCGAACCCGACTTCAGCTTGGCGGCCTTCTTGATCAGGAAGGTCGCCGGCGGAGTCTTGGTGACGAAGGTGAACGAGCGGTCGGCATAAACCGTGATGATGGTCGGAATCGGCATGCCCTTTTCCATGCTGTCGGTCGCAGCATTAAAGGCCTTGCAGAATTCCATGATGTTGACGCCGCGCTGGCCCAGTGCCGGGCCGATCGGGGGCGACGGATTGGCGATGCCCGCAGGCACCTGCAGCTTGATATAGCCGTCGATTTTCTTGGCCATGAATGGCCTCCTTTCTCACTGTCGCCGCACCTGCTTCCAGTTGCGGCTCATGGTAAGCGGTCAAGCGGCACACCGGGGTGCACCTCCCGCACGGTTTCCCAATTGGTGGATTGAGAAGGCGCGCACATAGCGTTTTCGTAGAGGAATGCAAGCGATTCGCCGATCATGGTTGGCCCGTCCGAGGCACATCTGTGATAGACTTCGGCGCATGACCGATCGCAACCATCTGCTCGCACGCATGTCGGCATTCCTCGCCGCTCTTGCGATATCGGCCCAGGCCGCTCCAGCCGTCGCTCAAAGCGACAAGGATGAACAGGCCCTGCCACCTTCGCAAGTGCGCGAGTTGCCCCCTGCCCACTTCGACGAGACCTTGGCGATAGGAGGCGAGGAGATCGACGCCCGCAAGGTCAGCAGCCGGATGACGGTCGAAGTCAAGGTCAATGGCGAAGGGCCTTACAAGTTCGTGGTCGATAGCGGGGCCGACACTTCGGTGGTCGGCGAGAGAATTGCCGCACGACTTGGACTCCCCGATGCCCAGCCGGTCATGCTGCAGACGATGACCGAACGAAAGGTGGTCGATCGCGTTGAGGTCGATTCTCTCAAACTAGGGCCCACGACGACCACCGATCTCCTGCTTCCCGTGCTCGATGAACGCAATATCGGCGCCGAGGGGATGATCGGCCTCGACGCGCTGGTGCGGCAACGGCTTATGCTCGATTTCGACAAGCGAATCATTACCGTCGAAGATGGCTTGGTCCCCGCGATCGTCAGGCCGAACGAGATCGTGGTAACGGCGCGATTGAAGCGCGGGCAACTGATCCTGACCGAAGTCCGCGCACTCGGGCAGAAGGTCGAAGCGGTCATCGATACCGGGACCGAGGTCACTATCGGCAATCTCGCTCTACGGGATAAACTTAGAAGGCGTCACGCCAAGTCTTTCAAGACGATCGAGATCTATGGAGTGACAGGGGCAACCGCTACGCTCGATTTTGCAATCGTACCCTTGCTCAAATTGGGACCTGTGACCTTTCAGAATGTTCCGATAGCCTTTGCCGATGTGTCGCCATTCGAGTTGTTCGGTCTCGCCGAAAAACCCGCACTCCTGCTTGGAACCGACCTGATGGAGACCTTCCGCCGAGTTTCACTCGATTTTCACGAGCGCAAGGTCCGTTTCCAGCTTAAGAGATGCAGGGCGCGCGCCACCATGATCCGGACCACCACCCATGTCACGCGGCTGGGTTCGGATACTGACACAGCGTGCGATCGCTAGCAGCCGTGCGAACCTGAATAACCGAGAAGCGGGGAGGAACTCGCCTCCCCGCCGATTAGATCATGCTCAAACCTGCGAGCTAGAACTTCTTGCGCAACTCCACATGGAAAACGCGGCCGCGCGCTGAATGTAGTTCGCTGAAATAGCCGAACTGCTCATCCGCCAGCGGTGGGTCCTTATCGAACAAGTTGTTGATTGCGAAACGCAACCTAGTCCCATCAAGCGGCGTATCGTTATTGATCGAGTAGCTGATCGAGAAATTCGTCGTGAACCAATCGCTCACCCGATAGAAGTTCCCGTTCGGATCGTCGGTGTCGAGCAGTACGTCGCGCGTGACGCTGGTATCCCAGACCTCGCCGACATACTGGCCGAACAGACCGATATCGACTGGGCCACTTTCCCAATTGACCGACCCGCTGACGCGCCACTTTGGACGCCCTTCGATTTCGAGCAATTCACCGAGACCCCCGATGGTCACATCCGGCGGCAAAGCGCCGGCTGCAATTCCTTCGAGCAGTTCCTGACTGTCCGGCCCTGCAGACTGGATGAAGCTCTTCAGCCTGGCTGCATTGAGCCGCAAACGGAAATCACCGAGTCCGAAATCCGGGACCGCATAGAACAAGCCGAAATCCCAGCCCTTCGATATACGGCTGTCGAGGTTCAGATAGGGGTCGAGAACGCGGACAATCGTTCCCGCTGGCGCGAGGCTGGTACCGGCAAAGAGCGCCAACTCGTCCGCGGTGGGATCGTTGCGAATGACGTTCGGGTTGGTACTGCCGTTGAGGCGCCGCAACAGGTCGAGCGCGATGGCGTTGTCGTCCCCAAAGGTCCCTACGAGGCCGCGTTGTTCGACCCGCCAATAATCCGCCGTCAATGTGAGGCCTGGAAGAAATTCGGGTTCGAGCACGATGCCGAGGTTGATGCTCTCGCTGTCCTCGGGAACGAGGTTCTCGGTCCCCGAACGGAAGCTGACCGTGCTCTGGCCGGCGCAGGCACCGAGATTGGCGATGACATTCTTTTCGACCTGCGCCTGGCAGATAACGAAGTCGTCGCGCGTGTTGACGCGAGTCGTACCCTCGTCATTGACCTGCACCAGGTTTGGTGCGCGGAAACCTTCGGACCAGGCTCCACGGAAGGTCACCCCAGGGATTGTTGTCCAGGATACGGCGACGCGCGGGACCATCGCGGTCTCGTCGATGTCCGTGAAGCGCTCGATGCGCCCAGCCAGTTGGACATTCAATTCTTCGACCAGCGGAATATCCATGTCCGGACCAACGAGTGGCACGAAGATTTCGGCGTGCGCTGAGTAGACTTCCCGGTTGCCGCTCGTATCCGGCGACGGACTTGTGCCGACTACATCGCTGCCGATGAACTCACCTGTGATGCTGTCGGTAAAGGTGATGGTCCCATCGAGGCGCGGGTCGCGATCATCATAGAAGCTTTCACGCCGCCATTCGACACCAGCCGCGATACCGAGATTGCCGCCAGGAAGTTCGAACAGGTCGTCACGGCTAACTTTGAAATCGGCAAGCGCAAGACTGGTGCCCCCCTTGCGGAAGACATCGACCCGGATCGAGTCGAGGACCGCCTCGGAGTTTGGCGTACAATCGCCTTCGCCAGGATCACCGAGGCACCCTCCATTGAAAGGGTTGTAGGCGTCCGGCGTGGTCCGATTGATGGCGTTCTGCGCCAACGTCATCGAGACGCGGTTGCGAGCAAGGTCGACCAGATCGGCTTCGGAATAGAGAAAGCCGGTATCAAAATCCCACTCTCCAAAGCTGCCCTTCAATCCCGCCACCAGGCGATAGGTGTCCTTGTCGACTGAAACATCACGGCTGCCGACATCGACGAAACGGTAGCGTTCCAGATCAATATCGGCCCCACCGGCAGCAATTGTAATCCCCGGAGCAGTCAGACGGTTCGGGCTTCCGATGGGTCCGAATGGATTCCAGTACGCATTGCGAGAGATGCGGAACGGGGTAGCCCCTAGGATCGCCGAGGCTTCATTATTCCTGCGACTTTCCGAGCGATAGAAACTGCCTTCGAAATAGAATTCCAGGTTGTCAGTCAACTCGTAGCTCAGCAGGGCCAGCGCGTTGTAGCGATTCTTTTCACTGATCAGCGTACCGTCAAAATTCTGATTGTAGCGCACAGCGGTTGTGGGAGTGGTGCCGTTGCGGGCACAGATTCCATTGCCGAAGTCCAATCGGCAGCCCGGGAAGGTGCTCGGCTGGAGGTAGAAATCGTCGTCGCCAATCGGCGTACGCGGATTGGTGCTAGAGACACCGATAATGTCAAATTGCCCGAACGGCCCGAATGTGTTGCGGTTGTTGAATGACGCATCACCTTCGAAATCGGTCCCCTCGACCAGCGGCAGGCGATTCTCATCGGCAGCGTATTCTCGCTCCTCGGTACCCATGCCATTCTCGTGGAAGTAGCTGCCGTAAACGGTGATGTTGCCGCGCCCACCGCCAAAATTGAACCCGTACCCACCACTGAGCGTGTAGCTGTAGAGACCGGTGCCATCGGACATGCGGTAATCGCCCTCGACAAAGCCGCCGGTCATGCCTCCCTTGAGCACGGTGTTGATCACACCCGCGACCGCGTCAGCCCCATAGATGGCCGAAGCACCGTCGCGCAGGATCTCGACGCGCCTGATGCTGCCGGGCGCGATTTCGTTGGTGTCGGACGATACGACTGGGACTAGCAGTTCTGTCTGGAAGCCGGGATGAAGCGTCATACGCCGCCCATTTATCAAGAGCAGCGTGTTGCCGGTGCCGAGGTCGCGGAGGTTGATCGAACCGACGTCGCCGCGTGCGCTGTTTTGCGTCGTCGCATTCTGTTCGTTGAAGGCTACCGTACCTGCTTGCGGGATGGCGCGGAACAGTTCGTCGCCTGAAGCGGCTCCTGTGTTTTCGATCGCCGTTTCGTCGAGCACTGTAACCGGCAACACATCGTTGATCTGTGCACCCTGGATCTGGGTACCGATCACGACGATCTCTGGGCCCTGATCCGGTGCTTCCTCATTCGACTGGACCGCCGTATCCTGAGCGAAAGCTGTGCCGTGTGCGATCGCGGCGACCGCAGCAGTGGCCAATAGCGACTTATAGCGAATGGAAACTCGCGACATTTCATCCCCCCATCAGGCGACCCTTCCTTCGAATATGCTCCCTTTCGCGCAATTCGGGCTATAGTTTCGGTTAGAGGAGTACCGAAAAATTAATACGGACGCCTGCACTTGACATTTCGGGGAATTTGTAGCGCGAGGGAGCCATCGCGCGGGGCCCAGCAACACTGCGAAGTTCGTTCTTCCTGAATAACTGTCGGAATATCCGATGCTTAATTTAACGCCGGAATCGCGAAAGCTACCCAGGGGGGATGCGCCAATGACCACGACCATCGAGCAGTATCAGATGCAACCCCCTGAACTACAGGGCATGGGTTGGGGCCGCTTCCTTCTGCAGATCCTTAGCGTCGGGATTGTCTATATCGCTGCCTCGGTGCCGCCAATCGTGATCCTGGGTCAGGGTTCGAATGGTATCCTGGCGTCGGTCGCCACAAGCATGCTTGGGGCGCTGGTAGTTGCGTGGTTCTGGCTCCGCCGCGACGGAACCTTGACCGAAGCCTGGATCCTCGCGCGCCCGGCAAGCTGGCCCAAGACGCTGCTTATGGCCCTCGGTACCACCATCGCAATCATCCTATGGTTCTCGCTTGGCGCCATGCTGGTCGAGGCGCTGGGCTTCAACGCACCCGAAGTACAGATGGTCCTCGACTTCGTGGTCGAGAGCCCGCTGTCCTTCGTCCTGTGGATCGTGGTCGTCGCCTGGCTCGCTGCAGGTTTGGGCGAGGAGCTGCTGTGGCGCGGATTCCTGTTCGACCGGCTCAACCGGCTGGCCGGGATTAAGGGTCGGATCTGGCTGGCACTTCTGATCCAGGCGGCAGCCTTCGGCCTCCCGCATATCTACCAGGGCATGGGGGGCGTTCTCATCACCGGAGTGGTGGGGTTGTTCCTGGGATGGGTGCGGATCAAATCGAGCTGGAGCCTGTTGCCATGCGTCCTGGCCCATGCCGCAGTCGATACGGTAATGATGAGCCTCGCCTATGCGCAAAAGCTCGAGTGGATCGCGTTCTGACCTCAGCGATTCTGCGCCAGCACCGGCTTCTTTTTCTCAGCTTGGCCAACCCCTAGACGGTCGGAAATGTCCTCGAAATCGTAGAGCTTGCGCTTGTGCTTGAAGACAACGTGCCGCGACTCCGGAAGCTGCTGGGTCGAGCCGAAGTGTTCCTTGAGGATGGCCGGATAGATCTGCACCGGTGAATCGGGCATGATCTTAGGTGCCTTTCCATCCGGGGAGCGTACCGCCATGAGGATCGCAAATTTCTCGTGCATCTGTTCCGGGGTGAGATCGGCCCATGGTACTCGCACCGGGTCGGTTCCGAGGCCATGCTCATTGCCGACATAGGGCTCGGGCCATGGCCCCTCATCGCTGTGAATGACGATGATCGCCGGGCGTGGCCCCGCCAGGATTGCATCGACAAGCTTGATCACGCGGTCATTAACGAAACGCACCTGGTCGACGTAATTGTCACGCCGCGAAGTCTTTACGGCCGTCCTCAGCGATTTGCAGCTGCCGTCCGCGTTAAGAACGAAGGGCGGATGTGGAATCAGGAAATGCCCCAGCACGAGCTTGCGATCGTCCTCGCTCGCCAGCTTCATCAAGGCATCGAACTTCTCGTCTGATCTCAGGCATTGGTCCTCGCGGTCATCGAGAATGTGCAGCGACAGCCTTTTCTTCCAGAAGCCCAGGGCCGAATCCCGGATGAGCAGGCGCGTGAGTTGAGGTCTCGAGCGGATCTGGATGGATTCGCTGGCGATGTTGCTGAACCGAGTGGGTTCCCACCAGCTGCCGGCCCAGACGGTGCGGTAATCCATGCGGTCGAATTGCCTGAGCGCTTCGCTGTCGCGCATCGCCCGATAGATCGGCACCCAGTCGCGCTGCCCGCTTTTCATGGCTGGCGCCATCGGATCAAGCATGCTGCCATTCATGGTCGAAGCGACCGAGTGGCCAGTTCGCTGGTAATTCGCGAACGCATCCTGGCTCACGACGAAGCCGCGCTGGCGAAGTGCATCGGAAAAGTCGGAATTATCGTATCCGTAACGTGCCAAGAGTGTCGAATCCGCTGCGTAGCGGTCGAAAATCAGATGCCACACGTCAGGCGAATTCGATGCGGCCGATCCTTCCATCGGAGGCAAGGTGGAAACTGCGGCGGAGCGGCGTTGCTCGAGCTTGATATTGTCCTGCACCAACGGCGCAACGTTCCACACCAGCAAGATCAGGCAGATCAGATTGAGCCGGCTGGCGATCGCCGCGAACTTGTCATCCGCCTTGGGAAGCGCCCGCCAGAACAGGTAAAGCAGCCCGACTGCCGCCAGGTGCATCCCGCCCATCACGATCGCGGATGCTCCGGTGATCTTAACGATTGCCGGTACATAGAAGACGTAGAGGGCAACCAGCCCGGACGCGATTCCGGCCTTTGCCCACGACCCGGTCGCGGCACGCAGAATCGCGGTTACCAACGCGGCGCCGATGATCGCACCGATCAGCGTCGGCCACGCACTCTCGAAGCCCAGGCGCAGGATATTCTTGGCCCACGTCGCCAACACCACGTTGATCGTGATGATGGCTCCCGCGACTGGCCAGACGCTGATGCGCTCAAACAGATTGCGGCTGGTGCTAGTCACGCCGCTCGTAAGCGATGATCAGCCGCCCATCCTCGCCGAGACGGTCCTGCCGCACGATCTTGCCACGGGCGGACACGTGCTTGAGGAAATTCGTCTCGTCATAATCGGGGAAAATATCCTCGCGGTGGCGGAGCAGTTGCTTGACCATCGGGTCGGCTTTCGACGGGAACTCGATGATCCCGCGCTTGGCCGTCCCCATCAGCCAGTCGACCGCCATGTCGAGCGGAATGTTCTTGCCGATCGCGAGATGGTGAATGACCGCAAGGGCCAGCACCACATCGGCGTTGCAGCGATCGCCCATGCTCTTGCGCTCGGCATTCGCCCAACCCTGTGCAGGGCTGGGGTTGGTGGCGTCGAGCCACAGCGGAAGGACGTTCTGTCGGGACTGATCGAACCGGGCATAGGCCCGTTCAAGCGCGCCGAAATCGAAGTCGAAACCGATCACACTGCGTGCGCCGGCTGTCAGCGCGGTCTGGCTGAAGTCGCCGCTATTGCAGCCGATGTCGATCGCGCGGTCAGGATTGGCCGAGGCAACGACTTCGGACACGAACTGATGCTTGGCGCTGCGCCGCGCCTCGTCGTAGCTATTGTTGTCGGCGTAGTCGTCCCACACGGTTTTCGTATCGGGCAAGTCCAGACCGGCGATGTAGTCGCGCAAGCTAGTGAGCAGCGCGACAAAGCGGTTCTTGGGCAGCTTGGTTTCGCGAACCGGCTTGGCCCCCAGACCTTCCGAGACGCGTCGCCGCGCGAAAGCGGCAGGGCCGACAATATGCGCAAGCACGTTGAACGAGAGGCGATCCTTCCACCCGAGCAGCTTGACCAGCTCCTCTGGCTCGATCCCTTCGACAGAGCCGCGATACCAGGCATGCGGGGCAATCCCCTTCTTGGCCCACAGGTAGAGCGGATTGAGGAACTGCATGCCGAACTGGCGCTGGCCGATCCACGCAGACCCTTCGTCATAAGGAATGATCGAGAGATGATCGATGAATACCGGACGAGTGCCCTGGAACTGCACGTTGTATGCGGTCGCATCCGAGAGGCTGAAGCCCTTGTCCAGCAACGCGATGTGGAAATCGAGATGATGGACTGCGGCCGCCTTCAGCTCGGAAAAGCACCATTCGTAGGGATAGCTGACGTAGTCGAGCTTCGGGTGCTCAAGCAATTCGCGCGCGCCCGACGACAGTTCAGCTAGCGCCGGATCGCTGGCTGGCGCCAGCGAGGTGGCCGGAAGCAGGAAGCCCCGCTCGGCCATTTCCTCGTAAATGCCCGCATCGCGCGCCGCGCGGTAATTGGCCATGCCTTGTTCGTAGACCACGCGAAACACGCGGTTCTCGTGCAGCATGACGCGGCCCGAAGGGTCGCGGAACGATCCCCTGTCGAAATACATATCGCTCACTCGGGCGAATTATCGCCGGAGCGCTTGAAGAAGCCGACGACGCGGCTCCAGTACATCTTGCCGAACACCAGGATGCTGGCGAAAGCGCCGACGATTGCCTGGAGGACAATGCTGACGGTCGCCCCGTCAAGATAAGCATGCGCCGGCGCGGCCGGCAGGACGGCAAAAACACCGATCGCAAAAACAACATCCGAAAAACGCTTCTTCACCGTCCCCTCCTCAGGCGAGCCCATTGGTCTGAATTCCGCAGAAACTCTAGAACCCTGGTGGTTAAGAAAGGCTTTAAGGGGACGCCGGGATCGGCGAGTTTAGGTTAACGGCGCGCACGCCAATCATGCGCAATCCCGCGATCGCGCACCGACACTGCCTGAAGCTTGGTTGGCTGGGCGACCAGAAAGCCGCCGAAGCGATCGATTACTTGACCAGTTCGACCTGTTCGAAATCGAGCTCGACCGGGGTCGCACGACCGAAGATCGAGACCGAGACCTTGACCTTGGCCTTGTCGAAATCGAGCTCTTCCACGACGCCGTTGAAGCTCGCGAAAGGCCCGTCGAGCACCTTGACCTGGTCGCCGATCTCGTAATCGACGTGGATGTCGCGCTTCGGCGCAGCCTTGGCCTCTTCGACGCCGCCGAAATAGCGGGCGGCCTCTTTCTCGCTGATCGGCTGCGGCTTGTTGCCCGAGCCGAGGAACCCGGTAACCTTCGGCGTATTCTTGACGAGGTGGTAGACGTCGTCGGTCATCTTGAGCTTGGCAAGGACATAGCCGGGCATGAACTTGCGTTCGACCTGGACCTTCTTGCCCCGCTTGACCTCGGTCACGGTTTCGGTCGGGACCTGCACGTCTTCGACGGCTTCCGACAGCCCGAGCCGCTCGGCCTCGGAGATGATCTGGTCGCGAACCTTGTTCTCGAAGCCCGAATAAGCGTGGATGATGTACCAGCGAGCCATGGAAATCCCTTAGTCCTTCATTTCCGTTGAGGTGCCGTCAGGCGCCAAGATCAAGCGAGCGTCAGCAACCACTGAACGACCGAACCGAACACGGTGTCGATACCGAGGAAGAACAGCGAGAGAATGACCATCATGATGAACACGAAGATCGCGGTCCGGATGGTCTCCTCGCGCGTCGGCCAGACCACCTTGCCTGCTTCGGAGCGGACCTGGTTGACGAATTCCGCCGGGCTCGTCTTGCGCTTGTTCTCTTCGGCCATTGCCTGAACTCTCGTCCTCGAAAAATACCTATCGCCTCGCGGCACCGGCTTTCAGGTAGGGCTCCTCGCCGCCCCGGACAAGGTCCGGGAGGGGCAGCTGCTGATTCCAATGTCGGAAGACGATGCGGCATTTAGGACGGCGCAAACCCAAAAGCAAGCGCCGCATGTGTCGTGCGCAGGTCGTTTCGAACGAAACTTTAGGGCTGGCCTTGAAGGGGAGTGATCTTTAGCGTGCCCGCTTTCAAATGGGACGCATGAGGGGATAATCTGCAATGGCAGCTACACAGAGTGGTTCGGTCAGCCTGATCGACCGCGTGACCAACATTTCCGATTTCATCTGGGGCGGAACATGGGATGGCGTAGAGGTCCTGCCCTTCCCACCTATGACCATTGCCCTGCTCGGCATCGGCCTGTGGATCATGATCGGGCTCAGATTTTATCCGATCCGCAATCTTGTCAGCGCGTTCAAGGGCCTCTTCGCCGGGCGCAAGAGTGCGGGCGACGGCGAGATTTCGCCTTTCGCCGCGCTTTCGACGGCACTTTCAGGGCAGGTCGGCACTGGTAATCTTGCCGGCGTTGCGACAGCCATCGCGCTCGGCGGACCGGGCGCGATCTTCTGGATGTGGATCACCGCTCTGTTCGGGATGGCGCTGGCCTTTGCGGAAGGCTCGCTGGCGATCCGTTATCGCGAAAAGACCTCCGACGGCGTCCTGCGTGGCGGCCCAATGACCTACATCATGATGGGCCTTGGCCCGAAATGGACCTGGCTCGCGATCCTGTTCTGCCTCGGCACGTTGTTCTCGGCGATGGTCACGGGCAATTCGATCCAGGCCAATGCTGTGGCTGACGGCCTCAACGAACTGTTCGGTATCGAGGAATGGCTCGGCGGCCTGATTGTCGCCATTCTGGTGTTCATCGTCATCATCGGTGGCATCAAGTCGATCGGCAATGTGGCCGAGAAGGTCGTGCCCTTCATGGCGGCGGCTTACATCGTGATGGCACTGATCGCGCTGATCCTGAACTTTGGCGACCTGCCGGCAACTTTCGGGCTGATCTTTCACGGCGCGTTCAATCCGCAAGCGGCAACCGGCGGCTTTGTCGGGGCAGCGATTATCCTTGCGATCCGCGCCGGCGTGGCGCGCGGCCTGTTCTCCAACGAGGCGGGCCAGGGATCGACGGCGATTGCGCATGCTGTGGCGCAGACCAACGATCCCGAACAGCAGGGCCGCATGGCCATGCTCGGTACCTTCATCGACACGATCGTGATCTGCACCATGACCGCGCTGGTCATCCTTACCGTGCAAGGCGATTTCACCGGAGGTGGCCAAGCGGTTGAACATGCGTGGAACTCTGACCTTCAGGGATTTGCGATGACGAGCGGCGCCTTCGCGGCGGCCTTCCCCTTCGAGATCGCGACGATCCCGGTCGGGACGTTGATCGCATCGACCGCGCTCATCCTGTTCGTGTTCACCACGCTCCTGACGTGGAGCTATTACGGCGAACGCGCCATCACCTTCATCTACGACCGCGTGCCGGGCTCGACGCGTGGCGGTGAAAAGGTGCTGCACATGATCTGGCGCGTGCTGTGGTGTGTGGTGATCTATGTCGGCTCGACGCAGGACCTGACGCTGGTCTGGCGCCTTGGCGACATCTCCAACGCCGCCATGGCGCTGCCCAACCTGCTCGCCCTCGCGCTGCTGTCGGGCGTGGTGTTCAAGCTGGCGCAGGGCGACCGCACCGCGGGCAAGACCTTCACGGCCGACACGCCGGAAGAACCCAACGAGTATTGATGCCCATCAGCCCTGAAGCAAGGGCATGAACCTGACAGGGGCCGGAACGCGGATGCGCTCCGGCCCTTCTCACTTCTGTCTTTGTAGAATCAGCGCGCGCCGAACAGCCGGGCGAAGAAGCCAGGCTCTTCCAAAGGACGGATCGGACCGTGCTTCATCCGGCGCAGGCTGGCGTCGGTATGGGGGCGCGGCTGGACCCAGCCATCAGGGTTGCTGCTACGGTAGGACAGGCTCAACATGGGGCATACTCCATCGCCAAAATTCGCCCTCCGTCCGTCGCCGATAATGCACCAGTGACCTAAGTGGTTCCCGCGGCCAAGGCGCTCGCTTCGCCCCGTCTCGAGGTCAGCCAACTGCATTGCCGCGGGGAAGCCGCTGCAAGGTCGATTTCCGAGACTGAAGAAGAAAATGGCAGGGGTGACAGGATTCGAACCCGTGGCCCTCGGTTTTGGAGACCGATGCTCTACCAGCTGAGCTACACCCCTGCAGCGCCGCAGCCCTCTATAGCCAAGTTTGCTGCATGGCAACACGCGATGCAAAGTATCGCGCATTCCCTTGGCAAAAGGCCCACTCGCATTGCTATAATGCTAGCCGCAATGCATTCGCCTTACCCGCCCCTTATCCCGACTGAGATGCTGCTGCTCGCCTACCGGAGCGGGATCTTCCCTATGGCGGACAGCCGCGAGGATACGGAGATCTTCTGGGTCGAGCCGCGCGAACGGGCAATCATCCCGCTCGACGGACTGCGCATTTCGCGCAGCCTGGCCAAGGCCCTCCGCCAGGACCGATATTCGGTAACGATCGACCGTGCGTTTGAAGAGGTCATGGAAGCCTGCGCGGCACCGCGTCCCGACCATCCCGAAAGCTGGATCAGCCAGCGCATCATCGCCAGCTATCGCCAGCTCCATGCAGCAGGCTTCGCCCATTCGATCGAATGTTGGCGAGAAGGTCAACTCGTCGGCGGGCTGTATGGCGTCGCCTTCGACCGCGTGTTTTGCGGCGAGAGCATGTTCAGCCGTGCGAAGGACGCGAGCAAGGTCGCGCTATGCTGGCTCGTGGCATTGATGCGCAGGGCCGGATATACGTTGCTCGACTGCCAGTTCATGACCGATCATCTCGCCTCGCTCGGCGCGATCGAAATTCCCCAGAAACGCTATCTCGAAAGCCTTGCTGCCGCTAGGGGCGAGCCCGACATGTCGCTGCGCCGCGCCTATTCGGAATTTGCGGAAGGCGGCGATGCTTCTTCGCCCGGGAAGCTCATTGCGCAATCCTTGACCCAGACGTCGTAGATCGGGTGCTCGACCACATTCAGGCTGGGCGAATTCTTGAACAGCCAGCCGGAAAAAATCCGGCGGAAGTCATCCGAACCGCGATCCCGCACCGAAACCTGGACGAAGGCGCCGGTTTCCTGCGGCATCTCATAGGGTGCGGTGCGTTCGCAGGCTTCCAGCCGGATGACGACATCGCCCGAACGGCGGGCATCGCCCGGCTTCATCTCGAGGTCCTGCGTCAAATTGTTGCGCTTGTTGAGCAGGCCGATCGTCGCCACCCGCTCCTCCATCGGCGTGCCTTCCTGCGCACCAAGCTGTCCGATGGGAGGGGCCGCTCGCTCGCCTCTCAATTCGTCAGGAACTTCGGTTTCGAGTGGCTTGGGTGCCGGCGGGTCTTCCGAACAGCCCGCCAACGCCAGCGCTCCCAGCACTGCCGGCGCAAGGATCGCGCGGTGCATCGTCAGCCTTCCGGGCTCCACGCCTCGTAGTCGCCCACTGCGCGAGCGCGCTTGCCGCCCCGCTCCAGGGCGCCCTGCGGGCGATAGGCCTCGACCGTTCCGGTGGCGTTGGGCGTGTAGTCGACCTCCCAGATCTTGGGTGGCGGCAGGTGACTTTCGGGCACGTCGTCGAACGACCCATGCAGCCAGCCATGCCATTCAGCCGGGACGCGGCTCGCATCGTTGGCGCCTTCGTAGATCACCCAACGACGTTCGCGCTGGCCTTCGCCGCGCTTTTTCGAGCGGAAGTAGCGATTGCCCTGCGCGTCGGTGCCGACTTGCTCGCCATTGCGGCCGCTCCACAGAAGTGTGCCGATGGTCGCGCCGTCCCACCAGGTGAAGATTTTTCCGAGGATTCCCATGGCCAGCGCGCCTAGCCGAATTGGCGGCACCCGCCAAGCCTGAACCGCGCTATTCGGGGATGTTCCAGGTCACTTTATCGCCAGGACCGATCCCCAGCTCGGCTGCCCTCCCGCCGCGGATTTCAAGGACCGCACTGGTAAGCCCATCCGACAGGCTGGATTCGAGCGAATAGGGCGTGGTCTCGGCGGCGATGTTGGTAATCCGGCCATCTACCCCAACAAAAATGATGTCGAGCGGGATCGGCGTGTTGCGCATCCAGAAGCTGCGCGGCGCTGGCGGCTCGGACGGGAACAGCATGCCTTCGTCGTCGGCCAGTTCGGTGCGGAACATCAATCCCCGGGCCTGCGCCTCCGGCGTATTGGCCAGCTCGACCTGGAAGCCATAGGTCTTGCGGCCGCTTTCGACCTTGGCCACGATGACCCGCAGCCCCGAGATCGGATGCCTCGCATTTGCAGCAAGCGTCTCCGAAGCCCCGGCATCGCCCACGGCCTGCGTCGAACAGGCAGACAGCGCGAGAGCGGCAGCCGTTACCGCCACACCTTGCCAAACCGATCCTGCCTTCATGCTATTCCTCCGCCTCAGAAACCCAATCCTCGGCTGCCTCGATCGTATCCGCATCGATCAGCGCGCGGGCAGCATCGAACCCATGCCCTGCCCTGATCATCGCCGCAATCTGCTTCTCACGTTTGGCCCGATCCGTCTGTTCGCTGCCGAACGGACCGAAGCGCCGCTTGCGCGCCATGGCCAGGGCCGCCTCGCGCATCGCGCTCTCATCCGGTCTGGTCTCCTCCCGGACCTCTTCATCAATGCCCGCAGCGCGCAGCGCCTCTTCCACCCGCCGGCCGCCATAGCCCTTGCGCAAAAGACTGCCTGCCTTGGCCCGGGCATAGGCCTCGTCATCGACATATTTCAGCTCCACCAGCCGCTCGACCACCGCGCGCGGATCGAGCGGGGCTTCGCCATCCGCCACCCCGCGCTCCCTAATCTTGCGCACGAGATAGGCCTCGAGCTTGGCTCCACTGGTCGCAAATCGGGCGGCATAGGACAGCGCCAGGCCGTTCAACGACGTCTTGTCGAGCGGCTTCGGCATACGTTTTCGGCGCCTTGGGGCTGTTACATCTGAAACCATTCTGCCATATTCGTGCCACACTCCTTATCGAATGGAAAACGCTGGAGACGCGCAGGATGGCTTTTTCCTGTATTTGGGGGAATTGAAGGTGCGTCAAAAAGCACCGCAACTCACGGGTATCGCTAAAGAATTATGACCGACGCCGCACTGATGCCGACGCCGAACGACTGCCCCTTGCCTCGTCGCAGGTCGGACTTCGCGACCTTTAGCGAGGCAATCGATTACGCCGCGCGTAGCGAAAAGGGGCTAAATTTTCACGATATGCGGGGAACGCTCGAGCGTCCCTATCCCTTCGCCGAGATGCGCGAGGACGCACTCCTGATGGCCCGCCGCATGGTTGGTGCAGGGATCGGCAAGGAAGACCGCGTTGCGCTGATCGCCGAAACCGGTCCGGACTTCGCTGCGCTGTTCTGCGCCTGCGTCTACGTCGGCGCCTGGCCGGTGCCGCTACCGTTGCCGACCACATTCGGTGGCAAGGAAAGCTATATCGACCAGCTGGCGGTGCAGCTCGAAAGCTCCGACCCCAAGATCCTGATCTACCCCGCTGAGATTGCCGAGATGGCGCAGGCGGCTGCCGACAAGCAGGGTTGCGCCGGCGAATCATGGGAAGACTTCGCCCAACGCGAAGCGCCCGAATGTGAGCTGCCCGAAGCGCAACCGGACGACATTTGCTACCTGCAATATTCTTCCGGTTCGACCCGCTTTCCCACCGGCGTCGCGGTGACCCACCGCGCATTGCTGCACAATCTGTTCGGCCATGCAACCGGGGTCGACCTGGGCGAGAACGACCGCGTGGTCAGCTGGCTGCCGTGGTATCACGATATGGGCCTCGTCGGCTGCTTCCTGTCGCCGATCGCAAACCAGGTCAGCTGCGACTACATCAAGACCGAGCATTTCGCGCGCAGGCCGCTGGCCTGGCTCGACCTGATCAGCCGGAACGAGGGCAACACACTCTCCTATTCGCCGACCTTCGGCTACGACATTTGCGCGCGCCGCATTTCGAGCCAGAGCCATGTCGGCGACCGGTTCGACCTGTCGCGCTGGCGCACCGCGGGCAATGGCGCGGACATGATCCGCCCCGACGTGATGCAGAGCTTCGTTAACGCGTTTGCCGAGGCGGGATTCAAGGCGCAGGCCTTCACTCCCAGCTACGGTCTGGCCGAAGCAACGCTGGCGGTCACGGTCATGCCTCCGGGTGAGGGGATCCGCGTGGAGCTGGTCGAGGAAGAGCGGCTGTCCGGCACACCGCGCGACCTGTCGCGCCCGGCCCGCTACCGGGCGATCGTCAATTGCGGCAAGGCCCTGCCGGGCATGGAGATCGAGATCCGCGGCGAGAACGGTCAGCTCAGGGGTGACCACCAGATCGGCAAGGTCTGGTGCCGCGGCGAGAGCGTGATGCACTCCTATTTCCGCAACGAGGATGCGACCAACGACTGCCTCGTCGACGGCTGGCTCGACACGGGCGACATGGGTTACATGGCCGATGGCTACCTGTTTATCGTCGGCCGCGCCAAGGACATGATCATCATCAACGGCAAGAACCACTGGCCGCAGGACATCGAATGGGCGGTGGAGCAGCTGCCAGGCTTCAACCACGGCGACATTGCCGCCTTCTCGGTCGAGACCGAGAGCGGCGAAGAAGCGCCCGCCGTGCTGGTCCATTGCCGCGTATCGGACCCGGTCGAGCGTATCCACCTGCGCGACCTGATCGCCGACAAGGTCCGCTCCGTCACCGGCATGAGCTGCGTGGTCGAGCTGGTGCCCCCACGCACCCTGCCGCGCACCAGTTCGGGCAAGCTCAGCCGCGCCAAGGCCAAGCGGCTCTACCTCGCCGGAGAAATCCAGCCGATCGAATTGCGTGAGGCGGCCTGAGCCTGACTTATCGGCTCCGTCGCGTCAGATCTTCAATGTCATAGTTCATGGCTGGCGGCATCGGTGCGTCCGACCCAAGGACCATGCTTGCGACCTCGAGCCGACGGCCGTTGTCATTCCAGCGGTAGGTGACGATGCAGGAATCAGGGCCAGCCCCGCCGGGGCAGGTTGCTCCATGCTGGACTGCCTGGAGGTAGCCATCACCCGGCGTGAAGCCGTGCATCTGCTGTTCGAGCAATAGCCGAACCGGTCCGCCGCTGCCGATCCAGAACTGGACATTCACTCCGCCCGTACCGCTGAAGACGGTTGGCCCGATATTGCATTCGACCAACCCCATCGAAAGGGCGAGCTCGGGCAAGCCGCCACCGGTTATCTCGATGGGAATAAAGGCGTCATCGGGCGCGGTGATCCCTTCACAGCGTTTGTCGAAGGCAATCTTCAGATCTTGCCGGATCACGGATTTCATTCGGACCAGATGCGCCTCGATCTCGTCTGGCGCCTCCCCCGCACGATAAATCGTCTCCCCGGCCTGCTCGGACTCGGGCTGTGGTGGCGTCGGCGAACCATCCGCGCATCCGGCAAGCAATGCCATCGCAGTCGGCATCAGGCGCATCGCAATCCTCCATCGACAGTCGGGAAAGGACTATTGCGACGAAGGTGAATTATCGCTGAGTGGGGCGGCGTGGCGGTGCTCAATCGTCGCTGGCATCGCTCCAGCTGGGAGTGACAACCGAGCCATTGCGCGAGATCGCCCCGTCCCGCACAACGACACCTGCTGCCTCGAGCTCGCGCCGCACGAATGCGAGCAACTCGACAGGCCCGCTCAGTTCAACCGGGGCGCCGATGCGCTGCGCCGCCCATAGCGTCGTGGCAAGAGCCTCGGCGCCCTTGGCCGTCGGTGCCATCGTCGCGGAACCCTCCTCCCCGTCAGGTTTCTGTTCGAATGGGATCGGCGGCAATGTGCTGATCGGCGGCAGGATTTCGACGCTCCATTCGGGTTCAGTCGCAGCGATGCGCTGTTCGAGAATGCGATAGGTGCCGAGCGATGCCCCCTCGAGCCGGTCGGCACGGACCATGGCGTGGCGCCGCTGCCGGTCGACCACCACATCATCGTCGGGAACACCCGCCACCAGCCCCAGTTGCCGGGCAAGCTCGTTGGCGCGGCGGACGCTGGCTTCCTCCTGCTCCTGCGCGGCTGCAAGCTGCGCCCGTTCGGCAGCAGCCTGGCCGACGCCGACTTCGACCTGGGTCAGCGTGACCTGGACCTCGTCGCCGACGATCCGCTCGACCGCACGGTCTACCGTAGCCTCGGCCCGCGGCTGGTAACGCGGCGTCAGCACGGTCGCCGTCACGATCACCGGGTCCGCATCCCAGTTGATCTGCAGGTCCGACAGGCGGGAGTTCTTGGCAAAACTGTCGAGCACTGCGCCGCGTATCTGGCCCTGCGCGCGCGATTCATTGGCAATCCGCACCAGCGACAGGCCAAGCGGGATCGCAAGCGCGACGAAAGCAAACAATGTCACGCCGAATTGCAGGCGCGTCTGCCGCTCGGTCAACGCGGTGCGGAAGCCGTATAGCTTGGCCAAGCCAAAGGCCGTGGCGGCAATGGTCACGAGGTTGGTTACAAACAGCATCAATGCGCCGCCGAACACGGTCCAGTTGAAGGTGGCGAGACCGAAGCCGACCACCGCCAGCGGCGGCATCAAGGCCGTCGCAATCGCTACGCCGACGATGGTGCCTTCACGGCCCCGGATCATCGCATAGGTCCCGGCAATCCCCGAGAACAGCGCAACCAACAGGTCGAACAGGTTCGGCTGGGTACGTGCCGCGATCTCCGAAGTGACTGTCTGGATCGGCGAGAGGAACACGATCAGCGCGCAGAACAGGATCGACAGCAGCGAACCCAGGAACAGCGACTTGGCGGACTGCTTGGTCCAGCTGAAATCGCCGATCGCCAGTCCGAAGCCGAGCCCCATGATCGGCCCCATCAATGGCGAGAGCAGCATGGCGCCGATGACCACGGCTGGCGATGACAGCAGCAGGCCGAGGATCGCGATGCCGGCCGACATCGACAGCATCAGCAGATAGCGGGCGCTGAGCAGGCAATCCTCGCGGCGCTTCTCGATCACCGCCTTCTGGTCGACCGTCCCCACGACTTCGCTGCTCCACCAGCTGCGGAGGCTGAAGACGACGTCGGAGAAGGTACTTTCGGACACGCCAGTTTGCGAATTCGTATCGGACAATTCTCGCCCCACCCTGATTTCACCCCAGACCCAGCACTCTAGGCGCAGGCGCGACGGAACGAAAGCATGGACGAGAGGCTGCGAATGCGGCACAAATCTTGAAGTTCGTGTCTTACGGCACTAATACAGTATCGAGCGGCAGCGCGGCTGACCGCATATTGGAGATTGATTGCAGGCATGAGCACGCCCGACACCACGCCCTCGACAACCGCCAAGACGGCCACCGATTTCGAGCTGGCGCCGCCCGATCCCGTACCTGCGGTTGCCCCCGAAAAGGCCGCCGGACTGGTGCCGGTCGATGCGGAGAAGCGCTCGAAACTGGACGAGAAGGTCGATAATTTCGTTGCCGACCTGGTGGCCCAGGACGCCAACTCGCCGGAATTCGGCGAGAAGGTCGACCAGATCACCCGCATGGGCCAGGAACAGATCCGGGCTGCGGCGGCAATGTCGAACCGCTTCCTCGATCGTCCCGTCCGCGCAATGGACTCGGACACCAGTGTCGGCGCCGACCTGGCCGAGCTTCGGCGTACGGTCGAAGACCTCGATCCGGGCCGCAAGGGCAAGATGCGTGGCCGCAAGCTGTTCGGCATCATCCCCTTCGGCGGGAAGCTGCAGCGCTATTTCGACAGCTACACCAGCGCGCAGGGGCATATCCAGGCGATCCTCGACCGGCTCGCCTCGGGCAAGCGTGAATTGCATGAAGACAATGCCGCGATCGACGTAGAGCGCCAGAAGCTGTGGGAGGCGATGGGCGAACTCGAGCAGATGATCCACATCGCCAAGACGCTCGACAAGCGGCTGGAGGACAAGGCCGAGGAACTCGAAAGCTCCGATCCGGCTAAGGCCAAGGCGATCCGCGAGAGCGCACTGTTCTATGTCCGCCAACGCACGCAGGACCTGCTGACGCAAATGGCGGTTTCGGTGCAGGGTTATCTCTCGCTCGACCTCGTCAAGAAGAACAACATCGAACTGGTGAAGGGCGTCGATCGTGCCAGCACCACGACCGTGGGCGCGCTCCGCACGGCGGTGACGGTGGCCCAGGCGATGACCAACCAGAAGCTGGTGCTCAAGCAGATTACCTCGCTCAACGAGACCACCGCGAACATCATCGATTCGACCAGCACCATGCTGCGCGAACAGACCGGCCAGATCCACGAGCAGGCGGCCTCGAGCACGATCCCGCTCGAGACGCTTCAACGCGCCTTCCAGAACATCTACGACACGATGGACGAAGTCGACGAGTTCAAGGTCAAGGCGCTCGCCAGCATGAAGCAGACGGTCGAAACGCTGTCGGGCGAAGTCGAGAAGTCGAAGGGCTATATCGCGCGCGCCGAAGGGCAGGCCCAGGCGCAGAAGAAGGCGCTCGAGCCTTCGCTGCTGGCGCTGGAAAGCTAGGACAGCACGCCAGATGGTCGACACCACCCGCGAATCCGATCAGATCCTCGGCGCTGCCGGCAAGTCGCTGGCGTTGCAGCGCGACGGCGGGGTGCATCGCCGTGCCTCGATCGGCAAGGCTTCGGCCGACCTCAAGGCGAAGCATTGGAAGAAGGTGATCAAGCGCCTGCTGATCGCTTTCGCCGCGATCTGGGCCACGGCGGTCGCCGTCGGCCTGATCATCGACGGGATCGGCTTCACCGGTATCATGCTGACCGTGCTTGCAGCGATGATAGCCGTCGGCGTGCTCACCCGGTATCCCAAGATGAAAGTACCCAAGCGGGCCGACCTCAAGAAGGGGGACGCACGCCAGATGGTGGGGCGAACGGAACTGTGGCTCGAAGCGCAACGGCCCGCCCTGCCGCCGCCCGCGGTGCAAGTGGTAGACCAGTTGGGCGTCCAGCTCGACGCCCTCGGCCTGCAGCTTGAGACGATCGATCAGAATAACCCTGCGGTAAACGAAGTGCGCGAACTGGTAGGCGAATATATTCCCGAAACGATCGACAACTATCGCAAGATACCCGCCCATCTGCGCGGCGAGAAACATGCCGGCAAGACCGCCGACGAACGCCTGACCGAAAGCCTCGACAAGATCAGCGGCGAGGTCGAACGCGTGACCCGCAGGCTGGCGGAAGGCGCGCTCGACGATCTCGCGGTCAAGTCCCGCTACCTCGATTATCGCTTCGGCGGCGCCGAGGCCCTGGAGGATCACAGCAAGTGAGAATTGCCCTGCCGCACGACCTGGGCCGCGACGAAGTCCGCCGCCGCCTGAAGGAACGCAGCCACGAGATCGCCGATTACATTCCCGGCGGCCTGGCGAAGGTCGATACCAACTGGCGCAGCGAGGATCGCATGGAACTCGGCGTCAATGCGATGGGTCAGCAGATCACCGGCGATATCGAAGTCTACGACTCGGAAGTCGTGTTCCAGATCAAATTGCCGCCTGCGCTCTCATTCGTCCGTCCGATGATCGAAGGCGCGATCCGGGCCAACGGCACCAAGATGCTTGAAAAGAATTAGATCTGGCCAAAAGCGCAACGATACCAGCGCTCTAGCCTATTTACATATATCATATGTTGTTGCAAACGGCAGACTATTGGGGATTCAATTGCGCGAATCCGTGCGTCTTGGCTGTTCCGGTGGGGGATTCGGGCCAATAGCCTGATTCGCTCGGGCGAAATGCGCTCGCGGCGGTTGGACCACCATAATCGGGGAGCCTACGACGATCGAAAGCCGGCGCAACAACAAGGCCCTGCGGTTGCAGTTGCGCGAAGCGACGAGCGTCGCACACGATCGGCTCGATGCATTGCTACAGCAAAGCGGCTGGTCCACGCTCGACAGCTACACCCGATTCCTGCAGATCCAGTATGTCGCACGGCGTCCGATCGAACTATGGGCACGCGCCCACTGCCCGGCCAACCTGCTCCCGCCTGCACAGTCGCCGCTTATCGCGAACGATCTCGCCGCGCTCGGGGCGATGCTGCCGGCGGCGGAGGAAGCTTTCGCCATGCCGCCCGAAGCCGATGCGATCGGGCTGGCCTGGGCGCTGGCAGGATCGTCGCTTGGCAACCGCGTGATCCTGCGCGAGATCGAGCACGCCGGCAACCGGGGCTGGCCGCTGTCCTTCCTTTCCGACCAAGGCATGACCGGTTTCTGGCAGAAGCTGCGTCCGCAGCTCGAACAGTCGGTCGGCGAACGCGAATCCTGGGCCGCGGGCCTCGCCGCGCTCGCCGTGTTTGCCCATTTCTCGCATTGCGCCCGCATGTCGAACCTGGAGCTCGCGGCATGAGCTTCGGGCCCAAGAAATACGACCTGACCGAATGCGATCGGGAGCCGATCCACAAGCTCGGCTTTATCCAGGGCTTCGGTGCGCTGCTCGCCATGACCAGCGATTGGCTGGTTGCCTATCACTCGGCCAATGCGGGCGAGGTCCTCTCGCTCAAGGGCGACATCGAGGTGGGCCAGCCGATCAAATCGGTGCTGTGCGAAGCGGCGATCAAGACCATTCGCGACACGCTCAAGGACCTCAACCACGATGATTCTGTCGAGCGCGTCTTTGGCCTGGAGCTGACTGCCGGGGGGGCGAAGTTCGACTGCGCCATCCATTGCACCGGGTCTCTGACGGTGATCGAGTTCGAGCCGCACGATCCAACCTCTTACGCCCCGCATCTCGACCAGCTGCGGCCGATGATCAGCGAGATCGAGGGGGCGGATAGCGTCGAGGAACTGTGCAAACGCGGGGCGACCATCGTCAAACGGCTGCTCGGTTTCGACCGGGTCATGCTCTACCGCTTTGCTTCGGACGGCAGTGGCGAAGTCGCGGCAGAGGCGAAGGAACCGCAGTTCGAATCCTTCCTGGGACTCCATTACCCTCGCACCGATGTGCCGGAGCAGGCCCGCGAACTCTACCTGCGCAATCGCTTCCGCATAATCTCCGACATAAACGAAACGCCGGTCCCGATCCTGCCCGAAATCACATTCGGGGACGAGACGCTCGACCTCAGCATGAGCACGCTGCGCGCCGTGTCGCCCATCCATATCGAGTACCTGCAGAACATGGGGGTCGGCGCCTCGCTGTCGATCTCGATCGTGCATCAGGGCAAGCTGTGGGGCCTGTTCGCCTGCCACCACTATGGCCCGCGCATCCTGCCGTTTTCCCAGCGCACCGTCGCCGAACTATTCTCGCAGATGTTCTCGCTCACGCTCGATCGCGCCCTGCTCGACGGGGCGAACCGGTTGCGCCTGCTGGGCCGCGAGATCCATGACCAGTTGATGGTTCGGCTCGCCGGTGGCGAAGCGCTGGTCGACAGCCTGCCGTTGATCGACGAGGTACTCGAGCGCGCGATCCCGCACGATGGCTCCTCGGTCTTTGCCGAGGGCATTTACCGCTCAAGGGGCTCCGCCCCGAACGAGGCCGAATTCCGCGCAATCCTGCCAGCCATAAATGCTGCGCCCACCAGCAAGGTCATCGCGACCGATAGCCTTGCTGCGCAGTTGAAGTCGGCCCGCCCATTCGTCGATCGGGCCGCAGGCGCACTGATCTTCCCGATCTCGCGCGCACCGCGCGATTACCTGGTGCTATGGCGCAAGGAACTGCGGCAAACGGTTACCTGGGCAGGCAATCCGGAGAAGGCCGTCGCACGCGAGAACGATGCAGACCGGCTTACGCCCCGCAAGAGTTTCGAAGCCTGGGAGGAAACCGTTTCAGGCCAGAGTGCGGAATGGACCGAAGAGGAGCGCGGGATCGCCGAGAGCTTGCGCGTCACGCTGCTGGAGGTCATCCTCCGGCTGACGGACATGGCGGTGCAGGAACGCAGCCGGGCCCAGGAGCAGCAGGAACTGCTGATCGCCGAGCTCAACCACCGCGTTCGCAACATCCTCAACCTCATCCGCAGCCTGGTGGCGCAATCGCAGCACGAGGCGAAGGACATCCTCGACTACAGCGACATCATCGGCGGGCGCATCCGCGCCCTGGCGAGCGCGCATGACAATATCACGCGCAAGAACTGGTCGCCGGCCCCGATCTCGTCGCTCATTGAGGCGGAAGTCGAAGCCTATCTTCAGGAGAAGATGGATCGACTGCAAATATCCGGCGACGACGTCCTGATCGTGCCGGAAGCCTATACGGTGCTGGCGCTGGTGATGCACGAGATGGTCACCAATTCCGCCAAGTACGGCAGCCTGTGCGATCGTCGCGGCACGCTCGCAATAGACCTGACCCGCGACAAGGATGGCGATCTTCGCATCGCGTGGCGCGAAAGCGGTGGGCCGGAAGTCAGGGAGCCGACGCGGCGCGGCTTTGGATCGACCATTATCGAACGATCGATCCCGTTCGAGCTCAAGGGTGAGGCACAGGTTCGCTATGAGCGAAGCGGCCTCGAAGCCGATTTCCTGATTCCCGCACGATACATCGGGACCGCGACCGAAGAGGACGAACCGTTCGAACCCGACACCAAGGCCCCAGCCTCCCGGCCGGCAAGCGGCGCGGCAGGGCAGGTGCCCGAGCGCGTACTGGTGGTCGAGGACAGCATGATCATCGCCCTCGATACACAGGAGTGCCTGAAGCTGCTCGGCGTGCCCCATGTGGAGACGGTCGGTAGCGTCGCTGCCGCGCTCGACGCCATCTCTGCGGCAAGGCCCGACTTCGCCATCGTCGACTACAATCTGGGCAACGAGACCAGCGATCGGGTATTGGAGAAGCTACGCGAACTCGGCGTCAGCCACGTGCTCGCGACAGGCTATGGCGAAAAGCCGATCGACGGCAGCGACGATACGATGCTGGGCGTCATCACCAAGCCTTATGGCAAGGCCGAGATCGAACGGGCACTGTCGAACCTGGGTTGAATTGCGGCTGAGAGCCCGAGCGAATGCCGGGCTTTACTGATCGCTCGGGCCGCCCAGCTTGCCGACCTGCTGGGCGCCGGCGCGTGACGTGACCAGCACTTCGTCACCATCGACGATGATGCAAACGTCCTCCAGCCCAACGACCGATATGCGTGGTCCATCGCTTACGGTCAGCACGTTGCGACTGCCGACAATCTCTGCCGGACCGACATTGTGGTTCGCCTCTTCGTCGCTGGGGAGCGCATCCTGCAAGGCCGCCCAATTGCCGATGTCAGACCACCCCATCGCGACGGGCACCATGGCGGCGCGCGAAGTATTCTCCATCACCGCGTAATCGATCGATTCACCCTCGATCGCAGCGAAGCACTCCGCATCCGGCAAGAAGCGCTGCCCGTCCTGCGATCCGCATTCGGTAGCCTTGGCGACTGCCTCTGACATTGCCAGTCGATGGGTGGCGATCTCTTCCAGCAGCTGACCGGCGCGGAAGGCGAAGATGCCCCCGTTCCACGAGTAGTCCCCGCTTTCGAGGAAGGCTAGTGCACGCTCACGGTCGGGCTTCTCGACGAATCGCTCGACCGCATAGCCGCCGGACACGGTTTTCCCGCGCTTGATGTAGCCATATCCGGTCTCGGGCCGGTCGGGCGTGATGCCGAAGGACACCAGCCAGTTCTCATGGGCAAGCGCCGCCGCCGCCCGGGCAGCGTCGCGGAAGGCCGCGACGTCGGCAATGTAGTGGTCGCTGGGGCAGACCAGCATCACGTCGTCAGGCTGGAGCCTCGCTGCCGCAAGCGCGATGGCGGGGGCGGTGTTGCGCGCGCAAGGCTCGACAATCAGGCGAATTGGACGTCCGGCCGACTGCGCCTCGATCAGATCGACGTGGCTGGCCCCCGCGACCACGATCGGATCGGCAAACTCACTACCGCTGCACCGCTCGATCGCGGCCTGGAATAAAGTCCTGTCGCCGATCAGGGGGATGAACGGCTTGGGCCGCGCCTTGCGGCTCCTTGGCCACAGGCGGGTTCCGCTGCCGCCGCAGAGGATTACGGGATGAATGAGGGAGCCGGTCATTGCGGGCGGGAACCTAGGCCTTTCTTGCTTGCGATCGGGTTACGCGGGTTCAAAACCATCGTTGGCGCCAATAGAACGGCGCTGCAACCGGGTTGCCGCTGGAATCCTGCGCGGGCTTGAAGCGCAAGCGTTCGACCACCAGCCGACAGGTGATCTGGTCGGCCTCCGGATCGGGACTGGCCCGGTACACCGAACAGTTCGAGGCGCGCCCGTCGACGCCGACTGTCACCCGAACGATTACCTCGGTGCCGCGGCGTGCCTCGCGCCCGCCCGCCGGGACGGGATAATCGCGCGCATTGTTGATCCCGCCGGAGATATGGACCGGCTTGGTCGCGGCGACGCCGCCGGTCCCACCGCCTTCGCGCCCACTGCCCGTACCCAGGCCGCTGCCGTCGGCCCCCGTCCCCTCGCCCTGCTCGCGGGCGCCGGAGGTGTTGGCGGCACCGGTCGAGGAAGCGCGCGGCATCGGCGTGTCCTCCCGGTTGGGCACCTTGGGCGCCGTCACCGGTTTGGGGGTGGCCTTCTTGCCCGGGTCACCCTGCGCGCCCTCGTCTGGTTGGGGTTCGGTTACGGGGGTTTCTTCTTCGGGCGCGGTCACGGTCACGGTGAACGCCGAGACCACGCTCCGCTCGACGCTCGCCGTCATGTCGGGCGCGAAGGCCCGCGCCAGCCCATAGAGCGCCGCGACGTGGAGCAGCACGATCAGGAAGATCACCCAGGGGCGCGGCCTGCGACTGCGGTTTGCGAAACCCTCTTGCTGCACCCTGGCTCCTCTCTCCGATCTACGCATTGCCGTTGCCGCCCGTTTAGCGCCGCTGCTCTCTATAATCCAACCGTAAGGGGGGTGCGATGAACGAGTTGAAGGTCGAAGCGACAGAATCTTCGGATAATTTTCGCAAGGATCGGCTGGCGCTCGTCTATGCCGCGCTGGGTGGCCTGGCGTTCTCGCTGCTGGCCTACGCCAGCATCGAACTGACCCGCGGTGATGGCCGCATTGCGGCAGTGTGGATCCCCAACGCGGTGGCGCTGGCATTCCTGCTGAGGGTGCGCGTGCCGCGAGAGCCGCTGTTCCTGTTCGCGCTGGTCGTCGGCAATATCTGCGCCAACCTGGCCGTGGGCGATCCACTGCCGCTGGCACTGGGCCTCGCCTGCGCCAACTCGATCGAGATCGGGGTGGCCGTGTGGCTGACCCGCCGGTTGTGCGGACCTCGCCCTGTTATGGAGAATCTCGACGATCTCGCCCGGCTGGTCTTCGCGGCGGCCCTGGTGGCGCCGCTGCTGTCGGCCATTCCGGCCACGCTCGTCCTTGCGAAAGGCGAGGGCGCGGCGTTCGGGGTACTGGTCAAATGGGCCGCGACCGACGGGCTGGGCATGGCGATCATCACGCCGGCGCTGCTCATCTTCCATGACGCCTGGATCAACCGCCGCTGGCCGACCAGGGCCGAGGCGGTGGAATGGGCCGCGCTGACCACCATCGGCACCTCCCTGACGATTGCGATCTTCGCCCAGAGCCAATACCCGCTGCTGTTCGCCCCGGCGCCGATCGTCCTGTCCCACGCTTTCCGGCTGGGACCGCTGGGGACCGCCTTCTCGGTGATCAAGATGGCCGCGATCGCCAGCATCTTCACCTCGATGGGGCTCGGGCCGATAAACATCATCGATCATTCGAAGACGAACGAGATCATCGTCCTGCAGGCCTTCATCGCCTCGGCCTTCCTGATCGGACTGCCCGTTGCGGCGGCGCTTTCGGGCCGGGTCCGCATGCTCGAGCAGATCGAGAATGGCCGGCGCGAACTCGCGGTCCTGGCCGACAATATCACCGATGCCGTCCTGTGCTACGACCTGGCAGGCATGTGCACCTATGCCTCGCCATCGGTGGAGGAGGTCCTGGGCGAAGATGTCGAGAGTTTCCTGGGCAACCGGGCGAGCGACCGCGCCCACCCCGACGCGCGGCAGCAGATCGTCGAGGTCGAGCAGCGCCTGCTGACAGGCGAAAGCGAGAAGGAGCGCTTCACCTATCGCAGGTTTCTCGATGATGCGGAGGGGAACCCCGTCTATATCGAGGCCGACTGCGCGATCGCGCGCAACATCGAGAATGGCGAGGTCGAGGGGATCATCGTCTCCGCCCGCGACGTCACCGAGCGGGTGGAGCTGGAGAAGCTGCTGGTCCGCGCGCGGCGCCATGCGGAGAATGCCGCCCACGCCAAGTCGGAATTCCTGGCCAATATGAGCCACGAGATCCGCACCCCGATGAACGGCGTCCTCGGCTTTGCCGAGCTGCTGCTGCAGACGCCGCTGGAGAAGGAGCAGCGCCGCCACGCCGAGCTGATCGTGCAGTCCGGCCGCTCGATGATGCTGCTGCTCAATGACATCCTCGACCTGTCCAAGATCGAAGCCGGCCAGATCGTGATCGATCCGCAACCGGTCGAGCTCGAAGCCCTGCTCGAGGAGTGCGCGACGATCCAGCGCGCGAGCGCCGAGAAGAAGGGGCTCAAGCTGACCTTCGCGCAGGCCGCCACGCCAAACTGGGTTCTGACCGACGGATTGCGATTGCGCCAGATTGTGCTCAACCTGGTCGGAAATGCGGTCAAGTTCACCGAGCAGGGCATGATCTCGGTCGGGTACGAGCTGGCCGAAGGACAGTTCACCATCACGGTCACCGATACCGGCATCGGGATCAGCGCGGACCGGATCTACCGCATCTTCAAGCCCTTCGAGCAGGGCGAAAGCGATACCGCGCGGCGCTATGGCGGTACTGGCCTCGGCCTGTCGATCAGCCGCCAACTGGCCGAGCTGCTCGGCGGTTATCTCGATGTCGCATCCACTCCGGGCAAGGGCACCACCTTCTCGCTCACGCTGCCGTTGGTCGAGGCAACCGCAGGTCCCCAGCCCGCTGCAGCCCCGGCCCCGCCCCAGCCCGCACATCTTCCGCGAGCATCACACATCCTGCTGGTTGAAGATCACGATGTGAACCGGCTGCTGGTCAAGGAAATGCTCCAACGCTGCGGCCAGACGGTCGCCATCGCCCATGATGGGACCGAGGCGGTAGCGGCCGTGCTCGACGCGCATATGCGCGGCGAGCCCTTCGACCTCGTGCTGATGGATATCCAGATGCCCGGCTGCGATGGATATGCCGCCACCCGCGCCATTCGCGGCGAAGGGATAAGGCCCGATACCCTCCCGATCATCGCGCTCACGGCCAACGCCTTTCCCGAGGACATTTCGGCCGCCCGCGATTCCGGCATGCAGGGACATCTGGCGAAGCCGCTCGTGTTCGCCGAACTTGTCGGAGCGTTACAGCGGTGGCTGCCCACGCGCATCGTCGAGGACGGCTGCGAGACCATGTCGGCCGACGGAACGGGCGCGAGTGAGCGGAACGGCGCTCATCACTCCCCTGCCCTGCTCGAACGCTGGCGCGCACGCCGCAGCGAGGCGATCGAGGCAGTTGGCGAAGCCTTGCGCAACGGGCGGCTGACCGGCTGCGACGGCGAGGAGCTGGCGCGGCTGGTGCATAAGCTGGCCGGGACCGCGGGCATGTTCGGCGAGGATGAACTGGGCGAGCGCGCCGCGGCATTCGAGCGCGCCTTGCGCAGCGAAGTCGACCAGCTGGTACGCGAGGAACTGGCCCGCAACCTGCTCGAAGCGGCTTGAGCCCGATCGGACCAGCGACCCAAACAAAAACGGCGGAGCCCGAAGGCCCCGCCGCTGTTTGTTTCAGGCTGAATGCTACGATCAGAATTCGTAGCGAACGCCAACCTGGATCTTCCAGACCGAAGCCGAGGTTCCGACATTGTCACGATCGTCGGGGTTGAATCCGCTGATCCGGTAGCGACCCTGGCTGTCGAAGCCGCCGTCGACGACGTCGACCAGCGCGCCGTCACCACCACCGAAGGTGCTGCCCGGCACAGAACGGAACACGTTCCAGCTGTTGTCGAGCATGTTCAGGAAGTTGTCGAAATCCGCGAACAGGGTGAAGCGATCGTTACCCTTGCCGAACATGTTCAGCGGTCCGGGAACTTCCTGGCTGATGCGCAGGTCCATGTCGAAATACCAGTCCGAACGGCAGGTATTGCGCTTGATGGTTTCACCCGGGGTATAATCGCAACCCGAGGCAGCCACGTAGTCGACCAGCGCCTGCACGGCGGTCATGTCGGAACTGGGCGAGACGTTCGGATCATTCACGCCTGTGGGTACGTAGAGGAGCTGCTGGTCGCGGCTGCTCGACAGTTCGGTGAAGGGAGCGCCGTCGAAGGTCAGGCTGTACGGCCGTCCCGAACGGGCAACGAACACCATGCCGATTTCCGTTCCGTAGTCACCGAAGAACTCTTCGCGCAGGTTCGCCGCGAAGGTCGCGACGTGAGCGGTCTGGTAGTTCGATGCCGAAGGAGCCGGATCGAGCACATCGAAAGTCGCCGATTTGCCGAAGTTCGAAGATGCAGTCGAGCTACGGGCTTCGCGGCGGTTCTCCGCATCGGTGAAGGCATAACCGAGGTTGACCCGGAAACTGCCCGCATCCGTGAACAGGCCGCCGTTGAAGTTCTTCGACAGGATGATCGAGGCGACATGGCTATCGAAGCTGCCGGCATTGGTCAGCATGTACTCGTCTTCCCGGCGCGTGTTGAAGCACACGTCCGAAAGATTGTTCCACTGGCCCGGGCTTACGTAAACCGCATCGCATCCTGCGTTGAGGGGATCGATCGACGAATAGACCGGACGCCCGTCGACGAGGAAGCCGTTGTTGCCGGCGCGATAGTCCACGGCATAGGTCAGATCGACCCAGTTCACCGGGTTGCGGAAGCGGCTGTAGATGTAGTCGAGGTTCAGGTTCCAGTCGCTGAAGAAGCCCGTTTCGGTACCGAAGGTCGTGTTGAGGCCGATGTTGGCGCGAACCACGGTCGGGATCTTGAAGTTGGGATCGGTCGACTGGGTCGGCGCAGCACCATCTGCTGCGACCACGCTACCGGCATCCTTGGCGCACTGCGGGAAGCCGGTGAAGGTTCCGTTCACGACGACATCGATCTGGCCACCGACGGTCGGGAGACCGGCGCAACCCGCATCGAGCGTGGTGCCTTCCGCAGTCGAGAAGCCGGTGTTCGAGAACGCATTCGAGAACCACACGGTTGGATCGCCGCCGCCGAAGATCCCCACGCCACCCTTGATCGAGGTGTTGCGGAAGAACCCGGTGTCGTTGAACATTTCGTAGGTGAAACCGAAACGCGGTAGGAACACCGGATCGATCGAACCGAACGAAGTCGAGTTGGAGTAGCCGTAACGCTGCACGAACAACGGATTGGGTCGCGGCGCGCTGCCGGCGTACCAATCCACACGGGCGCCCAGCAGGACACTCAGCTGATCGGAAACCTGCCATTCGTCCTGGCCATAAGCCGTGTAGATCGTGCGGCGGAAGTTTGCAGCCGCTTCGTTGATGTCACCGCTGCCGGTCGCTGCAATCACGCCGCCGCCAACGCTGTTGTTCACGACGTCGTCCGCACCGGTAAACTGGTTGGGGAAGCGGGTGCCGTTGGTGAGCAGGCCTTCACGGAAATCGGCCAGATTGGCGAAGAACAGCGTGCCGGTGGCATTGATCGCGAACAGGTTGTACGCGTCGAGGCGGTTCAGCTCCACGCCCAGGGTGAATTCATGGTCGCCTGCGACCAGGTTGCCCTTGATCTTCAGCTGGTCGACCTGCTGCTCGAGCGCGTTGGCCGAACGGAAGATGCCGGGGCCCGTGGTGAGCAGGCCGTTCTGGGTCGGGCCGACAACGCCGACTGCGAGGCGAACGGTCGGATCCGCGTCCTGCGCTTCGTTGAAGCCAAACGGACCCTGGCGGTCGGTGATGTCCGAACGCGCGACGATCACTTCGGTCGAGAAGTTGTCGCTCCACTGCGAGTAGAGGCGCGCCGAGTAGTAGTCCGACAGCGTGCCCTGCTCGTTGAAGCTGTTGATGCCGGTCAGGTTGTTTGATCCGGTATCGGAGGTGACGAAAGCTTCGTCGAGGCGCTGGTAGGACAGTTCGAGACGGTGTTCGTCGGTGATGTAGGCGTCGAGGCGGCCGAAGTAGCGGACGCTGGCGTTCGGGAGGACGCGCGGGTAGCCGCCGACATCCTGGCCGTAAACGTCGCGCGCGATCTGCGCGAATTCGTCGAACTGGGCCTGGGTTGCGAAGTTCACCTCGTTGGAGAGACCGCTGCCGGTCGGTCCGGTGTCGAACGCATCGGGCAGGTCGGTTTCTTCATAGCCGGCGAAGAAGAACAGCCGATCGGGAATGATCGGACCGCTGAGCGTGGCACCCCAGCGCTTTTCTTCGAACGGAAGCGTCGTGCGATCGCGTCCATCGACCTTGTCGCCGCGCATGTCTTCGTTGCGGAAGGTGAAGAAGGCGGTGCCGTGGAAATCGTTCGAACCGGACTTGGTGATGACGTTGATCGCACAACCGGTGAACTGGCCGTATTCGACATCGAACGGGGCGAATTCGACCGAGGTTTCGCGGACCACGTCGAACGGAACGGGAAGCGCACTACGGGCAGCGAACGGCGTATCGGTGAGGCCGAAGGAGTCAGCCTGGACAATGCCGTCGACAGTGAAGGTGTTCGAGCGATCGTTGCCCCCGAGGCACGAAATACGATCGACTTCGCTCGAGCGTTCGAGGCTGACACGCGGGTCGAGACGAACGATGTCACGAATGTCGCGCGAGATCGACGGGAAGCCTTCGAGGGCTTCGACGCCGAACGCCTGACCAGGGCCGATGGCGAGCTGGGTCACGCCGGCACGCGCGCCGGTAACGATAATGACGTTGTCGGAACCACCCGCGGCGGTCGACGCCAGTTCGAAGCTGAACGAGGTGTTGCCCGAGACCGAGATGAACTGGTTTTCCACCGACTGGCCTTCGAAGCCGGGTGCGGTGGCGGTAATCGTGTAGGGGCCGCCGGGAACCAGCGAGCCTGCACGGAACGAACCGTCCGCGCCGGCATCGAGCGTGCGGGTCTGGCCCGTACGCGTGTCGACGATGGTGACAGTTGCGCCGGGGAGAGCGGCGCCGGCTTCGTCGGTCACGCGACCTTCGATGCCCGAAGTGATTTGCTGTGCCGCAGCAGGTGCGACGAAAGTGGTGGCGGCAGAAAGCGAAACGACGCTGGCTGCCAGGAGATATTTGAGTTTCATGGTGGATAGACCCCTGATCGCATGAAGCTTGAGAATATGGAGATGGGAAGACGATTCCTTCGCTCCCCTTAGTAAGGAAGCTCGCCCCTCAAAAGGGCGCAATGTGACACCCTGATGAAGCCGAACGAGAGGGCTGCCCGAACCGACCCGAATCCAAGTTCCGCACCCCAACTTATTGCTAGGATTCCGTAGCGTTAATCGGCACTGTTGCCGCACTGCAACAATGGCCGTTATTCTGCCAATTTATCCAGATTGAGGGGCCCGCTCAGGCGAGATTGATCTCGCGCAGGCGCTGCTGGAGGAACTCGTGGCTCGAAATCGGCTCCGGCGCCTCCGACTCGCGGCCTTCCTCGATGCAGCCCGGCAGCGTTTCGATGACGTAGTCGGGCCGGAAGTGGAGGAAGAACGGCATCGAGAAGCGCGCCCGGCGCACGGCTTCGCCCTTGGGGTTCACCACGCGGTGCGTCGTCGAGCGCAATCTCGAATTGGTCAGCCGGTCGAGCATGTCGCCGACATTGATCACCAGCGCACCTTCGGGCACGTCGACCGCCTTCCAGGTTCCCTGCTTGGTCAGCAGTTCGAGGCCGGCTTCCTCGGCTCCCAGAAGCAGCGTGATCGTGTTGATATCGCCATGCGCGGCCGCGCGGATGGCTCCGTCCGGCGCGTCCTCGGGCAGCGGCGGGTAGTGCAACAGGCGCATCACCGAATTGCCGTCTTCGACGGTGGGCGCGAAGAACTGGCGATCGAGGCCGAGCGACAGCGCGATTGCCTCGAGCACGCGCCCCCCGGCCTTGTCGAAGGCGTTGTAGAGTTCGGTGAAGGTCTCGCGAAACCCCGCGACTTCGCTCGGCCAGACATTAGGAGCCATATATTCGGCTAGCTCGTGGTCGTCGGGCAGGCTGCGGCCGACGTGCCAGAACTCCTTGAGGTCGAAGATTTCGGCGTCCTTGGCCTTCTCGACCCCGAACGGCGTGTAGCCGCGCGCGCCGCCGCCACCTTCGATCTTGTAGGCCATCTTGGCCTCGGTCGGCAGCGCGAAGAACTCCTTCGACTTTGCTTCGGCGCGATCGATAAGGTCTTGCGGAATGCCGTGGTCGCGGATCACCGCGAATCCATATTCGGCGAAACTGCGACCCAGCTCGTCGGCGATGCTCTCGAGCGGCTGCTCGAGCGATACAATAGCGATGTCACTCATGATTCGCCCTTAATACGGCAAGAACAGTCCCGCCAGAGCCGCGCTCATCAAATTGGCAAGCGAACCGGCGGCAAGCGCCCGGATACCCAGTTTCGCGATCACCGGTCTTTGATTTGGCGCAAGGCCCCCGGTCACGGCCATCTGGATCGCGATCGATGAGAAATTGGCAAAGCCACACAGCGCGAAAGTCACGATCGCGCGGCTGCGTTCAGTCAAACCTTCGAGTTGTCCGAGGTCGATGAAGGCGACGAATTCGTTGAGCACGATCTTGGTCCCGAACAGCCCCCCGGCGATGCCCGCCTCGTTCCACGGAATGCCGATCAGGAACATCACCGGCGCAAACACCCAGCCGAGAACCTGCTGGAAGCTGAGCTCGGGATAGCCGAACAGGCCGCCGGCAGCGCCAAGCAGGCCGTTGGCGAGCGCAACCAGGGCAACGAAGGCCAACACCATCGCGCCGACCGCCACTGCCAACTTCACGCCGGTCTGTGCACCCTGGGCCGCCGCTTCGATCACATTGGCCGGCTTCTGCCCCTCCTCGAAGGTCTCGGCGACTTCGACCTCGTGCGCTTTGCCGCCTTCGACCAGCGCGCCAGGGCCTTCGGCGCTGATCCTGGTCTTGGGCAGGGCGACCTCGCCCTCCGCCTCGGGAGAGGCTTCATCTTCATCCGGCATGATGATCTTGGCCATCAGGATCCCGCCGGGCGCCGACATAAAGGCCGCGGCGAGAAGAAACGGGAGATATTCGTTGCCGAGCAGGCCCGCATAGGCAGCCAGGATCGTACCGGCGACCCCCGCCATGCCGACGCTCATGAGCGTGAACAGGCGTGAAGGCGCCAGTGCCGCAAGATAGGGGCGTACCACCAGCGGGCTTTCCGACTGTCCGACGAAGATATTGGCCGCCGCGCCTAGGCTTTCGACCTTGCTGATGCCCGTCACCCAGGCGATCGCCCCGCCGACCCAGCGCACCACCCGCTGCATGATGCCGAGATAATAGAGGATCGACACCAGCGAGGCGAAGAACACGATCACCGGCAGCGCACCCAAAGCAAAGGTATTCTGCAGCGGATTGTCCGCCCCGAACAGGAAGGCGGTTCCCGCATCGGCGTAGGATAGCAGCGCGGCGACGCCGTTCGACATTCCCTGGATGACGGCCCGGCCCCAGCTGGTCGCCAGCACGAGGAACGCCATCAGCGCCTGGAGCGCGAATGCCGCGCCAACGACGCGCAACCTGATCCGTTTCTTGCCGGTCGAGAGCAGGAAGGCGATCGAGAGGATCACCGCGATACCGGCGATGTTGATGAGGAATGGAGGCATGAGACCCCTTAGAAGTCAGACAAGTTGCGGATGAAATCAGCTGCTGTCTTGCGCGCGGCGCACCATTAGTCAATTTTCACCGCACCCGGGCCGCGCGTCCGTTCACAGAAGATTTCCTGAAGATATCCTGACAAGGGGCGCATCGAGCCATGAGCGAAGCCGGAAACCCTCCCGCCACGGACAAGATGCTGGCAGCCATCGCCACCCCGCGTGGGCTGTTCGTCTATCTGCTGCTTTATGGCGGAATGACCGTGCTCGCCGGGGTGTTGGCGTTCAAGCAGGTGCAATTGCCGCCGACCGACCTCTCGGTCGAGGCGGGGATCTTTCCCTACCTCATTCTCGTGGTCATCTCGAGCACCGTGGCGCAGCTTTATGGCCAGAAGACAGCCAACACGATCGTGTGGTGGGGGTTCGTCCCGCTGGTCATTTCCGCGCTGCTGATGCAGTTCGTCCTCGGGCTGCCGGCATCGACCGAGATGCTCGATTTTCGGCCCGACGATCTTGCCGCCTTCGAGCAGGTCCACCGCGCAACCTGGCGCGTCTGGCTGGCTGGCCCCGCAGCCTACATCACTTCGCTGCTGCTCAATGTCTGGATCTTCTCCAAGCTTCGCGGTTCGGGCGAGACCAATACCCTCGGCCTGATGGTGCGCGGCGCGATCGCATCGGCGATCAGCCAAGCGATCGATTCGGTGATCTTCATCACGCTCGCCTTCTACGGCGAATTCGACATCACCAACCTGATGATCGGCCAGATCCTCGCTAAGGTGGTGCTGAGCCTGGTGCTGGTGCCCTTCCTTATCACCGGCGGAGTTGCTCTCGCCAAGAAGCTGGACAGCAACTGAGCCATGAGCGGGCCTGACACGGAAGGCCCGCAGGGCAACGCCGAAGCGCCGAAGCGCAAGCTGGGCCTGATCGCAGCGATTGCGCTGATCATGGGCAATATGATCGGGTCGGGCGTGTTCCTGCTCCCGGCCAGCCTGGCTCCCTTCGGCTGGAACGCCGTTTTCGCGTGGATCATTGTGACGGCGGGCACCATGGTGCTGGCCTGGGTTTTCGCCTCGCTCACCAAGATGATGCCCGAGGCGCGCGTTCCGGCGGGCTTTGTCACCGCAGCATTCGGCGAAGTTCCGGCCTTCCTCGTCAACTGGGCTTACTGGGTTTCGGTCTGGACCGCAGTCATCTCGATTGCCGTCGCTGCGGTGAGCTACCTCTCTTCATTCGTTCCGGCCATCGGAGAGACTGCGCTTGCTCCGGCGCTCAGCGCGATTGGGCTGGTTTGGGCGATGACGCTCATCAACCTGCGGGGCGTGCGTGCGGCCGGGAATTTCCAGATCGTGACCTTGCTGCTCAAGGTCATTCCCCTGCTCGCTATCATCGTCATCGCGGCAATCGCCTTCGGCGACGGATCGGCCGAGGTAAGGCCGTTTGCGATGCGCGAGATCAACGGGCTGGACCTGCGCGCTGCAGCCGCGCTGACATTCTTCGCGCTGCTTGGCTTCGAATGCGCGAGCATGGCGGCGGCGCGCGTGGAAAACCCCGAGATCAATGTTCCGCGCGCGACCATGTGGGGGACCGCGCTGACGGGGATGATCTACCTGCTGGTGTGCTCGGCAGTCGGGCTGATGCTTCCCGAGGCGGTGGCGACAACTTCGCCCGCCCCCCTTGCCACCTTTGTCGAGTATTACTGGTCGCCCGGCCCGGCTGCGCTGGTCGCACTCTTCGCGATCATCAGCTGCGTCGGCGCGGTAAACGGATGGATCCTGATGCAGGGCGAACTCCCGCGTAGCATGGCGGAGCAGCGAACGCTGCCGCGCTGGTTCGGGGCGACCGATGCGCGCGGAACTCCGGCGCGTGCGCTGATCGTTTCGAGCGTCATCGCGACCATCTGCCTCGCCCTCAACTCAAGCCGCAGCATGCAAGGCATCTACGAATTCGTGCTGCTGCTTTCGACCAGCGCCGCCTTGTGGCTCTACCTCGCGGTCGCACTGGCAGCATGGCGGCTCAAGGTCGTGCGCCCCTTCGCCGCCATCGGTGCAGCCTATGCGCTGTGGACGCTGTGGGGGGCAGGGATCGAAGCGAGCGGGTGGAGCCTTGTGTTGATGCTCTCCGGTTACCCGCTCTACTGGTGGGCGAAGCGCGAGAAGGCGACGGCCTAGCGAGCGAGGCTCTCCATCCACCTCTCGGCCAGCGCTTCGGCCTCTGCCGCGGTGAAGGGCGCATCGCCCAGCGATAGTTCAAGCCACAATCCATCGATCAAGGCGGTGAGCGCGATTGCCGCACGCGCGGGATCGGCAATATCGGGGCGCCAGTCGAGCAAGAGGCGCTCGAGACCGGCGCGAAAATCGCCATATACCTCGGCCCTGACGGCGGCGACGCGGGCGTCGCTATGCGTCAGGCTCCAGAAGCCAACATAACTCGCAAGCAGTTCGGAAGAGGCGATCGGTGGGCGGAAGCTGGCCGTGACATAGGCGAGCAGGCGCGCTCTCGGGTCCGGCGCGGCAGCTGCAACCGCGCGGTCGAGCGCCTCGGCGATCTGCTGGCCGGTCCAGCGATAGCTCTCCGCCATCGCTTCCGACACACCTGAGAAGTAGTGCCGCAGCAGCCCGGGCGAGACCCCGGCTTCCGCGCAGATCGCGCGTACGGAGACGCCTGCGGCCCCGTCGCGCGCCAGCACGCGCGCGGTCGCCTCGATCAGGCTCTGCCGCCGTTCATCAGGATCGGCACGGGTAAAGGCTTTCGCAGCACTGCTCATCTTGTTATACGATCGTATAGCAAGGAGCGATTCATGGCAACGCAGCTGCGCAATTCTGTCGATCCCGACCCGCTCGATGGGTGGAGCCTGCCGGCCTGGACCTACCATGATGCCGAGTTCCATCGGCTCGAACTCAACCGCGTGTTTCGCCCCAGCTGGCAAGTCGTCTGCCACGTCAGCGACATGCCCGGACACGGCGACTGGCACACGCTCGACTATTGCGGCGAGAGCGTGATCGTCGTGCGCGGCAGAGACGACGTCTTGCGCGCCTTTACCAATGTCTGCCGTCATCGCGGATCGCGCCTGGTCGATGGTGCGGTCGGCTGTGCGAAGAAACTGGTGTGCCCCTATCACGCCTGGACCTACGACCTCGACGGCAAGCTTACAGGCGTGCCCGACAGCGCGAGCTATCCCACGCTCGACCGCGACCGCGCAAGGCTGGTGCAGGTCGAGCTGGAGATCTGGCGCGGCTTTGTCTTCGTCCGGCTCGAGGATGACGGCGGGCCGAGCGTCGCCGAGATGATGGCGCCCTATGAAGCCATGATCGAACCCTATCGCTTCGAGGAACTCGGCGCGCTGGGCCGCGTGACACTGCGGCCGCGCGAGGTGAACTGGAAGAACGTCGGCGACAATTATTCGGACGGCCTCCATATCCCCGTCGCCCATCCCGGCCTCACTCGCCTGTTCGGCAAGAGCTACGGCGTCGAGGCGGAGGAGAATGTCGACCGCATGTGGGGCGACATGGTGGAGCGCGAGAGCGCCAACTGGTCGGAACGCATGTACCAGAGGCTGCTGCCGCCGGTCGCGCACCTGCCCGAGGACCGCCAGCGCCACTGGAACTACTTCAAGCTGTGGCCCAATGTCGCCTTCGACATCTATCCCGACCAGGTCGACTTCATGCAGTGGCTGCCGACCGGCCCGACCACCTGCCTGATCCGCGAAATCAGCTATGTCCTGCCCGATGACCGCCGCGAAATGCGCGCTGCGCGCTACCTCAACTGGCGCATCAACCGGCAGGTCAATGCCGAGGATACAGAGCTGATCAGCCGTGTGCAGCAGGGCATGGCCTCGCGCAGCTTCTCGATGGGGCCGCTGTCGGACAAGGAAGTCTGCCTCAAGCACTTCTGCAAGCGGATGCGCGACATCATTCCCGAGGCGCGTCTCGAAACCCAACCACCCGCCGGCTGGAGCCACACATGACCAAACAATACGACGCCGTGATCATCGGCGCAGGGCACAACGGGCTCGTCTGCGCCTTCTACCTCGCGCAGGCCGGGCTGAAGGTCCGCATCGTCGAGCGGCGCGACGTGGTCGGCGGCGCGGCGGTGACCGAGGAATTCCACCCGGGGTTCCGCAATTCGGTGGCCAGCTACACGGTCAGCCTGCTCCAGCCCAAGGTCATCCGCGACATGCGGCTGCACGACCATGGCTATCGCGTGATCGAGCGCCCGATCTCGAACTTCCTGCCGCAGGAGGATGGCGGCTACCTCAAGCTCGGCGGCGGGCTCGAACGCACGCAGGCCGAGTTCTGCAAGTTCTCCGATGCCGATGCCGAGGCGCTGCCCGCCTATTACGACGCGCTCGAAGGCGTGGCGGAGGTGCTGCGCGACCTGGCGCTCAAGTCCCCGCCCAATGTCGGCGAGGGGCTGCGCACGCTGATCGCCGGCGCAACGCAGGGCTGGGGCATGTCGCGCCTCGACCTTGCAGCCAAGCGCGACATTCTCGACCTCTTCACCAAGTCTGCGACCAGCTTCCTCGGCCAGTGGTTCGAGAGCGAGGCGGTCAAGGCCGCTTTCGGCTTCGACGCCGTCGTCGGAAATTACGCTTCGCCTGACACGCCGGGCAGCGCCTATGTCCTGCTGCACCACGTCTTCGGCGAGGTGAACGGTAAAAAGGGCGCATGGGGCCACTCGGTCGGCGGCATGGGCACGATCACGCAGATCATGGCCGATGTCTGCCGCCAGTGCGGGGTCGAGATCAGCCTCGAGGCGCCGGTCGACGAGGTCCTGGTCGATGGCGATAAGGTCGCCGGCGTCCGACTCGAAAGCGGCGAGGAGATCGCTGCCAAACGGGTGATCGCCAATGTCGGGCCCAAGCTGCTCTACGGCAAGATGCTCGACGAGAGCCATCAGCCTGAGGATTTCCGGCGCCGGATGCGCGGGTTCAAGGCGGGCGGTGGGACCTTCCGCATGAATGTGGCGCTGAGCGAATTGCCGCGCTTCACCGCGCTGCCAGAGCCGGGCGAGCATCACCAATCGGGCATCATCCTCGCCCCCACGCTCGACTACATGGACAAGGCCTTCCTCGACGCGAAAGCGCATGGCTGGTCGAAGAAGCCGATCGTCGAGATGCTGATCCCGTCGACGGTCGACGATAGCCTCGCGCCCGAAGGCCAGCATGTCGCCAGCCTGTTCTGCCAGCAGTTCGCGCCCGAACTACCGGACGGTCGCGACTGGGACGACGAGGAGGATGCCGCCGCCGACACGATCATCGACACGGTCGAGGCTGCGGCGCCGGGTTTCCGTGCCTCGATCCTCGGGCGGCAGGTGCTCAGCCCCAAGGGTCTCTACAAGAAGTTCGGCCTCGTCGGCGGCGATATCATGCATGGCCACATGAGCCTCGACCAGCTGTGGTCGGCGCGCCCGGTGCTCGGCAATGGCGCCTATCGCGGGCCGGTGACGGGGCTCTACATGTGCGGCGCTGGCACGCATCCGGGCGGCGGCGTCACCGGCGCACCGGGGCACAATTGCGCGCGCGAAGTCATCACCGACGGCGGCGGCTTCCGCCGCTTCGCCTAGGACTAAGGTCGGTCATCGCACTTGCGCCATGCGCCGCTTCCGCTAGGCACGCACGAGCATGACCGATAGGCCAACCATTCCCCCGATCGGGCGCGACGAGTTTCGCGCGGCGATGGCGCGCATCGCGACCGCAGTCAGCGTCATTACCACCGATGGTCCCGAAGGGCGCCACGGTATGACCGCATCGGCGGTCGCCAGCGTTTCCGACGAGCCGGCGACGATCCTCGCTTGCATCCATCGCTCGACCCTCATGAATTCGCGGCTGAAGTCCAACGGCGTGATGTGCGTCAACGTGCTGAGCGACCGCCACGATGCCTTGTCGCGGCTCTTCGCCAATGCGGGCTCGACCCTTGACGAACGTTTCGCCAGCAGCGCCTGGGATATGCTCGCGACCGGCGCCCCGGTAATGCAGGACGCAGCGATCGCGCTCGATTGCGAGATCGTCGAAGTGGCGGAGGTCGCGACCCACAGCGTCTTTTTCGGAGAGTTGCGCGCACTGCGGTTGGCGGAGAGCGCCTCGCCGCTGCTCTACTACAACCGCGGCTTCCACTCGATCGGCACAGGGATCCTGTCCGAAGATTGACGGAATTTCGTGTTCGATCCGGAGATAAGGTGGTGAATGGCGCAGTCGCGACCTAACCAGTCTCGCCTCTGTTTTCCCTGATAAACAGGGAATTTACAGGGAATTCGGATTTTTCCAGCCCAGAATCCAAGTCTCCCGCCCTTTGAGAACGGCAGAATTCTGCCATTTCTGGAATGAAATTCCCTGCAGACGGAACAGGGAATTATCAGGTGAGGATCAGGGAAGCATTTTGCGACGAGCAGGGAATAGGTCGGCAGCTAACAGCGATCACATTATCAAACTGCAAGACGCGGTCAGCCGATGTGTGGTCAGCCCTCTTCGCCGAGCTCAGCGTGAAGCAAAATGGTCGCATAGCCATTGCGTTGGCAAAGAATCTGTTCGCATAGCACTTCGACGGATCGCGAAGCGCGTTCCCCAAGCCAGGTTTCCGGGTCGCATTCTTCCACCTCAGATAACTCGCCTGGCATCAGACGGTGATCCGAAGCAATTGAATCGTACGGCACCTGCGTGCCTATTCTTGGTTCGACCCAAGGGAAGTCGTCGGGCCGGTACGTGCGGTCGATATGCCCATCCTTGAGGATAACGACGGCCAGCGTTTCACGATGAGCATCGACGTAGCTGCGCGCCATCGCTTCCTTGCTGACGCGGAAATCGCGCGCGAGGCGCACGACCTCGGCAAGATCAGGTTGTCGCGACTGGAGCTGAGCGCGGATCTTCCTGGGAGGCATCAGCAGGCTGGCAGCAAAGCGATTGGCCTCTGCTTCGATCCGCCTGTGACGATCTTTCTCCTTGGTGTCGGATGCGCGCAGATCCGCATGCGAGCAGGCGAATTGCTCGCTCTCGCGTGGTCGATGTGTAGGAATGAGAAAGTGGCCAAGCTCATGGCCGATAGAGTACCTCTGACGCTTCGGGCTACTGCCTCGCGCAAGGAGGATCGAACCCGAAGCCTTGTTGGCATCCATGATCAAGGCTGCTTCGAATGCAGAAGTGTCCATCTGTTCGATCCCGACAATATCGAGCTGCTTGCACAAGGCTTCGATTGAAAAGTCGAGCGGGAGATCGGGTTGAAGCTGATGGATCAGCTCAGCGATACCGGTCGGAGACCCGACCCCGTCAAGATCGAGACGACTGAAGCTCAACTGCGCTTGTCCTTGCGCTTTCTCTTCATCGTTTCCATCAGCATTTGAATTGTCTGCCGATCGCTTTCGTCAAGGCTCTTGAGGTCGCGGAACATGGCGACCATTTCGGCAGGCTCGTCTTCGTTGTGAGGGTTCTCCCCTACGAGATCGGACACCCGCACCCGAAAGTATTCGGCGAGGTTGACGACGATCTCCATGGAAGGGTTCGCAGTCTTGCCCTTTTCGAGGTTGAAGACGTGCGCCTTGGTGACGCCAACCGCGTCGGCGACATCCTGGAGCGAGCGGCGATGGGCGATGCGAAGATCGTGGAGTTTGCTGGCAAAGCTCATAAGAACTCGTTTAATCTGAAATACCGATATTATGCCACCTGATTGACTTTTGCAAGCGTTTAGTCTATAATGCCGATCTCGTTCACAATGATTCGGGGTCGCACATGGGAAACACATCGCTGGTCGAGCGCGACATTGCGTCGCTCAAACCCTACTCGCGCAATGCGCGCACGCATTCCAGGAAGCAGATCAAGCAGATCGCCTCGTCGATCGAGCGCTTCGGGTTTACCAACCCGGTGCTCGTATCCGACAATGGCCAAATCATCGCAGGCCATGGTCGGGTCGAGGCGGCGAAGGTCCTGGGCTGGACTTCGGTGCCCACCCTTGCCCTATCTCATCTCAGTGAAGCCGAGCGGCGGGCCTATGTGCTTGCGGACAACAAACTCGCGCTCAATGCTGGATGGGACAGCGAGATTCTTGCGATCGAGCTCCAGGGCCTGATCGACCTCGACTTTGATCTTGAGGTCACCGGCTTCAGCCTCGCCGAGATCGACTTCGCTCTTGATAGCGCCAGCGAGGCCAAGCCAGACGGAACCGATGCTCCGGAAGATGTCGTCCCCGAGACCACCGGATTGGCAGTTTGTGCATTGGGTGACCTGTGGCTCCTTGGTCGCCATCGCCTGCTCTGCGGCGATACGCGAAATGCCGAGGCCATGGACCGGCTGATGGACGGGCAGACGGCCGACCTTGTCTTTACTGATCCCCCCTACAATGTCGCGATCGACGGCAATGTCTGTGGCCTCGGCTCGGTCAAGCACCGCGAGTTCGCCTTCGCATCGGGCGAAATGAACCGCAGCCAGTTCACGCGATTCCTTACCGAAACGCTTGGCAATTTGGCGCGGGTCATGCGCGACGGGGCAATTGCCTTTGTCTGCATGGACTGGCGCCACATGGGTGAACTGCTTGAAGCTGGTGAAACAGCCTTCACAGAGCTCAAGAACCTGGTTGTTTGGAACAAGACCAATGGCGGCATGGGCGCCTTTTACCGTTCGAAGCATGAGCTGATCTTCGTCTTCAAGCAGGGCACGGCCCGGCACACCAACAGCTTCGGCTTGGGCGAGACTGGCCGGTATCGCACCAATGTGTGGGACTATGCAGGGATCAGCTCAATGGGCGCTGACCGCTCTGATGAATTGGCCATGCATCCAACGGTCAAACCTGTCGCCCTGGTGGCAGATGCGATCCGCGACTGCTCGCGCCGCGGCGAGATTGTGTTAGACGGGTTTGGAGGCTCGGGCTCGACGCTGATTGCCGCTGAGAAGACAGGCCGCGCCGCACGGCTCATCGAGTATGATCCGCTCTACTGCGACACCATCATTCGCCGCTGGCAGACTTATACCGGCAAGCAGGCTGTCCTCGCTGAAACCGGCGCCAGCTTTGAGGATGTCACCGACGAGCGCTGCGACCTCGCCCTGGAGGTCGCAGAATGAACAAGCCAGCCCGCCAGCCCGACACCGAACCCGGCGAATATGGCAACCGTTCCGACCGCTACGAGGTCGGCTACGGCAGGCCGCCTTCCGAACACCGGTTCCAGAAAGGTCAGTCCGGCAATCCCAACGGTCGGCCGAAAGGCGCGAAAAACAAGCCTCCCAGGGGCCAAGGTATGGACTTCGGGACCCAGCCCGCCAACCAGATGCTGCTCGAGGAAGCCTACCGCACCGTCACCATCCGCGAAGGCGAGAAATTCGTCGATCTACCAGTGATCAAAGCGGTGTTCCGCTCGATGGGGGTCTCAGCGATGAAGGGTAACCGCCTGGCCCAGGCAACCATGACCGAGTTGGTGCGCGGGATCGAGGAAGAAGACCGCCAGATCCGTTCAAGCTATTTCGACACCGCCTGCGAGTATAAATGGAACTGGGAGCAGGCAATCGCCCATGCCCGCAAGCACGGGTTGGAGGTCCCTGAACCTATTCCGCATCCGGATGACGTAATCGTCGACATTCGCAAGGCGGAGGTCCGCTACGAAGGACCGATGACGCCCGAGGAAAAGAAGCGCTGGGATCGCATGCTCGAGTTCCGCGACGAGCTGCAGGCGGATGTGTCAATGCATGCCTCTGCCTACCGCGAATGCGCGGCAATGAAAGAACCGCCGATTGGCCACATGCGATCAACCGCGGGGTTCTGGGAACGATACACCGAAATGTATGACCGGATAAACGAACCTTTGCCCGATCGATATCGCAAGCGGCTCCAGGACAGGTTCTATCCCGGAGTCTCAAACGCAACCAACAGCGATGAAGCGGAGCAAAGCAAATGAGCGGTCGCAAGGTCAAGATCAGCAAGGCCCTCCAGCGCCAATTGGACCAGATCAAGGGTGACAGGATCGTCGTCGCGACGGTCCAGACTCTCATGCGCAAGGATATCGACCGCTACAGTCATCTTGGACTGCTCTTTGATGATGGCGGGATCCTCGCAGGCCCGCCTGCCCCGCCGCCGCCTAGCTGCGGGATCCAGGCGCTTCGCAATCTCGATGGCTGGGACCAGGTACGCAAGGATCTGCCGATGGAAGATCGCGAAATCTCCGCATACGTACCCAGCTGGAACAGCGGCAGCTACCACTCGGTCAACTGGACGACCAAGGCCTACCCGCGCGACCATCATCCTGCACGATTACTGACGATCACGGCAACGGTTCTTGAACCTCTCAATGACGGTGCGTTTGTCCGTTTTCGGGTGGACCAGCCGCTTGATCGCGTGGATCCAAACTTCGCCTGGCATCTTGTACAGAATGTGAAACTGCTGCGGGAAGCAGTCGGTGATGCCCAGCTGTTCGACGCCGACATGAGCGACGAGGAATTCGCAAACATCCAGCACGTCGATTGGGAGCTCTTGCCAACCGGGTCGGCGGATCGCGTCCTGGCACATCTTGCATCACACAGCGGTGCAGGCGAAGCACGGCTCGAGGTTGCAAAAGAGCGGGTCAAGACCCTTGATCGACTTGGCCACGACGGCTTCATTGTTGGGACGGGGAAATTCGCGCGCTATTTCGGCGCGAAGTTCGGCGAGCGGGCCGCGGTGCTCGAATCCCTCGAATACGGGAATGCGATCTATGTCTTTGAGACAGACTGGGAGAAGTTGAGCCAGCTTAGCAGGACCGAGCTCATTAAACGGCGCGATCCGTTCGTTCACCGTATTCCGCACAAGTCCGGGTGGCAATCTGTGCTTCGCAAGCTCATTCGCACGTTATGACTGCTTTGCGCCCTCAAGTCGGTCATTTCAGAAGCGAATGAGAATGCCTGAAAGCTGACATTGATGTTCTAGTTGCCGGCGGCCAAAAATTGCGGGTCTGATTGCTCATGGCTGTGCTTCAAGCAGCCTTCCATTGACGATGCGCTGAAAGGGGAAGCACCTGCGCCTGGGCCGCTTTCAAAGTCGCGCTCGTCACGCCCGCTCCGCCGCTTCGTCGCCCATCGCGGTAGCGCTGGCACTCGTCTCGCAGGCCTCGGCGAAACGTGCTGCCACGGGGTGGGCGCTCGTGCCGTGAAGGAGGATACTCAGCAGGACGGTCAGGGTGACGCAGGCCAGCAGTTCGTCAGCGCCAGGAATGGCGTAGCTTTCGAGCACCAGGAGAGCGAACAAGATTGACGCGAGACCACGCGGACCGAACCATCCCAGGAAGAACTTCTCAAGCAGGCGCAACCCGGTCCCCGACAGCGAGAGCACGATCGGAACGACCCGAACGAAAGTGAGGAAACCGATCGCCAGAACCAGCGTGCGCCAGCCCGCATGCTCCCACCCAAACGGTGCCAGCACGGCGCCGAACACGAAGAAGGTTGCCATCGTGAACAGCTGGCCTTCCGTCTCCATGAATTCGGAAACGAAATGGCTCGAACACGACAGCCGGTTGCCGAAAACCAGCCCTCCCACAAAGGCCGCGATGAGCCCGTTACCGCCGATCGCCTCGGCTCCGACAAAGCACAGGAAGGCTGCGGCGAGGAAGTATATGCCTTGATAGGCTTCGGTAGCGAAGCCGCGGCGCACGGCAAGGTCCAGGAGCCAGGCAGCGCTCCATCCAACGACGATCCCGGCGATCGGACCCAGGACGACCTGCTTGAGCCCGAAACCGACGAGACTGGAAGCGCTTTCGCCATCCATACCACCAGCCTGACCGACCGCAGCCAGCGCGGCGATGATCACCACCGGCAGGGCGAGGCCGTCATTGAGACCGCTTTCGACCAGCACACCCTGCCGCAGACGCTGCGGGATGGCCTTGTCGGATACCACGGCCTGGCCGAGCGCCGCATCGGTCGGCGTCAGGATCGCCGCGACCAGCAGGCCGAGCGCCCATGGTTGATCGGGCGAGACCCACATCGCCAATAGTGTTCCTAGCGCAATAGTCAGTGGCATCCCGATGAGCAGCATCCGCGCCGGAATGCCCGCATTGCCGAGCAACTCCCCGATCCTGACCCGCGTGGCGTCGGCGAACAGCACTAGGATTAGTGTCACCTCTGCGAACAGGTGCAGGACTCCGCGCCCATCTCCTCTGCCGATCAGCTCGGCGCCGAGCAAATAGGTCAGCCAACCGAGGCCAGTGAATATGATCGGCATCGTTACAACCGACATCTCGGCCCGCTTCGATAACGCAGCAAAGACGAGTACGACGAGGAGCAGCCCAGCCAGGACGAAATAGTTCATTCGCCTATCGTTCGAAGACGGGAGTGGCTCCCTGCGCCAGCTTCAGCCGCGTCCAGAGGTTCATGTTGATGACGATGGCGGCCATTTCCGCGATCTCCTTTTGAGAGAAATGTTCCGCGACCTCGTCGTGCACCGGTTGGAAATCGCGCCCCTTACCAGCGGTTAGTGCATCGCAATAGGCAAGCGCCGCCCGTTCCGGAGGCGAGTAGAGATCGCTCTCCCACCAACTAGCGAGATTGTCGATCTTCGCGGTCTCGATATCCTGGTCACGCGCCGCCTTCGAATGCAGTATCAGGCAATAAGAACATGTATTCAACTGAGCTACGCGCAGGCGCAGTAGCTGGGCGAGTTTTCCGTCGAGATCGAGGTCGGCGGTGTAGCCGAACGCCCCGGCCAATTGTTTGGCGAGATCATGGAACGGGGTGAGGTCCGGATCGAAACGGCGGTCCTCGAATTTCGGTTCGGCGTCAGGCATCGCTGGTCGCTCCTTCTCTTCGGGGCAGTTTCCAATCCGCACGGGGGAAGTGACAGCTGTATCCGTTCGGATAGCGTTCGAGATAGTCCTGGTGCTCGGGTTCCGCCTCCCAGAAATCTTGGGCCGGGGAAACTCTCGTCACCACCGGTCCGGGCCAAAGGCCGGAAACGTTGACGTCCTCGATAGTGTCGAGCGCCATGCGGCGCTGTTCGTCGTCAAGATAGAATATCTCCGAGCGGTAAGATGTACCGACATCGCCGCCCTGGCGGTTCTTCGTCGTCGGGTCGTGGATCTGGAAGAACAATTCGAGCAGGTCGCGATAGCTCACCACGTCCGGGTCGTATTCGATTTCGATTGCCTCGGCATGTCCGGGATGGTTGCGACAGGTGGGATTGTCGTTGTCCCCGCCTGTGTAGCCGACGCGAGTCGCGGTGACCCCATCACGCTTTCGGATGAGATCCTGCATTCCCCAGAAACAGCCTCCAGCGAGGATCGCTCGCGCTTTCTCGTCAGTCATGATCTTTCTACCTGGTTTGTGCCTGTTTCAACCGATGTCCTCGACCTGGTCGAGATAATCGCCGTATCCTTCACCCTCCATCTGATCACGCGGGACAAAGCGCAAAGCTGCGGAGTTGATACAATAGCGCAGGCCGCCGCGATCCTGCGGCCCATCGGGAAAGACGTGGCCGAGATGGCTGTCTCCATGAGCGGAACGGACCTCGGTGCGGACCATGCCGTGGCTCTTGTCGCGCAGCTCGTTCAGATTGCCCTTGTCGATAGGTTTGGTGAAGCTGGGCCATCCACATCCGGACTCGTATTTGTCGGAAGACGCGAAAAGCGGTTCGCCGCTTACGATATCGACATAGATGCCTGGCTCCTTGTTATCGAGGTATTCGCTGGAACCAGGGCGCTCGGTGCCGTTTTCCTGAGTAACGCGAAACTGCTCTGGCGTGAGCTGCGCGATGGCAGCGTCGTTCTTCTTGTAGGTCATGGATATGGGCACTTCTCTTGATCCGATTGGTTGCCCCAAACCTTCATGCGTGAATCTGGGAGTGTGCATTGTTAATACGGTCCAGACCGGCGAATTGTTTCTTCAGGATCGATATTCTTCTCGATGATCGAGGCCGGGACGACGGTGACGTAGCGAGCATCGGTGTCAGACGGCACAGCTTTCCGATCTGCCGGATCGAGTGTCGGACGGTGAATTTTCCCATGCCATAACAAGTTCTGGCAGGTGGCAGCCTCCTGCCGACCCAAGGCCTGAGCGGCGCAATGAAACCGTTCAGTGATCGCACTTCGGGAGGGCTCAGATCTCGCCCTTAGATCGATCGGTCCTAAAGAAAATTGGCGTCAAGTGCATCCAATGTGTCGTTTCCGGTGTTGCTACTCCTGCATGCACGCAAGAAAAACTACGGACAGGCCCCGAAAGTCCACCTCGATGCGGACCATTTGCTCTGTCCGCTATCCGGGTCGTGGCCCCCCGAGCCTTGCAGCCTTGGCCCTAGTAATACTCGGCATTGTGCCGAGCACCGACGCCCGCGCACAACCCTTGGCTCAAATCCCTGATCCGGCTTTATCCGACGTTGCATCCTCGCCCGAGATCATCTCCGCAGACGCATTCGATCAATATTCACCGCAAACCGCCCTAGACGCGGTCGAACTGATACCTGGTTTCAACATCCGAGAAGTCGAGACCCGGCGAGGGATCGGTACCAATGAAACGAATGTTCTGATCAATGGTCGCCGCGTTACGGGCAAACTCGACGATGTGGTGGCGACGCTCAGGCGCATCCCGTTCGAAGATGTGATCCGCATCGAAATCGGCGACGCTGCAGATTTCAATATCGTCGGCGTCGCTGGCGATGCCGTGAATATCGTAACGGGCACAAATGACCTATCGGGGCAATTCTCATGGAATCCCGTTTTCCGAATCCGGCGAACCGACCCCGTATTGCTCGACGGTTCAGTCTCGCTAAGCGGCAGTAGCGGGCCATTCGAATATACCTTCGGTTTCGAGAACACTTCGCTGCGCGACGGGGCAGCCGGACCGGAACTGGTTTTTCTGGCCGATGGTTCGCTGGTCGATCGTCGTGATGAAGTGTTCGAGCTCGATCTGGATCGCCCCCGCATCAGCGGCAATCTTCGCTACGAAGGGTCCAATTCTCACGAAGGAAACGTGAGTTTCGCAGCGGCACGATCCTATTTCGACTTCGAGGAAGTTTCGTTTCGCCTGACTGGCGACCCGATGGAGCAGACCAGGACGCTTGCCCAGCGGCAGCGCGAGCGGTCCTGGGAGGTGTCCGCGGACTACCAGTTCCCATTCATTGGCGGCACTTTGAAACTGATTGGCGTGCGCCGCGAAGAAAGCTTGCCGGTCACCACGAGCGTGACGACCGAGATTGCCGCGACCCAATCAGCCAGCGCGACTGTTTTCACCGAAGACCGCCAGGAGCGGCAGACAACTTTTCGAGCCGAGCAGCGCTTTGGCGGAAAGTCGGGCAACTGGCTCATCGCGGGCGAATACGGGTTCAACCGGTTTCGCAACGACACGTTGCTCGAATTCGTTGGCCCGGATGGAGACCGGACGGAAATACCGTTGAGCGGAAGCGACGGAACGATCGAGGAAGAGCGTGTTGAAGCCACGCTGTCCTATTCCGGGCAGGTTGCACGCGACGTCGCTCTGCAGGCCACAGCGGGCGGCGAGGTATCGTGGATCGAGCAGACCGGCAACACACTCAGCAACAGGCGATTTTTCCGTCCCAAGGGAGTCGTCACCGTCAACTGGCAGGCAAGCGAGGACCTTAAGGTCTTCGCCGAAGTGGAACGACGCATCGGGCAGATCGAGTTCATCGATTTCCTCGCCTCGGTGAACCTTACGGATGACCAGCAGAACCTCGCCAATCCAGACCTTCGTCCCCCGCAGAGCTGGGATTTCGAGATCGGCGCGACCAAGCAGTTTTCAGGAATTACCCGCTCGACCGTGCGGATCTTCGCGCGGGATATCAGTGATTTGGTTGACCGGATTCCAGTCGGTGACCTTGGGGATGCCATCGGCAATATCGAGTCGGCATGGCTATACGGGGTCGAATGGGACAGCACCCTGGATCTTTCCGGAATCCTGACCAGGGGAATGCGGCTAGACGCGAGAATTCAACTACAGGAAAGCGAGCTTGAAGATCCGGTGACAGGCCGGGAACGGCGGATCTCCAACAATTTGCGTCATCTGGTCGACATCGGCTTCCGCCACGACGTTTCCGGCAGCAATTGGGTCTGGGGCGGCAATCTCGAATATGTCCGACGAGCCGCCGATTTCCGTTTCGACGAGTTCTCCGTGTTTCGACAGGGGGCCGTGGGTTCAGTGTTCGTCGAGCACAAGGACGTGTTTGCCGGAATTGGGATCAAGGCAACGGTCGAACAGTCGCTGGGAGACTTTCAGCAGGTCGACCGGACCCGCTTCGTGGCGCGTCGTGGCAGGGAAATTGATTTCATCGAGCGGCGAGAGCGAAACAAGGGCCTCATTTTCCGATTTTCCGTGAGCGGCACATTCTGATCATGACCGCGCAACTCCATCATTTGGGAAAACCTTCAATGCGTTTCACACAATCGATACTAGGCATCTTACTGGCGACCGGGCTTCTTGGCGCGACTTCGTCCTCTGCCCATGATGGATGGCTCGAGCTTTCAAATGCCGAGCCCAAGAGCGATGACGCGGTCGAGGTTACGCTGCAGATCGGTCATGGTAGCGAACGGAGGACGGTCGATCTGACTCCACTTCCGATCTGGGTTCGCAGGGCCGTTGTTGTCGCTCCCAGCCCTTCTTCCGGAGCTTCCAAGACACACGAGATCGAAGCCGACAAGGGTTTCGATCTCGCGCTCAATGAGTCGGGCACTCATGTCATGGCCCTGACGACATTTGCCTTCACCAATGAGATGTCGCCCAAAGCCTTCAATGAATACCTGAGACAACAAGGGCTGGCCGCTTCGATCGAAGACAGGGAAACGCGCGGGCTGCTCGACGAGGTCGGGCGTGAAATCTACCATCGTACAGCAAAATTGATCTTGGCCGGTGATAGCGCAGGCGAAAGCGACATCGCGACTACGCCGCTCGGATTGAATCTCGAAATCGTCCCGCAATGTATTCCGATGGCTGGCGGTTGCGAGCGTCTCCTTCCAGTCCAATTGCTTTTCAATGGACGCCCTCTCGACGGAGCGCGTGTCATTCTCAACGATCTGGCTTCGAATGACTGGCCAACTGCGGCGTCAAAGACAGACTCTCATGGAATAGCGCACCTCGAACTTCCGCATGAAGGTAACTGGATGATCAGCACGATCTGGTCATGGCCGATCAAGAACGACGAGCGCGGAGACTACGAAACCATATTCAGCAGCCTCGTACTCTCCAAGCGCAACAGCATGGGTTCCGACCTGGCGAAAACGCCAAGCGAGGAGAGTTCTTCGGAACAAACGCATTGAATCTCCGTAGTTTACCTGAGCTGCATGTGCCATTGCAGGTCGCTCAGGCTGATTAGAACAATGGCAAACGTAGTAGAGAGGACTTCGATATGAAGAAGACTATTCTGATAGCCACCGCGGGAGCGCTCGCATTCGCGGCGTCTCCCGCATTTGCAAAGGGTCATGCCCAACCGGCTGACTCCGCCGAGTTTGGTCAAGATAATGCTGGGGCATCCGGTGCGAAGAACGCCGATGCCCGCGGTCTGACCGACGGAGAAAAGGGCGTGGACGGAAATCAGACTTCCGACGACGCCAAGAACCGGACCCGTCCGGCCTCTGATCCAGAATCTTCGTAACGACTTTTTTCGCAACGAAGTAAGCTGGCCAATTCATGGTCAGAAGAAGAGCCCGCAGCTATTGGTTGCGGGCTTTTCATTGGCTTGAGTCCATCTCCAGGACTATTCGACCGAAGAGAGTGCAGGATTGCTCGATTGAAAGCCGAAGGGCCTTATCACGATACTTCGCGTCATCGTCGGCATGATAGGCCATTCTTCGGGTCTCGGCACGTGCCGCATTCCGAGTGTAGGCCAAAGGACGACGTCCGCGTCGGAGACGCTTTCGCCATTCAGATATTCGGGCAGGCCGCGATCGGGCGTGCTCTGGTTGGGGAAGCGTCCTGCAGCGAATTGCTCGCCGGGATTGAACCGGGTGATCCAGATGGGGGCGGTTGAAAATCGCGAACGGGCGAGCGACCAGTCTCCGTCCGAATAAATCGAAGTCGCGGACGGACCTTTGAGCACCTGGTACCCTGGATGCTGACCCAGCGAATTGAGCACACCATTGTTCGTGACTCGCCAACCGAGCACATCGGGTCCGGCAAGCAACGCACCTTCGACAGTCACCGGCGTGGAGTCAGTTTTCCATATCCTGCGGGGAGAAAGGTCGCTGTCCTCGGCAGGCACTATTCGATCGATCTGGACCCGGTTATTTTTGCTTTCGATATCGAAGTCGAGCCGGAACGAGAAAAAATGGTCGTGATTGACGGCTTCCAGATCGGGCGCGATACGGGCCGCGTCGTCCGAGAAATGCGCAGACCGATCAATTCCGCGAACGGCGAGAATTCCGGTGGCACCCACTTCGATACGTATCTCGCCGGTCGCAGCGAAGACCCAGTCGATAATGTAATCATAGTTCCCGACCGTCGGGATGGTTCGCAACACCAGCTCCCGCCCCGGTTCTATCGAGCGCGAGGAGTTATAGATCTCGCTGTGACGCCACAAAGGTTGTTCAGACGATCGAACAAAGAGACAGGCGTTGTTCGCAATCGAGTAGGGCTGGCCCGCGTCATTCGCAAAGGTGCTCGAGATCATCCTGGCGCCATTGGGACAGTCCTGCCCCGGGATCAGTCGCGATGCAGCACCAAATCCGTACTCGCCGACATCCATGTAGGTCCGGTAGAACCAGGATCGATCTTCCGACATGTAGGGAACTACGAGTTCCGAGAGGCTGGCTTGATAGAGGACGCTACGCCTCTCACCCTTGTGACCGAACTGGATCAGCGAGAGGATTGGTCCGAAACGGAAATCGTTTCGCAGATGGAACGACCAGTTTCCCCATTCGACCATGGATGCATTCATTTCGGGCAGGACTTCGACTTGGTCGCGCGTTACAAGGCTACCGGCGTCTGCGACTGAACGCCCCAAACCCAAATCGCTCTTGGAACCTGCTATTATCGGACCCTCATAGACGCTTGCAACGGCCTCCCGGTCAAGGTCGACGGTTGCTTCGACTCCCTCTATGGGCCGCGCATAAATATTGGGTCCGCCTGCCGAAATGTCGTAACAGGGCATGCGCACCAACCGACGCGTTTCGGCGTTGTCGAAATTCCCGACCGTCAGCGTCGCGCAATAGACCTGATCGAAATCGCGGATGCCGCGGCGTTCCATTGCTGAGCGCCATCGCTGATCGCCGCGAACAAGGCGATTGGCCAACGCCCATTCGGTATTCAAAATATTGGGCTGAACTCCATCGATTTCGCCCCAGGAATCCACCTTTCGACCTGTCAGGTCGATCATTGCTTCGAACGTCTTTGCGTCTTTCCTGACAATTGCGACTGCTTGCCTCTGCGTTGGAACATGGGACAGTGCTGCCAACACCCTACTCTTGGGTGGATCGACCAGGCCGACATAGTGAAACAGCGTCCGGTCTGTTGCGTGACCTCGAGCGCGCAACAACTCGACCGCGAGTGAAATTTCGTCCGAGTCCAGCCCGTCGAGTGGATGCTTCTGATCGGCCCCGTGCGCCTGAGCCGGAGCAGCAGCCATCAGGGGTAGAAGTGCAATCACGATCAGGAATTTGCAAAAACGCAACATGGTGGCGGGTCTCATTCGGGACAAAGGGGGGAAACAATTTGCAAGCAGCCAAGATCTGAGTTGTATTATTGGGACTTGGCTTGCTCCGCAACTCCCCTCCACGTTATCCACCCTTGTAACCCAATGAGTTGCGCGTAAGATCGCCGATGCTCAGGGGGCACATTATGGAACTGCGCCGGGAAAGGCTTGATAGGGCGATGCAAGCGATGGCCAGCGGCGATCGCAACGCGCTGGCGACGGTCTATGAAATGACCTCTGCCAAGCTCTTCGGCACGATCGTTCGGATCGTGCGAAGCCGCGAGCGAACCGAAGACCTGCTCCAGGATGTCTATGTGAAGGCATGGCGCCGTGCCGGACGTTTCGATGCGGCCAAGGGAAGCCCGATAACTTGGCTCTGCACGATCGCGCGAAACGCTGCACTCAACGAACTCAGGCACTCGAACCGCAACCGGGAGATCGCAGGGGACGAACTTCCTGAGGTCGTCGATGAAGACGTCGTTCCTGCAGATGAGTGGCTGTGCAACCTCGAAGACAGCGAAGCGCTTCGGCGATGCCTCGAGGGATTGCAGCAGGACCACAGGCGCTCGATCGTGCTGGCCTTTTTCGACGGCTACTCGCATTCCGAGCTCGCCGAGAAAGTCAAGGTCCCGCTTGGCACGATGAAGAGCTGGATAAGGCGCGGGCTCGCCGGACTGAGGGGCTGTCTCGATGGCTGACCCGACCGAACCCGAACTCGACGATCCGTTCCTGCTCGCGGGCGAATATGTACTCGGCACGCTCGAAGGCGGGGAATTGAACGAGGCGCGTCGCGCGCAACTTTCGAGGCCCGATTTCGCAAGCGCAGTCGAATGGTGGGAATGGAAACTCGGCGCGATGGCAGAAGCGGCCGGTGAGTTCCAAGCGTCCGCCGATGTTTGGCGCGGAATAGTTGCAAGGCTTGATGCCGCGGAAGCAGGCGAGCGCGAAGGTTCTGGTGTCATGCCGATCGAACAGCCTATGGCGCGGCCGGCTGGATGGAGCATCGCAACTGCACTTGCCGGTGCCGCAATGGCCGCCTTCGGTATATTCATGTGGACCACCGCGCCGTCGGGGCCGGGCGTCGAAGCGCCGCCCGTCGTCGCGCCCGCTCCTTCGCGCCAGCTCGTCGCCCAATTGCAGGACGAGGAAAGTGGTCGCAGGCTGGCGAGCGTGATCGATACGGAAAACCGCCGACTGGCGCTCAATATCACCGGACTTACAGCGGAAGAAGGGCAGGCCCCCGAGCTCTGGGTTATTCCGGAGGGCGGCGCGCCCGTATCGCTCGGCTACATTCCGGAGGAAGGCGATTTCCGCCGCGACCTCTCGGATGAGGAATCCGGGCTGCTTGCTCGAGGAGCGACGCTGGCGGTAACTTTCGAGGAAGACGTCGGAACGCGGCACGAGGCACCCACCCCTCCGATCCTGCTGGCTGGCGCGCTCGACGAGGTCTGAACGAGGCATTCTTCCCCTCATTCAGGGCCCGACACTGTAAGTTGTGTCGATTCCGAGAATATTTTCAGTCCACTGCATCCGATTGGATAGCTGCGGTGTAGCTGCGCGCGTCATTCACATCGAATGGCAGGCCGACACACGTAGGTCATCGCGTGGCGACGATAACAGGCAGCGAGAAGACTGCCGCTGATTACTCGGCATCCGGTGGAGGAGACGACCCGCGTCAGGCGGCTTTCTGGTCCAATAGGAAGGGAAACTGCAATGACATATCAGGAAAAACGTACCGTGGCCGCGCTGCTGGCTGGCTCGGCGATGCTTGCCATTTCGAGTCAGGCGCAAGCCGACGCGACCCCCGAATGCAATGACGGCACCGGTGTCGAATCGACCGAATGCGGCACCGATTCCGATACCGGTGGAGCCGACGGCGCAACAGCGGTCGGCAATGGTGCCTCTGCAACGGGAACCGATGCGGTAGCTATCGGCGGTGACGACGCCGGGACCGATCCCGCAACCGCCAGTGCGCCCTCGACGGTGGCTATCGGTGGTGAAAGTGATGCGACCACCCCGGGGGCAACGGCGATCGGCTGGCAGGCACAGGCCACTGGTGCCATGGGCACCGCAGTCGGCCACCAGTCAACTGCATCGGGCGACCAGAGCTTCGCCGGTGGCGAAGACTCGGTGGCGTCTGGAAGTAACTCGATCGCCATCGGCAACACAGCGCAGGCAACCGGCGGCGACTCGATCGCCATTGGTGGCAATCGCGATGGTGCGGGCGGCACAGCAACAATCGCCAGTGGACCTTCGACCACTGTGGTCGGCGGACAGGCACAGGCGATCGGGCCGGGTGCGACGACATTCGGCTGGCGAGCAGCCGCAACGGCAGAGCGAGCTACTGCAATCGGACACCTCGCAACAGCACAAGGCATTCGCTCGACTGCAATCGGCGAGAATGCCGATGCGCAGACCGACTTTGCGACCGCCATCGGGAATGAATCGATTGCCAACGGCATTGATGCGCTCGCGGTTGGCGATACTTCAGTCGCAATGGGCAACTCGACGACCGCGGTCGGTGGGGAAAGTGTTGCCACCGGGCCGGGTGCAACCGCCTTCGGGTGGCGGTCCAACGCCTTGGCGGAGCGAGCGACGGCTATCGGCCATCTAGCCACCGCCCAGGGCGTACGATCGGTTGCGGTCGGTGAGAATGCCGATGCGCAAACCGATTTCGCCACGGCAATCGGTAACGAGTCGATAGCCAATGGCATCGACGCGCTCGCGGTGGGCGATAGCGCCCTCGCAATGGGCAACTCGACGACTGCCATTGGTGGCGAGAGCCTCGCGACCACACCGGGAGCGACTGCGCTCGGCTGGCAGGCCGTAGCGTCGGGAGCAATGGGCACCGCCGTCGGCCACCAGACGACCGCTTCAGGTGACCAGAGCTTCGCCGGCGCAGAGGATGCGGTCGCTTCCGGGAGCAACGCGATTGCCATCGGAAACACCGCGCTTGCCGAGGGTGGCGACTCTATCGCTATCGGCGGCAATCGCGACGGAGCAGCAGGCTTCCAGACCATTGCTAGCGGGCCTTCGACTACAGTGGTCGGTGGTCAATCTTCCGCGGTCGGTCCGGGTGCCACCGCATTCGGTTGGCGTACGAATGCCACGGCCGAAAGAGCCACTGCTCTGGGTCACCTGGCGACAGCCTCGGGTGTTCGCTCGGTCGCGGTTGGTGAAGCAGCCACCGCAAGCGGCGACGGTTCGATTGCGATGGGCAATCAGGCCGTTGCATCGGGCGCCAACTCCGTCGCGATCGGCAATGGTGCCACTGCCACCAATGACGGTCAGGTCGTGGTTGCTTCGCTCGATACCAGCACTGGTTCGCAGGTTGGACCGCTGGCATTCGTCACGACCGATTCGAACGGCACGCTGGGGGTCAGCAGTTCGGGGGGCATAAGCAATCTCGCCAGCTTTACCGATGTGCAGACGAACAGCATGCTCATCGCTAACAATTCGATGGCGATTAGTCAGTTGCAGGATCGCCAGACCTTGCTGTTCGATCTGGCAAACGAAAATAGCCTCGAAGCGCGCCGTGCCAACGAGGGTGCCGCTCTCGCACTGGCGATGGAATCGCCGATCGTGATGCCGGGCAAGACATTCGGCCTCGCGGGCGGATTCGGCTATTACAACGACCGCGTTGCCGGTTCGGCCTCGATTGCCTACCGGATCAGCGAAAGCACCGTGTTTACAGGCGGTGTCGGTGTTGGCTTTGATTCCGGCGAAGTGGGGGCACGCGCCGGATTCCAAGCGTCATGGTAAGTAACTACCTGCCGTGACGTCATCCTGTGGACCAGGATGGAATGGGGTCGGGACCAGACAGGTTCCGGCCCCTTTTTCTTGGTAACTTCCCTTGAACCGAGAGCTCAGGACTCCTCTGCATGACTTGTCGATTGAAGGCACGCTCTCGCCTTCCGGTCTAAAGCAAATGTCACCCGATTGGGCGGCCCCATCGAGACCGAGTGGGCAAGGTTTCCTTAGGCTGAGGCACTCAAACGGCCGCTTTCGCTCATGAGACAATAAAACGGACTATCCGCTTCCGGCCCAGATTCGGGCGTTTCCGCAAGCAAACTCTGAATGACCGATCAGGGCCGGAAGCGGACCGTCCGCTCTTGGCCTCGCCTTCGGCAATATAGACATTCACGGGGCCATAAGTCGGTGCGAGACGTTACCACTACATGACCATGCACTACACGCGCACTGGGCGCGGAAAACCCCTCCTCCTCGTCCATGGACTAGGGGCGACCTGCGACTCGTGGGACATTATCTCGGCTGCGCTTTCTCAAGTCAGGGAGGTAATTGCCGTAGACCTGCCCGGCCATGGGAAGACACGCGAAGAGGCCGACAGCGGCACGTTCGAAGGGCTCGCGCGCAGTCTGGACGAATGGCTCGGCGCGGAGAATTTCACAGGCATTGATATGGTTGGCAGCTCGCTGGGTGCTCGCCTAGTGCTCGAGATGGCGCGGCGCGGCCAAGCGGGCGCGGTTGTCGCACTGGATCCGGGCGGCTTCTGGCAGGGGTGGGAGCGCACCTTCTTCAAAGCCACCATAACGCCATCAATTGCTCTGGTTCGCGCGCTGCGGCCGGTGCTTCCTGCTATCACCGGAAATGTCGCAGGACGGACCGTACTCATGGCCCAGCTCTCTGCAAGGCCGTGGGCGCTCGACCCGGCATTCGTTGCGCGTGAACTGAAATCATTGGCTAATACGCACACCGTCAATTCGCTTGTTAAGGATCTCGCCAACGGCGCAATGCAGGAGGGCCCTGCGAACACGGCTGCGCCCGTTGTCATCGGCTGGGGACGTAAGGATCGGCTGTGTCTACCGCAGCAGGCGGATCGCGCGATCAAAGCCTTCCCTGATGCGACGATGCACTGGTTCGAGCGTAGCGGACACTTCCCGATGTGGGATCAGCCAGAGGAGACCGTTCGCGTGATCCTGGATGCAACGAGCATTTCGGAATCGAAATAATACTGCAACTGGCCGGTTAGCAAATCGACGGCTTATGCAAAGGGAGCGTAGTCACATTGTAAGGTTCTTCGTTGTGCCGATTGGCGAAGTTCCGCTTCTAGTTTATCAGCGTAGATAAACTGCCATCAAACTGCTGCTCGAGCTAGCAAAAGTGGCGGGTTTGTTTAAAACTCCTTGATGAGCATTTAGGTTATCGGTCACCGAAGGTGTACTGGGCAGTTCCATGAGCGAAACACGCACTGAAATCGACAGCATTGGACCGATTGATGTTCCTGCGACCGCCTACTGGGGCGCGCAGACGCAGCGCAGCCTGCTGAACTTCCCCTTCCCGGCACACCAGCGCATGCCGATCCAGATCGTGCATGCGCAAGTAGCGGTCAAGCAGGCCGCAGCACGGGTGAACCGCAAACATGGACTCGATCCGGTGTTGGCGGAGGCGATCGAGACAGCGGCGAAGGCTGTGAGGGCTGCCGATTTTGACGACCAGTTCCCGCTCACCATCTTCCAGACTGGCAGCGGCACGCAGACCAACATGAATGTCAACGAGGTAATCGCCGGGATCGCCAATGAGAGTCTTGCTGGGACACGCGGGGGTAAGCAACCAGTCCACCCGAACGATCACGTCAACAAGTCGCAAAGTTCTAACGATAGCTTTCCCACTGCTTTACACATAGCGGCGACCCAGACCTCGCGCGAACAACTGATACCTGCCATCAACACGCTGCATTCTGCGCTCGACGCCAAGGCTCGGGCGTTCGCTGATATAGTCAAAATCGGACGCACGCATACGCAGGATGCAACACCGTTAACACTGGGTCAGGAATTTTCTGGCTATGCCGCGCAGATTGCCAGTTGCCGTGAGCGTATCCAGACTTCTCTCGATCGCGACCTCGGCGTTCTCGCAATCGGCGGGACAGCGGTTGGAACCGGGCTAAACGCGCCTGAAGGCTGGCGCAGCGACATCGTAGCGGAAATTTGTGACATTACCGGTGAGCAATTCCGGCCGGCCGAGAACTCCTTTGAGCAACTCGCAGCAAAGGACGGCCTCGTTTCATTTTCGGGCGCGCTCAATACGCTCGCCGTTGCGCTGAACAAGATTGCCAACGACATCCGCCTGCTCTCCTCGGGTCCGCGCTCCGGCCTGGGTGAATTATCGCTACCGGCGAACGAACCCGGAAGTTCGATCATGCCCGGCAAGGTCAATCCAACGCAGATCGAGATGCTGACGATGGTTGCCGCCCAAGTGATAGGTAATCACCAGGCTGTCACGGTAGGCGGAATGCAGGGCCAGTTCGAATTGAACACCTACATGCCACTGATCGGATCCAACGTTCTGCGATCAATAGAATTGCTCGCCGTGGGAATGGACAGCTTCGCGCACCGCTGCATCGAAGGGATCGAGCCGAACGAGGAGCGGATTGCCGAACTGGTCGAACGCTCTCTGATGCTGGTCACCGCGCTGGTTCCCGAAATTGGGTACGATGCCGCCGCTAAAATCGCCAAACACGCGTTGGAAAATGGCCAGACGCTCAAAGAAGCTGGATTGGAACTCGGCCTCGTCGATGATGAAACCTTTGAGCGCCTCGTCCAGCCGAGCAAAATGGTCTAAGATCGTGAATGGCCTTTCGGTCGATCACCGGCTTGCTTCATTCGACGATCGGAACGCGGAAGGCTGCCGTTACGATGATGGCCAGAATGCTTGAATTGGCCGATCATTCTTCGACTCTTGGCTTTTCGCCTTCATTTATCTCAATTGAGGGGATTCTCCCACGGCCCGATATCTGCCATCTCTTGGCTAAAGTGCTGATACCTTCGGCATCGGCACGGCGTTCGTTCTTTCCGCATCCTCGTGCCGGATGGATATGCGCGTGCCCGGTTCGGCGCCTGATATAGAAACCTTGGCCTGTAGCTGCCGTGCAAGCGCTTCGACGATGCTGGTCCCAAGGCCGGCGACGGCCTGAGGCTTGTCTCCCACGGGCATCCCGATGCCATTGTCTTCGACTTCCAGCGTCCACCCGCGACCTGTTGTCACGTAGCGAACGCTTATCGTCCCGCCATGATCGATAGGATAGGCGTGCTTGAGCGCGTTGATAACCAGTTCGGTGACGATCAAACCCAGACTCACTGAATCGGCCGAACTCACGCTCTCATCCACGACATCAACGTCGATTGTCAGGATTTCGGGGTCCGCGATCATCGAAATCCCGATGCTCTCGCAAAGCTGCTCCAGATAAGGCAGCAGTTTGACGTCGTCCGATCCAGACCGCGAAAGCTGCTTCTGGATCGTGGCGATCGAGAGGACGCGGTTCTGCGCCATCTGCAGGTGGTTCCGCGTCTCGTCATTGCTCACCCGGCGGGCTGATTGCATCAGCACCGAAGCGATGATCTGGAGGCTATTGGCCACCCGGTGCTGGAGTTCCTGCATCAGCATCACGTTGTTGGCGACCAGGCTCTCCATCTCCCTCCGCGACAGCTCCGCCTCGGTCATATCGACAACCGTCAGGAGCAGGCGGATGTCTTGCGCACCCTGATATTCGAGCCTGTGCGCCGAAAGCTTGAGAAACCGATCCAAACGGCCCTTTGCCGCAGGCAGCATCATTTCATAATTGTCGATATCGGCTCCGCCCGAACTCGTCGCACGCAACAGCGAACGCAAGCGGGCAATATCCCATTCGCCTTCGCCCATGGTAAGAATGGACCTGCCCGGCAGCAATGCGCAGTCCATGCCGAATGCACGGCAGAACGACAGGCTGGCGGCGATGACCGTGAGGTTCTCATCCAGCATGATCAGCGGGGTATCGGAGTTGACGACCATAGCCTCAGCAAGACTGGTCACGGGGTCGGCAGCGGGTGTGGGTGGCGGGGCCATTGGAGCCCCCTTTCGTTAGTAGACCGGCACAGCGCAGTTCGCGGGTAATTCCGGCTCGTTCGGCTAGGCCGAGCTGTCGCCGTCGACTAACGGTCGCCAGCGATCGGCAAACCGCTTGTAACACGGCGCGGTGCAATGCGCCCCACTATATCTTGGCAGTTACCATTTGGCCGCCCGGTTGGCAGTGGCATCCGGCGAGGTCAGCCCGTTGCCTTCGCTTGCGGGTCCTGCTCGGCAAGCCCGAACGGTAGGCGGGCCCAGATCCGCTCGTGAAAGAAATACAGCACCAGCTTGGTGAAGATCTCCAAGCCGCCAATCGAAGCAGCTGTTGCTACGCTCCCGGTGAAGAACCAAGCGAGGGCGAAGGTGTCTAGCGACGCGATAAAACGCCACAGCCCGGTCTTGATGCTCGTCCGTCTCATCGTCTCGCGATGTCGGTCCTTGCGAAAAACGATACCCCAGCCGGTGAGCGACCAGGCCCGCTCGTGCAGGAAATAGAGGATGAACTTCGTCACCACCTCGGTGATCGCGATGTATCCCGCCGTCTCCAGGGCATCGCCAGTGGCGACAGGCGCTCCAAAGATCGGTCCGAGATAGGTTATCAGGAGGAATGAGAGAAGCAGTGTGTCGATGGTGCCAACCACGCGCCATGAAACAGCCTTGGCGACAGAGCGCCAGGGCTTGATGGCAGGCCGTTCCGGCGGATCGAGCCGGGGTGTTTCCGGGCCAAAGAAGGGCTTCTCCGGACGTTCTCGCATGGATTGCCGCTGCGAACCGCGTGTGACCGGATGCCCTGCGCCCGGTTCGCTCATTTTGCCGCTTGGCGGCGCTGCTCTGCCATTGCGTCGTCCAGGTTGGTGTAACGATACTGCCCGACCCGGTACTCGTTTGACGTAACCGCGATGATCCCTTCCGGCAGATCGGTCGCAGGTTTCGGCTTGAGGGCACCGCCTTCGCTTTCCCACGCGTTGGTTCCAACCTGGTTGGGAACGGCTGTGGTTGACTGGTCGCTCATCTCAAATGTCCTTCTCGGCTACTTCGGGCCGTTCGTCCCGCGGCCAGCCAGCGTTGGGCAGGCCATTCGCCTTGCGCCAATCGGCCATCCGCCTCGCACGGCTGCCGACCAGCTCGGCCTTGGCGCTGCGTTCCTCGGCAGTGCCAGAGCCGTCGACCTTCATTGCCGCCAACTGGTGATCGAAGAGAAATTTGTTCATCGGCATCGGAAATGTCCTGGGTACAAGAGCCGGGAGCGCAATGCTCCCGGCCTCCGTGTGTCGGTGTCAGCCCTGCTGCTTGCTGGCCTGTTCCTCCTGGCCGTCACCCTGCTGATGCTGCAGGTTCACGGCACATTCCTTGCCGCCATCGGCCTGGCTGGTTTCGTAGCTGAAACGCTGATCGACCTTCGGCATCGCAGCTTCCTGCTGCAGGTCCGCCTTCTTGAACCGCAGCGCGTCACCACCTGCTTCAGGGGTGATCGAGCCGGTGCCCGAGCTGCTGTCATAGTTCTTGATCTTGCCATAATTTGTCATCTGTCATTCCTTCGAACGAGTGTGCAGCGCGCCAGAATAGACCCAGCTGCGACTAAGAGGCGAAACTGAAGGAAAGGGCTTCCGAAGGTGGAAGCAGTGACCGTCGATTGCGACTGGTAGCTGTACTTTAATATGGAGACTGGACTGCGCTTTACAAGCCCGGCGGGCCCTTGTGAGCGCCTTATGCGACCGACCGAAAAACAGGCATCTTGAGAAGCCCAGCCCAACGGGGTTGCCTAGTTGTCCGGGGTGTCGCGGAGGTTTGCGGGGTCGGCGGAGGGTCCTGCCCTGACTGCTGCATAATCTTCCTCGGCCTGGCGCATTTCTTCGCTTCCGTTGGCAACAAGCCGTTCGGCCGCGTCCTTGTCCTGCTGCGCAGCGCGCAGCCGGTCTTCGGCGCTGGCCAGTGCTTCGCGAGCATCGGCCATCTGCGATTGCGCCCGTTCGATGCTGCGGTCGCTCTTCGAGATGGTCCGCTCACCCTCGGCGACATCCGCCCGGCCGGATGACCATGCATCGCCATATTGATTGATCTGATTTCCTTGTTGCGAGATTCGCTCGCCGGTATTCATCGGCGCGTTTCCAGTCCCGGCGCAGGCGGCGAGTGCGAGGATTGACGATGCGGCGATTGCCGCGAGAGGCAGATTTCTCATTGGGATTTCCTTTGCGTTTGTTGCCGGGTGCCGGAGTTGACGCAGACCGCGGTGCTCAGAAGGCGAACCACCAGAATATTGCTCAGAGGAACAGCACTGGAAACAGGCCGGCAAAGTAGCTGGGGCCGTCTGAGTGCCGGGCGTTCACTTGGTGGCCTGCTGGCATAATGTCTTGCCGAGATGCTGCATGGTCATTCCTTCACATGACTCCGCGCGCCAGAATTGGCCGCAGAGCAACTAAAAGGCGAAACTGAAGGGAGTTGGCGTTCTACGAGTGAACGCCTTGAACCGTCGATTGCGACTGGTAGCTGTATCCAAGATGGTGTGTGGCGGGGATGGTTGCAACCTGGGTGACGGCTTGCGCGACTTAAACGCGAGGCTCTGAGATCGAATCTCGATGGCCGCTTTCCGGATGAGCGGACTGCAAGGTCAAGTTGACCAAGCGACCAAAATCACAAAATGGTGCGGTACAGTGTCAAAGACCGCTTCCTACTCAATCATAGGCACTGGATCAGACGTAATCGCGGCTTGCAAGCGGCCCTTCGGCTCTCAGGCTCTTGGGCGCCGGTCTCGAATGTCCAAAATTAGGGCGCATTTCCGCCATTCAGCATCCAACAAAATGAGAATGGTCGAATGCTGGTAGAAAGAACTCGACTAGTGCGGACATTCGAGCATCCATGGCTGTCAGGAGAATGTGATGACGGTGGATGCAAAGATCGAAACGCTCGAGAGAATGACGCCTGCCGAGCTCCATCAAGAGTGGCGCAGGACTTTTGGATCTGCTGCACCGCCCGCCTTTGGGTTGGCCCTCATGACCCGAGCACTTGCTGCAAAGTACCAAGAAAAAGAGCAAGGCAAGCTCACCAAAGCTGAATTGAGACAAATGTCCTCATTAGGTCGCAAGGACGAGCGCCGCAAAGAAGGTCGAGTCTCCACGCAAGCTAAACCAGGGACATGGCTCTCACGGACCTGGCATGGCGATGTGCATGAGGTGATCGTGCTCGAAAGCGGCTTCGAGTATCGCGGCAAGACGTTTGGCTCGCTCAGTGCAGTGGCGCAGTACATAACCGGTGCCAAGTGGTCCGGTCCGCGCTTCTTTGGTCTTGCCAGTCCGCGCCTTGGCGAACTGAAGATCGCCGCCAATGGCTAGCCGCGAGAAGCAAATGCGCTGCGCCATTTATACGCGCAAGTCGACCGATGAGGGCTTGGACAAGGAATTCAATAGCCTTGATGCCCAGCGCGAAGCGTGTGCAGCCTATGTCATGAGCCAACAGCATGAGGGTTGGACGCTTATCCCTGATCTCTACGACGATGGGGGCCACTCGGGCGGCACCTTGGAGCGCCCTGCACTTAAACAGCTCTTAGCCGATGTTGAGAACGGCAAGGTGGATGTGGTCGTCGTCTATAAGATCGATCGTTTAACGCGGAGCCTGGCGGACTTTGCCAAGATCGTAGATGTACTGGACGAGGCTGAAGCTTCATTCGTGAGCGTGACTCAGGCCTTCTCTACAACTAGTTCAATGGGCCGGTTGACCCTGAATGTGCTGCTTTCCTTTGCACAGTTTGAACGCGAGGTCGGAGCGGAGCGCATTCGGGACAAGATCGCGGCATCCAAGGCGAAAGGCATGTGGATGGGAGGCGGTTTGCCGCTTGGCTACGACGCTGTTGAGCGCAAGCTCGTTCCCCTTCCTGAGGAGGCCGAGACTGTCCGAATAATCATGCAGCGCTATCTCAAGTCGAGCTCAATCAGATCACTTGTGCAGGAGCTGGAGCGCGACGGCTTTGTCAGCAAAAGGCGCGTGTCAAAGAAAGGAAACGTATCAGGCGGCTTGCCCTTCAGGCGCGGCGCACTCAAATGGCTCTTATCCAACCCGATCTATGTCGGAAAGATCAGGCACAAGGATAAAGTCTATCCCGGTCTGCACGAGGCGATTATTGATCGTGAGTTGTTCGATGCTGTCCAGGAAAAACTGAAAGCAAACACAACATCAGATGGTAAAGCGGGATCGCATCGAAGGGTATCACTGCTGGCCGGCATGATCCGAGATGATCGCGGTAGACCCATGTCGCCCACTCACACGCAGAACCATGGTAGACGCTACACTTACTACGCTTCCAACCTCAACGATGATCCAGGCGCGCCAGCATTAAGATTACCTGCTGGCGAAATCGAACAGTCAGTTCGTAGCGCAGTGGCCCAATGGCTGAATGACCAACCCAACCTGCAAAAGCTGGCCGAAGGTCAACCAGCAGACAGGAAGCAGTCGATCTTTGAGAAGGCCGGTGAGCTGTCTGTTGACATCCAAAGCGCACCAAACGGAGAAGCACGCGCTGATCTAAGGAAGCTGAAGCTCAAAATATCAGTCAGCGATAAACGCATCAAAGGCACCTTTAGCCCTAGCGAGGCACTGGACCTTGAGGATGAAGAGCATGCAGAGCGAACCGTAGCTCAGTTTGCTGTCCCGATTGATCGCCAGACTTATGGCCACGAACCGCGTCTGCGATTGGTCCCTACCCTCCAAGACAAGGTCGAACGAGACCAACGCATGGTGGAGCTACTTGGCCGGGCCTTTCAAGCCCGCGATGCTCTGCTCGCGATGAGTGAATCCGAGACGAAGTCGATGAAGACCACCCGGCTCAGGCATCTCCAGCGGCTAGCAAGACTGAGTTACCTCGACCCTAGCATCGTGCGCGGTATCCTGCATGGAACGCAGCCTAAGAAAATCAGCGCACGCAGCCTGTGGCGCATGGGAGATCTCCCATTGCGCTGGGCAGACCAGCGAAGGGCCCTGAGCTTCGATCCTTCCTAAATCAAAGCAGTAGGTCACTAAATCGAGCGCGGAGAACTTAGCTCGTTCTCGCCTCGAATGAGTTGGTCAGCGGGTCTCCGCTTCCAGCCCTATTCGTATCCAACCCAGCAAAGCCCCGGAATTGCGGGCACAATCTGGACCGAACCAGATGTCCAAACAGGACACGGAGCTTTAAGGAGAATGGTGGTGAGCCCTGCTGGGCTCGAACCAGCGACCTACTGATTAAAAGTCAGTTGCTCTACCGACTGAGCTAAGGGCCCACCTGACAAGTGCTGACCCGGCACAGGCCGTGGAGCACGTGCGGTCAACTAGGGACGCGGCGGGGCCGGGTCAAGCGTGCAAATAGCTGCGCGACGGTCGCGCCCGAAATCGGGTCGCGCCATTCGCCCGCGATGGTGTGCGCGGGGCCGAGAACGAAGTCCCGGCGCCGGAATTCGGGATGCGGGACGGCCAGCCTGTCGCTCTGCCAATGGCCCTCGCTCCACAGGATCAGGTCGCAATCGAGCACGCGGTCGCCCCAGCGCTGGCCGGAACGGCGACCGAATTCGCGCTCCATGCGCTTGAGTGCGGACAGCATGGCCTCCGGGTCGAGCTCCGTCTCGACGATCGCCGCGGCATTCGCAAAGCGGCGCTGCGCCGGGCCGAGCGGCGCGGTGTCGATAACCGGCGAGCGCGCCGTGACCGTCCCCAGTGCGGCCAGTTCTTCCATCGCGGCCGCCACCACTTCGCGCGGCGAACCCACTCGGTGTCGCCGCCGGTTGGAACCCAGCGCGACCAGGTATCGAGATGCGCTTGCGCCGTTCATGGCAGCGCCCTAGCTACTTCGCCACAAAGAGCAAACGGGAGAATCGTGGATGAAGTTGAAGGCGTTCTTGCTGGCCGGGGTACTGGCTGTCGCAGGCCAGGCTGTCGCCCAGGATTCCTCACCCCGCGCGCTCACTGCGCACGAACAGCGCATGCGCGACATCTATCGTGACATCATCGCTTTTCGCACCGCCAAGGGGCACGACCAGGTCGACGAGATGGTTGCCTACCTCACCGGGCGACTTTCCGAAGCAGGCTTCGCCAATGAAGATCTGATGGTGACCGACTACGATAGCGAGGGCACCCCGACGCAGGGATTGGTCGTACGCTATCGCGGCAACGGCAGTTCGGGCGAGAAGCCGATCGTGCTGCTGGCGCATATGGACGTGGTCGACGCCCTGCCCGAAGACTGGGTCCGCGACCCTTTCACCCTGACCGAGGAGGGTGGCTATTTCTACGGTCGCGGCACGATGGACAACAAGTACGGCGTCGCCAACCTCACCGGGACCTTCATCCGGTTGAAGGAGGAGGGCTGGACGCCGAACCGCGACCTCTATCTGGTGTTCTCGGGCGATGAGGAAACCGGGATGATCTCCACCCGCGCGCAGGCCAAGTGGGTGGCGGAGAATGTCGATCCGGCTTTCATCCTCAACAGCGATGCTGGCGGGATCGGCCTCGATGACGAATTCCAGCCGCTGGCGCAGCGCGTGCAGGCGGCAGAGAAGACCTTTGCCACCTGGGAACTGACGATCACCAATCCGGGCGGCCACTCCTCGCGCCCGCGCACCGATAATGCGATCTACGAACTGTCCGAGGCCGTGCTGAAGATCCGCGACCACGAGTTCCCGGTGCAGGCGACGCCGCTGACACGCAGCTATTTCGGCGCGCTCGGCCAGGCCGTGCCCGGCCCGTTGGGCGTGGCCATGCGGACCTTCGCCGCAGATCCCACCGATGCGGATGCGATCGCCACGCTGCAGGCCAACCCCGAAACCAAGGGCTCGCTGAGCACGACTTGCGTCGCCACGATGCTGCGCGGCGGCCACGCGGAAAATGCGTTGCCCCAGAGCGCGACGGCAACGGTCAACTGCCGCATTTTCCCGGGTATCGGGGCGGCTGCGACCGAGGCGACCCTCCGCGAAGTTACTGGCAACAACGACATCGCCTTCAAGCTGATGACCAACGTCACCGAGAGCCCCGAAAGCACTCTGCGCGACGACGTGCGCGCTGCCCTGGAGAAATCGCTGGCGCAGCGCTTCGGTCGCCCGATCCCGATCCTGCCCTACATGGAATCGGGCGGGACCGACGGCATGCACTACCGGACGCTCGGCTATGACACCGTGGCGATCTCAGCGGGCAGCAGCCGACCGCAAGACATGTTCGCGCACGGACTGAACGAACGCATGCGGGTCGACGCCTACTACGGCGGGCTCGACCACTGGACCATTATCCTGAAGGAACTCGCTGGAGGCTGAGCCGCGCTCAGATATCCTCGCAGATGCGCCCGTAAAGCTGCGGGCGGCGATCGCGAAAGAACCCCATTCCCGCACGGTGTTTGGCCGCGCGATCGAGATCGAGCGTCGCCACCAACACGCCCTCCTCGGTCTTGCCGAATTCCTCGATCTTGTCGCCCCACTCGTCGGTAATGAAGCTGTGGCCGTAGAAGGCCTGCTCACTACCGGTTTCGGCCTCGGCTCCGATCCGGTTCGCGGCAATCACCGGCATGCAGTTCGACACCGCATGGCCCAGCATTGCGCGCTGCCACATCCGCGACGTGTCGAGATCGGCGTCATAGGGCTCCGAGCCGATCGCGGTGGGGTAGAACAGCAGTTCGGCGCCCATCAGCGCCATCACCCGCGCGCACTCGGGATACCATTGGTCCCAGCAGATGCCGACGCCGATGCGGGTGCCCATGACGTCCCACACCTTGAACCCGTCATTGCCGGGGCGGAAATAGTACTTCTCTTCGTACCCCGGCCCATCGGGAATGTGGCTCTTGCGATAGGTGCCCATGACCTCGCCATCCGCATCGATCATGGCGAGGGTGTTGTAAAAATGGTGCCCGTCGCGCTCGAAGAAGCTGGTCGGGATTGCGACCTTCAGCTTCTTCGCGAGTTCGGTCATCGCGATGACCGAAGGATGGTCAAGCGTCGGGCGGGCCAGCGCAAACAGCGCCTCTTCTTCGGTCTTGCAGAAATAGGGGCCGGAGAAGAGTTCGGGCGGCAGGATGATCTGCGCGCCCTGCGCCGCCGCCTGCTCCACCAGCGCGGCGACGGCGGCGATGTTTTCACTCTCGTCAGCTCGCCCTAGCGCAAGCTGGAGGGCAGCTACGGTGATCTCTCTCATGCCAAGCCTTTCATGGCAGTGGCGTCTATTTCTCCTTTAGCGCGAAGTCCACTTGAACCGACACGCGGCTGCGCGTCTGGCCCGGCATGATGGCAGAGCTTGCATCATTGGCAGACTGCTCCATCGCCTCGACATAGGCGGTGCGGACCGGCGGAGGCGGCGCACCGGGGAGATAGCGATTGCCCTGCGCCCCGCCGCCGTCGCGGATGGTAAGTACGCGGCTGATCTCCATGCCAGCAGCCTCGGCATAGGCTTCGGCGCGTGACTTGGCGGCCTTGAAGGCTTCGCCATAGGCAGCGTTGGCGGCTTTCTCGCTGTCCGAGATGCGCAGGTCCGGGCCGGAAAGGACGTTGGCGCCGGCCTCGGTCGCTGCGGTCAGCGCAGCCCCGGCCTTCTCGACATCGCGTACGGTCACGGCGACGACATTGCTGGCCTGGAACTGGCCCTTGTTCGGACCCCAATCGACCTTCTGGATGCCGACGGTGCGGGTCTGGATATCCTTCTCAGCGACGCCCGCCGACTTGAGCGCTGCGACCACTTCGGCGATGTCCTTGGCGTTGGCCTCCGAGGCGGAAGTGGCGCTGCGCGACCAGCTGTTGATGCCGACCTGGAAGAAGGCCTCGTCGGGGCGGATCTCGCTTTCGCCGGTGGCCGAGACCGACAGCAGCGTCTCGTCATGATCGACACCACGCGGGTCGAAGGGCGCGTCGCCGCAGGCGGCGAGGCCGAGCGGCAGACAGGCGGCAAGGGCAAGGGATTTGTAGTTCATGGCGGCTCTCCCGGCGACGCCGGGATGGCGCCGCGCAGGATGGCCTTATTTCGGCCATAATCTGAATGGCGACTTAATGTTACCCTATATCATTTGATGCAAGCTGTTGACTCACGGGCGCTTTTTGAACAGCAGGGTCATGCGGTCGCTTTCGCCGATGGCCTTCTTCGCCTCATCCTGCGAGGCCCACCGCGGCGGGATCTGCCAAACTCCGCCTTCGTGATCGGCGGTATCCTTGGGATTGGCGTTTATCTCGCTACTCGCGACCAGCTCAAAACCATGCGCCTCCACAAGCTTAATGACGTCTTCCTGCCGCATGTAGCCATTGTTGCCATCGGCGTAGGAATAGGGCGCATCTGCCCGGGCCCGGTGCTGTACGATTCCCAGCATGCCATCGTTTTTCAGCAGCTTGCGAAAATTGCTCAATTCCTCTGGCACCAAGCCCCATCGATGGAGATTGTGCATCATCCGGAACACCAACACCCGATCGGCGGTCCCGTGCATTTCCTCTGGTATGTAGATCGTGTTGAGGCCCTCGATCTTCGCGGCATTCTCGATCGAATTCTTTTCCATGTCCTCGCGGGTTAGCCTCGGGAAAACCTCGGGGAAGACGCGTTGACGGGCCTGCCCCTCCGGCGAACCACCTTCGAATGTGCGGATTGTGGCAACATAGGTGCCTTTCGATCCGAGATAGGGGACCAGAATCTTGGTGTACCAGCCCGGCGGCGGCACATAATCAACCACTGTCATTCCCGGCTTGATTTGGAAGAACTCGATCGTTTCGACCGGGTGGCGGTATTGATCACGCTCGCGATCCTCGCCGCGCCAATCCGCAGCCACGGCGGCTTCTAACGCCGCTCGCGTTTCACTCTCACTGTGATGATCCGCGGCAGCCGGAGCGGCGAAAGCCATCGTGCAGGCGGCGGCGGCAAAAAGTAACTTTTTCATGTTGCGGTCCTAACCCAGATGCATGCAGCTCCTGTTCTAGACCTTGCAGGAGCGATGACAAGTGTTCCGCTCACGCCTATCTCTTGGTTACAAAGGAGAATGATCGAATGACACAGGCCATTATCGCTGGTGGATGTTTCTGGTGCACCGAGGCGGTCTTCCGCGACGTTGTGGGCGTAAGCGAGGTCGAAAGCGGCTATATCGGCGGCACGGTGGAGAACCCGACCTACAAGGAAGTGTGTTCAGGCACGACCGGCCATGCCGAAGCGATCCGCGTCACCTTCGACCCGCACACGATCTCGCTCGCCGAGATCCTCGATGTCTTCATGGGGACGCACGACCCGACGCAGCTCAACCGCCAGGGCAACGATGTCGGCACGCAATACCGCAGCGCGATCTTCCTCAGCGACGACCTCGCCCATGACGACGCCGAAGCGGCGATCGCCCGCTGGAATAGCGAGCATTCGGGCCAGAACGCGGTGACCACGATCGAAGGCCCGGCCAAATGGTATCCGGCCGAAGACTACCACCAGGAGTATTGGGAAGGCGAAGGCCAGCGCAATCCCTATTGCCTGGCGGTGATCCCGCCCAAGCTGATGAAACTGAGGAAGAGCTTCCAGGACAAGGTCAAGGCGGACTGAAGCATCCTCACAAATCCTACGCGATGGAACACATGGAACACGGTCCAAGGCTGAAAAGCCCCTTTCCGTGACTGTAGCGGCCCAAACTGTGGCGTTACGCGCACAAGTGTGACTCTGGGACGCCCAATGTGTCAGCTTATTCGGCCGAAGTGTGACCCACCGGCGCATACGCTTTCGCCAGTTGCCAATGCTTGCCGGGGATGATGTTGACACGATGAAAGAGCCGGTGCTGCGTCACACGAGAGCGCGCAGCACAACGAACCATGGCACTGCCGGCGACGAGTAGGAAAGCTCGAACGTCTCTTTACGACCCAATTGCGGACATCCCGTCAGCATGGGCTTTGAGAACGTCGCTGGTAATCGCGAATAATCCCGTTCGGTCCAAACACAATCCGAATGACCGGCCTGCCACCACTCCAGATCACTCGATAGAAGTGCTCCTTGCCGCCGCTTAACTGCCACTCGCCCTCAGCAACCGATGCAACCATCGGAATTCTCAGGACCATGCCCACTTTGTGTTGCTCATATCGAAGGGGGAGAATTTCAGAGCTAGGTCCAATCCGAACACCAGCCCGCTCGACGCTCAAATGAGGTGCGTCGGGTGCGACGTAACATCCCAACACAGGAGCAGGGTCAACAGCGTCCGGTTCAGGGAAGTCTGCGCATCCGAATAGAACCAGTGCCCCTGCAAGGTACAAAAGTTGTTTGACCATAGAGCTTGAAGCGTAACGTTGGTCAAATGCCAGTCAATGTCCGCTTTCCACCCCATCTCAGACATTAGGAAGTTGAAAATCGGGCATGTCTTCTTACGATCCTGGTTGCGATCAGTCAGGACTTTTAGCCGAAAGGGCGAAACGAACCTCAAGCGCTCGAACATGAGCGACCGGCTGTTCATCGACTGAAAGGGGTTCCGTAACCTGCATTCCCTTTAGTTGCTGACAGGCAGCAATTCCGTAGCCTGCTTTGACATCAACTTGCTTGAGTGCGGCGCAATCTGCCACAGTACCCGTTGGATCGATGGCGACATTGACCCGCTGATCGACAAAATCGTGGTCAACTTCCGGTAAAGCCTCGACGTCAAAAGTGACCATCGGCCAAGCGACGATTTGAGATTCTCGGGCTGACTCCAGTTGTGGAGGCCGCGACCCGCGCCTAGCAATTGTGCCTACCACTGTGAATGTGATTTCCGATGCAACAAGCCGATCAATTTGCATTCCTTGCTCCGAGCCCGCCAAGACGTATTTGATAAATGCACGGACGACCCCGTAGGTATTTTCGCCGACCTCGCTTTGCGCTGGCGTAAATCTGGCGTTGCGCTGAAGGTTACAAATGTCTTGGCCCAGCTCATTAGCGCCGACAACAGTCAGCACTACGCAACTCAATCGCTGACCTTTGGGGTCAACAGCAATTTCAACGAGGGCAGCTGCTGACTGACCATTGAGCATGGCATCGCGTGGATAAGAACCATAGTCCGGTTCAATCGCAGGCGCGGTTAGCATGCCGCTGGCTGCGGCTAAGAGAGAAATCATTGATTAGATTTACTGCAGAAATCTAAGGAGCACAATTTCCGCTTCCCACCCAATTGCGGACATCACTCGTCAATCCGGATGTCTCGCTAGAAGCGCGCGCTGATCGCCAGGATCAGCAAGACCAGAGACACGGTGCAGGCAAGTGTTCGCAGGTGGTTCCAGAGTGTCCACCTGGCCAGATATGTGGCCCACATCGCTTCCCCGTCAGGCCCCTTTGCATCGGTGGCCTCCAGCCGATTGTTGAGCGGAACATTGCCTGCGACCGTCACGACAAACATGCCGAGGACGTAGAGACCGCTCCCCAGCAGCGCCCATCCTGCACCGGGCACTGACGGCTCCAGCAGGGTCAATACTACCAGCGCGGCCGCGGCGAGCGAGCTTGCGAAGAATATCGGCAGGAAAATCGATTTCAGGATCACGCGATTGATCGACTGCATCGCGAGCATTCCGGCCGGGGCGGCGATTTCATCCAGCGATCGCATCACGAAAGTAGAGAAGGTGAAATAGACCCCGGCCATAATCGCAACCGAGATGACGGTGAACCAGAGCAAACCATCGATCACAACTCCCACAATACCCTCCTTCGCAGCGCGTCCCTCCTTCCCAGACTATCAAGCCTCGCCGCGAGCGCCAAACCGGCGCACCCGGTCTGGAATTCCAAGCGATGGCGCAATTGCTTTGCGTGCAGGCAGAAAGCGGATAGCCAAGGGCCATGCCCGGGCCCACCGACAAAGCCTATACCTTCGATCACGCGGTGAGCGCTGACGGCTCGGTCGCGTTCCGCTGTTCGCAGGATGTCGATGAGTGGCGTTGGCTCGAGCTTCCCGCATGGCATCCGGTTGCGATGCAAACGATAAACTATTGGGTCTCGGTCGAATGCTCGGCGGCGCGCGAGACGTTGGATCGCGACAAGTGGAGCGCGCTCACCTGGATGGATTGGAAAGTCGGCGATTTCGCGGCCGGAATTCCGGCGCGCGGCGAGATGGAAAACGCCGGCATCGATGGCGAAGTCGGGTTCGCAATCCGGCTCTATGACACTGCCGACCGGCTGATCTACTCGAGCCGCGGCAAGGGCGTGGTGTTCCGCACCCGCGATTTCGAGGGCTGGCGCAAGGAAGCCAAGACCAGCCTGCTCGGCAAGGTTCCGCATGGCGACTTCAGCTATGCCGATCCGGCATCACTGGGCATCGGGCCGCACGAGTTCCCGCTGATCTCGCCCGTTCGGAGCGACGCCCAGCCCTATGTCGACGCACTCGTCACGCGCGACAATGGCATGCCCCCTGCGGCGCGCTACATGAGCGGCTCGGGCGACCATGTGAATGCGACCCACCTTGCCGAATGCGCTCGCCAGTTCGTCGCCGCGCTGACCGGCAATCCCGCTGTGCGGTTTCCCCGAGGCGAGATCCGCTTCACGCGCTACGTCGAACTCGGGGCGCCATTTCGGATTGAGCTCCTGTCGCGAGAAGGGAGCGTAATCACGCTTTCGGTCGAACAGGGCGGCAAGCCCTGCACCGCGATTAAGCTGGTCGCAGCCTAGGGTTTGCGCCAGCGGGCGATGAAGAATCCGTCGAGTCCGCCCTGGGCCGCGAGCATGCCGGGATCGGTGCGGAGCCAGCCTTCCGGCGAAGGTTCGATGCCTGCAGGCAGCTCGTCCGCAGAGATCGGCATGGGTTCGAGCGCGACCCTTGCCGCCTGCTCCTCGCCCTCTTCGCGTTCGAGCGAACACACCGCGTAGACGAGCACGCCACCCGGCTTGAGCCACTGCGCCGCCCGCTCGAGCAAGGCCTGCTGTATCTCGGCCATCTCCGCGATCTGGCGCGGCCCGATGCGATGGAGCACGTCGGGGTGGCGCCGGCAGGTGCCGGTCGCGGTGCACGGCGCGTCGATCAGCACCGCGTCGAACTTGTGCTTGGGCTCCCACGTCAGGGCATCGGCTCTGACCGGCGAGGCGCCGAGGCCGGTCCGCTTGAGGTTCTGGCGCAGCACATCGAGCCGCCGCTTGCTGAGGTCGAGCGCGGTGACGTTCCACCCGGCCGCGGCGAGCTGCATGGTCTTGCCCCCCGGCGCTGCGCACAGGTCGAGCGCGTGGCGACCTTCGCCCTGTCCCAGCAACCGCGCGGGCAGCGAAGCGGCGAGGTCCTGCACCCACCATTCGCCGTCTCGGTAACCTTCGATCTTCTCGACCGCTTCGCCGCGCGACAGGCGCACATGCCCCGGCGCCAGGCTGTCGCCACCCAACTGCAATGCCCAATGCGCGGCTCTTTCGGCATCCTTCAGAGTCAGGTCGAGCGACGGCGGCTCGACCAGCCCCTTAGCAATCTCGCCCGCGCGGTCGCCCCAGCGCGCCGCCACATGCTCCGGCAGGGTTGGCGCCGCGGGAAGCGAGACGTCCTGCTTGGCCAGCGTCGAGAACACGCCATGCGCGAGACGGCGCGGGCCACCGCTCAGCAAGGGCAGGCAGGTCGCGATCACCGCGTGCGGCGGCGTTTCGAGCCGCAGCCATTGCGCCAGCATCAGCCGCAGCACGCTGCGCGCCTTGGCATCGTGGGGCAGTCGTTTCTGGGTCGCGCTGTCGATCAGCATGTCGAGATCGACCAGCCAGCGCAGCGCCTCATTGGCGATAGCGAGCGCGAGCGCCTTGTCCGGCCCTTCGCGCAGGCTGCGGATTGCATTGCGCCCGGCCACCTCCAGCGTTTCGCCGCGATGGAGCACCGCGTCGATCATCTGGAGCGCGGCGCGGCGCGCGGGAAATCCGGGGGTGTGGGCCATCGCGCGCGCCCTACATGGCCTTGCATGTCAGCGCCAGAGCGCACATCTTCTGCCCATGACGACGAAGAAGTCCGAAGCGGCAAAGAATTTTGCCAAGCCCAAGCACTGGAGCAACGAGCCTGCGCCCAAGCCGAAGAAGGGCGAGGTCGAGGAAGAGCTGTCCCCCACCCGCTATGGCGACTGGGAAAAGAACGGCATCGCGATCGATTTTTAGAAGCTCTTGAACGTCACCTTCAGCCCGTCCTTGGGCTTGGGAATCGGCCACGCCTGCCATTCGGGATCGTAGCCCTCGGCAATCTCGATCGAATAGCGTTGCAGCAGCTGCGCCATCAAGATCTTCACCTGCATGTAGGCAAAGTGCAGGCCGAGGCACATATGCGCGCCGCCACCGAACGGCACCCACGCATATTTGTGGCGCTCCTTCACCTTGTCGGGGGTGAAGCGCAGCGGGTCAAACTTCTCGGGCTCGGCCCAGTGCTCGGGATCGTGATGCACCATGTGGGCGCTGATACCCACGCTCGCCCCCGCCGGAATGGTGTAACCGCCGTACTCGAAGCTCTTGAGCGCGCGGCGCGGGGTCGAGGGAACCGGCGGGACGATCCGCAAGGCTTCCTTGAACGCCATCTCGGTCAGGTCGAGCTTGCCTAGATCGTCATAGTCGAGCGGCCGCGGATGGCCGCTTGCGTCGGGACCGCCTGTCACCGCGACGATCTCCTGTCGCAGCTTCTCCTGCCATTCGGGATGCTTGGCGAGGAGATAGATCAGCGACGTTGCCGAGGACGTGATCGTGTCATGCGCCGCCATCATCAGGAAGTTCATGTGATCGACCACCTCGTCGACCGGCAGCAGCGAGCCATCCTCGCGCGTCGCGGTGGCGAACTGGCTGAACATGTCCTGCCCGCCGCCTTCCTTGCGGCGCCGATGGGTTTCCCTGGTGAAATAATCGACCAGGAATTTGCGCCCGTCGACGCCCTTCTTCATCTGCGTGAAGGGTAACGGCGCGCGGACCGGCGCTACCGAGGCCTGCACCATGTCGACGAATGCCTGGTTGATCTTGTCGGCTTCGGGCCCCCACGGGATGCCGATGAAGCTGTCGGCGGCAAGATCGAGCGTGAGCTGCTTGATCGCCGGATAGAACAGCATTTTGTGATCGGCCCAGCCCTTGACCGTCTCGGCAATGCCGCGATTGAGGCTCCCCGAATAATGCCGCATCGGCCCCGGCTTGAAAGCAATCGACAGCGCGCGCCGGTCGATCCGGTGATGATCGAAATCGAGCAGCATCAGCCCGCGCGGAAACAGCCGGTCGAGGATCGGGCCCCAGCCCTGCTCGCTTGAGAAGATCTTGTCGCGATCGAACAGCATCAGCTCGTTGGCGTCCGCCCCGATCAGCGCAACCTGCCAGCCGCCAAAGGCGCGGTTCTTGTAAACCTTGCCGTATTTCTCGACCATTTCCCGGCCGAAACGGTGCGGGTCGGCGAGCATGCGGAAGGTATTGCCGACCACTGGCAAGCCGCCTTCGCCCGGAATGTGTTCGAGCGCTGCGCCAGGCAGGCGATCGCTCCAGTGTTTGAATTCGTGCGCTGCCGGTTCTTGCGGCGGGGCTTCAGCGAGAGTGGCCATCGGAGCTTCCTGGGGGTCGGTTGCGATTACGATACTTACCTAGGTGTAAGTAAATTCTTCGTGCAAATCCAGTCCGGTCGCTTTCCCGGCGCAACTTGTTACTTCCGGCCGAGCCAGCGCGCCCAGTCGATACGCGGAAGCATGACGAGCCCGGCGAGCAGGATGAGTTGGAGCCCGATCCCCACGGGGCTGGTCAGCACCTCCTTGAACGCATCGCCGAGCGAATAGCGTTCGACCAGCCGCGCCGAGCCCCCGTAGATCGAGTAGGACACCAGCCGCCCGGCGAAGAACGCCAGCGTGAAGGGGACCAGCTTGACCCCGGCCAGCCCCGCGGCGGCGAACAGTTGCGCCGACGGCAACGGCGAGAGTGCGAACAGGCCGAGCGCAAGGACCGTGTTGCGGCGCCTCCTCTCGAACGCCTCGCGGGCGGCCGCGAGATTGGCGCGCAGCCGGTCCGAAACATGCTCGCCCCAGAAGCGGAACCCATAGGCCAGCACAAGGCGCCCCAGCGCCGCGCCGAGCGCCCCCACCCCGACCAGCGCCGCCAACGGCAAATCGGTATTGATCCCGAACAGCACGATGATCGACCAGGTCGGCGGGCCGAAGGCAGGCAGCAGGTTGATCGCGAACACCGCGAGGAAGAACAGCAGTAGCTCGCTGGCCATTACGCGTGCGTCGTTTGGTAAAGGCTGCGCAGCGGCATGCGTCAGATCCAGCCGGACAGCTCGCGCCGCGCTATCGCTTCAAGCATCGCCATGCCCGGGTCCGAAGTATTGAGGCAGGTGAGCACGGCGTAGTCCTTCCCGCCCGCTTCGCTGAATTGCTCGCGCCCGGCGATCGCCAGCTCCTCCAGCGTTTCTACGCAATCGGCGGAAAATCCAGGGGCCGCGACGGCGAGCCGCCGGGTCCCTGCAGTAGCTTCGGCAGCCAGTGTCGTATCGGTTGCGGGCTCGAGCCATTGAGCCCTGCCGAAACGCGACTGGAAAGTGGTCACGATCCGCAGGCCCGGCCGGGCGAGCCGTTCGCCCAGCAGGCGCGCGGTCTTCTGGCAGTGGCAGTGATAGGGATCGCCCAGTTCGAGCGTGCGCTGCGGCATTCCGTGGAAGCTCAGCAGCAGGACCTCGGGCTCGAACGAAAGAGCGGCGAGTTGCACCGCGAGATCGGTTTCAAGCGCGTCGATATAGGCCGCGTCGTCGTGATAGGGCGGCAGGAACCGCAGCGCAGGCTGCCAACGCAACTTCGCCATCGCTCGCGCGACCTCGTCGAACACGGTGGCGGTCGTCGCCGCGCAATATTGCGGATACAGCGGCGCAATCAGGATGCGGTCGCAACCGGCCGCCTGCAGCTGGGCAAGCTCGTCGCGGATCGCGGGTTTGCCGTAACGCATCGCATGACGCACGAGTACGGCGTGACCCAACTTCGCCTGCAGCCCCTCCGCCTGTTCGCGGGTGATCGCGGCGAGCGGCGAGCCCTTGTCGGTCCACACCTTGCGATAGGCCTCGGCGCTCTTCTTCGGCCTCGTGTTGAGGATAATCCCGCGCAGGATCGGCTGCCACGCGATCGGCGGGATTTCGACCACCCGCCGGTCCGACAGGAACTCGGCGAGGTAGCGCTTCACCGCACCCGGTTCGGCTGCATCCGGCGTGCCGAGATTGACCAGCAGCAATCCGACCCGGCCGCTCGAAACGGGCGGGTGATCGGAGGGAAGTCGTTGCGCCTGCCAGGTCATAATCCCTCATCCGATAGCAATGGCAGGCGCCGCAAGCGCAGACCGGTGGCCGAGAACAGCGCGTTGGCGATGGCGGGCGCCGCCACCACCGCGCCGAGTTCGCCGGGATCGAAAGGTTCGGCCTCGCTCTGGATGAAGTCGACCTCGATCTCGGGGCTGTCGGCAAGCGTCGGCAGGTTGAGCGCCGCCAACCGCTGCGCCACCGGCAGACCGGCGCGGTAGCGCGCGCTGGCGCCCATCGCCATGGCGAGCCCGAACACCAGCCCGCCTTCGATCTGCTGGCGCGCGAGGTCGATATTGACGATCCGCCCGATGTCGACCGCCGCGGTCAGCCTGGTCACCCGCACACCGCCTTCGCCCGCGCGAGCCGAGGCGATGCAGGCGATCCGCCCGCCGGTTTCGGAATCGCCCATCCGATGGCAGGCGATGCCCTGCCCGCTCTGGTCGACCCCGCCGCCCCAATCGGCGAGGCGCGAGGCGCGTTGCAGGCACTGCACCAACCGCACGTCGTCGCCCAGCATCTCGATGCGATAGGACAGCGGTTCGCGTCCGCTCTCGCTGGCAACCTCGTCGACGAAGCTCTCCATGGCGAAAGCGGTGTAGCCATGGGCATTACCGCGCATGCGCGAACAGGGCAGCCCGATCTCGACCGGAACGTGTTCGACCGACACATGGCCGATGCCATAGGCGGGCATCGCGCCTTCGCAGGCCAGCGCGTCGGCCCTGCCCTCGCTGTCGCGGATTGCCGCCCAGCTGGTCTTGTTCTCGAACAGGCGCTTGCCGAACTCGATATTGGCAGGGGGCGTGGCGATCCGCGCTTTCATCGCCTCGATCCGCCCCTGCCCGTCGTTGCTGATCTGCGCGGTGAGCAGCAGGTGCGCCGGTTGGCGCGGACGCGTCATCACCTGTTCCTGCCAGCGCGACCACACCAGTTGGACCGGACGACCGATTTCGCGGGCAATCAGGGCGACCTCGATCGCGTGGTCATGCTCGAGCCGCCGGTCGAAACTGCCGCCTGCGGGCATGGGAAACAGCACAACGTCGCGCAACCTCAGGCCCAGCGCCTTGGCCGCAGCTTCGCGCGCACGTTCGGGGGCCTGGCTCGCGATCCACAGTTCCAGCCGGTCGCCGTCGAACCGCGCGGTCGCGCTGGCGGTTTCAAGCGTCGCGTGGACCCCGGGGTCGATTTCGTAGCGGCGCGCAATGTCGGCCTTGCCACCGCTCGAATAGCCGTCCCCTCGGACCGCGATCGAGTGCGCCTCGCCCCGGCGCAGGCCGTCGTCGAGGCGCTGGGTGATATCGTCGCTGTCGACCAGGTGCTCGACCCGGAAACGTGCACCGATCTGGTCGAGCGCCTTTTCGGCCGACCACCAGTTGTCGGCCACCACGGCAAGCCAGCGATTGCCCTCCACCGCCGCCACGATCCCGCGAATGCCGCGCGTGTTGTAGGGATTGAAGTCGACCAGTTCCGCCTTGTCGAGCGGGCCATGCCTGATGGCCGCATAGACCATGTTGGGCAGCCGGACGTCGCCCGCAAACTGGTGCGTCCCGTCGACCTTCGACGGCAGGTCGAGCCGCGGGAAAGCGCTGATCGCGTCGGCCTCACCCGGCAGGCCCTCTTCGCTGGGCGCATCGGGCCGCAGCGGCGGTGGATCGGGGGGATCGTAATCGCTTGCCTCTTCGGCCAGTTCGGCGAAGCTCAGGCGATTGTCGCCGTGCAACACGAAGCCATAGCGCGCCTCGCACTCCTCCCACGCCACTCCCCAACGATCCGCCGCCGCCTGCGCCAGCATGGTGCGCGCCGCCGCGGCCGCCTCGCGGCACGGCATTTCATAGGCTGCCAGCGTCGTACCATCGGCGGTCGCGGTAAACCGCTTCCCGCGCGCGAAACGCTCGGCCAGCAGTTCGTCGGGATCGTCGGCCAGCGACGGGAACAGCGGATCCCACAGCGCCGACCAGCGCGCGGCCAGCGGGACATTGCCATAGGTGCCGCTGACCGGCGCGGGCTCGACCGCGATCTGGCGCCAGTCGGCACCGAGTTCGGTGGCGATGATCTGCGGCAGCAGGGTCGTGACGCCCTGTCCCATCTCGAGCTGCGGCACCGCGACGGAAACGACCCCGTCGCTGCCGATCTTGAGCCAGGCATCGAACACGAATTCGTCCCGGCCCGCCTGCAGGGGATTGGGATAGGCGCGCGGAAAGAGCGACCAGGCCAGAACCACTCCGCCGCCGATTGCGGCCCCGGTCAGCAGGCGGCGGCGCGTAAGGTCCATCGCCTAGGCCGCCTCCCGGGCCAACCAGTCGGCGATGCGATCGGCGATCGCGCGAAACGCGGCCCCGTCCTCACTCTCCCCGGCTGCCGAAGGCTCGCCCTTGTCGCCTGCCTCACGGATCGGGAGCGAGAGAGGTATGCGCCCGAGGAAAGGCAGTTCGAGCCTCGCAGCTGCCGTTTCGACTCCGCCCTTGCCAAAGGGATCGGACACTTCGCCGCAATGCGGACAGGCATAGCCCGCCATGTTTTCGACCAGCCCGATGATCGGCACCCCGCCGGTGTCGAACAACTGCCCTGCGCGGGCCGCGTCGATCAATGCGAGGTCCTGCGGAGTCGAGACCAGCACCGCCCCATCGGGCTTGTGCTTCTGCAGCATCGAAAGCTGCACGTCGCCCGTGCCCGGCGGCAGGTCGATCAACAGCAGTTCGGTGTCGCCCCAATCGGCATCGACCAGTTGCGACAGCGCGTTCCCGGCCATCGGGCCCCGCCATGCCAGTGCCTGGCCCTGCTTCACCAGGTGGCCCATCGAGAGTACCGGCACGCCGAAACGGCTGTCGATCGGGATCAGCTTGTCATTTTCCGCGCGGGGCTTCTCGCCCTCAGTGGCGAGCAGCTTGGGCTGCGACGGACCGTAGATGTCGGCATCGACCACCCCGACCTTTAATCCCTTGCGCTGCAGCGCGACTGCCAGATTGGTCGTCAGCGTCGACTTGCCGACGCCGCCCTTGCCCGAGCCGATCGCGATCAGCCGGCGGCGGACCTTGTCGGCCATCATCGCCACGCGCACTTCGGCAACGCCTTCACGGCCCTCTAGTGCCGCGCTGATTTCCTGTTCCGTCGCGGCCCGCGCGGCAGGCGAAAGCCCGCTCGCATCGACCACCACGACCGCCCGCTCGCCCACCATTCGCGCAGATTTGACACGACCCGCGAGTTCGGCGGGCAGGCAGGCAATCATTTGCTCCTGGTTCATCGGCTGCGGCCTTCTCACATCGAATCGGCCCGCGCCAGCCCTCAATTGCCGTTTTGGCCCGTCTTTCCGCTCCACCTGTCCAACTTTGTCGATTGCGCGCGTTGTTTGTCGTTTGGACCCTGTTTTTCGTGAATTCGCTTCCTATAAGGGGGTTATGCAGATTTTCGACGGCTTCAGAAAAGCAATCGGGTTGGCAATGGCTGGCGGCAAGAGTCCCTGGGGAGGGGGTGCAGGCGGCGGCGGTTCCAACGGGGGCGACAGTGGCGAGACGGGCGGAGACACGCCCGGAGAGCAGGAATCGCCATCCGGCGGGAGCGGCAGCGGCGATGGGCCGCGCAACCCCTGGCTTCCTGGCGGAGGTTCCGGCGATCGCGGCAAGCGTCGCTCGGCCAGCATCGAAGACATCTTCAAGAGCCGCGGTCCCGAAGGCCCGCGACGCCGCAAGGGCGGCGGTGGCGGTCCGAACGGCCCCAGTTTTCGCCTTCCGCAACGCCCCGACGGGCGCAGCTGGACGCCCCTGATCCTTGCCGCCGTAACGGCGATCTGGATCCTCACCACCGGCGTTCACTTCGTCCAGCCGCGCGAGCAGGGCATCGTGACCTGGTTGGGCGGGCGCTATTCCAGTACGCTCAACCCGGGCACCAACTTCACCCTGCCCTGGCCGTTCCAGCAGGTAACGGTCGAGAACGTTAGCCAGATTCGCTCGGAGAAAATCCCCGACGGGACGCAGGAGAAGCTGATCCTCACCGCCGACCAGAACCTGGTCGACCTCAGCTACCTGATCCGGTGGAACATCTCAGACCTTTCGCTCTACCAATTCCAGCTCGAGGATCCGCGGGACACCCTGCTGGAAGTCGGCGAATCGGCGATGCGCGCCGCGGTGGCGAAGCAGGCGCTCGACACGGTCCTGACGGGTGCCGGCCGCGCCGAGATCGAGCAGGACGTGCGCGAACGCATGCAGGCCCGGCTCGATGCCTACCGCTCTGGGATCGCCGTCCAGGGTATCGAAATCAACAAGACCGATCCGCCCAGCCGGGTGGAAGAAGCCTTCAAGGACGTGTCCTCGGCCCAGCAGGATGCCGACGCGGCGATGAACCGCGCCCGCGCCATCGCGCAGCAATTGCTTGCCCGCGCCCAGGGTGATGCGACCGAGTTCAACAACATCTACGCGGAGTACAAGCTTGCGCCCGAAGTGACCCGGCGCCGGCTCTATTACGAAACCATGGAAAGCGTTCTTTCGAAGACCGACAAGACCATCGTCGAGGCCGACGGGGTGACGCCTTTCCTCCCGCTTCCCGAAGTGCAGCGTCGCACCCGCGCGGCGCGTGAAGAAGCAGGAGGGCAGCAGTGATGGATAGCGCCTGGCAGAACTACAAGGCCCCGATCATCGCCGCCATCGCGTTGCTGATCGCCTTGCTCAGCAGCTTGGTGATCGTGCCCGAAACCCACCAGGCGGTGGTGATCCGCACCGGTGAACCGGTTCGCACCATCAACCGCTTCAAGCCCGATGTGCCCTACGGCCAAACCGGTGCCGGGGTGCAGTGGCGGATTCCGTTCCTCGAGCAGGTGCAGGTGATCGATCGCCGGGTGCTCGACCTCGACATGGAACGCCAGCAGGTGCTGTCGAACGACCAGCAGCGTCTGCAGGTCGACGCCTATGCCCGCTATCGGATCATCGATCCGGTGCGGATGGTGGAACGCGCGGGAACCGAGGAACAGCTCGAATCCGCGCTGCTCCCGATCCTTACCTCGGTCTTGCGGCAGGAGCTCGGGCGGCGCCCGTTCGTGTCGCTGATCAATGCCGAACGCGGTACGGCAATGCGCAATATCACCGCCGCTTTCGACCGGCAGGCGCGGCAATATGGCGCGCAGGTGCTCGACGTGCGGATCAAGCGCGCCGACCTTCCCGAGGGGCGCCCGCTCGACGCCGCCTTCATCCGGATGGAAACCGACCGCCAGGAAGAAGCCGCGACGATCCGCGCCGCAGGTCAGCGCGACGCGCAGATCATCCAGGCCGAAGCACAGGCCGAAGCCGCACGGATCTACGCCGAGGCCTATGGCAAGGACCCGGAATTCTACGACTTCTACCGCGCGATGGAGAGTTACCGCCGCACTTTCGAGCAGGGCACGGGCGACAGTTCGATGATCCTGTCCGAAGACAGCGAGTACTTCAGGCAGTTCCGTGGGCGTCGCTGACGCCTGCGAAAATGCCGGGAACCGGCTCGACGAAATGTCGATTTGACGCTGTCGATGACATGTGTCGTTCAATCGCCGTTCAGTCGCCGATGCCGTAAAATGTCGGGCAGATGAGTACCGGATTTCGCCGCGCGGCGACGCGCGTGTGAAGGAAGATTTGACAAGAGGAAGAGACGCCAGTGCGCTACGTATATGGATTGACAACCGCATTGCTGCTCGGCGGGGCCACCGCCACACTTGTAACCGGATATCCGGCCGGCGCGCAGGTCGCGCAGAATGACGAAAGCCAGATGGCGCGCGTCGTCCCGCGCGATGGCGCGCCCGAGAGCTTCGCCGACCTGACGGCCCAGCTCCAGCCCGCGGTGGTCAACATCGCCACCCGGCAGCGGATCGAGGTGCAGCCCAACAATCCCTTCGCGGGCACGCCGTTTGCCGACCTATTCGGGCGCCGCAACCAGCAGCAGCAACAGCCGACCACCCGCGAGGCGCAGTCGCTCGGCTCGGGTTTCATCATCTCGTCGGACGGATACGTCGTCACCAACAACCACGTGGTGAGCCCCGACAATCGCGCGACGCTCGAAGAAATCACCATCACCATGCCCGACGGAACCGAATATGACGCGGACCTCGTGGGCGCCGACGCGGCTTCCGACCTTGCCGTGCTCAAGATCAACAGCAACAGGACCTTCCCGTTCGTCAAGTTCGGCGACAGTTCGAAGGCGCGCCCGGGCGATTGGGTGGTTGCGATCGGCAACCCCTTCGGCCTCGGCGGTACGGTGACCAGCGGGATCGTCTCCGCGGTCTACCGCAACACCGGTTCGGGCGGGGCGTACGACCGCTACATCCAGACCGATGCGAGCATCAATCGCGGCAATTCGGGCGGTCCGCTGTTCGACATGCAGGGCAATGTCATCGGCATCAACAACGCGATCTTCTCGCCTTCGGGCGGCAGCGTCGGCATCGGCTTTGCCATCCCCGCCGAAATCGCTGCGCCGATCGTCGACCAACTGCGTGCGGGCGAGGAAATCGAGCGTGGCTTCCTCGGTGTCAGCATCCAGCCGGTCAATGACGATCTTGCCGACTCGCTCGGCCTGCCGCGCAATCGGGGCGAATTTGTCCAGACCGTGCAGAGCGATGGCGCAGCCGACCGCGCCGGTATTCGTGCCGGCGACGTCGTCACCAAGATCAACGGCCAGGACGTGACCAGCGACCAGACGCTGTCCTTCCTCGTCGCCAACATCAAGCCGGGCACACGCATCCCGATCGAGCTCTATCGCGATGGCCAGCGTCGCACGGTAACCGCGACTGTCGGCAAACGGCCGAGCGAGAACGAACTGCGCCAGCAGCAGATGTTCGATCCCGATGCCGAACCCGACCAGGCGCCCGAAGCCGATAGCGGCGCCATCGAGGACAAGCTGGGCCTGCAGGTCCTGCCGATGACCGCGCAGATCGCGCGCCAGCTGGGTGTGGGCGAAGATACGACCGGGCTGGTGATCGGCGCCGTCGATCCCAATGCCGATGCCGGGCGCAAGGGCCTGCAGCGGGGCGATATCATCCTCACCGCCAACTACCGCGAGATCGCGACCATCGAAGACCTTGAAGCAATCGTGGCCGACGCAGAGCGCGCTGATCGCGAAGCGGTGCTGCTGCGGATCCAGCGCCGCGGACGCCCGGCGCAATATGTTGCGGTGCGCCTGCGCTAAGAGGCATTGCCAAGCCAAATAAGCAGGGCGCCCTGGTCATCGGCCTGGGCGCCCTTTCTTTTTCAATGCCTAGAAAGCCAGGTGCCTATTCGCGTCGCTGCTCGCGCGCGCGTTCGGATGGCCTGATCGTGCGCGGCATGGGCGGTTCGGACGGCAATTGCTGACCTGTCGCGCGCTCGAGGAAGTCGTCACTTGCAGCCTGTCCGCTCTCGCCACCTGGCTGGCCCGGTTGCCGCAATCGGTCACCCGGCAGCTGTTCGCCCTCGACCGGGAACGGCACCTCGCCCGGCTGCTGCTCGCGGCGTCCCGGCTCGATCAGGTTACCCTGCTCATCGATGAAGTAGTAGTCGTCCGGATCGCCGAAAAAATACTCGTCATCGGGTTCGAGTTGCCATTCGGGAAGCTGGAGCTCGGTGTCGAATTTCTCGACCGGGCGATCCTTGACCGCGTAGCGCATGTAGGCCGCAAAGGCCTGCGCCGGCGCGCGCCCTCCCTGCAGCCCCGGCACGCGCTTGTTGTCGTCGCGGCCCATCCATACGCCGGTGGTAATACCGGAGGAGAAACCGACGAAATAGCCGTCCTTGTTCGAGCTGGTCGTGCCGGTCTTGCCAGCCACGGGACGGCCGATCTGCGCCGCGCGGCCGGTGCCGGTGTTGACCGCGGTCTGCAACAGATCGGTCATGCCGGCCGCGACATAGTCGGGCACCAGCTTGCTGGTGCGGCTGCGCTTGTGTTCGTAGATGGTCTCGCCATCCGCCGTCGTGACCTTGGTGATGCCGAAGGGCTCGACCGATGTGCCCTTGGCCGAGACGGCGGCAAAGGCGCGGGTCATGTCGAGCAGTCGCACTTCGGAAGACCCGAGCACCATCGAGGGATAGGTCGAAATCGAGGTCGTGATGCCGAACCGGCGCGCCATCGATGCGACCGTGCCGAAGCCGACCTCGTTGCCGAGCTGCGCCGCGACCGTGTTAATCGAATAGGCAAAGGCCGTGCGTAGGTCGATCTCGCCTGCATTGCGGCCCGAATTGTTGCGCGGGCTCCAGCCATTGATCGTCACCGGCGTATCGACCACCCGGTCATCGGGCGTGTATCCCGCCTCGAGCGCCGCGAGATAGACGAACAGTTTCCACGAGGAACCGGGCTGACGCATCGCATTGGTGGCGCGGTTGTAATTGGTCTGCACGTAATCGGTCCCGCCGACCATCGCCAGGATCGCACCATCGCGATCGAGGCTGACCAGCGCGCCCTGCGCGCCGTCCGGGGTGTTCGACTTGATCGAGGCCGTCGCCGCCTGCTGCATACCCACGTCGATCGTGGTCCAGACCTCGATCGGTTCGAAGGTCTCGGGCAGCAGGATGTCGAGTTGCGGGAGAGCCCAATCGGTGAAGTAGCGCACCGAATTCTCGCCCTTGCTCTTCTTGAGCTTGACCGCGTCGACGTCGACATTCGCTTCGGCCGGGCTGATGTATCCCTGCTCCTGCATCAATTGCAGCACGACGCGGGCACGCCCCACCGCGGCATCGACATCGGCCGTGGGCGAATAGCTCGATGGCGCCTTGACCAGGCCGGCAATGATCGCCGCTTCGGCGGTCGAAAGCTCGGTTGCAGGGTGGCTGAAGAAATTGCGGCTGGCGCTGTCGATGCCATAGGCTCCGCCGCCGAAATAGACCTTGTTGAGATAGAGCTCGAGGATCTGCTCCTTCGAGAATTTCCATTCGAGCGCCATCGCCAGCACCGCTTCGCGCAGCTTGCGGTCGAGCGTGCGGTTGTTGTTGAGGAAGATGTTGCGGGCGAGCTGCTGAGTGATGGTCGAGGTACCGCCAATGCGCTTGTCGCCGGTGAAGCTTTCCACCACTGCCCCGGTCAGGCGGATCGGATCGAAGCCGAAGTGCGAGTAGAACCGGCGATCCTCGACCGCGACCATCGCATTCTTCATCGTGCTGGGGATTTCGTTGTATTCGAGCCATTCGCCGAAACTTGGCCCCAGTTCGACGATCTCGGTGCCATCGCGCGCGCGCACGAGGATGGTCTGGGCGTTCTGGGTCGCCCTGAGCTGGTAGAAACTGGGGATCGAGCGCGCGGCGAAGCCGACTGCTACCGCTAGGAACAGCGCCCCGACCAGCGCGGCAAGGCCGCCCCACAGCACGATCTTCTTCGCCCAGCGCTTGACCGGAGACTGGTCTCCGCCGCGACCACCGCGGCCTCCACCACCTCTGCCGCCGCGCTTGCGCGATTGCTTGCGCGCTTGCTCGGCGGCGTGGCGCTCGCCGGCCACACGGCGGCTGCCGCGCTTCATGCGCATCTGTGCTCCGCGCTTGGAATTCACCGCTCGCCCGTCATCCGTTTTTCGCCACCTTCAGGCCGCCCTGCATAGGCCAGTTGTAACCCCGCGTGAACGGCCCGAGGTGCGCTATTCCTCTTCTTTCGCGTCGAAGTCGAGCGATAGGGAATTGATGCAATAGCGCAGACCGCCCTGGTCCTGCGGTCCATCGGGAAAAACATGGCCCAGATGCCCGCCGCATTCGGCGCATAGCACCTCGGTGCGGATCATGCCGTGCGTGGTATCGCGCCGTTCCTCGACCTTGCCGCCCTCGGCAGGCCGGGTGAAGGCAGGCCAGCCGCAGCCACTGTTGTATTTTGTATCGCTTTCGAACAGCACCGTGCCGCAGCCGGCACAGCGATATTCGCCGTCCTCGTAATGCTTGTCGTACTGGCCGGTGAAGGCGCGCTCGGTCCCCGCTTCGCGCAGGACGTGATACTGCTCCGGGGTCAGCCGCTCGCGCCATTCGGCCTCGCTCAGGTGCTTGGGATCATCGGCCATGGCGCGCTCCTTACATATCCATTTCGGCGTAATGCGCCGGCGGCTGGATCACTTCCATCCGCTCGGTCAGCAGTGGGCGGAAGCTCGGCCGGCTCTTGAACACGGCGTACCAGCCGCGGGTTTGCTCGTGCCCTGCCCAGTCGATCCCGCCGAGATAATCGGCCACCGAAATCTGCGCAGCGGCGGCAAGATCGGCGAGGCTCATCTGCGAGCCGGCCAGCCACGGGCGATTATCGATCAGCCAGTCCATGTAATCGAGGTGACCATGCGCCAGCTTCATCGCCTGTCGCAGCGCGCCGGAATCAGGGGGCTGGCGCAGAACCAGCCGCTTCTTCATCCGTTCCGAGAGCAGCGGCGCGGTAACGTCGGTGTAGAAGTTCTCGTCGAACAGCGCGACGAGGCGGCGGATTTCTGCGCGGTTAGCAGCCGTGCCATTGATCATCGGTGTCTTGTCGACTGTCTCTTCGAAATATTCGGCGATTGCGCGGCTGTCAGCCAGGACCAGTCCGCGTTCGGCATCTTCGATGACAGGGGTCCGCCCGGCGGGATTGAGATTCCAGAACTCGTCGCCAGAGGCCCAGGGGTCTTCACGAACGAGTTCGAAGGCGACGCCCTTCTCGCCAAGCAGGAGCCTGATCTTGCGACTGAATGGACAAAGCGGGAATTGGTAAAGGCGCCACATGCTGGCCGATACCAATGCCTCAGCCGGAACGCTCCGTCTACCGGAATCGCTGGAAAATCAGGGTAGGTTGCCGTCCCGAATGATCAGGAATCGGGCAGCCGGGCGAGTTCCTCGCTCATGGTTTCCGACAGGCTCTTTAGCATCGGCCGCAGCGCCTCGAGGCTTTTCGCCATGCCCGCCATCATTCCCATTGCCTGCGGCAGGCGTTCGGCGATCACGCCGGGCAGTTCCTCTGCCCGCGGGCCGGCGATTTCGCCAAGCGTGGTTTCGGGATGAACGTCGGCCGGATCTTCACCCGTCGCCTCGGCCATGGCTTCCATCAGTGGCGCAACGCGCACGCTGAGCAGCACATGGCTCATCGCCTCGACCATCCCGGCCAAACGCTCCTGTTCGGCAGGGTCGGCCAGTTTTTCGGTCAGGGATTGAACCGGTACTTCCTCAACAGGTTCGACTTCCTGAGCGGCCAACGCAGCAGGGCTGGCGAGCGCGATGGCACTGGCAGCGGCGGCGAGTTTGATCGGACGCATGAACGATTCTCCGGCAGTTCAGGATGGGGAGCAGATAGCTGAACGAGGCTTTCTTGAGCCTGAACCGCGTCTAGAGCCCCGAACTCTCGAGCATGACGAGACAGGCCGGCATCACATCGTCGATCTCGTCCTTGTCCCACAGTTTCTGCGCCTCGGCGGAAACCAGCCTTCCGATACCCTCGCGGTCGAGCCCGGTTTCATCCATCAGTCCGGCCAGTGCGCGGACAAAGAACTCGCGCCCGCGTTCCGACACATCGGGCCACTTCTTCGCCGCCTCGTTGCCATTGTCCTGGCCGTGCGAGACGAGCGCGAAGGCGGCTGCGCAGCGCAGCTTGGCCTGCGCCTCGAGCGATAGCGCTGTCTCGACCGAGGCAGCAGCGGTCGGCATGGCAAGGGCGAGAATCGCCGCAGCGATGGTGGGGTTGGTCATGTCGGCCTGCCTAATCCGGTTTGCCTTAACGGACCACGACGAACTTCGCTTGTGGCGAATCGCTGGATGCGCCTATTCAGAAGATCGGTTTCAAAGGAGAACCCAATATGTTCAGTCATGTCATGGTCGGTGCCAACGATATCGAGGCCTCGAAGAAGTTCTACGACGCGGTGCTCGGCGTGCTCGGTGCGGGCGAGCCGATGCGCGATGAGAAGGAAGATGGCACGGTCCGCCTGTTCTACCCATGCAATGGTGGCATGTTCGGCATATCGACACCGATCGACAAGCAGCCCGCGACCTGCGGCAACGGCTCCACCATCGGATTTGCCTGCGACAGCCTCGAACAGGTGAAGGCCTTCCATGATGCCGGCGTTGCCAATGGCGGCACCTCGATCGAAGACCCGCCGGGTCCGCGCCAGGGCAGCATGGGCACGCTCAACCTGGCCTATGTCCGCGACCCTGCGGGCAACAAGCTCTGCGCGCTACACCGCGCCGGTTGATCCGCCGTTTGGCTAGCGGCTGAGCAGGAACACCGCGAATTCGGCGCGCCAATTCGCGCCGAGACTGCCGACCGGGCGCTCGCGGGTGAAGAACCAGCTTTCTTCCACCCGCACGCCCTTGTCGGCTAGCAGCTCGCGAAAATCGCGCACCGTCACATGGTGGATGTTCTGCGTTGCATACCAACTTACCGGCAGGGCGCGTGTCACCGGCATGCGCCCGCCGAACATCAGCGCCGAGCGGGTGCGCCAGTGCGCGAAATTCGGGAAGCTCACGAAGGCCTGCCGCCCGACGCGCAGCAATTCGTCGAGCATCCGGTCGGGCCGCTCGGCGGTTTGCAGTGTTTGCGACAGGATCGTGTAGTCGAACGCCTTGTCGGGATAGTCGGCGAGGTCGCGGTCAGCATCGCCCTGAACCACCGACAGCCCGCGCGACACGCAGCGCTCAACGCAGCTCGCATCGATCTCGATCCCGCGCGCATCGCAGGCGGATTCGCGCTCGAGCACCGCCATCAGGTCGCCATCGCCGCAACCGATATCGAGCACGCGGCTGCTCGGCGCGATGTGGCTGGCGATCACCGCCAGATCGGGGCGCAGCGCGCTGGTCTTGTCCGGGCTCATTCGAGGAACCCCTTCATAACGCGGTCGAGCGCTGGCACGTCGAGCAGGAAACTGTCGTGTCCGAAGGGCGCCGAGAGCTCGACGAAGCTGACCGGCGCCCCGGCAGCGTTGAGCGCATGGACGATGTGGCGGCTTTCCGCCGTCGGGTAAAGCCAGTCGCTGTCGAAGCTGACTAGGCAGAAGCGCGCTTTCGAGCCGGCGAAGGCATCGGCCAGCAGCCCGCCATGCTCCTCCGCGAGGTCGAAATAGTCCATCGCGCGGGTGATGTAGAGATAGCTGTTGGCGTCGAAGCGCTGGGTGAAGCCGCTCCCCTGGTAACGCAGATAGCTTTCGACCTGGAAATCCGCGTCGAAGCCGAAGCTCTTGGCGCCCTTGGTGCCGTCCGGGCGATCCTGCAGGCGACGACCGAATTTCTCGGTCAGTCCTTCCTCGGAAAGGTATGTGATGTGCGCGGCCATGCGCGCCACGGCGAGCCCGTTGTCGGGCGCGCAATCCTCGCCATAGTAATTGCCATCGCGCCAATTGGGGTCGGCCATGATTGCCTGCCGCCCGACCTCGTGAAAGGCGATATTCTGCGCCGAATGCCGCGCGGTCGAGGCGATCACCAGCACCCGCGCGGCCCGTTCGGGGAAATTGGCCGCCAGGCTCAGTGCCTGCATGCCGCCCATCGACCCGCCGATCACGGTGTGGAGCTGCGCGATCCCCAGCCCGTCGAGCAGCGCCACGAGCCCGCGCGTCATGTCGCGGATCGTGATGACCGGGAAGCGCATCGCATAGGGCTGGCCGTCGCTCGCCAGCGAGGCGGGGCCGGTCGAACCCATGCAGCTGCCGATCACATTGGCGCAGATGACGTGAAACCGGTCGGTGTCGATCACCTTGCCGGGCCCCACCATCCGTTCCCACCAGCCCGGCTTGCCGGTAATCGGGTGGTTGCTGGCGACATACTGATCGCCCGTCAGCGCGTGGCAGATCAGGATGGCGTTGGATTTGTCCGCCGCCAGCTCGCCATAGGTCTCGTAAGCGATCTCGACGCCCGACAGCACCTGTCCGCTGTCGAGCGGCAGGTCTTCATTGAGGCGCAGGGATTTCGAGGTCGCGGTCAAAGCAGGCCTTTGGACGATAAAAACAACCGTGCTTCGACAAGCTCCGCACGAACGGGTTTGGAAAGCGCTCTCTAACCGCTCGCCCCGGCCTTGTCGAAGGGGCGTATTCGTTTAAGTGCCAGTAGCTGAAATGTCAGAGCAGAAACCCGCAGCGAAACCCTGGATCCTCGGCATCCACGCCTATGTCCCCGGCAAGGCCAGGTCCGCCGATGGGCGTGCGCTGATCAAGCTCTCGGCCAATGAGAACCCGCTCGGTACCAGCGAGGTCGCGCTCGCGGCGCGTTCGGCTGCGGCGGGGCCAGCGCACTACCCCGATCCGGGTTCGACCGCGCTGCGCGAGGCAATCGGCGCGCTGCACGGGATCGACCCGGCGCGGATCGTCTGCGGCACGGGCTCGGACGAGCTGCTCAATCTCGCGGCGCAGGGCTTTGCCGGTCCCGGCGACGAGGTGCTGTTCGGGCGCTACAGCTTCGCGGTCTACGACATTGCCGCGCGGCGTTGCGGCGCAACCCCGGTCGAGGCGGCGGACAGGGACTATGCGCTCGACGTCGATGCACTGCTGGGTGCCGTGACGGAGAAGACCCGCGTGGTGTTCGTCGCCAATCCGAACAACCCCACCGGCACCTATATGCCGCGGGCCGAGCTCGAGCGGCTGCATGACGGCCTGCCGCGCGATTTGCTGCTGGTGGTCGACCAGGCCTATGCCGAATATCTCGGCGAGGGCGAGGATGATGGCGGGATGGAGCTCGCCGCGCGTCACGACAACGTGCTGGTCACGCGCACCTTCTCCAAGATCTATGGCCTCGCCGGAGAGCGCGTAGGCTGGGCGACGGGCGCGCCGCATCTGGTGGATGTGCTCAACCGCATTCGCGGGCCTTTCAACGTCACCGCGAGCGGGCAAGCCGCAGCACTGGCCGCGCTCGGCGACCTGAACTTCGTGGCGCAGAGCCGCGAGCATAACGCGGCCGAGCTGGCGCGCTTTACCGAAGTCATCGAAAGCCTCGGCAACCACGGCTTGCGCGCCGTGCCCAGCAAGGCCAATTTCCTGCTCGTGCTGTTCGAAGGCGAGCTCAAGGCCGTGACCGCGCTCGATGCCATCGCCGAGGCTGGCTATGCCGTCCGCCACATCCCTGTGCCGGGGCTGTCCGATGCGCTGCGCATTACCATCGGCCGGAGCGAAGACATGGCTGCCATAGCCGAAGTGCTGCGCAGCCTGACGGGAGAAACCGCGTGAGTATCGACCGGGTTGCGATCATCGGGCTCGGCCTGCTCGGCGGATCGATCGGACGCGCAGTGGCGCAGCATGCGCCCGCAATCGCGACGAGTGGATACGACGCCGATCCCGCTGTGCGAGCAAAGGCGCGCGAACTTGGCCTCGTCGCAACGATCAGCAACACTGCCGCCGACGCCGTGCGGGATGCGGATCTTGTCGTCCTCTGCGTTCCGGTCGGCGCGATGGCCGCGGCTGCCCGCGATATCGCCGAGGCACTCCCGCCCCAGGCCATCGTCAGCGACGTCGGTTCGTCCAAGCAGAGCGTTCTCGACGACCTGCGCGCTGCCCTGCCCGGTCATGCGGTCATCCCGGCGCACCCGGTTGCCGGGACCGAGCAGAGCGGGCCGGAGGCGGGCTTCGCCTCGCTGTTCGAGAACCGCTGGTGCATCCTTACCCCGCCCGAGGGCGCGGACGAGGCGGCGGTCGAGACCCTGTCCGAGTTCTGGCGCAAGCTCGGCGCGCGGATCGAGATCATGGATGCGGAGCATCACGATCTCGTGCTGGCCGTCACCAGCCACATCCCGCACCTCATCGCCTACACCATCGTCGGCACGGCTAGCGACCTGGAAGAAGTGACGCGCGGCGAAGTGATCAAGTACTCCGCCGGCGGGTTTCGCGATTTCACCCGCATCGCCGCCTCGGACCCGACCATGTGGCGCGACGTGTTCCTCAACAACAAGAGCGCAGTGCTCGAAATGCTCGGGCGCTTCACCGAGGATCTCACCGCGCTCCAGCGCGCGATCCGCTCGGGCGATGGCGACAAGCTGCACGACCTCTTTTCGCGGACGCGTGCAATCCGGCGGGGCATCATCGAGGAAGGCCAGGACGACGAGCGGCCCGACTTCGGACGCGAGCATTAGTCGCCCGTTTCGGCGAAGCTCCGCTAACGTCCCAATTGCGGACGTCGCAAAACCCTGCAATCACAGCAACATGCGATGGCCATATCCCCGGACGCCAGAGTTGGGCAAAGCGCTTCCCACAACCTACTCCGAGGGCGAGAGAGAGTTTGACGAGCGGGTTAAATCTCGGTTCCCAGTAGGTAGCAATGAAGCCGACCTAATCGCTTATGTCAGTATGGACGGATTCCAGCTTGATCGAGGAGGCGGAGACATTCGTTCGGCAACACTCATTCGCGGTCTCGTTATCAAGACGTTCTGGTCAATTCGCTGGCGTTCGAAAGCTGGTAAGATTGAAGATGTTTGGGGCGTTTACGGTGCCGTTGCACCATAAACGCGCATGACCGCTTCCCACCCAATTCCCCCCAATCACTCGTTCAGCGCGTTCATCGCTTCCTGCACCCGCGCCTCGGCTTCGGCACGCGGCAAGCCTGCGGGGATCACCTCGCCGAACTTGTAGGTGATCACCCCGCTGCGCTTCCACCGGCGGTGATAGAGCGGACCGCTGTTCACCGCGACCGGCACGACCGGCACGCCGAGCAGTTTGTAGATTCCGGCAAAACCGGCCTGCAGCGGCGCTGGCCCACCATGCGGCACGCGCGTCCCTTCGGGAAAGATGACCAGCGGACGCCCCTCGGCGAGCCGGTCCTTCGCAGCGTTGAGCATGTGGCGAAGCGCGCGCGCGCCCTCGTCGCGCGAGACCGGCGTCAGGCCATAAACCCGCGCCGAGCGCCCCCAGAACGGGATCCGGAACAGTTCGCGCTTGGCAAACACCGAGGGGAACGGGAGCAGGGTCGGCGCGTCGATCGCCTCGAAGAAGCTCTCGTGCTTCATCGCGATCAGCACCGGTTCTGTCGGAATTTCGCCTTCCACGCGCACCTCGATCCCGAGGATGTGGGTGACGCACCAGCGATGCCAGTCGGTCCACATTCGCACGACCCGCCGCAACCGATCGCGCCCGAGGAAGGACGAAACCCCGGCCGCAAACACCAGCACCGAACTGATCAGATAGAAAACGGGGTAGAATAGAATGCTACGCAGGATCGCCACGAAGGCCTCACCAATCGATCAGGCCGGCAAGAATGCTCGCCAGCAACTTGTGATATTCGAGAAACAGCGCGCCCATGCTCGGTTCCGAAGGCACGGCGTCGCGCACGACCTCGACCTTGTCGGGCAGCACGCGGTTCAGTTCACTCGCCGCGCGCCGCATGTGCCAGTCGGTGGTAACGAGGCGGAGCGACTTGATGTCGTTCTCTCTCACCCATTGCGCCGTCTCGGCCGCATTGCTGCGGGTGTCGACCGCGGCGAACCCCAGCGTCACACAGCATTCCATCCGCTCGGGCGACACTTCGAATTCGGCGGCGAATTCCTCCGGCTTCACCTCGCGGTCGACGCCAGTCACCAGCATCATCCGGGCCAGCCCCTGGTCGAGCACTTCGAGCCCATGCGGGATACGCCCCGCGCCACCGGTCGGAACAATGACGGCGTCGGTTTCGACGTCTGTCGCGGGCTGCGGCAGAGCCGCGGCGAACCACAGGAAACCGATCGCCCACAGCAGCAGGATGGCAGAGAGGATGCGGCGGATCATAGCATGCGCCTTAGCCGCGTCAGCACCGTCATACGAGCGGTGATTATCGACAGAATTATGCCGCCGAGCGGGATCGCCGCGAGTACGACCCAGTCGATGCCATGCAGGCCGCCGCCCGAGACCATGCCCGAATCGAGCGCCTCGAATTGCGAGCCGAGCAACAGGACCACGCCGACCCCAAGCGCCAATCCGGCTGCCCCGCCCAGCACGGCATCGAAGCCGACCGAGCGCTGGAATACCCGGGCAATCTGGCTGTCCGTTCCGCCCAGCAGGTGGACGATCTCGATCGTCCCGCGATTGCTCGAAAAGGCACTCCGCGTCGCCAGCCACACCGCGGCAATACTGGTGAGCGCCAGCAGGAGCACGAGCGCCAGCGCCAGGTACTGCATCGCCGACAGCGCCGAATAGACCGGCTTCAGCCACTCCGACTGCGCGTCGACCCGGGCGCGGGGGACCTCGTCCTCCAGCAGGGCCTGCAGCCGCACCACCTCCGCCTCGCTCGCCGTGCGGCGCAGCTGCACGTCGATCAGCGCCGGGATCGGCACGGCATCGCCGGCACTCCCCGTACCGAGCCAGGGTTCGAGCAATTCGCCCAGCTCATCCTCGGGCACGACGCGATAGGATTGGACCGCCGGGTCTTCGCTCAGGATCTCGCCGACCCGCGCCGTCAGCTGGGCGCGCCGCTGGACATTGGCTTCGACCACCTGAACCGTCACCGCGCCCGACAACTCGCCCCATGCCCGCTCCGCCAGATTGCCGAGTGCCAGTCCGCCTGCGGCTGCGATCACGGTCAATGCGATCATGATCGCGAGCACCCAGGGCACCGGTCCCGCCATGCGCGACTGCGGCATCAGGCTCGCCGCCCGATCGCCGCCGAAGCGCACCAGGCCGCGGGCCAGCGAGCGGCCATCGAGGGGTGGCTTCTTCATTCCGCCGATCCTGTCGCTGCGGCGGCCGCGCCGCTTGCCGGGGTTCCTCCTGGACGCGGCGGGAAGCGCAAGGCGCCGGTGGGATCGAACAGCCGCCCCTTGTCGAGCCGCATGATCAGCGAATTGGGCACCTTCTTGAGCAGGTGGACGTCGTGGGTCGCAACGATCACCGTGGTGCCAAGCCGGTTGAGCGCCTCGAACAGCCGCAGCAGCTTGAGCGCCATTTCCGGATCGACGTTGCCGGTCGGCTCGTCGGCCACCAGCAATTCGGGACGACCGATGACCGCGCGAGCGATCGCCACGCGCTGCTGCTCCCCGCCAGAAAGCGTCGCGGGGACCGCATCGGCGCGGTGCGTCAGTCCGACCCAGTCGAGCATGTCGGCGACCGGCTTCTGCAGGTCGTCCTCGCGCACGCCAGCGATACGCAGCGGCAGCGCGACATTATCGAAAGCCGACAGGTGATCGATCAGGCGGAAATCCTGGAACACCGTGCCCAGCCTGCGGCGAAACGCCGGGAGATCTTCCCGCGGCATGGTGATGATGTCCTTGCCGAACATCCGGATCGCTCCGCGCGAGGGGCGCTGCGAGAGGTACAGTAGCTTCAGCAAGCTGGTCTTGCCCGCCCCGCTGGCCCCGGTGAGAAAGTAGAAACTGCCCGGATAGAGCGTGAAGGAGAGGTTGCGCAGCACCTCTGGATCGGTGCCGTAACGCAGCCCGACATTGTCGAAAGTCACGATATCGCCCTGGCGCTCGCTCATCATTTGCCGGCGTTCAGGGGGATTGGGGCAGCGGAACCTGTCATCTCGCAGGGGCTATAGCGGGGCTTCGATGTGGAAAAAAGCGTGTTTGGCCCCGCGCTTGCGGGTCGCGCCCTTGTTGGCGGAAGTCCGCGCGCTTAATGCTTTACAAGATATGATTATCGCCTGCCCCGCCTGCAAGACCCGCTATGTCGTGCCGGACGCCGCAATCGGCATCGAGGGCCGGACCGTGCGGTGCGCCAAGTGCAAGCACAGCTGGTTCCAGGACGGACCGAAAATCGAAACGCCGGCTGCGCAGGCGCCCGTGGTCGAACGGACTGCCCCGCCGCCACCGCCGCCACCTCCTGCGCCGGACCCCGAACCGGCCGAGGAACCCACCGCCGATAGCGAACCTCCAGCGGAGGAAACCGGCGCCGAGGAAGCGCCCGCCGAGCCGGCCCAGCCTTCGGTCAGCCATTGGCGCACTTCCGACCGGCCCGAGCGCGAAGCAGAGGCAGAAGAAGACGCTACTGAGGCGGCACCCGAGCCCGAGGACGAAGCGCCTCCGCCACCCGAATACGACGGTCCCGCCGTGGAAGAGGAAGCAACCTCGAACACCACGACCTTCTACTACGACAACGACGCCGACGTTTCGCAGTTCGACTACCAGCCGCCGTTCCGCGCGCGCCGCAACCCGCTCAAGCTTTGGACCGCGGCTGCCGTGGTGTTTGCGGTCCTCGCGTTCGCCACGATCATCGCCGTCAACATGTTCGGACTGCCGTCGTGGGTACCGATCGAGCGGCCAACCTTCGCCATGGCCGAGCCCGACCTCCAGCTCGATTTCCCGGCCGACCAGCAGGACCGCCGCACGCTCCCCAACGGGACTGAGTATTTCGGCGCCAGCGGTACGGTGACCAATGTCGGGCGCGAAACCGCCAATGTGCCCTCGATCCTGATCGTCCTGCGCGATGAACGCGACCGGATCGTCTACAGCTGGGAAGTGGTGCCGCCGCAATCCTCACTCGCGCCGGGCGAAACACTGACTATCCGCGAAGCGGTCACCGATGTTCCGCGTTCGGCCAAGTTCGCCGAGATCGGCTGGAAGCCCAGCTAGCGCCGGGCCAGCGCGTTCAGGAAAATTCGAACCAGACTTCGCCGTTCGCGGTGCGCTTGCGTTGTGGCGGAAGAAAGTCGTCCTGCTGGGTGATCTCGCCATTCTCAAGCTGCAGCGTGACAGGCCGCAAGATGCGCGCCGAAGCATTTGCCTGGGAGGTCGACGCCGTTTGCATCCTTGCCCCGGCTTGCGGCGCGACCGCCGGTTGGCCAGTCGCGGCCTGGGCCAAGATCAGGAAGGCGGCTGCCATGCTCATGTCGAATGGTTTCCGGCATGGTAACCATTTTCGCAAGCGATCTGGTAACGCAGTCCCGCGGCGGGACAGGCCGGCGCCGCCACCCTAACCGGCGAGGGAGTCGGGCATTGGGCTGGACGACGCACGGCCATGTGCACAGGAGTGCAGCAAAGTGCTTGCGGTGCGTAGAAGCTGTTGCTAGGGGGCCGCACCTACTCGCGAGGGGGTGACGATTCAGCCCTTCTTGATGACTGTGTGCGGTCGTGGCGGAACTGGTAGACGCGCAACGTTGAGGTCGTTGTGGCCGAAAGGCCGTGGAAGTTCGAGTCTTCTCGACCGCACCATACAGTCAAGTGGCTAGCTCTCCTGGAGTGCCTCCGGAAATTCGCCGCAATACGTGCGTTCCCTCTCGCCCATTGGCTGGGGCGCAGTTCCGTGCCGACACTTTCCTTCTGGGGCGTAGGACATTCTGCCAATGGCAAATGCTCCGCGGCAAATATCACCGCAAAAGGGGTAGCTCCCTCCCTTCGCCGGCTGCGTCGGACGAGAACCCCTGCCTGCCAGCCGGGATCGCTCCCAATGGAGCTATCACGCGGGCGCGACTACCGCACCGCGAGCTTCCTTCGGATACCCCTTTAGGACTGATCCCTAATTCCGCTTTCCGGCAATCCCATCCGCCAGTAGCTTGTTTACTATAGATTATCCGCTTTTCTATGGATTGCCGGCCAACCACGTCATGATCGAGGGCTGAACCGGTGTCCGGTTAAGTGACGTTAGGGTCCAGATGCACATTGACGTAATTATTGCCACGACCGACAGAGCCGACATTGTCGGCGAGACGATCTCGTGGCTCCGAAACCAGGAGCGAATGCCCGATCGAGTGGTGATCGTTGGCGCGGCCGAAGACGACCTCCCCAGCGGGCTCGAGGTACCCTTCCCGATCGTGGAGATCATTGCCGAGAAGGGGCTTTGCAACCAGCGCAACGCGGGCCTCGATTTCGCCTGCGCCAAGGCCGATCTCGTCATGTTCTTCGACGACGATTTCTTTGCCGAGAAGCACTACCTCGCGAACATGGAGGAGATGTTTACTGCCGATACCGATCTCGTCGGCGTTACCGGCGACCTGATCGCCGATGGCGCACAAACAGGGGCGATCGGCAGCAGCGAGGCATGCGCAACGCTCAGTTCCTATCATCCGGTCGAAGAGCGCAACGACCGATCCTGCACCTGGCTTTACGGCTGCAACATGGGGTTCCGCACTACGGCATGCGAAACGCTGCGCTTCGATACCAACCTGCCGTTCTACGGCTGGCAGGAGGACGTCGATTTCTCCGCCCGACTGCTCGAATTCGGGAAGCTCACGCGCAGTAATGCGCTGACCGGTATCCACCTGGGCACTCGGCGAGGCCGGACCTCGGGTCTGCGGCTCGGCTATTCGCAAGTTGCCAACGTCCTGTACCTTCAGCGCAAGGGAACAATGCGATATTATGACGGCTGGCGCCTGATGCTCGGCAATCTGGCAGCCAACCTTGTGGGTAGCTTGCGACCCGAGCCGGAGATCGATCGCCGCGGCAGGCTCCGCGGAAATGCGATTGCGTTCATCGATCTCCTGCGCGGCCGGATGGACCCGCGCCGAATAATCGCCATGTGACCTTGCCGTGAGAAAGGATTCCCGGGCGGGGCCGCAAGACAGGTCGAGGGAGCGGATGCCGTAAGGCAGCGTTGAACGATGAGCATGAAACGCGGTCTCGTTCGTGGTGCCTTCTCCCTTGGCGGAGCGCGCGCCGTTACCAGCGCCTTCAACGCCGTCGCGCTGCTCATCCTTGCGCGCCTGCTTACACCGCACGATTTCGGTGTCGCTGCGATTGCTTCGGCGGTGCTTTACTTCATCGTCTCGCTGACCCAGTTTTCTATCTACCAGGCTCTCGTCCAGCGGTCTGAGGTCGAGCAGGAGCATATCGACACAGCCTGGTCCATCGCCCTGATCCGCAGCCTGACGATCGTGGCGTTTTTTGTCCTCGCTTCCTGGCCGCTCGCCCTTCTTTACGACGATCCCGAGATGCTGAGCGTGTTCATGGTCGTCGGCCTGACCGGCGGCGTCATGGGCCTCTACAATCCGCATATCGTACTCGCCCAGAAGGGTATGCGCTTCGCTCCCATGGCACTGTTCCAGCTCTGCCGATGCGTCGGCCTCGTAGCAGTGGTCATCCTCGCCATCATCTTCCGCAGCTTCTGGGCGATCATCATCGGCAACCTCATCGGCGCGGCATTGGCCTCGCTGATCAGCTACGTCATGATTCCGTACCGCCCGCGCTTCACCCTCGCGCGTTTCCGGGATCTGTGGGGCTTCTCCGGGTGGCTGTTCCTCAACCAGCTATGCGAGACAATTAACTGGCGTTTCGATCAGCTGGCGATCAGCGTACTCGTGCCCAAGGCACAGATGGGTATCTACGCTATCGCCTACAGCCTGGCGATCATTCCAACGCGCGAGACGATCCAGCCCTTGCGCGAAATCCTGTTTCCGGGGCTGGCGAATCTGACCAATGACAGGCCAAGGCTGACGCGGGCATTCGTGCGCGCGCAATCGAGCATGGCAGCCATCTCGACTCCGCTGGCTCTGGGCCTTGCACTGGTCGCCGAACCGGCGGTGATGGTTATGCTGGGCCCGCAATGGTCCGAGGCGGCCGTTTTCGTCCAGATCTTCGCGGTGACCTCGGCAATCGGCGCTTTCGTATCCTGTACCGCCTCGGCAGCGATGGCGCTGGGGGCAACCCGGGTCGTTTTCCTGCAGCAGTTCTGGACGCTCATGGCACGCGTGCCGCTGGTCTTGGCCGGATTGCATTTCTATGGCCTGGTGGGCGCCGCTCTGGCCGGACTGTTGAGCGAGATCATTCTGGCGACGATATCGCTGCGCTTTGTCCGCTCGCTCTTGGGACTCCCGATATTCCAACAGTTGCGCATGCATTGGTCGACCTTGCTGTCGCTCGCCGTCATGTCTGCATCGGTGCTGGCGGCCGAGTTGCTCGTCAATCCGACCTTCGAGGCGAACATTGTGCGCTTCATCCTGCTCGTGCTGGTCGGAGGGGTGGCCTATGTCGGTACCAACCTCGCTCTGTGGGCAGCGGGCGGGAGAAAGGAAGGACCCGTGCACGAGCTGATCGACATCGCCGCGCAGATGGTGCCAGCCCGCTTCAAGGCCGTCGGGCCCGCGTGATTGTCCTAAATCGGCGCCGCAACTAGCGCGGGCGAATGCGGGGAACTGACCTACCGCTCCCTCATTACTCTCACTCGAAAATCCCCGCCGAAACCTGCCGGCAATGCCTATTCCTGAACCGCGGTATCGCCCGGCGCATTCTCAGCGCAACGCGCCGCCTGCTCTGCCTCGTTCCTCTCGTAGATCCTGACGTAATCGACATACAGCCGCGAAGGGTCGGGCGTCTGGTCGATCGGGTACCCCGGTCCCATCGCAAGGTTCACCAGCGGATGGAGCGGCGTCTGGTGCTCAGGAGGAGTCGGGAAACGGGCGACCTGCACCCGGTCGAAATAGTAGGTCACGTGTTCCGGATCCACTTCCACGCCAAAGGTATGAAAGCGCTCCGTAAGCTGGCCCGGAGTGACCGATATCCGGTCGCCCTTCGAACGGTTAGGCCCTTCGCCCGAACGCAGGAACCAGACATGCATGGCAATGGAGTACTTGTTTGTCCGGTGGCCATAGTATTCTATGACATCGATTTCGACCTTGGGCCGGTTGTCCGAAGTCGGCTTGAGACTGATGAGCCAGAAGGCGGGCCAAAGACCCGGCCCGGGAGGCAACTTCATGCTCGCCTCGAAATAGCCGTATCGCACACCTGTTCCGGCACCCGTCTTGTCGGCGGCGGCAAGCAGCCCGGAACCCCACCGGTCCCGCTCGCCCTTCCTGGCGGTGATGACCAGCTTCCCGTCCTCGATGCCGAAAGGACCCTCAGGACCCGGGTTGAGGAAGCGTGCGTCCCCGAAATCGCCGTTCCAGGGGGTGTGTGCAATCCAGCGCTTGCCGTCCAGCATCCACGGGTTGACGCTGAGGGTGTCGAACTCTTCGGAAAAGACCAGATCGAATGCGCAAATGTCGAGCGGCTTCCCCGGCGAAAGCGGGGTCTGCGCACTCGAAGCCAGGAAAAATGTGGCGGCGAGAGTCAGCGACTTCATGAACCGATCGTAGGGGGGGCAACGCCGGCAAACAATTGCCCGGAATAGCGAGCCCGACGCCTAAATTCATACTTTCGAATAGGCAGGCAGGATGCAGCAGCAAGTACAGCAGGCGAACGCGCTCCAAAAGCCACCAATTTCGAAAGTCCGTCGCGGCCGAATTCTCTAGCTAAGCCAAATGAATGGCTGACTAATCCGTTTGTCCACTCGCTTGGACACGGCACCCTGGTGCAAGTTGAACTGGTCCGATGTGACAAATCCAATCACCACCCGAGGCATCAGGTGCCGTTAGCCACCCTGTCCCGGCCAGGTGGCCGATAGACTTCGCAGGGGCAAGAAAATGTGGCGGCAGAAGGGAAGGGATTTGGATCGCATTGCCGAACATTACTTTGAAATCGACGACACCCCCGGTTCGGAACAGCCGGGCGTAGATGACGGCCCCTTGCGTGACCAAGCTCCGATCCCGATCGCGGTCTTCAACGTCAAGTACAGCCCCAACCTGGGCGACGGCGTAATCGCGGAATGTCTCGAGCATTCCCTCCGCACGGCCGAGCCGTCATTGCGTCCCTATTCCATCGATCTGGCGGGTCGTGAAAGTTTCGACGCCTCCAACGGCGGTCGCCGCCGGTGGCTGATCAGCGCGCTCGAGACTCTGCCCTCCGGTGTTCGCCGTTACGCCGTACCCCTCGCACTAAGGGCGTTGGTCGGCATAAGGCTCGCGCGGCGCTGGCGCGAACAACTCCGGGGTGCGAAGGCAGTCGTCGTCGGCGGCGGCAATCTCTTCGCCGACCGTGACCAGAATTTCCCGATCAAGATCTCTTCAGCACTGGAGCTGGCCCGCGACCTCCGCCTGCCCGTCGCGATCGCCGCCATCGGCGTCGGCAAGGAATGGTCTAAGGCAGGAAGATCGCGGCTGACCCGGGCGATCTCCCGGTCGCGTGTAGTTTCGATCAGCGTGCGCGACGGGATTTCCCAGCACCATTGGCAGGAATACTTGTCGGCATCCGGTACGGATCGGGTGCCGATAGCGCTCGATCCCGGCCTGCTTGCGGCGCGGGTCTACGGAACCGACGACAAGGCCGACCGCGCAGATACGATCGGTATTTGTCTGACGGCCCCCGAAGTGCTGCGGCTGCACGGCCAGCACGGCGCCGATCGCTGCGATCTAGAGTGGATGGTGGAGTTCGTCTCGGCCTTGCTGGGGCAAGACCACAGGCTGGTCCTGTTCACGAACGGCAGCCCCGAAGACCAGCATTTCCTCGATCTCGTATACGCACGGCTTCCAAAGGACCCGCGCCTCTCGCGAGCTGACCGGTTCACAAAGCCGCGTGACCTCGCCCGCTTCATCGGCTCACTACAGGGTGTCGTCGCCCATCGGCTCCACGCCTGTATCGTCGCGCATTCCTACGGCGTGCCGACGGCGGGGTTGGTCTGGGACGCCAAGCTCGAAGGATTCTTCACCACGATCGGCAGAGCGCCGCACCTGATCGATCCGTCCATGCTGGGTCCCTTCGAAGCGGCGAGAATGTCCATCGACACCATGTCGGCAATTCCCGATCCCACCGAAGTCGCCGCACTTCAAGACGATTGCTTCGGCTCGATCGCCGACCTCGCAGGCCTCGTAAATACGCAGGCGGTTGCAGCATGAGCGCGCATATCGTCATCATCAACGACCTGAGCGAACCGATGGGTGGAGCTTCCCTCCTCGCGTTGAAGTCGGCCATCGAGTTTGCGGATCGGGGGCACCGCGTTACCTTCGTTACCGGCGATGACGGAAGCGATCTCCTGCGCGATGCCGGGGTGGAGATCGTGGCGCTCGGACAGCAACGGCTGCTGGCCGCCGGGGTCGCCAAGAGCGCAGTCCGCGGGCTTTACAATCCTGGCGCCCGCAAGATGCTTGAGCGCTGGATCCAGGCGAACGACAACGGGCGCGCGGTCTATCACCTGCACGGCTGGGCGCAGATTCTCTCGCCGTCGATCTTCGTTCCGCTGCGCAAGGTCGCCGACCGGCTTATCATGAGCGCTCACGACTTCTTCGTCACTTGCCCCAACGGAGCGATGTACGATTTCAAGCGCCAGAAGCACTGCGAGTTGAAGCCCATGAGCACGCAATGCGTGATGCGCAATTGCGACCGCCGCAGCTACCTTCAGAAGGGCTGGCGTTTGGCCCGCCATTCGGTGCTGGCGCAGACCAGGCCTGGGTTCGACGAATTCCCGCCGCTGATGCTCATTCACAAGAGCATGGCCGACTATTTCGCCAAGGGTGGTGTCGAAGCGCGGGACATGTTCGTCTTGCCGAACCCCATAACGCCATTTTGCAACAGCCGCGTTCCGGCCGAGACGAACAAGGCGGCGCTTTTCGTCGGCCGCATCGAATGCACGAAGGGGATTGATCGCGCCGCCGAAGCGTGCCGACGGGCCGGCATCCCGCTGATTGCGATCGGGACGGGCGAGCTCCTGTCCCGCTTGCGCGAGACCTATCCCGAGCATCAGTGGCTGGGATGGAAGCCGGCCGAATCAATCGGCGCCTACGCCGCCCAGGCCAGGATGCTGCTCATGCCAAGCACCGCCATCGAGCCCTTCGGCCTTACCGCGGTTGAAGGGTTGTGGAGCGGACTACCTGTCGTATTCTCGGATCGGGCCCTGCTGGCCGGTGAAATCAAGCAGGCCGGGGCAGGCGCAGGGGTCGACCCCTACGACATCGATGGCTTCGCTGCCTTGCTCAAGTCCTGGACCGGCAACGACCCGCTGGTGCGTGGGCTCAGCATCAATGCCATCGAGGGTACTCGGGGATTGGCTCTGAGCTGGAATGCCTGGATCGAACGGCTGCAGGAGAGCTACGAGGCCATCCTGCGCGGCGGAAAATCCGAACTCGCAAAGCTGTATGACACCGAAGACAGCGAAGTGGCTCCCATAACCTATCGAACGTCAAAACCCCTTCGGGAGGCAGCATTTCGTTCGAACACGGACCTGAGCAATGCGGCTGGATAGCACGCGCATCGACCGCAACTATTTCGGTGCCTTCGAACGGCACGAGGCGCGCTTTCGCAGCAAGGGCGGGCGCGCGTTGAACTTCTTCTTCGTCGTGCCGCACGAATACAGGCACTGGCTGAATGAGCGGATGGACCACTGGTTGGTGCTGGGCGCAACGTCGGCGGCGATCTTCGGCGAGAATTACGCTCAGGATGAACCGGTTTCCGCCACGCTCAGACGCAATGTCGAGTGCCTGACCAGGCAATGGGCAGCCTGGTATCCCCGCGCAAAACCGGTTTCGATCGAGGCTCCGACAGTCGACGATGAGGAAGGGGGAGCAAGTCTTGTTTCGAGAGGACAGGGGCTTCTGTTCACCGGAGGGGTGGATTCAACCTTCACTCTCGCGCGCCGGGCGGAAGAAACCGATATCCTGATCAAGGCCATTTTCGACTGGGATGACGAGAGCCATCTCGTCGAACAATTGCGGTCGGAGAAGCGCAACGTTCACGGCAAGGACGTCCTGCCCATCGGAACCAATGTCCTGCGCGCATTCCCCGAGTTCGCCGATGCTTGGGCCTATCGCACGCACGGGCCCGCGCTGGGGGCGATCGCCCATATCGTCTCTCAAGGCGTCGACCGGGTAATCTTCTCCTCGTCGCGCACCTACGGCACGCTGGTGCCATGGGGTTCGCATCCGCTGACTGATCCGCTGCTTTCGTCCCGCGATCTGAAGTTCGAACACTACGGCGCCGAATTCACTCGTCTCGAGAAAATCATGCGGATCGCCAAGCATCCCGAATATATCTCCGAACTCGATGTCTGCGGGCTGGAGCCGGCCTTGAAGGGCAATCGCGTCAACTGTTCGCGCTGCAAGAAATGCCTGCGGACCATGATCTCACTGGATACGGCCAATGTGTCGCCCAACCGGGCCAGCACCTTCGATTGGTCTCACTACAGTCTCGAGGCGATCCGCCGGACGCGGTTGCACCATCCCAACGAGTATCCCGTGTTTCACGAATTGCTCGACGATGCGATCGCCAATGGCAGGGACGACCTCGCCGATGCCATCCGGTCCGCGATTCACCGGTCCTATATCTATTATCCCCTGGGTGCGATCGAGAGCTTCCTAAGACGGCGCTTTCCCTCCCAGATCGTCAATCGCCCGATCTTCCGGCACGCCAAATACACGCTGTTCAGGCTGCGGGAGAGATGGACATGACGAGCGAGATGCAACCTCCCGAAGCTATCGCCGGGCCATCGTTGATCGGGATTCGCAAGCGCAATTCCGTGGCATTCGTGCAAGCGGTGTTCGACGCCTACCGCGATGGGCAGCTCTTTGCCGTGCTTGACGACGACGCCGTCCTCCCTCGGCTCGACGGATACAGCGCCCGCTCGATAATCGATCCCGGACCGGGGGGCGGGTGGTTCGAAGGCAAGCTCGCCCCGCGTCGAACCGATGATCCCGCACAGATTGTCTTCACATCGGGTACCGAGGGCGAGCCGAAAGCGATCGTGATCTCATATCGCGCCCTCGCTGACACCGTCGACCGACTGAACGGCGTCATGCAGGTCGACGGCTCGATCCGCGAATATGTCGGCGTCCCGGTGACCTATTCCTTCGGCCTGGGGCGATGCCGGGCGGTGGCGACCGTAGGCGGCAAGTTCTTCATTCCCCAGCACGGCTTCGACCCGCTGGAAATCCGCGACATGCTGCGTTCGGGCGAGATCAACGCCTTGTCGGCGGTGCCCGCCTTGCTGCGGCTGCTCCTCAAGGAGCCGAATGTCCTGCAAGGCCACGGCGCCGCGTTGAAATGGCTCGAGATCGGCAGCCAGTACATGAGCCGCCGCGAAAAGGAGCAGGTCAAGGCGTTGTTCCCGAACGCCGTGATCGTCCAGCACTATGGCCTTACCGAAGCCTCGCGCTCGACCTTCCTCGTGATTAGCGAGACCGCAGGGGAAGGGCTGGAATCCGTGGGCCGCCCTGTCGGCCAGGTAGAGGTGAGGACACGCGATGACGGCCGCATCCAGTTGCGCGGCCCGCATCTGGCAACGGGCCGGATCCTCGACGGAGACATCGTGCCGATCGCCGACGAGGATGGCTGGCTCACGACCGGCGACAACGGACATTTCGCTGGCGGAATGCTGTCGTTCGACGGGCGCGCAGACGATGTGATCAACAGCGGCGGGATCAAGGTCGATCCCGCGCAGCTGGAAGGGGAAGTGCTTCAGGCGCTCGGATTGAAGGGCGGGCTTGCCATCGCCCGGATTCCTGACGAGCGGCGAGGAGAGGGTTTCTTCGTGGGCCTGCAGAAGTCAGCGGGGTGCGAGCCCGATCAGGCCGCCGAGGCCGTGCACGATGCCCTGCGGCGCCGCGATATTGCCGCGGGATCTTCGGTGAGAGCGCAATATGTAGATCAGATCCCCACGACCGTGACCGGCAAGGTGCGCAGGCATGCGCTCGCCGAACTCTATTCGCCCTCGGTTCCCGCCGCACCGTCTCCGGCGGCAGGCTTGCCGGGTGTCCGCGGCCTTTATGCGAAGATGTTCGAACTGGCGGAAGTTCCCGACACTGCCAGTTTTCAGGATCTGGGCGGCGATTCGCTCAACTACGTCGAAATGTCGATCGCGCTCGAAAGCGAGTTGGGTGCGCTGCCACAGAACTGGGACGTGCTGCCGGTTGCTCGATTGGCGGAAATGGAGGGCGCTGCCTCGCCAAAGCCAGCGACCATGGAAACTGGCATTTTTTTGCGGGCATTCGCCATCACCTGTGTCGTCGGGACGCACTCCGGCATCGCAATCCTCGGCGGCGGCACCTTCCTGCTGTTCTTCCTGATTGGCTACAACCTTGCGCGGTTCAAGGCGCCCGCACTGCTCGAGGGCAAGGTCCTGTCCTCGCTCGTGCCCTACACCAAAACCTTGATCATCCCGTATTTCATACTGGCCGTCCTGTTCATGGCCTATCGCCGGGAATTCCAGCTCGACACCTTGCTGCTGTACACCAATCTCACCGAGCTGCGCCTCACCCAGATCTTCCCGTTCTGGTTCGTCCAGGTGCTGGTGCAGTGCCTGGCCCTGACCGGACTCTTGCTTCTCATTCCTCAAGTGAGGGCGATCGCGAAACGAGAGCCGTGGCGCTTCGCCTTTGGTCTCACTGCCATCCTCGTCGGCATCTGGGCGATCTTCCCGGCCATCTGGGACACCGATCATCTGCGCAACCTTGTCCCGCAGCGTTATATCGCACTGCTTTGGCTCGGCTGGTGCTGCTTTGCGGCCCAGACCACGCGTCAGAAGCTGATGGCCTTGGCCCTGGGGCTGACATTTGCCTTCATAGATTCGGGCGTTTCGCGCAGGTCAGCCTGGATCGCTCTGGGCGTGGTGGCCACTCTCTATGTCCCGATGATCCCGGTTCCCCGGTCGCTACGTTCAGCTATCCAGTATGTCTCGGCAGCGACCTTCACGATCTTCGCCCTGAACGGGATCCTGGCCTGGGGGATATCGATGGTCTTCGAAAGGGTCTTCGGGCAATCCTGGAGCCCCATCACATTCGGTCTGACGTTCATCGGATGCCTGATCGGCTACGAGGCGATCAGACGAATTGAGCTACTGAAGCCTGTCATTCCGCGATTGTTGCGCCGTTCCGATAGCCGCAAGGGAAAGGATTTCCCCGGTCGGATAGCCGGATCCGCCGAGAGCCCCGTGCCTTGACCCTCGAATCAGCCATGGCCGAACGAAAGTACGGTTTGACCGAATTTCGCGGCTGGCTGACTGGTCAATTCAACTGGTTTGTCCTGCTGCTGGTGCTGGCAGTAGAGGCGGTCTTTGTCACCTTGCATGTGGTGACAGGCGCCCTGATGCCGAAAATCCCGCATCTCCTGAACATATCGCAAGACGGGAGCGCATCGGAATGGTTCGGTTATGCAGTCATGGCCGCCAGTGCCGTGATCATGTTTCGTGCCTACCGGCGCGAGCGGGTTGCGCTCTACCTGACCTTTGCCGTCGTCCTCGTGACGATGGTGCTGGACGACAGTCTCACGATCCACGAAAGCCTCGGGCGATATTTCAGCGAGTGGGATTATCTCGACCGGCTTCCCGGGCCATTGGCAAAGGACAGCGGTGAGCTGGTGGCGTGGGGCGCCATCGCCCTGTTCCTTGCCCCCTGGGGCATCTATGGCCTCGTCAAGACGCCGCCACGCCAATGGCCGAGCATCTTCATCCTCACCGGCCTGGTCGGCCTGCTTGGCTTTTTCGCCGTCGGGATCGATTTCCTGCACGAACCGATCTGCGCAGCGTTCGACCACGCCGGATACTGTTTCCAGATATTCGACCTCGTGGAAGATGGCGGCGAGATGCTCGCACAGGCGCTGATCCTCGCGCATGTGTTCGAACGATTTGCGGCAACGCCGGACACGGATGCGAGAGCACCAGTTGCGGATGCCGGATAGCCTCGCAATGAGAGTGGGGACCTCGCCGCTTGACCATCGGGTTCGCGCGCGACACACCATGCAGCAATGCTGACGCTTCTCATCTCGCTCATCCTCGTCGCCCTGACGATCGGCGTCCATTACGAGGTGCTCCGCTTCACCTCGTCCCGCCTGACCCATCTTCCCTGGCCGCCGCGGATGCGGATCATCGCCATCCTCACCGCAGCGCTGACATCGCATATGGTTCATGCCTTCATCTATGCGGTTGCCTTCCTGTGGCTCGAGGAAATCGGCGGATTCGGAACGATTGGCGGCCAACGCGGACACAGCCTGGAAGACGCGTTCTATTTCTCGATCACCAGCTACACGACGCTCGGGATCGGTGACCTCTACCCGACCGGGGCGCTGCGGATCATCAGCGGAATCGAGGCCTTGAACGGGCTGGTCATGGTCGGCTGGAGCGCCTCGATGACCTATCTCTACATGGAAAAGTTCTGGCACCTGCGGCCCCGCAAGCCGCGCCACCACAAGGACTGATCCTAGCCCGGCAGGCTGAGCGGGCGCGTCTCGTAGTGCAGTCGCCACTGGTGCACTTCCGACAGCATGATCTCGCCCAGGCGGCGCGAACGCTCGATTAGTCGTTCGAGCGACAGCGGGTCGCGTTCGATCGCGCTTCTTAGCTGGCCCAATTGGCGCGCAATCACGGTCGAACGCTCGCTCGTCGCCGCGAAATCGCCCTGCATCCGGATGCCGTACAGCGCAGCGGCCAGAGCCGGGAAGAGCGCTGTGATGAAAGTCACAATGCCGGTGATGCTGAAGCCCATCAGTTCGGCGGACTCAGGCGAGACCAATGATTTGCCGAGATAGAACAGGCAGGCAATGATGGTTCCGATGAACAGCAGGTCGCCCAGCTTGTGCAGGCGGTGATTGGCCACGTGCATCGCATGGGCATTGCTGCGATGATAGCCGACCTGTTCGTCGATCAGTGCCAACATGGTATCGCGCACCTTGGCCAGATAGGCCTGGTCGAAGGTGGCGAAGGTCAGGCCCAGCTCGCGCGCCGTGGCCCGCGCCAGCCAGCTGACCCAACCGGGCTGCTTGGTCCCGTCCTCGACCTCGCGCAGATTGAGTTGCCCGATCGTCCCCGACATGGCGAGGAGGCGCAGGCGCTCGGCCAGATGGCGCGAATCGAGCCACCGCTGGTGCAGGTTGAGTCGATTGGCGCCGTGGGTGTTGGCGATGATGAGCGAGATCACCAGCAGCTCGCCGGCGATGAGGAACTTCTTCGCTTCGGGGAACAGCAGGCCCGACAGGGCGAGCAGCACGGCCACGCCCGCCATGGCGAAATTGGTCACGAAGCTCGACCGGAAGCGTAGGGCGAAATAGCCGCCCTCGGCATCGGCGCGGCCAAACCGTTCGAGCAGCAGCGAATTGAGCACTTGGCCGAAGCGTCCCTCGGATTCGAACGGCTCGGTATGCGGCTGCATCTGGGCGACGCTGCCGTCGACCTCGGGCGGATGGATCGAAATCTTGTACCACGGCCTGGCGCCGGTGAGCGCGAGCAGGAGGGGCCAGCCATAGCTGCGATGGTGCGGCGAAGGGTCGTGTTCGACGAATTCGAGCAACTGCCGCTCGTCCTCCCCCTCGGGCGGGGCGCACAGCGCACGAATGAGGTGCGGCAATGCGGCATAGGCGGGGCGCCGCTCGACACCGTCGAGAGAAGGCCGATCGGGAACGACGTCGTGAAGGCCGCTCCACAACAGCTCGGGTTCGGTCTCGCCGGTCGCGTCGATATGGATCACCGGTTGGTGGAGGGCCACGGCCTCGGCAATGACCTGCGTCGTCCCGCCACGGCCGCGCGCGGCCTCGCCGTCCCAGATCGCGATCATGATGTCCGATTGCGACAGGACCAGTCGGCCGGCCATCTCGTAGGCGGCCTCGTCCCCGTTCCTGTATTCGGACAATTGCATGACCGACACCGATCGACCGATCAGCTCTTCGGTCCGGGCCCATTCCTCGTCGCCGAAGTCCTTGCGATAGACCTCCGCGGGAAAGGGTAGGCAGGCAGACAGCGGGACTCCGCTCTCGAGCGCCGCCTCGGCGGCGAGCACATCCGCCCCTTCGGCGAGCGAAGAGATGAGCCGCGCTTCGGGAGGATCGGCGCTGAAGATGCTCGGATGCGCCAAGGCGATCTGCCCCAGCGCGCCCTGCGCCAGTTCGAACAGCTTGCGGCACTGCGCGCGAACGCGATCATGCTCGGTATGCAGCAGGCGCGGTGGGCGATGTCCGGTAATGCCAAAGCGCAGGACGAGCCGCGGCCGGTAGCTGCCTCCCGCTTGCTCTGCTGACATCGCTCCACCCCCTTCTGGTCGATCGCAGGGTTACCGCCCGCGATCATGCCCGCCAATGGACGGGGACGCAATCGCGCGCTTCACCCCGAGGTTGGCTCGGCGCCGGTTACTCCCACCAATATTTCCGCCGCTTGCGATCCCCGGTCTCGATCTCGTTCATCGTCTGGGCGTCGTAGAGGCGGCCGCCCAACATGACGCTGTCGATCTTGTCCGAGTTTCGGATATCGGCCGAGGGATCGGCATCGAGCACGACCAGATCGGCCAGCTTGCCGACCTCGAGGCTGCCGATGTCGCGCGCTATCTTGAGCGACTTGGCGGGTTCGATCGTGCCCGCTCGCAATGCCTGCACCGCGCTCATCCCGCCGCGGGCAAAGCTCCACAGCTCCCAATGCGCACCGATGCCGGCCTGCTGGCCATGCGCACCGATCGCCACTGCGACCCCGCGCTCGGCCAGCTTCTTGGCTTCGCGGGCGGCGTCATCATCGACAAAGGCCCATTCGGGCGCCTTGGTGCGCCGGGCCGTAGCGGCCAGCAATTGCTTGGGCGGGGTGTGCACGAGCAGCGGGTTGTCGAACACGTCGGTCGCCTGGCGCCAGTAGGGATCGCCTGCCAACCCGCCATATGTCACGACCAGCGTCGGCGTGTAATTCGTATCGGACGCGCTGTAGAACTGCAGCACGTCCTCGTAGAACACGTCCACCGGCACATTGTGCTCGACGGTCGAATTGCCGTCCGCGACGAGGTTCATGTCCATGCCGAACAGCGAACCGCCCTCTGCCACCACCAGCATGTTCTCGGCCACCGCCGCGCGCACGACCTGCTGGCGTTGTTCACGCCGCGGCTGGTTGTAGTTCTTGACCGAAATGCCGCCCTGCGCCTTGATCCGTCGGACGTGGGCGAGCGCATCTTCGTAATTGTCGATCCGCGCGTAGAAGCCCAGCGCCTTGGCGCCGTAGATGATCTCGCCCGTCGAGAAGATGCGCGGGGCCAGGATCTCGCCCGCCTGCTGCAACTGGGCTGCCGCGAACACCTGCGTCGCGTCCGAGGACGGATTGTGGATCGTGGTAACGCCGAGCGCCAGGTCCTGCAGCAAGGTCCAGTTCTGCTGCGGGATCAGGTCGCCCGTGCCATAGGGGCCATGCGCATGGGCATCGACCAGGCCGGGCATGATGGTCTTGCCGGTTACGTCGATGACCTTGGCCCCGGATGGGGGCTGCACCTCAGAGGCGGGACCGATCGCGGCGATCCGGTCGCCCTCGATCACGATCACGGCATTCTCGATGGCGCCGGGATCGTCCTTGCCCAGACCGTCGCGCATGGTCAGGACGCGCGCGCCCGTCAGGACCACGGTGCCATCGGGCTTGTCGGCGGCAAGCGTGCGCGCCAGCGAGACCCCGGTTTCAGGCGGCTCGAAGCCCTTGTCCTTGTCGTCCTTGCCCTTGGGCACATTACGAAACAGCGCGGCGACATCGGCCGTCTTGAACCACGGGCCGATCGACCAACTGAGCGAGCGCCCGCCGTTCGCCCACCCTATGTAATCGGCGCCGCCCTTGCTCACCCGGGTCACCGGCAGTGGGCCACCCTCCTCGCTCACGTCCACCGGCTTGCCACCCGGCATCAGCGGCATGGCGAAAAGCTCGTAGTTCTGGCTGAAGGCGACCGTCGTGCCGTCTGGCGAGACATGGAACGTCGCGGCCAGCTCGCCCTGTGCGTGCGTCCGCTCGTCCTTGCCCGCGAGGTCACTCGACACCAGCATCAGCTTGTCGGCGGAGACGCGGGTGAAGAAGATGCGGTCGTTCGCCGCACCGAAATGGGGATCGGATCCGTCGCGGGTGACGAGTTCCGCCTCTCCCCCATTCGCGGAGATGACGTAGACGCCGGCATTCTCCGAATAGTCGGGCGAGGTTAGCGAGCCGCCGCTGCGCTTCTCGAACACGATCGAGCGCCCGTCGGGTCTGAACTTCGGCACCGCGTAATGGCCCGGCTGGCTGGTGACGGCCTTGGCATTGCGCCCATTGGCATCGGCGACGACGATCTCGCCCAGCCCTTCGTCGGTCCAGCGCACGTAGGCGAGTTTCTTCCCGTCACGAGAGAAGCTCGGCCACAGTTCGAGCGCGTCGCTGCTGCCGCCGGTTAGCCGCCGAGGAGCATCCGATCCGGTCGCGCTCTTGCTGTAGAGCTTGCCCATGCTCTCGAACACGACCCGATTGCCGTCGGGGGTCAATGTGGGAAAACGCACCATGCTGGTGGTAAAGCTGTCGGGCGCGACCTCGATCGCGACATTGGGCACTTCCGCCGTCCCGCGGCTATCGTTGACCGTGAACGGGATTTCGGCCAGCCCGCCGCCATCGGCGTCGACCCGGCGGAGCTTGCCACCCGCCCAGAACACGATGCTGTTGCTGTCGGGCGTCCAGTCCATATTGGGATAGACCCCGGTAACCGCCCAGGTCTCCTGCACATCGAGGTCGAGCGCACCGTAGATCATGCGCTCCCTGCCGCTGGCGATGTCCTTGACCCACAGCTGTGACTGATCCTTCTCGCGCCTGACGAAGGCGATGCTCTTGCCGTCGGGCGAAGGGGTCGGGCGCACCGCCCCGCCATATCCCGCAACGGCGGTCGTCACCTCGCCAGTGGCAAGCTCGTGCTTCTCGATCGCGAAGATGCCGGCGTTCGAATCCTGCGCATAGATGAAGGTGTTCCCGCCGGTCGTATTGCGGGTGTAGTAAATCGCGCTGCCGTCGGGCGAAAAGGTCGGCTCGCCCAGCTCCTTCTGCAGTGCCTCGCTGGCGCGCTTGACCACCTGGACCCCGCCGCCGCCCGAGACGTGATACATCCAGATCTCGCCCGTGCCGAGCGAGCGCGCGGTGGTGAAGTGCTTCTTCGCGGCGATGAACCGGCCATCGGGGCTCCAGCTCGGCTGGTTGAGCAGGCGGAACTTTTCCTCGGTCAGCTGGCGCTTGTCCGACCCGTCGGCATTCATCACCCAGATATTGTCCGCCCCGCCCCGGTCCGAGGTAAAGGCGATCCGGCTGCCATCCGGCGAGAAGCGCGGATGCACCTCCCACGCCAAGCCTTCGGCGATGCGGGTTGGCGTGCCGCCGGTGATCGGCATGGTGTAGATGTCGCCGAGCAGGGTGAAGGCGATGGTCCGTCCGTCGGGCGAGACATCGACATCCATCCAGGTCCCTTCATCGACGTTGATCGGGACCTGCGTGATCGTTGCGCCCTTGGGCGCGCTGACGTCCCACTTCTCGTCCTTCTTCTCGGCTGCTTCGGTATCCTGGGCAGCAAGCGGCACGGCAACGAGCGAGGCCCCTGCGAGCAGCGCGGCGGCGAAGGAACGAGTGGTGATACGGCGCATGTATGGCTCTCCCCTTGAGTTGGAGCGAGTCATAGCCACGCGCAGCAGGATTGCCAGCCCGCGCAGGATGATTGCGCGAAGGCTTTCGACGAATGCCTAGTCGAAGGTGCCTTTTCGCGGCCCGAGATAGCCGAACAGATAGGCAGCGACCTTGCGCATCTGGATTTCTTCGGCACCCTCGGTGATGCGGTAGCGGCGGTGGTGGCGATAGATGTGCTCGAACGGCTTGTGCCGCGAATAGCCGATCCCGCCGTGCACCTGCATTGCCCGGTCCGCCGCCTGGCATACCAGCCGGTTCGCCCAGTAATTGCACATGGATACCTTGTCGGAGATCGTCTTCTCGATCTCCTCATGGGCCATGTTGTCCATCTCCCAGGCGGTCTTGTAGATCAGCAGCCGCAGCATCTCGCATTGAGTCGCCAGCTCGACGAGCGGGAACTGGATAGCCTGGTTCCTGGCCAGCTCTTCGCCGAAGGGCTTGCGCTGCCGCGCATATTTGACGCTTTCCTCGACGCAGAACTGCGCCGCGCCGAGCGATGATGCCGCCTGCCGGATGCGGTTCTGGTGGACGAAGCTCTGCGCCAGCGCGAGGCCCAAGCCTTCGCGCCCAAGCATCGCGCTTTCGGGCACCCAGACATTGTTGACCGAGAGGCGCGGATGGTCCGTGGGCATGTTGAAGGTCCACATCCATTCCTCGATCTCCAGCCCCTCGGTCGGGTTGGGGACGAGCAGGCAGGTGATGCCGCGCGCGTCGCCATCCTCGCCCGATGTGCGGCAGAACATCGCGCAATGGGTCGCGACATGCATGCCGGTGATCCACATCTTCTCGCCATCGATCCGCCAGCCGTCGATCCCGTCGCGCGTTTCGCGGACGGCGCGCGTTTCCATATGCGTCGCGTCAGAGCCGTGGTGCGGCTCGGTCAAGCCAAAGGCCACCCGCCGCGTTCCCTCGAACCCGCCCAGGATAAATTCCTGTTTCTGCTCGTCGGTACCCCACTGTTCGAACATGGCGACGAAGGGGAAGTTGCCGACGATCGAGTGCTCGTTCTGGAGGTCGTTGTGGAGGCCGAGACCGCGCTGGGCAAAGCGATCGCGGATCACCGCCATCCATAGGTTGCTGCCGTCATTGCCGCCATATTTCTTCGGCGCAGTGAAACGCCAGTGCCCCGCCTTGTCGGCGCGCCGCTTGGCCTCCCACAGCAGTTCCTCCCACTCCTCGCGCGGCAGCCCGCCTTCCTCGAAATTGGTCCGCGCCCATTCGCGGCGGTGGTCGAAAAAGCGGATATTGTCGTCCTGCTGCTCGAGCGGGATGATCTCGGATTCGATGAATTTCTCGAGCTCCGCGTAATAGTCCTCGAGCGCTGGCGGGATAGTGAAATCCATGGGCTAGTCCTCTCCGGTCCACTTCTTTCGCGCGACGGCGAGCGCGGGGTATTTGGGGGAATCGACAGCGACCTTTTCGAGGGCATAGAGCTTGGCCAAGAAAAGGTGATCCTTGGTCGAAAGGTCCAATCCTCCTTCGAATATCCCGTCGGTCGCGTACGAATTGAAATTGGCTTGCCACGAGCCATGCAGGTCGTCTCGCTCAATGATTCCCAACGCATTTCTTGCAACCGCTAGCTGAAATCGGTCATGACCTTGAACTGAGTCTTTGATGGAGTGAAGCCACTCGGCAATCGCAGCCGCAAGATCATGTATAGCGGCCTCACCGACCTTTCTTTTCGGGTGGTTGTAGAGTTTAATCTGCCGCGCCCGCTCCTCCTCCGGCGCATCCTCTTCGAGCAACATCAGCAGGTCCAATTCCTGCTCGCTGGTGCGGCGCGAGATCACCACGCGTTCGAGCGTCCGGTCCGCGCCTTCGCGCCAGGTCTTGGCACACTTGAGACACCCCAGCGCCCACCACACGGTGCGGTGGATCGTCCAGTAGCGGAACCGGGCGCGGTCGACCGTGCGACCGCTCTCCGCTTCGTATGTCGCGAAATAGTCCTCCAGCGGACCCAGTCCCAACGCCGGCCGGTCGTATCGGGCGAAGCGCCACACCGCCATGCAGCCGAAGGCGAGGTCTTCGTGCGGATCACCGAAATGCGCCAGTTCCCAGTCGAGCACGCCGGTCAGGTGGCCATTTTCGGCGAGGATATTGCCCATCCGGTAGTCGCCATGGTTGAGCACCGGCGCGCATTCTTCGGGGCAGTTGTCCTCCATCCACTTGAGCCCGAGCGCGATGATCGGGCGGTCGCCGCCCGCCTCCTCGAACTGCTGGCGCAGATCGGCGATGGCGGCGCGATAGTCCATCACCGGCACATCGGCAGGAACGTCTTCGCGAGAAAGCGAATGGATGCGGGCGAGATCGCGCGCCGCCTCGCGCAGGATCGTCTGCGCGCCATCCATCGCCAGAATTTCTTTGGGGTTCGGAGTGCCCGGCAAGGCGCACATGATGAAACCGCTGCCGATCCCGTCGCCTTCCTCGAGCACGGTCACAACCTCGGGCGCGGTCACCCCTGCCGCCCGCGCCGCTTCGATCAGCGCTGCTTCGGTCGCATGCCCATAGGGGCGGCCTTGCATGAACGCGAGCGAGGGAGAGCGCCGCAGGACGAAGTCCTCGCCATTCGACGAGAAGCGCCAGCTTTCCATGGTCGCGCCGCCGGTGAGGCGCGTCAGGCCTGAAGGAGGGGAAAGCCCGACCCGCGCGAGCGCGCGGGCCAGGCCTTGTTCGATCGCGTTTGGCTCTCCCCCGCTCACCTTGTTCTACGCGGGGACATTGTCCTTCTTGACGGTGATCACCTGCGGATAGGTGAACTCCTTGAGCCCTTCGAGGCCGTATTCGGCGCCGAAGCCCGACTGCTTGTGCCCGCCGAACGGGGTGAAGGGCGAGAGGTGGAGGTATTCGTTGACCCACACCGTGCCGGTTTCGAGCTGTTCGGCGATCTCGACGCCCTTGTCGGGGTTTCCGGTCCACACCGCCCCGGCGAGGCCATAGTCCGAATTGTTGGCGCGCTGGATCACCTCGTCCTCGGTCGAGAACTTCATCAGCGGCATCACTGGGCCGAACTGTTCCTCGGCCACGATGCGCGCGTCTTCGGGCGGATTGTCCATGATCGTTATCGGCACGTAATAGCCCGAACCCGAGGGATCGACATCGCCGCCGACAAGGAACTTGTAGCCATTGTCCTTGGCGTCCTGGATCAGTTCGCACACGCGGTCGAACTGCTTCTTGTTCTGGATCGGACCGACGCCGGTGCCCTGCTGCGAGCCATCGCCGACCTTCACCGTCTTGGCATATTCGACCAGCGCCTCGCTCAGCTCGTCATAGATATCCTCGTGGATGTAGACGCGCTTGGCCGCGACGCAGATCTGCCCGGCGTTGGAAAAGCTCGACCAGAACAACTGCTCAGCAACCTTCTTGGGGTCGGCATCGGGCAGCACGATCGAGGCATCGTTGCCACCCAGCTCGAGCGTGATGCGCTTGAGGTCGGCGCTGGCGCCTTCCATGATCTTCTTGCCGGTCGCGGTCGAGCCGGTGAAGGTGATCTTGTCGATATCGGGATGCGAAGTGATCAGCGGGCCGAGGCTGTCTTCGCCGGTGATGATGTTGACCGTGCCGGCCGGCACCTTGTCCGCGATCAGTTCGGCAATCCGCAGCGTGGTGAGCGGGGTGAAGGGCGATGGCTTGAGGACGATAGTGCAGCCGCTCATCAGCGCGGGCACGATCTTCTGGATCGCCATCATCACGGGGAAGTTCCACGGCACGATACCGCCAACCACGCCCACCGGAACGCGGCGCGTACGGCTGAGGCGGGCATCCGAATCTTCGTTCACCACCTCGTCGAGCTTAAGCGTCGCCTGCGCCGCCGCCATGCCCGATGCGCCATAAATCTCGCCCTTGGCCTGTTCGTGCGGCTTGCCCTGCTCGCTGGTCAGCAGGCGATAGAGTTCGTCGGCGTTTTCCTTGATCGCGCCCGAGATTGCCATGCAGGCAGCCTGGCGTTCTTCGAAGCTGGTCTTCTTCCAGCTCTTGAAGGCTTCGCGCGCGGCGGCGACGGCCTTGTCGAGATCACCCTTGCCGCATGCCGGGACCTGGCCGATCACATCCTCGTTGGCGGGGTTGACGACGTCGAGCCATTCGCCGGTCTCGACCATCTCGCCATTGATCAGGTTCTTGTACTGCTTGGCCATGGGGGGTTCCTCTCTCGATTCTCTACAATCCGGTTACCTGGAGCGATGATGGGCGCGAACCCATCGCAAGGCAAATGCCTTTCGGCTGCCCATATAGAAGGCGCGCCATGGGGGTGCGCCTATCCATTGCGCTATGAAACCTATCGCCTATGCAATGGAGTCGCAAAGCAAAAAGGATGCACAAGCTCATGGCCGAACTCGTAATCTACGGCAGCCCGATCTCTCCCTTCGTCCGCAAGGTCGCCGCCTGCTGTATCGAGAAGGACGTCGAATACGAGATCGAGGCGGTCAACGTCTTCGATCCGCCCGAATGGTTTCTCGACATCAGCCCGATGAAGCGCATTCCGGTGCTGCGCGATCGCTCGGTCGCGAGCGAGGGGCAGGAGGGGACCATCGCCGACAGTTCGGCGATCTGCGCCTATCTCGAGAAGAAGCATCCGGAGCCGGCGCTCTATCCGCACCATCCCTACGCGCATGGGCGTGCGCTGTGGATCGAGGAATATGCCGACACCAATCTCGCCGCGATCGGCGGCCTCGGCATCTTCCGCCCGATCTTCTTCTCGGTCACGCAGGGCAAGGAGCCCGACCTCGATACCGCGCGCGAGACCTGGTCGACCAAGATGCCGCCGATCTTCGACTATCTCGAGGCATCGCTCGGCGACAATGACTACTTCGTGCACGACAGTGTCTCGATTGCCGACATCACGGTTGCCTGCTGCCTGATGCAGATCGGGCTCGTGGCGGAACTGAAGCTCGATCGCTGGCCCGCGCTCGCCGCGCATCTCGAGCGGATGAAGGCGCGCGATTCGATCGCTGTCCCCTTCGCCAAGGCCGAACGGGCGGTTCGCAAGGCATTGCCGGAGGTCTGCGATCTCTCGTAACCTTACCAATTCCTAACCATTCCTTTGCCAGATGAGGGCAATTCGCTTTAGACAGGCCAGGCTAACTGGTCGCTTAGGGGTATCGAGACGGCTTCATGGTCAGCCCGTGGACAATCGGAATCATCGGGGGGTCGGGCCTCTACGCGATCGACGGGCTCGAGGACGCGCAGTGGATTCCGATCGAGAGCCCGTGGGGCAAGCCCTCTGACGAGATCCTGTGCGGGCGGATCGGCGAGGTTCGCGTGCGCTTCCTGCCGCGCCATGGCCGGGGGCATCCGATCTCGCCCGGCGAGCTCAACATGCGCGCCAATATCGACGCGCTGAAGCGCACCGGATGCACCGACATCCTCGCAATCTCGGCAGTCGGATCACTGCGCGAGCAGATCGAGCCGGGCCGTTTCGCGGTGGTCGAACAATTCATCGACATGACCAGGGGGCGCCCTTCGAGCTTCTATGGTTCGGGCTTTGTCACCCATGTCTCGATGGCCGACCCGGTCTGTCCGCGGCTGTCCGAGATGGCGACCAAGGCGATCTCCAAGGCCAAGGGCAAGGTCGCGACCGGCGCGACCTATGTCGCAATCGAGGGGCCGCAATTCTCGACCCGCGCCGAAAGCCACATGTTCCGCGACTGGGGTGCCGACGTCATCGGCATGACCGCCATGCCCGAGGCCAAGCTCGCGCGTGAAGCCGAGCTGCCGTATGCCCTCGTCGGGATGGTGACCGATTACGACTGCTGGCGCGAAGGCGACGCGGTCGACGTGGCGCAGGTCGTCGCCCAGATGCAGCAGAACAGCCAGCTGGCGCGCGACCTGGTGACCAATTTCGTCAAGGCACTGCCCAAGGAGCGCGAGCCCTCGCCGATCGACAATGCGCTCGACGATGCGGTGATCACCGCGCCGGACAAGCACGATCCCGCGTTGATCTCCCGGCTTGACGCGGTTGCGGCCCGTCTGCTCAATCCGGAAAGATGATGTCGGCAACTTCGGGGTTCAGCTTGCAGCAGGGTGTCTCGCCGCAATAGAAGCCGCTCCATGCATCGTCTTTTCGCCCTTATTCTCGTATTTTGCTCGCTGTTCGGCGCCACCCCCGCGCTGGCCGAGGTCAAGCTGAGCTTCCACAGCTTCAACGGCTCGGTCATCGTCGGGCGCTATCCTCACACCTTCATCGTGCTCGAAGGCACGCTCGACGAAACCGGCGAAGTGGTCAGCGAGAATTACGGCTTCACCGCCAAGAGCGCCGGCCCTTCGGTGCTCAACGGCCCGGTCGAACATGACGTGATGATCGAGAAGCCGAAATACATCACCAAGACCAACCGCCATTTCACGATCACGCTGACCGATGCTCAGTACCGCCGGATCAAGAAGGAAGTCGCCGCGTGGCGCGATGCGCCGGGCAAGTTCTACGACCTCGACACGCGCAACTGCATCCACTTCGTCGGCAAGATGGCCGAGATCGCCGGTCTTAAGGTCGATTACCCGAAAGACATGCTGCGCCGCCCCAAGAAGTGGCTCAACTACATCACCGCGCTCAACCCCCGGCTCGGCGCGCGCCAGATCAAGTAAACCGGGCAAAACATCAGCCCGCGCTTGCCGTGGCGGCGCGCATGCGGAATCAGTCGTGCATGGCGATTCTTTCCGACAAGTGGATCCGCGAAAAGGCGCAGAGCGAGGGGATGATCGAACCCTTCGTCGAGGCGCAGCGCCGCGAAGGCTGCATTTCCTATGGCCTCTCCAGCTATGGCTATGACGCGCGCGTGGCCGACGAGTTCAAGATCTTCACCAATGTCGACAGCGCGGTAGTCGATCCCAAGGATTTCGCCGCCAACAGCTTCGTCGACCGCAAGACCGATGTCTGCGTGATCCCGCCCAACAGTTTCGCCCTCGCCCGTACGGTCGAATACTTCCGCGTGCCGGAAGACGTGCTGGTGATCTGCCTCGGCAAGTCGACCTATGCCCGCTGTGGGATCATCGTGAACGTCACCCCATTGGAGCCGGGCTGGGAGGGGCATGTGACGCTCGAATTCTCGAACACCACGCCCTTGCCGGCCAAGATCTACGCCAATGAGGGCGCGTGCCAGTTCCTGTTCCTGCAGGGTAACGAACGCTGCGAGACGAGCTACAAGGATCGCGCCGGCAAATATATGGGCCAGCGCGGCGTCACGCTGCCGCGGCTCTAGGGGCGGAGCGGCAAGCGAAACCGCCGTCCGCTAACTACCCCTTCGCGGGCATTGCCAGCCGTATTGCGCTGCGGTGGGTCAGCCTCCCCCCGGCGGCAGGTCGCTGTTGATGATGTCCGCGGCGGCTTTCCACGAGCCATCGACCTTCCGCCAGACCACCACGTATTTGCCGGTGTCGATCTGTTCGACCCCATCGGACCCAACCGCCAGACGATACTTGCCGCGATCGAGCGCCATATCGCCGGAGGATGACAAGGTGATCTGCTCCGGAGCGAAGGTGAGCTCGAACCCCGGCGTATTCATCATCGCTGCCCAGTTCTGCTCAATCGCGGCCCGGCCGATCCCGATGGGCGCATTGGGCGGCATGAAGGCGCCGTCTTCCGTATACATCTGGGCAATTCCGGCTGCGTCTTTCGACTTGATCAGCTCAAGCCATCGAGCGACCTCACCCCGAATGGCTTCTTCCTCGGCAGAGCTGGCAACGCTTGCCGCAGCCTCGGATGAGGTGCCGTTGGCATCCTCTGGTCCGGGGTCACAAGATGAGATTAGCAACGCGGTCGCGGTAAGCAGAATCAGGCGGATTGTCATGGCATCCCTCCCAAACAGCGCAATGACCCTAAATTACCATGGATTGTTCGGAAGCAGCAATGGAAAGCTCGCGATGGATGGAGGCGATGACATGGCGGTCGGCACGGCGGCAGCTATGGGCTTCTTGCATGCGCGATGGATATGCGGAATGCTTGCGTCAAAGCCGGGGGAGTTTACCGCGTGTCTCAGTATCTGTTCGACCAATGGCGCAGCCGCTCACCCCATTACGATGAGACGCATGAGGCGGTCTGCGACAGCGTCCGCGCCTTCGTTGCCCGCGAAATCATGCCGCATGTCGACACCTGGGAGGCGGCGGGCGAGGTCCCGCGCGAGCTTCACCGCAAGGCGGCCGAAGCCGGAGTGCTCGGGCTCGGCTATCCCGAAGAATATGGCGGCAGCGGCACCCTCGAAGAGCGTGGGTTCGATATCTTCCACTCGCTGGTGCAATCGGAGGAACTGTGTCGTCCCGGCGCGGGAGGCATTCCTGCCTCGCTGATGATCCACGGGATCGGCCTCCCTCCGATCATCGCCATGGGCAGCGAGGAATTGAAGCAGCGGATCGCGCCGCAAGTGCTCAGCGGCGAGAAGATCATCTGCCTCGGCATCACCGAACCCGGCGGCGGATCGGACGTTGCCAACCTCAGGACGCGGGCCGAGAACCGCGGTTCGCATTACCTCGTCAACGGCGCCAAGACGCTCATCACCTCGGGCATGCGCGCCGACTACATCACCCTAGCGGTGCGCACGGGCGGTGAGGGGATGGGCGGCATATCGCTGCTGCTGGTCGAATTCGATCGCGCAGGCATCAGCCGCACGGCGCTGCCGAAGATGGGCTGGCATGCCTCGGATACGGCCACGATCCATTTCGACGATGTCGAGGTTCCCGCCGAGAACCTGATCGGGGCTGAGAATGCGGGCTTCGGCGGGATCATGCGCAACTTCAACGGCGAGCGGTTGGGCATGGCGCAGCAAGCGGCGGGCTATGCCCGGCTGTGCTATGAGGATGCGCTCGATTGGGCGCGCGAACGCGAAACTTTCGGCAGGCCGCTGGTCACTCGCCAGGCGATCCGCCACAAGCTCGCGCGGATGCTGCAGATGATCGGGGCGACGCAGGCAATGATCGATCACGCGGCATGGACGGTCAAAGAGGGCTGTGCCTTCCCCGGCGACTTTGCCCTGCTCAAGGTACAGGCGACGCAGACGATGGAGTATTGCGCGCGCGAGGCCTGCCAGATCATGGGCGGCGCCAGCTTCGTCCGCGGCGCGCGAGTCGAGCGGATCTATCGCGAAGTCAGGGTCATGGCGATAGGCGGCGGGTCGGAGGAGATCATGTACGACCTGGCGAGCCGGCAGTTCGGGTTCTAGGGGCGCGGCGCGGGCGCTGGTTTGGGCCGATCTTTGAACCGACCAAGAACGTCCGCTTACGACCCGATAGCGCACGTTAGACGCATGGGTTAAGGGTCGCGAATGATTCCAGCTGGCTACCTACTCAAGCGAACGACGCCCCCTCCGGGCTGGTTGACGCCAAGCACGTCAAATATCTCTGAGGTCTGCAGCGTTTCCAATTGCGTCAATGACAATGTGATTGAGCTCATAGACAGTTGGAAGTTCAATAGGTTCGGCCTCGCAAACAGTAAGGAAGTCATCCTTGAACTTGCTCGAGAAGCGGCGGTCGACTTTTCTCATACGACCCTATTTTTCTATGCTGGCTACGAACGCGAGTTGGAGACCGACGGATGGGAGTTCGATCCTGCAAGATGGCGAGCGCTCACTTCTTCCGAGGTCTCAAATGTGAAGGACAAGGTGACTGTTCCGGAAGAGTCAGACCGCCCTGTGACGCTTGGCTACGATGTTGTTGCGTATGGTGACTTCCCAGATCATTCTCCTCTCTCGTGCAATTCAATGGCTACCGAATTGTCGGTCAACGAGTTCTGCTTGTTCGATCATTTTGACACCGCGAAGGGAGCCATAGATGCAGGCAAGTTCGGTGGTGGCTGTGAGGACGGCATCTACCGAATAATGTCCGTGAGCCGCTTGGATAGCTGGCAAGGCTAACGTCCGCTTTCCACCCAATCGCAGACTGTTCCGCATTCCCACACCGCTCAGCCTGAGCTTGTCGAAGGCTAGGCAACAGGTTGCCATCGGGGCCGATTAGGCCTGCCGATTGCGTGCGAGCGCCGAGAACAGATTGGGCGAGTATACTCCTGCCAGTTTCAGGCCGAAAGGATCAGGCGCTTTGCGGTGCGAACACCGGCCCGCGAGAAAGCTTTTGCCAAGCAGCAAGGCCAAGCCAGGCAAGGGAAAAGGCTATGGCCGGAGTATCAGCCTTGGCGGTGCCCCAGGCGTAAAAAACAAACCAGAATCCCAAGGCTGCCCCGAGAGCAATCAACTTCACGTTTTCAATGCGCCGAACACTCATGATCACATTCTCCGCTCAACTGTGAGTTTGGAAGTACACCAGTTGGCGAATAGATTTGCTGAAAGGATAAGGCTAACGCGCGGTGAATTTTCGGCATGTCGGCAATGGTCGATTGCCTGTTCCCACCCCTAAAGCTGACCCGGCGGTTTTCCTACTGCGCGGCAAACTGCTTGAAGTTTGCAGATGACCTGCGCTCGTTCTCCCACGCATTCTCGCGGCCATGCGCGCCGCCGCACGTTTCGTTCCGCTGAAGGTTACAGTCGCATCCGGTATGGGTCACAGATCGGCGCGGCCAAAGTTCACACTTTGGCGTTCGACGTTCACACTTCGGCCCGCGAAAGACACAATCTGCGTCCCACAGTCACACTTTCCCGCGCCAGATTGACACAATCCGCGTTTTGGCCCCTGGACCGTGTTCCATGTGTTCCATCCTGTTGGAGAATGCTGCGGCAGCGCGGGTGCGTAGCGGCTTTGACTCTCTTCGCCGTGCGGCCCATGCAGGCGGCAAAGGAGAGCGATCATGAGCAAGTCCGACCGCGAGTTCGATATCATCGTCTATGGCGCCACCGGCTATACCGGTCGCCTCGTCGCCGAACATTTCGTGCGCGAATACGGCAACGCCGCCGACGGCCCGAAATGGGCGATGGCAGGGCGCAGCCTCGCCAAGCTGGAGAGCGTGCGCGACGAGATCGGTGCGCCGTCCTCCACCCCGCTCGTCGTCGCCGATGCCGACGATCCTGCGAGCCTCGAAGCGATGTGCAACCGCACCCGCGTGATCATCACGACGGTCGGCCCATACCAGCTTTATGGCGACGCACTGGTCGCTGCCTGCGTCAAGACCGGGACCGACTATGCCGACCTGTGCGGCGAACCTGTGTGGATGCGGCAGAAGATCGACGAGCACATGGAAGCCGCCAAGGCGAGCGGCGCGCATATCTGCTTTTCGTCGGGATTCGATTCGATCCCGTTCGATCTCGGCGTGCTGATGACGCAGAAGGAAGCGGTGAAGCGCTTCGGCAAGCCCGCCCCGCGGGTGAAGGGCCGGGTCCGCGGGATGGCTGGCGGCGCCTCGGGCGGCACGGTCGCAAGCCTGACCGAGACGATGAAGGCGGTGGCGCGCAAGCCCGCGCTGATCGGCATATTGCGCAGCTCGTTCGGTTTGACGCCGGGCTTCGAAGGCCCTGATCAGCCCTCGGGCATGATCCCGCGCTATGAGGACGAGCTCGGCAAATGGGCCGCACCGTTCGTCATGGCGCCGATCAACACCAAGAACGTCCACCGCACCAATTTCCTGCTCGGCCACCCGTGGGGCGAGGACTTCCGTTACGACGAGATGGTGCTCACCAGCCCGGGCGAGGCCGGCAAGAAAATGGCCGAGGCCGCGACCGAGATGATGAAGAACCCCTTCGGCGCCAAGCCGCCCAAGCCGGGCGAAGGCCCGAGCAAGGAAGAGCGCGAGAACGGGTTCTACGACGTGCTGTTCATTGCCGAGATGCCCGACGGCGAGAAGCTGCACTACGGCGTCAAGGGCAAGTACGATCCGGGCTACGGCTCAACCAGCCGCATGATCGCGGAAACCGCCATCGCGCTGCTGAGCTGCGACAAACCCGGAGGGATCGGAACCCCGGGCTATTTCCTCGGCGAAGACCTGGTCCAGCGCCTGGAAAAGCACGCCGATCTGACCTTCGCCGCGGAGAATTGATTCCTAGAAGCTCACGCGCACACTCGCCTTCAGATTGCGTCCCGCGAGCGGCACAAAATCCTTGGTGAAACTTGCGTGACGACGGCCCGTCACATCGAGCAAATTGTCCGCACCCAGCAGGACAGTGACCGATTTCGCATCCTTGAATGGTCGCCAGCTCAGGCTGAGATTGACCAGGGTGAAGCTGTCGGTTGGTGTTTCGAACCCGGCAACGCGATCCTGCTCGGCGAACCACTGGACCTCGGCGCGCGCGTCGAAACTGTCGGTCTGGGCTTCCAGTGCTCCGAGCAGGCTGAGAGGCGGGATGCGCGGGATCGGCGAGCCGTCGTCGAGCGAAGCGCGGATGTAATCGCCGCGCACATCGCCGATGATCGTCAGATCCCCGCCCTGGTAGAGCGGATAGGACAGTTCGGCCTCGACCCCGAAATACTCGGCATCGTCCTGCAAATACTGGAACACCGGCAGGTCGTCTTCCTCGAGCCCGGTGTCGACCAGGTAGACGTAGTCGCTGAACCAGTTCTGATAGACCGCGACATTGAGCTCGGCCTTGCCGATCCGGCCGCGCAGGAAAGCCTCGACGCCCCAGGCCGACTCCACGTCCAGCGTAGGATCGCCGATCTCGAATGCCTGGGTCGCGATGTGGGGACCATCGGAGAACAGTTCCTCCGCACTCGGCGCACGCTCGGCCCGCGAGAAATTGGCGCCGAAGCGCAGCGCTTCGTCGGTTTCGTAGATCAGGCTCAGCGCCCCTGAGAGGGTGCCGAACTCGCGCGCCACACCAAGCGTTTGCGCTTCGACATCGCTCATCTCGTATCGCGCGGCGGCCTCGAGCTGGATGGGCCCATTGCCGAATTCCTGAAGCGCGAAAAGCGCGAATTGTTCGGTGACGTTCGGTGGCACATAGGCCTCTGCCCCTTCGGCGAAGAAATCGCGCCAGTAGTATTGCGTGCCGATCGAGCCGCGCCACCAGCCGCGGTCCTTCTGCGCCAGTTCGAGGCGTGCCTCGAACCCCTGCACGTCGAAAACGGTGCCGACCTCATCACCTTCGAATTCGGTATGCGTATAGTCGGAATAGCCTATCCGTGTGATCAGCTGCGAGAATGCACCCTCGCCCAGGTCGAGCTGCCCGCGCAGGTCGGCGCGAAACTGCTCGAGGTCAATCGAGACGCGTTCCTCGCCCTCTTCTTCGCCTTCCTCCTCTTCGCCTTCATCTTCGCCATGATGATGGCCGGCGCCGGGTCGGCCCGGCACCCCATAGCGCGTATCGTACCAGCCGACCGCCACGCCGAGCGTGTTGTCGCCGTCGATGAAGGCGAAGCCCGCATTGGCTGTCCAGGTTCGGGTTGCGCTGTTCGGCAGAATGCCGCGCTGCTCGGCGGCCTCGCGAAGTTCCTCGGCTTCTTCGAACTCGCCTTCGGCCTCTTCCTCGGCCGCCTCTTCCAGCAGTTCGTCGCGCAGGATCGGCGCGACAGTGAATCCTGCGATCTCGAGATCGTTGGTCTCGCGATAGGTGCCGTCGACATGAACCACGAATCGGTTTGCCAGCGGAATGTCGACCGAGAGCCCGCCCTCGCGCAGATCATAGGCCGAGTTCCAGCCGACCAGCCCGTCGACATGGATCGGCTCGTCCGGGATACGGCGCGGAATCCGCTTGTCGATGACGTTGACCGCGCCGCCGATTGCCTGGCTGCCGTAGAGCATGACCGCGGGACCGCGCAGCACCTCGATCCGCTCCGCTGTGAGCGGTTCGAGGGTTGTTGCGTGATCGACCGAAGTATTGGACACGTCGATCGTGCCAAGCCCGTCGTTGAGCACTCGCACGCGCTCGCCCTGGAAACCGCGCAGGACCGGGCGCGACGCGCCTGGCGAAAAGCTGGTAGCCGAGACACCCGGCAGCTTCACCAGCACATCGCCCAACTGGCCGGCCATGTTCTGCTGGATCTCCTCCGCCTCGAAGACAGAGGTACCGGCGAGCAGGTCGAGTTGCTTGAGCCCGACCGCGGTAACGACGATGTTGCCCTGGTAATCGAGTTCGCGACTGTGCACGTCGTCCTGCATCGGAGCGCGCTCGGCAGGTGCGGGCTTGGCTGCTGCATCGCCTTCGCCCTGCTGTTCTTGCGCCAGCACCGGCGCAGCAATCGCGCCGATGGCAATCGCCGCTGCCAGCGCACTGTGCGAAATGAGGGTATTGGGTGTAAGTGCCATGAAGGATTAAGCCGCCGTTCCTGATTATGTGATAACGTATCACGCGCCCTAGCAGCCATCGCCGCTTAGGCAAGGCCAAATGCCGATGTTTCGACGAAATGCACGTCAGCGACGATAACCGTCATGCGGCACAGGTTACTGGCGACCGGCAATGTCGAGAAATGGAGCGGGCGAGGCGATTCGAACGCCCGACCCCAACCTTGGCAAGGTTGTGCTCTACCCCTGAGCTACGCCCGCTCACTGGCGCTCTACCGGGAATTCGAAGCTTCCCGGTGGGGAGGCGCGCAACTAGCAACGCTTTTCTCAGGGAGCAAGGGGAAAATCGCATCGGGAAATTGCCCCTTCACATTGAGCGGGGAAGGCCCACATTAGGGCCGAGTTAAAACGGGCAATTCATTCGGCAAGGGGACGTTACTTGACCAGCATGGGTCTAAATCTCGACGAGCAGAAGGCGGTCGACCGCTTCCGCAAGGACGTGGTCGAACCCTCGATGAAGAAGCTCGTCATCCTCGATTTCTGGGCCGAATGGTGCGGGCCGTGCAAGGCGTTGGCCCCCGTCCTCGAGAAGGTTTCGGCCGAATATGCCGACAAGGGCGTGGTTCTGGCCAAGATCGATGTCGACAAGGAACAGTTCATCGCCGCCCAGTTCCAGGTGCAGTCGATCCCCACGGTCTATGCGATGTTCCAGGGGCAGCCGGTGGCTGACCTGACCAATGCGCGCAGCGAATCGCAGTTGAAGCAGGTGCTTGACCAGTTGCTGGCTCAATTGCCAGTCGAGGCGGGCGCAAACGGCTCTGATCCGGCCGCTCCTTCGAAGGAAGATCTCGAACAGTTTCTCGCCCTCGGCGAGCATGCGCTGAGCGAAGGCGATGCGCAGCGCGCCGCCGGTATCTTCGGCCAGGTGGCGGAGATGGCGCCCGACAATGGCGCTGCTCACGCCGGCCTGATCCGCTCGCTTGTCCAACTGGGGCAGGTCGATGAGGCACGGGCTGCGCTTGAGGCGGCGCAAATGGACCCGGCGCTTGCCAACGACCCAGCGCTGCACGCTGCAACGAGTGCGCTCGAACTCGCTGGCAACCAGGTCGACGAAGGCGAACTGAATGCGCTGCGCGATAACGCAACGGCCAATCCCGACGACCACGAGAAGCAGCTGGCCTTTGCCGAGGCCGCCTTCGCAGCCGGTTCACGCGACGAGGCTGCTGATGTCCTGCTCGGCTCGATCGAGAAGGACCGCGAGTGGAACGACGGTGCCGCGCGCACAAAGCTTCTGCAGATCTTCGAAGCGGTGGGCCTCGAGGATGAGTGGGTCGTTGCCACCCGCCGTCGCCTGTCCAAGATTCTGTTCGGTTAGGGGCGCGTGAGCTCGCGGCTTTCCATATTTCCGCTACCCGGAGCCATCCTGTTTCCCGGGCTGCAACTGCCGCTTCATATCTTCGAGCCGCGTTATCGCGCGCTGGTGTCCGATGCGCTTGCGCGCGACCGCCGGATCGCCATGATCCAACCGCAGCGCCCGGTCGAAGGCGCCCCCCTCTACTCAGTCGGCTGCGTCGGTCGGATCGGCGATGTCGAAGCGCTCGACGATGGTCGCTTCAATATCATTCTTGAAGGGGAATCTCGTTTCCGGGTTCTCCGCGAGCTCGAAGTGGCCACCGCCTTCCGGCAGGTCGAGGCGGAACTCCTCGACGATGACGAGGACGATTGCATATCCGCGATCGAGCGTGCGGGGTTCGAACGCGAAGCGCGCCGCTTTGCCGATGCCCAGGGCTACAGCGTCGACTGGGAGTCCGTGGCGCGGCTCGATGACGAGTCGCTGATCAACGGTGTTTCGCAGATTGCGCCCTTCGACCCAGCCAGCAAGCAGGCGCTGCTCGAAGCGCCCGATCTCGCGACGCGCTGCGAACTCCTCGTCCAGCTGATGCAGTTCTACGGCCGGCGCGACAACGGCGACGACGAAATCGTTACCTTGCAGTAGGCTACTAAAGCCCGAAGCTGCCCTTCAGCCCGTCGATCACATATTGCGCCGCAAGCGCCGCGAGCAGCACGCCGAGCAGGCGGGTAATTACCGCCTCGACGCGATCTCCGAAGATGCGCATCAGGGGGCCCGCTGCAACCAGTGCGAGGGCCGTCAGGACAAGCACCGCGCCGAGAGCGCCGAGCACGACGAGGGATTCGTCCGTTCCATCGGCCTCGTTCATCAGCAGCATGATTGCAGCGATCGCGCCCGGGCCGGCCAGCATGGGCATAGCCATGGGGAAAACCGAGACGTCCTCGACCTCGGGCGTGGCCGCGATCTTCTCGGCCCGTTCCTCGCGCCTTTGCGTGCGCTTTTCGAACACCATGTCGAAGGCGATGAAGAACAGCATCAGCCCGCCGGCGATCCGGAAGGAATTGAGCTCGATATGGAGCGCGCCGAGCAGGTCCTCGCCGAACAGCGCGAAGATCAACAGGATGACCGATGCGATCAGCGTGGCGCGAATTGCCATCGAAGTGCGCTGGCCGGAGGTCGCCCCCTTGGTCAGCCCGGCATAGATCGGCGCGCAGCCGGGCGGGTCGATCACCACGAACAGGGTGATGAAAGCCGAAATGAACAGTTCGGTCATTGCGGGATGCAGGCTATCGGCTCACGCCCCTGCGGAACGGGAGGTGCAGCCGCTTCGCGCCGGAACACTTCCGCCATTGCGCCATCGCGCAGCACCTCGACCACAAAGGTCCGGCCACAGTCGGCAGCAATCTCTGTCCGCCAGACAAGCGTGCCGTCGGCGCTGCGCCCTTGGCTGTGATCGGCAAAGGTTGCAGGAGCGGCGGTTGATGGCCTGGTCGCCGAACATTGCGCTACATCGGCTGTGATCCACTCGGGCTTCGCATAGCCCTCATCGAGCTCGAACCCCTGGTCGACGACCCATCGATACTCGCCGTCCTTCTGCAATTGCCAGATCGTCGCAAACCGGCCGCGAGCACCGCCCGGATAATCGGCCGGACCCGTCGACAGCGCATATTGCGCATTGCAGCTGACCCAGACCATGTCCGGCTCCCACACTATCGGCTCGGCGGGATCGGCGCGATCCTTGAGCACTTCGTGGACGTTGCGGAAATTCGGAGCGGGCATCACCGCATCCTTGGTCGCGTACTCCCGAAAGGCAGTCCAGGTGCCTTCCTCACGCGCCATGCGCGCAAAGGCGAGTTCGGTTGCGACCACCTTGCTCGGCTGCGCCTGGCCCGGCGCCCCGGCGAGCGCAAGATTGATGACCCGGTCGGGCGTTCGCGGCTGCTGGCTACTGGCGCAGGCGGCCAGCAGGACCGTCAGAGCGGCTATTGCGGCTTTCTTCATAAACCTTCCGGAACCTCCAGCCCTTCATTGCGATAGGCCGCTACCAGCGTGTTGCGGAGCAGGACAGCGATCGTCATCGGCCCGACACCGCCCGGCACCGGAGTGATGGCGCGCGCGACCGCACTGGCTTCGTCGAAAGCGACATCCCCGACCAGGCGGCCCTTCTCGGCACCCGGTTCGGGAGGCAGGCGATTGATCCCGACGTCGATCACGGTGGCCCCGTCCTTGAGCCAGTCTGCCTTGACCATTTCCGGGCGTCCGACCGCCGCGACCACGATGTCCGCGCGCCGGACCACCGCCGGCAGATCCTTAGTGCGGCTGTGCGCGATCGTGACCGTGGCGTTCGCGTCGAGCAACAGCTGTGCCATCGGCTTGCCGACAATGTTCGAGCGGCCGATCACGACCGCTTCCAGACCCGACAAATTGCCAAGCTGGTCGGTGAGGAGCATCATGCAGCCGAGCGGCGTGCATGGCACGAAACCACTCTGGCCGACCGACAGGCGCCCGGCGTTGATCACATGGAAGCCGTCGACATCCTTGTCAGGGCTGATCGAAGAGATGATCGCCTGTTCGTCGAGATTGCCCGGCAGCGGAAGCTGGACCAGGATCCCGTCGACCGCCGGATCGGCATTGAGCTGCTCAACCAGCACGAGAAGATCGGCTTCGCTCGCATCCGCCGGCAGGCGGTGCTCGAAGCTTGCCATGTTGGCGGCGACGGTCGCCTTGCCCTTGCTCCCGACATAGACCTGGCTGGCCGGGTCTTCCCCCACCAGCACGACCGCGAGACCGGCCTTGCGCCCTGCCTTGTCGGCAAACTCGCGCGCGAGCTCGCCGACACGATCCCTCAGCCTGGCGGCGAAGGCCTTACCGTCGATCCGGCTTGCCGCCATCAGACGCTCCGGATGACGCTGGACAGCAGGATCATCAGGATCTGCAATGCGATGATCAGCACCAGCGGCGAAAAGTCGATCGAGCCGGTGTTCGGCATGAGGTTGCGGATCGGCCGCAGCATGGGCTCGAGCAAGCGGTTGATCGAGTTGTAGAATGCCATGAGGAAATCGTTCGAGGTGTTCACCACGTTGAAGGCGAATAGGAGCCCGATGACGAACTGGATGATGATCAGCATCACCAGCACGTTGGTGAGCAGACCGATGATCTGGTAAATTGCGAGAAGGGCTTCCATTGCTGTCCTGATCCGTTTCCTGGGCGTCCCGTCCTCGCGTATTACCTTGGCAATACGCCGTGCGCTACCCTCTAACTGACGGGGTTCCGCACGAGCGTGCCGGCACCCCGGGCGGTGAAGAATTCGAGCAGCATAGCGTGCGGTACGCGGCCATCGAGCACGACCGCTGCATCGCAACCGCTTTCGACCGCGCTGACGCAGGTTTCGAGCTTCGGGATCATCCCGCCGCTGATCGTGCCATCATCTTTCAGCACCGCGATGTCCGCGGGCGTGAGGTCGGTCAGCAATGCGCCCTGCTTGTCGAGCACCCCGGCGACGTCGGTCAAGAGAAAGAGCCGCGCGGCGCCCAGCGCTGCCGCGATCGCACCCGCCATCGTGTCGGCATTGATGTTGTAGGTATGGCCGTCAGCGCCCGCACCGATCGGGGCGATGATCGGGATCATGCCGGCGTTGACCGCCGTATCGATGATCGCGGTGTCGACATGCGCCGGTTCGCCGACGAAGCCGAGGTCCACGGCCTGCTCGATATTGCTGTCGGGATCCTTGACCGTGCGCTGCGCTTTGGTCGCCGTGACGAGGTTGCCATCCTTGCCGGAAATGCCGATTGCCTTGCCACCCGCGCTCGCGATCCAGCCGACCAGTTCCTTGTTGATCGCGCCGGAGAGAACCATCTCGGCGACTTCGGCGGTCTCCTTGTCGGTGACGCGAAGCCCGTCGACGAAGGTGCTCTCGACCCCCAGCTTCTTGAGCATCGCGCCGATCTGCGGTCCGCCGCCATGGACGACGACCGGATTGATGCCGACCGCCTTCAGCAACACGATATCCTGCGCGAAATCCTGCGCCGCCGCCGGATCGCCCATGGCATGACCGCCGTATTTCACCACGAAGGTACGACCGGCGTAGCGCTGGAAGTAGGGGAGCGCCTCGATCAGCACTTCGGCCTTGGCAAGCATCGACTTGTCGCTGCTGGCATTCATCCTTGGGTTACTCCTGCCCGGGGAGAGGTGCGCTTAGCGGTTTGGCCGCCGAGTGGAAAGAGTTTCGCAGGATGTAACCTTTGCCCCGTTCGTTGCGAATGACTGATTGCGATGCGCCACAGGCGCGGGTCGCCATATCGACAAGGGAGAGCACAATGACATCTATTCGGAACAAGGGCAGCCTCGCACTCGCCATTGCGGCTGGCCTCGCTACAGCCTGTTCGCCCGCCGCGGAAGAAGGCGCCGCCGACGACGCAATGGCTGCCGCGGAGAATTCGCAGAACCCCGAAGTAGTCGCCGCGGCCGAGAACCCGGACGGCGAAAAGGAGAAATGCTACGGCGTGGCACTGGCCGGCAAGAACGATTGCGCGGCCGGTCCGGGCACGAGCTGCGCGGGCACCAGCACCGTCGATTATCAGGGGAACGCCTGGAAATATGTCGACGAGGGCAGCTGTCTCGAAATCGAGACACCAAAAGGCAAGGGTTCGCTTGTCCCGGTCGCGGCCTGAACGTCCCCATCAGGCCAAATCCGGTTCAGCGAGTAAGACGGGTCGTGGGTACCATCCTGCGGCCCGTTTCTTGCGAATAGACCTGGTATGAATACTTGGCGCCTTAATAACTTGTTGGGAAATTTTACATATTCCATTTGACCATGGTGGCACTGGTTTCGGTAATCACCATAGGGGAGCATAAATGGATCGAGCAAACGAAGGCGCAGACTTGCGCCCCAACGATCGGCGGTCGGGCGATCGCCGCGGAGACGACCGACGCAAGGCGCAGCTGCCGTTCGAGGGGCCAGACCGGCGCCTGGGTGGCGAACGCAGAAGCGGGGTCGACCGCCGCGCCGGCTGACTGGCGCCCAAGGTCTCAATAAGGATTGAGCGAGAATCCGCGCCGCTGCAGATCGGCGTGCGCGATCATCGCCGCCGGTGCCATCCGCACGCCGGGGAGCAGATCCTCATCGCCAACCTTGTGATGCTTGGCCGAAACCCCGCAAACCCAGATCTCCCCGCCCCGCGCGATCAACTCGGCCACATTGTTATGATTGGGGTTGCGAGCGGGAGCACCGTCTTCGCCTTCGCCATACTTGGCAGCATAGCGCGCATCCTTGACCACATCGAAAACCGAGGGGCCGTGAATGACCACGGCGCTTTTCGCCCGTGCTTCGTCCACCCCATGTTCGCCCATGGTCTTGACGAACCAGAGCGCGCGACTGATCGCTCCATTCTCTTCACCCTTCTCGCCCTCGTAGGCGTCGAAGCTGTGCTTCCACACCGCATCCGCGGGTAGCGGCATGGTCGGCGTCACCGTGACCTCACCTTCGGCACGGTGGTCAGCCAGGGCTGGCGCAGCGGTCATCGCCAGCGCGAGCGCCGGAGCCAGGCTAAGAGCGGCCAAGGACTTCATGTGCATAGTCTCCCGAGATGAACGTCGGCCACCTTGTGCCAAGCGTTTCGCGGACCCGCAATCCCTGCCCCGAACCCTACTCGATGGAACGCGTGGAGCACGGTCTTCGTACAGAGCAGTGGCGGCTCGCCCCGCAATCGGGCGCACTTAACGCTTTGCAATCACGCGCAAACCGGGTAGATTTTACAAATACAACGTCCGGGTCGTGCGGAGCCTGCGCAATCGCGCGTGGGCCATCAAGGGACGCAACAGTTTTGGCACAGGATACGCCCGAAAACGGTCGCCGAAGCGGCGCCGATCGGCGTCGGGGACAGCACCCGATCGATCACCCAGACCGCCGCGAGGGAGACCGTCGCGCGGGCAAAGACCGGCGCGGAGAGCCGCGCATTCCAGGCTGAGCCAGCGCGCCGGGGTCTGCTAGCTTATGGCGCGCGCCTTGCCCACGATCGCGGTAATCTCGTCCAGCAGCGCGAGGCGCTTCTTCTTGAGCGTCTCGGTGCGCTCGTCGCTGGCCGCCTCGGTCTCAGCCTCGATCCGGTGCACCTCGCGGTTCACCTCGTGATATTCGTCCGCCAGCCGCGCGTAATGCGCGTCATCCTGCTTGAGCCGGGTAAGCAAGTCGCGGTCGCGCTTGAAAATCTGGGTCAGTTCGTTGGGAGTGTGCTGGGACATCCGTGGCCTTTCCGGGCAAGGTTGACGATGCCGCCACTCTAGCACCGCGGCATGGCGGGACTTTGTCCAGGATCAAATCAGGCGACGTGATCGCGCGGGATACAGGACCGGGCGCCGTCGTGCTAAGGACATGCCATGCGCATTGTGAAATCCGCTCTGACCTATTGGGCGCTGATCTTTGCGCTCGGCTTCGTGCTGGGGACTGTGCGCGTGCTGTGGGGCGCAGAGGCGCTGGGAGAGCGCAATTTCCTGCTGCTCGAGATTCCGGTGATGCTGGCGGCGAGCTGGCTCGCTGCCCGCTGGCTGATCGCCCGGTTCGCCATCGCGCAGGCGGGCGAGGCGCTTGCAATCGGCCTACTCGCTTTTCTCCTGCTGATGGCGGCCGAAGTGACGCTCGCGAGCACATTGGGGGAGGGGGCAGCGCAGTGGATCGCGGGCCTGCTCAAACCGCCAGGGCTCTACGGGTTTGCGGCGCAGCTGGCGTTCGCCCTGATGCCGTGGTTGGCTTTTCACAAGACGCATCGGTCGCGTGCGGCGGATCGAGCCGCACTTCCCTGATGGGCAGGGTCACCGCCATCGAGCTGCCGCCGGACAGCCTGCTCGCCGGGTTTGGCGGAGCAGGGGATTATCGCGACTGCTTCGCCCGCGAGGTGCCCAATCCCGCCGGGCGCGAGGTCACCCTTGCCGACTACATCGAGCAATTCTATTGCAGCATGGCGTTTCGGCCCGAGCGGCTGGTGCTCGGGCTCATCGCACGGGGCGCCACCGATGCCGACGCGCGGGCGCTGGCTCGCGGCGAGACGGATCGCATCGCCGTGTGGGAGGTGGTGGAGCGAGACGACACACAGATCCTGCTGCACGCCAAGGGGACGGGCACGGCGAGCTGGCTGGCCGTCGAGCCAGGTCCTTCGAGCACCCGCCTTCTGTTCGGATCCTGGGTCGGCAATCTGGAGCAGTCCTGGTGGCGCTTCACGGCGCAACCGCACCAATGGTATTCGCGGGTATTGTTGTCAGGGGTCCGCTTCCGCTGAACTAGGCCGGTGCCGCCTCGCCTGATATGCCTGCAGCGATGAGCAGGTTCGCAAGGTTCAGGCGGAGAGCAAAGGGGGCAAGGCCCGGCACCTATCGCTCCCCGCTGATCCGTAGACGTAGGCGGCGCACGCGTTGGTGGCCAGCCGCCCGGATCGGCCTGCTGGTGGGCGTGCTGATCGGGACGTGGTGGATCGTCAACCCGCCGCGGCCGACCGAATGGCAGACCGTCAGCCCGCCGTTCGGCACCTGCGGTGCGCGCGGTCGCCCATTCCAATGTGTAACCGATGGCGACACGGTGACGCTGGGCTATGGCGAGGGCGCGCGGCGCATCCGCCTCAAGGGCTTCGACGCACCCGAGGTTGCGGGCGCTTGTCCCAATGAACAGATGATGGCGGCGAGAGCCACGGCGGCGCTGCACAACTGGCTCAATCGCGGGGCCTTCGAGTGGGACGGCGGCATGCATCCGCCCCGCGACAAATACGGCCGCGAGCTGCGCAGCGCGCGGCGTACGCTGCCCGACGGCTCCTACGAGAAGTTGGCCGAATGGATGATCGGCCAGGGCCTCGCCGAAGGCGAAGCCATCTGGGAGAGCAAGGATTGGTGCGGCTAGGCGCTCTGTCGGGTGCTAGCCTGACCCGACCGCTTGGGTGATGACCGCGGCCGCGGCACGCCTTGCGTCCTCGGCGATCCATGCGGGATCGTGCAGATGGGCGAGGACAATCGCCCCTTCCTTGATGACCAGCAGTTCCCGCGCGAGTTCTTCCGGCTCCTTTGCCCCTGCCGCTTGTGCCAGCTCGGCAAAGTAGCGGGCCAGCAGGTGCTTATGCTCCGCCGACATGGTGTGGATCGGCTCGCCGCGCTGCTGGAATTCGGACGAAGCCTTGATGAACATGCAGCTCCGGAATCCGGGTTCGGCGAACCATTCTCCCAACGCATCGAAGATCGCAAACAAGCGGCCACGCGGATCATGAGCCAGTGCCTCGACCCGTCGCATCAGCCAGTTGCGGAACTGCTCGTCGCGTAGGCGGAGCGTGGCGAGGATCAAGTCGTCCTTCGTCCGGAAGTGCTTGTAGATCGCCGTCTTGGAGACGCCGGTTTCCTTCGCCAGCCGGTCCATCCCGATCGCGTGGAAGCCGCCACGATAAAACGACTCGAGCGCCTTCTGGACCAGTTCGTCGCGCTTGGATGCGCTCATTCTAAGCTCCTGACATTGACCTATCTGTAAATAGTACTTCCAGGCGGGACTTGCAAATCTCGTTCCCGAATATGCGTTATTTCAATATTTTATAGAACGTCTGCTCGACCAACGTCGCGAGCTCGATCTCCTGAAGCAAGATCAGCATTGACAGATCGGTTCACCTCTCATATCTAACGTTTACCGATCAGTTAATGCCCCCCCAAGTGACAGCAGGAGGATTGAATGAAGACCCCGGACCTGGAATGCTCGACACGGCAAGCCGTGAAGCAGGCAAAGCCCCCCTACGCATCGGCGATATCGTTCGCCGGACTACTGGCTTTGGCGTTTACCCCGCTCTTCACGGCTGACGCCGATGCGACCGAGCCCCGCGCCGTTTCCGCCAAGGCCCCGCCGGTCGAAGATGGTCTCCCCATGCCCGGCTTCGCGATCGAACCCGGCAAGACAGCGATCGTCATCACCGACCCGCAGAACGATTTTCTCTCCCCTCAGGGCGTGACCTGGGGTGTCGTTGGCCAGAGCATCAGCGAGAACGGGACGGTCGAGAACATCGGCGCGCTGTTCGACGTGGCTGATGAAACCGGCATGCCGGTCTTCGTCTCGCCCCACTACTATTTCGAACACGATCACCGCTGGCAATTCGAGGGCACGCTCGAGACGCTGATGCACGCCATTGGCATGTTCGACCGCCCCCACGCGCTGACGCTGGAGGGGTTCGAGGGATCCGGCGCCGATTGGCTCGAACAGTACAAGCCGCATATCGACAATGGCCGCACCGTGGTGACCAGTCCTCATAAGGTCTACGGGCCCGACAGCAACGACCTCGCCCTGCAGCTACGCAAGGCCGGGATCTCGAAGGTCGTTCTGGCCGGCATGTCGTCCAACCTTTGCACCGAATCCCATATGCGCTCGCTGATCGAGGCTGGCTTTGAGGTGATGGTTGTGACCGATGCGACCGCCGGCGCGATTACGCCGCACTACGATGGTTACGCCGCCTCGCTGGTCAACTTCCGCATGATCGCCAGCGCGGTCGACAACACCGAGAACACATTGAAGGCGATCAGGGCCGCTTACGCCAACCGATAAGGCCTCCAACCCCAGGCTGGAGCTCTCTCCCCCCGTCCTGCTCCAGCCAACTGGACGGTGGCCGCGCAAGCCATCCCCCGACCCCTCCCGGCTCTCGCGGTCGCCGTCCTCTCTTAAACCTCACCCCCAATGCCGACCCCAAGGAGAATGACAATGCCAAACACCCCTAAGCAAATCGCCCTCGCCATCGCCGTTGCGATCGGCGCAGCAGTGCCGGCGTCCGCAGCCGACGAATACAATGTCACCAGCGGCTACACGCTCGACGGCGCAGGGCTCGGCGTCCACGGCGTCGACCCGGTTGCGCTCAGCACGCTCAATGCGGTAGCCGAGGGCGATGCGAAGTACGCCGTCGTGCACGATGGTGTCGCGTACTACTTCGCCTCGGAAGTGACCGCCGAACGCTTCAAGTCCGATCCGGTCAAGTACCTGCCGCAATATGGCGGCTTCTGCGCCTACGCGGTTGCACTCGGCCGCAAGCTCGACGGCGATCCGCGCTACGCCGATATCGTCGATGGCAAGCTCTACCTCTTCGTCAACGCAGCTATCTTCGAGAAGTACCTGGCCGACAAGGACAACACTTTGAGGAAGGCCGAACAGCAGTGGCCGACAATCAAGCACACTGCCGTCGAGGAACTCTGACCCTCGAGCGCTGAGCTGCCCCCATCTCAGCCCTCCCCGCGGGGCGCGGCCCGTCCCACCCTCTCCACGCCGCGCCCCGCATTTTCCCTTCAAACCGAGTACCCTTCATGTCGCACAGCAAACCGATCATCGCCCCGCCCTTCACCGCCGCAACCGCCGCCGCCAAGGTCCAGGCCGCCGAAGATGCCTGGAACACGCGCGATCCCGACCGGGTCGCGCTCGCCTACACCGAGGACAGCGAGTGGCGGAACCGCGCCACCTTCCTCAAGGGCCGCGAGCAAATCCGCGCCTTCCTGGCCGACAAGTGGAGCCGCGAGCTCGACTACGTCCTCAGGAAACAGCTCTGGGCTTTCACCGACAACCGCATTGCAGTGCGGTTCGAATACGAGTGGCACGACGAAGCGGGGCAGTGGTTCCGCAGCCACGGCAACGAGATGTGGGAATTCGACGCGGCCGGCCTGATGCGCCAGCGCTTCGCCAGCGTGAACGACGAACCGATCGACGAGGCCGATCGCCGCTTCAAGTAAATCCAGCCAAGAGGAGAGCCCCATGCCCCGCGCCTTTGCCGAACTGACCTTCACCCCCAACGTCCGCGCCATGCAGGAAAAACAGGGTAGCGCCGACAGCTATGCCAGGTTCCTCGCCCCGGAAGTCTCGGGCGGCGACATCTTCACCGCGCGCGAGGCGGCATTCATCAGCCAGCGCGACGGATTTTACCAGGCGACCGTGTCGGAGACTGGCTGGCCCTACCTCCAGTTTCGCGGCGGGCCGCGCGGCTTCCTCAAGCTGCTCGACGCCAAGCACCTCGCCTATGCCGACTTTCGCGGCAACCGCCAGTACCTCAGCGTCGGCAACCTCCAGGCGAACGAGCGCATCGCGCTGTTCCTGATGGACTACCCCAACCGCCGCCGGCTCAAGATCCTCGGCACGGTCGAGCTGGTCGAGGCGGCGGACGATCCGGCGCTGGTCGCAAGCCTGCACGATCCCGAATACGACGCCGTGCCCGAGCGCGCCTTCGTCATCACGCTGGCGGCGTTCGACTGGAACTGCCCGCAGCACATCCCCCAGCGCTTCACCGCCGAGGAGCTCGCCGCGCTCGCCTGACGCGGCGGGCGCGCCTCAGCAGTCGCGTTTCTCGAAATAGCGCCCGTTCGAGTTGCGCCCGCGCTCGATCTTGCAGCTGCCGTCGGTGATCTCTTCCTTCCAGCTGCCGTCGGCCTTTTCCTCGTATTTGTGCTCGCGGTCGCCGCGCTTCCATTCGCGCTTGTACTCGCGGCCCTTGCGCTCTTCCTTCTCGATCTCGCGCCCGTCGTCATAGACATAGGACCACTCGCGCGGCCCCTTGCGCTCGTATTTCTCGTTATGATCGGCGGCGGCGGGCGTGGCGAGGACAGCGGCGGCGCCGGCGGCGAGCAGCGCAAGGCGAAGGGGATGGGTCATGAAAGGCGCTCCTGGTTCGTCGGCAGAGGTCGCACGGCGAGGCTGAACGCGCGCTGATTGGCCGGGCAAATCCTACAGGATGGAACACTTGGAACACGGTCCAGGGTCAGAAACGCGCTTTTTGTCACCCTGGGTGCGCAAAGTGTCACTCTCGGGCGCAAAGCGTGACCCTGGCGCGCGCGAGGTGTGACCCGGAGCGCAGAAAGCGTGACCCTGCGCGGGGCGGAGTGTGACCTGCGGAACGTGGGACTGTGTGGGTTGGAACTGATGGCATGCGGCGCAGGATACCGCGCCTCCGGCCCAGTAGGAAAGCGTGCAAGGCTTGCCAATTCCGTTACGGCAGCCTAGAGGCGCGCTCCCGATTCACCGCTTCGCCCATGTTTGCGGAGCCTGCCACGAGGAGGCACGGATATGCTTGCACTGCTGCTGCCACCCGGCCGGCGAGAGGCGTTCTGCGCGAAGCACGCGCACGCCCGCATCACCCCTTTTCCCATCACGCTACGCGCCTGATCCGATCCGGGAGGCGCGCCGCGCGCCATCCCGATGAAGGACAGGCACCATGTATTTGCGTTTTGTAAGTCCGGTTGCTCCGGGCGGATACACCGTCACGCGCTCGCACGTCGCGCCCGGCCTGTTCCGGCCGGCGTACGGCCTGTGGTGCCAGCACCGCGATGCGCCGAGCCCGGCGCTGATCGGTATCCGGCGCGAAATCGACTGGTTCGAGGATAACCTCCCCGTGCCGCGGCGCCTCGGCGTGAAGGCGAAGGGGCGCTGGTATAGCGACGGGGTCTGCTGGTTCCGCGACAGCGCGCGCGAGATGTTGGCGCACGCCTACACGCTCGCGGCGCTGATCGAGGAATGCGGTGTGCGGATCGACCGGGTGCGTTCGCGCGATCCCGGCCAGATCCTCTACCGCGACGACTGGCAGGTCGTGGCGATGCCCGAGCGGTATCGCGAGATCCGGAGCATCCCGCCCCCGGTGGGCCTGTCGTCATTCATCTGGCGATGGGTCTGCCGGGGGATAGGAGAAACGTCGCGATTGGCGATGATCCGGCGCGCAGCGCCGCAAGGGCGACCGCCCGTCGCGCCGAATGGCGCGGAAGCCTAAGCGAGCGGACGTGAGCGCCGGCGCTTGAGGCCAAAAAATAGGAGACGAACAATGCCAAAGCATATCGACTACGAGAACGAGCCCAGCTTTCGAGCGGACGAGCAAACGCCGTAAGGGCTTCCCGTCAGAGACGCGCGTGAAGCGCGGGCTGCGCAGCATCAAGGGCGGAGAGGTTGAGCTGCTCGAGAAACTCGGGCGGAACGACCCATGCCCATGCGGTTCAGGGACAAAATTTCAAGAAGTGCTGTATGCGCTCGGGCCGGTATGATGGCTCCGAGCGGCGCGACTATTGGCGGTGAGCAATCTTCATTCGTCATTCCCGCGAACGCGGGAACCCAGGGCGGCCCGGCAGGGAATTTATCTTCTCGCTGGGCCGCCGTTGATCTTGAGCCTGTCGAAGGGCGCGGGGGTAACGGCAGGGTCGGCTGTTAGGAAAAACCGCTGCTCCATTTCCATCTGCTGCTGGAGTTCGAACAATTGCTCGGCACTGTCCGAACCCGATGCCTCAAGCTCCTTGATCGGCACGGCGTTGTCAGCGGCAGGGTCATCGGCCAGCGCGGGAGCGGCGAGCAACAATGCAGCAGTTGGCATGAGAATCTTCACGGGCCTCTCCTATTGATGGGAGGGATACTATTGGAGCGAGGATGGATCCAAATAACTCGATCTACGTCCTAACTGCTGAAATTCACCTTTCGCCGAACAAGTCGAGCGTAGACGCCGAACCAGGTGAATATCTTGCATCGATGATTATATGTTTGAGCTCGAATGGAAGCTCATCATTCAGTTTGTCGATTTCGCCCTGAATTCCGTCGATTTTTTCGAGCTCCTTGTCATCATATACGACGACCATGAACCAACCAACGGCAACACCTTCAGCTGCAAGATAGGTCGGCAGCTGGGCACGTAGGCCGCTCCAGAACTTTGTGTTCCTAGCGAGTTTAACCTCAATTAGCGTGCGCTTTTCAAACCCATTCGAAAGTTTAAAATCGACTGGACCCCGGCCAATATTTGCCTCGCGGGATACGTCAATTCCGTTAAGCCGACAGGATTCGCGGACCACGCCCAAGAACAGTCGCTGAGAAGCATCCTCCCGTCTCGCTGTTCCGTCATCATTCCAGAGGAGCCGCCAACCACCCTGATTTCCAACGTAGTTCTCAAACATGGACAGAAGTTCCCGAACAAACTCTTGGAAACTTTCTTCGTCGACAAAGCCTACTTTGGGGTTGTTGCTATCGACCCATTCTTTTGCGGCCTTGTACCATTGTACAAAACCTCGAGGGTCTCCCTCGAAGTCATATGCTTGACCACCTATCCTCTCTTGAGTCGCAATATAGCGCTCCCGCAATTGCGGTGCTTCGAGAGCTATCTTGACAATCTCTTCCTTTGGCATCTGGCCTACAACGTGACTGCCATAGAGTTCTGCCAACTCTGCCCCTTCATTCTCACGACAGTAACGCCAAAAATCCTGATGGTTGAGTGTCGGGAAAGGACGAAGGTATCTCTTGGGGACCAAGATTACCGGTTTCTGCATATCAGGATTGACTGGCAGAGCGTATTCGCCCGCAAGCCACAATTTCCTGTCGAGGTCGAAACGCGCCTTTTCGTATTCAAATATCTCGGTAGGAACCCCAAGGTCCTTTGCTATACGTTGGGTATACGCAGCAAAACGATGGAGCAGCATGCGGAGAGTTGCGTCGCTAATCCTATCAGGACCTATTCCATATCCAAAAATCTGGACCTCTTCGAAATGAGAGAGATTCTCTGCACCACGCTCAATCGCAGTCCAGATCGCACCAGCAATTTGAGCCGCGATATCTCTCCCAGATCCCGCACCCTTGGTGCCTTTGGCGGTGAGACCGAGACAAGCTTCTTCGAACTCGGGAAACGAAAGGCGCGCCAACGCACGGCGATATGGGGCAGAACCGATGTCGCCGCCACTCCGAGCAACGTCCTCGAAAATGCTCGCAAAGAAAGCGACTATCTCATCGTGCGAACCTACGAACTCTTCGCGCTCGTTTCCGTAGATAAGAAACGGATCGACAAAAAGTTCAGTGTCCAGATTTAGAAATAGATCAAACCATTCTGAGTCAGAGCAATCTCCTAGGTTGAAGTAGTCAGAGAATTGCATCTAATAGAGTTAGCACTTTTACTCTGCCGCCTCAACTCACTCCGCCGCTTGCGCACCCTCGCCAGCCGCACCAGCGCCGCCTTCATCGCCGAACATGTCGGGACCGTCGTCGACCGCCTCTTCCTCGTTCGCGGCCTTGGCCTTCTGGCGCTTGTCGAAGCTCGACCAGACGGTGTTCCAGTCGCCCTTGGTCGCGCCCTTCGAATATTCGGTCGCGCGCTGTTCGAAGAAGTTGGCGTGCTCCACGCCGTTGAGCAGCGGGGCGAGCCAGGGCAGCGGGTGATCGTCGATCATGTAGATCGGCTGCAGGCCGAGCTGGCCGAGCCGCCAGTCGGCGATATAGCGGATATACTTCTTGATTTCCTTGGGCGTCATCCCGCTGACGGGGCCCATCTCGAAGGCGAGATCGATGAAGTTGTCTTCCAGCCGCACCGACTTCTGGCAGATGTCGATGATGTCTTCCTTCACCGCCTTGCTGTAGCAGTCGCGCTCGCGCACGAATTCGTGGAACAGCCGCACAATGCCCTCGCAGTGGAGGCTCTCGTCGCGGACCGACCAGCTGACGATCTGGCCCATGCCCTTCATCTTGTTGAAGCGCGGGAAGTTCATCAGCATGGCGAAGCTGGCGAACAGCTGCATCCCCTCGGTGAAGCCGCCGAACACGGCGAGCGTGCGGGCGATATCCTCGTCCGTGTCGACGCCGAACAGCTGCAGGTAATCGTGCTTGTCCTTCATTTCCTCATATTCGAGGAAGGCGGAATATTCGCTTTCGGGCATGCCGATCGTGTCGAGCAAATGGCTGTAGGCCGCGATATGCACCGTCTCCATATTGGAGAAGGCGGTGAGCATCATCTTGATCTCGGTCGGCTTGAACACGCGGCCATACTTGTCGTGGTAGCAATCCTGCACCTCGACATCGGCCTGGGTGAAGAAGCGGAAGATCTGCGTCAGCAGGTTGCGCTCGTGCTCGGTGATCTTCTGCGCCCAGTCGCGGCAGTCCTCGCCCAGCGGGACTTCCTCGGGCATCCAGTGGATCTGCTGCTGGCGCTTCCAGAACTCGTAAGCCCAGGGGTATTCAAAGGGTTTGTAGGTCTTGCGGGCTTCGAGCAACGACATCTTGTGGTCCTTCTGGATTGCGCGTGAGGGACCAGCATATGAATCACACGCGTGATTCGATAGCAAGGCCGTAACTAATATAGGGTCTTATCCACCAATTTGACCCCCCGCCCCGGTTACTTCCAGAACCAGCGATCTTTCGCCCGGCGCGCGGCGCGCTCGCGCCACATGCGGATATAGAGCCACAGGCCCGAGAAGGCGAAGAACAGCAGCGCGAAACCCGACAGGATCGAGATCGCCTGGCCGACCGGGCCAAAGGTCTCGCCCGAGTGGAGGTGGTGGAAGAAGCTGACCCAGGCGCGCGGGCCGGTCTCGGGGCGCGGGGGCGAGCAGCGCCATCCCTCGGGGCATGCGAAGCCGGGCGGGGGTTCCTGCGCGGCGAGTTCGGCTACGCTGGGCTCGGCGACGGGCCACAGCGCCGCCCAATGGCTCAGCAGGCCCGTCGCGGCGATGAACAGGATGAAGACTCCGAAGAAGACCGAGAGCCAGCGGTGCCATTTGCGCATGGATGCACTTTCTTTTTGCGATTGATTTGCATTTGCAAATACACCGCTGCACGCGGATCGCAAGTGCCGAATTGTCGCGGACTGCGTCTGATGCGCGCCGGGCCCGATGCCTGCCTGCAAAGAAAGAGACCCCGGCGGCCTTGCCTTCCCCGGGCAAGGTCTCGTCGGGGCCGTAAGTCCAGGGGTAATAACACCCCCCTCCGCGTGGAATTGAGCCAGTTTTGGCGGCGCGGCACAAGCCCCCGGCGGGCCACTTATGCCCGATTTCGTCAACGTTTTGAGTGGCAGCAGGCTGGGATGCCCCGGTGAAACAGGCGCTTGGATGGTTAAGGCGGCGGTTACGCTGCGCTAATCGCCCTTTAAACCCTGCCGACTAGTTTGCGCAGCCTATGGGAGCCGCGACGATTCAGGCCGAAAACATGGGCAAGGCAGCCGCGGTCGACGACATCGTCCGCGAAGGGCTGCCCGAAAGCCAATGGCCGCAGGACATTCGCGCCTTCTACAAGCGCACCGTCGCGCGGCGCATCCTGGAAGAAGGGCGCTTCCTGCTGATCCTCGGCATGCTGATCTGCCTTGCGACCCTCGCCGTCGACGCCCTGGTCATGCCCGAGCGGCTGCAATACGGCGCGCAGACGCGGATCCTGGCGGTGGCGCCGCTCACGCTCCTCGGGCTCCTCGCGGTTGCCCAAAGGTGGCCACGCACCGCGGCCTTTGCGGTCGGCGGTTCGATGACCGCCTTCGCGATGCTGATGCTGCATCTCACCAATTTCCAGCCGGCCGAGATCGCCTCGCGCTATATCCTCGGCATCGCGTTGCTGCCCGGGATCGCGATGCTGATCCTGCCCTTTCCGCTGCGCGGACTGGTCCAGTTCGGCCTCGCCTATTCGGCAGCGTTCCTGTGCGTGCTCTCGTTCGACATCCCGGGTGGCGTCGGCGCCAACCTCGATGTGCTGGCCATGCTCGCGACCGGCCTGTTCGGGACGTATCAGATCGTCCTGCGGCACGAGGGACTGCGCCAGCGCAACTTCCTCCTCGACCTGCGCGGACGGCTCACCCGCGAGGAGCTGTTCGAGGCCAACCGCCGGCTCCGCCATCTCTCCGAGCGCGACCCGCTCACCAGCCTGCCCAATCGCCGCCATTTCGAACGGACGTTCGAGGAGCGGTTCGACAGCGCGGCAGAGGGACAGGAGGGCCGGATCGCCCTGATGATGATCGACCTCGATAACTTCAAGCGGTTCAACGACCGCCACGGCCACCAGGCCGGGGACCAGTGCCTGAAGCTGGTCGGGCATGCGATCGACTGCGTCATGCGCAAGCACGAGGCGACCTTCGCGCGCTATGGGGGGGAGGAGTTCATCCTGGCCATGCGCGAGGAAAAGCCGGGCGATGCCGAGCAGGTCGCGCAGCGAATCTGCAACGCGGTGGCGGGGCTACCCGGGCGGGTCGGCGGCGAGCCGCTGATCACCACCAGCGTCGGTGTCGCGACCGCACCGCCCGAATTTGCCCTGGGGCTCGACGACCTGATCGAGATGGCGGATGCGGCGCTCTATGCGGCAAAGCACGCGGGCCGCAATCGTTACGAACTGGTCGAGGCAGGTGGAGCGAGCGACCGGCTCTGCGCCTGATCGGCCTACCGCGTCAAAGAACCCTGATCGCGCCCAGATCCGGCCAGATCACGCACACGACGACAAACGCCAGCACCGGCGTGGCAACGGTCGCTGCGGCGAACAGTGGAAACATGGCTTCGCTGATCTTGCCGCTTCGCCGCCATTGAATGAACAGCACGAGTTCCACCAAGGCTGCGAACGCAAACAGAAACGGCACCAAAAAGCCAAGCGTCATTGGGAGGCCCCCCATCCCCAAACCAGATCGGCGCTCCATAGCGCGGGCATCGCCGCAACGCCAATAGCCAGTTTTGCAGGACGGGGTTTCAGCAGATGCGGCGAAGGGGCCCGTAGGGAGAAACCGCAATCTCGGCAGGCGGCTCCACGCCTTCCGTCTTGGCGGGCTGCACGCTCTGCGGCGCGGCGGCAGGCGGTTTGCCGTTGAGCAATTGCTCGAGCAGGGCGGGCGAAAGCGGCCGGGCAAAGGACACCCCGACATCGGAATCCTCACGCCAGCGCACGTAACAGGCATAGGGTCCGGACCCGCTGATCATCAGATTGACCGGCATTCCAGGGAACAGCGAGGCGTCGGCATCGCGGAACCGGCATCCGCCCTCGGTCAGATCGCATACGACGATTTCGAGCAGCCTGCCCTGGTTGGTGCAGCACTGCCCGCCAATATCCGTCCGCTTGCGTTCGACTTTGCGCGTTCTCATCCTTGCTCGGCCTAAAAGGAGTTCGGTTTCTCGGTCATGCACATGAATTCCTAAGGCGGCGTTAAGGGTGTTCTGCGTGGTTTTGTAAAAATTTGGCCGGAGAAGCGCGCTGCTTCCCCGGCCCTCTATTTCCGTGCCTTGCGGCAAACGGTTGCTGGCAAGCCTACTGGCAGGCGAGGCATTCCTCGTAATCGGTCTGTTCGCCCGCTCCGGCGGACAGTTCGAACTTGGTCGCGTCCTTGGTGTTGTCGGCTTCGACCCCGCCCGCGAATCCGGCGCGCTGCACCGACTTCGAGCGCAGGTAGTAGAGCGACTTGATGCCCTTCTCCCACGCCTGGAAGTGCAGCATCATCAGGTCCCACTTGTCGACATCGGCCGGGATGAACAGGTTCAGCGACTGCGCCTGGTCGATATAGGGCGCGCGGTCGGCGGCGAATTCGAGCAGCCAGCGCTGGTCGATTTCGAAGCTGGTCTTGAAGGTCGCCTTCTCTTCCGGCGTCAGGAAGTCGAGGTGCTGGACCGAGCCGCCCTTTTCGAGGATCGAGTTCCACACATTGGTCGAATCCTTCGACTTCTCGCGCAGGACCTTCTCGAGATAGGGGTTCTTGACGATGAAGCTGCCCGACAGCGTCTTGTGCGTGTAGATATTGGCCGGGATCGGCTCGATACAGGCCGATGCGCCGCCGCAGATGATGCTGATCGAAGCGGTCGGCGCGATCGCCATCTTGCAGCTGAAGCGCTCCATCGCGCCCATTTCCTCGGCATCCGGACAGGCGCCGCGTTCCTGCGCCAGCAGCATCGAGGCTTCCGAAGCCTTGCCCTGGATATGCTTGAACATCTTGAGGTTCCAGACCTTCGCCATCGGGCTTTCGAAACCGATGCCCTTCTGCTGGAGGAAGGAGTGGAAACCCATCACGCCGAGGCCGACCGAGCGTTCGCGCGCGGCGGAATATTTGGCGCGGGCCATCTCGTCGGGGGCGCGGTCGATATAGTCCTGCAGGACGTTGTCGAGGAAGCGCATGACGTCCTCGATGAAGGTCTTGTCGGTGCCCCACTCGTCCCACTTTTCGAGGTTGAGCGAGGAGAGGCAGCACACCGCCGTGCGATCGTTGCCGAGGTGATCGCGGCCGGTAGGCAGGGTGATTTCGGCGCACAGGTTCGAAGTCGAAACCTTGAGGCCCAGCTCGCGGTGATGCTTGGGCATCATCCGGTTCACGGTATCGGAGAAGACGATATAGGGCTCGCCCGTGGCAAGGCGGGTTTCGACCAGCTTCTGGAACAGCGAGCGCGCGTTGACCGTGCCGCGCACGCTACCATCCTTGGGCGACTTGAGATCGAAGTCGTCACCATTGCGCACCGCTTCCATGAATTCGTCGCTGACGAGCACACCATGGTGGAGGTTGAGCGCCTTGCGGTTGAAGTCGCCGCTTGGCTTGCGGATCTCGAGGAACTCCTCGATCTCCGGGTGCGAGATATCGATGTAGCAGGCGGCCGAACCGCGCCGCAGCGAACCCTGCGAAATCGCCAGCGTCAGCGAATCCATCACCCGCACGAAGGGGATGATGCCGCTGGTCTTGCCGTTGAGGCCGACCGGCTCGCCGATGCCGCGGACATTGCCCCAATAGGTGCCGATGCCGCCGCCCTTCGAGGCGAGCCACACGTTCTCGTTCCAGGTATTGACGATGCCGTCGAGGCTGTCCTCGACGCTGTTGAGATAGCAGCTGATCGGCAGGCCGCGATTGGTGCCGCCGTTCGAGAGGACAGGCGTGGCCGGCATGAACCACAGCTTGGAGATGTAGTCGTAGAGCCGCTGCGCATGGTCGGCATCGTCGGCGTAATAATCCGCCACGCGCGCGAACAGGTCCTGGTATTTCTCACCGGGCAGCAGGTAGCGATCGGTCAGCGTCTCCTTCCCGAATTCGGTCAGGTTCGCATCGCGCGCCTCGTCGATCTGGACGTCGAAGCGACGCTCCATCACCTTCTTGCTGTCGCCATCGGCAGCCGACTTGGCCACCTCTGCCATCGCGCCGGCCAAAGCCTCGCCCGCCTTTTCGGCGACCAGCTCGTCCGAACCCTTGTCTGCTTTTTCCATCGTTACCGCCTTGGCCGTTTTGGAGGCCGACGAAGACTTGCCGCGCGGCTGTTCCGTGGTGGGTGCGGTGCTTTCCAAATCCTGCTCCAGACCCATCGCCGCTTCGTCTCCAATCCTCAATTCCATCTTGTATGCCCCGCTTTCTAGCCCCCGTGGAAGAACCGCCCCTTGTGCAGCGATGTTCCACATGTGTTCGACTCGGCGAAGTTGCCTTCACCTAGCAATTTTCGGGCAGCGACGGTGAATTAGTTTTCCCGTTTTTGCCCACAGCCCTCAGACTATTTGCGACCCGACAGACCGACTCGTTCCCCTACTCGCAGATATGGTGTCTGCGCAGCGAATAACTAGGTCTTGTAGGTGCCCCCGCGTCTGGAACCACTAGATACTGAATCAGAGCGGACTAGCGTGCAAGAGGGTTAAGCAAAATAAACCGTCGTCTTCCGCAGCTTGCGCGGACGAAATTTCATGTTGCACCGCAGCGACGCGGCGGTTTTGCTTGGCTTGCCAAATGCGCAAGCCCAAAAATGAATCCGTGAAAAAATTTTTGCGGGCAAAAGCGTTCGGCAGGGGTTGAGAATCAATCGAATCCAGCCGCGCAATATTCGAATCCGAACGCGCGCTCCCGATGCCAGCCGAACGCACCCCGGCCAGCCGGAAAGCGGCTTTTGAGGACAGCGCGGCGGGAAGGTTCAGGCCGCTGCGGCGCGCTCGCTCTCGACCGACCTGGCGTGCTCGGCGATGGTACGCGCGACCGGCTCGACCATCGCCAGCGGGAGGTCGTGACCCCATCCCGGAAAGGTCACCAGCCTCGCCTGCGGAATATGCGCCGCCGTGTCGTGGGCATGCGCCACCGGGATCAGCGGATCGTCGTCGCCATGCAGCACCAGCGTCGGCGCCTTGACCTGGCGCAGCCGTTCGCGGCGGTCGCCATCGGCCACGATCGCGCCCATCTGGCGGATGAAACCTTCGGGATAGACGCTGCGCCTGACATTGGCGCGGACGCGTTCCTCCAGCCGGCCTTCGTCCGGCGGAAAACCGGGGCTGCCGATCGCCCGCGCGACCATCTTGCCGTGCGCAACCAGCGCGTCTTCCTCCATCGAGCTCGGCCGCCGGGTCAGCGCGCGCATGGCGTGCTTGCCCGCGGGCGGGAGCCTGCGGTGCCCGGTGGTCGACATGACCGAGGTGAGGCTGCGCAGGCGTTCGGGATGGCGAATCGCGGCGTGCTGCGCGATCATTCCGCCCATCGATGCGCCCACCACATGCGCGCGCTCGACCGCGAGCGCATCGAGCACGCCGATCGCATCGTCGGCCATGTCGGACAGGCTATAGGGGGTGTTGATCGGCAGGCGCAGCCGGTCCCAGATGAGCAGCTTGAGGATCCCGGGCGACTTCACGCCGTGGAACTTGTGGCTGAGGCCGATGTCGCGATTGTCGAAGCGGATGACGCGGAAGCCATGCCCTGCCAGCTCGTCGAGCAGCTCGTCGGGCCAGAAGGTCATCTGCGCGCCGACTCCCATGATCATCAGCATGGTCGGGTCCGACGGGTTTCCGCGTTCGTCGTACTCAATGGTAATGCCGTTGGCAGTCAGTTGCGGCATGAATGGTGCGCCCTCACGTTTATCGATTTGCTGCGATTGTTCCGCAGTCTGGTCGATAAACGCGAGGGCGGCAAGTCGGGTCCCGAGGGACCGGGCGGCGGCGATCAGCCGCCTAGCACTACGACCGATGCTTCGTCATTGCCCAGCGCAAGCCGGGACGCTTCGGACCGGGCCAGCTCCTGTTCGAGGGCAGCGAATTCCTCCGGGTTCTGGGCGAAGATGATATTGGCCTGGAAAGTGCGCTGGTGCGGATTGCTGACGGGCACCTCGTCGAGATTGCGCAGGTGGCGTACCGCGCGAGCGGCAACCGTGTCGGTGCGGCGGTGGCCGGTGCTGCGATAGACCTCAAGGTCGGTCGCGCGGCCTTGCTCATCGAGCTGGAAGCGCAGTTGCACGATCCCGCTGACGGGTTCCACGCGCGCAGCCCAGACAGAATCGATCAGGCGGCGGTCGAGCGTCTGCTGGACCGACTCGGTCCAGCTTTCCATCGCCGCGGTTTCCACGAGAATGGATTGCTCGCCCGCCAGCGCCGGGACAGCGGGAGTCAGCGCCGCGAAAGCGAGTGCGGCGGCGAGGGTAGTCTTCATTGGGGGTGTCATTGGATCATCCTTGGTGTTGAAGGGATGATCGGCCAGCAGGACCAGCGTTGCCGAGCACCAGTCCCATTACTCGTGCGTTGGCGTAGTTGGTCGATCGGGAGGCGAGCCCGGCAATAAGCGGGGGTCTTGAGGTTGGGGATGGGCCCGCCTCCTGATGCTGTTTTCGCGGATCGGGCCGGATCGCTCAACGCGGCATCGGCGAACGACGGCGGATTTCCGCGAGCGGCGTTCCCGCCCGACGAACGGATATCGCCTATCGATGAATGATCGGCCGCTCGCCGATCGGCGCCTCAATCGTCGATGATGGCCCGCGCATGGCGGCTGATCTCGTCGATCAGCGCGTCGAGATCGGCGTAGGTCGTGCGGTGGTTGGTGATGCAGACGCGCAATGCGAAGCGCCCGCCAAGCAGGGTTTGCGAGGGAACGGCGAAGCCCGATTCCTGCACGCGCATCAGCAATTCCTCGTTGAGACGGTCGAGTGCGTCCTCGTCATACCCATCCGCCAGATGGCGGAAACACACGATGTTGAGCGAGGTCGGGGCCAGCCGCTCGAGATCGGGATGCGCGTCGACCTTGGCCGAAAGATATTGCGCCTGCTCGATGTTCTGCCCGATCACCGCGCCGATCCGGTCGACGCCCTGCTGCTTCATGCTCATCCAGGCCTTGAGCGCGCGGAAGCTGCGCGAAAGCTGGATGCCGCGATCGGCGAAATAGGTATTGTTGACCCCCACCCCGCGCATTGCCGGCATGAGATAGCTCGCGGAAGTGCCATAGGTCTTGTCCTGCGCGTCGCTGCTGCGCGTCAGCACGCAGCCGATCTCGTAGGGCATGTAGCCCCACTTATGGAGGTCGAAGGCGATCGAATCGGCCTGCGCCTGCGCTTCGACCAGATGCCTGTGCCGCTCGCTCCAGGCGGCGAGCGAACCGAAGGCACCGTCGACATGCAGCCAGCAGTCGAATTCGTCGGCGAGCGTGCGCAGCGCCGCGATGTCGTCCACCGCACCGGTGTTTACCGTGCCGACCGTGCCGATGATGCAGAACGGCTTGTCGCCGGCGGCGATGTCCGCCTCGATCATCGCGCGCAGCGCCGCGACGTCGACCGTGTAATCCTCGCTCGCCGGAACCGAACGAAACGCCTGCCGCCCCAACCCCATCAGCTCGCAGGCCTTGTAGATCCAGCTATGCGTCTCGCTGCCGCCATAGCAGGTGAAGCGCGGAGCCTCCGAACTCTGCAAACCCTCGGTGCGCAGGGCGAAGCCCGCCTTCTCGTTGCGCGCGACGGCCAGCCCGTTAAGATTGGCCATGGTTCCGCCGCTCACCAGGATGCCCGAAGCGTCCTGCGGATAGCCGACCAGCTGGGCGAGCCAGCGGATCACCTGCTGTTCGACATAGAGCGCCGACTGGTCGTAGCCCGCACCGTGGGCGTTCATCCCGGCCATCAGCATCTCGCCGAGCATGCCGGTGACGGTGCCATTGCCCATCACCCAGCCAAAGAAACGCGGATGCAGATTGCCGGTGGGATAGGGCAGTACCCGCTCGCGAAACTCGTCATAGACCTGCGCCAATGGAGTGCCTTCCCGCGGGAGATTCTCGTCGAGCGCCGCGCGAACCTCGTCCGGAACATGTTGCCAGGCCGGTCGCTCGCGCACCGATTGGAGATAGTCGAACATGTCGTCGACCATGCGGTGCGCGACTGCGCGGTCGGCTTCCCAGTCGGCGGGATCAAGAGATACGGTAGTCGCGTCGCGGTCGCTGGTCGTCATGCACATCCTTCCACTGGGGGAAGGCTTACCCTCCAACGCGCCGCGGTTCCACCCGTCAGGCGGCCTGCAGTTCGGCCGGCATCAGCCGCAGGACATGTCCCTCGAAATCGACCGTGTTGGACTTGGCTTCGCCATCGATCGCAAAGCCCGGATAGCCGCTCTCGGCGACCTCGTCGCAGACATTGCGATAGGCGTGAACGCCGCCGATGTAGACGGTGAAGACGCGCGGTTTGCCGGGCACGTTCGCCCCCAGGTACCAGGTGTTGGCCTGCGGGTGCAGCGACATGTTGAACAACACGTCGACATGCTCGCCCCATTCCTTCTGGCTTTCCGGCAGCGGCTCGACCTGCCCCGCGCCGCGCTCGCGCAGGTGCACCAGAAGGTCGGCGATCCAGTCGACATGCTGCTCGATCGAGACCACCATGTTCGAGCCGACCGAGGGGCTTTGCGGGCCGGTGATCATGAACAAATTGGGAAAGCCCGCGCTCATCAGCCCGAGGTGGGTGTGCGGCCCCTCGGCCCATTTCTCGCGCAGCTTCTCGCCGCCGCGCCCGCGAATGTCGATCCGGTTGAGCGAGCCGGTCATCGCGTCGAAGCCGGTCGCGAGCACGAGCGCATCGGCCTCGTAGAGCTTGTCCGAGGTGCGCACGCCCTGCGGCTCGATCGTATCGATCGGCGTCGCGTTGAGATCGACCAGTTCGACATTGTCGCGGTTGAAGGTCTCGTAATAGCCGATGTCGACGCACAGCCGCTTGGTCGCGATGGGGTAGCTGCGCGGGGTGAGCAGTTCGGCGGTATCGGGATCCGCGACCTTCTCCCTGATCTTGCCGCGCACGAATTCGGCGATGCGTTCGTTGGCGTCGCGGTCGGTCCCGGAATCGAGATGCGAGGCCATGAAGCCCACCAGCCCGCCCATCGCCCAGCGCTGTTCCATCTCGGCCTGGAATTCGTCTTCGGGGATCGACAGCACCGTTTTCGGGGTCTGCGGCAGCACCCGCGCCGCGCCGAGCAGCGAACGCCGCTGCGCCTCGCGGAACTCGCCGTAGCTTTGCTTGAGCTGGCCGACGAACTCGCGGTCGGTCGGATGGTTCTGCGCCGGCACGACATAATTGGGCGTGCGCTGGAAGATCGTGAGGCGATCGGCTTCCGCCGCAATCACCGGCGTCGACTGGATCGCGCTCGACCCGGTGCCGATCACCGCCACCTTCTTGCCGGTGAAGTCGACGCCCTGGTGCGGCCATTGCCCGGTCGAATAGACCTCGCCCGCGAAGCTATCGAGGCCGGGGATGTCGGGCCGGTTGAAGGAGGACAGGCAGCCCAGCCCGGTGATGCAATATGGCGCGGTGTAGCTCTTCCCGGTGTCGGTAGTGACGGTCCAGCGCGCACTGCCTTCATCCCAATGCGCGGCCAGGACGCGGGTCTCGAACTCTATATCGCGCCTGAGGTCGAACCGCTCGGCAACGTGCTGGAGATAACGCAAGATCTCGGGCTGCGCGGCATAACGCTCGCTCCACTCCCATTCCTGCTGCAAGTCCTCATCGAAGGAATAGGAATATTCAAAACTCTCGATATCGCAGCGCGCGCCCGGATAGCGATTCCAGTACCAGGTGCCGCCGACATCGTCCGCCGCCTCGATCACTTGCGCGCTGAAGCCCAACCCGCGCAGCTTGTGCAGCATGTAGAGGCCGGAAAAGCCAGCCCCGATGATGATCGCGTCGAATTCCCGGTCTGCCATAATGCTCTCCCTGCGACCCGGGTCGGCCGAGATTGTCGCGCGGAATGGTAGGAGAGTCGAGTCCTAGGGCACCAGCACCGTGTCGCGCGCGACCGGATCGGTCTCGGGATAGTCGAGCGTGTAGTGCAACCCGCGGCTTTCGTGCCGATGGAGCGCGCTTTTCACGATCAGCTCGGCCGCCTTGAGCAGATTGCGCAGCTCGATCAGGTCGGTGGTGACGACGAAGCTGCCGTAATAGTCCTCGACCTCTTCCTGCAGCAGGCGGATCCGGTTGGCGGCGCGTTCGAGCCGCTTGGTCGTGCGCACGATGCCGACATAGTTCCACATGAAGCGGCGGATCTCGGTCCAGTTCTGTTTGATCACGACCTGCTCGTCCGAATCAGACACGCGGCTTTCGTCCCAGTCGCGGATCGGAGGCGGCGCATCGAGCTGGTCCCAGCAGGCGAGCACGTCCTTCGCTGCCGCTTCGCCGAAAACGAAGCATTCGAGGAGCGAGTTCGAGGCCAGGCGATTGGCGCCGTGGAGACCACTTTCGGTGCATTCGCCCGCCGCCCACAGGCCCGGCAGGTCGGTGCGAGCGTCGAGCCCGATCAGCACCCCGCCGCAGGTGTAATGCTGCGCCGGGACCACCGGGATCGGGTCCCTCGTCATGTCGATGCCGAGACCCAGGAGCTTCTCGTGGATCGTGGGGAAATGCTCCTTCACGAATTCGGGCGGCTGGTGGCTGATGTCGAGGTGCACGTAATCGAGGCCATAGCGCTTGATCTGGTCGTCATTGGCGCGCGCCACGATATCGCGCGGGGCCAGCTCCATCCGCCCCGGATCGTATTTCTCCATGTAGCGCTCGCCGGTCACCGGATTGAACAGCCGCCCGCCCTCGCCGCGTACCGCCTCGGTGATGAGGAAGTTCTTGACCTCAAGATTGTAGAGGCAGGTCGGGTGGAATTGCATCATCTCCATGTTGGAGACGCGGCATCCCGCGCGCCAGGCCATGGCGATCCCGTCCCCCGTGGCGCCGCGCGGCGCGGTCGAGAAGAGGTAGCAGCGTCCCGCGCCGCCAGCGGCGAGCACGGTCGCACGCGCAAGATGCTTCTCGACCCGCCCACTTTCCTCGTCGAGCGCATAGACGCCCCAGACACGGCCATCGCCCGAGAATTTCTCGCCATGGCGACCGGTAATCAGATCGATGCAGGTGCGCCCGGGCAGCAGCGTGATGTTGGGGTTGGCCTTGGCCGCGTTGAGCAGGGCCTCCTGAACCGCCCAGCCGGTCGCATCGTTGACATGGACGATGCGGCGATGGCTGTGCCCGCCCTCGCGGGTGAGGTGGAGGTCGCCGCTCTCGCGGTTGAAGGGCACGCCTAGTTCCACCAGCCGGTCGATTGAGGCCGGCGCGTTCTCGATCACGAATTCGACCGTCTCGCGCCGGTTGAGTCCGGCCCCGGCAACCATGGTGTCGCGGATGTGGTTCTCGAAAGTGTCGCCCGCGTCGAGCACCGCGGCGATGCCGCCCTGCGCCCAGGCGGTCGACCCGCCGGTGAGCGACCCCTTGGCCAGCACCAGGACCTTTTTCGTTTCGGCCAGCGCCAGCGCCGCGGTCAGACCCGCCGCACCCGAACCAATTACGAGAACGTCGTGATGCTCTGCTGTCATGCCAGCGTCATGGCGAGAAGCGCGCGCCGGAGCAAGGCAAATGCGTGTCGCCGCCGCGCCTTCCCGGCCGCCCCGAAGCCGGTGCGATTACAGGATTTTAATGTGACCGGGGGCCGGCTTCGCCGCAGACAATTCCGCTTGAGAATGAGGTGGATAGCTCTCCTGGCAAGCCTGCGCTGCGCGATCGGGCGGCACGTTCCGACGCGTCACCGCGTCAACTGGGACGGCGCGACTTATTGCGGCACCTGCACCGGTTGCGGCGCGCCGATCCGGCGCATTGCGCGCGGAAAATGGCGTGTCGATCAGGACCACGATCTGCGGTGAAGGCGCGCGCCTAGTCGGGAATGTCGCGGGTGTAGCTGAATTCGAGACTGCTCGGCGAACCGCCCGATGGTTTCATCCTGACCGACACGTCGAGCCGATCGGCTTCGGGCATGCTGAAGGTCACGGGGCCGAAGACCCAGCGCGTATCGCTGCGCTCCTTCAGCGGGAATTCGAGCGCATGCTCGCCGCCCTTCTCCTCCCACCCGGTCAGGTCCGCATTGAAATGCTTGAGCCGCATGGTGAGGCTATCGCCGTCGGGCACGACGGTGATGATCTCGTAGAATTGCGTCGTGCCATCTTCGGCCAACTGCCAGAAGTGCCCGACCATCTGCCCCTCGCCGGCAAAGGAGAAGGTCTCGCCCGCCGGGTGGCCGCCGATACCCGTCCCCGACCACGATCCTTCGAGCCAACCCATGTCGGCAATCGTTGCCGCGGGCCTCTCGCTCGCCTTCTGCGTTGCCGGTTTCGCCGCCGCTGCCTCTTCGGCCAATGCTGGACTGGTTAACCCGGCCGATGTTGCGACGAGCAGCAGGGGCAGGGCGACGAGACGGGAAATGGGAACTAGGCGCATGGTCTACTCCGCAAGCATCAGGTGGATGTCGGTCACGAGCTCCTCGACCGGCACTTCCTCGGGATCGTGATGGTAATAGTTGACCGGCTGGACCGGCGCCAGTTCGAGTTCGAGCGCTATGGCGACGCGATAGAGATGGTCGAGCGCCGCATGGACCTTGTCGTAATCGCCGGGGATCCGCAGCATCAGGCTGGGCCCACCGCCGACCTCGATCTGTGTGAGCTCGCCCGCCAGCGTCACTTCCGCGCTGGTCGTCACTGCACAGTCGAAGCGACAATCCTGCGCCGGAGTATGGCGCGGGTCGTCGTGCGGCACCCCATAAAGCCCCGTCACCTGCTCAGGGGCGATCTGCTCCAGCAGCAGGTCGAACAGGCGATAGTAGCCGAGGTTGAGATCCTTGTAGTCGCCGACTGCGCGGGTCGCGACCAGGCGCAGCGGAGAGAGTTCGGCAATCTCGATGGTCAGCTCGTGCGCGTCGTCGACCGGCCGCATCAGGCCCTCGACCACCTCGTCGAAAAGCGCCCGGTCGGCACGCAGCTCCGACGGCGTCGCCCCGGTCAGCGCCTTGAGCGCCCGGGCATAGGACTGGCTGGTGGCATAGGCGCTTCGTTCGGTCGCGGCCATGATCCCCGCTGAACCCTGCAGGGCAGGCAGGCTGCCGCCAAGCCGCGCGCGGCTGAGGGTCTGCTGCGGGGTCTCGCCCGTCAGCAGGCGATAGATGCGGTGAAAATGAAACTCGGACATGGCCGCTGCCTCCGCCAGTTCGGCAAGGCCGGGCCAATCGCCGCTCGCTGCGCCAGTCTCGATGCGGGCCAGTGCCCGCTCGATCCGCCGAGTATAGTCCGCTGCCGTTGCCATCGGGTTGCGCCTCCTTGCCTATAAACCTGTCATAACGATTCGCGCAGAGAAACGCGTTCCCGATCTTGCTAATCTGCAGGCTATCTGTTCTGGCGCTGCCATGGCACCTGCGCGCGCGACGAGACAGGCCTTGATTGCCCGGCTTAGTGGCTATTGGAAAATGGAAGCGGGCAACGCTCTCCTGATACCGGCATTGATCCTGTGGCTGAGCGATGCCCGGATCAGTTGGCTGACCGGATTTACGCTCATCCCTATGATCGCGTTGTTGGTGCTGGGCGCGATTTATTGGAAAGCCAAGCTAGCGCAGATCGAAACCGGTTCCGACGTCGAGCCAGCGGTACGATTGATTGCACGCTGGCAGTGGCCGCTACTGGCATTGTCGATCTTGGCGCTGGCAACAATGGTCGCGCTGTGGATCGAACCTTCGCTGGCAGCGGGCCGCGCCGACCAATGGTCAGCAACCGTGGCGGCCTCACTCGCGATCCTGGAATACGTGAACTACTACCACCGTCAGTTGCAGCATTTCGACCATGCTCCGGACTTCCGGCGGCTGGTTTCCGGCAGAGGCTGGCGCAAGAGCCAGCTAAGGCAGGATATCGAACGGCTTGGCTGATCCTCGTCAGCCCGCACCGGTCAGTTGCACGAAGACATCCTCCAGGTCGGCTTCGCGCGTGGTGACATCCTCGATGACGTAGCCGTGCTCCTGCACCTTGGCGAGCACCTGGCCTGCGCTCGCCTGATCGCGGTGATAGGTGATCTCGAGCACACGCGGTTCGACCACCTCGCTTTTGACGAAGCCGGTTTCCATCATGGGGCCGGCGATTTCCTTGTCGACCGACACCCGCACAATCTTCTCGCGCGCCATGCCGACGAGTTCGCGGGTCGGCTTGTTGGCGATGCATTCGCCATGATTGATGATCGCGATCCGGTCGCACAGCTGCTCGGCCTCTTCGAGATAGTGCGTGGTCAGGACCACAGTCACGCCTTCCTCGTTAAGGCCGGTAACCAGCTCCCACAGCTGGCGCCGCAACTCGACATCGACCCCGGCGGTCGGCTCGTCGAGCACCAGGATCGGGGGCGAATGCACCATCGCCTTGGCCACCAGCAGCCGCCGTTTCATCCCGCCCGACAAAGTGCGGGCATAGGCGTCGCGCTTGTCCGCCAGATGGACGGCCTCGAGCAGCTTCTCGCTGCGCCGCAGATGCCTGGCGATGCCATAGAAACCGGCCTGGTTCTCGAGCACCTCGAAAGGCGTGAAGAACGGGTCGAACACGATTTCCTGCGGCACAATGCCGATCGCCCGCTTGGCATTGCGCGGCTGCCGGTCGATGTCGAAGCCCCAGATCTCGGCGCTGCCGCCGGTCTTTGTGACCAGCCCGGCGAGGATGTTGATCAGCGTCGACTTGCCAGCGCCATTGGGGCCGAGCAGGCCGAAGATCCCACCCTGCGGCACGTCGAAGCTGACGCCCTTGAGCGCCAGCTTGCCTTCGCCTCCGTCGGGCGCGGCGTAGCGCTTCACGAGGTCGCGGATCGCGATGGCGGGGGGTTGGTCTTCGGCAGACATGTCCCGGCCCTAGGGCCACTTACTGGCGATGGTAAAGCGCTTAATACCAAGCAAACTGGTTAGCGGCATATTTACCATGAAATGTTACCGGGCCGTTTACCCAATACCCGCTATGCGGGCCGCGGTGGAAAGGGCATTTTCTCTTGAATCCGGCATTCGGCGGTACGCGCGGCTTTGCGCGTGGGCCATGCTGTGCCTGCTTTCCGCGAGCCTTCTTGCCACACCCGCGCAGGCGCAAAGCCAGCGCAGCACAGAAGTTCGCATGGCGATTTTCGGCGATCTCAACCTGACCCACCTCGAAGACATGGATTTCGGCCAGATTGTCGAAACCACCGGCGGCACCATCGTGATGAGCCCCTTCCCGAACGCCAGCTGCACGGTGACCGGCAGCGTGATCCATTCCGGCGTGTGCCAGCCTGCCAGTTTCGGCGGCAGCGGCGACAACGGGAAGATCGTGCGCATCAAGAAGCCGCCGAGCGCGAGACTAACGCTGACCGGGCCGGGCGCCGACATGGAAATCACCAACATGACGATCGACGGCAGCCCCGAACTGCAGTTGATCCAGTCGACACCTGGCTACAGCCGCTATCGCATCGACTCCGTCACCGGGATTTTCGAATTCCGCGTCGCTGGTACGCTCAACGTCGGGGCTAACCAGGCTCCCGGGTTGTATACCGGCACCTTCGAGATCACCATTCAATACGACTGACGCATTTACCGATCTCTGGCGCAACACGCTGCAGTTAATGTAGTTTTTACCATGGCCCAACAGCCAGTGCGCCATGACGGTCGCAGTCTCAGGCATCATTGGTGCCCGGCGCAATGGGCGCGGATGCAGCGCATTGCTGCGGCTGGCGATCTGCATTGCAACGGCCATAATCTCCACGCCGCTGCATGCATCGAGCAGCGATGCCGCAGAGAGCGAAGCGATCCTGCTCCAGCGACTGACGCTCACCAAGGTCGAGGATCTGGATTTCGGGCAAATCATCGAGAACGGCGGAGGAACCGTCGTCCTTTCGCCCGACCCGAATCCGAGTTGTGCGCCAAGCGCCAATATCATCCATTCCGGCACCTGCCAGGCGGCCGTCTTCGGCGGAGCCGGAACCTCCGGACGATTGGTGAATATCCTCGTGCCCGTGGGTCGCCGGATCGTCCTGACCGGCCCTGGCGCGGACATGGAGATCAATCCGGTCACAGTCTCTGCCAGCCCCGACCTGCAATACTGGTTTCGGATCGGTCGCAGCCACATCCACCGGATCGTCAACCCGACCGGAATCTTCCTCTTTCGCATCGGTGGAACGCTGCAGGTAGGAGCCAACCAGACCCCCGGCCTCTACACCGGCGCGTTCGACATTCAGGTCGACTATTACTGATTTGGCATTTCGCAACGCACACGCCGTTGCACTGCGGAAGGAAGGACGATAAGCGGCAGATCGTCATGAGCATCGCCCCGCCCGAAGTCACCTTGGTCGAAACCCGCCGCGTCAGCTGTGACGGGGCAGAAGCCATTCGCGGGGGTGACAGATACGCCGCCAGTGCACTTGGCCACCCGCGCATCTATCTCGAGATCGACGAGCACGGCTATGTCGATTGCGGCTATTGCGACCGGCGCTTCGTGCTCAAGGGTGGTCCGGCAGACGGGGTCGACCAGTCGCAATTGCCCGACATTTCGGAAGGTGCCGATCCCGGTCACCGTTAGGCGCGAATCGTCTCGAAATCGCCTCCGATCTAAGGTTCGGAACGCCGGTTCGTTAACCGGTTGTTGAGCCTAGATGGAAACGCCATCTGCGTGCGGTAAATGTAAAAGCGTGTTCCTGACGACCAGTCGGGAGACCACGAAGCGATGTTTCGCAGCCTATGCCTGAAATGTGCAGCCAGCCTGGCTATGGCCCTGGGCTGCCTTGCGGCGCCCGCTGCGCATGCGCAGAACAACGCGGCTGCGCCGGGCGAGGCGGAAATCCTCGGCCCCATCCTGTTCGAAAAGATCGCCGACCTCGATTTCGGCCCGATCGTGCCGACAGGAACGGGCGGCACGGTAACCATCAACGCATCCTCGGGCGCGGTCACGACGGTCGGCCAGGTCATTGCGGTCGGCTCCAACCAAACCCGCGCGCTATTCAACGTCCATGCCCCGGTAGGCGTGGTGATGATCATGTCGGGCGACCCGAGCGTCGTGCTGACCCGGGTGAGCGGTACCGAGACCATGACCGCGACCCTCAGCTACAGGCATGGCGATGGCCTCGCCGTCACCAACGTCTTCGGACTGCCGATCGGCCTGCTCGCCACCGATACGCGACAGGAAATCTGGGCGGGCGGATCGCTCACCGTGGCCGGCAACCAGGTCGAAGGGGTCTACCAGGGCACCTTCACGGTCAGCCTCGCCTTTCTCTGAGATGGCGCGCGCGCAGTCCGGTCATGACTGGTTCAGGCCGCTGTGGTAGAATGACTGCCATTCCATGGAGGCAGTCATGACGAGATTCGCGAAATTTGCAGCCCTCACCGCCGCCTGCGCGATGACCCTGGGAGCTGGATCTGCGCTGGCCGACCAACCCGCCGATCAAGAACTGAGCAAGGGCGACAAGAAGCTTGCCAAGCTGCTCGAAGGCCGGGTCGCGGGCGAGCCGGAAAGCTGCATCAGCACCTTCGGCAACCAGAGCCTGCGCGTGATCGATGGCACTGCGCTCGTCTATGGCCGCGGCAAGACCATCTGGGTCAACACGACGCGATATCCGGAGGATCTCGACGATGATGACGTGCTCGTGATCCGCCGCTGGGGATCGCAGCTTTGCCGCCTGGACAATGTCACCACGGTCGATCGCTCTACCGGGTTCTTCTCCGGCGCCGTCTTCCTCGACAATTTCGTTCCCTACACCCGCGTCGACAAGGAAAAATCAGGCGACAGCTGAGCCGCTTCGTGGTCGCGGCTTGCCCGCAATGGGCGCAGAACCTGCTCGAAACCTGGTTCGAGGAACTGGGGCCTGACGACTGGTTTCGCGGCGGCGAGCAGGTCGATCGCTTGCTGAGCGCCCGCTTTGAATCCGTGCTCGATGAGCAGGCCGCCCAGCCGGTCGATTCCTTCCTCGCCGACCCCCTAACCGCCCGCGCCGCGATTCTCCTGTTCGACCAGGTTCCGCGTAATCTCTACCGCGACAGCGCCCGCGCCTTCGCCTACGATCCGCTCGCGCGCATGCTCGCCCACGCGGTGATCGCGCGTGGTTGGGACGAAGGCCTCCCCAATTCGGAGCGCCAGTTCGTCGCCATGCCGCTGATGCACAGCGAGGAGCTGGCCGACCAGGAGGCCAGCCTCGCCTATTTTGCCGAACACCTGCCCGGCAATCTGTCCTTCGCGCGCAAACATCACGAGATGATCGCGCGCTTCGGGCGCTTTCCCCACCGCAACGAGTTGCTGGGGCGCGAGACAACGCCCGAGGAACAGCGCGCGATCGACGAAGGCTTCAGCTGGTAGCAGCGATCACGGCGAGCTCTGCGGCATAGCTGCGATAGCGGCGCAAGACATCTTCCGACAGCGGATCGATTGCGTCGGCATCCGTCACTTCGATCCCATTCTCCGAGCGCCGTTTCAGAATCAACGGCTGTTCGACATCCTGCGACGCGCAGGCCGAACCCCCGTCCATCCACTGAACGAACATACACATCCCTCCTTGGCCGGGCCGTGAAGGCGCGGCGTCCTGACTTGATCCAGAAGTTTGAACCGGCCCCGTCCAAGACGCCGGTGAGGTCAAGCTAGCCAGCAGGGAGCGCCGGACAATCAGTGCTGTTACCTATGTTGATGGAAGATCGTCAGCCGGCCTGCATCCGGTTCATCCGGGAAAGGATCGCCTCGGCTTCGCCCATGATCCGGTCGATCAGTTCCTTGCAGGTCGGGATGTCGTTGATGAGGCCTGCCACCATGCCGCAGGACCAGGCACCGGCATCCATATCGCCTTCCATCATGATCCGCGGATAGACGCCGGCGACCTGTTCGATGATATCCTCGAACTTGAGGTCGGCGCCTTTCTCCTTTTCGATCCGCAGCAGTTCCTCGACCGCATCATTGGTCATCACCCGCTCGGTATTGCGCAGCGGACGCATGACGAGGCGGGTGTCGAGTTCGGAAGCAGCGACGATCGCCCTCTTCACGTTCTCGTGCACCGGCGCTTCCTTGGTGGCGATGAAGCGCGTGCCCATGTTCATGCCCTCCGCGCCCATTGCGAGGCTCGCCACGAGGCTGCGCCCGTCGGCCATACCACCCGAGGAGACGAAGGGGATTTCGAGCTCGTCCGCGGCGCGCGGCAGCAGGATGAAGTTGGGCACGTCATCCTCGCCCGGGTGGCCGCCGCATTCGAACCCGTCGACGCTGACCGCGTCGCAGCCGATCGATTGCGCCTTGAGCGCATGGCGCACGCTGGTGCATTTGTGGATCACCTTGATCCCGGCATCCTTGAAATAGGGCAGCACCTGCTGCGGGTTGTTGCCCGCGGTCTCGACCGCCTTGACCCCGCCATCGATGATCGCCTTGACCAGCCCCGGATAATCGGGCGCGTTGACCGTTGGCAGGAAGGTGAGGTTCACGCCGAACGGCTTGTCGGTCATGTCGCGGCACCGCGCGATCTCGTTGGCGAGCTTCTCGGGCGTCCCCTGCGTCAGCCCGGTGATGATGCCCAGCCCGCCCGCATTGGAGACCGCTGCAGCCATTTCCGCAAAGCCGACGAAGTGCATTCCGCCCTGGATGATGGGATGCTCGATACCGAACATTTCGGTGATGGCGGTTTTCATGTGGGTTCTCCTGTTATCCTGCGAGCGACCGCGTCTTGATGTTGAGCTGACCGGCGAGTCCCGCTTCGCGATGGCGATGGGCGGCCTGGTATTCGGGCAGGGCGATCATCTGCTGGAAGGCGGCGAGCGAGGGATATTCGGCCAGCGCGACCATGTCCCACAGCTCGTCAACCTCGCCGATCATCAACCCGGTGACGGCGCCGGAATAGATCGAGCGCGCCCCGACCGCTGCGAGGCAGGCCTGAACTGCCATGCCATAGCGCAGATAGGCCTCGCGCCCGGACAGCTCGGCATCGCTGCCGTCGTCGTATTGCGCTTTCTCGCGAAATTTGAGGAGGTTGATCATGGTGAAGGCGCCGCTTTCCTCCTCACCGAAGAAGGATGCGAACTGTTCAGGTGTCGGTTGCTTCGCGTTTTCCATCTGCATCGCCATTCTCCCCCTTGTCGCCACCGATGGCGGGCGATTCGCCGCGATTCCCCCTAGGGCTGTCGGAAATCGGGCGCGCGCGCAACCGTGACGCAACGGAAGGCTGCGCCGTTTGAGAGCTTGCCAGGAGGTCTTGCTAGGAGGCGGGAGTCGCCGCCAATTGCATGACAAGGAGCAGGTGGGCGAGGCTGTGCGCGATGATCACGGCCCACAAATTTCGTCCGGCGAGGACATAGCCCGCGCCCCAGACCACGCCCATTGCCGTCGTCATGATGGTGCCGCCCACGCCCCATTGGAAATGGGTCAGCCCGAAAATGATCGCCTGGCCGAACACCGCGAGGACGACCGCCCACCGCCCATGTCCCAGAGCCTCGGTCAAGCGGCCGAGCAGGAACCCGCGATAGAGCAGCTCCTCGGGCAAGGCGGCGGTGACGATCAGCAGGAGCCAGGTGGCGAGCGCGAGCGCCCAATTGCCCTGGAGATAACTGTAGCCGGTGAAATCGGGCGCCGGAATGCCCATCCGCGCTCCAAGAAGCGCAAGGGCATTCTGGGCCAGAATGAATGTCACGAGGATCGCCAGCGCGGCACCGATCATTCTCCCCCAGCGCTTCGGTTTTCGCAGGCCCAGCGCGTCGGCGGCGTCCCCGCGTTTCGCGGCAAGCCACAGCGCGTAGGTCGCGCAGCTCAGCAATGCAGGAAGCGAGCGGAATTCGGGCGGCAATGCGACCAGGGAAGTCTTACGAAGGGCGATCTCCGCGAGCAAGAGCAACACCCCCACCGCGATGACGGACAGGATCTCCCGCCAGGCCTGTTCGCGTCTTGCGTCGACGGGATCACGGGTCGAATCGACTTGCATAACGATCGTATTACAGGCAATAACACTGTTATTGTCAAACGCTCGATGCATCCGATGAATCCCACCCGCGAACGCCTGATCGATGCTGCTGAAGAGCTGTTCGCTTCAAGGGGCTTTGCGGCAACCAGCATCGCGGCGCTCGAGAGGCAGGCAGGTCTCGCGCCGCGCACCGGGGGGTTCTACCGCCATTTCGAGAGCAAGCAGGCCCTGGCCATCGCGGTGGCCCGGGAACGCATTGTCGAGCGCGACGAGGATTTCGATCCGACGCGCTTCCTGCCGCTGCCCGATCTGCGCAGCGAGCTGGTGCTCTATGCCCGATTGTATCTCGAGGCTGCGCATCGCCAGCGCGAACGCCACCGCCTGATCGAGGAACTGCGCAAGATACCCGAACTGAGGGAGGGCGAGATCGCGGCGAACGAGCGGCTTTTTGCAATGCTCTGCGACTGGGTCGCCACCAAGCCGCGTGCAGCCCAGCTCGAGCAGAGCGAACTGGCCAATCTGACCATGCTCGCGTTCGGCCCGATCCTCTTCTTGGCGACCAAGATCCGCGAAGGGATCACGATCGAAAGCCTCGATCCGGACCATTTCGTCGACAGCTGGGCCGAGCATGCGCGGGCCCTGCTCGAAGAATCGCCCTAGCCGCCCCTGCCCGTCGCGCAGTCCTGCCGCACCGGGCAGCCGCCACAATCCGGGGCGCGTGGACGGCAATGTGTCTGGCCCAGCTTCTTGAGCAGCAGGTGGTGCTCGTCCATGTCGGCAGCGTTCCATTCCCCCGGCACGATTGGCATCAGCGCATCATAGGTGCGCGCGGTATCGGCTTTGGCAGGCACGATCCCCATGCGCTGCATGATCCGGCGGTGATGGCCATCGATCACCATCGCCCGGCGATCGAACAGCGATGCATTCATCACCCCGGCGCTGATCTTGCGGGCAACGCCCGGCAATTGTTCGAGCCATTGCATTGCCTCAGGCGTCTCCATCGCGGCGAGATGCGAGAGGTCCACGGCCCCGCGTTTCGCGATGATCGCCTGCAGGCAGTCCTTGAGCCGATGGGCAGATTGCCCGGGGAAGGTCTGCCGCTGGAGGCGCGCCTCTAGCAGATCGACCGGTTGAGCCGCGACCGCCTCCCAGCTTCCGAACTCGGCGAGCAGGCCGTCGGTGCTCTCGTTCGATACGCGCGTCTTGGCGCGCGCACCGATCACTCCGTGAACCAGCACCCACTCTGGCGCGCGCCGCTTGGCGGGCGGGCGTACGATACGCCCGAAGCGTTCGATCAGCGACGCCTGCATCCTGCGCAGGATATCGGTGCGCTGATCGGGGTCTAGGGGCAGTTGCATGCTGCTGCGGGTAATGCGCGGGAGTACTGCCGTGCAATACCAATGCGCCCTTTTCCTGGGGCGGGTTTGCAGGCACACTCCCATCAGGTCGCGGATTCGAGGGAGGGAAGACGCGACCATGCCGGAAACCAAGCGATCGATCCTGCGACGCGCCGGCACCTTCCTCCGGTTCGTGCAGCAACAGCGGGCGCGCCTGCCGCAACTGGCGGCTGGCCTGCCTGCTCCCGATCCGGCAGGCCCGCTGCTGATCGATGGATCGGAATCCGACTGGACCCCCTGCGGCCTGTCCGTGGCAAGGGGCGACCGGTTCCAGATCTCTGCGCGCGGCCATGGCTGGCTGGCGAAGGGGCTGGGGCTGGTTTTCGAGCCGCAAGCAGCCTTGTTCGTCAGGATCGGTGGCGTCGGCCCGGTCCGCCGGATTGCCGCTGCCGACTGGGTGTTTGAAGCCTGGACCAACGGAGAGGTCGAAATCCTCAGCAAGGGGCTGTCGGAATTTGCCGACCGGAATGGCACGCTCCTTCCCGGCAAGCGCCCGGCGATGCGGCCCGGTTTCAGCGTTCGCACCGCGCGCACAGAAGCGCAGTGCGACGGAACCGGCGTTCCTGCCGACTGGAACTATCTGTGGCGGATCGGCGAGGCGCAGGTCTTCACCGGCGAACGCGACGACGTCGAGGTCTCGCTCGATGCCTCGGTCGGAATCCTCCAGCGCGATGTCGACATCCCGCTGACCGGCAACACCCTGCTCGAATGGGACTGGCTGGTCGAGAGCCTGCCCTCGGCGCTGCCCGAGGATCTCGCCTTCACCCACGATTATCTCAGCATCGCGGTCGAGTTCGAGAACGGTCGCGACCTGACCTACATGTGGAGCGCAGGGCTGGACGAGGGACACATATTTCGTTGCCCGCTCGACTGGTGGTGTGACTGGGAGACGCATTGGGTGCTGCGCAGCGGCCCCACCGGACTCGGGCAGTGGCACAATGAGAAGCGACTGATCGCCGCCGACTATCGCGAAGCTCTGGGCGAGCCTGTGCCCGCGCGCGTGGTGCGCGTGTGGCTGATCGCCAACAGCGTGTTCCAGCGCCAGTCTGCGCACGCACGCTTCCGCAACATCCGCGTCGCCTGACGCACCAACTCGAACGGAGAAACGCAACCATGGTCCAGGCAGAAGCGGTGAAGGTCAAGCCGTCCGAGATCGATCCGATCGATATGACCGACCCGGCGCTCTATTCGGGCGATCGCTGGCAAGAGCCGTTCCGGCAGTTGCGCCAGCATGCTCCGATCCAGTGGGTGCCCGAATCGCATTTCGGTCCGCACTGGTCGGTCTCCACCTACAAGCCGATCGTCCACATGGAGGCTCTGCCCAAGCTGTTTTCCTCCAGCTTCGAATATGGCGGGATCAACATTGCGCTCGATGCCTTCAGGCACCTCGAGGGCGAGGTCCGCCGGCCGGCCTTTATTGCGCTCGATCCGCCCGACCACACCTTGCGCCGCCGCACGGTGGCGCCGAGCTTCGGGCCGAGCGAGGTGGCCGAAATGGCGGCGGAAGTGCGTGAGCGCACCGCCGCCGTGCTCGACGCGCTGCCTATCGGGGAAGCGTTCGATTGGGTCGAGAAGGTCTCGATCGAGCTCACCACCGGCATGCTCGCCAAGCTGTTCGATTTTCCCTGGGAGGAGCGTGCGAAGCTCACGCGCTGGTCGGACCTCGGGGCCGACATCGAGCTTCAGCGTACTTCTGATGGGCTCGCCGTCCGCAATTCCGCCCTGGCGGAAATGGGCGCGGCCTTCGCCGACCTGTGGAAGCAACGGGTCGTGAACCCGGGCAAGGATTTGATCAGCGTGATGATCCAGTCCGATGCGATGGATCACATGGACGATGACGAGTTCGCCGGAAACATCATCCTGCTGATCGTCGGCGGCAACGACACGACCCGCAACACCATGTCGGGTTTCGCCTATGGGCTGGAGCAGTACCCTGAACAGCGCCGCAAGCTCGAAACCAATCCCGAGCTGATCCCCAACGCGGTGCAGGAAATCATTCGCTGGCAGACGCCACTCGCGCACATGCGGCGAACGGTGGCCGAGGATACCGACATGTTCGGCCCCGAGATGCGCCGCGGCGACAAGATTGCCATGTGGTATCTTTCGGCCAATCGCGACGAGGACGTGTTCGACGATGGCGAGGCGATCCAGCTCGACCGCCCCAACGCCCGCCGCCACCTCTCGTTCGGCTACGGCGTCCATCGCTGCGTCGGCGCGCGCGTGGCCGAACTGCAGCTGGTGGTGCTGCTGGAGGAAATGGCCAAGCGCCGCCTGCGGGTGAACGTGCTCGAGGAGCCAACCCGCGTCCATGCCTGCTTCGTCCATGGCTACAAGAGCATGCCGGTCGAGCTGTCGCGCTACTGACCCGGCGATGCCTCTTGCCCGTTGCACGGCTTTAGGGTAATTACCCTAATTCTGGGAAGGGAGGATTCGTTATGGCAACCGCCGCAGTCGATCGCGTGAAGGAATCGGAGATCGATCCGATCGATGTCACACGTGCAGAGCTTTATGCCGAGGACCGTTGGCAGGAGCCGTTCCGGCAGTTGCGCCAGCACGCGCCGATCCAATGGGTGCCAGAATCGAAATTCGGTGCCTTCTGGTCGGTCTCCACCCACAAGCAGATCCTCCAGATCGAGGCGCTGCCCAAGCTGTTCTCGTCCGATTGGCGCTATGGCGGGATCACGCTGGCGGCGGAATCGGATGTCCTGCTGCCCGACGAAATTCGCCAGCCGATGTTCATCGCCATGGACCCGCCCGAGCATACGGCGCAGCGCCGCACGGTCGCGCCCAGCTTCGGCCCGAGCGAGGTCGCCGCGATGAAGGAGGAATGCCGCCAGCGCACCGGCGAGGTGCTCGACTCGCTCTCGGTCGGCGAGACGTTCGACTGGGTCGAGAAGGTCTCGATCGAGCTTACCACCGGCCAGCTTGCCAAGCTATTCGATTATCCGTGGGAAGAGCGACACAAGCTGACCGAATGGTCCGATTATGGCGGCGACATCGAGATGTTCCGGACGCCCGGAATGATGTCCACGCGCAATGACAAGTTGCAGGAAATGGGCATGGCCTTCGCTGCGCTCTGGCAGCAGAGGATCGCCAATCCGGGCAAGGACCTGGTCAGCGTGATGATCCAGTCGGACGCAATGAACCACATGAGCGAGGAAGAGTTCATCGGCAATCTCATCCTCCTGATCGTCGGCGGCAACGATACCACGCGCAACACCATGTCGGGCTATGCCTTTGGGCTGAGCCAGTTCCCCGAGGAACGCGCCAAGCTGGAAGCCAATCCCGAGCTGATCCCCAATGCGGTGCAGGAGATCATTCGCTGGCAGACCCCGCTGTCGCACATGCGGCGCATGGTGATGGAAGATACCGACATGTTCGGCCCGCAAATGAAGAAGGGCGACCGGGTCGCGCTGTGGTACATTTCGGCCAATCGCGACGAGGAGGTGTTCGACGATCCGGACTCGATCCAGGTCGACCGCGAGAACGCCCGCCGCCACCTCGCCTTCGGCTACGGCATTCACCGCTGCGTCGGTGCGCGCGTCGCCGAACTGCAACTGATCACCCTGCTCGAGGAGCTGGCGAAACGGCGGCTGCGCGTCAATGTGGTGGGCGAGCCCGAACGCGTCCCCGCCTGCTTCGTCCACGGGTTCAAGAAACTGCCGGTGGAACTGTCGCGCTACTGATGAAGACCCGCGACCGGATCATTGCGACAGCGCGGAACCTGTTCAACGAACTGGGCTACAGCGCGGTGACCACCGCCGCGTTGGCCAAGGCCTGCGGCATTGCCGAGGGCAATCTGTGGTACCACTTCAAGACCAAGCGCGACCTTCTCGCAGCGATCACCGAAGAGATCGGCGAACATATCGAGCGGCGCATGGCGATGCCGCTCGACCCGGACGAACCGGCCCAGTCCTATGCCACCTGGCTGGAAGCGCTGATGGACGAACAGCGCGAGTACCGCTTCCTCTATCGCGACAGCCCGCACCATGACGAACATGTCGAAGTGATGGCAGCGAATGTGCCGGGCTGGTTGCAACGTTCGCAGGACAGCATCGAGCAATACCTGCGCGCGATGGTGGACTGCAACCTGCTCGACTGGCCGACAGATCGCCTGGGCGACCTGGCCGCCAATGCGACGATCGTCCTGCGTTACGGGCTGGAGCATTTCAGCGAGCGCGGCGAACCCGAAGGCGCGGTGAGGAAGACCCTGCTGCAGCACCTCACCCTGTTCGAACACCGGCTCGACAGCGGCGCGGCGGAAACGCTGCGCAAGGCCGTGGAGCGGATCGAACGGCGGGTGAAAAAGGCCGCCTGACGCGCCGGCCGCTATCGCTCGAAGGTGAGCGAAAAGGTCACCGGCACCGCCGCGCTGATCGCAGGCAGTCCGGCCAGTTCCTGGAGCTTGCCGACGCCCTCCGACAGGCCCAACGCGTCGGCATCGAGGATAATCGGACGCGCGCTGGAGACGACCACCCGGTCCTCCCCGGCCCGCAAGACATTGACCTCGGTCTCGACCTCGCTGGTCGCACCGCGCAGATCGATCGTTGCCGTGATCGGCTGGATCGTGCTTGCGCCCACCGCCATCGTGGAGAACGCCGCCGGATCGACCTGGGCGCTGATCGTGGCCTCGGGATAGGCGCCGGTATCGAACAGGAACTCGCGCATGCGCCCGTCACGGATCTCGATCCCCGTATCGACCGAAGCGAGGTCGATGGTGACCTTGGCCTTGCCGTCGCGCGAGACCGCGCCTTCCATCTGTTTGAAGCCGTGCACCTCGCCGATATCGCCCGCCTTGACCGACACGAAGGAGAGGCTGCTCGCGGAATTGTCGAGGCTCCAGTCACCCTCTACAAGCGGGGCCGGCGCTGGCTGCGAACAGGCCGCCATGGTGAACAGGCTCGCTGCTGCCGTGGTTCTGATGACCGGATTCATTGGGGCAACCTCCATGCGTTGACGTGACGATACGGCGACACTCATGCGCGTCATTCGCCAAAGCTACAAGTGCTGCTAAGCTTGGCACATGACCAGCGCACAGACCCCACTCGACTCGCCTTTCGGCTACCGTTCCACCGCCAAGGAGGTGGTCGATGGCATTGACCTGTCCGGCAAGACCGTGGTCGTGACCGGCGGTTATTCGGGGATCGGCACCGAGACCGTGCGCGCGCTCGCCGGGGCCGGAGCCAATGTGATCGTCGGCGCGCGGCGGCCCGAGCAGGCGCATGAGGTGCTGGACGGGATGGCGGGCGATATCGCGATCCTGCCGCTCGACCTGCTCGACCCGGCTTCGATCGACGCCTTTGCGGAAAGCGTCGCGGCAGAGCACGAGACGATCGATATCCTCATCAACAACGCTGCGATCATGGCCTCGCCGCTGATGCGCGATGCGCGCGGATACGAGGCGCAGTTTGCCGCCAACCACCTCGGCCACTTCCAGCTGACTGCACGGCTGTGGCCGCTGCTCAAGGCAGGCGGCGGAGCGCGCGTGGTCGCGCTGTCCTCGATCGGGCACCGCCTCAACGGCCTCGATCTCGACGACCCCAATTGGGAACGGCGCGAGTATGAGAAATGGCCCGCCTACGGCCAGGCCAAGAGCGCCAACGCGCTGTTCGCGCTCCAGCTCGACAAGCTTGGCGAGCCGCATGGCGTGCGCGCCTTCGCCGTCCATCCAGGCGGTATCGCCACCCCGCTGCAACGTCACCTGACGATGGACGAACAGCGCGCGATGGGCTGGTACGACGAGGAGGGCAACGTCAACCAGGCCTTTAAGTCGACGGAGGAAGGCGCCTCGACCACCGTCTGGTGCGCGGTCTCACCGCTGCTCGAGGGGATGGGCGGCGTTTATTGCGAGAACTGCAATATCGCAGCCCCCGCAGCCGAAGACGTCCCATTCGGAGGGGTCCATCCGCACGTCCGCGACGGGGCGCTGGCCGAGGGGCTATGGTCGAAATCGGAAGAACTGACGGGGGTCAGCTTCTCGGTCTGAAGACCTCGCCAACTGCACTCTATCGCTGGTTTGCGGCGAAGCGCGCGACGAAATCGCCCACTCCCTCCATGTCGTCGAAGCCGAAGATATAGGCGATCTCGACCGTATCCGAGAAATCCATTCCTCCGGCGGAGACGGCCGGGTTGACGTACTCGGCTACGGGATTGTGCAGGTCCGACAGCCGCTTGGCCTCGGCCCAGATCGGGCCGACTTCAGGATCGGCCAGGAGCACAGGCCAGTGCGATCCATCCTTCGTGTTGAAGGCGGGCGAGCCATTGTCGGGGAAGTTGCCGTCCTGGATCCGGTGATAGCGCGTGTTGTAGACGACGGTCTGCATCGCCTCCTTGGCTGTCATGCTCTCGTTCCAATAGCTGTGCTGCACGACATGGACCCTGGTCCACATATCCTTGGGCAACCGTTCGACCGCGGCGGCGGTGACGTCCGACTGGCCGGCCTCGGCCACCCATACCTTGCCGCCAGCCGAAATCGTCTCGCCCATCCGGTGCGCCAGTTGCGCCACCGTCGCTTCGCGATCGGCGTGGGCATCGAGCCAGCGGTCGCCGAAGGCCAGGGTGAAGAGTTCGGCCGCGGGCAGGAACTTGCCGGTCTGCATGCCATAGGCGCCATGCGTGGCGATGAAATCGACGCAGGAATAGGCCGGATGCTTGAGCACCGAGCCGAGCCCGGCGACTGCCTGCAGGTCGTCGACATCGGGCTTGGAGTCGTAATTGGCGATGAGCAAGTCGCGGGAGGGATCGAACAGGCCGATCTTGTCCGCTGCCGCACAGTCCTCGACCAGCCGCGGGCTGTTCGTGGTCGCGCACGATGCTAGCAGCAGGGCGAGCATGGCGAAGGGCAGAGATTTCAGGGCTTTGGATTGCACGGCGATTCTCCCGGTCGTTCCCGGAAGTACCGCAAGCAGGGGCCTCAGCGAAGGTCTGTGCCTACCTATTCATTCCCATTCGATCGTCCCGGGCGGCTTTGACGTGTAGTCATAAACCACGCGGTTGATGCCCTGCACCTCGTTGACGATGCGGGTGGCGACGCCGGTCAGGAAGCCCGCGTCGAATGGATAGACATCCGCCGTCATGCCGTCGGTGCTCGTCACCGCGCGCAAGCCGCAGACACTGTCATAAGTGCGATAGTCGCCCATGACGCCGACGGTCTTCACCGGAAGCAGCACGGCAAAGGCCTGCCAGATCGCGTCGTAGAGACCCGCCTTGCGGATCTCGTCGAGATAGATCGCATCGGCCTTGCGCAATATGTCGCAGCGCTCCTTGGTCACCTCGCCCGGAATGCGGATCGCAAGGCCGGGTCCGGGGAAAGGGTGGCGGCCGACGAACATGTCGGGCAGGCCCAGCTCGCGGCCCAGTTCGCGCACCTCGTCCTTGAACAATTCGCGCAAGGGCTCGACCAGCTGCATGTTCATGCGCTCGGGCAGGCCGCCGACATTGTGGTGGCTCTTGATCGTGACGGACGGCCCGCCGGTGAAACTGACGCTTTCGATCACGTCTGGATAGAGCGTACCCTGCGCGAGGAAGTCCGCACCGCCGATCTTGCGCGCCTCTTCCTCGAACACGTCGATGAAGGTCTTGCCGATGAACTTGCGCTTCGCCTCGGGGTCGGTGACGCCTTCGAGGCCGCTCATGAACATCTCTTCGGCGTCCACGACAACCAGAGGGATGTTGTAATGGTCGCGGAACATGGTCTCGACCTGCTCGCGTTCATTCAGCCGCAGCAGGCCGTGGTCGACGAAGACGCATGTCAGCTGCTCGCCGATCGCCTCGTGGATGAGGATCGCCGCGACCGAGCTGTCGACCCCGCCCGACAACCCGCAGATGACCTTTCCGTCACCCACCTGCTCGCGGATTTCGCGCACTTTCGTTTCGCGATAAGCGGCCATGGTCCAGTCGCCGGCGAGGCCGCAGACATGGCGCACGAAATTGGCGATCAGCTTGCCGCCGTCGGGCGTGTGGACCACCTCCGGGTGGAACTGCGTGCCGTAGAACTTGCGGCCCTCGTCCGCGATCACCGCGAAGGGAGCTCCATCGGAAATGGCGACGATCTCGAAGCCGGGCGCGAACTGGGTGACCTTGTCGCCATGGCTCATCCAGACCTGGTGGCGCTCGCCCTCTTTCCAGAGGCCGTCGAACAGCGCGCAATCCCTCGTCACGGTGAGATAGGCGCGGCCGAATTCTCCACCTTCGCCGGTTTCGTGACCCGGGCGGACCTCGCCGCCCAGCTGGTGGCTCATCACCTGCTGGCCATAGCAGATGCCGAGGATCGGCAGGCCGGCCTCGAACAGCATGTCGGGTGCCCGCGGGCTACCTTCGTCGGGCACGCTGGCGGGCGAGCCGGAGAGGATGATCCCCTTGGGCTTGAGGCGATGGAACGCCGCTTCAGCCAGGGAAAAGGGTGCGATCTCGCAATAGACCCCGGCCTCGCGCACGCGGCGTGCGATGAGCTGGGTAACCTGGCTGCCGAAATCGACGATGAGGATGGAATCGGGAAGGTGCGCGTCGTCCATGCGCGCGCGTTAGTGTCAGGGCATGAGACTGTCTAGCGAGGAGCGGAAGTTTGGCCCGGGCGAATGCGCTCGCCCGGGCCGATCAAGTTTCCCTGATTGCTCGATTACCGATCGATAATCTTCGGATCGAAGCTAAGCCGCGCCTGTCTTGTCGTGCTTGAGAAGTTCAGAGTGTACTTGTGCGTCTTCGGAGGCTTGGATCTGTCGCTGCTGTCGTTCTCATTGTCGTAGACCCTCAACAACCCGTTCGCGACCCGGGTGACGGTAAAGTCAGCCGGATTGACGATCGTGATCGGGTTTCGCTCATCGAACACCCAGCCGTAGCCGTTGCTGTCGTCAACCAGCGTGAATTCAATATTGTTGCTGGCATCAGGCGTCACGTCCTCAGGTGTCGCGGTGACCTTGTTGTTGAAGTCGATCTCGATCAGTACTTGTCCTTCAGGCATGAGAAGTCCTCTCCTAGATGGCGTTCATGTCTCTACCCAGGAGATCGCCAATCAACAGGGCATTGAAACTCGATCCGCGATGACTGGGCCTAACGGTCCACAATCTTCGGATCGATATCCATTTCTTCGCCCGCATTGTTCTTCACGTGTACGGTGTAGTTGTGCTGCGGAACGCGCGACTTGTCGGCGTTGGTGTCGGTGACGGTTAGAACTGTGCCCCCGCCATCTGCGGGAGACCAGCTGAAGTCGGCGGGATTGTTGATCGTGATCGGCGGATCCTTGAACACCCACTGCTTGCTGCCTTCGGATTCCAGGGTCATCACGATGTTGTTGTTTGAATCCGGCGTCACCTCGTCTGGGACATAGGTCTTCTTCTTCTGGTCATCGATCTTGATCGTGACCGCGCCCACTCCTGTGGTCGTTGCTGTCGTCATTGCTTCTCTCCTGTCTGGCCCGGACTATCCGATGCCATTGCTACGCGATCCGACAGGGCCGGAATTCCTCGAGCTGCTAGTTTCTCGATCTCCTCGTGATGGCGTCATCGATCGGTGGATCGACACCCAGTTCCTTCAAGCGCTGACGAAGGGTCCGCGCTTGCTCGCGTTCCCCGATCCGCTCGGCTGCAACCGCGCGCAGGGCAATTCCCTCGATGCTGACACGTTCGCCCTTGGCTTGCGGCTGACCTAGCGCCCGACGGAATGCCTCGCGGGCCTCGGAATGCTTGCCCGAGCGTTCGTGAGCAAGCCCATCGATCAGGTCGAGCGCGACGAGCATCCAACGGCTGTCGAGGTCATTCGGGTTCAGCCGCGCGCGCCATTGTGACGCCATCCGTATGAGGCCATCAGGCGGGCCGGACATGGGATCGCTCAATACTCGGTAGATATCGACCTGCGCCGAGTTCTCGATATTCCATTCGTAGTTGTCGGGGTCCTTGCGCTGCAATTCCCTGAGCATCTGTTCCAGTCGGTCATAGAGGCGAGCGGAGAGCGCCGCATCTCTTTCATTCCAGGCCAGCAAGGCGCGCTCGCGAAGGGCAGGTCGGATCAATTCGCGCGGGAATGTATTGGCGGGATCGGCTGCGATCAGCTTTTCGCCGCCAGCAATGGCATCGTCGAGGAACTGCCTTGCTTCGGCGTTCTTGCCGCTTTGCATCAGCAGGAACCCCATCGCTGCTTTCGCTGAGACCTGCGCGAAGGCAATATTACTGTTTGCCGGATCGGCTTGCTCCAGGGGAGCGTAGATTGCGAGCTCGGCGCGTCGCACTTCGGACGACTCCTTGATCCGTCCCAGGTTGAGGAGTGTGGTCGAAACCCACGAATGACTTTCGCCCAGTTCGACCTGGCGCGAAACAGGGCGACCTTCAGCTTGTGAAACCTTGTCGACCGCGACCAAGCTTCGCTCGAAATAATCAAGCGCGCTGCTCAGCTTGCCTTCCTCGAAATCCATCGTGCCGAGGTTGCTCAGCGAATAGGACTCCTCCATTTGCCACTCGAGGTTGGAGCGATCCATCGCCGCGAGCCGCGTCGAGATGTCGGCATAGGCCTCCATCGCCTCGCGTGCTTCACCCATCTTGCCGTGCTGCCAGGCAATATAGCCAACCCAGAACAGGCTCTGCCCGTGGTTGTACATGCGTACGGGGTCGTCAGGCCGGCGCGCCAGCAGTTCCGCGGTGGTGCGCGCTGCCTGTTCGAAGGCGGGCAGTGCCTCCTGGTTGTTGCCGCGTAGGTTCTGCACTTCTGCCACGAGTTGCACGGCACGCACCCGCCGTCCCAATTCGGTGGCCGACAAATCCTCGAGCTTCTGCCGCGTATAATAGGCCATCGCGCGCTTGCCGACCCCGTCGAGCACCTCGAGCCGCCCGACCGGCTCGAGCTGCTCGCGCAGGTCGGTCAGCATGTATTCGATCAGTCCGTCGGCTTCGGCTCGCTGCTCGCGTGCCTCGTTGCGCTGGTCGATCGCGTAGAGCGCCAGCCCCGAGGTCCCGACCATGCCTACCAGCGAGGCCGCCGCGACCGCCGCCATGCGGCGCTGCCGCCGCGCGGCGTCGCGCTGCACCAGCGTGTCGAGATCGACCCCGGCGAGCCCGGCTACCAGCTTGAGCTTGGCGAGTTTCTTGCCATCAGCCTCGGGCCTGAGGTCGGCGGCAATCGGCTCGGCCTCGCGATCGGTCGGTTCGCCATTCTCGTAATGGACCAGCAGTGGCGCGGGGAAGTTGGCGGGCGGTTCGCCGGCGACGATCACCGGGAAGACATTGCGGTCGCCGTTGAGGCGCTTGTAGGCGTCGACCTCCTTGGCGATCCAGGGCGAGTTCGCCGAATCCGGGGAACACAGCACGATCAGCGCATCGCTGTGTTCGATCGCTTTGTCGATCGCCTCCCCCAGGCTGTCCGCGGCGGGCAATTCTTCGCGGTCCTTGAAGATCGGATGCAGCCGTTCGGGCGGCTCGGCGCCGTTTTTGCCTTTAGGGAAACGATAGGTTTCGAGCGCGCGGTGGAGCCAGCTCGCAATCGCCTTGTCGCGATGCGAATAGCTGATGAATGCCTTGTACTGACGATCGGCCAATTAGTGCTCCCCACCCGAAAGCGACTCGGCCACCCGTTTTGTTTTGCGTATTGTGAGCGTTATCTGTGCGAGATGCAATTTCTGCGAGCAAGGTCAGTGCATTACGCCCTCACTCGGTCGGTCATTGGTTGCAAATCTTGCAACAACGGCTGATCTTTTCGCATTTGAGTTGGATGGGGTCGAACACTATCTCCCACTCATCGCCTGAAGACGAGGTTTCCTCTCCCACCTCGCCGGGCGTGTACAGGAGAAGTGAGATGCGTGTAGCAGTTCACGTCCTGGCCTTTCTTGCCGCGACCGCGTTCAGCGGTCTCAGCCTCGGACATATTCTCGTCTGAGGTCATCCCCCCGGCAAGGCGCATAGGCAGCGAAAGAGACGCGGCCGCCACCAGTCCTCCCCCCCAACCCCGGCGGCTGCGTCTCGATCGCAAAGGCCAACTCCTGCCGTTTGCGGCCAGTCTCGATCGCCGTGTAACTTTCGAAAAGTATCTGGCGAACTTTCGTGCGTAACCACGAAAGGAGATAAGCCATGACTGACTTCGCGAACCGCTTTGCCGCGCTGATCATCGCTACCGGGCTCAGCACCATGCTGTTGGGCCATACGCTCGTCTAACCGGCGAATTCGCGCCGCGCGGCCTCCTCGCGCAGCTCGCTCTTGAGCAGCTTGCCGATATGGCTGCGCGGCATTTCCTCGATCGCATAGAGCCCGGCGAGACGCTGGGTCTTGCCGAGGCGGGAGTTGACTGCCGCGCAGATCGCCTCGCAGTCGCGCGCGCCATCCCCCAGCGTCACGAAACCAACCGGCGTCTCTCCCCAGCGCTGCGAGGGCATGCCCACCACCGCTGCCTCCAGCACATCCTCCTCCTTCTCCAGTTCGGCCTCGAGGTCGGACGGGAAGATGTTGAAGCCGCCCGAGATGATCATGTCCTTGGAGCGGCCGACCAATTCGACGAAACCTTCGGCATCGACGCGGCCGATATCGCCCATGCGCTGCCACACCTCACCGGTCGCAGGATCGGTCCAGTAGCCTTCGCGGGTTTTCTCGGGCTGGTTCTTGTAGCCGCTCATCATGGTCTGTGACCTGCCGACCAGATTGCCGGCAACGCCCGGAGGTACTTCGCGATCCTCGTCATCGAGCACCTTGAGTTCGCTCCCCGGCGCGGGACGACCGACCGTGTGCAGCTTGTCCGGAAACTCATGGGCCGCGAGCAGGCACACTACGCCGCCTTCGGTCATGGAATAGATCTCGATCAGCGCGCCCGGCATCCGGCGAAGTACCTCACCCTTGAGCGAGGCGGAGAATGGCGCGCTGGTGCAATATTTGAGCGCCAGTGCCGACAGGTCATGCTCGTCGAAACCGGGGTGTTCCATCAGCCGCTGGTACTGCACCGGGACCAGCATGGTGACAGTGGTTCGGTCGCTCTCCGCATGCGCCAGCCAGCGTGCGCAATCGAACTTGCCCATGATCCGCAGCGTCCCGCCCGCCAACATTGCGGCGAGGAAGGCCACCATGGTGGTGTTCGAATAGAGGGGGGTGGAGGAGAGCGAGCGTACCTCCAGCCCCGCGGCGAGATAGCTCGTTGCCGTCGGCGCAAACTGGCGCCAGCGCATCTGGTGCGAATGGACGATGCCCTTGGGAATCCCCGTCGTGCCGGAAGAATAGATGATGTTGAACGGATCGCCCGGCCGGGGATCGAACGGCGGCGCGGTGGTTCCTTCCGGCGCCATCCAACGGTCGAGATCCTCCAGCGCGATGTGATCAAGCCCGGGCATGAATTCCGCGCCCAGATCGGCGCGCTTGGCCGCGTCAATGAACAGGTGTCGCGCACCGCTGTCGCCCGCCATGCCTTCGAGCTGGTCGCGACTGGCACTGGTGGTCAGCGGCGCCGCAACCCCGCCGGCGCGGACCGCGGCAAGGAACACCAGCGCATAGTTAATGCAGCTCGTCCCGAGGATCGCGACCGATTGCCCACGCTCCAAGCCGGTTTCGACCAGTTGCGCGGCAATGCGCTCCATCCGGTCATCCAGTTCCGCCCAGGTGATCTCGCCGTCTTCGTCGCGCAGCGCGGGCTTCCCCGGCTGAGACGCCGCCCAATCGGACAGGGCCGCAGAGAACGATCCGAATTCGGCCTGCAAGGTTTCGATCATCGGCAAATTCTTCCCTCGCAACGCGAATCAGTTGCGCATCTCGTCGAGTATTTCGCGCAGCCGCGTCAAGCGCGGCAGCAGATCGTCGAGCAGTTCCTGCGGCACCTGCGCCTGCATATCGCTTAGCGGCTGGGCAAGTCGCGCGACGCATTCCTCGCGCATGGCGCGCCCCGCTTCGGTGATGGCTACTCGCTTGCCGCGACCGTCCTCCGGATCGGGCGAGATCGATACCAGTCCCGCCCGCTCGAGCCGGGCGAGGGTGTTGCTCATGGTCGGTCGGCTGACCTGGAATGCGCTGGCGAGCTTCGCAGGCGTGCTGAATTCCTGTTTCAAACGCACGAAGTGATTGAGGATCCCGAATTGTGCCATGGTCATGCTGCGGGGCAGCACCTGCGTCATCGCGTGCGCGGCGAGTTGGTCGATGATCCCGATTTCATTCAGCACTCGAAAGGCGAGCGGGTCTTGCGAACTCATACGATATGCGTCTCCACCGGCCAGCGGGGTGACGGGCCGACCTCCGGTCCGTAGCCGATCCGCGCGAGCATCTGAACCCGCTCGTGGCCCGCAGTGCCCAGTAGTTCGTGGACGCGCGCAAACATCGGAGCGACCTCGGCGAATTCCTGCAAAGTCTGGCTCATTGGATGCATCGCCATGCCGGCTGCGGTCGCGTGAAGGTTGGCGCGGACATATTGCCGCCCTGCCTCAAGCTGGTCGGCGCGGGAGTTGCCCGGGGTCGCGATCCATATGAGCGCCGGGATCGAACCATAGGTGGCGCGGGTCATCTCCAGCCCCTGACGGTAGGCATCGCTCTCCATATCGGCGAGCGTTGCGCGATCCACCAGGCCGAACAGCTTGCCGGCCTCGATAATCGGTCCATCGAGATCGATCCCGTCCGGATTGGCATCGATCTCCTCGTGCCCGATGCGCATGAGTTCGACGCTTTCCATATAGGCGGGGCGCGTGGTGATCTCCGCCTCGATCCCGGCGACGATCTGCTCGCGCAACATTGCGAGCCGGGCCGGATCCACGGTGCCCGTTCCTCCGTCGCGGATCACGGCGGCGAGATCTTGCGCGCTCACCTTGCGCGAAAGGTCATACTCCTCCTTGTTCGACCGGCGCCGCGTGATCTGCGCGAACAGCGGATCGCGCGAAACCGCGGGATCGGCGATGAAGCGCAGGCGAGCAACCGGACGCGCGTCGAGCGAGCGAGCATCTTCGCCCTCGGGAAAGGCTTCGATCTCCAGCGCCACCCCGCGTTCGGCGGCAGCAATCCTTGCCAGCTCGAGGAAGGTTCCGAAGCCGATCGTGATCTGGCGATCGAAGGGGTCGGTTACCGGCAGCCGCCGTTCGAGATCGCACGAGACGATGGCTTCGTCCGCGCCGACGAGCTCGATTACCCAGGGCTGGCGATTGTGCGGGTTGGGCGCGAGAATGGCGTGCCGAAAGGCATCGAGCCGCACATCGGCTGGCGGCGACGGATCGAGCTCCCACGGCATGTAGGCTGTCTGCGGTGTCCGTGTGACACGCCAGACGCCGCCGGTCGCCACCAATGCCGCGCCGCCCAGCCCAGCGGCGAGAACTCGTCTGCGGGAAATTCCTGCCATCGCCAATCGCCTCCACCGTATTTGATTAGCTATCTAACTATATACGGTCAGAAAGGCAAGCGCCCCAACCGCCTACGGCATTCTCAGCACTCGATGACGTTGACCGCGAGCCCGCCCTGGCTCGTTTCCTTGTACTTCGATGACATGTCGAGCCCGGTCTGGCGCATGGTCTCGATAACCTGGTCGAGGCTGACGCAGCTCTCCACCCCGAAGCGGTGCAGCGCGAGTCGTGCGGCGTTGACCGCCTTGACCGCGCCGATCGCATTGCGCTCAATGCACGGCACCTGCACCAGCCCGCCGACCGGGTCGCAGGTCAGCCCGAGATTGTGCTCCATGCCGATCTCGGCTGCGCTGGCGACCTGTTCGGGGGTCCCGCCCCACAGCGCCGCCAAGCCGCCAGCCGCCATCGAACAGGCCACGCCCACCTCGCCCTGGCACCCCATTTCGGCACCCGAGATCGAGGCGCGCTGCTTGTACAGGAGGCCGATGGCGCCGGCGGTGAGCAGGAAGGTGCGGCGGCTTTCGCGGCACGGCCCCTCTTCGGCATTGACGCAGTAGAACCGGATCACGGCGGGGATGATGCCCGCCGCACCATTGGTCGGCGCGGTCACCACGCGCCCGCCCGCGGCGTTTTCCTCGTTCACAGCCATGGCGAAACAGTTGAGCCAGTCGAACAATTGCTCGCGCTCGTTCGATTGCGGATTGGCGGAAAGCTTGTCCCACAGGTCGGGCGCGCGCCGCTGGACCTTGAGCCCGCCCGGAAGGATGCCGCGCTGGTGCAATCCGCGCTCGATGCACTGGTCCATCGCCTGGGCAATGGCGTCGAGGCCGGCCAGCGTCTCCTCCCGCGGACGCATCGCGTCTTCATTGGCGAGGACGAGATCGGCGATCGTCTGCTGGTTGGCGTTGCAGGCTTCCAGCAGTTCGGCCGCCGATCCGAAATTATGCGGCACCTCGACCCCGGTGTTGATCCGGTCGTCCTTGGGCTTGCGCTTGAGTTGGGCAGCCGAGGCAACGAAGCCGCCACCGGTCGAATAATAGGTCCGCTCAAGCATGCGCTCTCCCGCCTCGTTCCAGGCGCAGATCTTCATGCCGTTGGGGTGGAGCTGCGGGATGATATGCCCGGCAAGGTCGATGTCGCGCGCCTGCTCGAAGGCGATTTCGCGCACCTCGCCCAGCACCAGCCGCCCGGACTCGCGGATCGCCGCTAGCGTGCGCGCGGCCTCGTCGGGATCGGTCGTCTCGGGCGCGAATCCCGCCAGCCCCAGGATCGTCGCATCCACGGTGCCGTGGCCCACGCCGGTCAAGGCGAGCGAGCCCTGCAACTCGACATGGACACGCGCGACGCGCTCAAGCCGTTTCTGCTTGGCGAGCACCTGCAGGAACATGCCCGCGATCCGCATCGGCCCCACCGTATGCGAGCTCGAAGGCCCCACGCCGATCCGGAAAATGTCGAGCACTGACAGCATGCTCGCGCTTTCGTTCGCCCCCGCGCAAAGGTCAACCGATATGCAACAGAAGAAAGGCTGATGGGCCGAGCTATCGCAAAGCCGAAATCGGGGTGCCAAGCCGCCGTTTTCGATGAACCGGACAGAGGTCTCGACAAGCCGCAGGTTTGCGCAATCCGGCCTGCTAGGGTGGCTCTCGACCGAGATCGGGGGGTAGTCATGATTCGTATTGCGCATGCCACTTTGCTGGCTTTGGCCGCGTTCTCGATGCCTTCTGCGGCGCAAACCCAGTCTCAACGTCTGCGCGATGTTGCGATCGACAGGGTCGACCCGCAGCCTGCTCCCGAACTGATGGTCGAAGAAGTCGGACCGGCATTCAACTCGCCATGGTCCCTGGCATTTCTCCCCGATGATCGCATCCTACTGGTCGAGAAGCTTGGCGGTTTGCATATCGTCGATCCTGCCACCGGGCTTTCCCAAGCTGTCGAAGGCGCGCCGGACAATCTCTTGCGCGAGGCCGAAAGCGGGCTGCACGACGTCGTGCTGGACCCCGACTTTGCCACGAATGGCTTGCTCTATCTCGCCTATGTCGAGGGCACGGAAAACGCCAACCGGCTAGCAGTCTGGCGAGCGCGCCTCGACGGCACCAGACTGGCAGATGGACACACGATATTTCGGTCAAACGCGAGCCGCGAAACACCCCAGCATCCCGGTGGGCGCATGATCCTGCTGCCTGATAACACGCTGCTGGTGGGAGTCGGGGATGGCTATAGCTATCGCGACGCCGCCCAAGATCCGAAGAGCCATCTTGGCAAGCTCGTCCGTATTGGCCGGGACGGATCGATCCCGCCAGATAATCCATTCGTGAACTGGGACGGCTATGCCCCCGAAATCTATTCCCTCGGGCACCGCAATATCCAGGGACTGACGCTCGACACCACGACGGGGGAGATCTGGTCGCACGAACATGGTCCGCGCGGCGGCGACGAAATAAACCGCATTCTGCCCGGGAGGAATTACGGCTGGCCTCTCGTCCTTTTCGGCATCGACTATGACGGCAGCGCGATCTCGAATCTCAAACAAGCGCCGGGCATCGAGTCGCCGCGTTTCTTCTGGGCGCCGTCGATTGCGCCATCCGGCCTCGCGATCTACCGTTCGGACACCAATTCCGCCTGGAATGGCAAGCTGCTGGTCGGCGCGCTGGCAAGTCGCTCGCTTGTACGCCTGCGCATCGGACAAACAACTGGATTGCTGGTCGAGGAAGAGCGCATGCTGAGCGATTTCAAGCGCCGGATTCGCGATGTTCGCCAGGCTCCGGACGGCACGCTCTACTTATTGACAGAGGGCAATATCGGCGAAGGCGATGTCAGCGGTCATCTGTGGCGATTGACGCCCGCAGGCGACTAAAGCGAGCATTCTCAGTGCGCGGTGGAAAACGCCGCCAGAGAATGCCTGTAAGCTTGGGAATCCTGCTCCAAATGCCTATATAATCGGCATGGACGAGAACACCGAAAACAACCCGGAAAACGCCCCTGAAAACGAGGGCGCGGAAACTCCCAAGAAGAACGCCTACGATTCCGATTCCATCAAGGTTCTCAAGGGCCTAGACGCGGTGCGCAAGCGCCCCGGCATGTATATCGGCGACACCGATGACGGATCGGGCCTGCACCACATGGTGTTCGAGGTGTCGGACAACGCCATCGACGAGGCGCTGGCCGGGCATTGCGACCTCGTTTTGATCGAACTCAACCCCGACGGCAGCGTTTCGGTGGAAGACAACGGCCGCGGCATCCCGGTCGACATGCACAAGGAAGAAGGCGTGTCGGCAGCTGAGGTCATCATGACCCAGCTGCACGCGGGCGGTAAGTTCGAGAACACCAGCGACGACAATGCCTACAAGGTGTCGGGCGGCCTGCACGGCGTGGGCGTGTCGGTCGTCAACGCGCTCAGCGAATGGCTCGAGCTCACCATCTGGCGCGACGGCAAGGAGCACTGGATGCGCTTCGAGCACGGCGACGCGGTTGGCCCGCTCAAGATCGTCGGCGATGCCCCGCCGGTGGCGTCCAATGGCGACGACAACGGTCTCAAAAAGGGCACCCGCGTGACCTTCAGCGCCAGCCACGAGACTTTCAAGAACGTCACCGAGTTCGATTTCGAGAAGCTCGAGCACCGCTATCGCGAACTCGCCTTCCTCAATTCGGGCGTGCGCATCCTGCTGCGCGACAAGCGCCACGAGGATCCGCTCGAGCACGACCTGTTCTACGAGGGCGGGATCGCTGCCTTCGTCAAATATCTCGACCGCAACAAGCAACCGCTGGTGGCCGAGCCGATCGCGGTTTCGGCCGACAAGGACGGGATCGGGATCGATGTCGCGCTCGAGTGGAACGACAGCTATTACGAAAACGTCCTCTGCTTCACCAACAACATCCCGCAGCGCGATGGCGGCACGCACTTGGCGGCCTTCCGCGCCGCGCTGACCCGCACGCTCAACAATTACGCGACCTCTGCCGGCCTGCTGAAGAAGGAGAAGGTCACGCTATCGGGCGAGGACATGCGCGAAGGGCTGACCGCGATCGTCAGTGTCAAGCTGCCCGACCCGAAATTCTCCAGCCAGACCAAGGACAAGCTGGTCAGCTCCGAAGTGCGCCAGCCGCTCGAAAGCCTGATGGGCGAGAAGATGACCGAGTGGCTCGAGGAAAACCCGGGCGATGCCAAGCAGATCATCCAGAAGATCATCGACGCCGCCGCCGCGCGTGAGGCCGCCCGCCGCGCCCGCGAAATGAGCCGCAAGGGCGCGATGAGCGTCGCCTCGCTCCCCGGAAAGCTGGCCGACTGCCAGGAGCGTGACGCGACCAAGGCCGAACTGTTCCTGGTCGAAGGTGATTCCGCAGGCGGCTCGGCCAAGCAGGGCCGCGACCGCAAGACGCAGGCGATCTTGCCGCTGAAGGGCAAGATCCTCAATGTCGAACGCGCGCGCTTCGACCGGATCATTTCCTCGAAGGAAGTCGGCACGCTGATCCAGGCGATGGGCACCGGCATTCGCGACGAATTCACGCTCGACAAGCTGCGCTATCACAAGGTCGTGATCATGACCGACGCCGACGTGGATGGCGCGCATATCCGGACGCTGCTGCTCACTTTCTTCCACCGCCAGATGCCCGAGATCATCAAGGCCGGGCACCTCTTCATCGCGCAGCCGCCACTCTACAAGGTCGCGAAGGGCCGCAGCGAGGTCTACCTCAAGGACCAGGCCGCGCTCGACCGTTACCTCGTCGATGCCGGACTACAGGGCCGCGTGCTCGAAGCCGCGGGCGGGGCGCGTTCGGGCGAGGACCTGCGCGTGCTGGTCGACCATGCGTTGCGCCTGCGCAGCCTGCTCGGCTTCATCCCGCGCAAATACGACCCTGCCATTATCGAGCAGATGGCGCTGTCGGGCGCGCTCGACCCCAGCCTCTCGCCCGATATTCGCCTGCAGGCGCTGCAATTCGCGGCGCAGCGGATGGAGCAGGGCGACGACGATGCGACCTGGGCCGCCTCGATCCGCGACGACGGAACCGTCCGTTTCGAGCGCGTCTGGCGCGGGGTGACCGATGTGCACGATATCGAAGGCCGCTTCCTCTCCAGCACCGAAGCGCACAAGCTCCACGGGCTCGCCGGCCAGCAGGCCGAAGCCTATGCCCGCCCCGCGCAATTGGTTAAGATCAGCTCGGCCGATGCCGAGGCGGTTCCTGCCGATGACACGGAAGAGGACGACGCGCCCGCCGCCGTCGGTGGCGATGCCATCTCGCGCCCGACCGAATTGCTCGACGCAGTGCTCGCCGCAGGGCGCAAGGGCCTGTCGATCCAGCGCTACAAGGGTCTTGGCGAGATGAACGCCGAGCAGTTGTGGGAGACCACGCTCGATCCCGAGAACCGCGCGCTGCTGCAGGTCAAGGTCGAGGATGCCGACGTTACCGACGAGATCTTCACCCGCCTGATGGGCGATGTGGTCGAACCGCGGCGCGAGTTCATCCAGGAAAATGCGCTCAACGTCGCCAATCTCGATATCTGATCGGCGACCAATGCAGCGGCAGGAGAGTTGATGGAAGGGCGGAGGGAAACGCGTCACATCGAGCAGGGCGGTTTCCTGCTCCTGCTGGCGCTGGTCACGCTCGCCCTCGCCTGGATCGTCTGGCCATTTGCTGCGCCGCTACTGTGGGCGACGCTGGCGGCGATCATGTTCCAGCCGCTCTACCAGCGGATCCTGAGGCGGATGCCGACCCATCCGAGCAGGGCCGCGGCGCTTGCCCTGCTGGTGATCTTCGTTGCGGTACTCGTCCCGGCCTTCTGGATCGGCAGCATGGTGGTGAACGAAGCGGCCAGCCTGGTGATTGCCTTCCAGCGCGGAGAGATCGATGTCGCCGCCTGGTTCGAGCAAGTTCTGGCCGCGCTTCCTGCCAATATCCGCCAGTCGCTCGACACCTCGGGCTGGACCGACCTGGCCATTCTCCAGACCCGCGCGCAGGAATTTCTCGCCGAGAGCGCCGGACTGATCGCCCAGCAGGCGGTCGCCGTCGGCGGCGGGGTGTTCAGCTTCGTACTCGCCTTCGGTGTCGGCCTTTACGTCACCTACTTCCTGCTGCGCGACGGCACGCAGGTGGGCGAGAAGGTCACCGCTGCACTGCCGCTCGAACGCCCGGTCGCCGACCGGTTGGTCGAAAAATTCCTCGGCATCGTGCGCGCGACGATCAAGGGCTCGGTCGTCGTGGGGCTGGTCCAGGGTGCCTTGGGCGCGATCACCTTCTGGATCGTCGGCATGCCTTCGATTGTCCTGTTCGGTGTGTTGATGGCGGTGTTCTCGCTGCTGCCTGCCCTCGGCCCGGCGCTGGTGTGGGCGCCGGTCGCAATCTACCTGCTCGCCACCGGCGCGATCTGGCAGGGGATCGTGGTGGTGGTCTCGGGCGTGGCGGTCATCGGGATGGCCGACAACCTGCTGCGACCGATCCTGGTCGGGCGCGATACCGGCATCCCCGACTGGATCATCCTGGTTTCGACGCTGGGCGGCATTGCCATGGCAGGCCTCTCCGGCATCGTGCTCGGCCCGATGGCCGCAGGCCTGTTCATTGCCTGCTGGTCGATCCTCAGCGAGCAGCGCGGCGTCTCGCGGCCGGTGGAGGTCGAGCAATGAGGTCCGTGGTCGCACCAGGCAGCTCGGGCGAGCAACTCGGCCGCCTGTTCCTCGCCGGGGTGCTGGTGGTGTTCATGCCGCAACTGCCGCTGGGCAATTACGTGATCTATCCCTTCACGATCCTGACGACGTGGTTCCACGAGATGGGCCACGGGCTCACCGGCATGCTGCTCGGCCACGAGTTCGAGCGCCTGGTGATCTTCACCGATGGCTCCGGGTACGCGGAGACGCGGCTCGACAGCGATGCCGGCAATCTCTCGCACGGCTTGATCGCGGCGGGCGGGCCGTTGGGTCCGGTGATTATCGGCGCAGCGCTGATCCTCGCCAGCAGCAGGCGCAAGCGCTGGAGGCCGGCGCTGCTGGTCCTGGCCGGGTTGATCGCGCTCTCCGCGCTGATCTGGGTGCGCAGCACGGTGGGACTGGTCGTCCTGCCGCTGGTCGGCGCCGCCATCGCCTGGATCGCCTATCGCGGGAAGGATTGGGCGCAACGCTTTTCGTTGCAGTTCCTCGGCGTGCTTGCCGCGATGAGCATGCTGCGCGACTGGGACTATCTGTTTTCGCACAGCGCGGTGATCGGCGGGCAGCCCATGCTGTCGGACACCGGCGCGATGGAAGAGGCGCTGCTGCTGCCCTATTGGCTGTGGGCTATCGTGCTGCTCGCGATCTCGGCGGGGACGATCGCCATCACCCTGAAATACGCTCTCGCGAAGGGCGACGGTGGCCCGCGGCGCCTGCGCTAGCCACCCACTCGACGTAGCATCTTGAGATTGCAGCAATAGGCAGGCATCAGCACTGCCCATGAAGCAACTCGCCCCCCTCCTGGCCGCGCTGGCACTCGGCGCCTGCGCCACGCTCCCCGAAGCGCCCAGCGCCGCACCCGAACCGGTCACCTTGCGGGTGATCGGCCTCAATGATTTCCACGGCAATCTCGAGCCGCTGCGGCGGCCCTACACCGTGCCGAAGGCCGACGGCAGCACCGAACAGGTGCAGGTCGGCGGGCTCGCCGCCTATTCCGCCGTGATCGACAGCCTGCGCAGGCAGAACGACCACAGTCTCGTCATCGCGGCGGGCGACATGATCAACGCCAGCCCGCTGGTGTCCTCGCTGTTCCTCGACGAGCCGACCGTGACCGGTCTCGGCAACCTCGGGGTCGACTTCAGCGCCGTGGGCAACCACGAATTCGACCGCGGCTGGCGCGAACTCAGGCGCATGCAGGACGGAGGCTGCGAGAAGTTCTCCAATCGCGAGCCATGCCAGGTCGAGCCTTTCAAGGGGGCGAGCTTCCAGATCCTCGCGGCCGGAACCCAGTTCGAGGACGGCGGCGAGCCGCTGTTCCCGGGCTCGGCGATCAGGAGCTTCGGCGAGGGCGAGGCGCGGATTTCGGTCGGTGTGATCGGCCTGACGCTGGAGGACACGCCCAATCTCGTCACGCCAAGCGGGGTTGACGGCCTCGAATTCGCGGACGAGGCGCTGGCGATCAATGCCGAGGTCGAGAAGCTCGCACAGCAGGGCGTCGATGCAGTGATCGTGGCGATCCACCAGGGCCTCTACAGCGACCGCCGCTTCGACGATCCGGGCTGCGAGGGGATCAACGGTCCGCTGCTCGACATCCTGGCGCGCGTCGATCCCCGGGTCGACCTGGTCCTGTCGGGCCATACCCACCAGTTCTACGTCTGCGACTATTCCGAGATCGATCCCGCGCGCAGCTTCCTCGTTACCAGTGCAGGCTATGGCGGCGCCTTCGTCACCGATATCGCGTTGACCATCGATCCGGTCGCTAGCGACGTTACTGCCAGCAGCGCGCGAAACGTAATGGTCCGCGCCGATGGTTCGACCACCGGCACGCTCGATGCTGCTGCCGATGCCTATGTCGCGGTCCATGCCGAGGCCGCGCGCGCGATCGCCGAGCGTTCGGTCGGGCGGATCACGGGCGATGGCCGCTTTCGGGCGACGGCAACCGAAGAGACGCCGCTGGGCAATGCCATTGCCGATGCGCAACTCCTCGCCACGCGCGACGCGGGCGCGCAGATCGCGTTCATGAACAATTCGGGCATTCGCGCGGCGCTAACACCGCGGGCGGATGGCACGGTGACCTTCGCCGATGTCTACACCGTCCAGCCGTTCGGCAACACGCTCGTGACCAAGAGCTTCACCGGGGCGCAGCTTCTGGCGCTGCTCGAGCAGCAATTCGACGACGAGGGTTTCGTGCAGACCTTTAGCCCTTCCGAGGGCTTCGTCCTCACCTACGACATGCGCCGCCCGGTCGGCAGCCGCGTCGTGAACGTCACGCTGGACGGCAAGCCGATCGATCCTGCCGCGACCTATCGCGTGACGATGAACAGCTTCCTTGCAGGCGGGGGTGACAGTTTTTCGGTCTTCACCCAGGGCACCGAAGCGACCGTCGGCCCGCTCGATCTCGAAGCGATGGAACTGTGGCTGGCACAAGGGGAAGTGCGGGCGCTCCCGCCGACCGGGCGGGTTACCCGGCTCGACAGCGGCCAGTAATCAGGTTGCCGCGCGCAGCCCGGTTACGCCCTGCGCGCCGCGATCTTCCGCCGACAGTCCGTCAAAGATGGTGTCGATGATCCGGCCCAGCTTTTCTTCGGTGAGGCGTTCGTCGAGCATCGCGATCAGGTAGGGCTGGATATAGCAGATCACCATCTGGTTGATCAGCGACAGCGCGTGGTTGATTTCGAGCTCCTTGAGGTGCCCTTCGGCCTGCGCCTCGGCGATCAGTTCGCACGTGTAGTGGTCGGCCAGGTCGATGTAGCTGCGCGCATATTCGAAATAGCTTTCGCCCAGCTCGACGTAGAAGCGGAAGCGCACAGGGTCGTCGCGGAAATTCTGGCGCAGCAGGACAAATCGGCGCGCGAAGAATTCGTACATCTTGCGGCGTGGCGGCAGGTCGCTCGCCATGACCTCGTCCATCACTGCCAGCTTGGGCGCGAACCATTCCGCGGTGACCGCCTCGCGCAGGTCGTCATCCTCGGGAAAGACCTGTTCGATGCGCGCGCGCGATATGCCGAGTTCGGAAGCCAGGCGGCCACGGCTGACTTCTTCGCCGCTGCGCTCCATCAGTTCCATCGCCTTGCGGGTCAGGCGACTTCGCTCTTCGATCAACTCGTCTTCGCTCACGGTGGGGGCTCCCGTCTCGACCTTGAGACCACCCATTTAGGATGCAAGCGGGCGGGTTAAAGGCCTTTCTTTTGCAACCCGCCTATTTCCTCGGCGGGCGAGGGAAAAAGGCCGAGGTGCGCCGCTTGTAATCGGCGTATTTGTCACCCTTGCTCCGGTCCATGCCCTTCTCGAGCAAGGCGACGCCCGACCACTTGGTGAGCGTGAAGCTGAGGAACAGCGGGCCGATCACGGTCCAGGCCGCCACCCACCAGCCAGCCGATGCGGCGGCGATCCAGATGCCCCACCAGGCCATGAAGTCGCCGAAATAATTGGGGTGGCGGGTGTAGCGCCACAATCCGGTGTCGAGCACCTTGCCCTCGTTCGCCGGATCGGCCTTGAACCGCGCCAGTTGCCAGTCGCCGACCCATTCGAAGAAGATGCCGATCGCGTAGACCGCCAGGCCCACCAGCGCGAGACCGCTGATCGGCTGCACGCTCCCGGACTCGAGGATGCCGTATTGCGCCGGGCTCGACACCATGAACAGCAGCACTGCCTGCATCAGCCACACCTTGGTCAGCGCGGCGATGGCGAAATTGCCCTTCTCGCGGTCTTTCTTCAGGATCAGCTTGTAGCGCTTGTCCTCACCCTCGCGCCGCCAGCGGCGCAGCAGGTAAATGCCGAGCCGCAGTCCCCACGAGACCGTCATCGCCATGAGCAGCGTTGCCAACGGGCCGGGTTCGGCCAACCTGAGCCAGCTGATCAGGGCCAGCATCGCCATGCCCGCGCCCCAGAAGGCGTCGATGAAGGACACGTCGTCGATCTGGACCGAGATCACCCAAAGGATCAGCACGACGCCGACCAGGATGGCGAAGTTCCACAGCAGTGCTTCGACGATCATGACACATCCTTCTCCTCGACCAGCCGACGCGCCTGCGCTTCGAGCACCTTGTAACGCTCGTAATCGGGTCGCTTGGATCTAAACCAGGCGGCGATCTTCGCCAGGTCGGCGGCGTAGTCCTCGCTCGGCGTAATCGGCTCGCTGAAGCCGAGCCTGCGGGTCTTCCAGCTGACCCAGGCGAGGACGATGGGAACCTTGGCCTCGCGCGCGATATGCCAGAACCCCGATTTCCATTCGCCGTTGGAACTGCGCGTGCCCTCTGCCGCGATCACCAGCGCAAGCTTGTCGGCAGCCGCAAAGGCGTCCGCGACCTGCTCGACATAGTTGGCGCGCTTGGTCCGGTCGATCGGCACGCCGCCCATGTCGAACATGAAATTGCGCATGAAGCCTTGGAACAGCGTGTGCTTGCCCATGAAGCTCGGCGCCACGCCCTCTTCCGCCGTGGCGCCGGTGAAGAAGACGAAATCCCAGTTCGACGTATGCGGCGCGCCCGCAATGACGTATTTCGGAATATGCGGCAGCCGGGTGTCGATCTTCCAGCCCTGCAGGCGATAGATCACCCAGATGATCCGCCGCACGACGCGCGACAGGATGGATCGCTTGCGACGCGGATTTCGGGCCGGACCTTCAGGCGGCTGTGACGACAATTCTCTCTCCCCTGTCCAACTGCCTAGCAGCTACGGAGAGGAATGCGAGAGAGTTTGAAGGTCAGCTGCGTGACGCTGGCCCGCGCGCCCGGGTTAGTCTTGCATGCCACAGCAAGAGCAGGGGTGGAATGACAAGCTCGCTCGCCGCAAGCAGCTGGACCATTGGCGCAGGCCACCCAAGCAACAGGAGCGAGACCAGCCGTGCCAGGCCACCGAGGAAGAAGACCGCCATCAACACCCGGAAAAGCGTTGCATGGCGCTCAAGATCGCCACCGCACATCCACGCGACCGCACCCACCAGCATGAACTGCGCACCATAGAATCGGTTCTGACTGTCGAGCGAGGCATTGGTGAGCGTCTCTTCCGAGATTCCCGCTCCGAGCATTTGGTCCGCCTGCAGGCCCAGTGCAATGTGCAACGCTCCCACCGCGATGCAGACAACTCCGAACACGCGCAGGAGCACACCCATCACATCACATCCGGAACACGCCGAAGGCGGGCCGGTCGGCAATCGGCGCTTCGAGCGTGGCGGCGAAGGCAAGCCCCAGCACGTCACGCGTCTGCACCGGGTCGATCACGCCGTCATCCCACAGGCGGGCGGTCGCGTAATAGGGGTTGCCTTCGTCCTCGTATTTCTGGCGGATCGGGGCCTTGAACTCCTCGGCCTGTTCGGGTGTCCAGCTGTCGGCGTCGCGGTGGACGGTGGCGAGCACCGCGGCGGCCTGCTCTCCCCCCATCACCGAAATGCGCGCATTGGGCCAGGTGAACAGGAAGCGCGGGGAATAGGCGCGGCCGCACATGCCGTAATTGCCTGCACCGAAGCTGCCGCCGATCACTACGGTAACCTTGGGCACGGTCGCGGTGGCGACCGCAGTGACGAGCTTCGCGCCGTGCTTGGCGATGCCTTCCGCCTCGTATTTCCCGCCGACCATGAAGCCCGAGATGTTCTGCAGGAACAGCAGCGGGATGCGGCGCTGGCAGGCGAGCTCGATGAAATGCGCGCCCTTTTGCGCGCTCTCTGAAAACAGCACGCCATTGTTGGCGAGGATCGCGACCGGCATGCCCCAGATATGCGCGAAGCCGCACACCAGCGTCGAGCCGAAGAGCTGCTTGAACTCGTGGAACTCGCTCCCATCGACGATGCGCGCGATCACCTCATGCACGTCATAGGGCGCGCGGACATCTTCAGGGATCAGCGCGTAGAGATCCTCTGCGTCGAACTTGGGCGCGCGCGGATCGCGCAGTCCGATATCTTTCGCCGCCGCGTGGTTCTCGCCGAGGTGGCTGACGATATCGCGCACGATGGTGAGCGCGTGCTCGTCATTCTCGGCGAGGTGATCGACCACGCCCGATTTCTTGGCGTGCAGGTCGCCGCCGCCAAGGTCCTCGGCGCTGATCTCTTCTCCCGTGGCGGCCTTCACCAGCGGCGGACCGGCGAGGAAGATTGTGCCCTGCTCGCGCACGATCACGGTCTCGTCGGACATGGCGGGGACGTAGGCGCCGCCCGCGGTGCAGCTGCCCATCACGCAGGCGATCTGCGGGATGCCGAGCGCGCTCATGTTGGCCTGGTTGAAGAAGATGCGCCCAAAATGCTCGCGGTCGGGGAAGACTTCGGCCTGATAGGGCAGGTTCGCCCCGCCGCTGTCGACGAGGTAGATGCACGGCAGGCGGTTCTCCTGCGCGATTTCCTGTGCGCGGAGGTGCTTCTTGACCGTCATCGGGTAGTAGGAGCCACCCTTCACGGTCGGATCGTTGCAAACGATCATCACCTGGCGGCCCGAGACGCGCCCGATCCCGCAGATCATCGATGCTCCCGAGACGTCGCCTTCATACATGCCGTTCGCCGCGAGCTGGCCGACCTCGAGGAAAGGCGAGCCCGGATCGAGCAAGCGCTCGACGCGGTCGCGGGGGAGGAGCTTGCCGCGCGACACATGCCGCTCGCGGTGCTTTTCCGGCCCGCCGAGTGCAGCCGCGGCCACATGCGCGCGCAGTTCGTCGGCCAGGGCCTTGTTGTGATCAAACCGCGCCTTGGCGTCGGGCGCCTCGCGGTCAAGCTTCGAGACGAGAACAGGTGCGCTCATCCCGCCGCCCCGATCAGTTCGCGCCCGATTAGCATCCGCCTGATCTCGTTCGTGCCCGCGCCGATATCGAGCAGCTTCGCATCGCGCATATAGCGTTCCACCGGCCAGTCGAGCGTGTAGCCTGCGCCGCCCAGCGCCTGCACGCTTTCGGCCGCCACGCGAAAGGCATTCTCGCTCGCCAGCAGGATCGCGCCCGCCGCATCGAAGCGGGTGGTGTGGCCCGCATCGCAGCTCTTCGCCACCGCATAGGTGTAAGCGCGCGCCGATTGCAGCGCGACATACATGTCGGCGACCTTGGCCTGCATCAGTTGGAAGCTGCCGATCGGCTTTCCGAACTGCTTGCGCTCGCGCAGGTAGGGGATGACCGTGTCGAGGCAGGCCTGCATGATGCCGAGCTGCAGCCCCGCGAGCACGACGCGCTCGTAGTCGAGCCCGCTCATCAGCACGCCGACCCCGCCATTGACCGGGCCCATCACGCGGTCCTCAGGGATATGGCAGTCGTCGAACACCAGCTCTGCCGTGGGCGAGCCGCGCATGCCGACTTTCTCGATCTTCTGGCCGATCGCAAACCCCTCGTCGCCCTTCTCGATCAGGAAGGCGGTGATGCCGCGACTCGATGCTTCGGGCGAGGTCTTGGCATAGACCACCAGCGTATCGGCATAGGTCGCATTGGTGATCCAGAACTTGGTGCCGTTGAGGACGTAACCGCCCTGCACTTCCTCGGCCTTGAGCTTCATCGAGACGACGTCCGAGCCCGCGCCGGCTTCGGACATGGCGAGCGAACCAACATGCTCACCCGAAATCAGCCCAGGGAGGTATTTCGCCTTCTGCTCGTCATTGCCCCAGCGGCGGATCTGGTTGACGCAGAGGTTCGAATGCGCGCCGTAGCTGAGGCCGAGCGAGGCGCTGGCGCGGCTGACTTCCTCGACCGCGATGACATGTTCGAGATAGCCGAGGCCCAGCCCGCCGTCTTCTTCCGCCACCGTGATGCCGTGCAGGCCCAGCTCGCCCATCTGGCGCCAAAGCTCGTCGCGCGGGAAGTAATCCTCGCGGTCGATCCTGTTCGCCAGCGGCGCGATCTGCTCGTCGGCGAAGCGGCCCACGCTTTCGCGGATCATCTCCGCGCTTTCGCCAAGCTGGAAATCGAAATCGGGGGTGGCGCGCATGATATCTCCTTGATCTGACGAGGCGCATAGCAACACCTTTTCGCCGCGCAAACCGGTTGCAGGTGAAATCGACCCCCGCGGGACGCCGATTGTGCTAAGCAGAAGATTATGCAAGGGCTGGACCGGATGCTTAACCGTTCGAAAATCAGCGACTTAATACCTTGGCCGCGGAGGACTCCGCCCGCTGCGGAATTCTGCGGAGAGGGCGAACGGCTGAGGGTGATGGCCAGCTACGGCTTCGACGAGCTCGAGGCCGACCCGGAACTTGCGCGCCTCGTGCAGTTCGCCGCCACCTTGTGCGACGCGCCATCGGCGATGATCAGCCTGGTCGAGTCCGAGCGGCAGAGGTTCCTCGTCCGCGAAGGAACCGAGACCACCGAGACGCCGCGCGCCACGAGCTTCTGCGCGCATGCCATGCTCGGCACCGAACCGCTGATCGTGCCCGACGCGACGCAGGACCCGCGCTTCCGCGAGTTTGCGCTGGTCACCGGTGCGGCGCATGTGCGCTTCTATGCCGGCGCGCCGCTGGTTTCGGCCGAGGGGGCGCCGCTCGGGGCACTGTGCGTCACCGATACCACGCCGCGTCCGGACGGGCTGACGCCCTTGCAGCTCGAAGGCCTCGAAGTCCTCGCCGAAGCAGTCATCCGCCGCCTGTTCGGGCATCGCCGCATGCGCATCGCGGATGCCGAGCTCGAGCGGAGCGAGGCCAAGTTCCGGATGCTGGCCGACAGCATTCCCGATATCGCCTGGTCGTCGGACGCCGAGGGCAATTTCGATTACTTCAACCGGCGGTGGTATGAATTCGTCGGCTCTGAGGAGCGGCCCGAAGGCGGCTGGGACGATTGGTTCCACCCGGAAGACCGGGCAAGCTGGTTCGATGCGTGGGAACAGGCGCGGGCGCGGGGCGAGCCCTATGAAACCGAATACCGGTTGAAGCGCAGCGATGGCAGCTATCGCTGGGTCATCGCGCGGGGCCTGCCGTTCAAGACTGCCGACGGTATCGTCGAACGGTGGTTCGGCACCATCACCGATATCGATGACGGCCATCGCCTATCCGACACGCGCGAGCTCGTCGCCAAGGAACTGGCGCATCGGATCAAGAACATCTTCGCAGTGATCTCCGGCCTGATCACCCTCAGAACCCGCGGACATGCCGAGCTCGAGGCTTTCGGACAGGAAATCAACGCGACGATCCGCACGCTCGGCCGCGCGCAGGAATTCGTCCGACCGCTCGATAAGGATGGCAGCGAGGAGCTGAGCGAACTGCTGGAGCTGCTGATGTCGCCTTATCAGGATGGTGCAGGCGGACGGGTGACTATCATCGGCGATGCAGTGCCGATCTGCCAGAAGGTCGCCACGCCGATTGCACTGGTCTTCCACGAGTTCGCCACCAATGCGACCAAATATGGCGCACTCTCGACCGACAAGGGTTCGGTCAGTATCGAGATCGAGCAGGACGGTGAGGAGGTTGCGATCCGCTGGCACGAGCGCGGTGGCCCGCGCGTTTCCAGCCCCGAGCAATTCGGCTTCGGGACGAGGCTCGCTGACACGGCGATCCGCAACCAGCTCGGCGGAAAGATCGAGCGCGACTGGCAGGCTGACGGGTTGATCGTCGAGATCACCGTGCCGCTCGCACGGCTGTGCGGGGCCGGAAAATAGCGGCCATGCCGCTTGGCCTTTGCCTCCATGCGCTTTAGGCTGGCCCGGATGAGAATGCCCGCCCGTTGCCTGCCCCCCATTGCCGCCCTCGCGATCTGCGCCGCCTGCACCCCGCCTGCCGAGGAAGAGGCCGCCGCCCCCGTCGGCGAGCCGACCACTGCAACCGGGGAAGAAAGCTCCGCCGAGCCGAGCCCCGAGCCGAGCGGAGACCAGCTGGCATTGGCCGGAACCGCGTGGCGCGTGGATGGCGAAGACGGCGGCGTCTACACCACCTATCTCGACCCGGACGGGACCTATCGCGACTTCAGGAACGGCGATCCCCTGCAGGAAGGAACTTGGGAAGAAGTGTCGGAGGGGCGGCTGTGCTTCACCCCGTCCGAGGAAGGACGCAGCGGCGAATGCTGGGCCAACGAACGGCAGGAGAAGGACGGCACCATGCGCACCACCAGCGACAGCGGGCTGACCGTCGAATTGCGGCAGGTGACCTACGTCGCCCCGAGCCAGGACGACGAGTAGGCCCATCGCAGAGGCGGGCAGACAAGCAGCTACGCTGATCGCGTTCGAGGCGGTCGACAAGCACTATGGCGAGGTGTTTGCGGTCGAGGGCGTCGATCTCGACATTGCCGCAGGATCCTTCGTCGCGCTGGTTGGCGCTTCCGGTGCAGGCAAGTCGACATTGCTGAAGATGGTCAATGCACTGGCGGTACCGAGTGCGGGCCGCGTGACCTTTGCCGGCGAGGATGTGACGGCGCATGACCCGCCCACGCTTCGCCGCCGGATCGGCTACGTCTTCCAGGGCATCGGCCTGTTCCCGCATATGACGGTGGGTGAGAACATCGGCATTGGGCCACGGCTGGCGGGCCCACGGCTTGCTCGCGAACGCATCGGCGAATTGCTCGAACTGGTCGAACTCGAGCCCGGGATGGCCGACCGCCAGCCCGATGAGCTGTCGGGCGGGCAGCGCCAGCGGGTCGGCGTGGCGCGCGCGCTGGCAAACGATCCGCAATTGCTGCTGATGGACGAGCCCTTCGGCGCGCTCGATCCGATCACCCGCGATGCCCTCGGCCGCCGGGTGCGCAAGCTGCATGACGAACTCGGCCTGACCTCGGTGCTGGTGACGCATGACATGGCCGAAGCCTTGCTGCTCGCCGACCGCGTGGTGGTGATGGATGCGGGCCGGGTCGTTGCCGACGAGACCCCCGAGGCGCTGCTCAAGGGCGCAGGCGGGGACATCGCGCAGGGCCTTGTCGCCGTGCCGCGCGAACAGGCCGAACGGCTCGCGGAGATGGAGCGGTGAACGGCTTTTTCGCCATTCTCGCCAATCTCGGCGACGAGCTGACCGCGCATGTCCTGCTGTCGGCTGCGGCGATTGCGCTGGGCATTCTCGTAGCGTTGCCGATGGCGATCTGGGCCAGCCGCTCGCCGCCGGTGGCACGGGTCGCGCTCGGCTTCGCCAGCCTCGTCCAGACCATCCCGGCGCTGGCACTGCTGGCGCTGTTCTTCCCGATCCTGCTCAGCCTGAGGGCAGTGTTCGGCGAAGGGTTGCCGACGCTCGGTTTCCTACCGGCGCTGCTCGCCTTGGCGCTCTATGCCCTGTTGCCGATCCTGCGCAACGCAGTGACCGCGCAGGCCAATCTCGACCCGGGCGTGCTCGAGGCGGCCGATGGTGTCGGCATGACCGCGTGGCAGAAACTGGCGCTGGTCGAGGCGCCGCTCTCGGCGCCCTACATTATGGCGGGGATCCGCACGGCTGCGGTGTGGACCATCGGCGCGGCGACCCTCGCCACCACCATCGGCCAGAAGAGCCTGGGCGATCCGATCTTCGCGGGCCTCCAGACCCAGAACTGGGCGCTGGTGCTTGCGGGTTGTCTCGCCTCGGCCGGTCTCGCACTGATCGCCGACGGCCTGCTGGGGCTGATCGAGCGCGGCCTGCGCGAAAGGAAGCGCGGGCTGTGGCTCGCGGGGCTGTTGGCGGTCGCGCTCGGGATCGGTGCTGCGCTCGCGCCGCAGGTGCTGGCTCGCGGTGAAGCTCGCGTCGTCATCGGCGCCAAGGGCTTTTCCGAGCAATATATTCTCGCCCGGCTGATCGGCCAGCAGCTTGAGCGCGCGGGCTATGCGATCGAATATCGCGACGGGCTCGGTTCGGCGGTGGCGCACAGCGCGGTGACAACCGGGGAAATCGACATCCTCGTCGACTACACCGGCACGATCTGGACCAACCAGATGAAGCGGCAGGACAATCCCGAACGCGATGCGATGATCGCCGCGATCACCGAATGGGAGGAGGAGACCACCGACACGCTGGTCCTCGGCCGGATGGGATTCGAAAATGCCTATGGCCTCGCGGTGACGCAGGAAGCCGCGCAGATGAGCGGGCTGAATTCGATCGAGGACCTGGCGCGGGTCGCGCCGCAAATGACCATCGGCGGCGATCCCGAATTCTTTGAGCGACCCGAGTGGATCGCGGTGCGCGACGCCTATGGGCTGCGGTTCGCCCGCCAGCGGACCTTCGCCCCGACCTTCATGTACAATGCGGTGTTGTCGGGCGAAGCACAGGTGATCAGCGCCTATACTTCCGACGGGCGGATCGCGGCGAACAATCTGGCGGTCCTCGCCGACCCGCGGCGCGCCTTCCCCAATTACGACGCGATCGTGCTGCTCAGCCCGGCGGCGCGCCAAGACGCGGAGCTCGTCGCCACGCTCGATCCGCTGATCGGCAGGATCGATGTGGACCTGATGCGGCAGGCGAACCTGATGGTCGATCGCGACGAGGACAAGCGCCGTCCGGCGCAGGCGGCGCGCTGGCTCGCCGAACAGATCGGGCTCTAGCTAGAAGCCGACCCCGTCAGGCCATGCGGGCGACCTCAGCCCCATCACCTTGAACAAGAGGCCCATCTCGCTCTCGGAGATCAGGCGTTCGCGCTGGCGGGCGATCTTGGCGGCATCGGCCGGCGATTTGCGCTGCAGCGCTTCGGTGCGGGTCTCGATCCCGAGCTCGCGCAACCAATCGCCCTGCATGACCGTGCCCATGTGCCGGGCGCCCTGGCGCTGCGCCACATGGCCGAGCGTCTCGAAATCGACATGGGCGGTGATATCCGCCTGCCCAGGATGACTGAGCGGATCGACTTTCTTGTGGGCCTTCAATGCCTGCAGGCTCGAACCCGCGCGATGCTCCAGCCCACCATAGTCGATAACCAGTGCCGCACCGCCTTGCGCCACCAGCCGGTCGGCAAGTTCGGACATGATCGCGGCCGCCGCCGGGCTGGTCTCGATCAGCGTGCCCTGCGGCGCGCTCCTCCAGCTGGTCGGGACGATCGAATCCATCGGCTTGTCGCCGCCGACAAAGACCAGTTTCTCGCCTTCCAACCCGACCATCCGCTCGGTCCAGCCCTGCGCTGCACGCAGTAGCTGGTGAACCGGCAGCGCGTCGAAGAACTCGTTCGCGACCACCAGGATCGGCGCGTCGGTCGGCACGGTCGACAGGTCATGATGATGCTCGACATCGGGAATCGTTTCGGCCTGCAGTTCGCGCAGCGTCTCAGACCCTTCGACGAAATGGACCGTCGGATTGAGATCGTAGCGTGCCGCGGTGCGCAGCGCATCGAGCGCCAGCGTCCCTCGCCCGGGGCCGAGCTCGACATAATGCACTTTCTCCGGCGCACCGGCGCGGACCCAGACGTCGGCCAGCCACAAGCCGATCAACTCGCCGAACATCTGGCTCACTTCGGGGGCGGTGATGAAATCGCCCTCGTCGCCGAAGGGATCGCGGCTCGAATAATAGAGCGCGTTCGATTCGCCCATGTACTGCGCCAGGCTGATCGGCCCGCTTTCCTTGATCAGCCGGCGGAACCGCTTGCCCGCATCGACCGGTGGCTTGGGCGGCTTGCGCTTGCGGGGCGCGGGTTTCTTCGGCTCGGGCTTGGGCGCATCCTCGGCCTTGGTCTTGACCGGGGCGACACTGGCCTGTTCGGCCTCGGTCTTGAGCTTCAGGGCATCGCGCTTGCGCGCGGCGGGCTTCTCCGGCTCCGCCGGTTTGGGTTGCTCAGCAGGCTTCTCGGCCTCGACCTGCTGGGGTGCCGCCTTTTCCGGTGCGACTGGCGCTTCGGCGACCTTTTCGGACGCAGCCTTGTCCGCTTGCGGCTTCTCCGGCTTTGGCTCCGGCTCCTCCGGCTTTGGCTCGGGTTTTTTCTCGACCGCCCTCTTTTCCGCCGGTTTCGGCGCGGCTTTCTTCGGTTCCGGTTGGGCGGGAGCCACTGCCTTGGCTTCGGGCTGCTCGGGCTCGGCAGGCTTCGGCTGCGATTTCTTCGGCTCTGGCGGTTTTTCCTCGGCCTCCTTGGCCACCTCCGGGTCGGGCGCCGGCTTGGGCGCCGGTTTGGGGGCAGGTTTGGGCGCCTCGGCCTTGGCCGCAGCTGCTGTCTCGTCCTTGGGCTTGTCCGCCGCAGGCTGCTTGAACACCACCTTGACCGCGTCGGGTCTGGCCTCGCCGCGCGGATCGGCCTCGACCTTGATCGGGGCCGGTTTTGCGGGCTTTGCCGCCTTGACGTCAGCCTGGGGAGCCTCCGCCGTTTCGGGCTCGGGCTCGATGATCGTCAGCTTTGAGCGCGGGCGCTGGTTGTCGTTCAGCCCGCCGTCGCCCTTGCCCCGCCGCTCCCGAGCGGCGCGCGCATCACGGCGTAAAGCGTTACAATCAACCCAATCAGAATCAGCGGTATTGTGAGCCATTGCCCCATCGATAGTCCGGTTTCGGCGGCGAATTCCGCCAATTGTGCATCGGGTTCGCGGAAAAATTCGTTAACGAACCGCCCGATTCCCATGCCTATGGTGAAGATACCCACTAGCAGGCCGGGGCGAAAGCGGGCGCGGGTTTTCCAGAACAGGGCGAGCATGATCACCATCAGCAGCAGTCCCTCGATCCCGGCCTGGTAGAGCTGGCTGGGGTGACGGACGACATCGCCGCCGCCGGGAAAGATCATGCCCCAGGACACGTCGGTCTGCCGGCCCCACAGCTCGCCATTGACGAAATTCGCCAGGCGACCGAGCATGTAGCCGAACGGCACATTGACCGAAACGTAATCGCACACCCGCAAGAAACTGAGGTTGCCGCGCCATGCCACCCAGGCGATCGCCAGCAGCACGCCCAGCACCCCGCCATGGAAGCTCATGCCGCCGTCCCACAGGCGCAGGAGATCCCAGCTGACCGTTTCGGTCGGGGTGAAATTCGTGAACAGGCTCGGTTTGCCGGTGTCGCCGCCGGTATAGAAGGCCGCATAGCCCAGTCGCCCGCCCAGGATGACTCCCAGCGTGCAGTAGAAGAACAGGTCATCGGCATGGCGCTGCGCCATCGGCGCGCCGGGCGCCTTGATCATCTTCGAGAGGTGCCAATAGGCCCCGATGACACCCAGGAGGTAGGCCAGCGAGTAGTAACGCAGCTGGAAGCCCCCGAGGTCGAACAGGTAGGGGCGCAGGCCCAGATTCTCCCAATATATCGGCTCGATGGCACCCGATGCGGCGAGTAGTGACAGCACGAAGCGAACCCCCTAATGGTTATCGCGCGCCGCATCGGCACGCGTGTCGGGCGGCTTTAAGCACAGCAGGGGTTTTGGGGGAAGCCTGCGCATCTGGCGAGACGCGTCTTTCCGCGATGGTTAGGCGCGCGCTCGTGAGCGACAAAGGATGAGGAGAGGGCAATTCATGCCGACCGAGCTCGACAAGACTCTTGATGCCATCATGGACAAGCTGACCGCGCCGGGGGCGCCGGCGGAAACCGTTCCCGTCGATCGCGGCGGCACCGACATGCCCATGCTGAAGAATGCACCGCCCAGCCTGGTGCATTATTTCGCCCATTACTGCCACGAGCACGGCGCCGCCGACTTCATCGTCGATGGCGAGCTGCGCGTCACCTTTGCCGAAGCCTGGGACGCGGCGCGGCACGTCGCCGCCGGCCTCATCACCGAGCATGGCGTCGAGCGCGGCGACCGCGTCGGCATCGCGGCGCGCAATTCGGCCAACTGGATCATCGCCTATATGGGGATCCTGATCGCCGGGGGCTGCGCCACCCTGCTCAACGGCTTCTCGAGCGGCGAAGAACTGGCCGACCAGATCGAACTCGTCGGCTGCAAGCTGCTGCTCGCGGATGCGGGGCGCGCGCGGCGGCTCGAAGGGCAGAGTCATGGCGCGAAGATCGCGCTGTTCGAACATGACGTTGCGCCCGCTCAAGGGCTCGCCAATTTCTGGCGCAATCCGGAAGGGGTCGAATTCCCGGCTGTCGGACCCGATGATCTCGCCACCGTGCTCTACACTTCGGGTTCGACCGGCAAGTCGAAGGGCGCCTGGTCCGACCATCGCGGTGTCGTCCACGGCGCGCTCAGCTACGCCATGCAGACGCTGATGGCCTTCACCTATCTCGATGCGACCGGCGATGCGCCGACGACGCAGGCCTGCGCGCTGGTGGCGGTGCCGCTGTTCCACGTCACCGGCGAAGTGCCGGTGTTCCTCCAGAGCTTCGCGCTTGGCCGCAAGCTGGTGATGATGCCGAAGTGGGATGCAGGCGAAGCACTGCGGCTGATGGACAAGGAAAGGGTCAGCTATTTCGCCGGCGTTCCGCTGATGAGCTACGAGATCGCGACCCATCCCGACCGCGCGCAATACGACATCAGCTCGTGCACCGGCTTCGCCGCCGGCGGCGCCCCGCGCCCGGTCGATCACGTGACCAAGATCCGCGATGCCTTCCCCGACGGTTTCCCGCTGCTCGGCTATGGCCTCACCGAAACCAACGGCGTGGGCTGCGCCAATTTCAACGAGAACTATCTCGCTAAGCCGTCATCGACCGGCAAGGCAAGCCGCCCGCTGGTCGACCTTGCGATCCTCAACGATTGCGGCGATCCGGTCGCGCAGGGCAATGTCGGCGAGGTCTGCATCCGTTCGGTGTGCAATTTCAACGGCTATTGGGACAATGACGAGGCGACCGCGGCGGCCTTCACCGACAACCGCTATTTCCGCACCGGCGACCTCGGCCGGCTCGACGAGGACGGCTATCTCTACATCGTCGACCGCAAGAAGGACATCATCATCCGCGGCGGTGAGAACATCACCTGCATCGAGGTGGAAGAGGCGATCTACGCCAATGACTGCATCGCCGAATGTTCGGTCTTCGGCATCCCCGACGATCGCTATGGCGAAGTCCCGGCGGCGGTCTATTACCTCAAGGACGGCAAGCAGATGACCGCGGCGGAGCTGCGCGAATTCCTGCTCAAGACCACCGCGAGCTTCAAGGTGCCGCTCGAGGAACATATCTGGCAGTCGGACAAGCACCTGCCCCGCCTCGGCACGCAGAAGATCGACAAGCGCACTGTCCGTTCGATGTTCGCCAGCGACTTCATGAACGCCTGAGGCGCGTTACCACAAGAGGACTGCCTTGATTTCGCTTACCATCCCCGACCAGCGCACGATCATCGACCGGCGCGCGCTGGCCGAGCGGATTGAGGCGCTCGCGGCGGACAAGGGTGCGCTCAAGGCGCGCCCCGAGATCGTCGCCATCCTCAAGCAGGCGCTCGAAGACGGGCGCGCCGAGATCGCGCGGCGGTTGGAGGAACATCCGGCGCAAGGGCACCAATGCGTCCACGGGCAAAGCTTCCTGATCGACCAGGTGATCCGCCTGATCCACGATCACGTGATCGCCCATGTCTATCCGGTCGCCAATCGCAGCGCGGCCGAGCGCCTGACCATCCTCGCGGTCGGCGGCTATGGTCGGGCAGAGATGGCGCCGCATTCGGACGTCGACATCGCCTTCATCACGCCGACCCGCCGTGCCCCGTGGTGCGAGCAGGTGATCGAGGCCATGCTCTATTTTCTGTGGGACCTCAGCCTCAAGGTGGGTCACTCGAGCCGGACGGTGGACGATACCTTGCGGATGGCGCGCGACGATCTGACCATCCGCACCGCGCTGCTCGAAAGCCGATTTATCTGGGGTGACCGCGCGCTCTACGAGGAATGCGGCGCGCGCTTCTGGAACGAGGTCGTCAAGGGCAGCGAGCGCCAGTTCCTCGCCGAGAAGCTCGAGGAGCGCAACGCCCGGCACAAGCGGATGGGCGACAGCCGCTATGTCGTCGAACCCAACATCAAGGACGGCAAGGGCGGCCTGCGCGATCTCCAGACACTCTACTGGATCGGCAAGTATATCCACCGCGTCTCGACCGCATCCGAGCTGGTCGACGTCGGCCTCCTGACCCGCAACGAATACCGCAGCTTCCGCCGCGCGGAAGGCTATCTGCTCGCGGTGCGCAGCCACATGCACATGATCACGGGCCGCGCGGAAGACCGGCTGACCTTCGACCTCCAGCGCCAGGTCGCCGAGCGGATGAACTTCAAGGACCGCCCGGGCAAGAGCGCGGTCGAGCGCTTCATGCAGTTCTATTTCCTCCAGGCGAAGCGCGTCGGCAGCCTGACCGGCGTGTTCCTCGCCCATATCGACGACGAGTTCGCGCACAAGCGCGCCAAGTCGGGCTTTTTCGCGGGCTGGAAACAGAAACCGCGCGTGCTCAAGGGCTACCGCGTGTTCGGTGGCCGGATCGCGGCGCCATCCGACGACTGGTTCAAGAAAGACCCGGTGCGGCTGATCGAGATCTTCCAGCTGGCCGAGGAACACAGCCTCGAAATCCACCCGGAAACCATGCGCCAGGCCAATCGCGACAGCGTGCTGATCAAGGACGAGGTGCGCGACGACCCGCGCGCTAATGCGCTTTTCGTCGAGCTGCTATCGGGCCGCAACGATCCCGAACTGGTGCTGCGCTGGATGAACGAGGCGGGCGTGTTCGGCCGCTTCGTCCCCGACTTCGGCCGCGTGAACGCGCAGATGCAGTTCGACATGTACCATCACTACACGGTCGACGAGCACACCATTCGCGCGATCGGCCTGCTGTCGCAGATCGAGAAGGGCCAGCTCAAGGCCGACCATCCGCGCTCAACTCGGCTGATCCACAAGATCGCCTCGCGCCGCGCGCTCTATGTCGCGGTCCTCCTGCATGACATTGCCAAGGGGCGCGGCGGCGACCACTCGGTGCTCGGTGCCGAGGTAGCGCATGAATTGTGTCCCCGTTTCGGGCTCAGCGAGGTGGAGACCGATCTCGTGGCCTGGCTGGTGCTGCAGCACTTGCTGATGAGCGCGACAGCGCAGAAGCGCGACCTGACCGATCCCAAGACGATCGAGGATTTCGTCACCGAGGTGCAAAGCCTCGAGCGGCTGCGCAACCTGATGCTGCTGACCGTGGTCGATATCCGCGCGGTCGGGCCGGGGACCTGGAACAGCTGGAAACGCCAGCTGATCGGCGAGCTTTACGATTCCGCGCAGGAACGCCTGCGGCTCGGGCACGTACGGCACGGGCGCAAGGAACGCGTGTCGGCCAAGAAGCGGATCGTGGCGGAGAACCTCGGCCAGCAGTCGGATGTGGTCGAGCGTGTCGGCGAGCAGTTCGGCGATGCCTACTGGATCGCCGAGGCGGAAGACGTCATCGCGCAGAACCTCGTCCAATACGACGCCGCCCGATCGCGCGGCGACCAGCTGTCGATCGCCTGCGAATATTACGAAGCGCGCGGGGCGACGCTGGTGAGCGTGATCGCGGCCGACCATCCCGGCCTGTTCTACCGAATTGCTGGCGGCATCCACCTCGCCGGTGCCAACATCATCGACGCGCGCATCCACACCTCGCGCAGCGGCTGGGCGCTCGACAATTTCCTCGTGCAGGATCCGCTCGGCAATCCCTTCCGCGAGGAGGGGCAGATCGCACGCCTCGAAAAATCGATCGCCGACGCGCTCGGCAACCGGATCGAGCTCGTCCCCAAGCTCGCCCAGCGCCCGCTGCCGCGCAGCCGCGCCGGCGCTTTCGAAGTCGCGCCGCGGGTCACCTTCGACAACAAGGCGTCCAACCGCTTCACCGTGGTCGAGGTCAATGCGCGCGATCGCTCTGCCCTGCTCAACCGGCTCGCCCGTGCGTTGTTCGAAAGCAACTTGATGGTCAATTCGGCGCATATCACCAATTATGGCGAGCGCGCCGCGGATACCTTCTATGTCACCGATCTGACAGGGGAAAAAGTTACGGCCCGGGCCCGCCTCGAAGAAATCGAGCGGCGCCTGCTCGAGGCCGCCAGCGACCAGCGACAGGCGGAACTCGAACCCGCGCAATAGCGGATGTCAACCTCGTTCTATTACTGAGGGGAACGTAAATTCGTCGGGTTGCAATCTGATTCCCGAAGGCTATTGGCGTGGTCCCCCCAATCCCTTCAGGGAGAAAATCCAAGATGAATTTCCGGAACGCCGCGCGGCGCTCTGCGGCGCTGCTGCTGGCCAGCTGCGCGCTTGCCCCCATGACTGCACATGCCCAGGACGAGGCCGAAGAGGCCCTGGCTGGCGGCGAGGACGACAGCGCGATCGGCGCGCTCAACACCATCGTCGTCACCGGCACCAAGACCCAGAATGCCGAGAATGTGCAGGACGTTCCGGTCGCCGTGACCGCGTTCAACGCCAAGAGCCTCGAGGCGCTCAAGGTGCGCGACATCCAGTCGCTCAGCTATTCCGCGCCCAACGTCAGCCTCGACCAGATCGGCACCAGCCGCGGCCAGGCCAACTTCTCGATCCGCGGGCTCGGCATCAACAGCTCGATCCCCTCGATCGACCCGACCGTCGGCGTGTTCGTCGACGGCGTCTACCTCGGCCTTAATGCGGGCGTGGTGTTCGACCTGTTCGACCTCGACAGCGTCGAAATCCTGCGCGGCCCGCAGGGCGTGCTGTTCGGTCGCAACGTCACCGGCGGCGCGGTGTTGATCAACACCGGCAACCCCACCGACTACCTCACCGGCAAGCTGCGCGCCTCGGTCGACGGTCCGTTTCTCGACGGCGGGCGCGGCGGCGCCAATTACACCGTCTCGGGCGTGGTGTCCGGCCCGCTGGTCGAAGACACGCTGCTGTTCAAGCTGGGCGGTTATTACAACAAGGACGAAGGCTACTTCACCAACCTGTTCGACGGCTCGAACCACGGCGAAGCAGAGACCAAGATCCTGCGCGGTGCGCTCGAAGGCCGGTTCGGCGACCTCACGCTGACCGGCAAGCTCGACTATTTCGACAGCGAGGGCGACGGCCCGGCGGGCCAGAACCGCGGCCAGTTCGACCGCGAGAGCTTCGACTTGGCGATCGACAATCCCGGCAACTACGACAACGAGATCTGGACCGCCTCGCTGACCGCCGAGGCCGACATCGGCCCCGGCACGCTGACCAATATCTTCGGCTGGCGCAAATATGACGCGACCACCGATGGCGACATCGACTCGCTGCCGGTCTTCATCTTCCACTCGCCGACCGACACCGCGCAGGAGCAGTTCTCGAACGAGCTGCGCTATGCCGTCTCGACCGATGCCTTCGACCTCACCGTGGGCGGGTTCTGGTTCGACCAGTCGATCGCCTACACTGAACAGCGCAACATCGTCAGCGTCGCCCCGCTCGCCTTCTACGGCGGCGGCGAGCAGGACCACGAAGTGCTAGGGCTGTTTGCCGCGGGCGAATGGCACCTTACCGATGCGCTCTCGCTGATCGTCGGGATCCGCTGGAGCCGCGAAGAGAAGGACGCGGCGGTCACCTATGTCCGCCCGCGCCCCGAATGCTCGGTCATCGACGGGACCTGCCCGGTCACCGGCACCAATCCGTTCAGCGCCAATCCGGCGCTAGCCGCGATTTTCCCGGGCGGCATCGAGAACAACGGGTTCAGCGACAAGAACGACTGGACCAACTGGTCGCCCAAGCTGGGCCTGCAGTACGAGTTCGGCCGCGGCCAGCTCTACACCCACTGGACCCGCGGCTATCGCAGCGGCGGCTACAATTTCCGCATCACCAGCCCCGCCGCGTTCGAAGCGATTGCAGCGGCCAACGGCGCCTTCTTCTTCGACGAGGAAAAGGTCGACAATTACGAGATCGGCGGCAAGTTCCAGACCGACAGCGGCGACTTCACGCTCAATGTCGCGGCCTATTACACCGACATCTCGAACATCCAGCGCGAGGTCAACCAGGCCTCGGCCAGCGCGGGCGTGGCGCAGTCGATCTTCAACACCGCCGACGCCTCGATCCTGGGGTTCGAGGCCGAAGCGCGCATGCGCGTGTCGCCCTCGCTGCTGTTCACCGCCAACCTCGGGGTGATGGACGACAAGTACGACGCGATCCTGTTCGACATTTCGGGCGACGGCGCGATCGACGACGCCGATCTTGCCCTGCGCCTGCCGCGCGTGCCCGAAGTGACCTGGGGCATGGGCGTGATCCATGAATGGGATCTTGGCGCGAGCGAAATCGTCAGCCGCGTGAACTTCCAGTACCGCGACGAGTTCGCCTACACCGACAACAACTTCGGCTACGTCCAGGACGCCTCGATGCTCGATGCGAACATCACCTGGAACACGCCGGTCGATGGGCTGAGCCTGTCGCTTTACGGCAAGAACCTGCTCGACCAGGTCCAGGCCGGCGGCGACACGCAACTGCCGTTCGGGGCGGGCGCCTTCTCGAACGGGGTCAACCGCCCGTTCGATCCGAACCCGGCAGTCGGCACCTTCTCGCCGCTGATGAAGGGGCGGCAGGTCGGGATCGAAGCCGCGTTCGAATTCTGATCATTGGTGCGGGGAGGGAGCGATCCCTCCCCGTTGCCAATCAAGAACGCGCGCCGAACAGCGCAGTGCCGACGCGTACATGCGTCGCGCCGAGCATGACCGCCGTCGGATAATCGCCGCTCATCCCCATGCTGAGCTGGTCGAGCCCATTCTCGGAAGCCAGCTTGGCCAGCAGCGCGAAGAAGGGTGCGGGTTCGATTTCGGCGGGCGGGATACACATCAGCCCGATCACCGGAATGCCTGCCGCGCGCGCCTGTTCGAGCAAGTCGGGCAGCGCATCGATAGCGCAGCCGCCCTTCTGCTCCTCGCTGCCGATATTGACCTGGATGAAACAGGACACGCGCCTGTCCGCCTTGTCCATTGCCTTCGCCAGCGCCTTGAGCAGGCTCGGCCGGTCGAGCGAATGGATGCAGTCGAACAGCGCCACCGCATCCTCCGCCTTGTTCGACTGCAGCTGGCCGATCAGGTGCAGTTCGACGTCGGGGAATTGCTCGCGCAGCTCGGGCCATTTCTCCTGCGCTTCCTGCACCCGGTTCTCGCCGAAGACGCGGTGACCCTCGCCAAGCAGCGGCGCAATCGCCTCGGCCGGATGCGTCTTGCTGACCGCGATCAGCGTCACGTCGCCGGGCTCGCGGCGCGAGGCCTTGCAGGCCTTGGCAATTTCGGTGTGCACTTGCTCGAGCGGGGATGCTGGATTGTCCATCGCGCGCCGCTATAGCGAAGCGATGCGCCGTTTCCAGTCCCTGCCGCAGCTCTGGCTGCTTTCCGACGAGCGCAACGATGCGGTGCTGGAGGAGGCGCTCCGCCGCCTGCCGCGCGGATCGGGCTTCGTTTATCGGCATTATCACCTGGGCGACCCGGAGCGGTGGGCACGGTTTCGGGCGCTGCGCCGGATCGCGCGCACGATGGACCACTGGATGCTCCTCGCCGACAGCGCGCTGACCGCGCGCGAATGGGGCGCCGACGGGATCTACGGTGCGCCGCGCAGCCTCTATCCGCGCCGCAGCGAGCTGGTCCAGATCGCCACCGCGCACGGCATGGACGAGATTGCGCAGGCCAATCGCCACGGCGCCGATGCGATCATGCTGTCGCCCGCCTTCGCGACGCGCTCGCACCCGGGATCGCCGAGCCTCGGCCCCGCGCGTTTTCGTATGCTGGCGCGCCATGCGCAAATGCCGGTGATCGCGCTCGGCGGCATGAACGATGCCACCGCCCAGCGCCTCGACTGGCCCCGCTGGGCCGCAATCGACGGATTGAGCTGAGACTCGCCTCGCCGCTGATCGCTTGACCCCGAGTCCGCGAAGATTCATGGTGTGTTCCGACAGGAGGCAGCCGGATGGCTACGAGGGCTATGACAACGGGAAAAACCCGCGGAAACACCGATTGGCGCGCGGCATTTCGCCGTTCGATGCGCCGCGCGGCGCAGATGACCGGCGCGGGCGTGCTGATGCTGGCGCTGGTCTTCCTGACGCTCTCGATCGCCAGCTACACCCAGACCGATCCAAGCGGCTCGACCGCCGCCTCGGGCGAGGACATCCGCAACTGGATGGGCGCGAGCGGTGCCTGGGTCGCGGACAAGGTGCTTGGCGCTTTCGGGCTCACCTCGGTCCTGCTGCTGCCGCTGATCTACATCGGCGCGCGCAAGTTATGGCGCGATGTCGAACACGAAGGCGAAGAGGATACGACCCGCTGGTGGCTGCCGCTCGGCATGCTGCTGCTGGCGATGACGCTGCTGTCGACCGTGCTGTCGCTTGCCTTCGAAGGGCCGCGCGGCACGCTTCCCGCGCAGATGGGCGGGATCTCGGGCCTGCTCGGCGCAGCAGCGATCGAAGCGGTCGCGGCCCGGTTCGGCGAAGGCTCGCAGGGCTGGATCATCCTCGGCGCGGCGCTTGCCAGCCTTGCCGGCGGGGTGGCGCTTCTCACCCGCATTTTCGCGATCGATTGGCGCAGCCTGCTCACGCTCCCCGAATTTCTCCAGCGCAGCCCGGCGCTGGCCGAAGACCGCGTCCCGCTGCCTGGTCGGGAGAAGCCCGCACGCAGGACCAAGCCGGAGGCCGAACCGCGGCCCGAACCGGTCCAGCGGCGCGCGCCCGAGATCAGCGACCCGTCCGCCCCGCCCAAGCCCGCGCAAATGCCCAAGGCCAAGCAGCGGGACATGTTTGCAAGCTACGACCTGCCTAGCCTCGAGCTGCTGGCCGATGCGCCCGCCAACAACGCACCCAAGCTCGACAAGCTGGCGCTCGAACGCAACGCCCGCCTGCTCGAAAACGTGCTCGACGATTTCAACGTCAAGGGCGAGATCACTGCGGTCCGCACCGGCCCGGTCGTCACCATGTACGAACTCGAGCCTGCCCCGGGGATCAAGGCCAGCCGCGTGATCGGCCTCGCCGAGGATATTGCCCGCAACATGAGCGCGATCAGCGCGCGCGTTTCGCCAATCCCGGGCCGCACGGTGATGGGGATCGAGCTGCCCAATGCCGACCGCGTGATGGTGAGCTTCAAGGAGCTGGCCGCCTGCGCCGCCTTCGCCGAGAACAAGGGCAACCTCCCGATCATCCTCGGCAAGGATATCGCGGGCGAGCCGATCGTCGCCGACCTCGCCGCCATGCCCCACCTGCTGGTCGCGGGCACCACCGGTTCGGGCAAATCGGTCGGGCTCAACGCGATCCTGCTGTCGCTGCTCTATCGCTTCACCCCGGCCGAGTGCCGCCTGATCCTGATCGATCCCAAGGTGCTCGAGCTCAAGACATATGACGATATCCCGCACCTCTTGAGCCCGGTGGTGACCGAGCCGCACAAGTCGGTCCGCGCGCTCAAATGGGCGGTCGAGGAGATGGAGCGGCGCTATCGCCAGATGTCCTCTGTCAATTCGCGCAACATCAACTCGTTCAACGAGAAGGTCACCGCCGCTGCTGCCAAGGGCAAGCCGCTGGGACGCCGCGTCCAGACCGGCTTCGACCCCGAGACGGGCGAGGAACTGTTCGAGGAAGAACAGCTCGATTACGAACCGCTGCCGCAGATCGTGCTGATCGTCGACGAGCTGGCCGACCTCATGGTCACCGTCGGCAAGGAGATCGAGGTGCTGATCCAGCGCCTGTCGCAGAAATCGCGCGCCGCGGGCATCCACCTGATCATGGCGACGCAGCGCCCCTCCGTCGACGTCATCACCGGCGTGATCAAGGCGAACCTGCCGACCCGCATCAGCTTCAAGGTGACCAGCCGCATCGACAGCCGCACGATCCTGGGCGAACAGGGCGCCGAGCAACTGCTGGGCAAGGGCGACATGCTCTACAAACCCAATACCGGTGCGATGGTGCGCGTCCACGGGCCCTTCGTCAGCGACGAGGAGGTCGAGGCAGTGGCCGATTTCTGGCGCGGCCAGGGCAAGCCCGACTATGTCGACGCGGTGACCGAGGAGCCCGAGGATGGCGGGCTGTCGTTCGAGGACGAATTCACCGCCAGCGACAATCCCGAGGAGCGCAAGTATCGCCAGGCTTGCCAGATCGTGATCGAGAACCAGAAGGCGAGCGGGTCATGGCTCCAGCGCCAGATGGGGGTCGGCTACAATACCGCCGCCAAGTGGATCGAGCGGATGGAGGGCGAAGGGCTGGTCGGCCCGGCCAACCATGTCGGGCGGCGCGAAATCTTCCGGGATCGCGACGGGAATCCGCTTTAGGCCAGCCCCAGCCCATTTCCCGTCGTGACCCGTAGCCAACCACTCAGCGTGATGCGGACATGACCAAGGCGCATAAGTTCCTGTCGCTCACAGCATGGGCCCTGGCCTTCGCAATGGTCGGGTTGGTCACGCGCCTCGTCACCCAGAATCAGATCGAGACGCGTTACCTGGTTGTCCTGTTCTGCGGGCTCGCCCTGATGGTCGAATGGGGAATCCGTCCGGCGCTGGGCTCGAAACGAGATTGGGCTCGCTTTGCGCTCAACTGTATCGCCGCGACCTTGGCTATCATCGCCGTGAAATGGACCATTGAAGGCGTGCACCCATGGGTGATCAGGGCAGCGAGGCTAGTTGGCCAGGGATTGTGACCCGAGGTATAACAACGCGACCAATAGACTACTGCTGCAGGATTGCCCGCCCCATGCTAGAACTAGCTCATGCCAGGGAGTGATGGTCGACCCGGCCAACCATGTCGGTCAGCGCGAGATCTTCCCCGATAGGGATGGGAATCCGCTCCAGGGGGCATCTCGGCCAATTTTCGACAATGGGCCGCAAGCGGACGGTCTGGTTTTGGCGGGACAACACGCTCGATCGGCAGCATCAGCTTCTGCGTCCTGCCAGAGACCACCGGTCCTGTGGACCTTGTGGTTCGGTCGAAAAATGACTAAGATGACCGCAGGAAAAACGGAGCTTTGATGTCCCGGTAAAGTGGGGAGGAACGACGTTCCTCCCGGTGCAAATCTGACGAAGCGTCACGGTTGCCAGGTTCGCCTGAGTGACTTCCTTCGTCTGTGACCTCAGTACATTCTGACACTTTGCGCCCGAGCAACGCTCGCGGCAGCGACATGAAAGCTATTCACAATGACCAAGGATTTTTCCGTGTTCCGTTCATCCAAGGCTTTGGGCGGACTAAACCAACGACAACCGACACCTCTCGAAACGCTTGGCTGGCAACCGTTCTTCTCTCGGCAAGTCAGCGCCGATGATCTGTCTGAGACTCCGCCTGTCCGCATCGTCGAAGTCCATCGCGGTGCAATGCATGTGGTCGGCGATGGTATCGATCGGGACATCGTGCCCATCGACGGCGTAGCCATCGGTGACTGGATCATGCTGAACCCCCAGCGACCGGGCGCGAGCCGCATCCTCGCCAGAAAGAGCCTGATCAAGCGTCGCGCACCTGGGACGGACCGGCAAGTGCAGCTCATCGCTGCCAATATCGACACGATTTTCATCGTTTCCTCGTGCAATCAGGATTTCAAGGTCGCGCGCCTGGAACGCTACATTGCCATCGCTTTCGAAGCAGACATCGCTCCGGTCATCCTGCTGACCAAGTCCGATCTGGCACAAGGCGTCGAGGAATATCTCGCCAAAGCTCAGGCGATTTCCGATCTGGTTCCGGTCATTGCTCTCGATGCGCGTGGCGCCGAGCCCAGAACGAAGCTCAGCCCGTGGTGCAAATCAGGTCAGACCGTCGCGTTTCTCGGCTCGTCGGGCGTCGGGAAATCAACCCTGACCAATGCCTTGGCCGGAAGCGATGCTATCGCAACTCAGCCGATACGCGAGGACGATGCAAAAGGGCGCCACACGACTACCCGGCGCCAGTTGCACCTGATCCCGGGCGGTTGCGTCGTTCTCGATACGCCGGGCATGCGAGAGCTGCAATTGACCGATGCAGCGTCCGGCATCGACAGTGTTTTTGCCGATCTGCACGAACTGGCGTCCCAGTGCCGCTTTAAAGACTGTCGGCATGAGGCTGAACCGGGGTGTGCAATCCTGGATGCCATCGAACATGGCACTATCGAGGAGGCCCGGCTGAACCGGTGGCGCAAGCTCAAGGCGGAAGAGGCGTTCAACAATGCCAGCCTCGCGGAACGCCGATCAAGAGACAAGGAGTTCGGAAAAATGGTCCGTCGGATCAAGAAAGCGAAATTCGACGAAGGAGAAGCATCATGAACTCGGAGAAGATCGGCCGGATCATCTGGCATGACCTGTTCTCGAGCGACCTTCAGCGCTCGCTGGACTTCTACAGGCGCGTCGCAGGTTGGCATTATGAGAACGAGCACGCGACGGACTTTGCGTGGGGCGGCGGCGAGAAGGATTTCATTCTTGCGCTGCTGGACGGCGAAGCAGGCGCCGGTTGTACGCAGACTCCCGAGGCGTTTCCGAACAGCTGGATCGCTTATGTAGAAGTCGCGGATGTCGATGCGTCATGTGCCCAGGCGCAGGAGCTCAGCGGAACCATCCTGCGCGAACCCTTCGAGGTTCCGGGGGTGGGCCGAAACGCGTTGTTGCGAGACCCTGCGGGTGCGCTGATCGGTTTGGCGCTCTCGCGCCATGACTATCCCGCTCCGACCCGGCAATTCGGACCCGAGATCTATCTGTCGGGACGGTCCGAGTTCCCCGCCGGGTTCTATTTGGAACTCTTCGACTGGGAGCTCTCTGCAGCATCGGGGCGCACCGATGGAGAGCGCCGCATCGTTGGACCTTCCTCCACCGATATTGGGCGACTGCTGAATGCTGGTGGTCAGGATACGCAGGCGATGTGGGTGCCGAGCGTGCGGGTCGATGACGCGCATCGCGCAGCGCTGGAAGCCAAGGTGCTGGGAGTCCAGCTGCTTGAGGGCAGACCCTCCAAAGATTGGGAGAGCAATCCTGTGCTCCTGAGCGATCCCGGGGGTGCCTCGTTATGCTTGGTGGATAGCTAGCGGAGGGCACCGATCACATCAGGACTCGGTTTGCAGAGCCGGGAAATGTCCGCTCTTGGACTTGCGCTAGTCGGTCTTGAATGTCCGTCATTGGGTAGATAGCGGACGTTCGAACTTTCCTACATCCACGATCGCATGCCATCTTGAACTTCGCAGCGCGCTCCCATGCAGCGTAGCACCGGCTCTTTCGTCATGTGAACTTCATCCCAGGGAAGCGCTGCCATCAGGCGGGGCAACTCAACTGTCGCACGGGTCACACGTCGAACAGAAAAGGTCACAGATCGGGCGCCTTAAGGTCACACTATTCGTGCTCCAAGGTCACGCTTCTGCACGCACAGTCACACTTTGCGCCGCTATAGTGACGGAAAGGGGCTTTTCAGCCTTGGACCGTGTTCCAAGTGTTCCATCGAGTAGGATTTTGTGGGGCATAGGCCTGCAGTCGGCATCCCCGCGAACGCGGGGATCCAGTGCCTGCGAGTTGGGTACTTGCGGCTCTAGATTCCCGCGTAGGCCTTTGGCCTGCTTCGCAACCGCGGAAATGACGACGTTAGATCAGCCTACCCGTTCGACAGCGCCACGTGCCGTTTCATATGGTGGTCGATGTTTCCGAATTCGGAATCGAAGATCGTCAGCCGCTTGAAATAGGAGCCGACCGCCAGTTCGTCAGTCATGCCCATGCCGCCGTGGATCTGGATCGCATCGCGCCCGATATGGTGCGCTGCCTGCCCGACGCGGACCTTGGCCGCCGAGACCGCCAGCTTGCGATCGCGCTCCGCCTCGTCGAGCTTGAGCGTGGCGAGGTAGGTCATCGAAACCGACTGTTCGTATTCGGTGTACATGTCGACCATGCGGTGCTGCAGCACCTGGAACTTGCCGATCGGCACACCAAACTGCTTGCGCTGGCGCGAATATTCGACCGTCATCGCGTGCGCGACCTTCATCGCCCCCATCGCCTCGGCGCATTGCGCCGCGATGGCTTCGTCGACCACCTGCTCGATCAGCGGCAGGGCATTGCCTTCCTCGCCGATCAGCGCCTCGGCCGGGACGGAGGCATTCTCGAAATAGACTTCGGAAGCGCGGCGACCGTCCACCGTTGGATAGTCGCGCGTGACCACGCCATCGGCACCCTTGTCGATCACGAACACCGAAATGCCCTGCGCATCGCGGCGCTCGCCGGATGTCCGGGCAGTCACCACCAGGTGCGTCGCCCAGGGCGCGCCGACCACCACTGCCTTGTGGCCGCTTAGCACGTAGCCGTCGCCATCCTTCTTCGCCGTAGTCGTCAGATCGGCGAGGTCGTAGCGGCCCTGCGGCTCGGCATAGGCGAAGGCATAGATGCGCTCGCCCGAGACGATGCCGCCGATATGCTCTTCCTTCTGCGCGGCAGTGCCCGCATGCTTGAGGAACCCGCCCGCGCAGACCACGGTCGGCACGAACGGCTCGACCACCAGACCCTTGCCGAATTCCTCCATCACCACCAGCGAATCGATTGCGCCGCCACCGAAGCCGCCGTCGTCCTCGCCGAACGGCATGCCGAGGATGCCGAGCTCGGCCAGTTGCGCCCAGATCTCGGGCCGCCAGCCGCTGTCGCTTGCGATCACCTTGCGGCGGGTCTCGAAATCATAGCTCTCGCGGATCAGGCGCGAGAGCCCGTCGCGCACCATGTCCTGTTCTTCGGTGAAATTGAAATCCACGTGTTGTCTCCCGCTCGGCCGGCTTCAGAGGCCGAGGATCATCTTGGTGATGATATTGCGCTGGATCTCGTTCGACCCGCCGTAGATCGACGTCTTGCGCATGTTGAAATAGGTCGCTGCCGAATGCTGGGCGTAGTCGGGCCCGATCGGATATTCGTTCGATCCGACGTCCGCCATACCGTGGTAATAGGGCGTGCCGTAATGGCCGACCGCCTCGAGCGTCAGTTCGGTCAGGCGCTGCTGGATCTCGGTCCCCTTGATCTTGAGGATCGAGCTTTCCGGCCCTGGCCCCTTGCCCGCCTGTTCGCCCGCGAGCGTACGCAGTTCGGTGATTTCGAGCGCGGCGAGATCGATCTCGAGCTGGCTCACCTTGCGGGCGAAATCGAAGTCGCTCATCAGCGGGGCGCCGTCGAGCTGTTCGCTCCTGGCGATCTCGCGCAGCCGTTCGACGCCGCGTTTCGAGCGGGCGACACCGGCGATCCCGCTGCGTTCGTGCGCCAGCAGGAACTTGGCATAGGTCCAGCCCTTGTTCTCTTCGCCGACAAGGTTCTCGACCGGCACGCGCACATCGGTCAGCCAGGTCTCGTTGACCTCGTAGCCGCCGTCGATCAGCTTGATCGGGCGCACCTCGATCCCCGGCGTCTTCATGTCGATGAGGATGAAACTGATGCCCTCCTGCGGCTTGGCCGCGTCAGGGTCGGTACGGCACAGGAAAAAGCCCCAGTCGGCATGCTGCGCCAGCGTGGTCCAGGTCTTCTGGCCGTTGATCACATAGTGGTCGCCGTCGCGGACCGCAGTGGTCTTGAGCGAGGCGAGGTCCGAACCCGCGCCCGGTTCCGAATAGCCCTGGCACCACCACACCTCGCCGCTGCGGATGCCCGGCAGGTGCTGCGCCTTCTGTTCCTCATTGCCGAAGGTATAGATCACCGGGCCGACCATCGACACGCCGAAGGGCAGCGGCATGATCGCGTTCACGCGCGCATTCTCTTCCGACCAGATATAACGCTGGGTCGGGGTCCAGCCTGTGCCGCCATATTGCTCCGGCCATGCCGGGACCGACCAGCCCTTGCGCCCCAGGATCTTGTGCCAGGCGACCATGTCCTCGGGGTCGAGATCGTCGCGCAATCCGTCGGGTGAAATATCCTTGGGGTAGTTCTCGGCGATAAAGGCGCGCACTTCGTCGCGGAACGCCATCTCCTCGGGGGTGAAATCCAGGTTCATGGTGCGGGACTCCTCTCGCTCTCGGGAGTCTTACTTACACATGTGTCGGTGGGTGGGAAGGGTGGTGCCGTTAGGGAAGGTGCGAGAAATTTCGCCCGTCGGCGGTGTCTACAGGCAGGCCACCGCTGCTATTTTCCGGTCACCTCGACCCGAATGTCGCCCAGCCGCGCCGAGCGGTGCTCGACCACGTCGCCCGGCTGGAGGAAATGGCCGCTGGCGAATTCATTGGCGATGAAAGTCTCGATCACGCTCGGCACCAATTCCTCACCACGTGCCCAGCCCGCGGTGAGCAGCCAGCGCGCGCCGCCCTCGATGATGTCGCCCCGGGTCGGCTGGGTGAAGATGACGCCCTCTGCCGTGCCGCTCATCAAGGTCATGTCGGGCGTGATCGCTGGCTGCGGGGCGAGCTTGTAGTACCGGCCCTCAAAGAGGAACCGCTGGCGCTGCATGTCAGCGAGCGCCTTCTCCGCCAGCGCGCCGAAATCGAGCGTCATTTCCCCGCCGCGCGCATCCTGCCGCGGCTCGCCGTTGACGAAGGTCATCATGCGCTCCTGTGCGACGAAGCTCTGCCAGTCGCGCGGCACCACCAGCAGCGCGCCTGCCGGGTAGAAATCCTCGCGGCTCTTGCCATCGCTGAACCCGCGGCCGCTATCGAGGTTGTCGGGATCGATCAGCCGGATCAGCCGGCTGCGGTCGGTGAAGTCGCCGCACAGGAACAGGCCTTTGGCAGCGGCGTCGAAATCCGCGCGCGAGGCAATGGGCCGGTCGAAACGCATGCACAGCTCGACTTCGTAATCGAGCAGCACGTCGGCGCGGCCGGCGACGTTCGACCGTGTGCCCATCGCCGCGCCGAACTTGGGAAACTGGAACACCGCATCGCTCGCGGCTTCCTCCGCGTGCTCGGGGAAATTGGTCCCGGTGCCGATATGGCGATCGCCGCGCGGCGCCGCCGGCAACAGCTCGGCGATCGGATAGCTCGCCAGGAGCCCGCCGAGCGAGGCGAGCGAACGCAATTGTTCATCGGTCGCCGCCGCGAGCACCGCGAAGGGATCCTCGCTCCTCACGCCCGTGGCGCGCGACAGGTCGACCGCGGTGATCGCCTCGGCCGCGAGTTCGGTCACCAGCAGGGTGGCTACCGAGCCATCTCCGCGCTTCACCTGCGCCAGCGTGACGGCTTCGCTCAGCGGTGCGAGCGCGGGGTCGAGCGGTTCCTGCTCGAAGCTTGCGACATTGAGCCGGGGGTCGGGCGAGGTCGCCCAGAGCAGAAACACCCCGCCAATCGCAAGTGCGAGGATTAACAGGATAATCTTGCCCAGCCGAACCATCCGCCAACCCTAGCATAGTATTTGTCGGCATTCATACTTGGCGCCAAGAGGATTGCACTTCCGCCCATCACAAATGTAAATTTTTTCCTGCTGCCGCACTTAGTAAAAGTTAAAAGTTGCGTCATTATAGCAATTTGCGTGACGGGCAGGGGCTACACCATAGCGGCGGCGGCATATGCTGCACTGGTTTTTCTGGCGGCGCTGGCGCTCGCTTATAATCCGGTCGCGCGCGAAGGCGCGATTGCCCCTGCCTGTATCGCCAATCAATCAGCGTCATTGACCTCCGAAGCGCTGGCAGGCCCCGGCGCTCACTGGGACTGCACGAGTACCAGCGGATCGGTTAGCGAGATCGCCGCGCTCGTCCGGTTCGACCTTGCCGAGGCGCGCCAGCTTCCGATCGTAATGCGGACCCGGATCGGGCTGTTCGATCGCCTCGAGCTGAGCGTGGTCGACGCCGACGGCACGGTCCGCCAGTCGATCTTCGAACGGGATGACGTCAAGCTGATCTCCAACGATCCGATGTTCCTGGCCGACCTTCCCGAGGTCAGCGAAACCAGCCGCGCCGTGTTCATGCAGATCAAGGGCGCGCGCCACGACCCCACCGTACTGCGCGCGCTGCTATTCCCGCAGGATCCGACCCTGTCGCATGGACACCTGCTGGCCTTGCTCGGGATTGCCGTGCTGCTTGGGCTGGTGATCGCTCCGGTGATCTTCGACCTCGCCTTCTACGGCGCGCTCAAGTCCGAATTCCTCCTCTGGCATGCCGCCCTGTCGCTGAGCTTTGCGCTGCTGGTGCTATTTCGATCGGGACTGGTGGTCGAATTCCTGCCGCTCACAATCGAGGTCTGGCGTGGCCTGCTGATCATGGGCCTGGGGCTATGCGCATTTGTCGGGGCGATGTTCACCTGTTCCTTCGTGGAAAACGACAAGCTCGATCCGCGCCTGCGCAAGTGGCTCCCCAGAATGGGGGTCTGGGCACTTATCGCTTCGGCGATCCATGCCTCGGCGTTCGATTTCCTCGCGCCGCTCGGCGGATCGTTCCATTCCTACGCGCTGGCGCCGGTGCTCATCACCTTCATGCTAGCCATGGTGGACGCCTACCGCCGCGGTTCGCGGGCCATCCGGTTCCAGATTCTCGGCTGGGCGCCGCTGATGCTCGCCTTCGCCCTGCAATTGCTTACCTATATCACGCCGCTGGGGCTGCCGACCGATGCCCTGCCGATGTTCTACCTCGGCACGCTGAGCGAGACGACGATCACCGCGATCGGCGTGGCCGACCGGTTCTTCCTGATGCGGCGCGAGCGCGACGAGGCGCTGATCGAGGCGATCGAGCTGGAGCGCCTTTCAGTGCGCGATCCGCTCACCGGCCTGCTCAACCGCCGCGCGATCGACGAGCGTTTCGAGGAACTGCACATCGGCGGCTACGAAACTTTCGCACTGGTCGATCTCGATCACTTCAAGAAGGTCAATGACAACGAGGGCCACACTACGGGCGACAGGGTGCTCCAGGTCGTCGCCCGAACGCTCAACGACGACGCCGGCACGATTGCGATGCGGCTCGGCGGAGAGGAATTCCTGCTGATGATGCGCGGGGCCGATGCCGAGGAGCGCGCCGAGCGACTGCGGCAGATCGTCTCGCTCCGCGTGGCGCGGGAACTGCCCGAACTGTCGCAAGTGGTCACGGCGAGCATGGGGCTGCTGGTTGCGCCCCGGCGTGCACTGCCCAAGGCCGCGTTCTCCGATATCTACAGCCGCGCCGACATGCTGCTCTACGAAGCCAAGGCACAGGGCCGCAACCGGATGGTCAGCGAGAAGCTGCGCCCTTTCAGCCCGCGCAACAAGAACGATCGGCGCGGCGACGCCAAGGTCGCCTAGGCCGCGGCGCGCCAGTCACGATAGCGCTTGGCGCGCCTGGCCGCGCGGTATTGGTCGGCCAGCAATGCCATCGTTGCCGAACCGCCATCACCGGGTGCCTTGCCCTTCGCCATGCGCTCGATCTGCTGCTTGGTCAGCGCCATGGTCGCAAGCCCCTTGAGCGAGGGATTGGCAAAGCCCGCGACCGGCAGGGTGACGTCGGTCTTGAGCCGCTCGCGCCAGTGCCTGGGGAGAGCCGGATCGCTCGCCATTGCCCGGCCGAGCCCCAGTAGTTCGACCCCGAAGCCATGCTCGTCATGCGCGAGCGCCGCCTCCGCCACCTCCAGCCGGGTGATGCCGCCCGTGACCATGATCGGCATGTCGGCGACCTTGGCGATGTCGCGCGCGAAATCGATGAAATATGCTTCGCGCGCCAGCGTCGACGACGTCGAGCCGCCGCTCTCGTGGTCGGCATTGCCCTGCATCGCGGGACTCTCGTAGCTGCCGCCCGACAACTCGATGAAGTCGAGCCCGTGCCCGTTGAGCCATTCAACCACCTGCCGCGCGTCGTCGAAATCGAAACCGCCGCGCTGGAAATCGGCCGAGTTGAGCTTTAACCCGACGCCAAAGCTGAGCTTCACCCGCTTGCGCACGGCATCGACGATTTCGAGCAGAAAGCGCGCGCGGTTTTCAAGGCTGCCGCCCCATTCGTCCTCGCGCCGGTTGGTCAATGGCGAGAGGAACTGGCTGACCAGGTAGCCATGCGCGCCGTGGATCTCGATCCCGTCGAAGCCTGCTTCCTGCGCCGCCTCCGCACTATCGGCAAAGCGCGTGACGATCGTCTCGATCTCGCGCTCCTCCAGCGCGCGGACCGGCGCGAACAGCGAAGAGAACTTGCCCAGGTTGAGTTCGACGCCCGAAGGCGAGACGGCGGTTTCACCCAGGCTCTTGTATAGCTGGCGCCCCGGATGGCTGATCTGCAGCCAGAACTGTCCGCCGCCGGACTTGCCGATCCGCGCCCATTCCCTGAACGGCGCGAGATCGGTGCCTTTTTGCAGCACCACGGCGCCCGGCCCCGTCAGCGCCGCGGGATCGACCATGACATTGCCCGAGAGGATCATGCCGACGCCGCCTTCGGCCCATTGGCGGTAAAGATTGAACAGCTTCGTGCCCGGATACTGACCGGGCTGGACCGCGAGATTCTCCTCCATCGCCGCCTTGCAGAGACGGTTTGCGAGCGTGGTGCCGTTGGGGAGTTTGAGCGGCTGGAAGATCGGGCTGTCGGTTTCGCTCATGGTTCCTCCGATATCTGGAAAGGTGCGATCACTTCGGGCCTCACCCTGACAAGGCGCTGGCTCGCACGATCGAGCATTGCCCATGTGGTTCGGGCAGAGACGATAATCTTTCCCGCGTCGGTCCTGAAGTCGACCCGCCGGTCGGACTTGGCACCCTGCGGCGCATCGGGGATCCAGGTCTCGCCGGTCACGGTCTCGCCCTCCGCGATATTGCCGCGGTAGTCGATCTCGTGGCGGATCACGACCCAAAAGAAGGCGCCATGGTCTTCGCTTCGCGCCGCCGCATCCCAATGCGCCGTCGCGATATCCTGAACCCAGCCGACCCAGACAGTGTTGTTGACGTGACCAAGCTCGTCGATGTGTTCCGGCAATGCGGTGAAGGCCATGCTGAACGCGGTGCTCATGCCTGTGCTTTCACATTATCACATCGAGTTGGGCAAGGTCGCAGCGCGCAGCTTGAGCGGTGGTGAAGACCCGGCCGATCATGCCGACCGCTTCAGCGCCAGCGACGTTGCGGGGCAGGTCGTCAAAGAACAGGGTTTCCTGCGGATCGAGCGATCCCGCATCGATCAGATGTTGATAGATGCGCGGATCTGGCTTGAGCACGCCAATTTCGGCTGAAACCGCGGCATGCTCGAACAGGTCCCAGAAATCGTAGCGGCGCCGCAGGTGCGCCACGATCTCACGAACATTGTCAGTAAGTGCGAACAATCGGTGGCCGGCGGCGGCCAAGTCGCGCATTAGCGGGACCGTACCCTCAAGCAGCACCATGCTGTCGAACAAGGCTTGATAAAGCCGGTCGACTTCATCGTCGGCGAGCCCATGTCTTTCGATGAAAAGTGGCTTTGCCTCTTCTAGCGAATGCTCTCCGCGATTGACCGCGATCCAGGTTTCGCTCCTCGCAAAGGGCGAACGAAACCCCGGCTGGTCGACCCGCTCATCGCCAAGCGCATCGCGCACGATGGCATGCGGATCCCAGGGCACCACCACATTGCCGATGTCGAAGACGATATTGCGGATTGGCAAGCGCTATTCCTCCTCGGTCAGTCCCATCTGCCACAGGATGAAGGCGACTTCCTCGGCGACTTCATAGACTGAATTCCACCGGCCCGACTTGCCGCCGTGGCCTGCGCCCATATTGGTCTTGAGCAGCAGTTCGTTGTCGTCGGTCTTCACATCGCGCAGCTTGGCGACCCATTTGGCAGGCTCCCAATAGGTCACGCGCGGATCGTTGAGTCCGGCGGTAACCAGTAGCGGAGGATAAGCCTTAGGTACGACTTGATCATAGGGCGAGTAGCTTAGGATATAGCCGAAGGCTTCCTTGTCGGTGATCGGGTTACCCCACTCCTGCCATTCACCCGGAGTCAGCGGCAGGCTTTCATCGAGCATGGTGTTGAGCACGTCGACGAACGGAACATGCGCCACGATCGCGCCCCACAACTCGGGCGCCTGGTTGATCACCGCGCCCATCAGTTCGCCGCCGGCCGAACCGCCCGAGGCGGTGACCTTGCCCTTGGCGGTGTAGCCCTGATCGATCAGCCCCTTCGCCGCATCGACGAAATCGTTGAAGGTGTTACGCCGTTCGAACGCCTTGCCCTGCAGATACCAGCGCCGCCCGAGGTCGTCGCCGCCGCGGATATGCGCGATGGCATAGGCGAAGCCGCGATCGACCAGGCTCAGCCGCGTGGTCGAGAACCCCGGCGGCACGGCATAGCCATAGGAACCGTAGGCATAGAGATGGAGCGGCCCGCCCGGTTTCCGGTCCTTGCGCATCAGCACGCTGACCGGCACCTGCGTCCCGTCGCGCGCGGTGATCGTGGTGCGCTCGGTAGTATAGAGCGTCGCGTCATAGCCGCTCGGGATCTCCTGCTGCTTGAGCAGTTCGAGCGCGCCGGTCCTGACGTCGTAGTCGTAGACCGAATCCGGCGTGACCATACTTTCGTAGCCGAGCCGCAGCTTCTGCATGTCGTATTCGGGATTGTTGTCCAGGCCCGCGTCATAGCTCGCCTCGGGAAAGGCGATCGGTCGCGCTTCCATCGGTGCGTCGTAGCTGCGCAGCTGGATCTGGTCCAAGCCGTCAAGCCGCCCTTCGGTGACGAAGAAGTCCTTGAACAGGTCGAACCCGGTCAGGTAGAATTCGTCCGATCCCGCAATCACCGTTTCCCATTCGCCCGGCGAAGCGAGCGAGGCCTTGGCGAGCCGGAAATTGACGTGGTCGTCATTGGTCCAGACGAACAGTTCCCCGTCGCGGACATCGACCGAATATTCGACGCCCTTGCGCCGCGGCTTGACCAGGATCTGCTCGCCGGTCGGATCGTCGGCGCGCACCAGCCGCACTTCGCTGGTCTCGTTGTCGCCGGTCGAGATCACCAGCCAGTCCTCCTGCGCGGACAAGCCCGATCCCACGCGGAAGGTGACGTCGTCTTCCCTGAATATCTCGACGTCCTCGCTCACCGGCGTGCCGATCTTGTGCAGCCGGACATTGTTGACGCGCCACTGGTCGTCGACCTTGCCGTAGGCAATCATGGTGTCGCCCGTGAGCCAGGTCAGGCCGGAGAGCGTTTCCGGGATCTCATCGCCCAGCAGTTCGCCCGTCTCGAGATCCTTGATCCGGGCGGTGAAGCGTTCCGAACCGTTGGTGTCGGTCGAATAGGCCATGAAGCGACCGTTGCGGCTGACCGACAGCGCGCCGAGGCGGAAATACTCGTGCCCATCGGCCAGCGCATTCTCGTCGAGCATCAGCACCGCGTCGCCGCCCGCGACCGGCCGGCGATACCACTTGCGGTATTGCGCGCCTTCCTCGAACTCGGACCAGTAGAGCCAGTCGCCATCCTTCTGCGGAACGGTCGAATCGTCCTCCTTGATCCGCGCCTTCATCTCCTGGAACAGCTCTTCGGTGAGCTGCTTGTTCGGAGCCATCCGCGCTTCGAACCAGGCGTTCTCGGCCTTGACGTAGTCGAGGATGCCCTCGTCATCGACCGTCGGGTAGGACGGGTCCCGGAGCCAGTGATAGGGATCGCTGAGCGTAATCCCGTGGTGCGTGTAGCTGTGCTCGCGCTTCTCGGCGACGGGCGGAGAGGTCGGTACCTCGCTGTTCACTTGGGGCTTGTCCTTGTCCTGATTGGCGGCCTGCGCTGCCACGGGCATAGCGGCGAGGCAAGCGGCAAGAGCCGCCGCAGCGGGTTTCCATGTTTTCATTGGGTATGCCTTCTTGTGCGATCCGTTTCCTATTCGCGCCCAATGGCTGGCAAGCCGGGGCTTTGGCCCCTATGTTGGTCGCTATGGAATGCGCTCGTGCCAAAACCGCGCGAGCAACACAATATTGCAGGAACCGCCCGAATGCTGATGCAGACACACGAAGCCCGTCTCGATGCCTTGCGCCGCGAACTGAAGCACCGCGAACTCGACGGTTTCGTCATCCCGATCTCCGATGAGCACATGAGCGAATATGTCGGCGCCTATGCGCAGCGCCTCGCCTGGCTCACGGGCTTTGGCGGCAGCGCGGGCAGCGCGGTGGTGCTGGGCAACGCGGCGGCAATCTTCGTCGATGGCCGCTATACCGTCCAGGTCCGCGACCAGGTCGACGAAAAGCTGTTCGAGTACCGCTCGGTACCCAAGGACACGATCGGCGGCTGGATCGTCGAGAATGCGGCTGAGGGTGCGCGGATCGGCTATGACGCCTGGCTCCACACCAAGCGCTGGGTCGAGACGGTGCAAAAGCAGCTCGACAAGAAGGGCGCCAAGCTCGTCCCGGTAGACGGTAACCCGATCGACGCGGTGTGGCAGGATCGCCCCGCCCCCTCTGACGCCCCGGCCCTGATCCACGCCCAAGAGGTAGCTGGACGCTCCTCGGCCGAGAAACGTGCCGAGATCGCCGAATGGCTCAAGGCGGAAGGGCATGACGCGGCTGTCATCTCGGCGCTCGATTCGATCGCCTGGGTGCTCAATATCCGCGGCCAGGACGTCGAGCATACTCCCGTCGCGCTGTCCTATCTCGTCGCCCATGCCGATGGCACGGCGGAGCTCTTCATCGCCCCGGAGAAGGTGTCGCCCGAGCTGACGCAGCACCTCGGCAATGCGGTGACGATCCGCGAGCGGTCGGGCTTTCCCGACGCCTTGGAAGGCTATTCGGGCAAGAGCGTGTCGGTCGATCCCAACTATGGCGCAGCGGCGATCGCCCAATTGCTCGAGAAAGGCGGTGCCAAGGTCAGCTTCGACCGCGATCCGACGATCCTGCCCAAGGCGGTGAAGAACCCGGTCGAACAGCAGGGACACCGCGATGCGCAGGCGCGCGATGGCGCCGCGGTCGCGCGGTTCCTGCGCTGGATCGAGCTCAACGCGCCGTCGGGCGAGATCGACGAGCTCACCGCGGCAGCCAAGCTCAAGGAATTCCGCGAAGCGCATGGTGATCTGCGCGACCTGTCCTTCGACACGATTTCGGCCGCCGGGCCGCACGCCGCCCTGCCGCACTACAAGGTCGACGAGGACAGCAATATCCCGATCCCGCCCTCGAGCATCTATCTCGTCGACTCGGGCGGGCAGTATCAGGATGGCACCACCGACATTACCCGCACCGTGTGGGTCGGCCCGGGCGAGCCGACGCAAGAGATGCGCGATCGCTATACCCGCGTGCTGAAGGGCCATATTACGATCGACAGCGCGATCTTCCCTTCGGGCACCGCAGGCAGCCAGCTCGACAGCTTTGCCCGGCAATATCTGTGGCAGGCGGGTGTCGATTATGCCCATGGCACCGGCCACGGCGTCGGCAGTTTCCTGTCGGTCCATGAAGGGCCGCAACGCATCGCCAAGGCAGCGGGCGGCCAGGCCGGCACCGACCAGGAACTGCTCGCCGGCATGATCCTCTCGAACGAGCCGGGCTATTACAAGCAGGGCCATTTCGGCATCCGGATAGAAAACCTCGTGCTGGTCGAGCCACGCAAAATCGAGGGTGCCGAAGGCGACTATTTCGGGTTCGAGAACCTCACCTTCGTCCCGATCGACCGGCGCCTGGTCGACAAGTCCATGCTCTCGCCCGCCGAAATCGCCTGGTGGGACAGCTATCACGCCAAGGTCTACGCCCTGCTGTCACCGCAGCTCGAAGGGGACGACCTGGCCTGGCTCGAAGGACAATGCGCGCCGCTGTGACGGGGCTTGCCCGATCGTATTTGTTCTCGTATTGTTCCGCTTGATGGTCGCGATTCGCAAAGGAGATTTCAGATGATCGGATATGTCACCTTGGGTACCAACGACCTCAAGAAGAACGCGCCATTCTACGACGCCATCGCCCAGGAGATGGGATATGAGCGGATGATGGATTTCGACACCTTCATTGCCTGGGGCAATTGGGACGTGGCCGGTGTTGCGCTGACCCAGCCCTTCGACGGCAAGGCGGCGAGCGTCGGCAACGGCACCATGGTCGCGCTCCAGGCCAAGGATGCCGACCAGGTCAAGCGCATCTATGACATTGCCCTGGCCAACGGCGGCAGCGACGAAGGTGCGCCCGGTCCGCGCGGCGAGCCCGACGAGAATGGCAATACCTTCTACGCCGGATATTTCCGCGATCCCGAGGGCAACAAGCTCAATGCCTTCTGCATGACCCAGGGCTGATGGCGCGCGCGCCTGTTCGCCTTGCACCCAGGTGAACGGGGCGCAGATCGCGATACAATTCGCGACAATTCTCCGCGCTCCCGGCATATTCCTGCGACACTGGCAGGCTAGACAAGGCGAACGAGTTGCGGCGGCGCGGCGGGCGATGACCCCCTCCCCCATCCGGCCCCGCGCCCCGCAGCTCAAGAGCCTTTCTCTTGGGAGTATCACGATGCGTAAACTGACCCTTTCCCTTTCCGCAGCCGCGCTGGCGCTGACCGGCGCCGGCGTTGCGCTTGCCGATCACCACGGCGGCAAGCGCGGCCACAATCCGGACACCGATGGCGACGGTGTCGTCACGCTCGAAGAGCACCGCGCGCACGCCGCCGCGATGTTCGCGCGGATGGATGCCAATGGCGACGGCGTCCTCAACGAGACCGACCGCGCCGCACACGATGCCCGGCGCGCCGAACGCCGCGCCGAACATTTCGCCAAGGCCGACACCGATGGCGATGGCGAACTCTCCGCCGCCGAGATCGAGGCGGCCCACGCCGCGCGCATGGCACAGCGCGAATCGAAGCGTGGCGGACGCAGCGAGGCGCGCCCAGCCCAGATGCTCGAGAAGTTCGATGCCGATGGGAATGGCTCGATCAGTCAGGAAGAAATGGCGGCCGCCCATGCGGCCCGCAAGGAACACATGGCTGCCAAGCGCGGCGATGGCGAAATGCGCGGCAAGCGCCAGGGTCGCGGCGGGATGCACCGGATGCATGCCATGCTCAAGCGCGCCGATACCGATGGCGACAAATCGCTGAGCCGCGCCGAGTTCGACGCGGCGACGGACGCTCATTTCGCCAGCATGGACACCGATGGCTCGGGCACCATCTCCGCCGAAGAGCGCCAGGCCGCCCGCGCGGCGATGCGCGCAAAGATGACGGAACGGCGCCAAACACAATAGGCCGCATTCGCGTCGGTTGAGCAACCGGCGCGACTGCTTCATTAGGCCAGTCATGAGCGAGACCAAGCCCGTGTCCCTGCTGCTCGTCGACGACGAAGCGACATTGCGAGAGCCCCTGGCCGAATATCTTGCCGGCCAAGGGTTTGCGGTGCGCGAGGCTGACAGCGCGGCCGTGGCCCGCAGCCGGCTGATCGACAGCCGCCCCGACCTGGTGCTGCTCGACGTGATGATGCCGGGCGAAGACGGGCTGTCGCTGTGCCGCCACCTGATCGAGACCGGCGGGCCTCCCGTCATTCTCCTCACCGCGCGGGGCGAGGCGACCGACCGCATCGTCGGGCTCGAGATGGGGGCGGATGATTACGTCGCCAAGCCGTTCGAGCCGCGCGAACTGGTCGCGCGCATCCGTTCGGTCCTGCGCCGCGCGACGACCAACGGCAGTGCGGTTGCGAGTGGCGATCTCGGCTACGAGTTCGAGGGTTGGCAGCTCGACCCGCTCAAGCGCAAGCTGACCGACCCGCAGGGCGTCGCCGTCCCGCTGTCGACTGCCGAGTTCCGCATGCTGCGTGCCTTTCTCGACCATCCGCGCGAGGTGCTAGACCGCGACCGGCTGCTCGACATGGTGCAGGGGCGCGAGGCGCATCTGTTCGACCGCGCCGTCGACAACCAGGTCAGTCGCCTGCGGCGCAAGATCGAGGCCGACACACGCGATCCGCAATTGATCCAGACCGTGCGCGGAGGCGGCTATTGCCTTGCCGCGGACGTCCGCCGGACGGGTCCGGTCCGATAATGGCGCGCCTGCTGCCCAGGAGCCTGCTTGGCCAGGTGATGCTGGTGCTCGCGCTCGGCCTCATGGTCGGCCAGGCCGTTTCGGGCGCCATGCTCTACCGCGCCGCCGAACAGCGCCGCGAAACCGCGCTGGTGCATTCGCTGGCGTTCCGCATCGTCGCGGCGCTCGAAGGCCCGGCCAATGCCGAGCGGATCGCGCGCCACCAGGCCCGCCGGTTGAATCGCGATGGCGGCGGCCACCGCCCGCACGACATGCGCGGACGCGCGCGGCTGGGCGTCGAACTCAGCCAGGTGTCCCCGCTGGGCCAGGGCGGAAAGCGCTTGCCGGAGCTGGAGGCGACGATTCGCGACCTGCTCGACCAGCATGATCTCGAGCTATCGAAGCTGGTCGTGCTGCGCCGCAGCGCAGGCGATGACCCCTTTCTGCAGGATCGCCCACGCTTCCACGAACGGCTGGGCGGCGAAGGATGGCAGCGGCGGCAGATCTACGTGGCCGGGATCGCGCAGGATGGCGCGCCCTGGCGGATCGTGCGCGTGCCCGAACCCCGCGCGCCGCGTGCGATCGTCGGCTCGATACTGCTGCAGACCCTCGTCACCTTTGTCGTGCTGGTGGCCCTGCTGTTCCCGATGCTGCGACGCATCACCCGGCCGCTCGCCAGCCTCACCGCACGGGTCGACGATTTCGCCCGCAATCCCGATCGCCCGGTGGCGCTCGCAGAGAGCGGGCCGGAGGATATCCGCCACCTGATCGCCGCACATAATGCGATGGAAGCGCGGATCGCGGCGATGCTCGACGAGAAAGACGTGATGCTCGGCGCGATCGGCCACGACCTCAAGACCCCGCTCGCGGCCCTGCGGGTGCGGATCGAGAACGTCGCCGACGAGACGCAGCGCCTCCGCATGGCCGAAAGTATCGAGGACATTACCCGCACCCTCGACGATATTCTCAACCTCGCCCGCGTCGGCCGTTCGACCGATCCGCTCGAGAAGACCGATCTCGCCGCCTTGCTCTCGTCGCTGGTCGAGGAATACGAGGATATGGGCGAGCCCGTGGAAATGGCCGAGACGGACCGCGTTGTCGCGCAGGTCCGCGCCACCTGGCTGCGCCGCGCGGTCCGCAACCTGATCGGCAATGCACTGCGCTATGGCGGCACAGCCCGGGTCTCGCTCGCCGCCGAGGGTGATCGCGTGACAATCCGCGTGGATGACGATGGCCCGGGAATCCCGGAAGACCAGATCTCCGCGATGCTCGAACCCTTCGCGCGCGGCGAGGCGAGCCGCAACCGCGCGACCGGCGGCGCCGGGCTGGGCCTGACGCTCGCGCGGGCCATTGCCGAGCAGCATGGCGGGGCATTATCGCTCGCCAATCGCGCCGAGGGCGGATTGCGCGCCGGGATCAGCCTGCCGCGCTAGGGCGGCGTTCCCTCGCCATAGACATTGATCGCCTTGCCGAAGGGCAGGTGGTGGTCCTCGTTGAAGCGAGGGGGCGGTATGTCGCCCGACCAGAGGATCTCGGCGCCGTCGTAACTCAGCAACGCCCGAACCTTGCCTTGCGCATCGGCATCGAGCGCCGCAAACGCCCGGCGCAGCTCCTCGAGGCACCATACGCGGTAGCGCGAAGCCGGAAGCTTCTCGTAGCGGCAGCCCTGGATCGTGACGCCAAAGTGCGTCTCGTCCCTTCCAAAGGCCGCGGCATTGGCCGCAAGCTGGACGAGGTGCGTCTCGCAGGCTTCCCGCAGCAGCGCGGCAGCGTCCGGCGGCACTTCCGAAAGGAATTGCGGTTCGTCGACCTGCGCAGCACACCACATCCGCGCCACCCATTCGAACACCAGCGGCGCGCGCTGGCGCATGATTTCCGCCGGGGTCGGGTCCTGCCCGAAATGGCGGAACATCGGCCCCATCATGCCGTAGTCGGCGAGCGAGGGTGCATTGCCGAGCAGGAAGGGCCGATTCGCCAGCATCGCGCTCATGGCATCGAGCGCGTTGAGATAGGCCTTGTCGGCATGCGCGCGGGTCGCCTCATTCACCCCGTCCTTGACCACGAAATTGGTGAACTGGCGCTTGGCAATCCGCATCCGTTTCAGCCAATGCGGCGCCCTGATGAAGCCGCCAACCTCCTCGGCCAGGTGATCAGAGATAAAACGCCGGTCGCGGCGATAGCTCCAGCGATAATGCATCGCGGGACGCCACAGCCACTCGTCGCCATAATCCTCGACCAATGCCGCGACGAATCCAACGACCGGGTCGGCAGGCAGGATCGATGGCGTCGGATGTTCCTGCTCGACCTGCAGCAGGATCGGCGTGGTGTCGCTCATCCAGCGACCGTCATCGCGTTCGACGATCGGCATCTGCACCGCGCCGACCTTCTCGATCAGCATCCTCGCCTCGCCATAGGGCGTCGGCAGCGCTTCATAGGCGATGCCCTTGTAGCGCAGATAGGCCTCCAGCTTGCCGGTGTAATAGGAGACCGACGAGCCATAGACCTTCCACATGGCGCGGCCCTCCCTAGCGCATCAATCCGCCAATGATGTTGCGGACGAAGGCGGTTGCGCCGGTCCGTAGCGGGTCGGCGCGCGATTTCTTCCCCAGCACCGTCGCGACCGCGATCGAGGTCAGCGAACCGGCCGCCGCGGTGGCCGCGCTCTTGCCGGCCTTGCCGAAATCGATGCCCCACAGGCTGGTCGACTTGCGCTCGCGCTTGCCGACTTCCTCGCGCCCTTTCTCCTCGACTTCCTTGGCGGTCGCCGCGGCATCGGCGGCCTTTTGCGCCAGCACCTCTTCCGCACTCTGGCGGTCGACGGCCGTGTCGTACTTGCCCTCGACCGGGCTGACCGACTGGATGATCGCACGTTCCTTGGGATTGACCGGGCCGAGGCGGCTGCGCGGCGGCTTGATCAGCGTGCGTTGGACCACCGTGGGCGCGCCGTCTTCATCGAGCGTCGAGACCAGCGCCTCGCCCACCTTGAGTTCGGTGATCGCCTGCTCGACGTCGAGGTCGGGATTGATGCGGAAGGTCTCGGACGCCGCCTTGATCGCGCGCTGGTCGCGCGGGGTGAAGGCGCGCAGCGCGTGCTGGACCTTGTTGCCCAGCTGGCCGGCGACTTCCTCGGGAATGTCGATCGGGTTCTGGGTGCAAAAGTAGACGCCCACGCCCTTCGAACGGATCAGGCGCACGACCTGTTCGATCTTGTCCTGCAGCGCCTTGGGCGCGTCGTCGAACAGCAGGTGCGCCTCGTCGAAGAAGAACACCAGCTTGGGTTTCTCCGGGTCGCCCACTTCGGGCAGGCTTTCGAACAGCTCGGCGAGCAGCCACAGGAGGAAGGTCGCGTAGAGCTTGGGGCTGCGCATCAGCTTGTCGGCGGCGAGGACGTTGACATAGCCGCGCCCCTGTTCGTCCACCTTGAGGAAATCGTCAATCTCGAGCGCGGGCTCGCCGAAGAACCGGTCCGCGCCCTGGCTTTCGAAGCTCAGCAATTGCCGCTGGATCGCGCCGACCGACTGGCGCGAGACGTTGCCGTATTCTCCCGAGAGCTCCTTGGCGTTCTCGGACGCCCATGCCAGCACCGCCTGCAGGTCGCCGAAATCGAGCAGCAGCAGTTCGTTGTCGTCGGCGTGGCGGAACACGATCTGCAGCACGCCCTCCTGGGTGTCGTTGAGATCGAGCAGGCGGCTGAGCAGCAGCGGCCCCATTTCAGATACCGTGGTGCGGATCGGATGGCCCTGTTCGCCATAAAGGTCCCAGAATACGACCGGGTTATCCGAATAGGCATAATCGTCCATGCCCAGTTCCTTGGCCCGGCCTTCGAGCTTATCGGCATGCTTGAAGGTCGGCGAGCCGGGCATGGCGACGCCCGAAAGGTCGCCCTTCACATCGGCGACGAACACCGGGACGCCGTTGGCGGAGAAGCTTTCGGCGAGCCCCTGCAAGGTCACCGTCTTGCCGGTGCCGGTCGCCCCGGCGATCAGCCCGTGGCGGTTGGCGCGCGACAGGTCGAGATATTGCTTTTCGCCATTGGCCGCGAGGCCGATGAAAATCTGGCTCATTTGTAGGGTTTCTCCGCTCCCGAATGATTTGCACGGTGTGGAGCAGGGGTAGGCGATGGGTCAAGTTCCGGCTCGTAAAACCCTTGCGCGGTTCTAAAGGGCCAAGCCAAGGCTTCCATTCGCGCGCGAGACCACTAAGGCATGATGGAAATGGGTCAGAACACACCTTTCATCCTGCTGGACGACGCGCGTGCAGTTGGCGCCGCAGCCGCGCAACTGTTCGAAAACCCGCGCCAGGTGTTCGTCGCGCAGCGCGCCGAGGATGTTCCCGCCATTCTCGAAGCCGCCGATGCGGCGCGCGTCGAGACCGGCGGACATCTGGCCGGCTACCTCGCCTATGAGGCCGGGCTGGCGCTCGAACCGAGGCTCGCGCCGCTCGCGGCCGCGCGCAGCGGGGCGGCGGGGCCGCTGGTCTGGCTCGGCCTGTTCGACGACGCGGTTGAGATCTCCGCCGAAGACATGCCGCGCTGGCTGGAGGAACAATCGGGCGGAGATGCTTCGCTCGGGCCGCTGGTGCCGCAGGTTTCGAACGGCGGCTATGAGGCAGCCTTCGCGACCTTGCAGGAGGCCATCCGCGCGGGCGACATCTACCAGGCCAACCTCACCTATCCGCTCGCCGGGTCCTATCGCGGCGATCCGCTGGCGCTCTATGCGGCGCTCCGCCCATCGGCGGGCGCGGGTTACGGCGGACTGGTCTACGACGGTTCGCACTGGCTGCTGAGCCTCAGCCCCGAACTGTTCTTTTCGCTCAAGGGCGGCGCCGACGGGTTTGGGGCCAAGGTCAAGCCGATGAAGGGCACGCGTCCCCGGCTCGAGGACGAGGTCGCCGACCTTGCCATGGCCGAGGAACTGGCATCGTCGGCCAAGGACCGGGCCGAAAACCTGATGATCGTCGACCTGATGCGCAACGACCTAAGCCGGGTGGCCGAGGCCGGCAGCGTCGAGGTCGAGGGGCTGTTCGCGGTCGAGAGCTATCCCACCGTCCACCAGATGGTCTCGACCGTCCATGCCCGCTTGCATGACGGCAAGGGGGCGGTCGATCTGGTGCGCGCGATCTTCCCCTGCGGCTCGATCACTGGCGCGCCCAAGATCCGCGCGATGGAACTGATCGACGATGTCGAACGGGACGCGCGGGGCCCCTATTGCGGCGCCATCGGGCGAATCGATCCGGATGGCAGCGCCGCGTTCAACGTCGCGATCCGTACGCTGCGCCTGACCCCGATCGAGAACGAGCAGGGCAGCGCCGTGCTTGGCGTTGGCTCGGCCATCGTTGCGGACAGCGACGCGCTCGCCGAGCGCCGCGAAAGCGAGGTGAAGGCCGGATTCGCCCGCGCCACGTCGCCCGATCATCGCGCCGCGCAGTTCGACCTGATCGAGACCATGCTGTTCGAACCCGAGGCGGGAATAGAACTGCTCGAACTCCATCTCGAGCGCATGAAGGCGAGCGCCGCCGAACTCGGGTTTTCCTTCGACCGCCATGCCGCCCGCAACCAGATCCAGGCGCTGTGCTTCGATCTCGAGGACCGGCGCAAGCTTCGTCTGCTCGCGTCGCGCAAGGGCGCGCTGGCGCTGGAGGCGCAGGCGCTGGGTGAGCCATCGGCTGCCGCCCTGCACTGCATCGCCCTACCGCTGCCGGTCGACCCCGGCGACTGGCGGCTGCGGCACAAGACCAGCGACCGCGCCTTCTACGAGGACGCGCTGAAGGTCGCGCAGGACTGCGGCGCGCAGGAGGCCCTGTTGGTGCGCGCAGACGGGCTCGTCACCGAAGGCTGCTTCACCAATATCTTCGTCGAACGCGACGGGGTGCTGCTCACCCCTCCGGCCACGCTCGGCCTCCTGCCCGGCGTCCTGCGCCGGTCGCTGATCGAGGCGGGCAAGGCCGGCGAGGCCGAGCTGACGCTGGACGATCTCGCAGACGGATTCCTGCTCGGCAATGCAGTGCGCGGGCTGACCAAGGCCAAATTCATCCCATGATCGACATTCTCTACGAAGACGGCGAAGCATTGGTCATCGACAAGCCCGCCGGCCTGTCGATCGATCGACCCCGCAAGGGCGGCGCCTCGCTCGAGGATCACCTCGAGGCGCTCAAGCTGGGGTTCCAGCGCCCGCCGATGCCCGCGCACCGGCTCGACACCGATACTTCGGGCTGCCTGCTGCTCGCGCGCAATCCCAAGGCGTTGAAGCGGTTCAACCGGGCCTTCGAGGAGCGCCAGGTCGAGAAGGGCTACCTTGCGATCCTAGCGGGCATACCCGAGCAGGACGAGGGCACGATCGAGCTGTCGCTCAGCAAGATCAGCAGCGCCGAGAAAGGCTGGCGCATGATCGCGGCGAAGAAAGGCAAGCCTTCGGTCACCCATTGGCGGCGGATCGCCGTCCTTGGTGCCAACAGCCTCGTCCGGTTCACGCCCGAGACCGGGCGCACCCACCAGATCCGGATTCACGCCTTGGCCGGGCTCGGCATCCCGCTGCTGGGCGATCCGGTCTATGGCTCGTCCAAGGGCGCGCCGCGCACCATGCTGCACGCCTACAGGCTGGTAGTCCCGCGCGAAGGCAAGTCGGCGATCGAGGCACGGGCGCCGCTACCGGCCGATTTTCGTGCGCTCGGCGTAACCGACGAAATGATCGATGGATGAGGACCTGATCGCCCGCGCCCATGCGCTTGCCGAGGAAAGCTTCCTCGCCGGGTCGGGTCCGGGCGGGCAGAATGCCAACAAGGTCGCGACCGAGGTGCAGCTGCGCGTCAACGCCTACAAGCTGAAGCTGGCGCCGCCCGTCTTCGCGCGGCTCAAGGAGATCGCCGGGAGCAAGCTGACGGCCGCAGGCGACATCCTCATCACCGCGCGCGAGCATCGCACGCAGGAAGCAAACCGCGCCGAAGCGCGCGAGAAGCTCGAGGCGCTGCTGGTCGAGGCGCACAGGCAGCCCAAGAAACGCGCCAAGAGCCGGGTCAACCGCGTCGGCAAGGCGCAGCGCCTGAAAGAGAAGAAGGTGCGCGGTGCGGTCAAGGCCAATCGCGGCAAGGTCTCGCGCTCTGATTGGTAGGTCGCCAGAGGGGCGAACAATGCGCGCCCACGCTTGACTTTTCCCCGTGAATCACCCAATGGGCGCGCCGGACGGCGGTGCATGCTGAGCGCCGCCATTATTTTTTCGGCCATTTTCCCGTAACAGGGGCGGCCTCACAGGATCTTTAGGAACACGCCATGGCGAAGCCCGCAACCGTCAAGATCAAGCTCGTCTCGACCGCCGACACGGGTTTCTACTATGTGACGAAGAAGAACCCTCGCAACCACACCGAGAAGTTCACCTTCCGCAAGTACGACCCCGTCGCCAAGAAGCACGTCGAGTTCAAGGAAGCGAAGATCAAGTAAGCTGAACCTCGGGAACTTCCCGGGTTCACTCGCTGTTCAATGCCCTGGAACTAGTCACAGGAGCATGAACATCTTGCATTCTCTTACCCAACGCCCGTTGCGTGCCGCCCTGGCCGCGGCGCTGGCCGTCGGTTTGCCGGTGGCCGCCCTGACCGCCCCTGCCAGCCCGGCGGCTGCCCAGCAGGACGATCTCGACCGCGCGGTGACCGCTCTGCGCGGAATCTCCACCATGAAGGCGGATTTCACCCAGACCGACCGGCAAGGCCAGGTCGCGCGCGGGGTGATGACGCTCAAACGTCCGGGCAAGATCCGTTTCGAGTACGAGAAAAGCATCCCGATGCTGGTCGTCTCGAACGGCAAGTCGCTCTACATGATCGACTACGAGGTCGACCAGGTCCAGCGCTGGCCGATCAGGCGTTCGCCGCTCGGCGCGCTGCTCGACCCCAATCGCGACGTGAAGAAGTACGGCAAGCTCATTCCGACCAGCAATCCCGACGTGGTGAGCATCGAAGTGCGCGATTCGAGCCGTCCGGAATTCGGCGTGATCACGATGATCTTCGTGCGAAGCTCCTCCGCACCCGGTGGGCTCCAGCTGACGAATTGGGTTGCGCTCGATTCCCAGAATCACCGCACGACCGTCAAGCTCCGTAACCATCGTTACGGAGTCGCCGTCTCTGACAGCGCCTTCACCTTCAAGGATCCGCGCCGCACGTCTCGTCGCCCACGGTGAACGGCTGGACCGTAATTCGTTGTACGAACGCGACAAGACGCTGCGCGCTGTTCATTTACAGGAAAGCCACGGGAGCGTAGTCTCCTAATCCAAGGCGGACGAAGCGGGTTTCCCCCCTGTTGCCCGATCTTCATCAAGATCCGCCTTGGCCAAGCGTGACGAACGCTCAAAAAGAACCCTCGTGCCAATGCCCCCGGCGCGAGGGTTTTTTTGTTGGGCTCGACCTGCTTGTCTTGCCTCAAGCGATGGCGCTCTCGCCCCTACCTACGTGCGATAGACGAATACGTCTCAATCCTTCCAGCCGAGCGCCTTGACGATGATGTCGTAGATCACGCTCTGCTCGATGACTCCGCGCACCCGCTCCGCGCCGGGCCCCGTGCCGAACAAGGCGACATCTTCACCCCCGTGGGTTTCGCTCCGCATGGGTATCGCCGCTTGCTGGCGTGCCTTGGACCCGGTTTCTGGTATTGGCCGCTCGCCCGTCACGGCGCCAGGCCCATTGGCGTAGCCCAGCGTGGTGTAGGGCTTACCGTCTGCCGCCAGCATCGGCCCGCCATCCGACTCCCCTCCGTCCTCACCGCCGCCTTCGGGCGGATGCACCAGTCCGAGAATATCGTTCCCGCGCCGGGGATAGCCGGCCATGGTGAAGACGTGGCTGTGATCGGCCGTCACCAGGATCAATGTTTCGTTTGGATCGGTGTTGTCGATCGCATACTGGATCGCGCGGGCGAACTCGATGGCTTCCTCGAGCGCATATCCCGCCTGCCCGGCGTGGTGGCCGTGATCGATCCGCCCGCTCTCGACCATCAGGTAATAGCCATCCGGGTCGCGCTCGAGCCGCCTGATCGCTTCCGCGGTCATCTGGGTCAGGGTCGGCTCGCTGCTATCGGCCTCGCGGTCGATCATGTAGGTCATGTGGCTGTTCGAAAAGAGGCCGAACAGCGGCTTGTCGACCGGAGCCGCCGCCATTGCGGCGCCGTCTTCGACGAATGTCCCGCCGCTCAGCGCCTGCCATGCCGCCGGCAGGTCGGCATCGGCCGACAGCCGTACCCCGCGCTTGTCCGGGCCATAGAACACCGCGCGACCACCGCCGAGTGCCACATCGAAGCCGCTGCCGATCAATTGCGCCGCGATATCCTCGCATCCGAGCCCGCGCTGGTCTTCGGGAATGCTCGCATCGGCTTCCCAGTCGCGGTTGGGGATATGGGCGTAAACTGCCGCGGGCGTGGCATGGGTGATGCGTGCCGTACTGACGATGCCGACGGCGAGCCCCTTGCGCTTGGCATCCTCGCCCAGCGTCGGCAGGCGGTGCTGGAGCGAGGCCGCGCAATCGTTGCGCGGTGCTTCCGGCCCGACCCCGATCATCCCAATGCGGGTCTTCTTGCCGGTATGCATTGCGCTGGCCGTGCCCGCGCTGTCGGGTACCTGCGCATCGGTATTGTAGGTCTTGACCAGCGCGACATTATCGAACCGCTCGTACGACTGGACGAATTCCTCGCCGCTCTGGCCGAGCTTTTGCCCCGCATAGATGCGCGCGGCGGTGATGGTCGAGATGCCCATGCCGTCACCGATGAAGAGGATGACCTTCTTCGCTTTGGCCGGCGCGGTGGCAGGCGCGACCGGGGCGCTGGCCAGGGGCGCGCCGGCTTCGGCCGTGGCGCAGGCCGCAAGCGGCATGGCCAGCGCTACAGCCAGGGCGAGAGATTTGGTGCGACTGGTCATCGGTGGGTTCTCCTTTGCCGCCTCGCTATCCATTTCGAATGTGACGCGAAAGCGAAAGTTGTAGGCTGGACCCACCGCCGCACCGTCCCTAAGTCGTCTCCCATGGTCTCTATCGCAACTTGGAATATCAATTCGGTTCGCCTGCGCCTGCCGATCGTCGAGCGATTGCTGCAGGAGGAAGCGCCCGATGTGCTGTGCCTGCAGGAAATCAAGTGCCAGGAACACCAGTTCCCGGCGCAGGCGCTGGCCGATCTCGGCTATGTCCACCAGGCGATCCACGGGCAAAAGGGCTATCACGGCGTCGCCACTGTCAGCCGCATTCCGTTGAAGGAATTTTCGCGCCACGACTGGCAGGACAATGGCGAGGCCCGCCACGTCGGGGTCGAACTGCTCGGGCCGGGCCAGGGCATGGTGATCGAGAATGTCTATGTCCCGGCGGGCGGGGACGAGCCCGATCGCACGATCAACGCCAAGTTCGGGCAGAAGCTCGATTTCCTCGAACGGATGACGCGCTGGGCCGACGCGGTCGATCGCCCCACGCTGATCGTCGGTGATTTCAATATCGCCCCGCTCGAAAGCGACGTCTGGAATCACAAGCAACTGCTCAAGGTCGTCAGCCACACGCCGATCGAAGTCGACACACTTCAGCGCTTCAAGGACGCGCATGGCTGGACCGATATCGGGCGCGAGCATATCCGCGATCCCGATCGCTATTACAGCTGGTGGAGCTACCGCGCGAAGGACTGGAAAGCGAACGATCGCGGACGGCGGCTCGATCACATGTGGGCCAGCCCCGATCTGGCGAAACAGGCGGGACGGCACTGGCTGCGCGAGGACGCGCGCGATTGGGACAAGCCGAGCGACCACATCCCACTGTTCACGGAGTTCAATCTCTGAACGCGCCTCCGCCTTCCCCAAGCCCGGCGAGGCGCGCGGCGCTGGCGGTCGACGCCTTGCGGCACGGCTGGCCGATCGCCTTCGAGGGTGGGCCGATCTTGCTGCCGGTCGAAACCTCGATCGCGCGGGAAGCGACCAGCCCGCTGATGCTGATTTCAGCGGCGCGTGGGGCAACGCTCAAGCTAGCCAACCAGCGCGAGGCCGCCGAGCCGCACGCTCCGGTGCTGATCCGCGGCGGCGAGCCGCTCGACCTGCGCACCGCCCTGCCGATTGCCGACCCCGCGCTCGACCTTGCCAACCCGCTCAAGGGCCCGTTCAAGGCCGAGCATATCGATTGGTGCGATGCGGCGCTGGCAGCGATGGAGCTGGCGCGGATCGCGGGTATCCTCCCGGCGTTCCTGGTCGATCCTGACAATGCGGGCGAAGCGCAGCCTATCTCGGCTGGCGATGTGGACGCATGGTCCGAACCCGATCGGCTCCAGATCGCGACCCGCGCGCGCCTGCCCATCGCGGCCAGCGAGACTGCGGAGATCGTTGCCTTTCGCAGCGCCGATGACACCCGCGAGCACGTCGCGCTGGTGATCGGCCGCCAGCAGGGCGATGTCGAACCGCTGGTCCGGCTCCATTCCGAATGCCTTACCGGCGATATCCTCGGCAGCCTCAAATGCGACTGCGGGCCGCAGCTCGACGCCGCGCTTGCCGCAATGGCGGCAGAGGCAGAACGCGGCGGCTGGGGCGTGCTGCTTTACATGCGGCAGGAGGGGCGCGGTATCGGCCTCGTCAACAAGCTGCGCGCTTATCGATTGCAGGACCAGGGGTTCGACACGATCGAGGCCAACCAGCGGCTCGGGCTGCCCGACGAGGCGCGCGATTTCTCGACTGCCGCACGCATGCTCGACCTGCTCGGCGTGCGCGGCATTCGCCTGATGACCAACAATCCGCGCAAGGTTGTAGCGCTCGAAAACGCAGGTGTCGCGGTCAGCGAGCGCGTGCCGCATCAATTGCCCGACAACCCGCATAATGCGCGCTATCTCGCGACCAAGCGCGACAAGTCCGGGCATCTCCTCGGGTGACGGCGATCTCGATCCGCCCGGAGCTGCCGCAGGATCATGCGACGATCCATCTCGTTACGGCGGCGGCATTTCGAGACGCCGAACACAGCGATGGCAGCGAGCCGCGCATCGTCGATAACCTGCGCGATGATGGCGACCTGGCGCTGTCACTGGTGGCCGAAGATGGCGCGCGCATCGTCGCGCATATTGCCTTTTCGCCCGTGACGATCGCGGACGGTACGACCGGTTGGTACGGGCTGGGCCCGATTAGCGTGCTGCCCGAATGCCAGGGTGGCGGGATCGGATTCCGGCTGGTGCAGCGCGGGATCGCCGACATGCGCACGCTCGGCGCCCAAGGCATCGTGCTGCTGGGCGATCCGGCCTATTACGAACGCTTCGGTTTCCGGCATGAACCGCAGCTCACCTATCCCGGCCCGTCGCCCGAGTATTTCCAGTGCCTGCTGCTCGATGAAAATTTGCCTTCAGGCGAAGTGCGCTACGCACCTGCCTTCGGCTAGCGCCGGTCGTATTTCGCGATACCCGGCGCGATCTCGTTGCGCTCGATCACCAAGCGATGCCCGGTCCAGTCGGCGACGAAGGCCGATGACCGGCTGAGCCCTGGCACGAACCGGGCGGTGTTGTCGACGATCGTCAGGCCATGCGAAGGGTGGAGGTTGTCCTCCGGCCCCACCGCGATGAAGGCCGAATAATTTTCCTTGTCGCGGCCCTGGACGAACCAGTTGCCCGCGATGCGACCAGTCGCCCCCGCCGCAAGGTCGATCATGTAGTTGCTCTCGCGCCCTTGCGCATCGTCGAAACTGTTGCCTTCGATCTCTACCCGCGCGGCGCGCGTCTTGAGGTAATGCCCCCCGGTGCCGCGTTCGAAGCGACTGCGCGTGACGCGCAGCAGGCCGTAGTCACCGGTGTAGATCGAATGCGCACAGCCGGCAGAATTCTCGCAGGTGCCAAGGCCGGAAAAGGTCGACTTGTCGATCGTGATCGCGCTGTCGGGATCGTTGGCGGTAAGGATACCTTGTTGGCTATCGACGAACCAGCTCTGGCTGATGGTGAGATCGCCTTGTTCGAGCCGGATCCCGGCACCGTTCCCGTCCTCCACGGCCATGCCGCGAAAGATGATTCCGTCGATATTTGCGCTGCGGCCCCGCAGGACCAGCGCGGCCTTCCCCTCGCAGGTTTCTTCTTCGAAGGCGACGGTGCCGCGTTGCTCGGCCCGCAGCGTGATGATGCCGCCTTCCTGGACGGCGCATTGACGATAGACGCCCGGCGCGATCACGATGGTGCCGCGACCATTGCCGATCGCGTCCAGCGCCTGCTGCAGGTTGGCGTAGCTTCGACCGCTCTCCTCGATCGAGAACGGGCCGCGCGCCGGCTGGGCCAGCAGTGCCGCGAGCGGTATTGCAGCAACGGCGAGCGCAATGGCCGCCGCGCCCATCCAGCCGAGCCGAACCGGAATTGCCGAAGGAGAATCGTCGAACATGGCGGAATCCCTAGCCGGAAATGGTTAACCCGCTGATAAGGCTCGCTTGGTCGCAATTTTGCCGCAATTTTACTTGGCGCAGCCGAAAACCCCATTGTATGCCCTCCCGGTCCGGACCTCGCTGCCGGAAGAAACCAGGAGATTATGCAATGAAGAAGTTTTCCGCGCTGCTGGCCGTGTCCGCCGCTTCGCTGGCGCTCGCCGCATGTGGCAGCGCAGACGACGCTTCGACCGAAGCCACTGCCGACACGGTTGAAATGCCCGCCGACGAGGCGCTCGAAGGTGTGACCGAAGAGCCGGTGGCCGATGCTGATGCCAATGCCGTCGCCGAAGAAGACGACACCAATGTCAGCGTCGACGAGGCCAACGCAGCGGCAGAAGCCGCCGCCGATGTCGCTGCCGATGCTGCTGCCGCAGCAGAAGCAGCCGAGGCAGCGGCAACCGAATAAGCACTGCGCCGCGCTGGCGGCTCGCGAATTCCGAAGGCCGGCGGATCGGGTGGGGACATGCTCCCCTATTCGATTCGTCGGCTTTTTCTTTTTGTCGGGCTCGCTATGGTCGATTGCATGAAGCAACGCATCCCTGCCTCGCTCGCCATGTCGCTGTTGGCCCTCGCCGCCTGCGGGCCCGCCGACAATGACCCCGGCCCGGGCGGCGTGACCGTGGGGGAGGCGCGCGCGCTAGACGAGGCGGCAGAGATGATCGAGCAACGCCGCCTCCCCGAAGAGGCCCTGCCCGATACGGGCGCGGACGAAGCCCCCAAGCCTCCCGAAGTCGAGGCAGGCGACGCGCCGCCGGATGCCGGTTAGTTCGAGCCACACCAACGCAAGGAAAGAGCACATGGCCGACAGCGGGATGGACCCCGAGATCTTCGAACAGTTCATCGACCAGCTCGAGCGCTATGTGCGCGAGCGGCTCATCCCCGCCGAAAAGGAGGTGATCGAGAACGACCGCATCCCCGACGCCATCCTGCAGGAAATGAAGGACATGGGCCTGTTCGGCTTGACCGTGCCCGAGGAATTTGGCGGGGCAGGGCTCAACACCTCGCAATATGCGCAGGTCGTGAAGACGATGGCCTATGCCGCGCCCGCCTATCGTTCGATCTTCTCGATCAATGTCGGCATGTTCAACTCGGCGATCAAGAATGGTGGCACCGAGGCGCAGAAGGCCGAATGGTGGCCGCGTATCGCCGCTGGCGAGATCGCCTGCTTCGGCCTGACCGAACCGGGCAGCGGATCCGACAGCGCTGCAATGCAGACCTCGGCCCGCCCCGATCCCGACGGCAATGGCTGGATCCTCAACGGGACCAAGCGCTACATCACCAATGCGCCGCATGCCTCGGTCGGGCTGATCATGGCGCGCACCGAGAAGGACAATTTGCCCAAGAACGCACATGTCAGCGCTTTCATCGTGCCGATGGACACGCCGGGCGTTTCGACCGGCAGTCCCGACAAGAAGATGGGCCAGTCCGGTTCGCATATTTCCGATGTCATGCTCGATGACGTCCACGTGAGCGGCGAAGCGCTGCTCGGCGGCGAGACGGGCCTGGGCTTCATCTTCGCGATGAAGAGCCTCGACAATGGCCGCATTTCGGTCGGCGCGGCCTCGACCGGCTATGCTCGCCGCGCACTCGACAGCGCGCTGCGCTATGCCAACGAGCGCAAGGCCTTTGGCGAGCCGATCGCCAACTTCCAGCTGATCCAGCAGATGCTCGCCGAGAGCGAGACCGAGATTTACGCCGCCGAATGCATGATGGCGGATGTCACGGCGCGCGCCGACCGCGGCGAGAACATCCTGCGCAAGGCCGCCGCCTTCAAGGTCTTCGCCAGCGAGATGTGCGGGCGCGTGGTCGACCGCGTTGTGCAGATCTACGGCGGCGCGGGTTACCTTGCCGAATACGATGCCGAGCGGTTCTTCCGCGATGCCCGCATCTACCGCATCTACGAGGGCACCACGCAAATCCTCCAGCTCCAGATCGCCAAGCATATGCTGCGCGACTGGGCAGCGGAACACGGCTGAGGCTGGCGCGTGTACAAGCTGCTCAGCGACCTCAGCGTCATCGAAGTCTCGAGCTTCGTCGCCTCGCCCACCATCGGGCTTTATTGCGCGCAAATGGGGGCCGAGGTGATCCGCGTCGACCACAAGGCGGGAGGGCTCGACTACGATCGCTACTTGCTGACGAAAGAGGGGCGCTCGCTGAGCTGGGAGAACCTCAACCGCGCCAAGAAATCGGTCGCGCTCGACCTGCGGAGCGCAGAGGGACGCGAGCTGTGCGTCGAACTCGCGAGAAAGACGGGGCAATGCGTGACCAACCTGCCCGAGAAAAGTTTCCTTAGCCACGCGGCCATGGCTGACGGCCGCCCGGACATGGTCTCGCTGCGGATCATGGGTTGGCACGACGGACGGCAGGCGATGGATTTCACGGTCAACGCCGCCAGCGGCTATCCGCTGATGTGCGGGCCGGAGGAGTGGGATGACAAGACCGCGCCGCCGGTCAACCAGGTGCTGCCCGCCTGGGATTTCATCACCGGCGCCTATGGCGCCTTCGCCCTGCTCGCCGCACTGCGCCATCGCGACGCGACCGGCGAAGGGAGCGAAGTGCGCATTCCATTGGGTGACGTCGCGATCGGCACCATGGCCAATTCCGGAGCTATGGCGGAGATGCTCTATCGCGGCGCCGACCGCGAACGGCTCGGCAATGCCATCTGGGGCGCCTTCGGGCGCGATTTCCGCAGCCGCGACGGCAAGCGATTCATGGTGGCCGCGCTCACCGCTAAGCAGTGGGATGGCCTCGTCGCCGCCTTCGAACTAGCAGAGGAGATCGCCGCGCTCGAGGCCGAGGTCGGAGCGAACTTTGCCGCTGGCGACCGCCCGCGCTTCGAACACCGCCACCGATTGTTCGACCTGTTCCAGCAGGCAGCGGAGGAACGGGACTATGACGAGCTTGCCTCCCGCATGGCTGCGCAGGGCTGCACCTTCGAACGCTATCGTACGATGCACGAGGCGGCGAACGATCCGGTGCTGATCGATGACAACCCGCTGTTCGGGCCATCGCCCGCCAACCCCTCGGGCTTTGCCTATCCCGCCACGCGCAGCTTTGCGCATATGCCCGAGAAGCACGCCGGCGATCCCGCGCCCGCGCCATATTTGGGCCAGCACAGCGAAGAGGTGCTTGCGCAAAAGCTGGGGCTGTCGTCGGGCGCTATCGGCAAGCTGATCGACGCCGGAACAGTCGCCACCAGTGACAAGGAATCAAGATGACCAGACGCGCCGCCATCGTTTCTCCCCTGCGCACGCCGGTGGGCAAGTTCCTCGGCTCGCTCGCGCCGCTCGATGCAGGGGCGCTCGGGGCGGTCATCCTCAAGGCGCTGGTCGAGCGCAGCGGGATCGATCCTGAGCGGGTCGACGACGTCGTCTTCAGCCAGGGCTACGGCAATGCCGAGGCGCCTGCCATCGGCCACTGGAGCTGGCTGGCGGCCGGACTGCCGCTCGAAGTGCCAGGCTTCCAGCTCGACCGCCGCTGCGGCTCGGGCGTGCAGGCGGTGGCGACCGCCGCGATGATGGTCGAAACCGGCATGGCCGATGTCGTGGTCGCAGGCGGCTGCGAGAGCATGTCCAATGTCGAGCACTACACCACCGACCTGCGCGGCGGCGTGCGCATGGGCGACATGACCTTGCACGACCGCCTCTCGCGCGGGCGGCTGATGAGCCAGCCGATCGAGCGCTTCGGGGTGATCACCGGCATGATCGAGACTGCGGAGAACCTCGCCAAGGATTACGCGATCACACGCGAGGAGGCCGATGCCTTTGCCGTGCGTAGCCACCAGAATGGAGCCAAGGCGTGGGAAGAAGGCAAATTCGCCGATCACCTCGTGCCGGTCGAGATTCCGCAGCGGCGCGGCGATCCGGTGGTGTTCGACCATGACGAGGGCTATCGCGCCGATGCCAGTATGGAATCGCTCGGCGCCTTGCGCGCGATCGATCTCAAGCGCGATCCCGATGCCATCGTCACCGCGGGCAACGCCAGCCAGCAGAACGACGCCGCGGCAGCCTGCCTCGTCGTGGCCGAGGACAAGCTCGAGGAAATGGGCCTGGAGCCGTCGCTCTGGTTCCGCGGCTGGGCGGCCGCGGGCTGCGATCCGAGCCGCATGGGCATCGGCCCCGTGCCAGCCGTCGAGCGCCTGTTCGCGCGCACCGGCATGGGCTGGGACGACATTGGCCTGGTCGAACTCAACGAGGCCTTCGCGCCGCAGGTGCTCGCGGTGCTCAAGGGCTGGGGCTGGTCCGCGGGTGACAGTCGCCGCGACATGCTCAACGTCAACGGTTCGGGCATTTCGCTGGGGCATCCGATCGGAGCGACCGGCGGACGTATTCTTGCCGACATGGCCGCCGAAATGCACCGACGCGAGGTGCGCTACGGCCTCGAAACCATGTGCATCGGGGGGGGGCAGGGCATCGCCGCGATTTTCGAACGGGCGGCCTAGCCATGAGCGACTGGGATGCCTGGATCGGTCGCGAACTGGTCCAAGAGGACGTGCTCGATCCTGCGCTCGCACGGCGGTGGTGCGGCACATTCGATCTTTCCCCGCCCGTAGACGGTATCATGCCGCAGGGCATTCATCTGTGCCTCTGCACTCCCGAAGCGCCGCAATCTGCACTTGGGGAGGATGGACATCCCCGGCGCGACGATAGTGCGACCAGCTTCTTCCCGCCGATCCCGCTGCCACGCCGGATGTGGGCGGCGAGTAATATCGCCTTCCTTGCCCCGATCCGTGTCGGCACGGAGATCAAACGCGTCAGCCGCATCGCCTCAATCGCCGAGAAGGAAGGCTCGACCGGCAAGCTGGGCTTCGTCGACGTCGAGCACGTGACCTCGGCTGATGGCGCGGAGGCAGTGCGCGAGACGCAGACGTTGGTCTACCGCGACAGCGTGTCGCCCGACGCGCCGATGAGCCCGCCGGGTCTGGGGCAGGGCACATTCGACATCACTGCATGGGACGCGCACACAATCGTCACGCCCGATCCGCGGCTGCTGTTCCGATTCTCGGCGCTGACGTTCAACACCCACAGGATTCATTACGACCTCCCCTATGCGCGCGATGTCGAGCGTTACCGTGGGCTGGTGGTGCATGGCCCGTTGATGGCCAGCCTCCTGCTGCAGCTGGCGGCGCGCGAGCTGGGCGAGAACAAGCTCAAGAGCTTCAGCTTCCGCGCAGTCAGCCCGGCGATCGCAGATGAGGTGCTTCACCTCGCCATGCGTCGGGGCGACGACGGCGTTGAACTCGGCACCTTCGCGAGCGACGGAAGGCAGTGCGTGAAGGCCAACGCGACGTTCTAGTCGACGTTCACGGGATAGCTTTCGATCGGCTCAATCACCCCATAGGTCTCCTTCAGCGCCGCATGACCCAGCTCGGGAAACTCCAGCGGCGGCGGATCGATATGCGTATCAGGCAGTCGGTCGAGCAGGTCGCGGATCAATGTCAGGCGCCCGCGCTTCTGATCGTTGAAATCGACCAAGGTCCACGGCGCCCATTCGCTGTGCGTCGCCTTGAGCATCGCCTCGCGCGCCTTGGTATAGGCCTGGTATTGCTCGCGGGCGGCGAGGTCGATCGGGGAGAGTTTCCAGCGCTTGAGCGGATCCTCGAGCCGTTCGGCCAGCCGTTCCTCCTGGTTTTCCTGGTCGGTGGTGAGCCAGTATTTGAACAGCAGGATGCCATCGTCGACCAATTGCCGCTCGAAACTCGGCGCCTGCTTGAGGAAGGCATCGACCTGCTCTTCTGACGCGAAGCCCATCACTTTCTCCACCCCGGCGCGGTTGTACCAGCTGCGGTCGAACAGCACGATCTCGCCTGCGCTGGGCAGGTGGTCGACATAGCGCTGGAAGTACCACTGGCTCTGCTCCGCATCGGTCGGTTTGCCCAGGGCCACTACGCGGCACTGGCGCGGATTGAGCCGCTGGCTCACGGCGCGGATCGCGCCGCCCTTGCCCGCGGTATCACGCCCTTCGAACAGGACCACGATTCGCGCGCCGGTCGCCTTGGCCCAGCGCGCCATCGCGACAAGCTCCAGTTCGAGCGGTTCGAGCAGGTCCTCATATTGCTTACGCTTCAACTTGCCTTCGTCGCCGGCCACGCCCATCTCCCGAATTGTCACGCGGCAAAGCGCGTGATATGGTTGCAATTGAAACTATGGCTACGATCGCAGAACCACAGCAGGACTATTCCATCCTGCCCGAATTGCCGGCCGATGTCTTTACCGCGCCGCTCAAGAAACCCGCGCATGTTGGGGAGGACTGGCTCGAGCCCAAGCAGACCGAATATTCGTCCGAGGAAGACGATATCTGGAACGACCTGTTCGCGCGCCAGATGGATGTGCTGTCCGGCCGCGCAGCGAGCGCCTTCATGGCCGGCCTGCAGAAGCTCAATCTCAATCGCGGCGGCGTTCCCGAATTCGGCAAGCTCAGCGAGGATCTGTCGGCCCTCACCGGGTGGACGGTGGTTCCCGTGCCGATGCTGATCCCCGATCACGTGTTCTTCTGGCACCTCGCCAATCGCCGCTTCCCGGCGGGCAATTTCATCCGCACGCGCGAGACCTTCGACTACATCCAGGAACCTGACGTCTTTCACGATGTCTTCGGCCATGTCCCGATGCTGACCGATCCGGTCTATGCCGATTACATGCAGGAATATGGCCGCGCCGGGTGGAAGGCGATGCGCTACAACCACTTGAAGGCGCTCGGCGCACTCTATTGGTACACGGTCGAGTTCGGACTGATCGAGGAAGCGCCCGACGATATTCGTGCCTATGGTGCGGGCATCCTTTCCGGGCCGACCGAGGCCGTATTCTCAGTCGAAGCCGAAAGCCCCAACCGCATCATGCTCAATGTCGACCGGGTCATGCGCACCGACTACGTAATCAGCGACCTGCAGCCGACCTATTTCGTCATCGAAAGCTTCGAAGATCTCTACCGGCAGACGGTGGAACGCGATTTCGACCGGCTTTACCGCAGCCTTGCGCCGAGTTTCACCTACGCCAATTCGGCGGTGATCGACGTCGACAATGTGCTGCACCGCGGCACCCAGGAATACTGGCTGCGCGGCGGTCGGGGTAGCGGGGCAAGACCCGTCTGAACCAAGCCAAAAAGAAAACCGGCCCGGGATCGCTCCCGAGCCGGCTTCTAATCCGATTGGATCGGCCGCTTAGTTGACGGCTTCTTCCACGCCTTCGGTCAGCGCGTCGGTGTCGCCTTCGGCAGCGTCTTCGATGTCGTCAGCCTGGGCTTCCATGGCATCGGCCTGCTCGTCGGTGATCGCACCGGCGTCTTCCATCGCATCAGCCGTGTCTTCCATGGCTTCAGCCTGTTCTTCGGCAGCTTCTTCAGCCGGGCTGTCGCATGCTGCGAGAGCAAGACCCATAGCGGCAACCGAAGCGAACGCGGCGCTCTTCATAGTGAACTTCATTTACTTTCCCCTTCTTGAAATTGGGACAGCGGTAGGAAACATCCCCTGACCCTGATTGATGTCGTAAGGTGGACCCGCTCAGGCGTTCGCCCGATGCCTCTGATAAAGAGTGAGTGCGGCCAGGAGCACTACCGCTCCGGCAACCGCTGCGAGCAGTGCAGTCGCGCTGAGGCCACCGATGATCGAGCCCTTGTTGACGAGCAGGCCCGCCAGCAGGGAACCGATGACGCCCGCAGCGGCATCCGTTAGGATACCGTTGCGATCTTCGGTGCGTGTGATGATCGATGCCAGCCATCCCAGAATGGCGCCGATCACGATCAGCAAAATGAGTGCCATGCTTTCTTCCAACTCGGTTTAGTCGGTACAACAAGCTTGCAGTGCAATTGGTTCCAGATTTGCGATGAACCGTTGTGGTTTAGAACAACGCAAGGAGAATGATACCGAGCGCGACACGATAGATCACGAAAACGAGCATCGACGCCTTTTTGAGAAAGTTCATCAGGAAGGCCATCGTGGCAAACGCGGCGAGGAAGGTAAGTCCTCCCGCGATCAGCGCGTCGAGTTGCATGGCCTGCGAAGCTTCCGCGAGATCGAGGGCCGCCAGCAGGCCGGCGCCGGCCACGGCAGGCATGGCCAGGAGGAAGGAGAAGCGGGCAGCTTCGACACGGCCGTAGCCGAGAAAACGTGCCATCGTCATGGTCGAACCCGAACGGCTCGTCCCCGGAATAAGCGCGAGGGCCTGGGCCAGCCCGACAAGAACCGCGTCGCGGAAGGTGAGATCCTCGAATTTCTTCTCCTGCCGCCCCCAACGATCAGCCGCGCCGAGGAGCAGCCCGTAGACGATGAGGTTGATGGCAACGAGATCGGTGCTCCGGAAGCTCTCCAGGTAGCCGCCCATCTTGAGGAACAATCCGACCACCACCGCCGGGATGGTGCCGACGAGCACCCACAGGAACAGTCGCCGCTGGAGCGGATCGTCGGCCAGCCCAACCGTCGCGAAGCCGCCGCGCGCCAGCCCCATAACATCGCGCCAGAAATAGATGATGATCGCCAGCAGCGACCCGACATGAACCGCCACATCGATCATCGGCCCCTGGTCCGGAAAATCGGTGAGGTGGGGGATCAGGATCAGGTGACCCGAGGACGAGATCGGAAGAAACTCCGAGATCCCCTGGACAATGGCGATCAGCAGCAATTGCAGGAATGTCATGGAAGCGGGCTCGCGCCTTCAGATGTTTGGCTCAGGCCGCCTCGGTAGCGGCAAATTGGAGTTTCGCAAGTCGCGCATAGAGCCCGCCGGCCTGGCTGAGCTCCGCATGCGTTCCCTGTTCGACGATCCGGCCATCGTCGAGCACGACAATGCGATCGGCCGCGCGCACCGTTGCCAGGCGATGCGCAATGACCAGCGTGGTGCGGTGTTCCATCAGCCGCTCGAGCGCCTGCTGGACGAATTGCTCGCTCTCGGCATCGAGCGCGCTGGTCGCTTCGTCGAGGAGCAGGATCGGCGCATCGCGCAGCAGGGCGCGCGCAATGGCAATGCGCTGTTGCTGGCCGCCCGACAGGCGGGTTCCGCTCTCGCCAAGGTAAGTGTCGAGACCTTCGGGCAGATCGCGCAGGAAGCTCTCGGCGTTCGCCGCGCGCGCCGCCTCCCAGATCGCCTCGTCATCCGCTTCCCAATTGCCGTAGCGCAAATTGTCGCGAGCATTGGCGCTGAACAGCACGCCATCCTGCGGGACGAAGGCTATCCGTTGACGGATTTCGGCCGGATCGGCCTTGGTCAGGGGTACGCCGTCGAGCCGGATCGTCCCTGCCTGCGGGTCATAGAACCGCTCGACCAGCTGGAAGATGGTCGACTTGCCCGCACCCGAAGGGCCGACGATCGCCACCGTCTCGCCGGGTTCGACCTCGAGCGTGAAATCCTTGAGCGCCGCCGTCTCGGGCCGGGTCGGATATCGGAACGTGACGTTGCGAAACGACAGGCTGCCGCGCGGGGGAAGCGGCAGCGCCTCGGGCCGCTCGGGCGGCGCGATATCGGGCTTGGCATTAAGCAGCTCGTTGAGGCGGCTGGCCGCGCCGGCGCCCCGCAACAGGTCGCCATATACTTCGGTCAGCGCGCCGAACGCGCCTGCGACAAGTCCGCCGGTCAGGACGAAGGCGAAGATCGTGCCGCCGGAAATCGTCCCCTCCGTCACTGCGATCGCACCGCGCCACATGACCAGGGTGATTCCGCCGAAGATCAGCAGAATGACGATCGAGGTCATGATCGCGCGCAACAGGATGCGTTTGCGTGCCGTCTCGAAGGTCCGTTCGGCCACGTCGCCGAAGCGTTCTTCTTCGCGCGCTTCCTGGTTGAAAGCCTGCACGATCTTCATGCCCGACAGCACCTCGGTGACCATCGCGCCAACGTCGGCGACCCGGTCCTGGCTGGTGCGGGAGACAGACCGGATGCGCCGCCCGAACACCATGATCGGCAGGATCACTACCGGGATGCCGATCAACAGCCCCAGGGTCAGGGTCGGCGCCAGGTAAAGCAACAACGCCGTGCCGCCGATCGCCATCAGCGTGTTACGCAGCGCGATCGAGACCGTTGTTCCGACAACCTGCTCGATGATCGAGGTGTCGCTCGTCATCCGGCTAGAGATCTCCTTCGGGCTGTTCTCTTCGTAGAAGCCCGGCGCCAGCCGGAGGAGATTCCTCTGCACCTTCTTGCGGATATCCGCCACGACACGCTCGCCGATCCAGCTCACGAAGTAGAACCTCAGCGCCGTGCCCAGGCCGAGCACGACCACGATCATCAGCAAGTACTGGAAGGCATGCGCGATCTGTTCCTGCCCTGCGGCACCGCTGAACGCCTCGTCTATGATCACCTTGAACCGCCACGGGATCGCCAATGTGGCGCCTGCGGTGGTCAAGAGCGCGAGGAAGGCGAGGGCAATTTGCGTCGGATACTTGGCCGCCTCGCGATAGATCATCTTGAGCGGCCCGAGCGTGCGCGCCGGCTTGCCCGCGCGCCGCTCCTTGCGGCGAGCGAAGAATCCGCCCTGCGGCTCAGCCGCCTCCAGTTCCTCGGAATTTCCGTCCATTGCGCTGTCAGGTAGCCCCCAGGCTCATGAATTTCACCCCGCAAATCCACAAATAGGCGATGAAAAGGGCACTTTTGCGCATTTTGTGCATTGCACAATGACCGTCAACGCGTCAGTCTCCCTCGTTCAAGCGCACGGAAGAGGCGCGCGCATACGACGTCGCAACAGGGGAATGTCTTGCTTTATCACGCATACGAACTGCAGCGCAGTTGGTTGAACGGCGCCAGCGCCTGGGCCTCGATCAGTGCCGAACTGATGACCAATCCGGCCAATCCGATGGCTTATCTCGGCCTTGGTCCGATGGCAGCCAGCGCGCTCGAAGTGTTTGCCCATGCGACGGCGACCTATGGCAAGCCGGCTTTCGGCATCGAGTTCGTCGAGATCGAGGGCAAGAGATATCCGGTTGAAGAGGCGACGGTGGTCAACCGCCCGTTCGGCGACCTCAAGCGCTTCCACCGCGAGGGGCTGCCCGAAAACGCGCCCAAGCTTCTGATCGTCGCCCCGATGAGCGGGCATTACGCCACGCTGCTGCGCGGGACGGTCGAAAAGATGGTGGAGACGAACGAGGTCTACATCACCGATTGGGCCGACGCGAAGACCGTGCCCTTGCACGAGGGGAGTTTCGACCTCGACGACTACATCGATTACCTGATCGAGTTCCTCCAGTTCATCCATGCCGGCGGCGGCGGCAAGCGCCCGCACATGATGGCGGTGTGCCAGCCTTCGGTTCCGGCTTTCGCCGCAACCGCATTGATGAACCTGCATGACGATCCCGCCGCTCCCGCGACCCTCACCATGATGGGCGGCCCGATCGATACGCGCGAAAGCCCGACTTCGGTCAACGACCTCGCCATGGAACGCCCGATCGAATGGTTCCGCCAGACGGTGATCGCAACCGTGCCGATGAACCATCGCGGCGCCGGGCGGCGCGTCTACCCGGGCTTCCTGCAACTCGCCGGTTTCATGAGCATGAACCTCGGCAGCCACATGATGAGCCATTACGAGATGTTCAAGCATCTGACCGTGGGCGATGGCGACAGCGCGCAGGCGCACAAGGATTTCTACGACGAGTACCGCAGCGTCTGCGACATGACCGCGGAATTCTACCTCCAGACGGTCGAGGAGGTCTTCCAGAAGCACTCGATCCCCAATGGCGAGTTCCGCCACAAGGGCGAGATCGTCGATCTCGGGGCTATTACCGAGACTGCCCTGCTGGCCGTCGAAGGCGAGCGCGATGATATCTCGGGGCTCGGCCAGACCAAGGCCGCGCTCGATCTCGCTACCGGCCTCTCAAAGAAGAAAAAGCGGTATTACATGGCCGAGGGTGCTGGGCACTACGGCATCTTCAACGGCAGCCGCTGGCGCACCAAGGTCGCCCCGGTGGTCGAGGAATTCATCGCCAAGCACGGTTGATCGGCGGACGGCCGTTCACAAACATTGAGCGCAAGTTCCGGGACGCATCGCGATGCGCCTCTTTATACCCTTTGCCGGTAGCGGAAGGGCAAGCGAGCATGATCGATATCCGGATGACCAAGGCGCAATGGGCGATGCTGGTGCTCCTCTCGATGCTCTGGGGAGGCTCGTTTTTCTTCGTCGAAGCGATCCTGGTTGATCTTCCTCCATTGACGCTTGTGCTGGGCAGGGTCACGATCGCCGCAACCTGCCTATGGGTGTTTCTCCTAGTGACCCGGCGCCCGCTCGCCCTGCAACCGAGAATCTGGCTGGCATTCGCAATCATGGGCCTGCTCAACAACCTCATCCCGTTCAGCCTGATCGCCTGGGGTCAGACCGAGATCTCTTCCGGGTTGGCTTCAATCCTCAACGCGACGACACCGCTGTTCGCGGTCCTTGTCGCTGCGCTCTGGTTACCGGATGAACGTCCCGGCCCTGCCAAGATCACAGGCGTGGCGATCGGTTTCGTCGGCGTAGTAGTTCTGATCGGCAGCGACGCTCTCGGCGGATTGGGTGCGAGCACCATGGCGCAGGCAGCAATCCTGCTTGCCGCGATTTCCTATGCTTTCGCGGGGGCATTCGGCCGGCGGTTTCGCGACTACGGAGTCGACCCGGTGATGGTCGCCGCAGGACAACTCTCTGCGTCGGCGGTCTTCCTCGCTCCGGTCGCCATCCTGATCGACCGTCCCGGCCAGATGGCGATGCCCGGGATCGCAGCCATGCTGGCGTTGCTCGGACTGGCGCTGTTCTCGACCGCGCTCGCCTACGTCCTCTATTTCCGGCTGCTGGCGCAAGCAGGCGCGACCAACCTCCTGCTCGTCACATTCCTCATTCCGGTTTCGGCGATCGCACTCGGCACCACCTTTCTTGCAGAGCAGCTATCCCCCAACGAGATCACCGGCATGGCAATCATTGCGCTGGGACTGGTCGTACTGGATGGCCGCGCGTGGGAGGCGACCAAGCGGGGGACGGCTTAGCCCTCTATCCGGCAAAAAACAGAAAGGCGGCTACGATGCTGGCGGCGGTTCCTTGGGTCGCGGATTGAAGAAGCCGCGGATCAAGCGCCGCAAAGCAAGAATGAGCCAGATGGTCAGACCCAGCAGGACCAGTGCGATACCGGCCGCGATGTAGGGATATTCGTAGGCCGCCCAGAGTAGGCCCACGGTCGCGACATCCTCGGCCGTCGAAACCGCGATATTGCTGACCGGTTCAGGGCTGGCATTGACCGCAGCGCGTGTCCCCGCCTTGCCCGCATGCGCGGCGAGGCTTGCCCCGCCGCCGAGGAGGAAGGCAACCACCTGCATCGCCGGATCGGACGGATCGACAATGGCGAGCGCGAGCAATGCGCCGCCGACCGGGCGGACCAGCGTGTGGACCGTGTCCCAAATGCTGTCGAGCCACATCACCTTGTCGGCGAAGAACTCCGCCAGTGCGCCGAGCGCGGCGATACCCATCACCCACGGGTTGGCGAGCACGCCCAGCGAAGCGAGGTGTTCGGGGATCGGCAGCGCTTCGAGCCGCATCGCCAGGCCCGTCGCGAAGATGCAGAGATAGAGCCGCCAGCCTGACAGCAGGCTGACGCTTCCCGCGATCCCGATGATTTCCATGATGCCCATTGTCGCGTCCTCTCCGCCCGGGAGAATGCGCGCAAATGCCGAAAACGGCAATCCCGCCAGCTATTTGTAAACTCCAGGCTAGCTTGGCGTCAGGTCCGGATCGGCCATGTCGCCCTCCTCGAGCTGCACCCCAAAGCTGTTCAGCATCATCGAAACCTGGGTGTACTGGCCCACCGTCATCACCAGATCCACGCGCCCCTTAGTACCGAGTTCGGACAGGTCGTCCCAGGTCGCATCGCTGACATGGTGGTCCGTAACGAGCTCGTCGCAGGCGCGCAGCATCGCGCGCTCGAGCGGAGTCCACCCCTCGGCATCGGGGCCTCGCTTGATTCGCGCCACCTCATCATCGCTGAGGCCGCAGAGCTTGCCGATCCGCGTATGCTGGGCGAACTCGTAACCCGACCGGCACAGCCAACCCGTGCGCAGGATCACGATCTCGCGTTCGCGTGGCGGCAGGCTGTTGCGGCGCGACAGGATATAGCTGCCCCAGCCGAGGAAGGCTGCGAGCCCCTTTGGCGCATGGGCGAGCGTGCGAAAGATATTCAGCACCTTGCCGCCCCCGACCATGTTGTCGGGATTGGTGAGGGGTGCGAGCACAGTCTGCTGCTCCTCGTCGAGCCGATCCATGTCGACCGGCTCGATCCGAGGAGACTTAAGGCGCATCAGAAAATCTCGAACAGGCCCGCTGCACCCATGCCGCCGCCGACGCACATAGTGACGACGCCGTATTTCGCCTTGCGGCGCTGACCTTCGCGCAGGATGTGACCGACGCAGCGCGCCCCAGTCATGCCATAGGGGTGGCCGATCGAGATCGAGCCGCCGTTGACGTTGAGCTTGTCGTTGTCGATGCCAAGCTTGTCGCGGCAATAGAGCACCTGAACCGCGAAGGCCTCGTTGAGCTCCCACAGGTCGATATCGTCGATCGAGAGATCGAAGCGCTTGAGCAGCTTGGGAATGGCAAAGACCGGGCCGATGCCCATCTCGTCGGGTTCGGTCCCGGCAACCGCCATGCCGATGCAGCGGCCAAGCGGGGTGAGACCCTTCTGAGCGGCAACGGCGCCTTCCATCACCACCACTGCAGCCGCACCGTCCGACAACTGGCTGGCATTGCCCGCGGTAATCGTGGTGCCTGGGCCGAGCACCGGTTGGAGCGAAGCCAGGCCTTCGAGCGTGGTCGATGGACGATTGCCCTCGTCCTTGGCGATGGTCACGTCCTGTTCGGAGACTTCGCCGGTCTCCTTGTCCTTGACCATATGCGTGGTGCTGACCGAGACGATCTCGTCGCCGAACAAGCCCGCTTCCTGCGCGGCAGCCGTGCGCTGCTGCGACTGCAGGCTGTACTCGTCTTGCGCCTCGCGGCTGATGCCGTAACGCTGCGCAACCGTTTCGGCCGTCTGGAGCATCGGCATGTAGATCGCGCCGTGCATCGCCATCAGCGACTTGTCGGGCATGACGCGCATTTCGGGTGTCTGCACGAGGCTGATCGACTCCTGGCCGCCTGCGGCAACCACATCCATCCGGTCCATCACGACCTGCTTCGAAGCGGTCGCGATCGTCATGAGGCCCGAGGAGCACTGGCGATCGATCGTCATGCCGCTGGTGGTGATCGGGCAGCCGGCGCGCAAGGCGACCTGGCGCCCGAGATTTCCCGCCTGGGCGCCCTGCTGGAGCGCTGCACCCCAGATCACGTCATCGACCTCGCCCGCTTCGATGCCGGCCCGCTCGATGGCGGGCGCGAGGGCATAGGAGCCGAGCGTCGCACCGGGCGTCGAATTGAATGCGCCCTTGTAAGCCTTGCCCATTCCGGTGCGGGCGGTGGAGACGATGACTGCGTCACGTGACATGGGGTATTCCTTCAAATTGTTTCGAGGGTCCGTATCCCTGGGGAGGGGATGCGCCCGGGCGAGGCCGGGCGCCTGGGATCAGACGAAGAACTGCGTGATCCATTCGCAGATCAGTGCGGGCTTGTCCTCGCCTTCGATCTCGATGGTGATCTCGGCGGTCTGTTGCCACTGGCCGGGGCGCTTCTCGACCATCTCGACGAGCTTCCAGTGGCCGCGGATACGCTTGCCCGAGCGGACGGGCGAAATGAAGCGCGTCTTGTTGCCACCGTAGTTTACGCCCATCTTCACGCCGTCGATCTTCGGTATGTCGCTGTTGGCCGAGAGATAGGGGATCATCGAGAGCGTCAGGAAGCCGTGGGCGATCGTTCCGCCGAAGGGCGTCATCTTGGCCGCTTCTTCGTTGATATGGATGAACTGGTGGTCGCCGGTCGCATCGGCGAACTGGTTGATGCGGTCCTGGCTCATTTCGACCCACTCGCTGGTGCCGATGTTTTCGCCGGTCTTTGCTGCCAATTCCTGCGGGGTCATGCGCCTCTCCTAAATCTGTGCGTTCGAAATCGCGCGACTCCGGCGCGCGTTGTCGCGGGACTCATGGCGCATCGGAGCCAAGAGCGCAATCAAGTTTCCGTTTACGTCAACTTGCCGTTACGGCTTGGCGGGCTTGGGAAAGCTTCAATTTCGGCCCTACTTGCGCGTGACCGTGCATTAACCGCCGCCCGCTATGGCTGACGCGGGCGCATTCGCGATATTGGGCGGTGTGAGGGAAGGGGCGATGCTCGCAGGATTGTTCGACCGATCGCTGAGGCCGCGGCTCGCGGTTCCGCTGGTTGTGCTGGCGGTAAGTGCGGCCGAACTGCTAGTTGCAGACCGCAAATACGGGGTGTTCACGGGCGGGTTCGGCCAGTCGCAGGCGGTCGACACCCCATCCGAACTGGCGATCTTTGCGATCGGCTACGTCCTCTCGCAGCTGGCGGCGGCCCTCCTGGCATGGGTTATCGCCAAGTGGATTGCCCGCGATTCAGGTTCGTCCGTCACGGTCGTGCATTTTGCCTTTCTCTATGGCGGGCTGAGCCTGATCGCGCTCAATGTTCAATACCAGCTCCATTCCTATTTCAGCGATGCCGTAAGCTTCGCCTTGCTCAAGCAATTGGGCGGAGGCAGCGCGACCGACGCGCTGTTGTTCGCCAAGAACGAGATCGCGCTGGGCCTGGGTGCGGTAGCAATCGTGATTGCGCTGTGGTGGGGGCTCGCCAGGCTGGTGCGGCGTATTGCGACGGCGGGTGACCGCGCGCCCGCCGGTCCGCTGCGCAAGCGGCATGTGGGTCTGGCCTGGGCCGCCTTCCTCGCCGCGCTCTTCATCGTCCCGCAATTCGGTGGCGACGCGACCAAGGGGCTGGGCCGGATGCTGGTCTGGCAGGGTGCCTCCTCCGCGCTCGCCGCGACCACCGATTTCGATGGCGATGGCTATGGCCTTGCGGGCAGGAGCATCGACACCCACCCCTTCGACGGCGCGCGCCATCCGCTGGCGCTCGACATTCCGGGCAATGGCGTGGACGAGGACGGCTATGGCGGCGACCTCGAGCTGGTGCCGGTGCCGGCCCCGCTACCGCTGACGCCGGTAGCAGGCGACCAACCGCACGTCGTGATCGTGATCCTCGAAAGCACCCGCTGGGACGCGATCGGCAAACGCATCGACCGCAAGCCGGTCGCGCCGAACCTCGAAGCCGTGGTGGCCCAGGGCGGCGCAATAGTCCCGAGTTTCAGCCATATCGGGTTTACCACCGGCTCGCTGAAATCGATCTTTGCTGGAGCGATCGAGGTCGCACCGGGCGCGCCCAGCCTGTTTCGCGAGCTCAAGCAGAGCGGCTACGGCATCTCCGTCTTCTCCGGCCAGCCAGAGGATTTCGGCGGCATCTCGGAAGCGGTCGGAATGCGCGAATTGGCCGATCGCTTCGTGGATGCCGAAGCGCTCAAGGAGCAGCGCGCCTTCAGCTTCGCAGCGCAAGGCTCACTGCTGGTCGACGAAGCGGTCGTGACCGGCGAGTTCGCCAAGGCGCTGGGCGAGAAGAGCCAGTGGGCCAAACCCCAGTTCGTCTATCTCAACTTCCAGTCGCCGCACTTCCCCTACCATCATCCCGGCGTTCCCGAACGCTTCGCGCATCCGCCGATCGAACGCGGCGAGATCGGCGCCGAGAATGCGGAGCGCGTGCGGCTGACCTATTGGAACGCGGTGGCGCATGCGGATGCCGCCCTCGGCCAGATCGTCGATCAGTTGAAGGAGCTGGGGCAGTGGGACAACACCATCCTGCTGGTCAGCGGCGATCATGGCGAAGCGCTGTTCGAGGAGGGTTTCCTGGGCCATGGACACATGATCGACCGCCTGCAGTACGGCACCTTCCTCGCCAGCAATCGCCCGCTCGACCAGGTCACCGCGCCCATCGCGATCAGCGACTACCGCCGCATCCTGCATGGCCTGCTCGGCGCCAAACTGCCTTCCGCCCGGCAGTTTGCCCCCTTCATGCATGTTGGAACGCTCGATGAGCCGACCGCGATCGGCATGACTGACCAGCACCACGGAATTGTCTCGCTCCGCTTCGACCGCGAAGAGGCCTGCTTCGAGGCAAGCCGAAGCTGCACCCGCTATGGCGCGCTCAAGGGCGAGAAACGCTCGGCCGTCGATGCGCTGGTGGCGCGATGGGGCTCGGAACGGTGGGCTGCGCGCCAGCGCCTCCGCGAGGGCGCCGCTCAGTAATCGGCACCTTTTCCGGCGTCTCGATCCGCTTGAGGTAGTTCCACAGCCCGATCTGCAGGCCAAGCAACATCAGGATGAAGGGCTGGTAGGCAATGCCCTGGAACAGCGAACCGACAAGATAGATTATCTGCGCCATCTGGAGTGCGGCAGCGAACGGCGCCTGCCACTGGTTACCCTCCCCGACCCGGTCCTTCCAGCGTCGCCGGATCTTCTCCATGTGGATGATCCCCAGTGCATGCAGCCACAGCCACAGGATCAGGCCGGGCCAGCCCTGCTCGCCGAGCATTTCGAAGATCGCCGAATGATAGGCGCGCCCTTCATCGACAACCTCGCGGTTTTCGATCAGCTGGGTGTTCCCCTGCACCTCGACGACCGGCATGTCGTAGGCGAACTTGTTTCCGCGATAGGCGTCGAACCCGCCGCCAAGCGGGCGCTCCTCGGCGAACTCGATGGTCCATTCCCACACGGCGAGGCGGGTCGAGGCCGACTGGTCTCCCTGGTGCCCGGTGATCGTCGCCATGCGCTCGTAATAGCTTTGCGGGAGGAACGGCAGGGCTGCCAGGCCAAGGGTCGCCCCGGCAATCATGTAGAGCACGCGCTGCTTGACGTCGCGCAGCATCAGCAGGCCGAGCGCGGCGATGCACAGCAGTCCGGTGCGCGCCTCGGTCCCGATCGGGATCAGCAGGCTGGCGAAGATCAGCGCATAGGCGAAGGTCTTGACCCGCCAGTCGGGCGGAAAGATCGAGCCGAAGCGCACGAACCACAGGATCACCGGGATCATGGCAATGGCGACGGTCGCCAGTGTCGAGCTCTCGTAGATGCCGCTGTTGTTGTTCACGAACAGGTAGAGCCCGCCATAGCCGCCCCCACCAAGCACAGTCTTGATGCCCGCGCTGACCACGATAGTCGCCACCGTCAGCGTCATGACCAGCGCCAGCCCCTCGATCCTCAGTCGCGTCGTCAGGGTCAGCGGCAGGAAGATCGCGAACACCAACGCCTTCCACACCCACTCCCATTTCTCGAGCGCTTCAATCGGGAAATCCGCCCGCGAAGTGGTCCAGGCACAATATGCCAGCAGAGCCAGCATCAGCGCCTGGCGCAGCGAAAAGCGTGCACCCTTCTTCCCGTCCAGAAGAAGCCAGCCGCCAAACGCCGCGACAAAGGCAATCAGCGAGACCGGGACCGACTGGATGATGCCGTAACCGATCTTCTGCGGCGCAAGGATGTCGATATAGGCATAGGCCAGCACCCAGAAAAACGGGCGCTTCAGTCCGAGCACCAACACGAAGCCGATGAAGGCAAGGAAAACGAGATCGATCATCGCCTGACCCGGTTTCCCGAGCGATAACGGCGCGGCTCGTCCGGCTCGGCAACGGGGGCCGTCGTCGGTTCCGGTGCCAGCACTTCCTCGTCCAACTCGTCGCGCGCCATCAGCCGCAGCAGCGCGACGATCAGAAGTCCGTGGCCAAGGGCAAGGGCGAAATAATCGATCAAGCGCCGCTTCCGTTTCGTGATCCATGGCGAGCGCACAATGCGCCCATCGTGATTCCCGCCTAGCAGCATGCAGTTGACGGCCCGTTAAGCACATTCGTGGCAAAGGAAGGTCGCCATGCGCATCTTGCACGTCCTCGACCACTCGCTCCCGCTCCACAGCGGCTATACCTTTCGCACACGTGCGATCCTCAAGAGCCAGCAGGCCGCAGGCCTCGAGGTGCGCGGCGTCACGGGCCCGCGCCAGCTCGGCGACGGCCCACCAGTCGAGGAAGTCGACGGGCTGCTGTTCCACCGTACTGCCGGGACTGCCGAGGGCCCCGCCGGCCTGCGCGAATGGCGCGAGATTGCCGCTTTCGCAGAGGGGATCGAGCGGGTCGTCACGGACTGGCGCCCTGACGTCATCCATGCCCATTCACCCGCTCTATGTGGCGCCGCCGCACACAAGGTGGCGCGCAAGCACAATATCCCGCTGGTCTACGAGATCCGCGCCTTCTGGGAAGACGCGTCGGTCGGCAACGGCACCGGACGCGAAGGATCGATCAAGTATCGGCTTACCAGGGCGCTGGAGAATCGGGTCGTAGCCAGTGCCGATGCCGTTTTCACCATTTGCCACGGACTTCGCGACGACCTGATCGCGCGGGGCTTCAATCCGGGAAAGATCGGCATCTCACCCAACGGCGTCGACATGGCGCTGTTCGGGGAGCCGGCGCCGCGCGACGACGCGCTGGCAGCCGAGCTTGGCATCGCGCCAGACGAGCCGGTGATCGGCTACATCGGCAGCTTCTACGATTACGAAGGGCTCGACGATCTCATCGCGGCGATGCCGCTGCTGCGCGCGGAACACCCGGGCGCCCGACTGCTGATGACCGGTGGAGGTCCGATGGAGGCTGCGTTGCGCGCGCAGGTTGCGGCCCTGTCCGATCCCGAAGCCGTGATCTTCACCGGACGCGTCCCGCATTCGGAGGTCGAGCGCTATTACTCGCTGATCGACATACTGGCCTACCCTCGCAAGAGAAGCCGCCTGACCGATCTCGTCACTCCGCTGAAGCCGCTTGAGGCAATGGCCCAGCAGCGGCTGGTCGCCGCGAGCGACGTCGGCGGTCATCGCGAACTCATCACCGATGGTGCGACCGGCACGCTGTTCCCGGCCGACGATCCCGAAGGCTGCGCCGATGCGCTCGGCGACCTCATCCGTCACCGGCACGAATGGGACGCAATCAAGCAGCGTGCGTTGGCGCATGTCCGCACGCGGCACGACTGGGCCAAGAACGTCGAGCGTTATCTGCTCGTTTACCATGAACTGCTAGGCAATCGGACAAGCGGCGACAGGCAGGCAGCCTGAAGCCGGACGACCGAACGCAGGAAACAGGTGTATTTCATGGCTTTGGGCCGCAGGACAACCGCAACACCGCGCCAGCCGCTCGCTGCGCATCCCGCCTTTGCCGCGATCCTGTGCCTGTGGGTCGCAGCTCTGTTTGGCCTCGCCGTAATGGTCCTGCCAGGCGCCATGCTGGAGGGGTTGGTTGCACGAAGCGGTCTTGCCGCCGTGCTCCCCGCAGCCGAACCTCCGCTCGGCAGCACTGCCCGATTTCTGGTCGCAGCAGCCGCGGCAGTATTCGGCGGAGTGGCCGGATTCATGATCGCCCGGCTGCTGGCACGCCTCACCGCCCGCAAGGCCAGGGTTGCAGTAGAGAATGTCGCAGATCCCGAGATTGAGGATCCAGTCTTCGCACCGGAAATCGACAGCGAAGAAGAGGACCCGTTCCCCTTCGACATCGACCCCGACATGCTCGATGATGAAATCGAAGAACCGGCGATCGCCGAAATTTCGGTAGAACCCAGCGAACCGGCCATCCTTACAATCGAGGAACTCGATCAGGCCGGGCTCGACCGAGCTGTCGCCAAGGACGAGGCGCAGGATTGGGACTTCGAACAAGCAAGCCACGATCCAGAGGATTTCAGGCCCGATGTGGGCGCATGGGGTCTTGAGGAAGAGGTTGAAGACTTCGAACCCACGCCCGAGCCTGCGCCGCTTGCTCATGCTCCTTCGCCCCACTCGGTGGCTCCACAAGCGCCTGCGCCCGATGCCCGCGATGGGCTCGGCAGGCTTCGCTCGCGCAGGCTCGAGGAATTGAGCCTTGCGGAAATGGTCGAAAGGTTCGGCGGTGCGCTCTCCGAACACCGTGACGCCATCGAGCGCGACCCGGCGCTGCGCAACGAGGTCCAGCCCGTGATCGCAGCCGCGCTCAAGGCCCTGACCGGTCACGAACGGGCAAAGCGCGCGGCGCCCACTCAGTACCAGGCGACCCAGGGAAATGCCGCGCTCGACATCTCGACGCGCGAGCAGGCCGAGGCCACTGAAGAAGCCCTGCGCGAGGCGCTGGAGAAGCTCCAGCGCATGAGCGGCAACTTCTGATCCGACGCTACGGCAGCCGGCGACAGAGGCCAAATTTGCGCGGCAAGGCTAAAGTCGGCCTTTAGCCGGGGCAATCGAATTCACTTCCCTTCGCAGTTGCAAAAACACGTTCATTTCTTCAAGAAGTTCCTTCGCGACATTTTCGAAGCCCTGATGCGGGGCGAATCGCGCTTCATTGCCCACTGGCCGCTCCGGCGAGCAGGGCAGGATGCAGCGACGATGGGATGGAGATTGAATGGGTTACCCGGCGCATGGCCTGCCGGAACGGCAGGGCCTCTACGATCCGCGCAATGAGCATGACGCCTGCGGTGTGGGCTTTGTCGCCCACATTAAGGGTGACAAATCGCACGCGATCGTAACCCAGGCGCTCGAGATTCTCGCCAATATCGACCATCGCGGCGCGGTGGGCGCCGACCCGCTGCTGGGCGATGGTGCGGGCATCCTGCTGCAGATTCCCGACCCGCTGTTCCGCAAATGGGCGGTCAGCGAGGGCAAGGAACTCCCGGCGCCAGGCGACTATGCAGTGGCGCAATGCTTCATGCCGCAGGACGATGCCGCGCGCACCTTCGTGACCGAGCAGTTCGAGAAATTCATCGAAAAGGAAGGCCAGCGCCTGATCGGCTGGCGTAAGGTCCCGACGACGCTTGATGGGCTCGGCAAGGCGGTGGTCCAATCGATGCCGGTGATGCGCCAGGCGATCATCGCCCGGGGCGACAATTGCGCCGACCAGGACGCTTTCGAACGCAAGCTGATCGTCATCCGCAAACAGGTGCAAAACCCGCTCAAGAAGCTCGAGGAAAAGCACGATCTTCCCGGCCTGACCGAGCTCTACATCCCGAGCCTGTCGAGCCGCACCATCGTTTACAAGGGCCTGCTGCTCGCCAACCAGGTCGGCTCCTATTACGACGATCTGCGCGACCCCGACTGCGTTTCGGCGCTCGGCCTGGTCCACCAGCGTTTCAGCACCAACACCTTCCCGAGCTGGCGGCTCGCCCACCCGTACCGTTTCATGGCGCATAACGGCGAGATCAACACGGTTCGCGGCAATGTGAACTGGATGAATGCGCGCCGCCGGACGATGGAATCGCCGCTGTTCGGCGCCGATCTCGACAAGCTGTGGCCGATCATCCCGCATGGCCAATCGGACACCGCCTGCCTCGACAACGCGCTCGAGCTGCTGCTGCTGGGCGGCTACAGCCTTGCCCATGCGATGATGATGCTGATCCCCGAAGCCTGGGCCAAGAACGAGCTGATGGATCCGGGTCGGCGCGCCTTCTACGAATTTCATGCCGCTCTGATGGAACCGTGGGACGGCCCCGCCGCGGTCGCCTTCACCGATGGGCGCCAGATCGGTGCGACGCTCGACCGCAATGGCCTCAGGCCCGCGCGTTTCTGCGTGACCAAGGACGAAATCGTCTGCCTCGCTTCGGAGAGCGGCGTGCTGCCATTTGCCGAGGAAGACATCACCCGCAAGTGGCGCCTCCAGCCCGGGCGCATGCTGCTGATCGATTTCGAACAGGGTCGCATCATCGAGGACGAGGAACTCAAGGCCGAGCTGTCCGCTGCGCACCCTTACAACAAGTGGCTCGAGGACGTGCAGTTCAAGCTCGAGGATATCGATCATATCGAGCCCGAGCTGTCGGCCGTTGCCGAACACACCACTACCCTGCTCCAGCGCCAACAAGCCTTCGGCTATACGCAGGAGGATATTGCGCGCTTCCTCGAACCGATGATGGTCGGCGCCGACGATCCGATCGGTTCGATGGGTACAGATACGCCGCTCGCGGTGCTGTCGAACCGCAGTCGGCTGCTCTACGACTATTTCAAGCAGAACTTCGCCCAGGTCACCAACCCGCCGATCGATCCGATCCGCGAAGAACTGGTAATGAGCCTGCTGTCGATGATCGGCCCGCGCCCCAACCTGCTGGGCCGCGATGCCGGTACGCACAAGCGCCTCGAGATCGGCCAGCCGATCCTCACCAATGACGAGCTGGCCAAGATCCGCTCGGTCGAGATCGCGCTCGACGGCGCCTTCCGGACCGAGACCATCGACATCACCTGGGATGCCTCGGCGGGCGTCGAGGGGATCGAGCTCGCGCTGCGCGAAATGTGCTGGGCGGCTACCGAAGCGGTACTTCAGGACCATAATATCCTGATCCTGTCAGACCGCGCGCAGGGTCCGGATCGCGTGGCCATGCCCGCGCTGCTCGCGACCGCTGCCGTGCACCATCACCTCGTCCGCCAGGGCCTGCGCATGCAGGCGGGGCTGGTTATCGAGACCGGCGAGGCGCGCGAAGTGCACCATTACTGCGTGCTTGCCGGTTACGGCGCCGAAGCGGTCAATCCTTACGTCGCGTTCGAAACGCTCGAGGAAGTGCGCGCCAAGCGGCACCCCGATATCGATCCCAAGGCCGTCCAGAAGAACTACATCAAGGCGGTCGGCAAGGGCATTCTCAAGGTCATGTCCAAGATGGGCATTTCGACCTACCAGTCCTATTGCGGTGCACAGATCTTCGACGCGGTCGGCCTGTGCTCCGATTTCATCGAGAAATACTTCACCGGCACCGCGACCACGATCGAGGGCGTCGGGCTGGAAGACGTCGCCAGGGAAAGCGTTCTGCGTCATGCGCAGGCATATGGCGACAACCCGCTCTACCGATCGATGCTCGATGTCGGCGGAATCTACCAGTACCGCTTGCGGGGCGAGGCGCATTCCTGGACCCCGACCAGCGTCGCGCAGTTGCAGCACGCGGTGCGGGGCAATGATGCGAAGAATTACGAGGAATTCGCGCGGTCGATCAACGAGCAGTCCGAAAGGCTGCTGACGATCCGCGGACTGATGGAGTTCAAGCGGGCTGACCAGGCCATCCCGCTGGAAGAGGTCGAACCGGCAAGCGAGATCGTCAAGCGCTTCAGCACCGGGGCGATGAGCTTCGGCTCGATCAGCCACGAGGCGCATTCGACCCTCGCCATCGCGATGAACCGGATCGGCGGTCGTTCGAACACCGGCGAGGGCGGCGAAGAGCCCGAGCGCTTCCGCGCGCTCGACAATGGCGATTCGATGCGCAGCCGGATCAAGCAGGTCGCCAGCGGCCGCTTCGGCGTGACCACCGAGTACCTCGTCAATTCGGACGATATCCAGATCAAAATGGCGCAGGGCGCTAAGCCCGGCGAAGGCGGCCAGTTGCCCGGTCACAAGGTCGACAAGCGGATCGGCGCGGTGCGGCACTCGACCCCCGGTGTTGGCCTCATCAGCCCGCCGCCGCATCACGACATCTATTCGATCGAGGATCTCGCGCAGCTGATCCACGACCTTAAGAACGTGCAGCCGAGCGCGCGCATCTCGGTCAAGCTGGTCTCCGAAGTCGGCGTCGGCACCGTTGCCGCCGGTGTGTCAAAGGCGCGTGCCGACCATGTCACGATCTCGGGCTACGAGGGGGGCACCGGTGCCTCTCCGCTGACCTCGCTCACCCATGCGGGCAGCCCGTGGGAGATCGGCCTTGCCGAGACCCAGCAGACCCTGCTCCTCAACGACTTGCGCAGCCGCATCGCGGTCCAGGTCGACGGCGGCCTGCGCACCGGTCGCGATGTCGCCATCGGTGCGCTGCTGGGCGCGGACGAGTTCGGCTTCGCCACTGCGCCGCTGATCGCGGCGGGCTGCATCATGATGCGCAAGTGTCACCTCAACACCTGCCCGGTCGGGGTCGCGACGCAGGACCCAGTGCTGCGCAAGCGCTTCACCGGCACGCCCGAGCATGTGATCAACTATTTCTTCTTCGTCGCCGAGGAACTGCGCCAGATCATGGCCGAACTCGGCTTCCGCACCGTCGAGGAGATGGTTGGCCGAGTGGACCGGCTCGACATGCGCCGCGTCCACCGCCACTGGAAGGCGCAGGGCGTCGACCTGTCCAAGCTCCTGCACACGATCACGCTAGAGGAAGGGGCACCGCTCCGTCACACCGAGGGCCAGGATCATGGGCTGGCAGCGGCGATGGACAATGAGCTGATCGCAGCTTGCAAGCCGGCCATCGAAAGCGGCCAAGCGGTCGAGATCACGCGCGAAATCCGCAACGTCAACCGCACCGTTGGCACCATGCTGTCGGGCGAGATCGCGAAGGCGCATGGCCACGAGGGTCTTGCACCCGACACCATCCGTATCAAGCTGACTGGGGTGGCAGGCCAGAGCTTCGGCGCATGGCTGGCGCACGGCGTCACGCTCGATCTTGCCGGCGATGCCAATGACTATGTCGGCAAGGGCCTGTCGGGCGGGCGGATCATCGTCAAGCAACCCGAAGGCGTCGACCGCGATCCGGGCGAGAACATCATCGTCGGCAATACCGTGCTGTACGGCGCGATTGCGGGCGAAGCCTATTTCTCCGGCGTCGCTGGCGAGCGCTTCGCGGTGCGAAACTCAGGCGCCATTGCGGTTGTCGAGGGTACGGGCGACCACGGCTGCGAATATATGACCGGCGGCGTAGTTGTCGTACTCGGCCAGACCGGTCGCAATTTCGCCGCGGGGATGAGCGGCGGGATCGCCTATGTGTACGATCCCGACGGCGCGTTCGACCAGCTCGTCAACAAGGCGCAAGTCGAGATCGTCGACGTCACCCCGGGCGATGGCGAGGGTGCCCAGAACAGCTGGAGCCGCCCCGAGCAGCGCCCGATCTCCGTCAACAATTTCGGGATGGGCGATCCGCTCTATCACGATTCCGAACGGCTGAAGATCCTCGTCGAACGTCACTTGCTGCACACCGGCTCGGCCAAGGCGAAGGCGCTGCTCGACGACTGGCAGAATGCATTGAAGAACTTCCGCAAGGTGATGCCGCGCGACTACAAGCGCGCGCTCGAAGCGCTCGAGACCGAGCGGCTCGAAGCCGAAACCGTCGCAGCGGAGTAAGGGTCAGAAGGTATGGGCAAGGAAACAGGCTTCCTCGAACTCGACCGCCGCGATCGCGATTATCTCGATCCGGCAGAACGGGTGCACAATTACCGCGAGTTCGTGGTCCAGCCGGACGACGAAACGCTCAAGGCGCAGGCCAGCCGCTGCATGAATTGCGGCATTCCCTATTGTCACAACGGCTGTCCAGTGAACAACATCATCCCGGACTGGAACCACCTGGTCTACGAGGGCGATTGGAAGAACGCGCTCGACGTGCTCCATTCGACCAACAATTTTCCCGAGTTCACCGGACGCGTCTGCCCCGCGCCATGCGAAGCGAGCTGCACGCTCAACATCATCGACCAGCCGGTAACCATCAAGTCGATCGAATGCGCGATCGTCGACCGCGGCTGGCGCGAAGGGTGGATCCTGCCCCAAGTCCCGGCGAAACGCACCGGCAAGGGTATCGCCGTGGTTGGCTCCGGCCCCGCCGGGCTAGCCTGTGCCCAGCAACTCGCCCGGGCCGGTCATACCGTCGTCGTGTTCGAGAAGAGCGACCGAATTGGCGGCTTGCTGCGCTACGGCATCCCCGACTTCAAGATGGAGAAGCATCTCATCAACCGCCGCGCGGTGCAGATGGAGGCCGAAGGGGTCGAATTCCGCACTTCGAAGGAAGTCGGTGTCGATGTCTCGTTCAAGAGCCTGGAGGAGAATTTCGACGCCATCGTTCTCGCGGGCGGCGCAGAAGAAGCGCGCGGCCTGGTCATCCCGGGTGCGGAACTGCCCGGCGTACGGCTCGCGATGGAGTTCCTCACCCAGCAGAACAAGCGCAATGCGGGCGACGAGGAAGTTCGTGCTGCGCCGCGCGGCTCGCTCCTCGCGACCGGCAAGAATGTCGTCGTCATCGGCGGCGGGGATACCGGCAGCGACTGCGTCGGCACGTCGAACCGGCAGGGTGCGAAGAGCGTTACCCAGCTCGAGATCATGCCCAAGCCGCCCGAGCACGAGGACAAGGCGCTGACCTGGCCCGACTGGCCGCTCAAGCTCCGCACCTCCTCGAGCCACGAGGAAGGCGTCGATCGCGACTGGGCCGTACTGACCAAGCGCGTCGTCGGCGATGGGGAAAACGTCACCGGGCTCGAGTGCGTCCGGATCGAGTGGAATGACGGCAAGATGGAGGAAGTGCCCGGCAGCGAGTTCACGCTCGAGGCCGAGCTGATCCTGCTTGCTATGGGATTCACCGGACCCAAGAAGGCCGGATTGCTCGACCAATCCGGCGTTGAGCTCTCCGAGCGCGGCAATGTCTCGGCGAATACGGAAAGTTACGCGACCAGCCAGCCCAAGGTGTTTTCTTGCGGCGACATGCGTCGTGGGCAGAGTCTGGTGGTCTGGGCGATCCGCGAGGGGCGGCAGGCCGCACGCGCAGTCGATGAGTTCCTGATGGGTGTGAGCGAATTGCCACGCTAGGTCGGGGACCTCTCCAGCTTGTCGCGTTTGTACAATTCGCGAAGTTTTCGCTGATTCATAACGAATTAGTTGGGACCAGAATGGATGTATTCCGGCATTTCGCGTTGCTGCGAATTGTCGCGCATGCTTCCATTCCGCCCGATAGAAAAATGCACAAGACCCGGCCCCCGCAACCTGCGGACCGACCGGGCGGGACGGGGGTCGCGACATCGTGATAGCCAGATGCAGGCGGGAATTGCTGTCCAAGGCGCGCTTGCTGGCGGGAACCTCGGTTCTTCTCCTGGCCTTGTCGGGCCCGCTTGCCGCGCAGGGCGCCGATGCCGCTTCTGCAGAAGAACCACAGGAAGCTGGGGCGGCGATCGCTCCTGTTGCACCGGTAGCCCAACCGGACCCCGGTCCAATCGCGGCCCGGCTGGTCGTCTCTCAGTTCGTCGATCGACCTATCTCTGGCGATGCGGAAAAAACGCTCCGCTACAGCGGCAGGGCGGATGCCTATGTCGACATCGGCGGTAGCAGCTTTGGTGCAGACGACAGCCTCACCCTGACAATCCGCCCGGAGTTCACTTGGGGCAAGGATTCGAACGGCACCATCGGTCTGATCCCCAATAACACGGCGCTGTTTCGGGGCGAGGGCCGGGAAGATTTCGATCTGTCGGTCAGCATCTCCAAGCGCTGGAATTCGGGCGCCAAGCTGATCGTCGGTAAGGTCAACGTGCTCGACCAGGGCGGCAGGCTCCCGGTGGTCGGCAGCGACGGCCATTATGGCTTCCAGAACCTCTCGATGGCGCTGCCGCCTTCCGCGATCATCCCCAACACGATTACGGGCGCGCTCCTCGAAGTGCCAACCGAGAAGGTGCTCTATCGGCTGTGGGTGTTCGATCCCGATTCGCAATATGGACGCAGCGGTTTCGAGACCGCCTTCGGCAGCGGAGTCGGCTTTCTTGGTTCGGTCACCTTCCCGGTCAAGATTGGGGGCAAGCCGGGCTATTATGCGCTCAAGCTCTCCGGCTCGACCCGCAACGACATCAACGCCGATTCGCTGCCGGCGGTGCTGATCCCTGCGCCTGGATCGGGCTTCGGCACCGATCGCGGCGAGTTTGCCGCCGTGCTGGCCGGCTACCAGTATCTCGGCGTCTATCCCGAGGCGCCCGGCAAGGGCTGGGGCATCTTCGGGCAGGTCTACCTCTCGAAGGGCGACCCGACCTTCCTCGACAAGAGCGGATTCATCGGCATTTCGGGCAATCCGCGGGCTCGGCCGCAGGACCGGTTCGGCCTCGCCTGGTTCCGCTACTCGCTGACCGACGGCCTGGTCGATGCTCTCGCGAACCGCATTCCGCTCGAAGACGAGGAAGGAGTCGAGGCTTTCTACACACTCGGGATTGGCGAGCACCTCCAGCTCACCGCCGATGTTCAGCTCGTCGATAGCGCCATCGCGCCGCGCGATACTGGCGTGATTGCCGGGCTGCGACTTACGGCAGCGTTCTAGGCGCCCGGGTTCTCCGCCTCGGCAGCACAGATTTCATCAACGGGCGCTGGAGCAAGGCTTGCCGCTTCCTCACGCGCTGCTGCGTAGTCCGCCTGGAAATCGGGATTGGACTGGAGCCGGGCGAAGGTCGCGCCGGCAAAGGCCTGCGATTCCACCGTGTCGCTGTACCAGTGGACATTGCAGACCCAACGGCTGTTGGCATAGCCGCGCCCGCGCTTCGCCAGTTCGGCAGCGCGGTCGGGCAACAGGCTTGCCAGCACCAACGCCGTCCCATAGCCGATTGCGCTGTGGCCGGAAGGATAGGATCCGTTGCCGCGCAGCGCTTCTTCCTCCTGCGGAGTGCAGCTCGTCGAGCCATTGACCGTGAACGGTCGCGGTCGCTTGAACACGTCTTTCACCGCGCCGGTCGACATGCCGAAATCCGTTCCGGCACGGCGCAGGAGATTGGCGATCCTGGGCGTCGCCTCCGGAGATATCCTGACCCCTGCGGCGCAAGAGAAGGCACGCCCGTACCAGTTCTCACCCAGGTCGGCGTCGCGCGCAGCCTGCTCCCAGCGCGGCGATCCACGTAGCGACAGGGACCGGGCATTGGCCTCCTCGTCGATCGTCATGCGCGTGCTGCCAGCTTCGGGTGGCGGATGGATGAGGCTTTCCCCGCCGGAAAGCGGGCCGCCGATATAGGGCCGACCGAGATCGTACCTGGGTGCCTCCGCCTGGGCTGCGGCTTCCTTGGCCATGGGCGCGTCCGCGACCTGTGGGACCACGACGCATGCGGCGAGGACCAGTCCTCCAGCCAAGGCCAATGTTGCCGATTTGCGCATCGCTTCCTCCCTCGACGCCTGCCTAGATGCCGCTGGCGCATTTGACGCAGCGTGGCACGCCGGGGTCGTTACGCAAGCGCTTTTCGGCGATCTCCTCACCGCAGGAGAGGCAATAGCCCCATTCGCCCTCGTCGATCCTCGCCAGCGCCGCCAAGATCCGTTGCCTTTCGGCCTGACGCCTGCGCTCTGTAGCCTGCGCCATCGCTTGCTGCTGCAGCGCGTCCATTCGGCTCAACCGCCCGACACTGTCCTGCTGCAATTCGACCGTATCGCGCGCGTCTGCATTGGCCGCATCCTCGCGCTCGATCTGCGCAAGACGCGTTGTCAGCAAATCTTTCGCCTCGTCCTCGGTCATTGCGATGAGCTTACCAGTCGATCGGCGCGCGTCCATGCCGTTCGAGAAAGGCGTTGGCCTGGCTGAAAGGGCGTGAACCGAAAAAGCCGGCATGCGCCGAGAGCGGGCTTGGATGCGGGCTGGTCAGCACGAGGTGATGGTCCCCTGCACCCAACCCCTTGACCCGGCTGGCTTTTTTCTTGGCATGGCTGCCCCACAGAATGAACACCGCGGGATCGCCGCGATCCACCACAGCCTGCACACAGGCATCGGTGATCGCATCCCAACCGCGCCCCGCATGGCTGCCGGCCTGCCCAGCCTCCACGGTGAGCGTGTTGTTGAGCAACAGCACGCCCTGCCGCGCCCAATGCTCGAGGTTGCCGTTCTCGCGCCGCGCTACCCCGAGATCGCTTTCGAGTTCCTTGTAGATATTGACCAGCGAGGGCGGCACCTTCACCCCATCCCGCACCGAAAAGGCGAGCCCATGCGCCTGTCCCGGCCCGTGATACGGGTCTTGGCCCAGGATCACGACCCTGACCTGATCGAGCGGCGTGAGCGCCAGCGCATTTAGCCGCTCGCCACGCGGCGGATAGACCGTCCGACCGGCATCCTCCTGTTTTCGCAGCCACCCGCCCAGCTTGCGCGCCTCGGGCGCGGCAAGCACCGGCTCGATCGCCTCACGCCAGCTTTCGGGGACCTGATCCGCGCTCATACCAGCCTGATACGCGGCGCGTCCTTCACTCGCCACCGCCCCTTCCCTTCAATCCCCAATCAGCCTAAGCGACAATCGCATATGGCTGTACATTTTCACGAAGAAGACCTGCCCGCAGGCGTGCTCGCCGATGGACCAATCGCGGTCGATACCGAAACCATGGGTCTCATCACCCATCGCGACCGCCTGTGCGTGGTCCAGATCAGTGACGGCAATGGCGACGAACATCTGGTGCGCTTCGGGCCGGAAAGCACCTACGACGCCCCCAACCTCAAGGCAGTCTTGGGCGATCCCGATCGGCTCAAGCTCTATCATTTCGCCCGGTTCGATCTTGCAGCGATCGAGCACTACCTGGGGGTTGAGGCGGGACCAGTCTTCTGCACCAAGATCGCGAGCAAGCTGACCCGCACCTACACCGACCGTCACGGCCTCAAGAACCTGGTCGAAGAACTGCTGGGCGAGAGCCTGTCCAAGCAGCAGCAATCGAGCGATTGGGGTGGGCCCGAACTGAACGAGGCGCAACGCGAATACGCCGCCAGCGACGTACGCTATCTGCATCGCCTGCGCGAGGAACTGCTGCGCCGGCTCGAACGCGAAGGGCGCTTGGAGATCGCGCAAGCCTGCTTCGACTTCCTCCCAACCCGGGCGAAGCTCGACATGGCCGGCTGGGCCGACCACGATATATTCAGCCACGCCTAATCAGCCGGAGCGTCATACAAGCGACATGGTTATCAAGCGCCGCATCGAAACCAGCGAAGCGAAGGAGTTGCGCACCAAGCGCCAGCATTTCGCCGCGCCCGGCGGTAGCCATGACAAGCTCGTCTCGTTCCTTGCCAAGGCGCTGCCGATGGCAGTGGGAGTGATCGCGGCGTTAATGGTGATCACGCCGTTGAGCCCGCGCGGGGAGATCAGTTTTCTGCTCGATCGCAACAAGGTCGCGATGATCGACGAGCGACTGACTGTCGATAACGCGATGTACCGCGGCGAGGACGACGATGGCCGCCCCTTCTCGCTCACGGCAGGGGAGGCCGTGCAACGTTCGAGCCGCGAGGGCATTGTGCGGATGCAGGACCTCGTCGCCAGCATCGTGCTTCCCGAAGGGCCTGCCCGGATCGGCGCCGAGGCCGGCGCCTACGACATCGACGATGAGCGGGTCTCGGTCATCGGGCCGCTGCGCATGACCGCCGCCGACGGCTATTCCATGGTCGCGCGAGGCGTTTCGATCGACCTCGAGGAACGCCGCATGGTTGGCGCTGGCGGGGTCGAGGGGGCGGTACCGGCGGGAACTTTCTCGGCCGACCGGCTCGAAGCAGACCTGCCCGAACGCACCGTCACACTGATCGGCAATGCCCGGCTCTACATGCGCCCGGGCGAACTGAGGATGCCCTGATGACCGATACGCAACGCCCGCTTTGGAAAACCTCGCTCCGCTCCGGTCTCGGCGCCTTTGCGCTGACGGCGGTTGCGCTTGGAGGGATGCAACTCAACGCGCAGGCGATCGCCGGACACAATTCGAACGCGCCCGTTTCCTACGAAGCGGGCAGAATCGAACTGCAGGACAAGCAGAACCGGGTGGTGCTGTCTGGCAACGTCGTCGTGACCCAGGCCGGCCTGACCGTCCGGTCCGACCGTATGCTGGTCAATTACAGCGACGCAGGATCGCTCAGCATTCAGCGCATCACTGCGACAGGCGGCGTGTCGGTGACGCGCGGCAACGAGGCTGCGCGCGGCGATGTCGCGGTTTATGACTTCAACCGGCGGATCATCACCATGGCGGGCAATGTCAGGCTCAATCGCGGCGGGGACACGCTCAACGGCGGACGCCTAGTGATCGACCTGCGCAGCGGGGTCTCGAGTGTCGATGGTCGCGCCAGCGGCTCGTCGCCGGTCGCAGGGTCTGCCACCTCGGGTCCCGGCGGCAGGGTCTCGGGCACCTTCCAGGTCCCCGAAGACGGCGGCAATTGAACGAGGATCAGTAGGCGCGTTCGTGGCGCAGTACGCTGAGCGTGCGCCACGCGATCAGCATGTCGCGCCAGATCGACCATGCCGCGATATATTCAAGATCGGACTGCAACCGGTCGGTGAGGTCCTTTTCCTCCCAGGTGCTGCCCCTTTGCCCGCGGACCTGCGCCAAACCCGTCAGTCCCGGCTTGAGCGAATGCCGTTTCCAGTAGCGGGTGTCGATGTCCCAGAACAGCTTGTCATTCGCCCGGCTTCCCAGCGCGTGCGGACGCGGGCCGACGATCGACATCTCACCCCGGATGACGTTCCATAGCTGGGGCAGCTCGTCGAAGCTGTTGCGCCTGAGCCACCGACCGATGCGAGTCACCCGGCGATCATCCTCGCGCGTCGAACGCGCTCCCTCTGCGTCCCGGCCGTCCTCACGCATGGTGCGTAGCTTGTACATCGAGAAGAAGCGGTTCCCCTGGCCCATGCGGCGCTGCACGAACAGCACCGGGCCGCCGTCTTCGAGCTTGATCAACAGCGCCGCGACCAGCAGCAGAGGCGCAAGCAGCACGAGCCCAGTAGCGGCCACCGCCAGGTCGAAGACGCGCTTCATCGTTCGCGCCCGCAGGCCTTGCTTGCCCACCGAGACGACCAACGTCGCCACGCCCTGATCTTCATGACGTCGCACGCCGACAGCGCCGAGTTCATAGGCACTGGCGCTGACCACCTCGCCATGTACGCCGATCGACCTCAAGAGCAGGGCCCACTGGCCGCGTCTTTCGTGCGGGCAACTGACCACGACCCGATCGCGAGCTGCGAACAAGCGACCCAGGCGATCGAGCATCTGCGGATCGTTTCTGAACGGATCGATATCCATCGACGCCGTACTGACGCGGTCGGAGTCCCGTTCGGAGAATTCGGGACCGCCATCGTCGATGACCAGGCAATTGCGCACTCGCCCTCCCCAGATGGATCGAACGAGCCAAGTCACGCCGAGCCGCGAGCCGGCGATCAGGATGAATGTGAAGACCAAGCCAAGCGTGAAGCTCCCGCGCGAGAAAGTCGCATTGGTCTTGAGGTAGAATGCGATGAAGTTGAGCAGCCCGGCGCCAATCATGAGCGCGACGGCCGCCTTGCCGATGGCAAAGCGCCAATCGGTCAGAGCCTGGGCGCAATAGGTGCGATTGTAGAGCGCGATGGTGTAGAACAGCGGCATCAGCAATTGCCCCTGTTTCATCGCCCTCGGTTCGAGCCATGCGCCTTCGTAGGCGAGACCCGCGATCGCGAAACCGAGCAGGAGCAGCGCGCCATCGCCGAACAGCAAGGCGGCATAAAGTCGGAGCCGCCGCTGCTCAAGCGACGATGCCACGGGGATTTCCGTGTCATGCGCCCTGATGGCGCGGGTGAGGTCGGCAACCGGCTTGTTCATTTCTCGACCCGCTACTTCGCTGGAGCCGAATTACGCGCAAATACCTGGTTTGTGGAGCGAGCGAGGCGCCGAAACTGTTGATGAATCTACTGATTCCAACTGCTTAGCGGCGCGAGGCGAAGCGGGCGATCTCGACAAGGTCTTGAGCCAGCAGGGTTTCCGCCGCCTGGCTGTTGGTAATGAGCGCCCGATGCAATTCGATCAGACGCGGCCCCAATCGCTCCAACCGGTCCCCGCGCCAACGCGTCAACTGGTTGCGGATCTCGCGCTCTTCCTTCCAGAAGATCCCCAGTTGGGCCTTCTCGCCCTTGTTCATGGATTCAAGCGAGCCGCGTGGGCCAAGCTTCGCCGTGATCTGCGCCAGTTGCGCCGCGCGGCGCTCGATCGCCAGCAGCAGGCCGACCGGGTTCATGGAATGCTCGCGCATGCGCGCCAGTTCGCGGCCCAGCTTGCCAGTCTCGCCGGAGAGCACCGCATTGACCAGCGGCATGAAGCCGTCTTCTTCGGTCGCGGCACCAATCGCCTCGAGATCCGCCGCCTCGACGGTTTTGGGCGATTGCGGCGAGGCATCGCAATAGAGCGCAAGCTTGGTCACCTCAGATTGCGCCAGACGCACATCGAGATTGGCCCCTCGCGCGATCCGTTCCGCCAGGTCGCCATTGAGCCGAAGACCCGCAGCATCAGCCATTTGCCGGACGTTCGCCGAAACCGTCGCGAGGTCGGGCGGCCAGAACATGGCGACGAGCGCATCCTTGCGCTTCTCGAGCAGCTTTGCCGTGCGTGACTTGTCGGTTGCGCTCGTGGCGACGACGATCACCGGGCAGCCTTCGCCCTCGGCCAGCAAATGGTTGCCGATCGCGTCGAGCGCCTCATCACCATTCGCGCGGACATAGATGTAGCGCGTGTCTCCGAACAGCGAGCCCGAGCGCGCCTCGTCGCCCAGGATAACCGGATCGCGCCGCAGGTCGGCGCCCGACATTTCAACCCGCTCGCCGGGATCGTCGAGAAGCGTAATCAGATGCGCCGCTGCGGCCGCTGCCCCCGCCTCGTCAGGACCGCAAAAGAAAAAGGTCGAACACTGCTCTGCCGCGCGCTGCGAAACCTGCCTGAAATCGCGCTGGGTCGCCTTCACTGGCCGAGGTTCTCCCCATCGCCCGGGCCTTCGGGTTCGACACCCTGACGCAGCCGCAAGGCAACGCGGCGGACCATTCGGTCGGCAAGATCGCTGGCGAGGTTTTCGAGTGCTGTCTGCTCGGCGGCAATTGTCGCATACTCAGAACTCACCACATCGATCCCTGCATCGCTTCCGGCGCTTGCATCGAGCAGGATCTCGCCGCTCGCAAGCTCGATCAACTGGTAGCGCGAGCGCAAGATGCGGCGTTCGCGGCTGATCGTATCGTCACCCAGAACCCCAAGCCCTTCGAGCGAATCGTCGAGCCGGACATCGAGCCGATAGCGGGCGTCGGCATTGCCGGCGACGCCGAGGCGATCGACCAGCGCATTGCGCACCAGCCAACCCGCCCTCCCCGGAATAGCAGGGACCTCTACCGCTGCCAGCCCCTGTGCCACATCCGCCCGGTTGCCTCCCGCATACATCGGCTGAAGGCCGCAAGCGGCGAGCGCGACACACAGGAAAAGGGCGAAGGCAGAACGCATCAGGTTACGATATTCACCAGCCGGTCGGGCACTACGATCACCTTGCGGATCTCTGCCCCGTCGAGCGAACGCTGGACCTTCTCGCTCGCCAGTGCAAGCGCCTCGAGGTCTTCTTTCGACGAACCTTTGGGCGCAGTGAGCGTATCGCGCAGCTTGCCCTTGTGCTGGACGGCGATCGTCACCTCATCTTCGACCAACATGGCTTCGTCGACTTCGGGCCAGGCGGCGTTTGCGATCAGGCCCGACTCCCCTGCCTTGGCCCAGGCCTCTTCCGCGAGGTGCGGCATCATAGGTGCTGACAACAGCATCACGGAGCGAATGGCGAAATTGCGCGAGGCGCTCGACGGCGCCTTCTCTGCCGCGGCGGTGAGTTCGTAGATGCGGGCGACGGCCTTGTTGAACGAGAGCGCCTCGATATCCTCGGCGACCGCCTTGATCGCCTGATGTGCCTTGCGTTCAAGCGCGATGTCCTCGCCCTGGGCCGCGTCGTCGACGCTTTCGAACAGGCGCCACAGACGCTGAACGAAGCGACCGCAGCCCTCGATCCCGGCGACCGACCACGGCAGGTCGCGCTCGGGCGGGCTGTCGGACAACATGAACCAGCGCACGGCATCGGCACCGAAGCGATCGATGATGTCGTCAGGGTCGACCGTGTTCTTCTTCGATTTGGACATCTTGACGACCCGGCCGATCTCGACCGGAAAGCCGTCTTCCTTGAGAATCGCGCTGTCGCTTCGACGCTCGACTTCGGCAGGACTGAAATAGGTCTGCCGCCCGTCTTCCGGCGATCGGCGCGAGTAGAGCTCGTGCGTGACCATGCCCTGCGTAAACAGCGAAGCGAAGGGCTCGGCGAGATCGATCTGGCCCATGTGCGCCAGCGCGCGGGTCCAGAACCGGGCATAGAGCAGGTGCAGGATCGCATGCTCGATCCCGCCGATATATTGCTCGACCGGGAGCCACTTGGCGACTTCGTCCTTGTCGAACGGCTTGTCGTCGGGCTGGCTGGCGAAGCGCAGAAAATACCACGAACTGTCGACGAAGGTGTCGAGCGTGTCCGTTTCGCGCTCGGCCGCGCCGCCGCATTTGGGGCAATCGACGTGCTTCCAGCTTGGGTGGCGCAGCAGCGGATTGCCGGGCGTCTGGAAGTCGACATCTTCGGGCAGGGTGATCGGCAAGCTTGCCTTGGGCGCCGGCACGACGCCGCACTTGTCGCAATGGATGAACGGGATCGGCGTGCCCCAATAGCGCTGGCGGCTGACGCCCCAGTCGCGCAGGCGCCACACGGTCGTGCCCTGACCCCATCCTTCGCGCTCGGCACGCGCGATCACTTCCGTCTTGGCGTCCTCGACAGCCATTCCGTCGAGGAAATCGGAATTCACGCAAACGCCGTCGCCCGGCTCGGCCTCGGTCCCGAACGGCCGGTCGGCCTGATCCATATCGGGCGCCACCACCCGCAGGATGGGTAGCCGATACTTGCTGGCGAACTCGAAGTCGCGCTGGTCGTGGCCGGGCACCGCCATGATCGCTCCGGTGCCGTAGTCCATCAGCACGAAGTTCGCTATGTAGACAGGCAGATGCTCGCCGGTGAATGGGTGCACCGCGCCGATGCCGGTATCGAAGCCGAGCTTCTCGGCCGTCTCCAGCTCGGCTGCGGTCGTACCGCCGCGCTTGCATTGCTCGATGAATTTGGCTGCGTCGCAGTTCTGCGCCGCGACGGCCTGCGCCACCGGATGATCGGCAGCGACTGCAACGAAGCTCGCGCCGAAAATCGTGTCCGGCCGCGTGGTGTAAACCGGCAAGGTCTCGCCGTTCGAAAGCTGGAAGCTGAATTCGAGGCCCTGGCTCTTGCCGATCCAGTTCTCCTGCATCAGCCTGACCTTTTCCGGCCAGTCTTCGAGATCGCCCAGCCCCTCGAGCAACTCCTCGGCAAAATCGGTGATCTTGAGGAACCACTGGTTGAGCTTGCGCTTCTCGACCTCGGCGCCGCTGCGCCAACCCTTGCCGTCGATCACCTGCTCATTCGCGAGCACCGTCATGTCGACCGGGTCCCAATTGACCTCGCTCTCCTTGCGGTAAACCAGCCTCGCCTCATAGAGATCGAGGAACAGCGCCTGCTCATGGCCGTAGTATTCGGGCTCGCAGGTCGCCAGTTCGCGCGACCAGTCGAGCGCAAATCCAATGCGCTTCAATTGCGCCTTCATGTGTTCGATGTTGGCGCGGGTCCAGCCTCCCGGATGGACGCCCTTTTCCATGGCGGCGTTTTCGGCTGGCATGCCGAAGGCGTCCCATCCCATCGGGTGAAGAACTTCGAAACCGCGCATGCGCTTGTAACGGGCCAGCACGTCGCCCATCGTGTAGTTGCGCACATGGCCGATGTGGATGCGCCCCGAGGGATAGGGAAACATCTCGAGGACGTAGCTCTTGGGTTTGGGCGAGTTGCTGTCTGCCTCGAACGTGCCCGCTTTTTCCCAGGCACGCTGCCAGCGACCGTCGGCCGTGGACGGATCGAAACGCGTATCGGTCATGCTATCCCCGTTAGGGAAAGTTGGATCAGGAAGCCACAGCCTGGCGGCGCAAGTCGCGCGCCTTGGTCAGGATAATGTCTTCGAGCTTCTGTACGGTCGCCGCCTGCACCGGCGCGTCGACCCAAGCGTTGCCCTGTGCGACCTGGCGGCTGGCGGCCACCCGAATGGCGTCGGCACGGAGATCCTGGTCGAGGATGGTCACAGTCACCTTGACCCGCTCGCCCGGATTGCTCGGGTTGGCGTACCAGTCCGTGATGATCACGCCGCCGGCGCTGTCGGCCTGCACCAGCGGCGCGAAGCTGACGGTTTCGAGCGCGGCGCGCCACAGGTAGGAATTGACCCCGATCGTGGTGATCTGCGACGCGGCAAGATCTGCTACCGGACGATCGCGACCACCGCAGGCTGCGAGCGTAGCGAGAGCAGCACAGACAAGCGCGAAGCGGGCCGGGCGGAAGGTCGAGAATTTCACGGCGCTCATGATCGGTAGTGGTCCTCAGTCAAAATCTGTGATTGCGCTCTATAACCGCCCCGACGCAAGCGGCAAGGCGTGAGACGCAGGCTGCGGCCATGAATGGTGTATTCCATGCCCCGATTTCTCAAGCGGTCCTGCAGTTTACCATAGCTGAATGGACGGGAAGATCTGCTGAAGCATTCGAATCGTGCCGGCCCGAATCGATTCTGTTGAGCCTGTGCAACAGATTCTTGCGCAAGGCCTAATAAATGCGAGAATTGATTGCGCGGCTGGCGCAAGCGATTCTATTGTTTGAAATTATCGACTCAGGTGTCCTGCGCCAACTGCACAACGGTCAGGCACAGTTCAGCCAGAGTCCGCATAGGAAGTGGCGATGATTCGCCGTAGTGGGAATGGACGAAACGTGATGGCACGCAAGGCATCCAAGGCAGGAAAGGCGCTCCGGCTGCCCTTGCTGCTGGCCGGCGTCGGTATCGCCTTTGCAATTCCTTCGGCCGGACTTGCCGCGCTGGCGCTGGCAAATGGCGAGACTACGGCGCGGGCCGACTTCGGAATTTTCACGCCGGCCTCGGTCGATCCCCAGCTCGCGCGCCGCGTGGCAGCCAAGATCGGTGACCCTAAGCTGCGGTTCACTCCTGCTGGGACTGCGACCAGGCGCGATCGCACGGTAACCGTCGCGGTGCGCGTCGATAGCGACGTAGCCCAGGCGATCTCGGTCCGTCAGTCGATTGAATCTGCGCCCGGCGCGGCCAAGGGCATCGCCGCGATTACTCCGGCGCGGTATAACCTCGGGCTGGCTCGCGGTTACCAGAGCTTCGCGCGGCCTGTTGCCCTGCCCGATACCGTGCGCAAGATCGATATGCCCGATCTTTCCAAGTTCGAGCCTGCCGGTCCGACCGCTCCCGACAAGCCAAGCCGCTTCCAACCGCGCATCGCGCTGGAAGAAAAAGGGCAGACTGGTCGTACGGCCGGGACGCTCGAGGGGCTCGGCACCTCCACCGTCGATCTTGGCGGTTCCTATCGCGTGGTCGGCAACCTCAACGTGACGGCTGGTGTCCGCCTGTCGCAAGAGCGCGATCGCCTCGCTCCGCTCACCGATGCCAAGGCCGACAATCAGGCTGTCTATGTCGGCACGCAAATTCGATTCTAGAGCGGTTTCCGTCTGATCGCCTCATACATTCGTATGCCCCACCCCGCTTCGGCGGGGTTTTTCATTCCATTTACGCTACGGCACCGCTAGTCCATGGGAAAAGCCTATGTATGGAGAGTGACTTATGGCGCGTGTTGCAGTTGTTACGGGTGGGACTCGCGGGATCGGCCGCGCGATTTGCGAACGGCTGCAGGCGGACGGGTTTACCGTCGTGGCCAATTACGCCGGCAATGATGCTGCCGCCAACCAGCTGAAGGCCGACACCGGAATCGCTAGCTACAAATGGGACGTGGGCGACCATCAGGCGTGCCTTGAAGGCTGCAAGAAGATCGAAGAAGAGGTTGGCCCGATCGATGTGGTCGTGAACAACGCCGGGATCACGCGCGACGGCACGCTGCACAAAATGTCCTACGACGACTGGCACGAGGTCATGCGCATCAACCTCGGCGGTTGCTTCAACATGGCCAAGGCCTGCTTCCCGGGCATGCGCGAGCGGGGCTGGGGCCGGATCGTCAATATCGGCTCGATCAACGGGCAGGCCGGCCAATATGGCCAGGTCAACTACGCCGCAGCCAAATCCGGCATTCACGGCTTTACCAAGGCGCTGGCGCAGGAAGGCGCGAAGTTCGGCGTGACCGTCAACGCGATCGCGCCGGGCTATATCGATACCGACATGGTTGCCGCCGTGCCCGAGCCGGTTCTCGAAAAGATCGTCGCCAAGATCCCGGTGGGCCGGCTGGGTCATGCCGAAGAAATCGCCCGCGGGGTCAGTTTCCTCTGCGCCGAAGAAGGTGGGTTCGTCACCGGCTCGACCATGAGCATCAACGGCGGCCAGCACATGTATTGAGGCAAGGGGCGCCGCCGTCTGGCGTCCCTACCATCAGGTTGGCCTGCAAGTTAACGAAACTGACCATAAAGTAGGCCGAGTGCGAATTTTTCCCGGAATCCTGCGGGTAAGCGATGTGCAGTCTGCACTTTCCGGCTAGAATGCCTGGCAGATGCCGCCGCCCTACCACCCTCCTGTCAAGCGTTCGGTCGAGATCGCCGGGCACAAGACCTCGATCAGCCTTGAGCCGATCTTCTGGGATATGCTGCGCGAGGCTGCGGAGGAACAGGGCCTCCCGATCAACGCCCTAGTCGCCGCAATCGACGAGGAACGCATCGCATCGGACACTCCGCCGGGATTGGCGGGCGCGATCCGCATCTGGCTGGTCGACAGATACGCCAAGGGCGGCCCCGCGAAGGAGCCGCCCCTGGATTAGCGCTTTAATCGCTTAGTAGTTGGCTGGCGGATCGCTGGCGGGAAAGCTCTCGTCGCTTTCCTCGTCGGTCTTGTCCCATTCGCCCGCGGGCTTGTCGCGCATGGCTTCAGGCCCGGCATCGCGAACGTCGGTGTGGCTTCCTTGAGGCTGGTTGCCGGCAAAAGCGGCATGGCCGCCCTTGTTCTTCTCGTAATAGCGATAGCCGAGATAGCCGAGGGCTCCCAGGCCGAGCATCTTGATAAGCATCGGAAAATTCCTTTCTTGCCCCTTCAACGGACGAGGCTGCCGAAAGGTCCGAAAGCGAATGCCTAGTCGTCGCCGACCCGTTCGATATCCGCGCCGACCAGCTGCAGCTTCTCCTCGAGCCGCTCGTAACCGCGGTCGAGGTGATAGAGGCGACGCACCGTTGTCTCGCCTTCGGCCGCGAGCCCTGCCAGCACAAGGCTGAAGGAAGCGCGCAGGTCGGTCGCCATCACTTCGGCACCGGTTAGGCGCTCGACGCCCTTGACGATAGCCGTGCGACCTTCTGTTTCGATATCCGCACCCATGCGCCGCAGTTCGGGCACGTGCATGTAGCGATTCTCGAAAATCGTCTCCTTGAGCACGCTGGTGCCCTCGGCCTTGCACAGCAGCGCCATCAGCTGCGCCTGCATGTCGGTGGCCAGCCCGGGATAGGGCGCGGTAGTCAGATTGGTCGCTCGGGTAGCGCCATTGGAGCTTACGGTAATCCCCTTGGCGTCTTCCTCGATATTGACCCCGATATTGCGCAGCGCGTGGATCGTCGCTGCCATCTCGTCGCCCTTGGCGCCCTCGAGGCGGATGGCGCCACCGGTGATCGCGGCGGCACAGGCGTAGGAGCCGGCCTCGATCCGGTCGGCCATGACCTTGTAGGTCGCGCCGTGAAGCCGCTTGACCCCGTGGACGATCAGATCGGAGGTGCCGATGCCCTCGATCTCGGCCCCCATCGCCACCAGCAGATTGCAGAGGTCGACTATTTCCGGTTCGCGCGCCGCGTTGAACAGGCGGCAGGTCCCGTTCGCAAGCACGGCGGCCATCAAGGCGTTCTCGGTCGCCCCAACCGAGACCACGGGAAAATCGAATTCCCCGCCTGGCAGGCCGCCGTCGGGTGCCATGGCCTTCACATAGCCTTGCGCCAGCTCGATCTCGGCGCCGAACGCCTCCAGCGCTTTCAGATGCAAGTCGATCGGGCGGTTTCCGATCGCGCACCCCCCGGGCATCGAGACGGTCGCTTCGCCCATCCGCGCCAGCATCGGGCCGAGCACGAGGATCGAGGCGCGCATCTTGCGCACCAGGTCGTAGGGCGCGACGGTCGAGGTGATCCGCGTTGCCTCGAGCGACATCACCCGGCCGAAATCCTCCGGCCGCGTTCCCTGGATCACTGTCGTCACGCCGAACTGGTTCATCAGGTGCTGGAAGCCGTCGATATCGGCCAGCCGCGGCAGGTTCCTGAGAGTGACCGGTTCCTCGGTCAGCAAGGCACAGGGGATCAGCGTCAGGGCAGCGTTCTTGGCGCCCGAAATGGGAATCGTCCCTTCCAGCCGATTGCCACCGCGAATTACAAGTTTATCCATGGATTGCCCTTACCCCATCTACACCGGCTGGCAACTGCAACTCGGCGCCAACCGGTCCATCCCTGTTGCCGAACCAATCGCGCGGCCTTATCGCAAGTTCCCATGAACGCACACAAACCTATCCGTAAAGCCGTCTTCCCCGTCGCCGGGCTGGGGACGCGATTTCTGCCGGCGACCAAGGCCATTCCCAAGGAAATGCTGGCGGTGGTCGATCGCCCGCTGATCCAATATGCCGTCGACGAAGCGCGCGAGGCGGGGATCGAGCAGATGATCTTCGTGACCGGGCGCGGCAAGACCGCGATCGTCGAGCATTTCGACATGGCATTCGAACTCGAAGCCACGATGAGCGATCGCGGCAAGGACATGGGCGTCCTCGAACCAACCCGCGCCACCCCCGGCGATATCATCACCGTGCGCCAGCAGGTGCCGCTGGGCCTCGGCCACGCCATCTGGTGCGCCCGCGCCATCGTCGGCGATGAACCCTTCGCCATCTTCCTCCCCGACGAGCTCATGATCGGCAAGCCCGGCTGCATGAAACAGATGGTCGACGCTTACGAGAAGGTCGGAGGCAATCTGATCAGCGTGCTGGAGGTCCCGCGCGAAGAGGTATCGAGCTACGGCGTGATCGCACCTGGCAAGGTGGAGGGCGCGCTGACGGAGGTGACGGGACTGGTCGAGAAACCGCCGGTCGAGCAGGCCCCCTCCAACAAGATCATCTCGGGCCGCTACATCCTGCAACCGGAAGTGATGAGAGTGCTCGAGGACCAGGAGAAGGGTGCCGGCGGCGAAATCCAGCTGACCGACGCCATGGCCAAGATGATTGGCCAGCAGGCGTTCCACGCGGTGACTTTCGACGGGCGTCGTTACGACTGCGGCAGCAAGACCGGCTTCGTCGAGGCGACGCTGGCGCTGGCGCTCGAACGTGAGGACATGGGGACCGAGGTACGCAGGATCGCCGAGCGTTTGCTGAAGTAGCGCGGATGCTACAGCCCCGCCAAAAGCGGAGCGTCTCTTACTTCCGTACCTTGCGGGCGACGCGGCGGCGAGTGCGCTGGTTCGCCTTGGCAGCGCCGGAGAGCGGGTTCACCAGCTTTTCGTAGAGACCGAACAGGTGCTCCACCCGGTCGCGATCGCTGTTGAACGGAGCGCGGCGATAGAGGCTATCGACAGCGGCATCGAGCGCCTTGTGCGCCTTGCGCAGATTCGCAGGCATCGTGTCGGGATCGTAGAGATCGGCGAGGCTGGAGGTCGGATGCGTCGCACGGGCATCGAGCACGGCCTGCGCCAGTTGCTCGATCTTTTCGCGCTGCACGTCGGAGGATTCGGGCCAGGGGAAGGTGTTGTAGACGAGACCGATTGAGTAACGATAATCGCTTTTAAGCCGACCCCCGATATGGCTGAGCCACGCCATATGCGCGCGGCTCGTAAGGATGGCGAAATCGTAGAGAGTGGCATCGACGAACGTCTGAACTAGGTTTGATGGTATTGTCGGCGGCTCAAGCCAGCCAATAGGGACGTAATCACGTCGTTCGGAACTCACTTCAGGAAAAACGAGAAAGCTATCGCCGGGGATCGTCGCAACTTCAAAACGCGTCGGGAAATCACCTAGCTTCCGTGTCGCCGCCTTCTTGCTCGATTTGCGAAATTCGGTAACTTTCTTCAACCGCTCGACGACGTGCGACATGGACCTGAGCTTGCTAGGTGGGACGCTATCAAGCGAAAGAATCCACCGGATGGTTCCATTGATATATTCGTAAGAGCCCACGAGCGGGACCATATGCTGCCTCGCTTCTGGCTCGGCTTGCAGAAAATCCTCCCGTTCGCCTGGCTCAAAAATCAAGTGTCCGCCATCGACGATCTTGCTCCCCATTCTCATAGCCTTGGGAGCCGATATCGGTTTGCGCGTATCCCGCACAACCAAATGCTGATTAGCCCGCATCGCATCGAACAGATAGGCGGTCAGTGCGCCGTGGCGGCTTTCGACAGGATCGCGCTTGATATCGGGATAGCTGAACAACCGCTTTTCACTCGGTTCAAAATCACGGTGCGTCAGCCCGATTATCACCACATGCACCTGGGCCTTGCCGCGCGCTTCGCTGCCCCAGCTGAAGGTGCGGTGGGCAAAGGCGATTTCCAGCCCGTAGCGGTCGAACAGCAACGGCCATAGCTGCGCCACCTGTTCGCCCTGAGTGATCGAATTGGTCGCTACGAAGGCGATGCGAATTCGATGATTGTTTTGAATATAGGCACCAGCGGTGAGAAACCATGCACTCACATAATCGAGCGAACCCGCACGACCCGAGTCAGCATCGATTACCCGGGACATCTGCTCTCGCTGAACCTTGGACTGATAACTTTGCCCAATGAAGGGCGGATTACCCATCACGTAGCTGCACTGGCCAGCGGGCAGCACCTCGTTCCAATCCACCTCCAGCGCATCGCCGTGGCGAATCGTCGCACCGCCGGTCAGCGGAATGCGCGCGTAGTTGAGGCGGAAAGCCTCGTTGATCTCGTTGTTGGCGATATGGTCGGCCATCCACATCGCGACCTCGGCGATCATCGCCGGGAATTCCTCGTACTCGATGCCGTAGAACTGGTCGACCGTGACGCGGGTCATCAGTTCGGCATCGATCCGCTGGTCGCCGTAAAGCTCCTGCAGGCATTCCAGTTCGAGCCGCCGCACTTCGCGATAGGCGATGACGAGGAAATTGCCGCAACCGCACGCCGGATCAAGGAAGCGCATCCGCGACAGACGCGCCTGGAATTCGAGCAGTAGCTTATCCTTGGCGGTTTTGCGCGCCTTCAGACCTTCCAATTCCTCGCGCAGATCGTCGAGGAACAGCGGCCCGATCACCTTGAGGATATTTTCCTCGCTGGTGTAGTGCGCCCCCTTCGCGCGGCGTTCCTTCGCGTCCATCACGCTCTGGAACAGGCTGCCGAAGATCGCCGGGCTGACGGCAGACCAGTCGTGACGGCATGCATCGAGCAGGTGTTCGCGCATTCTCGCATCGAAGATCGGCGTGCGTAGGTTTTCGCGGAACAGCCGGCCGTTGACGTAAGGAAACTGGCTCAGTTCGCCCGACAGGCTAGACTGCCGCCTGTCCTCGGGCGTGTCGAGCACCTCGAACAGTTCGTTGATGACGCGGCCGACATTGCTGCCGTCCTCGAAGGTGTCGTTCTCGACCAGCTGGAGGAAGATGTCCTTGGGCTGGAAGATGCCGGTGTCGTCGGCGAACATGCAGAACAGTAGGCGGACGAGGAAGCGTTCGAGGTCGTGGCCGACATAGCCGTTTTCCTCCAGCGCATCGTGGATCTTGCCCATCAGCTCGGCGGCCTTGATCGTGACCGCTTCCTGCCGCTCGAAGCTGACGCGCCGCCCAAGCATGAAATCGAAGGCGGTCACGTGCTTGTAAAGGTCGGCAAGGGCGAACTTGAGCTCTTTGCCGGTTTCCAGATCGAGCAGGTCCCACCTCTGGAAATCGCACGTCAGAATCCAGCGAGGTTGTTCGGTAGGATGGACGCCGTGCAGGTAATCGAGCGCCTGGCCCTGCGCGCGCCCCAGTTTCAACCCGGCACTCTTCTGTTCGATCAGGAGTGTTCGCGGCCAGAACAGGTCGATGAAACCCTGTTTGTTGTCGAGCAGCTTTACCCGCTGTTCGTATACCGCGACCGTGCGGCGCTTGATCCCGAATATCTCGAAAAAGTCATTGTAGAAGCTTTGGGTTTCGCCCTTTTCATAATGGGCGCCTTGCCATTCCTCGCTGAATGCCTTGGCGCGGCGCGCGATTTCATCCCAGCCAAGTCTCATCCGGCGTTTCCCCTTCGAGCCGGTTCTAGCGAACGGCCAAGCCCCTGCAAGCGAATGATTTTCCGACCTGCCGCGCGATCCGGTCGCAGGCAGCGCGGATCAGCGGGCTTGGATGCGCACAGGTAAGGTCTTGAGCCCGCCGACAAAGGTCGAGGTCGCCCGCCGCGGTTCGCCCGCCAGTTCGATGCTGTCGATCCGGTCGAGCAGGGTCTCGAACAGGATTTTCATCTCCATCCGCGCCAGATGGAGGCCGAGACACTGGTGCGCCCCGGCGCCGAAGGCGAGATGGCGGTTGGGCGAACGCGAGGCGTCGAACTTGCGCGGGTTGTCGAACTGCGCCGGGTCGTGATTGGCGGCGACATAGTTGATCATCAGCCAGTCGCCCTTCTTCACCTGCTGCCCACCCAGCTCAACGTCTTCCGCCGCCGTACGCATGAAATGCTGGACCGGTGTGGTCCAGCGGATCGCTTCCTCGACGATCCCCGGCAACAGCGAGCGATCGGCCTTGACCCGCGCCCATTGCTCCGGGTCCTGCGCCAATGCGAGCATTGCGCCGGCGGTGCTCGCCGAAGTGGTGTCGTGGCCGGCGGTCGCGACGATGATGTAATAGCCCGCCATGTCACGTTCGGGCAGCGACTTGCCGTCGACCGTGGCGTTGGCGATGACGCTGGCGACATCGTCGGTCGGATGGGCCCGGCGATCGGCGGCGATCCCGGCAAAATAGTCCTCGAAGCTCTTCACCGCGCCAGCGACGAGCTGGATGACCTGTTCCTGGGTCATGTTCTCCATGCCCGAGCCGGACAGATCGGCATCTTGCCCCCCGAACATCTGCTGCGTCAGCATCAGCATGCGCGGCTCGTCCTCCTCGGGCACGCCGAGGATCTGCATTACCACATGGAGCGGATAGGGCGCGGAGACGAGCTTGCAGAAATCGACGATTTCACCCGCGGCGCAGGCCGCAACCAGTCGGTCCACCGTTGCATTGGCGATGCCGCGGATCTCCTCCTCCATCCGCGCGAGGTTGCGCGGCATGAACCAGTCCTGCGTCAGCCGGCGGTACTTGGGGTGGATCGGAGCGTCGAAAACCACCAATGAATCGACCAGGATGTCGCTGCCGGTGGCGGCGCGCGAGAACTCGATCGCCTTGCGGAAACTGAACACCACCGGGCGCGGGTTGTTGAGGAAGGTCGTGTTGTCCTTCGAAATCCGCATCACGTCGTCGTAGCGGGTGACCAGCCAGAAGGGATCAAACAGCTCGCCATCTTCCGCCACGACCTTGGCGACGGGGCTTTCTGCCCGCAGCCGGTCGAAGGTGTCGAGCAAATCGTCCCACTGGGCATAGGCGTGCGGGTCGATCACCTCGCGCGCGGTTTCAGGCGGGAGGACGGCGTCGCCCGGCACTAGGCCTGCTCCTGGGCTTTCGCGGCGAACTCGTCGCGCAGTTCGCGCTTGTAGAGCTTGCCATTGGCCTCGCGCGGAAGATCGGGACGGAAATCGAACAGCTTGGGCATCTTTATCCGGGCCAGCTGCGGGCTGAGATAGTCGCGCAGTTCCTGTTCGAGCGCTTCGCCAGCGATAGCCATGTCGACCGGCTGGACGACCGCGACGACTTTCTCGCCCAGGTCGGGATCGGGCGCGCCGATCACCGCGGCATCCATCACCTTTTCATGGCTGACGAGCAGGTTCTCGACTTCCTGCGGGTAGATGTTGACGCCGCCCGAGATGATCATGTGGCTCTTGCGGTCGGTCAGGTAGAGGAACCCGTCCTCGTCGAGATGGCCGATGTCGCCCAGCGTCATCCAGCCGTTGTCATGCATAGCCTCGCGCGTCTTCTCGGGATCGTTGAGATAGGTCGGCAGGATGTCGTTCTCGTAATAGATCAGACCGTCCTCGCCCGGGGCCAGCTCCTCGCCGTCGGGTCCGCAGACATGCAGCTTGCCATAGATCGCCTTGCCCACTGTACCGGGATGAGTAAGCCAGTCGGGGCTGTGCACCATGGTCATGCCGATACTCTCGGACCCGGCGTAATATTCGATGATGATCGGCCCCCACCATTCGATCATCGCCTGCTTGACCGGGATCGGGCACGGCGCGGCAGCGTGGATCGCACGCTTGTGGGTCGAGAGGTCGTATTTCGTGCGGATCGCGTCATCGAGGCGAAGCATGCGGACGAAATGGGTCGGCACCCACTGGCTGTCGGTCACTTTGTATTTCTCGATCGTCGACAGCGCGAGTTCGGGATCGAATTTCTCCATCATCACCACCGTCCCGCCGAGCCGCTGGACGAGGCCGCACCAGCCGATCGGCGCCGCATGATAGAGCGGCGCAGGCGAGAGATAGACCATCGACCCGTCGGCCGGCATGCCCGCGCCCATCGTCGCCACCGCCATCAGCGGAACGACTGCCTGCGGATCGGGATCCGCCTGCGGCTTGGGCCGAATGCCCTTGGGCCTGCCGGTGGTGCCGGAGGAATAAAGCATGACAGCGCCAGCGGTCTGGTCAGCAATAGGCTCGCCCGGCTGGGCGTCGAGCGCGGCGGCGAAATCCTCCGCCCCGCCCTGATCCATCACCAGCACGTCGAGATCGGGGCATTCCTCCCTGATACCCAGCAACACTTCGGCAAACTTGGGCGAGGTGATGAGCAGCTTTGCGCCGCTGTCGCGCAAGATATAGGCAATCTCGGGCGCGGTCAGGCGTGTCGAGATGGGCACCAGCATGGTGCCGGCGCGCTGGGAGCCCCAGATCAGGGTGAAGAATTCGATGCGGTTTTCGAGCAGCACCGCAAAGGCGCCATCACGCCCAATGCCCCGTGCGCGCAGGAGATGGGCGAAACGGTTGGCCGCCTCGTCCATCTCGCCATAGGTCATTATGGCGCCCGACCCTGCCATGATGACGGCGGGGTGGTCGGGGCGGGTCTGCGCGTGCTGGATCGGATGCATTCGGCCTCTCTCGATTGTCGCCGGTTTTCGCGACTGGTTTTGGAGAGAAACCTAAACAGGATCGAGGCCAGAACAAGGAAAAAGCGGGACAAGAAAAAAGGCGGCGGGGAAACCCCCGCCGCCGTAACCGGACATCCTCTCCTATGTCCGTACCCGCTTCCAGGCGGGAACTTGTGATCGGCGATCAGTCGCCGCCCTGGCCACCCTGACCGGTGGCGAGAGCGAAGGCCTGCTGCGCTTCCGATTCGACCATGTAGGGAATCGGGTTCACCGCAGCGCCGTCGATGCGAACTTCGTAGTGCAGGTGCGGGCCGGTCGAACGTCCAGTCGAACCGACGTAGCCGATAATGTCGCCCTTCTTGACGCGCTCGCCGGCCGAAACCGCGAGCCGCGACATGTGGGCATAGCGGGTTTCGAGATCCGCGCCATGTTCGATCTGGACGTAAAGGCCATAGCTCGAGAACCAGTCGGCGCGGCCAACGATGCCGTCAGCGGTCGCATAGACCGGCGTGCCGGTCGGTGCGGCAAGGTCGACGCCCTTGTGATTGCGACGGCCGCCAAGCACCGGATGGGTGCGCATGCCATAGTCGCTGGTCAGCTTCGAACCCTCGAGCGGCATGCGCGAAGGGATCGACACGGTGGAAGTGTTGGCCGGTCCATTGGGACCGTTCCTGTCGAGCGCTTCCCACTTGGCGAATAGCTGCTGGAAACGAACATCGCCCGCGACGCCATTGCCTGCCTGCGCTTCGCGCACGGGCTCAGTCACGTCGACTGCAGCGGCAGATGAATTGGCGATTGCGGGGGTTGCTGCGATTGAGGCGAAGCCTGCTGCGACGATGGCAACGACCTGCAAGCCCTTTCGCATGGTTTGCGTTAGAAACAATGACCCGTCCTTGTTGTGGGCGCTTTCGCGCCTCGCGATCCGTTTTATCGAGGCTCCCGTGACCACCCCCTAGCGGCTGAAGTGGAAGCCTCATTTTCTGCCAAAAAGTCCGTTGGAACCTTTCAGCGCCTCGTGTGTTTGCGAGTTATCGGGCGAAATCTTTACGAAGCAATACCCGCGTAATAGTCGCGCGATAGACCGGCTGCGAGACGCGCCGAGTCGTTGAATGGCGGCTTCAGCTGCCCGCGAAAGTGCCGCTCAACCAGTTTTTTCCAAGCTTTCTGAGGGGATTCGCCGCGCGCCTCAGCCCATGCGACAAAGTGCTTGGCGCCGTAACCGACGTGGCGGATTTCGTCGTCAAGGATTCGCGCGAGTATTTTTCCACCGCCCACGTCACCCTGCGCCCGGACGCGCTCTATCGTTGCCGGCGTGACATCAAGCCCGCGCGCCTCAAGCACCATCGGCACCACCGCCAGCCGGGCCGCGACATCGTGGCGTGTCTCGTAGGCCGCCTCCCATAGTCCGGCATGGGCGGGGAGCGCGCCGTAATGGCTCCCGAGCGATTCGAGCTTGCGGGCGAGCAATGCGAAATGCATCGCCTCGTCCGCCGCGACCGCGAGGAAATCGTCGGCAAACTCGCGCCCCATCTCTGCGCCGAAGCGCCCCACGATATCGAGCGCGAGGTCGATGGCGACGAATTCGATATGCGCCAGCGCATGCCATAGCGCGATCCGGCCGCGCTCCGAACCGCCCTTGCCGCGCTTGGGCATTTGGCCGGGAGGCAACAGTTCGGGCCGCTCCGGACGGGCCGGCTGGTCGGGCATGGTGACGTCAAACTGCCACTCGAGCCTGCCCAGGCGCCAGTCGCGCGCCAGCTTGCGCGCAGCAAAGCACTTTGCGCGCGGATCGGCGGTCAGCAATGCGGCACGGATGGCGGAGGCCAGGGAGGTCATGGCTGGCGACGGGTTGGCGTCAGGCAGAAGTCACAAGGCCTGCGCGGCCGCGAGCACCTCTTCGGCGTGACCCTTCACCCGCACCTTGTTCCACACCTGCGCGATCTTGCCTTTGGCGTCGATCAAATAGGTCGTGCGGACCATGCCCATATAGGTGCGGCCGTAATTCTGCTTCTCGGTCCAGATCCCGATCGCATCCGACAGTCCGCCCGTTTCTGCATCGGTGGCGAGCGGCGTCGTGAGATCGTGCTTGGCGATGAAGTTCTGGTGCTTCTTGGGCGAATCCTTGCTCACGCCCAGCAGCGCCACGCCCGCCTTGTCGAATTGCGGCTTGAGCGCGGTAAAGTCTTTCGCCTCGGTGGTGCAGCCGGGCGTGTTGTCCTTGGGGTAGAAGAACAGCACCAGCTTCTGTCCCTTGAAGTCGGACACTTTCACAGTGCCCCCATCGGGCGTTTCCATCGCGACATCGGGCATGGCGTCGCCCGCTGCGAGCTTGCTGCTCATCTTTCGATCTCCAGTGCTTCGCCGAAGGTGTCGGCCCAGGTTGCAGCGACCCCTTGGCGTGCCTCGCCGAAAAATTGCAAGAGGTCATCGAAACTTTCGACCTGGCAGGCGCGCGCCAGCGCCAGCGCCGCCGCCGGTGAGGGGCGCTGCAGATCCGGCGCCAGCAATCGCCCGGCAACCAGCAGCCGCGTCATCAGCGCGTGCGCTTCGACCAGGCTCTCGGGCAGGAAGCCTTTCCGGCCAAGTTGCGCGATCGCCTCGCCCAGATCGGGCGTGAACGCGGTCCGCTCGCGCAATTGCAGGAAGTGGATCAAGAACTCGAGATCGACGAGCGCTCCGCGCGCGAGCTTGGCGTCGAGCGGCCCCTGCGCCGGCTTGTGTTGCGCCATCTCGGCGCGCATCTTGAGCACATCGGCGCGCAGCTCCACCGGATCGCGTTCCTGCCGCAAGACCTCGTCGATGATCGACTGCAGCTCGACGCGGGCAGCGTCGCTCGCGACCAGCACGCGGGCGCGCGTCAGCGCCATATGCTCCCAGGTCCACGCCGCCTCGCGCTGGTACTTGGCAAAGCTTTCGAGCGAAGCGGCCAGCGGCCCCTGCGCACCCTGCGGCCGCAATCGCGTATCGACCTCGTATAGCGCGCCATGCGCGGTCGGCACCGAAAGCGCCGCGCCCACGCGCTGCGCCAGGCGGTTGTAGTAGAGCGTGCCCCCGAGCGGGCGCGGGCCATCCGATTCAGCGCTCGAATCCCCGGTGAAGATATGGATGATGTCGAGGTCGGAGGCATGGGTCAGCGCGCCGCCGCCCAGCCTTCCCAGGCCCAACACGAGCAGTTCGCTGCCGACGATCCGGCCATGCTGGCGCGCGAATTCCGCCTCGGCCGCATCATGCGCGACTTGCAGCGCCGCCTCGGCCGTACGCGAGAGTGCCGCGGCGATGGCGAGGGGATCGTGCACCGCCTCGATCATCTGCAGCCCGATGGCGAAGCGCACCTCGCCGGTGATCACGCGGATCCGGTCGAGCTGGCGCTCGTAATCGCCCCCCGCATCGCCTCCGCGCATCCGCGCCGCGAGCTGTTCGACCGTGCCCGGCAGGTCGAGCGCGGTGCGATCGATCAGCGTGTCGAGCAGTTCGGGCCGTCGCCCCAGCTCGTCGGCCAGCGTCGGGGCGAGCGTGAGGATCGCGACCAGCTGGTCGAGCAGCGCCGGGCGCGCCTCGATCAGGCGGAAGAGGTTGATGGCGGAGGATGCGCTCGCCAGCACGTTCTCCCACCGCATGATCGCGCGATCGGGATCGTCCGCTTCGGCCAGCGCCTCGATCAGGTTGGGCAGCATGGCGTCGAACGCGCTCAGCGCCGCCGACGAGCGCAAGGTGCGATAGCGGCCGTCGCGCCAACCGGTGATGCGCTCCGCCAGCCGCGCGGGATCGTCGAAGCCGAGCTCATCGAGCCGCGCTGCCAGTGGCTCGGCGCGCACGGGGACCGGGCGCGAGGCATCCTCTTCGGCGATAAGCGTGTCGTAGATGCGCGCGACGCGATCGGTCAGCTCGGTCAGCTCGGCAACCAGCGCCGCGCCGTCCTCGAGTCCGTCGAGACGCGCCACGCCATCGAGCGCTTCGCCCTCGGACAGGGCGTGCGTCTGGCGATCGTTCACCATCTGCAACCGGTGCTCGACCACGCGCAGCCGGTCGTAGGCGTCGCCCAGCACCCGCGCCTCTTCCTCCGCGATCCGGCCGGCGGCTGCCAGCGCATCGAGCGCCGCACGCGTGCCCCTGAGCCGCAGCGAATGGTCGCGCCCGCCATGGATCAGCTGGTGCGTCTGGGCGAAGAATTCGACTTCGCGAATGCCGCCGCGCCCATGCTTGAGGTTGAAACCGGGGCCGACCTCGACCGGGCCCTTGTAATTGGCGCGGATACGCGTCGTCAGGCGGCGAATTTCCTCGATCGCGCCATAATCGAGGCTGCTGCGCCAGACGAAGGGGCGGATCGCCGCGAGGAAGTTCTCGCCCGCCTCTACATCGCCCGCCGCCGCACGCGCGCGGATGAAGGCGGCGCGCTCCCACGCCAGTGCCGAGCTTTCGTAATGGGTCAGCGCGGCATTGCACGAGATCGCCAGCGGGCTCACTTCCGAGGCCGGGCGCAAGCGCAGGTCGACGCGGAACACGTAGCCTTCCTCGGTCACGTCGGACAGCAGCTTGACCACTTCGCGCGCGTATCGCTGCGCCGCCTCGCCCGGCTCGTCGCGTTCGCGCCGCGGCAGGGTCTGCGGATCGTAGAGCAGGATCGGGTCGATATCCGAGGAGTAGTTGAGCTCGTGCGCGCCATGCTTGCCCAGCGCCAGCGCGATCATGCCGTTGGGATCGCCGCTTTCGACCCGCCGCGTGATCGCTTCGCTGATCGCGAAGTCGAGCGCGCGGTCGGCCAGGTCCGACAGTTCGACCATGACCTGGTCGAGCGGGAAGTCGCCCGCCAGATCGCCCACCGCCAGCGCTGTCGCATAGGCTAGCCGCTCGCGCCGTAGTGCCGAGCCGACCGAACCGGCATTGTCGCCAGCCTGCCGCGCCCATTCGAGCGCGGCGTCGCCTTCGCCCCGCTCCAGCAGGTCGGCAAGTTCGGGCTGGCGCTCGAGCGCGCGGCGCAGGAACGGCGCCTCCGCCCGCGCCCTTGCCAATGCATCCTGCCATTCGCTCGCCATCTGCGCGTCCTGCCCGCCTGCCGCTTTATTCGCAAGCGCGAGTGCCTTGCCCCGGCGCCGAGCCTCTGCAAAGGAAGCGCCAGCAAGATGAGAGAGGATTCCCCCAAATGATCAGGACTGCAGTTGTCGCAGCCGCTTCGCTTGCCCTCGCTGCATGCAACATGTCTGGCAGCGACGCGGCGATGGTGCTCGACATCCCCGAAGTCGCCAATGGCGAACTTTCCGAAGACACGATGAAGGACGTTACGCGCATGCTCGCGTCCGACGAGTTCGAGGGGCGGATGCCCGGCACGATCGGCGAGGAAAAGACCGTTGCCCTGCTGACCGAGCGCTTCGAAGCCGCGGGGCTCAAGCCCGGCAACAATGGCAGCTGGGTGCAGGACGTCCCGTTGGTGGAGATCACCGGCAAGGATTACGCCCCCCTCACCATCACCGTTGGCGAGGGTCACGAGGACGATCTGGTGTTGCGTTACGGCAGCGATTGGGTGGGCGTGAGCTACCGCGAGGCTGCCACGACCAGCATCGAGAACAGCGAGATGGTGTTCGTCGGATACGGCATCAACGCGCCCGAACGCGGCTGGAACGACTACGAGGGCGTCGACGTCAAGGGCAAGACCGTGGTCATTCTGGTCAACGACCCGGACTATCAGACCGCCGGGCTCGAGGGCACCTTCAACGGCCGGGCGATGACCTATTACGGGCGCTGGACCTACAAATACGAGGAAGCCGCACGGCAGGGCGCAGCCGCCGCGATCATCGTTCACGATACTGAACCGGCTAGCTATGGCTGGAACGTGGTCGAAAGCTCGTGGTCGGGGCCGCAAGCCTATGCCCAGCGGGGCGAAAACCCGCCCCCGTTGACCGTGATGAACGGCTGGATCAGCAATTCAGCTGCGCGCCAGATGTTCAAGGCCGCAGGGCAGGATCTCGACGCGCTCAGCGCTGCGGCCAAGCAGAAGGGCTTCAAACCGGTCCCGCTAGGTCTCAACGCCTCGACCAGCTTCTCCAACGACATCCGCAACTACAATTCGAAGAACGTCATCGGCGTCCTCGAAGGGAGCGAGAAGCCCGACGAATACGTCATCTACACCGCGCATTGGGACCATCTCGGTCGCTGCACGCCCGCGCCGGACGGAGACGACATCTGCAATGGCGCGGTCGACAATGCCACCGGCACCGCCGCGCTCGTGGCGCTCGCGGAAGCCCATGCCAAGGCCGGCGCACCCAAGCGCAGCCTGGTCTTCCTGGCAGTGACGGCGGAGGAGCAGGGCCTGCTCGGCTCCGATTACTATGCCGCCAACCCCGTCTATCCGCTCGACCAGACTGTCGGCGGGGTCAATATGGACGCCTTCATCGTGGCCGGACCGTCGAATGACGTGGTCGCGATCGGGCCGGGCAAGTCAGAGCTCGACAAGTTCCTCGAAGCCTCGCTCAAGGCCGACGGCCGCACGGTCAAGTCCGACCCGCATCCCGAAGCGGGCTATTACTATCGGTCCGACCACTTCGGCTTCGCCAAGCGCGGCGTGCCTATGCTTTACGTCAAGGGCGGCGAGGACCTGGTCGATGGCGGCGTCGAGGCTGGCTCGGCCATCTACACCGAATATCGCGCCAATCGCTATCACGGCCCTAAGGACGAGTTCAGCGAGGACTGGGACTGGTCGGGCGTGATGGCCGATCTGCAGCTCTACTATCGTCTCGGCAGGATGATGGCGGAAAGCGCCAGCTGGCCTAACTGGGTCGAAGGTGACGAGTTCAGGGCCAACCGCGACGAAAGCTGTGCTGCGGCCGATACCGGCTGCTGAACGCGCACCGAAAAGGAAAGAAAGCCGGTTCATGACCAATATCGTGATGCCGCCCGAATGGGCGCCGCAGGAATGGTTGTGGATCGGCTTTCCGCATCTGGCCGAGGAATGGCCGGGCTTCCTTGAGCCGGCGCAGGAGCAGATCGCCGCCTTCGCCAGCGCTGTTGCCGATAGCGGGCAGGCAGTTCGCCTGCTGGTCCGCGACGAGGCCAACGAGGCGCGGGCACGCGCGCTGGTGTCGGCCAGGGTTTCGCTCGAGCGCCGCGCCTATGGCGATATCTGGCTGCGCGATACCGGACCGCTCGTGCGAGGAGATGGCAACGCGCTGCGCTGCCGCTTCAACGGCTGGGGCGAGAAATACCTAATGGAGGGAGACCAGACCATCGGGGCGGAGATTGCGCGCGATGCGGGGCTGCCCGTGATCGACAGCGACTGGATCCTCGAAGGCGGTGCCATCGATGGCGACGGCACCGGGACGGTGCTGACCACCGAGCAATGCCTGCTCAATCCCAACCGCAATCCCGAACTGTCGCGCGAGGACATCGAGGCGCGGCTGGCGCGCGACCTCGGCTTCACCCGGACCGTGTGGCTGGGCGATGGCCTGATCAACGACCATACCGACGGCCATGTCGACAACCTTGCGCGGTTCGTCGCCCCGGGCGAGGTCGTCTTGCCGCGCGCGACCGGCGCGGACGATCCCAATGCGGAGATCTATGCGGCTGCCAGGGCGCACATCCTCGACGCCGAGCTCAAGCTGCACGAGATTCCCTCGCCGGGCCGGATCGAGCGGGATGGACGGGTCGAGCCGGCGAGCTACGTCAACTTTGCGATTACCACCCATCTGGTGGTGGTCCCGACCTTTGGTTCGCCCCATGACAAGGACGGCGTGGCGGCAATTGCCGCGTTGTTCCCCGACCGCGAAACGCTCGGTCTCGCCGGCGATGCGGTGCTCGCTGGCGGCGGCGGCTTCCATTGCGCCAGCCAGCAGATGCCGCAGCTAACCGGAATTTAACGCCGCATTAGGATTTGCGCGCGACAATCGCCCGCATGTCCAAAGTCATTACCCTTTCGCGCGCGGTCCGGTTGGCGGATAAAGTCGCAGAGGCACGGCTCGAGGTGATCCGCTTTACGCTGGTCAGCACCTGCGCCGTCGCACTCATCGTCGCCGACCGCGCGCTACCTTTATAGGGTTTCGGACTAGGCGCTCCGCAAGTCCGGCGGGGTCGCTGCTTCCGTCAACATCGCAATGGCTTCGTCGAGCGGCATCACCTTCTGGTGCTGTTCGCCCAGCGTACGGATTGCGACGGTGCCTTCTTCCGCCTCGCGCATGCCGACCACCAGCAGGTGCGGCACCTTGGCGACCGAGTGCTCGCGCACCTTGTAGTTGATCTTCTCGTTGCGGAAGTCGCTCTCGACGCGGATCCCAGCCGCCTCGAGCTTCTCGACCACTTGCTCACCGTAGCCATCGGCGTCCGAAACGATCGTTGCGACCACCGCCTGCACCGGCGCAAGCCACACGGGCAGCCGCCCGGCGAAGTGCTCGATCAATATCCCGATGAAGCGCTCGTATGAGCCGAAGATAGCGCGATGGAGCATGACTGGGCGATGCTTCTCGCCGTCCTCGCCGATATAGGTCGCATCGAGCCGTTCGGGCAGCACACGATCGGACTGAATCGTCCCGACCTGCCAGGTCCGCCCGATCGCGTCGGTCAGGTGCCATTCGAGCTTGGGCGCATAGAAGGCCCCTTCGCCGGGCAGTTCCTCCCAGCCATACTCGTCGGTCGCCATGCCCGCCTCGACCACGGCATCGCGCAGCTCCTGCTCGGCCTTGTCCCAGCCCTCGTCCGAACCGAAGCGCTGTTCGGGCCTCAGCGCCAGCTTGATGTGATAGCTGAAGCCGAAATCCTTGTAGACGGTGTCGGCGAGTTCGCAGAATGCGCGCACTTCATCGACGATCTGCGCCTCTGTGCAGAAGATATGCGCATCGTCCTGCGTGAACTGGCGCACGCGCATCAGCCCGTGGAGCGCACCATGCGGCTCGTTGCGGTGGCAACAACCCATCTCGCCCAGCCGAATCGGCAGTTCGCGGTAGGAAGTGATGCCCTGCTTGAAGACGAGGACATGGGCGGGACAGTTCATCGGCTTCAATGCCATCCAGTCGGCATCGCCGCTGATGATCTCGCCTTCGTCCTCGGTATTGGGCACCTCGTCGGGAATGACGAACATGTTCTCGCGATACTTGCCCCAGTGGCCGGATTGCTCCCACTGGCGCGCATCCATTACCTGCGGCGTCTTGATCTCCTGGTAGCCCGCGCCGTCCATCTTGCGGCGCATATAGGCCTCCAGCTCGCGCCAGATCTTGTAGCCATTGGGGTGCCAGAAGACCGAGCCATGTGCCTCCTCCTGGAGGTGGAACAGGTCCATCTCGCGGCCGAGCTTGCGGTGGTCGCGCTTGGCGGCCTCCTCCAGCCGCATCAGATGTGCGTTGAGCTGCTTCTTGTTGAGCCAGCCGGTGCCGTAGATGCGCGTGAGCTGCGCATTCTTCTGATCGCCGCGCCAATAGGCCCCGGCGACGCGCATCAGCTTGAAGGCATCGGGATCGAGCTTGCCGGTCGAGGCGAGGTGCGGGCCGCGGCACATGTCGAGCCAGTCCTCACCGCTGCGATACACCGTCAGCTCTTCGCCCTCGGGCAATTCCCTGGCCCATTCGGCCTTGAAGGTCTCGCCTTCGGCTTCCCACTTGTCGATCAGTTGCTGGCGCGACCAGATCTCGCGCGTCAACGGTTTGTCGGCGCGGATGATCTCGCGCATCTTCTCCTCGATCGCGGGAAGATCGTCCATGCTGAAGGGGTCGCGACTGTCGGGCGCCTTGACGTCGTAATAGAACCCATCGTCCGTAGCCGGGCCGAAGGTGATCTGCGTGCCGGGCCACAGCGCCTGTACTGCCTCGGCGAGCACATGGGCATAGTCATGCCGGGCAAGCTCGAGCGCCTCTTCCTCGTCGCGACTGGTGACCAGTGCCAGCTCGGCATCACCCTCGAAGGGCCGGTTGATGTCGCGCAACTCGCCGTCCACGCGCGCCGCGATGGCCGCTTTGGCAAGGCCCGGGCCGATCGCCGCGGCGACGTCCGCAGGCGTGCTGCCGCGTTCCATCTCGCGCACCGAACCGTCGGGCAGGCTGATCTTGAGCAGTTCCGTCATCGCACTCTCTAAACGTCTCTTTGCCGGGCGCCTTGGCACAAGCGCGGGCGCACCGGAAGGGCGGTGTCGATCAAACTTCGATTTTTCGGGAGGCCGACACCAGCGCCACCCGAAACCGGGTGGCTGGTGACTGCCGCTAAGCCGCGATCACCCGCCCCCGGATATCCGAGGTGGTAGTGGTCGTCGTAGTGGTCAGAGCCAAAGCCATGCCGGCCATATAGCGACGCTATCTTGCGATGTCATTACCCTGGAAGCTGGAAAGCAAGCACTCCATTATGGAAAGCATCCTTGACTTTCCGATGAATCGGTGACAAGTGTGCTTTCCATTGAATCAAGGGAGCTTTACTTATGACTGGCAACTGGAAAGCGCTCGCTTGGGCAGCGCTCATCATCGGGGCGGCCCTGCTGGCCAAGGCGCAGGGGCTGAGCGACGCAGCGAGCTTCGGCATTGTCGCAGGTCTTTCGGGCGCCGCAGTCGGATCGCTGCGCAGCCGGGTCGGCGGCTGCATCAAGGCTATCGGGCAATGACGGACACAGGATCTGCATCTGTCAGGTTGTGCCTCGGCGCTGCTGGTGCATCGGTAATCGGGGCGCTCGCCTTGCTGTTTCTCTGGAAAACCGGCGCGCTGAACGCCACCACCGCCTACCTACTCGCAACCATTCCTGTCGGCCTGATGGTGTTCGCTTTCGTCAGGGGGCTTTCGCTCACGAAAGACAATGCGCGCGCTGCGCATCGCTACCTGTTGCGCATGGCGCTGACCATGGCGTTCTACCTTGTTACGCTACTCGCGGCCGAACACTTCATCGAAGATCGCGGGGTAACAGGTTGGCTGGCAGCCCTACTCGCTTTCCTGCCGGGACTTTCCTTCGCAGGTGTGATCTGGATCTTTGGCGGCCTCATCGTCGAGGAGCAGGATGAATTCTACCGGATGCTCTATGTGCGGCAGGGCCTCATCGCGACCGGCATCTCCTTCACGCTCGCGGCGATCTGGGGCTTTCTCGAAACATATAATATCGTCAATCCGGTCGCCGCATTCTGGTGGCCAACGATCTGGTGCTTCGGACTGGGCATCGGCGCAATCTTCAACAAGCTCAAATACGGGACTTACGGAGAGATCCGATGAAGAACCGCCTCAAGGTGCTGCGAGCCGAGCGAGACTGGAGCCAGCAGGATCTGGCGGAGCGGCTCGAGGTCAGCCGACAGAGCGTCAATGCCATCGAAACGGGACGCTACGATCCCTCGCTGCCGCTCGCCTTCAAGATCGCCGATATCTTCGGGCTGACGATCGAGGAAATCTTCAGCCGCGACTAGGCCCCAACTCAAATCGCGATGCTGTGCGAGCCTGCGATGCTCTCCAGGCGCCGAGTCGCGATGACCTGTGAGGAGCGCGTGCGCGTACCGCCAGTAAAGCGGTACTCGTTCACCGCCTTCTCCTGCGTCAATTCGAGCAGCGAATAGCCGCGCTGCGATGTGTCCGCGAATTTCAGCCCCTCATTGTGCGAAACCAGCGACCGCGCCAGCCCGGCGGGGTCGGCGCTGCCGAGATAGGCCTCGAGTCCGGGCGAACTGACCGACTGCACGGCGAACTCCACCCCCGCCTTCTCGCCCGCATGGCTCAGCTCGAACGACCAGGCATTGTGCGAATCGCCTGCAAGCACGACGAGATTGGCATCGGCTTCGCGCGCCGCGCCAAGCAGGCGCTCCCGCGCCGCCGGATAGCCGTCCCATGCATCCATGTTCGAAGGCAGTCCCGCACGTCCGGCCATCGCGGCCGCCATGACCCTGCGGCGGGCGAAGTCCGGCACATTGTCGCCGACCGCCTCGACCAGCGAGGGCGGCGTCATCAACTGGCCCATCACCACTTGCTGCGCCAGCACTTGCCATACCTTGCCCGAACCGCGCGAATTCTTCAGCCCCTGGGCCAACCAGCCTTCCTGCGCCATGCCCAGCAATGTCCGCCCGGGGCTGGCCCACTCACCCGTCCGGAAGGCGGTGAGCGCGGCGACGGCTTTTTCCGGGCTGTCCGCACCCGCCAGCACCCGCGCAAGATTGAACGGTTGCTCGCGGCCCTCGAGCCGCGTGTCGAGGCGGAACAGCGTCGCGAGGTCGCCGATCTCGTAGCTGGCATAGACCTCGTCCGATACCGGCATCCATTCGCGATAGGCGCGCAGGGCCACGGCCTTTCGCACTTCCCACTCGCCTTCGCTGTCGCTCTGGTGGTTTTCCGCCCCGTCCTTCCAGCTGTCGTTGGCGCTCTCGTGATCGTCCCAGATCGTGATCATCGGCAGCAGCTGGTGGATGCGCCGCAGGTCCGGGTCCGCACGATAGGTCGCGTAACGCAGGCGATAGTCGGCCAGCGCGACGATCTCGTTCTCGGGATAGAGCACGCGGCCCGGCGCGGTGTCTCCCGCCGAAGGATATCGCCCGCGATTGTATTCGTAGATGTAATCGCCGAGATGGACGGCGAAGTCGGCATCGTTCGTCTCTGCCGCATGGGCATAGGCGTTGAAATAGCCGAAGCCGAAATTCGAGCACGAGAAGATCGCCATGCGAAAGGGATCGGTTCCGCCGGCCGGCAAGGTGCGGGTTCGCCCGACATCGGACATGGAGCCATCGGGGGCAACGAAGCGGTAGTAGTACCACCGGTTCGGCGCCAATCCGCTGGCGATCCCCTTCGCACACCAGTCACTCTCGGCTGAAGCGGCGGCATTGCCCGAGGCGACAACGCTTAAGAACTCCATCGAATCGGACACTTCCCACGTGAGTACGCTCTCGCCCGATCCGACGAAGCGCGTCCACAGGAGGACGCTTGCCTGCGACGGCTCGCCGCTCGCTACGCCATGGGTGAAACCGGTCCCGAAACTCTGCGCCGCGAGCGGAGTTGCTGCCAGCGCAGCTCCCGCGGCACCAAGTTGGAACAGGCCGCGGCGGGTGAGTGCGGCGGTCGGGCGAGCGGGCGGTTCGGATGCGATCATGATTGCGACCTAGGCTGCCCCCATGTCGAGGAAATGACAAGGCAAATGGTCGCGCCCTACTTGCCTTCCGGCGGCCAGCACGGGCATGAGACCCGAGATGAGCGATATTGCCTTTCATTCCATGCCCGCCGGACGCCGGATCGCCTACCGCTACCTCGCAGGTCGCGGCCCGACGCTGGTGTTCCTGCCCGGCTACATGTCCGATATGGAGGGCGGCAAGGCGACCTCCGTGTTCGACTGGGCGCGCCAGAATGGCCGCGCCTGCCTGCTGCTCGACTATTCGGGTTGCGGTGCGAGCGAGGGCGAGTTCGCCGATGGCACGCTATCGCGCTGGCGCGAGGAAGTGCTGGCGCTGATCGAAGCCCAGGTCGAGGGCGAGGTGGTGATTATCGGCTCGTCGATGGGCGGCTGGCTGATGCTGTTGGTGGGCGAAGCGCTCGGGGTGCGTCTCGCCGGAGTGGTCGGCATCGCCGCAGCGCCCGACTTTTCGGATTGGGGCTATGACGATTCCCAGAAGGCGGCTCTTGGCGCCGGGGAAACGATATTCGAGGACAATCCCTATGGGCCCGATCCGACCCCCACTCATGCGCGCTTCTGGCAGGACGCGGAGGCCCAGCGGCAGCTCAATCGCGCGATCGCAATCACCTGCCCCGTTCGCCTGCTCCACGGCCAGCGCGACGCCGACGTGCCTTGGGACATTAGCCTGAAGCTCGCGCAGGCCTTGCGTTCGGACGCGGTACAGGTGACGCTGGTCAAGGACGGCGACCACCGCTTGTCGCGCGAGGAAGACATCGCGCTGTTGCTACGTACAATCGCCGAGCTCGGCTGACGGGATAACGCATTATGACGCTTTCCACTCTCATCCTTCCGCTGCTGCTGCAGGTCGGCCCCAATCCCTCGGGCGGTGCCATCCCCGATGTTCCCGATGAGCTGGCCAATCGCCCGGCGCGCGAAGCCCCCGCGGCGATAACCGCCAACAAATCGCCCTGGCTGATCGATTGCCTCGAGATGCTCGAGGAGGATGCGGCGCGGGCGCATAGCCAGGCCCAGATCCGTCGCACCGAAACCGCAGGCACCGATCGCGTGCTCGCGAACCATTGCCTGGGTCTCGCAGCGACGCGGCTGGGGCGGTGGAGCGAGGCGCAATCCGCCTTTACCGCAGCCCGCGACGAGACGCCCGCGAACGAAGCTGCCATGCGCGCGCGTTTCGGCGCCATGGCGGGCAATGCTGCGCTCGGCGGCAACGACGCGGATAGTGCCCTCGCGCTGCTTGCCGCCGCGCGGGTCGATGCGGTGAGCGGCAATGCGCGCGAACTTCTTGGCCTGATCGCGCTCGATCGCGGGCGTGCGCTGGTCCAGCTCGACCGCATGGAAGATGCAACCGCCGAACTGATCGCCGCGCGCGATGCCCGCCCGGATGACGCCGAGATCCGCCTGCTGCTGGCCACCTTGCTGCGCCGCACCGGCAATCTCGGCCCCGCGCAGTCGGAGATCGAGGCGGCGGCGACGCTTGCGCCCGGAATGGCGGAGGTGGCGCTCGAAGCAGGCGTGATCGCCGTGCTTGGCGGACGCGAGGCGGCTGCCCGCCAAAGCTGGCAGTCGGCGATTGATCTCGCTCCCGGCACCGAAACCGCGGCAACGGCGAGCTCCTATATCGGCCAGCTCGACGCGACGCCCGAATCTTGAACGGCATGCCAGCCCTTTCCGTGCTCGACCTCGTGCCGGTGCGCGAGGGCGGGACCGTGGGCGAGGCCCTTTCGGCTGCAACCGAACTCGCCCGCAAGGCGGAAGACTTCGGCTACCGGCGCTTCTGGGTGGCCGAGCATCACGCGATGGAGGGCATTGCGGGCGGCGCGACCTCGGTCGTGCTGGCGCACCTCGGCAATGCAACCTCTACCATCCGCATCGGATCGGGCGGGATCATGCTCCCCAATCACACCCCGTTCCAAATTGCCGAGCAGTTCGGCACGCTCGATGCGCTGTTTCCGGGGCGGGTGGACCTCGGCCTCGGGCGAGCCCCGGGGGCAGGGCCGGAGCTTCAGCGCGCGCTGCGCAAAGATCTTCACCGCGCCGCCGAAATGTTTCCGCAGGACGTGGTTGAACTCCGCGCGCTGGTCACTGGCGACCCTGCCCTGCCGATCAAGGCCACCCCAGTGCTGGGTGCAGGGATAGAATTCTGGATGCTGGGGTCGAGCCTGTTCGGGGCGCAGCTCGCAGCGCAGTTGGGCATGCCCTACGCTTTCGCGGCGCATTTCGCGCCCGACCACCTCGACACGGCGCTGGAGGTCTATCGCCGCGACTTCCAGCCATCCGCAGCGCTCGATCGCCCGCACGTGATGGTGGCGATGAATATCTTCACCGCGGATACCAGCGAGGAAGCCCGCTTGCTCGCCTCGAGCCAGCAGCAAAGCTTTGTCCGGCTGCGCAGCGGCAGCCCCGGCAAGCTGCCGCCCCCGATCGCCGGGTACACCGAGACGCTGCCGGCGCCGGCACGCGCAATGCTCGACCATCTCGGCCAGGCGGCTGCAGTGGGTACGCCGGAGGAAGTTCGCGCGGCCATCGCCGCTTTCGTCGCGCGCACCGGGGTCGACGAGATCATCAGCTGCGGCGCGACCCATGATCCCGATGCCCGGATCCGGTCGCTCGAGCTGACGATGGGTGCTATCGCCAACTGAACGACCGGACCCGGAACGGGTCGGGGTACGCGTCCCAGGGGACCGGTGGCGACGAACCCAATCCGGTTGGGAAAGGGGCCGAGTTCGCCGCCACCTCCGACTTTATAGAGAGAAGGCGCTGGCGGCGGGCGCCGCTACGGAAATCGGCGCTTGCGGTTGCGGCGTCACGGCCCTATCGGCGCAGGCCTGCCGCGAATGTGCATACGATTTCGCAAGGCCCAACGGAGCGAGCAGGACGATGGCTGCAAAATCCAGGCAATCGACAAACAATAACCCGCAGGAACCCATGCTCAAGCAACTCGCGCAGCACATGCGCAAATCGATTCTCCCTGGAGATACCCCGCTCACCGGCAAGGCCCTCGAAGCCGCTGCAGGCTTCATGCTCGACACCGCCGGCCAGCGCGAAGCGGACCGGTCCGCGATGGCCATCGAGACCGCCAGCGACGAGCGGCGCCTCACCCGCATCGCGATCATCAACGACGACATGCCGTTCTTGGTCGATTCGATTGCGGCGGCCATTTCCGCGCAGGGACTATCTATCGATCGTCTGATCCACCCGATCGTGCCTGTGAAACGCAACGCCAAGGGCAAGCTGACCGATCTGCAGGCCAAGTGCGGTGACGGCGTACAGCTCGAATCGATGATCTACCTCGAGACCGAGCGCGTCGATGCCAAGCAGCGGCGCGAACTCGAACAGGCGTTGCGCCTGACCCTGGGTGACGTCCGCGCGGCGGTGACCGATTGGCCCAAAATGCAGGAACGCATGCGCGCCGACGCCGAGTTGCTCCAGCAGGACGAGAACGTCGCGCTGCTCGACTGGCTCAATTCGGGCATGCTGACGCAGCTTGGCCATATTACGCGCAACCGCGACGGGAGCCATTCGGAGCTGCACGGCATCTGCCGCAAGAGCGCACGGCAATTGCTGGCCGACAGCTCCTATGACCGAGCTTTCGAATGGTTCGAGGGCAAGATCGGAAATTCCGACAATCGCGACCTGCTGGTGGTCAAGGCCAACCGGGTCTCCAAGGTCCATCGCCACGTCCCGCTCGATCTCTTTATCGTGCCGATCCGCAAGGACGGGAAGCCGGGCGGCAAGGTCGAGGCGATCTCGATCCACGCCGGGGTCTGGACCAGTGCCGCACTCGCCAGCCCGCCCGACCGCGTTCCGCGCCTGCGAGCGGCGCTATCCTCGCTGTCCAAGAAGCTCGGCTACGATCCCGTCAGCCATGCGGGCAAGTCGCTCGTTCACGCGCTTACGGCCCTGCCCCATGACCTGCTGATCGGCTTCGAGAGCAGCGATATCGAACGCGTCGCCACCGCCATGATGAGCCTCGTCGACCGGCCCCGCCCACGGCTTGCGCTAATCGAGGCGCCGCTCGCCCGCCACATGTTCGTGTTCGTGTGGATGCCGCGCGACATGGTCGCGACCGAATTGCGCAACCAGATCCAGGACGTCCTGACCGAGGCCGAGGGTGCGGCAATTCTCGACTGGAGCCTCGAAGTTGAGGGCGGCAACCTCGCCATGCTTCGCTTCGTGCTTGATATCCGCGATGCCAAGAACCTCCCTGACGAAGGCGAGCTCGACAGCCGCCTGCAGGATCTCTTGCGCGGCTGGAGCGAGGCGGTCGAGAAGCACCTGTCGGAACATGAGGACGCAGGCCGCGCGGCCGCGATCTCGGCCCGCTACGCCAGTGCCTTCCCGGCATCATATCGTTCGCATTATGGGGCAGCCGAGGCCGCGGTCGACATTCGCAGACTGCGCGCGCTGGGCGGTGAGCATGGGGTCGAGCGCGATGCGCGGCTCTATCACCTCGATGGCGACGCAGAAGACCGCCTGCGGCTCAAGATCTACCAGCACGAGGGCTCGCTGCCCCTGTCCGACGCGGTCCCCGCGCTCGAGAATTTCGGCTTCCGCGTGCTGACAGAAGTGCCGACCCCGCTCGACGGGGGAGCGCTGGGCACGATTCACGATTGCGTGCTCGAACTGGCCGAGGGCGACAGCGCCCAGCCCTTGCTCGAGCGGGCGACGGCAATCGAATCGGCGATCGCGGCCGTGCTCAACGGCCATGCCGAGGACGATGCCTTCAATCGCTTGGTGGTCGGCACCGGCCTGTCGGCGCGCGAGGCCGACTGGATGCGGGCCTTCTACCGCTATCTTCGCCAGGCGGGGATGGGTTTCACCATCTACACCGTGGTCGACGCGCTCCGCGGTGCCCCGCAGGTGACGAAGCCGTTGGTCGAGCTGTTCACCGCCAAGCACGACCCGGCCTTCAAGGGTGATCGCAAGGAGGCCGCCAAGTCCGCGCGCGACGCGATCCGGCGCGGTCTGTCCAAGGTTGCCGCGATCAATGACGACCGGCTGCTGCGGCTCTACCAGTCTCTGGTCGGCGCGATCTTGCGTACCAATGTCTTTGCTCCGGCGGCCGAGGAAGCGCTCGCCTTCAAGATCGATTCGAGCAAGGTGCCGATCCTGCCCAAGCCGATCCCGTGGCGCGAGATCTTCGTCTATTCGCGCCGGGTCGAGGGTATTCACCTGCGCGCCGGCCCGGTGGCGCGTGGCGGTCTGCGCTGGTCCGACCGGCGCGACGACTTCCGCACTGAAATTCTCGGGCTAATGAAGGCGCAGCGGGTCAAGAACGCGGTGATCGTACCGACCGGCGCGAAAGGCGGGTTCTATCCCAAGCAGCTGCCCAATCCGGCCAAGGATCGCGATGGCTGGGCGGCCGAAGGTCAGGCCAGCTACGAAGTCTTCATCCGCACGCTCCTGTCGGTCACCGACAACATCGTCGAGGGCAAGGTCGTTCATCCTGAACAGGTCGTCGTTCACGATGGCGAAGACCCCTATTTCGTGGTCGCAGCCGACAAAGGCACGGCGAAATTCTCGGACGTCGCCAACGGCATCGCCGAATCGCGCGATTTCTGGCTCGACGATGCCTTCGCCAGCGGCGGCTCCAATGGCTACGACCACAAGGCGATGGGCATTACTGCCAAGGGCGCCTGGGTTTCGGTCCAGCGCCATTTCCTCGAGATGGGCGTCGATGTGCAGAGCGACCCGGTTCGCGTGGTCGGCTGCGGCGACATGTCGGGCGACGTGTTCGGCAATGGCATGCTCCTGTCTAAGGCGATCAAGCTGATTGCGGCCTTCGATCACCGCCATATCTTCATCGACCCCGATCCCGACCCGGCAACCAGCTGGAAGGAGCGCAAGCGGCTCTACGATCTGCCCCGCTCGAGCTGGGAGGATTATGACGCGGCTTTGATCAGCAAGGGCGGCGGGGTCTATCCGCGCGATGCCAAGTCGATCAAGCTGTCCAAGGCGGCGCAGGATGCGCTGGGCATCGAGGCCAAGACGATCGAGCCGGAGGCGCTGATCAGCGCGATCCTCAAGAGTTCGGTCGATCTGATCTGGTTCGGCGGCATCGGCACCTACATCAAGGCCGAAGCCGAGAATAACGTCCAGGTCGGCGACCCGGCCAATGATGCGATCCGCGTCAACGCCAACGAGGTCCGCGCCAAGGTGATCGGCGAAGGCGCCAACCTGGGCGTGACCCAGGCTGGGCGCATCGGCTTTGCGCTGCGCGGAGGCCGGATCAACACCGACTTTATCGACAACTCTGCGGGCGTCGACTGTTCGGACAACGAGGTCAACATCAAGATCGCGCTCGCCGCCGCACGCCGCGAAGGCAAGCTGAGCGAGCCGAAGCGGATCAAGCTGCTCGAGGAAATGACCGACGAAGTCGCCACCATCGTGCTGGAGGACAACCGGCTCCAGGCGCTCGCGCTGTCGATCGCCGAAGCCGGCGGCCCCGATTCGCTCGCCTCGCACATGCGGTTGATCGAACGGCTCGAGGAAATGAACGCGCTCGACCGGCGGACCGAGGGGCTGGCGGATCACGACACCCTGTCGCGCCGTGCTGGCGACGGTCACGGTCTGACCCGGCCCGAGCTGGCCGTGCTGTTGTCGTCTGCCAAGCTGGTGCTGCAGGATGCGATCGAGTCAAGCGACCTGCCCGATGACCCCTGCATGGAGCAGGCGTTGCTCGGCGCCTTCCCCGAACCGATGCAGAAGAAATTCGCCGCGCAGATCAAGGATCATCGCCTGCGTCGCGAAATCATCGCGACCGAGCTCGCCAACCGGATCGTCAACCGGATCGGCATGGTGCATCCGTTCGAACTGGTCGAGGAAGAGGGCGTCGAACTGGCACAGGTCGCCGCGGCTTTTGTCGCCGCCGACCGGCTGTTCGGGTTGGGCGACCTGTGGGCGGAACTCGACCGGGCCAAGATGGACGAGAGCGTCCGCCTGGTGCTGTTCGATCGCCTGTCCGCTGCGGTCGGCAATCTGATGTCCGATGTGCTGCGCACCTCCTCCGGACAGGTCCAACCGAGTGCGATGGTCGAGCGGCTGGGCAAGGGCGTGACTTGCCTGATCCAGAAGACCGACGACTTGCTCGGCGGCCAGTCGCGCAGGCAGTCGGGCGACTTGCGCGACAGCTTCATCGGCAAGGGAGCGCCCGAAAAACTCGCCGGACAGGTCGTTCACATGTTCGACGTCGACGGTTCGGTTGGTCTGGCCAGCCTGGCGCGCGAAGCCGAGATCGATCCGGCCGAGTTGACCAAGGCATTTACCCATGTCGGCGAGACGCTCGGCCTCGACTGGGCGCAGGGAACCGCGGCACTGATGAGCCCCTCGGACGTCTGGGAGCGACTGCTGGTCGACGGGCTGGCGCGCGACTTCCAGCACATGCGACTGGAATTCCTGCGCCGCGTTCTGCGCCGCAAGGAAGGTCGCGCCGATCCGCAAAATGCGGTTGCCGAATGGGCCGAAGCCAACCAGGTCGCGGTGCGGCAATTCCGCGCCATGATTGCGCGGGCGCAGGCGCACACGCCGGTCGCTCCAGCCATGCTCGCGCAGATCGCCAGCCAGGCGCGCAACCTGCTCGAACGATAGGTTTCCTTATCCTGTTGCAAATCGCGCCACGCTTGACGTGGCGCGATTTTGCGGCAACCCCTCCGCGCCATGACGAATGCAGATGTCGTGATCGTGGGGACCGGCCATGGCGGCGCGCAGGCGGCAATCGCCCTGCGCCAGCAAGGCCACGAGGAGTCGATCCTGATGGTGGGACGCGACAGCGAGCCGCCGTACGAGCGCCCGCCGCTCTCCAAGGAATACCTCGCAGGCGACAAGCCATTCGAGCGGATCATGATCCGCCCGCCGCAATTCTGGGCCGATAAGAATATCGATCTGCGCCTGGGCGAAGCGGTGGTCGAAGTCGATCCCGAGGCACACGAAGTCGTGCTCTCCGGCGGCGACCGTATCGGTTATCGCAAGCTGATCTGGGCCGGCGGCGGCGATCCGCGCCGGCTCTCGTGTCCGGGCGCCACCCTCAAGGGCGTCCATGCGGTGCGCGACAAGCGTGACGTCGACGCGATCATGGCTGCGCTCGAAGGCGGGGCGAACAAGGCCGTCGTGATCGGCGGCGGCTATATCGGGCTCGAGGCGGCGGCGGTGCTGCGCAAGCTCGATTGCGACGTGACCCTGCTCGAAGCATTGCCCCGCGTCCTGGCCCGCGTCGCCGGCGAGGAGCTGTCCGAGTTCTACCAGCAGGAGCATCGCAATCACGGCGTCGACCTGCGGCTCGAAACCCTCGTCGAGGCGATCGAGGGCGACGATGGTCGGGTAACCGGGGTCAAGATCGAGAATGGCGAAACGATTGCCTGCGATTTCGTGATCGTCGGGATCGGGATCGTGCCCGCAGTCGCCCCGCTGATCGCGGCGGGCGCGGCAGGCTCCAACGGCGTCGACGTCGATTTCTACTGCCGCACGACGCTCGACGATATCTACGCGATCGGCGACTGCGCGGCGCATGTGAACCCCTTTGCCGACCAGGCGGTGATCCGGCTTGAATCAGTCCAGAATGCCAACGACATGGCGAACACTGTCGCGCGCGCGATCACGGGGGAGAAGGAGCCCTATCACGCGCTCCCGTGGTTCTGGTCGAACCAATACGACCTCAAGCTGCAGACGGCAGGCCTGAACCTCGACTACGACCAGACAGTGCTGCGGGGGGATCCCGCCGAGCGCAAATTTACCGTGGTGTACCTCAAGGAAGGGCGGCCCATCGCCTTCGACTGTGTCAACACGATCAAGGACTATGTCCAAGGGCGCAAGCTGCTCGAGAGCGGCGTCGGCGCGATCGATCCCGAACTGCTCGCCAATACCGAGATCCCGCTGAAGGAAATGGTCTAGAGGCGGGCGATCGCCCAGCTGGCCGCGTCGGCCACGACCGGGTCTGAATCGTCCAGCAATAAGGCAACTGGTTCCTTCAACTGCGGATCGCCGCTGTTTCCGGCGGCATAGAGGCAATTGCGGACGAAGCGATCACGCCCGATCCGCTTGATCGGCGAGCCCGAGAACAGCGCCCTGAACCCCGCGTCGTCGAGCACAAGCAGGTCTTCGAGCCGCGGCGCGACGAGCTCCGCGCGCGGCAGGAAATCGCGGTGCCTATGCGCCGCTGCGGCAAACTTGTTCCACGGGCAGACCGCCAGGCAATCGTCACAGCCGTAGATCCGGTTGCCGAGGGCCGCCCGGAACTCCTCTGGGATCGGTCCCTTGTGCTCGATCGTGAGATAGGAAATGCAGCGCCGCGCATCGAGCCGATAGGGTGCGGGAAAGGCATCCGTCGGGCAGGCGCGCTGGCAAGCATTGCAGGAACCGCAACGGTCACTATGCGGCCGGTCGACCTCGAACCCGATGGTGGTGTAGATCGCCCCCAGGAACAGCCAGCTGCCGTGCTCGCGGCTGACGAGATTGGTGTGCTTCCCCTGCCACCCAATTCCGGCCGCCTCGCCGAGCGGCTTTTCCATCACCGGCGCGGTATCGACGAAAACCTTGAGCTCGCTGTCAGGCGCGCGCTCGATCAGCCAGCGCGCCAGCACCTTGAGCCGTTTCTTGACCGTGTCGTGATAGTCCTTCCCCTGCGCATAGACCGAGATCCGCGCGCGATCCGGGTGCCGCTCGAGCGCCAGCGGGTCCTTTTCGGGCGCATAGCTCATGCCTAGGGCGATGACGGATTTCGCCTCGGGCCATAGACCCTGCGGCGAGCGGCGCTGCGCCGCGCGCGCCTCCATCCATTCCATGGAACCGTGGCTGCCTTCCCCCAGCCATTCCTCCAGCCGCTGTGCCCGCAGCGAGTCTTCCGAAGCGGGAGCAAAGCCGATGGCAACGAAGCCCTGGCGCCTTGCCTCGGCGACAAGCTCCTCGCGCAGATCAGAAATTGCCTCCATGTTAACCACGCTTGGGGTTGCTCCCGTTTAGTCCTCAAAGTTAACTGGGCGGAATGGATATGGCGGTAGGCGATCAGACAGGGGCTAGCAATCGGCTGCATCGGGACAGTCGCAGCCTCGCCATCGAGGCCCGCGGCCTCGTCAAACGTTTCGACGGCACGCTGGCGGTCGATGGCGTTGATATCTCGGTGCCCGAGGGCGCGATCTATGGCATCCTCGGCCCCAATGGTGCAGGCAAGACCACCACGCTGCGCATGCTGCTGGGCATTATCGATCCCGACGAAGGTGTCCGCCGCGTGTTCGGCCACGACCGTCCGCACGATATCGCCCGCCTGATCGGTTATCTGCCCGAGGAACGCGGCCTTTATCCCGCGATGAAAGCGATCGAGGCGATCGCCTTCATGGGGGCATTGCGCGGGCTGCCGCTCGCCGAAGGGCGCCAGCGCGGCCTCGAACTGCTCGCACGGCACGATCTTTCCCACGCCGCCGACCGCACGATCCGCCAACTTTCCAAGGGCATGGCGCAGACGGTCCAGCTCCTTGGCACGCTGGTTCACCGTCCGAAGCTGGTCGTGCTCGACGAGCCCTTCAGCGGCCTCGATGCGATCAACCAGGGCAAGCTGGAGCGGATGATCCGCACGCTCGCCGACGATGGTACAACGGTGATCTTCTCGACCCATGTCATCCATCACGCAGAGCGGCTGTGCGAAGGCGTAGCGATCATTGCCGGGGGCAAGGTGCCCTATGCCGGATCGGTCGAAGCTGCGCGCGACCGCATCCCGGCGCAGGTCAGGCTCGAGACCCGTGCACGCGAAGGAGCGTGGATGGCAGCGCTGCCCGACGACGCGCGCCGCGAAGGTGATTTCTTCTATTTCTCATTGCCCGAAACCGGGATCGAGCCGCTGTTGCGACAACTTATCGAGGGCGATGCGGGAATTCTCTCGCTGTCGATCGAGCGCGCCGGACTGCATGACGCCTTCGTCCATATCGCGGGCGAAGCTGCGGCTCGCGCGCTCGAGGCCGACACACAGGCGGAGTTGAACCAATGACCGACGCCTGGACCGACAACGCCCGCCTTTCCGCGCTGCAAGCCGCCTGGGTTGTGGCTCGGCGCGATTTCGTCGCGGTGCTGTTTAGCCGCGCCTTTTTCTTCTTCCTGCTCGGCCCGCTGTTCCCGGTGTTCGTGGGCGGGCTTGCCGGGGGCATCGGCAGCCAGGTCCAGAAAGAGACCTTCGTCTTTGAAATCGGCCTTGCGATGGATGAAGCCGACAGCGCGGCGATGATCGCAGCGCAGAACGAACTCGTCAGCCAGGTTGGCGGCCAGCTCCCCAAGCTCGTGCCGATCGGCGAGGAGGCGCAGGACCCCGAATTCGACGCCAAGTCCTACCTCCAGCAGAAACGACGCAGCTTCGCGGCAATCGTCAGTGGAACGCTCGAGGCCCCGGTCATCGTCGGTACGGAAGGGCAGATCAAGCGCTGGGAAGGCCCGGTCCGACTGATTGCCGCGGCAGCCGCGCGGACGGCGCCGACCCTTTTCCCCACTGTTGAACGGGAAGTGGTGGCAACCAGCGCCTCTGCCCAGCGGGGTGACCGGATCCGCACTGCGCAGGCGGCGCAGATGCTGCTGTTCCTGCTGACCATGCTGTTGGCGGGCATGGTGCTTTCGAACCTCGTCGAGGAGAAGGCCAACAAGATTATCGAGATCCTCGCCGCCGCCATCCCGATGGACGCGGTTTTCCTCGGCAAGCTCTTCGCCATGCTGGCGGTATCGATCGTCGGGATAACTGTCTGGGGCCTGATCGGATTGGGTATCTGGAGTCTGGCGGGCGAGGGCGTGACCCAGGTGACCGGGTTCAATCCAGGCAACCTGCCGTCGCCCGCGGTAGGCTGGCCGATGTTCCTGGCGCTGGGCGTGATCTACTTCGCCATGGCCTATCTGCTGCTTGGCGCGCTGTTCCTGACGATCGGGGCGATGGCGGCCACGGTCAGGGAAGTGCAGACGCTGTCCATGCCAGTCACCATGATGCAGCTGATGGTGTTCTTCCTCGCTGCCTACACGATCACCCAGCCGGGAACCTCGCTCGAACTGGCGGCCATCGCATTCCCCTTGTCGTCGCCCTTCGCCATGCTGGCCCGCGCCGCGCTGCAGGAAAGCCTGCTGCCGCATCTGCTGGCGGTGGTGTGGCAGGCAATTGCGGTCATGCTCATCGTCAAGGGCGGCTCGACCTTGTTCCGCAAGCGGGTGATGAAGTCGGGAGGCGCCGGGCGGGAGAAGTCGCGCCGCCGCCTGTTCAGGCGCGCCCGTGCGGTAAATTAGGTCGCTTTTTGCAACCCACTATTGACATCGCTGTCAATAGTCGCAGGATGGCAGTCAAGGAGCGACCGCCAGAGTCGCATGCATTATGCAGGAGAGTGGAATGGCGACTGTCGCCCCCGAAAGACCCCAAGTTCGTAGTTCGCCCAAGGCGCATGAAGCGCTGCGTGAGTATCTCAAGGAACATCCGGACGAACGCCTGAGCCATCCGCACAAGTGGGACGTCAGCCGCAGCGACATCTATTTCGAGGACCGCTGGCAACCGATCTTCAAGGAGATGCGCGAAGCCGGCCCGCTCCACTATATCGAGGAAAGCCCGTTCGGACCCTATTGGGCGGTGGTCCAGCACAAGGCGATCCAGCATATCGAGGCCCTGCCCGAGCTGTTCTCGTCTAGCTGGGAGCATGGCGGGATTACCATTCTCAATCGGCTAAGCGAAGAAGAGCTGGCCGCACGCGGGGTCGAACGGCGCGAACTGCCGATGTTCATTGCCATGGACCGCCCGCAGCACACCGGGCAGCGCCGCACGGTCGCGCCCAAGTTCACGCCATCTGCCATGACCGACATGGAGACTGAAATCCGCCAACGGACCGGCGAATTGCTCGATACCCTGCCGCGTGGCGAGGTATTCGACTGGGTCGATACAGTCTCGATAGAGCTCACCACCGGCATGCTTGCGATCCTGTTCGGCTTCCCCTGGGAGGACCGGCGCCTGCTTACCTTCTGGTCCGACTGGTCGGGCGATACCGAACTCGCAACGGTCCGCGAATTGGACGAACTGCGCTGGGGCATCCTCAACGAGATGGCGGCCTATTTCCAGTCGCTGTGGATCGAGCGCACGCACCAGACCGAACCGGCCGATGATCTCATCTCGATGATGATCCATTCGGATGCGATGAACCAGATGAGCCCGGAAGAATTCATGGGCAATCTGATCCTGCTGATCGTCGGGGGCAACGATACTACCCGCAACACGATGAGCGGCATCATTCATGCCTTCGACAAGTTCCCCGACCAGCGCAAGCTGTTCGAAGAGCAACCGGAACTGATCCCCAACGCGGTGCAGGAATGCATCCGCTACCAGACCCCGCTGGCACATATGCGCCGGACCTGCACCGAGGATACCGAAGTCTTCGGCCAGCAGATCAAGAAGGGTGACAAGCTGGTGTTGTGGTACATCTCGGCTAACCGCGACGAGGAAGTGTTCGAGGACCCCGACAAGCTCGACATCACGCGCGAGAACGCCCGTCGCCACATCGCCTTCGGCTACGGCATCCACCGCTGCGTCGGCGCACGTCTCGCCGAGTTGCAATTGCGCGTCCTGCTCGAGGAAATGCACAAGCGTCGCATGCGCGTGCATGTGGCGGGCGATGTCGAGCGCGTGCGCGCGAATTTTGTACATGGATTCCGCAAGCTCGAGGTGGAGATCACCGAATTCTGACCTGTGGTCGAGTTGCTCGGGTGAAACCTTTCGGTCGTTCGCCGCGTATCTAGAGGTGGAAACCTGGGAAACTACGCGATGAACGACTTTGCAATCGACCGCCGAATGATGCTCGGCACCCTGGGCGCTGGCGCGTCGCTGGTCGTCCTTACCGCTTGCGGCTCGTCGTCGGCCGAGGCCAGGGACTTCCCGGTCCAACTGACCGAGGCGCAATGGCGCAAGAAACTGAGCAAGGAAGAATTCCGCATCCTGCGCGAAGCCGGGACCGAGCGCCCCTATACCTCGCCGCTTAATGACGAGAAGCGCTCGGGAACCTTCGTCTGCGCGGGCTGCGGCACACCGCTCTATTCGTCGAAGACCAAGTACGACAGCAAGACCGGCTGGCCCAGCTTCTGGGCACCGATCAGCAAGAAGGCGATCGCCACTTCAACCGATTTCAAGCTGGGTTACCCACGGACCGAAGTGCATTGCGCGACCTGCGGCGGGCATCTCGGCCATATTTTCGGAGACGGGCCCAAACCGACCGGCAAGCGGCACTGCATCAACGGCGTGGCGCTCGATTTTCGTCCAGCCTGATCGCGCTCAATTGCGCCGGACGCGCCAAACGGAGAGACCACTCTTGCTGTCGAGCGGTACTGGCTCGAGCCAGTCTGGTGCGTCGGATTGGCTCAGTTGCGCGACAAAGCCGTGGGGCGCGGCATTGGCATAGATTTCCGCCTCATTGAGACCCGGACAAATCGCGACATACTCCGTGCCTCGCGCGCGCAGCGCCTGCCGTGCAGCTTCGGACGAGCCGAGCGCCGTCTCGACGACGAGAACCATGCCGCCCTGTCCGCGGTGGTGTCCGGTTGCAATCACCTCGTGCTTGGTGTGGAGCAGTAACTGCGGCCCGAGGTCGAGCGGGGCATAGAACTCGCCGACTGGCAGGGTGCGCAAGGCATCGGCGCTGGCCCGCACATCGCAAGCAGCCGAACGCTGGAGCTTGGGCGCTGCGGCGATTGGCGCACTCGACGCCTGCACCGGCATGGCGGTGGTAAGCAGCATCAGCGGCAACGCCGGGAGCAGCGCGCAGGCAACGCCCGCAAGCGCCAGCACCCGCACTTCGGTTCGTTTCATGTTGCGGATCGAACGCAGCCATTCGCGCAACTGCCAACCGACTGGCACGGCAGCCAGGGCTCCCGCAACCGCTCCAGCGCGCGCGACGAGGAGCGAGACAGCGAAGGCGGCGAGCAGGATCATCGTGTATTCGATCCACCAGCGCCGCAGCCAATCGTGCGAACGCAGCGCCAGGCGAAGCGAAGCGAACAGGCCGAGCAGGGGCAGCGCCGCGATCTGCAGCGCCACATCGATCGACTGGCGCCAGATCGGCAGGCCTTCGGCCACCTGGCCGTGCCAATATTGTTCGAGCAGCGGGTCCATTCCGGCAAAGCCGCCGCCCGCCGCGCATTGCGGTACGCTCACGACATAGAAAGCCACGGCGCCCGCGCCGGCAATCAGGAAACCGAGCAGCAAACCCGCGCGGGGCAGCGGCTCGGACGCGGCAGTGGCGCTCAGGACGAGTGCGCCCCAGCAGAACATGCCGATATGGACCGGTCCGATCGCGTCGCAATAGGTGACGAGGTCGCCAAGCCCGCGCGTGGCGGCGAAAAGCGCGATCGATCCTGTCGCCAGCGCCTTCATCATGTGGGCGAGCCACAGCTTGTCGCACCGATTGCGCCACCAGCGCAGGGCCGCGATGGCGAACAGGGCCGCGGCCAGCGGCAGCCCCTCGATCGAGATCGTGAGCCAGGCTGCCACGGACAGTCCAGCCACCCAGGCACCGGCCCGGGCGTTACGCGCCATCATTCCGTTGACGGCGGCGAGGGCCAGCACGACTTGCCAGCCGTGATGGTCGATCCTGAGAGGCGACATCTGGAACAGCAGCGGGACCGACAGCGCCATCACGACGACGGTCATGGTGGTCTCTTCCTCGCCCAGCAGGCGCCAGGCGATCCGCCCTGCCAGCAGCATGGCGCAACCGAGCGTCACGAGCGGCACTGTAACCAGCGCTACCCCTTCGGCCCAGGTCTGGCCCAAGACAGGGGTAAGCGCCGCAATCACTGCGAGGATCGGAAGATCGACCAGCCGCGACCAGTGCATACCGACGCCGCCGGAAACCGCATCGACGCGGTGCTGCGTGACGTCAAACCATCCTTGCCCGGCATAGAGATCGCGCACCTGGACCAAGCGCATGACGTCATCGGGATCGGGTAGCGCGAGGCCGCGAATGGCACCGAGCTTCGTCACCAGCAGCAGGGCCGATACGGCAATCCACGCCAAGCCGATCCGGATCAGCAGGTCGCCGGTGAAGGCGGAGCGGCGGCGCTCGACCAGCATCGTCAGCCACTCGCCCCCTGTTTGAACACGATCCGGCTGCGCAGCAGCCATGTCACCATGAAGCTCGCGCCGATCGCAACGAGCTTTGCAAGCCTCGGATCGACGCCCGACCACACCCCCACCGCAACAATGGCGGTCGTGAGGCCGAGACCGATCAGCGCGGAAATCACGAACAGCGCCTTCTGTCGCGCGCGGACGCCCGACCCCCGCTCGGCCACGCTATCCTGGAACACCGTCCGGCTCGACAGCAACCAGTGGGTGACGATACCGATGGAATAGCCAACCGCGGAGGCGGGAGCTGCCGCCATTCCGAAGCCGATCAGCGCAAGGAAGGTGCCGACGTCCACCGCCAGCGCGCCGACACTCGCCAGAATGTAGCGCAGGAAGCGTATGTCGCGCAGTCTTGCCAGCAATGCCGTCACGCCAATCCCCCAATGCCCGCACCGGGCGCGCGATCCCTTGGGATCGCTTGTAAAATCATGGCAGATCCGAGTTAAGGATTTGCCAACCAATCCCCCTCGCCTCAGGCCGACTTCCGCAACCGCTCCGGCACCTCGCGGAGCGAGCCCAGGGCGGCCGCCTGATCGTCGGAAACCGGGCGGGTCGCTGTATCTTCGTCGCGTTGCGGCAGGGCGCTTTCGGCACCCTCGTCGCCCGCTTCATGGTACTCGGCGTCCTCATTGACGCACCAGGTGTCGTAGACTCGTTCGCCGGCAAGGATGTTCTCGACCGTCAGCATGGCGGTCATCATCGCATGGTCCTGGTTATTGTAGCGGTGCATGCCATTGCGCCCGACGAGGTGGAGGCTCGGGTGCTTGGCCTCAAGCTCGCGCCGCATCGCGTCGACATTGGCGGCATAATGTTCGTCATAGACCGGGTAGGCCTTTTCCTGGCGTACCACCGCGCCGCCCACGACCTTGCCCGGATCGACCAACCCGAGAATTGCCATCTCGCGCTTGGCAAGATCGACAAGGTCATCATCGGCCATCGACCACAACCCGTCACCCTCGAAGCAGAAATATTCCAGCCCGACGCAGGCGACATCAGGGTCGGGGACCATCTCGGGTGACCAGCTGCGAAAGTTCTGCACGCGGCCGACCTTCACCTTGCTGTCGTGGATGTAGATCCAGTTGTCGGGGAACAGGTCTTCCGAACGGATGATCAGTGCAACGGTCAAGAAGTCGCGATACTTGAGGTCGTTGGCCTGCAGCGTCGATTGCGGCAGCGGGTGAAGCCGCCGCGCCAATTGCCGCATGGGGGCCGAACTGATTACATCGCGCGCGCGGATCTGCGCCGCGCCAGCGACACTTTCGGTAGTCATCGACCAGCTACCTTGGCCATCGCCGGAATCGACATGAGCGAGTTGACCGAGGGCATGGCCCATCAGCAGCCGGCCCCTGCCGGTCGCGAGAATGTTGTCGCGCGCGGCTTCCCACATCATGCCCGGACCAAGCCGCGGGTAGCGGAAGGTTTCGAGCAGCGTCTTAACGGCCTGCCCGTCATTCGGCTTCTTGTTGAGGCCGAGGCTGCGCTTGAGACCGTCGGTGACCGCGCCCCACAGGCTCAGCCCCTTGATCCGCTGCGCCGCCCAGTCGGCGCTCATCTCGTTGCAGGGCATGCCCCACACCTTCTCGGTGTAAGTCTTGAAGAAGATCGAATAGAGCTTCTCGCCGAACTGGTTGGTGGTCCAGTCCTCGAAGCTCTTCACCTCGCCAATCGGGAACAGTTTGTAGCGCAGGTAGGAAAGCATGCAGAGCGCCGAGCGCCAGACGCCCAGGTTCCACAGCGCTTCGAAGGCGCGCAGCGGATAGCTGTAGAACTTGCCCTCGTAATAGATGCGGCTCATGCGCGGGCGCTGGATGAAGTCGTCGGGCAGGATCTCGTTCCACAGGTCGACGACCTGCTGCGACTTTGAGAAGAACCGATGGCCGCCGATGTCGAAGCGATAGCCCTCGTGCTCGACCGTGCGGCTTATACCGCCGACATAAGTCTCATCCTTCTCGATGATGGCGACCGACTTGCCTTGCTTGGTCAGCAAATAACCGGCCGTAAGCCCTGCCGGTCCCGCGCCGATGATCGCGACATCAACGTCGATGACTCCGCCGAAATCGCCCTTTTCCTGTGCCATCCGGCCCCCCGTTTGGAATTACCTGTCCGGGAGTGAAGGAAATTGGTTAGCGGATCGTAAACATCCGCGCTGAATCGCCTGAAAATGCGTCGTTTAGGCGCGTGCAGCAGGCTTTTCCGATAGCAGGCTTGGGTATTGGAGATGCGCTGCCAGCCGGGCAAGATCGGCCAGGCTGAAGGTATCGTCGAACACCACGCCATACTCGCGCAGCTTGCGCCAGCGGACCTTGGCGCGCACTTCGGGCAGGGCGTCGCCGCCGATACGGACGCTCTGGTCGATGGCGAAAAGAGCGTCGCACTCGATCCGGGCGCCCTGTTGCGAAACATTCCTGATCGTCGCCAGTTGGCGCGTCAGTCCTGCGGAAATGGTGATCGGAAACTCGATCATCAGACGTACGGGCCGTTTAGGGTATTGCCCGACTTCGGCCACCAGCTTGTCGACATCGACCGCGAACTCGAACTCGAAGCCCGCCTCGCGGGTCCGCGACCACACGCGCCGCATCTCATAGGTCTGCCCGCTCTGCAGTTCCAGGCTGACATGCTCGCAATCGGGCAGGTCGTGGAACAGGCGGAGGCTGACGCCGGTCGCCGATACATCCCTTATGACACAGATGAATTCGCCTTTGGTGCAGACCAGCTTGGCAGCGCGGATCAGGAGGGTGAAGCGCGGGGAGCCGCGTTCTTCCGCCACATCCGGATCATCGCTTGCACTATTCGGGCGAGCCGCCGCGTAGTCCATTCCTGCAATCCCCTGGCAGCGCGGCTCATTGCAGCCGACCCATTTTGTTTACGCTGCGATACTTAACTAGCTCGCTCTATAGACCTAGGGGTTAAGGCGGAGATAACGGGCGCCTTATTGTTGTAATAGGGCGCAGCGCGGCAAGTAATCGCGCTGATCTATACTGGCATAGGGATGCGGGTTTGGTGGAACTCCGCCGAGGATCGTTCCGCTGCGATGGTGCGGGTGGTGGGACTCGAACCCACACGATCTATAGGATCAGGGGATTTTAAGTCCCCGGCGTCTACCATTCCGCCACACCCGCTCGGGCCGAGCCTCTAGCGGGCCGACACGCGCTCCGCAATCGCGGCTGACCGTCCTAGCCTGAATTCGACGCCTGCCTGCAGGCGTGGCCTAGTTCTCGTTGAGGCGGCGGCGCATTTCCTTGCCCGCCTTGAAATATGGTACCCGCTTGGCCGGGACATCGACCGTTTCCCCGGTGCGAGGATTTCGGCCCGAGCGCGCCTCGCGCTCACGCGTGGAGAAGGCGCCGAAACCGCGCAGTTCCACGCGACCACCCTCGGCCAGTCGCTGGGCGATTTCCTCGAAGAAGATGTCGACCACCTGTTCGACTTCTTCCGCGCGTAATTCGGGATTGTCCTTGTGAAGTGCCTGAAGCAATTCGGATCTGATCATGCCACTCTCCCGGCCGGCCACCACCTCAGCTCGACCGATTTCGCGAGCAACGCCCGCGGGTTACATTGAGCTGCCCGACCCGTTAGCCGCCCAATTCAGAAAGTGCATGGTGCCAGAGCAGCCCGAAGATCGCAATATTCGACGGCCCGAATCTGCGTAAAATTGTAATTACGCTCCAGTTTCGGGGATTAAATCGTTTTTTCAACGAGTTGCGAGAGATCGATTCCCAACCGGTCCATCCGCGCGCGGACTTCAGGCCATTCCCGCTTGAGGAAATGCTCGCGCTCGCGCGCCCTGAGCTGTTCGGCAGCGCCCTTGACCACGTACATGCCGACTCCGCGCTGCACTTCGACCAGCCCATCGTTTTGGAATTGCTGGTAGGCTTTCGCCACTGTCAGCGGATTGGCACCCTGCTCAGCTGCCAGGGCGCGAACCGACGGCAGCATTTCGCCTTCGGGATAGATACCCTCGATGATTGACGCTGCAATCTGGTCGCGCAGCTTCAAATAGACCGGTCTGCTCATTGTCTTCCCTCGCTCAAGGTGCATCAGTGCCATAATACACCAGTGCGCGTCAAGTTCCCCTTGCGGCAAATGCAACAGGTTACGACTGAAACTAAGGCTTCACTTAGGCGAAAGAGGCGCTAGGGTGCGCGTCGATAAGCGGGCGGTCGCCTCCCGCACAAAGAAACTACCAGGGAGAGTCCACTCGTGACCCTTGAAGAGATCATTGTCGCCTGCGCGGCATCCTTCCTCGTGCTGCTGCTGATCGGCGGCGCGACGATCGTAACCTCGTCCAAAGCCGAATTCGCCGGACATCCGAAGGGGTTGTTCGTCCTATTCTTCGCCGAAATGTGGGAGCGCTTCTCATATTACGGCATGCGCGCGCTGCTGATCTTCTACCTGACGCAGCACTGGCTCTACAATGACGAGAAGGCCTCGGTCATCTACGGCGCCTATACCGCGCTGGTCTATATTGCTCCGGTGCTGGGCGGCTATCTGGCCGACAAATACCTCGGCCAGCGCAAGGCGGTGCTGTTCGGTGCAGTGCTCCTGACCATCGGCCACTTCCTGATGGCCTTCGAAGGCGATGCGGGTGCCGGCCACACGGCCAACCCGATGATCAATGTCTTCTGGGCCGCCCTTGCCTTCATCATCGTCGGCTCGGGCTTCCTCAAGGCGAACATCTCGGTCATCGTCGGCCAGCTCTACCCGCGCACCGATGTGCGCCGCGACGGTGCCTATACCATTTTCTATATGGGAATTAACGTCGGCGCCGCAGTCGGCACGATCATCGCCGGCTACCTCGGCCAGACCTATGGCTGGGCCTACGGCTTCGGTGCTGCCGGTATCGGCATGCTGCTCGGCCTGGTCGTATTTATCGTGTTCAAGCCGCTGTTGATGGGCAAGGGCGAAAGCTCGGTGCCCGAGAAGCTCGAAGCACCCTATATGGGCATGAAGTTCGAGTGGTTTCTCTACATCGTCGGCTTCGCCGCAGTCGCCGTGACCTGGTGGCTGGTGCAGAACCAGGCCGTGGTCGGATCGATCCTCGGCGTCTTCGGCCTTGCGCTGGTGGCCTATGTGATCTGGGAGGCGATCAAGATCGGCGGGCACGACCGCGACCGGATCTTCGCCGCGATGTTCCTGATCATCGGTTCAATCCTGTTCTGGGCGCTGTTCGAACAGGCGGGCTCCTCGCTCAACCTCTTCACCGATCGCTATGTCGACCGCCAGGGCGTGTCGGCTTCGATCTTCCAGTCGATCAACCCGATCTACATCATCGCGCTGGCGCCCCTGTTTGCCGGTCTGTGGACCTGGCTGGGCAAGAAGGGGCTGGAACCGTCCACGCCCGCCAAGTTTGGCCTGGCGATGATCCAGCTCGGCGCAGGTTTCCTGGTTCTGGTGATCGGGGCCAATTCGGTCGGGATGGCGAACATGACCCCGGTCATCTTCGTGTTTCTGATCTACCTGCTCCACACCACCGGCGAGCTGTGCCTCAGCCCGGTCGGCCTTTCGGCGATGAACCGGCTCGCTCCGGCCCATATGGCCTCGCTCATCATGGGTACCTGGTTCTTCGCTTCGGCAACCGGCAATTTCGTTGCCGGCCTGATCGCCGCCGCGACCGGTTCGGAGGCGGCTTCGGGCGAAGGCGCGTCGAAGGAAACCGTCTTGGCGGTCTACAACCAGATCGGCTGGATCGCGGTTGGCGTCGGCGTCGGCGTCATCGTGATCAGCCCGCTGATCAAGAAGCTGATGCACCTCGACACGCTCAAGGATGAAGACATCGATCATGAACTGCTCGGCCACGCCGAGTTGGGCGAACCACAGGCCGGGGGGATCCATCCGGCCACCAAGCCACAAGGCTGATCCAAGGCTAGCGAAGGGCGCGGGTTGATCCCCGCGCCCTTTTCTTTTCAGCACCACAGACCGGAGCACGCATGTCCCTCCCCATCCGATCCCTTCCCATCGCAGCGCTGGCAATCGCGCTCGCGGCATGTTCGACCGGCAAAGGCGTTGACGCCGAGGTCAAGAGCGCCTCGGCAAATGCGCAGCCCGCGTCAGAAGGCGAGGCGCCGTTTCCATCGACCTACAAGCCCTATCCGGGTCAACCGACTGCACTGGTCGGTGCGACGATCTACGATGGCACCGGCAGGCGGATCGACAATGGCGTGGTGTTCTTCAGCGGCGGAACGATCCAGTCGATCGGCGGGCCGGACACGCCGATCCCTGCCGACATCGCAGTCTTCGACGGGACGGGAAAGTTCGTCACCCCCGGCATCATCGACATCCATTCGCACCTGGGGGACTACCCGACACCATCGGTCGATGCGCATTCCGATGGCAATGAGGCGACCGCGCCGACCACGCCCGATGTCTGGGCAGAGCATTCGGTCTGGCCGCAGGACCCGGGCTTCAGCCGGGCGCTTGCCAATGGCGGCATCACTTCGCTCCAGATCCTGCCGGGCTCGGCCAACCTGATGGGCGGCCGCACGGTGACGCTCAAGAACGTGCCGAGCCGTACTGTCCAGGGGATGAAGTTTCCCGGCGCGCCGCATGGATTCAAGATGGCCTGCGGCGAGAATCCGAAGCGCGTCTACGGCGGCAAGGGGCGCAAGCCGTCGACCCGCATGGGCAACTTCGCGGTCAACCGGCAGACCTGGCTCGAGGCGAAAGCTTATGCCCAAGACGATGATCGCAAGCGCGACCTCGGCAAGGAAACGCTGGCCGGAGTCCTCGATGGAGAGATCCTCGTCCACAACCATTGCTATCGCGCCGACGAGATGGCGCTCGTGATGGATATGGCGAAGGAGATGGGATACCGGGTTTCAGCCTTTCACCACGCCATCGAGAGCTACAAGATCGGCGATCTGCTGCGCGGACACGGCGCCTGCAGCGCAGTGTGGGCCGACTGGTACGGCTTCAAGATGGAAAGTTACGACGGCATTCCCGAGAACGCCGCTCTGATCCACAACCAGGGGGCCTGCGTCGTAATCCACTCGGACGACGAAAACGGCATCCAGCGCCTCAACCAGGAGGCCGCAAAGGCACAGGCTGCAGGCAGGCGGATGGGGATCGACATCGCTGACGGCGATGTGATCGCCTGGATCACCCTCAACGCCGCCAAGGCGATGGGTATCGCCGAGATGACCGGCAGCCTCGAGCAGGGCAAGATGGCCGATGTGGTGCTGTGGAATGGCGACCCGCTGTCGGTCTACTCGCGCCCCGAGAAGGTCTGGATCGATGGCGCCTTGATGTATGATGCGCTTGATCGAAAGCGGCGGCCGGTCAGCGATTTCGAGCTCGGCCAGCCCGGCGAAGGAGACGTGAAATGAAGCGCGCCCTGATTCTCGCCGCAACCTCGGCGCTGGCATTCGCCGCCCCAGCCGCCGCGCAGGATGTTGCCATTACCGGCGTTACTGTGGCGACGGGAGACGGCTCCGAGCCGATCGCGCAGGGCGCGGTCGTCATCCGTTCCGGCAAAGTGGTCTTTGCCGGGCCCGCACGGGACATGCCCGCCGTCCCGTCCGGCATCGTGATCGACGGCAGTGGCGCCTGGGTCACGCCGGGTCTCGTCGCGGCCGCTACCGACCTCGGGCTTTACGACGTTGGGGCGGTCAGCGAGAGCAACGACAAGTCGGCCAGCAAATCGCGTTTCAACGCTGCGCTCGACATCGCGCCCGCCGTCAATTCGGCTTCGCAGCATGTCATGGTGAGCCGCGCCGCGGGACTGACGCGGGCCATCGTCGTCCCCAGCCATGGCGGGTCACTGTTCGCGGGCCAGGGTGCGGTGATCGATCTCGGCGCCGATCCCGATCCGGTCCAGCAGGCGCGTGTGCTGCAATTGGTGGAGATGGGCGAAGGCGGGGCCAAGAGCGCGGGCGGCGGACGCGCCGCTGCCTATGTCGAATTGCGTAATGCCCTGCGCGAGGCGCGCGACTTCCTCGCCGGCAGGTGGAGCGGCGAGGACAACCTGCTCACTGCCGCCGACGCCGAGGCGCTGGGGCCGCTTGTCACCGGGCGGCAGAAGATGTTCGTCGAAGTTGAAAGCGCGCTCGACATTCGCGCGATGCTCGATTTCAAGCGCGAGTTTCCGCAGCTCGACATGGTCCTCGTTGGCGCCAGCGAGGGCTGGCTCGCCGCCGACGAGATTGCGGCCGCCGGCGTCCCGGTAATCGCCGATGCTCTCGACGACCTGCCCGTCACTTTCGAAGAACTCGCCGCTACCCAGAGCAATGTCGGTCGCATGACAAGGGCCGGCGTCAAGGTTGCGATCGGGCGCCTCTCCGGCTCGACCAATTCGCAGCCGCGCAGCCTCGCGCAGTTCGCAGGCAATCTCGTGGCTTTGACCAAGGTTCCAGGGGCCAGCGGTTTGAGCTGGGGGCAGGCACTGGCTGCGATCACTTCCATCCCCGCGGAAATCGCCGGCCAGCGCGGCAAGTTCGGCGTGCTCAAGCCCGGGGCTGTAGGGGACCTGGTGGTGTGGGATGGCGATCCGCTCGAGGTCTCGACCGCGCCGGTGCGGGTCTTCATCGAGGGGATCGAACAACCGCTCGACAATCATCAGACGCGGCTGCGCGAGCGCTATCGAGATCTGGACGAAAGCGAACTGCCCAAGGCGTACGACTGGTAGGGTCTTGCGATAAGCCCGATCTTGTGGCCAACTTGCCGCAACGGGAGGTGGGGCCATGAATAACGCGTTGATCGAACTCGTCGCGGCAAATATCACGTTTGTCGGGCTGCATTTCGCGATGTCGCATCCCTTGCGCGCTCCGCTTGTCGGCGTCGTGGGCGAGAAGTTGTTCCCCGCGCTCTACTCGCTCGTCAGCTTTGCCGCGCTGGCGTGGGTCTATCTCGCCTACAAGGCTGCGCCCGCAGTGGATCTCGGCGGATCGGGCGAGGCGGGATGGATGGCCGCCACGATCCTGACGTTGCCGGCGATGGTCCTCTTCGCAGGATCATTCGCGGGCAATCCCGCCATGCCCGCCCCGGGGGCGGAGGCGCAGGCGCGCAAGGAGCCTCGCGGGGTCTTCCTCGTCACCCGCCATCCGATGATGTGGGGCTTCGGCCTGTGGGCACTGACGCATGTCATCCTGTTCTGGAGCCTGCGGAGCGTCATCACCGCGGTGGCGATGAGAATCCTCGCGCTGGTCGGTGCGCATCTGCAGGACCGCAAGAAGGAAGCCTTGATGGGCGAAGCCTGGGCCGAATGGGAATCGAAGACCAGTTACTGGCCACGCTGGGGCAAGCTTTTTACGGTCGGCATGAAATGGTGTGCTGCGGGAATCGTCGTTTGGCTGCTGTTTACCTTCGCACATATTCATGCTGCAGGGGTCCCGGCAGGCATCTGGCGATGGCTTGGGTAAATTTCCAACTAACTGATTGTATAGGGGAGTTTGAAAGGGCATGAAGCCAGTGGGGGTGTAAGGAGTTGAAATGGGCCTGCCGCTTGCCTCCATTGTCTTGTTGTCTTCCCCCCTCCCGACAGCGCCGGAATTCCCGGTCGAACAGCCGATCTTCTATCAGTCGGACGAAACAGCGGCTGATACCCAGGGAGGCGAAGAGTACGGCACCGGAGACCCGCCGGCTGGCACGCAGGCCGAAGCACCGGTCGAGGGCGCAATCGTGGTTACAGGCGACGCTCCGCCTCCGCCGGGCGACCCGCTCGAGGACATCAATCTCAAGAGCTTCGAGCTCACCCAGAACGTCGACCAGGCGCTCGTCGCGCCGCTTGCCGATGCCTATGAGGAAGAACTGCCCAAACCCCTCCGCCGGGGCCTGAGGAACTTCCTGCGCAATCTGCTCGAGCCGGTGAATTTTCTCAATTACATGCTCCAGCTGAAGCCCGGCAAGGCTGCCGAGACGCTCGGCCGGTTCACCATCAACTCGACCATCGGCGTCGCGGGCCTGATCGATGTGGCGAAGAAGGAGCCGTTCAACCTGCCCTATCGTCGCAACGGCTTTGCCAACACGCTTGGTTATTACGGCGTCGGTCCTGGCCCCTTCCTCGTCCTCCCGCTGGTCGGGGCGACGACGCTACGCGATGTCCTTGGCAGCGGGATCGACCAGGCGGTCCTCCCTTTCGCGGTCGGTGCGCCGTTCAACACGCCATATTACGGGATTCCGGCTTACACGGTGAACTCGCTCGAATTCCGGATCGAGTTCGACGAAAAACTGCAGAAGATCAACGACAGCGTCGATCCCTATTCCTCGATGCGCGAAACCTATCTGTGCCAGCGCGAAGCGGAAATTGCCGCGCTCAAGAACCGCCCGCCGCCGCGCGATTGCAGCCTCGAGGCGCTGTTCCCTGACGAATATGGGCTGGCGCCGTCTGCCACGGCAACCACCCCGTTCCAGGCCGGTGCGCCGGTCGAGGAAAACGCCCCGGTCGTATCGGATGGAGAGGCCAACCCCGCAGAAAGCGCGCCTGTCCAAGTTTTCGAAATCCCGCCTGCCACGAATGTCGAGCCAGCTGCGCCCGCCGAAGCCCCGGTCGTCGAGACAGAACCGGCTTCGTCAATCACCCTTGAAAACGGCTGCGCGCTTCTCGAGCAGGGCGTCGATGCCCTCCATGTGGTCTCCTGTTAGGTGCATCAGCGCCTGGGTGTTGGCGGCCATCTCAAGCGCTGTGTCATAGGTGACCGAGCGGCCCTGTCGCATCAAATTCTTGGCATGGCGGAGCGCGTGCGGAGGCATGGCAGCGACCTTGGTTGCAAGCGCGCGCGCCTCATCCATCAGGCGGTCGTGTTCGACCACGCGGCTGACCAGACCCCAGTCCAGCGCGGTCGCGGCGTCGATCACATCGCCGGTGTAGAATAGCTCCGCCGCGCGCGCCTCGCCGATGATGCGCGGCAGGATCCAGGTCCCGCCATCGCCCGGGATGATGCCGAGCTTGAGGAAGGTGACGCCGAACTTCGCCTTGTCGCTGGATATGCGAATGTCGCCGAGGCAGGCAATGTCACAACCCAGCCCGATCGCCGGCCCGTTGACCGCCGCGATCAGCGGAACGCGCAGGCCATAGAGAGAGCGCAACACCTTGTGGATATTGTTGCGATAACCGTCGGAGATCTCGGGCGCGTTGCCGCCGAAGGTCCCGCTCCGCTCCTTCATTGCCTTGATATCGCCGCCTGCGCTGAAGGCGCGACCGGCGCCGGTGAGGATCACGCAGCGCACGTCCAGGTCAAGGTTGATCGCATCGCAGGCCGCGGCAAAGGCATCGCCATCGCCCTTGGCGCCAAGGGGATTCATCGTGTCGGGACGATTGAGAGTGAGCGTGGTGACGTGATCAGCGGTTTCGATCTTGAGCATCGAGTTCCTCCAGGAATGCGAGCATTTCGCGCTCAGCGGCATCATGCCACGCCAGTTCATGTCCCGCATTGGGGAAAATGACCAGTCGCGCAGCCGAGTTCATCGCGGCGAGTTCGCGTGAATGATGATCGGGGATCAGCGTATCGGCATCGCCATGGAGGAGCAGGATCGGCGCTGCTATCTCGCCGATCTTCGCCTTGTTGTCGAACTGGTCGCGCAAGACCGCACGGACCGGCAGCCACCATAGCTTCTCGCCCGCGATCTGCGGCAGGCTGGCAAAGGGAGAGATCAACACCAGCGCGCGCGGATCGAATTCCGTGGCGAGTTGCGAAGCGACGCCGCTGCCGATCGAGTTTCCGACCAATACGATGTCGCCTCCGGCTACGCCGCGCTGCTTGAGCCATGTCAGCGCTGCCCGGCCATCGGCGTAGAGGCCATCTTCGCTGGGGCTCCCTGGATTGCCGCGATAGCCGCGATACTCAGCCGCGAACACACCATAGCCTGCGGGCGTCAATCGGTCGGTTGCGACGACCGAACTTTGCCAGTCGGCACCGTTGCCATGAAAGTAGACAATGGTCGGCTTGCCGTCGCCAGCAGGCTTGTAGCCCGCCATGAGGTCAAGCCCGTCAGCAGTGGGGTAGAGCACCTGTTCGAATCCGGGGACATCGCGCCCCTCGCCCTTGAGGGCGGGATAGATGAAGAACCGCTGGAAGACCGTAAGCGTCAGCAGGATCGCGATATAGGCGACCGCGACCGTGCCGATAACTGTCTGGAGCAAACGCCCAGCCCTGTGCACGTGCCCGTCGCTCAGGCCCGCACCTCTTCCACGCGTTCGTTTTCGCTGGCCGAATTGTGCCGCAGTGCCTTGAGCACGGTGTCGACGATATGCGGCGCATTGAGACCGGCCTCGTCATATTGCTTCATCGGATCGTCATGGTCCTGGTAGATGTCAGGCAAGCGCATGGTGCGGATCTTGAGCCCGGCATCGGTCAGGCCCTCGTCGCTCGCGAAGGTAAGCACATGCGCGCCGAGGCCGCCCACGGCGCCTTCCTCGACCGTCACCACCACCTCGTGACTGCGCAAGAGCTTCTCGATCAAGTCGGTGTCGAGCGGCTTGGCGAAGCGCAAATCGGCGACCGTTGTCGACAGCCCCTTGGCCTCTAGCAAGTCGGCAGCCTTCCGCGCCTCCTCGAGACGCGCACCAAGCGACAGGATCGCTACCTTGGTGCCTTCTCGGACAATCCGGCCCTTGCCGATCTCGAGCTTCTGCGGAGTCTCGGGAAGATCCAACCCAATCCCCGCTCCACGCGGATAGCGGAAGGCGATCGGGCCATCGTCATACTCGGCCGCGGTATAGGTCATATGGACCAGTTCGGCTTCGTCCGCTGCCGCCATCACCACCATGTTGGGCAGCGTGGCAAGATAGGTGATGTCGAAGCTGCCGGCATGGGTGCAGCCGTCAGCGCCGACCAGACCGGCGCGGTCGATCGCAAAGCGCACCGGCAGGTTCTGGATCGCCACGTCGTGGACCACCTGGTCGTAGGCGCGCTGCAAGAAAGTCGAATAGATTGCCGCAAACGGGCGCATGCCTTGCGCGGCAAGACCCGCAGCAAAGGTGACACCATGCTGTTCGGCAATGCCAACATCGAAGGCGCGATCCGGGTGCGCCTTGGCAAACCGGTCGACGCCAGTGCCGCTCGGCATGGCTGCGGTGATGGCGCAGATGCGCGGGTCGGTGTCGGCGAGTTTCGCCAGCGTATCGCCGAACACGTTCTGGTAGGCGGGCGGGCCGCCGCTCGACTTCTTCTGTTCGCCGGTAATGACATCGAACTTCGCGACGCCGTGATACTTGTCCGCGCTGTTCTCGGCAGGAGCGTAACCCTTGCCCTTCTTGGTCACAACATGGATCAGCACCGGGCCATCCTCGCTGTCGCGCACGTTTTCGAGCACCGGGATCAAATGGTCGAGATTGTGACCGTCGATCGGGCCGACGTAGTAGAACCCCAACTCCTCGAACAAGGTACCGCCCGTGACCATGCCGCGGGCGTATTCCTCGGCCTTCTCGAGCCCGCTCCACACGCGGCGGCTGAGCTTCTTCGAAATGCGCGAGGCGAGGTGGCGCAGGTGCAGATACTCGCTCGAGGACACAGTACGCGCGAGATAGGCCGAAAGCCCACCGACCGGCGGGGCAATCGACATGTCGTTGTCATTGAGGATGACCACCAGCCTGTTGCCGGCCTGTTCGGCATTGTTCATCGCCTCATAGGCCATGCCGGCGCTCATGGCGCCATCGCCGATCACCGCGATCCCGCGGCCGGGCTTGCCCTGCATCTTGTTCGCCATGGCGAAGCCGAGCGCGGCGGAGATCGAAGTCGAACTGTGGGCCGCGCCGAAGGGGTCGTACTCGCTTTCGCTCCGCTTGGTGAAGCCTGAGAGGCCACCGCCCTGTCGCAGCGTACGAATCCGGTCACGTCGTCCGGTCAGTATCTTGTGCGGATAGCATTGATGCCCGACGTCCCAGACCAGCTTGTCATCGGGCGTATCGAACACATAGTGGATCGCGGTGGTCAGTTCGACCACGCCCAGACCCGAGCCCAGGTGGCCGCCAGTCTGGCCGACGGCATCGATCATCTCGGCGCGCAGTTCATCGGCCAATTGCCGCAACTGGCTCCGGTCGAGCTTGCGCAGATCGGCGGGTGTGTCGACCGTATCGAGCAGCGGTGTCTTTGGGGGAGTGCTCATGGGATCAGCGCCTTACACTCCAAAACCCATACTGTCGATGAACGGCTTATCGACGAAAATGCACGGTTCGGCGCCAAGATCATTCTGCGCATGCCCTGCACAGCCCGCGGATTTCGATCACGGGGCGCTCAGCCTTGAAGCTGTGGTCGCCTGCAATTCGACGTACGGTCTGGCTGACCTCGTCGTCATCGACGTGGGTCGCCTCGCCGCATTCGTCGCAGACGAGAAAGATGCAGTCGTGCTCGCAGCCCGGGTGGGTGTTGGCGAGGAAAGCGTTGGCGCTCTCGACCCTCAGTGCGAGATTATTGGTCACGAACAGGTCGAGGATGCGGTAGACGCTGTTGGGCGCCACGCGCTTGCCGCGGCTACGCGACAGGTTGTCGGCGATATCGTAGGCGGACACCGGCCGCTCGTGCTGGGCCAGTTCGGCGAAAACGGATTCGCGCATGCCGGTCCATTGCTCGCCCGCCTTGGTCAGCGCGTCGCGCGCAGCATCGATCAGCTTGCGTCCGGAATGCTCGTGGTGGGCGTGGTCATGCGCCTTGGTTTGTGCTTGTGCCATGCGCCCCGATATAGGCGCTGTGACGCGATTGCGCTACTTGTGATCGCGCAGGAAGCTGGACCGGAAGTGCTCGGGGTAGAGCGACTTGAGCCCGGCGACCTTGGGCTTATCCCAGCGCACGATATAGCCGTGGCGCGGATTGCGAGCCATGAAGTCCTGGTGATAGTCCTCGGCCGGGTAGAATTTGCGGTAACTTTCGATCTCGGTCACGATCGGCTTTTTCCATGCGCCGCTCGCCTGCATCTGCTTGAGATAGGCCGAGGCGACGGCGCGCTGCTCTTTCCCGAGCGGCACCAGCGCCGCGCGATATTGCGGCCCGACATCCGGGCCCTGGCGGTTCCTGAGCGTGGGATCGGCGACCACCGAAAAGAAGATCTGCAGCAACTGGTCGTAGCGGACAATCTCTGGATCGTAGGTAATCCGCACCGCTTCGGCATGGCCGGTCACGCCGGTATTCGTCTGGCGATAGGTGGCGGTCGCGGCATTGCCGCCGTGATAGCCAGAGACGGCGCTCTTCACGCCCTTCACATGGCTGAACACGCCCTCGACGCCCCAGAAGCAACCTCCGGCAAAGACCGCGACCTTGAGGCCGGGGGCTTCCTTGGCGACCCGAGTGGCTGCGGGAGCTTCAACGATCTTTTCGGAAGCGACCGCCGGTTGCTGGCATCCGGCGAGAGCCAGCCCGATGGCTGCGATGATGGGGAGCGCGCGCCTCATTCGGCAGCGCGGTCAGCCTCCGCCGTGGTGGCATGCGCAGGGCTGGCGAGTTCGGCGCTCCAGTCCTGTGCCGATGTCGCACCGACCGCGAGCGCCCCCACCAGAAAACCGATGGCGAAATTGCGATAGAGGTCGGGTTTGAACAGGCCCATGGCGGATGTCTCTTGTCTCTGCGTTCGTTGTGCTGTGCCGGCCCTTATAGGAACGAGCACTTAGCGTTTGGTGAACGCGGCGGTTGTCGGATGTTCATTCGGCTGACGAGAGAGATTGGTTACATCGCAGCCAATTCAATTCGTCTGATCGCAATTCCGGCGCATCGCGCCGCAAGGGCGACCGCGCTAGCGAGCTATCGCACACACCGATCAATGCCTGAAGTGGCGCATCCCGGTGAAGACCATGGCAAGCCCGGCCTTGTTGGCCGCTTCGATCACCTCGTCATCGCGGATCGAGCCGCCCGGCTGGATCACCGCGGTTGCGCCAGCCTCGGCGGCGGCGAGCAACCCGTCGGCGAAGGGGAAGAAGGCATCGGAGGCGACCGCACTGCCGACCGTCTTGGGCTGGGCCCACTCGTATTTCTCCGCCGCCTCTGCCGCCTTCATCGCCGCGATGCGCGAAGAGTCGCGCCGGTTCATCTGGCCTGCACCGATCCCTGCCGTCGCCCCATCCTTGGCATAGACGATCGCGTTCGATTTGACATGGCGCGCCACGGCCCAGGCGAAGAAGCAGTCCTTGAGCTCCTGTTCGGTCGGCGCGCGCTCGGTGACGACCTTGAGGTCGGCTTCGGAGATTGCACCGTTGTCGCGCGTCTGCACCAGCAGCCCGCCGGTGATTGGTTTGACCGCAAGCCCGCCGCGGCGCGGGTCGGGCAGTTCGCCGACTGTGAGCAGGCGCAGGTTCTTCTTGGCAGCAAACACCTCGCGCGCTTCGTCAGACACCGAAGGTGCGATCACGACTTCGGTGAAGATCTGCGCGATTGCTTCTGCCGTCGCACCGTCCAGCTCGCGATTGACCGCAACTATCCCGCCAAAGGCCGAAACGCTGTCGCATTGCAGCGCGGCTTCCCACGCCTCGCGCATCGAGCCGGCCTGCGCCACACCGCACGGATTGGCGTGCTTGACGATAACGACCGCCGGATCGCCGACACGGAATTCGGCGCACAGCTCGAGCGCGGCATCGGCATCGTTGTAATTGTTGTAGCTGAGCTCCTTGCCCTGGAGTTGCTCGGCTTGCGCAATGCCCCGTCCGTGCGGACCGACCGGCGTGTAGAGTGCGGCCTGCTGGTGCGGGTTTTCGCCATAGCGCAGTACGGTCGGGGCCTTGCCGTTGACCGCCAGCATGCCGGGAAACATCTGGCCCTGGTCGGCAAAGGCGAACCACTGGCTGATCATCGAGTCATAGGCGGCGGTCGCCGCAAACGCCTTGGCGGCCATCTTCTTGCGGAAATCGAGCGTGGTTGCACCGTTGCCTCTGTCGAGCTCGCCGAGCAACGTCTCGTAGTCGGCAGGATCGGTCACGATGGTGACATATTGGTGATTCTTTGCTGATGAACGGACCATACTGGGTCCGCCAATGTCGATGTTCTCGATGATCTCGTCGCGCTCGGCTCCGCGCATGACGGTTGCCTCAAAGGGGTAGAGATTGACCACCACGAGGTCGATCGCGCCGATGGCGTGATCTGTCATCGCCTGCGCATGCTCGGCATTGTCGCGCACCGCGAGCAGCCCACCATGCACCTTGGGGTGGAGCGTCTTGACCCGCCCGTCCATCATCTCGGGGAAGCCGGTAAGCTCGGAGATATCCTTCACCGCCAGCCCCACATCGCGCAGCGCCTTGGCGGTACCGCCGGTCGAAACCAGTTCGACATTACGCGCGGCGAGCGCCTTGCCCAGCTCAACCATTCCGCTCTTGTCGGACACCGACAGCAGTGCCCGCTTGATCGTCACGTCAGTCATCGATGGAAACTATCCCATTTTCTTGAGCAGCCAGGAGAATTGCCCCCCGCTGCGTTGCGCCATGCCCTGGATTACCACCTGCTGGATGGGGTGCGGCCTCCCTTCACCATCGACCCACAGGCTTTCTTCTAGTGCGACGCGCGCCGTGCCGTCATCGCCGCCCATGCGGAACTGCCACAGGCTGCCATTGGGTAGCAACAGGCTCGCGCCCCGGCGATCTTCCGCCAACCGCGCCTCGACGCGCGGGCCGAGATGGAAACGGATCGCGAAGTCGATCTTGCCGCGCTTACCCTTCTGGTTCTTCGGCACCAGCAGGTCCTCGCCGCGAAGCTCCTCGCCATCGGCGCGCAGCATCAGAATGCGGTTATGGGTGAGGCCAAAGCGCGCCGCATAGCCATCGTGGCTCGCTTCGACCCGCGTCGCCTCGCCGCCCTGCTGCTTCATCACCCGGCGCTCGACCTCGACCTGCTCAACCCCCTTGCCGAGCTGCCCATGGAGCAGCACGGCGGTCGAATTCACATTGTCGAGTACCAGCGTCGAATGCGCCGCAGTCGCACGCAGCCCCTGCTCGATTCGCGCCGGAACCTGTCCACCCGCGAGCGCCGAGCCGCCACAGTTGACGATCAGGCGATGCGCGCCCTCGGACATTTCGAATGCCAGTGTCGAGGCGCAGCCCCAGCGCGCATGGCGCGGCTTGGGTGGGGGCGCAGCGTCCATCAGCACCGTGGTCTGCCCGCCACCGAGGCGCTGGAAGCCCCATTCGCGCACATCCTTAAGCGGGCGGGTGCGGACGCCGCTTGCCTCGATCAGGGCCGACAGCCGATCTGCGCTGGTCGCGCTCGAACCTTGCCAGCTACCGAGGCCGCCGTCGCCATGGCGGATCGTGAGCAGGGGCGGCACGAGCAATTCGAGCATGACACCGAGGGCCGACGGCATCTGGCGGTCAACGGCCTGGTAGCAGGCGCGCAGGTCGACCAGCAGGGCGATCGCATCCATCTGAGCCAGCGGGCTGCGCGACAGCACGCCGCCGTCCTCGGCGACGAGCTCGCCCAAGGAACGGATCAGCCCGGCCTCACCATAAAGCCGGCGCGGCTTGCCATCGGGCAGCAACAGCCCCGCTGCCGCGATCGCACACCAGCCAGCGACCTGCCCCAACTGGTCGGAAGACTTCGCAACATTCCGATCGAGCCAGCGTGCCGTCGCATCGATCGCGTCGAGCAGGCGCGGCTTGAGCTTGGCATCCTGGCCCGAGAGGACAAGCGGCCCGTTAACCAGCCAGGCGAGCAAGCGCTGACCCGCGTACTCGGCGGTCCAGGCTGCACCTTTCCCCGGCTTGGAGTTCTCAGCCAGCCAGGCCGAGCAAATCCGCTCGGCAGTCGCAATGCACTGCTCGCGCGGCGCGCTCGAACCTAGGTCGCGGAGCCAGCTGAAGCCGTGAATGACCCGCTCGAACGGTGGCGACAGGCGCGATGAACTTTCGAAGTCCATCTGCCCGATCGGGGTCTTGACCCCGTGAACCAGGAAATGCCCGGCGCGCAGGGCGACCCCTGCCGCTCGGTCGCCCAGCAGCGGGCTTTCGACCGTTGCCAATAGCCGCGAGCGGGTGGGCTTGCGAAAGGGCGAAACCAGCGTCGATCCCGGCACCCCAAGCCGATAGGCGAGGCGGATGAGGCGCTCTCCCGGACCTGCGGCTGGCGCGACGATATCCGTAAGCGCCAACGCTCGAGTGGAATCCACCGGCAGGACAAGCACTGGATCGTTCAGGATCGGCTGCCGGTCCTCTCTGGCCAGCGGGATCGCGCTCTTTACCTCGTCCGCGCCGCCATCATTGTCGATCGTATCGAGTTCACCTTCCGCGTCGGCAAAGAGCGTGTCCATCAATCGCCTCCTCTCAAGGCGGCGATATTGGCTGCATACTGGCCGGAGCCGCCCTTGAAGGTGGCAGATCCGGCAACGAGCACATCAGCTCCCGCATCCACGCAGAGCCTGGCGGTGTCCGCATTGACCCCGCCATCGACCTCAAGGTGAATTTCGCGCCCGGTCGCATCGATCATGGCGCGCACCTTGCGGATCTTGTCGAGCTGCGAATGGATGAAGCTCTGCCCGCCAAAGCCGGGATTGACGCTCATGATCAATACGAGGTCGGCCAGGTCGATCAGATATTCCAGCGCCTCGACCGGAGTGCCTGGATTGAGGACTACGCCAGCCTTCTTGCCGAGCGCCCGGATCGCCTGCAGCGTGCGGTGCGCGTGCGGCCCCGCCTCGGGATGGATGGTGATGATATCCGCGCCCGCCTCGGCGAATTCTTCCAGATAGGCGTCGACCGGAGAGATCATCAGATGGACGTCGAAAGGCTTGCTCGTATGGGGGCGAAGCGCCTTCACCACCGCCGGACCGATGGTGATATTGGGGACATAGTGCCCGTCCATCACATCGACATGAATCCAGTCGGCTCCAGCCGCGTCGATTGCGCGCACTTCCTCGCCCAGCCGCGCAAAATCGGCCGAAAGGATTGAAGGAGATATCAGCGGGGTCGCCATGCGAGGTCCACCAGTCACTGTCCAGAAAGGAGCGCGCTCTATCTTGCACCTAGGATTCGCGCCCCGTACCCACAATCCCGCAAGCAGGCCTTTTCCCCAGAGGACCCGGCCGTTCGCCGGACTATCCACAGATGCGCGCGTTACGTGACGCTTAACCGTGGCAGTTTGCCGAATTCAGCCGCAATTCAGCCTCGCCCTGACAAAAGGGTGGCGAATTCAGGGGGCTTGCGTGTAACTCCGCGCGCGCTTCCGAGCGAACTGTGCCAAGAGGATCTCCCAGAACCTATGAAGCAAGTGACGACAATCGCATGGACTTTGGCTGCGCTGGGGGCGGGCGTGATGGCGCTTGCCGTGCCCACCGCCGCACAGGTCGTGTATCGCCAGAAAATCAGCCACGACATGAGCAAGTGCGCTCCTGGCGGCGGCCCGGCCGTGCGCGTGACCGTCAATGGGGTAAAGAGCTCCGATGGCAAGCTGCGAGTCCAGAGCTATCGCGGCACTTCGTCCGACTGGCTCGAAAAGGGCAAGTGGATCAACCGGATCGAACTGCCGGCACGCGCCGGTACGATGACGGTCTGCGTGCCGGTTCCCTCAGCTGGAACCTATGGCATCGCGGTGCGGCACGACACCAACGCCAATGGCAAGACCGACCTGTCGAGAGACGGTGGAGGCATGTCGAACAACCCCTCGATCAACATCCTCAACCTCGGCAAGCCGAACTACAAGAAAACCGCTTTCAGCGTGGGCGATGGCGTCAAGTCGATCGCCATCACGATGAAATACATGTGATCGCCGGGGCGGCTATCCGCCGCGCCGCCCACGTTCTTTCCAGACCCGAAACAATACGCCTGGTGCGGCCAGCACCGGGTGTTTTTCGCGCCAAGGAGTGAGCTCGACCGGAACTCCGGTGTGGCGCTCGACCTTCCAGGCGGCGTAGCGCGCCGCGCCGTCGAAAGTGGTACTTGCCTTTAGCAGGCGGGTTACGTTGAGGAGCTTGCCGAGCCGCTGGCGTTTCCCCCACCAGCCCTGGACCTTCGACCGCTCGCTTTCACTCAGATGCGGCGTAAGGCGATTGCCGTCACGTTCATAAGGGATGCCCTGCGCGTTGAGCGCCAATGGCAGCAATCCGTCGAAATGGTCGGCATTGACGGACAGGATCGAATCCTCGCGCCCCGGCTTCTCGACCCTGAATTCCGCCTTGTAGGTCGCCCGGAACAAGGCGCGCCAGTAGTCCTCCGCCGCCCCGCTTGCCGGCCCGAGGGCGATCGAAAGCCGTGCCGCAGTCTTGGCGGCCTCGCCGATCGCTTCCCGCACGGCATCCCCGGCCGCTCCATCACGTTGCCATACCAGCGCGCTGGGCTGGACAAAACGCGCCCAAATCGTGGTGTCGAGCAATTCGCCGCGCGCGGCTTCCGCGAAGGTTTGAAGCGACATGGTCGCGATCTTGGCGCGCAGCGTCTCGCCACCGTGGTCCCACTCGCGATAGCTGACCCGCGGCCAGATCTTCTCGCGTTGTTTGCCCGGCAAGAGGACGTAGTAGTCGAGCACCCCTTCGAGCGAGCCGGTCCTGAGGTTCGAGCCGTAGAACAGCACCGCCAGCGCGCCGCTCTCTTCCGCCAGTCGCTCAGCAAACTCACTCACCGCCGGATCGACCGGTGCAGCGGTGGTTTCGGCAATCCTGTCTGCGAGCGTCGCCATCACGGGGTGACGAAGGTGATCTCGGGGCCCTGGGTCACGTCGAAGGTCCCGCCGGGATAGGCCTCGCCATCGAGAATAAAAGCGTCGGCAAGCGTCAGCTGGAAGCTTTCGACGGCGCACTGGAAAAACCCCTTACGCTCCATGGCGTCGAACTTGGTGCCCATCAGGATGAAAGGCAGGCGCAATGTGGTTCGCCGCTTGACCTGGTCCAGAACGCCGAGCTTGAGCCCTCTCGTGTGATTGCCGAATGGCTTGATGCCGACCGGGAAGCGTTCGAGCGTCGAAGCAAGCAGGACCTGTCTTCGCTTCGGATCGCCTTCGCCGCTATGCGGGAGCGGTGTGCGATCCGGCCCGAGCAGGATTTCCATCTCCGCCCCCTGTCGCCAGGCATTGCGGCGGCTTCCCGCAAGTGTCCCAGCAATTCCCCAGACGATCGTCACTGCGACGGCCAGGCTGTCAAAGGCACCCCAGCGATGCGCATCCTGACCCTTGTCGATGCCGAGCGTGAAGGCACCTGCGCCGAGGATGAAGCCCAGCATCGCCTGATCGGGCTTGCCGGCAGGAGCAATCGACAGGGGATGGCGCTTGATCCGGCGCCCCTTGCGATAGGCGGCAATCGCCTCGTCGAGCGTCCATGGTGTCGGCGCATCGAGATCGACCGTCAGGGCGTTGGTCTTGCCCTTGGGGAGAACCGCCACCACTGGCCAATCCGCGGCGAATACCCGCAGCCCGGCAGTCAGCACGTCGCGCACGGTTCCGTCGCCACCGCTGATCACGAGCAACTCGATGCCGTCGCGCTTGAACCGGTCCAGTTCCTCGACCAGCGCGTCGTGGTCCCGGGGGATCGCCACGCGTACATTCTCGCCGCGTTCGCGCAATTGCTCCTTGCCCTTGTTGCGATGACTGCGCGGATTGGCGATCACTCCAACGCGCGGGGCATCGCTCCGTGGCATTGCATGCACTGCAGCAACATCGTTCGGAAGGGCGGCGGACATGCAAGGGCCATAGCCGCAAAATACCAAACTTCACTAGATCTTTATCCACCGCTCGCGCTGGCGCAAAATCTGATTTAATGGTGGCGACATGCTCAATCCCGACCTGCTCGAATCCGCGACCTCTCTTTCCGACGGGATCGTCGCCCTGCGCCGCGCGATCCATCGCGAACCCGAACTGGGGCTCGAAACACCCAAGACGCTCGCCAAGGTGCGCGAAGCGCTGGCCGATCTGCCGCTCACCTGGCGGGAAGGGACCAGTTGTACCGGCGCGATTGCGACGCTCGAGGGTGGCAGAGCTGGCCGCCGCGTCCTGCTGCGTGGTGACATGGATGCGCTGCCGATGGACGAGAAGACCAACCTCGAATTCGCCTCGACCATCCCCGGGCGGATGCATGCCTGCGGGCACGACACCCACACGGCCATGCTGGCGGGCGCCGCGCGACTGCTATCGGCGAAGCGTGACGAGTTCGCGGGAACCGTCGATTTCATGTTCCAGCCGGGCGAGGAAGGTTATCACGGCGCGCGCTACATGATCGACGACGGGTTGCTCGACCCGCTGCCCGATGCCGCCTTCGCGCTGCACATCATGCCCAATGCGCCTTTCGGGGTGCTGGCCGGGAGGGCCGGCCCGCTGCTCGCGGCCGCCGACGAGTTCACTTTCAAGGTTAAGGGCCAAGGCGGTCATGCCTCGATGCCGCATGACTGCAACGATCCGGTTCCGGGTGCCGCTGCGATCGTTGGCGCGATCCAGGCGATGGTCACCCGGCGTTTCAACGCCGCCAGTCCCGTGATCGTCACGGTCACGCAGATTCACGCCGGCACTGCGCATAATGTGATCGCCGACGAGGTCGTGCTCGGCGGCACCATGCGCACACTTTCGCCCGAGCACAGGGCCAAGGTTCAGGAGCTGATCGTCGAGACCGCCAGGAACACCGCGAGCGCATATGGACTCGAAATCCAGTGCGACATTCGCGCCGGTTTCCCGGTCACGATCTGCGATGAGCGCGCGGTCGATCTCGGTCGCAAGGTCGCGCAGGAACTAGGCGGTGAGCGCGGGTGGCGAGACATGGCTGACCCGATCATGGGCGCGGAGGATTTCTCCTACGTGCTCGAGCAGGTGCCCGGCGCGATGTTCTTCCTGGGCGTCGCCAAAGAGGGCGATGACTGGCGATCGTGCTGCGCGATCCACTCACCGCGCATGCATGTCGATGAGAATGCCTTGCCCAAGGGCACGGCGATGCTGGCGGGCTGTGCGCTCAAATTCCTCGAGGAAGGCTGGCAATAAAAACCGGGGCCGCCGCGCGGACGGCCCCGGCCAAATCCGCGGCGCAAGCTCCCCCAAGCCGCGCCGCTTATTCGATCACCACAGCCAGACGTAAAGCCCGACCAGGGTGGCGACGGTCAGCATCGCCAGGGTGTTGAACAGCGTGTTAGTGGCGAAACCGATATCGCCCAGCTTGACTGTGCGTTCCTCCTCCGGCGCGGCCGTCATCCGCGAAACCACGATCGCGGCCACGAGCGACAGCATGAACACGCCCCAGATGCGGATGATGAACGGCACGTCCGGCATGCCGAATTTCAGCAGCACGTTGACCGCCAGCGATCCGAGCAGCGCGGTGAAGGCGCCCACCGCATTGGCCTTCTTGTCGAAGAACCCGAGCAGGAAGACGACCACGATGCCCGGCGCGATAAAGCCGGTGTATTCCTGCACCGTCTGGAAGCCGCTTTCGAAGCCGCCGATGAAGGGGCGCGCGAGGAACAGCGCGAGCACCATCGCAGTGAATGCGGAGATCCGCCCCACCGTCACGTAGTGATGCTCGCCCATGTCAGGCTTCCAGTTGCGATAGAGGTCCATCGTGAAGATGGTCGAGATCGAATTCATCATCGACGCAAGCGAACTCACGACCGCCGCGATCAGCGCCGCGAAGACGAGGCCGCGCAGGCCCGCCGGGGCAAAGGCCATCAGCTCGCCATAGGTACGGTCCGACTTCTCGGCCAGCGCCGCGCCGTCGAGCACGCCCTGCTGAGCGAGGATCACCGCGGCGATGCCGGGGATGACCACGATGAACGGCACCAGGATCTTGAGGAAGGCAGCGAAGGCGAGGCCCTTCTGCGCTTCGCCCAGGTTCTCCGCGCCCAGTGCGCGCTGGATGATGTACTGGTTGAAGCCCCAGTAGCTGAAGTGCAGCACCCACAGGCCGCCGAGCAGCGTCCAGATGCCCGGGAGATCCGAATAGGCCGGATTGCTTTCGTCGAGAATCATCTCGAAGTGCCCCGGCATCTCCCGCATCAGCAGTCCGAGCCCGCCGAGCGGCCCGTCAGCCGGAAGCGCGTCGAGCGCGATCCAGGTGATCGCGATGCCGCCGATGATCAGGATGACAACCTGGATGATGTCGGTCAGCGCGACCGCCTTGAGGCCGCCATAGAGCGAATAGAGCGCGGCAAAGCCCGCCAGCGCCGCCATTGCTGTCATCACGCTCCAGCCGGTGAGCGAGGTAATCGCCAGTCCGCCGAGCCACAGCACAGTGGTGAGGTTGACGGCGGTGTAGAGCGCGACCCAGAAGACGCTCATCAGGTTCTTGACGCCCTCGCCATACCGCTGCTGCAGGAACTGCGGCATGGTGTAGATCTTGCGCTTGAGGAAAATCGGCAGGAAATACTTGGCGACGATGATCAGGACGATCGCGGCCTGCCACTCATAGGCGGCAATGGCGATGCCGACGGCAAAGCCCTGGCCAGACTGACCGATGATCTGCTCGGCGGAGATGTTCGACGCGATCAGCGAGGCGCCGATCGCCCACCACGGCAGCGCGCGCCCGGCGAGGAAATAATCCTCGGTATTCTTGTCGTGGCCCTCGGGCTCGCGGCTGACATAGAGCGCGATCCCCAGCAGCGCGAACGCGTAACCGATGATGATGACGATATCGATCGTTTCGAGCGTCATTGATAATCCTCCCAAGGGCGCGCTCTTTTCGGTCGCGCCTCAATCCCAACTTGAAGGACTAGCGCGCCCAACCGCGCGGTCCATTTGTATTCGAATGCATTCCGTCAGAACGAGCATTCCAGTTCGGCATCCGTTGTCTCGCGCTTCACGCTCGAGATGCGGAAGGTGATTGCGCCTTCCGCTTCAAACGCGATGCGCGACCCGAGATTGGCGACACAGGCCTCGCTGATGACCATTTCCCGCCAGCCCTTGGAATAGGCGAGCGCGAACTGTTCGGTCAGGTCGAGCACCTTCTCGCCGCCGTCCGTGGTGCTGGCGCGCAGGACGATAGGCGCCGTCGGGCGCGTTACGACCTCATAGGCGATGCGATATGCCCCGCCCGTGTCGTCGGCCTGTTGCAGCCCGAAGTAGGAGCCAGCCTGCAGCGCGATTTCGCGCGAGTCTTCCTGCGCGTCGCGATCGTAGCCGCGTGCGACAACGCCCGAGCCATTCATGTCGCCGCGCATCTGCGGCATCAATTCCTCGAACCCGGCACCGTCGAGACGGCCGACAAAGGCGCTCACACCCGAACCGAGACGCCCTGAGCCGAACATGTCCGCGCTGTCATTGGCGGCGAGCGCGGGGCAATCTTCGCTCAAACCGGCGAGCGGCGAGGTGTCCCCCAGCATGCGGCCATAGCCGAATGCAAACAGCGCACCGTCGGGCCCATTGACCGGTTGCCCCATGCAGGATTCTGGCCAGGAGAAGGACAGCCGACCGGTTGCTTCGCGCTTGCCGGTCAGCACGTCGGCAACGCCGGCGCCCTCGCTGCCCGGCAGCCACGAAGCCACGAAGGCATCGGCTACGTTGAGCTCGCGGTTCATCCATAGCGGACGACCTGAGAGGAACACGGCGACGGCGGGAATGCCCGCTTCGCTGTACTGCCGGAGGAGTTTCAGGCCTTCCTCGTCGCGGAAGACGAGATCGCGCTGGTCGCCGGCGAATTCCGCATAGGGGCGCTCGCCGAACACGACCACGGCAACATCGGGGCGGCTCGTGAACGAACCGTCTTCGGACAGGGTTGCCGTGCCGCCACTTGCCGCGACATTCTCCCGAATGCCATCCCAGATCGAGCTGGCATTGGGGAAACGTTCGCGCGGCAATTGGTCCTTGCTGCCGCCCTGCCATTCCAGGGTCCAGCCACCCGATGCCCGGCCGATATCGTCCGAGGCACTGCCTGCGACCAGGACATTGGCACCCGCCTTGAGCGGCAACACGCCGTTGTTCTTGAGGATCACCTGCGACTTGGCGACCGCCTCGCGCGCCAGGGCACGATGCTCAGGAGACGCGAGCAGGTCGAAACGCCCTGCGACGCCCCGCTCCGACGGGCGCTTGGCATCTGCCCCGATCAGGCCCGCGCGCTGCTTGACGCGCAGTATCCGCGCAACCGCTTCGTCGAGCCGCGCCATCGGGATGGTGCCGTCCCTGACCTGCGCGACGAGCGAATCCATCAGCGGCTTCCAATCATCGGGCACCATGTAGATATCGAGCCCCGCCATCAGCGATTGCGGGCAATCGGTGACGGTGCAGCCCTTGATCTGTCCGTGACCGTTCCAGTCGCCGACCACCAATCCGTCAAATCCCATCCGGCCGCGCAGCACATCTGTCAACAACGGCTGGTTGCCGTGCATCTTGGTGCCATTGATGGAATTGAAGCTCGCCATGACGGCTTCGACCCCGGCTGCGATGGTCGCTGGATAGGGACGGCCGTGCAGGTCTATCAGCGCTTCGATGTCGCCGTTGACGTCGCCCTGGTCGACCCCTTGGTCGGTCCCGCCGTCGCCAAAGAAATGCTTGGCCGTGGCAATGACCCGACCGTCACCAAGGAAATCGCCGGCACCCTTGCTGCCCTGCAGTCCTTCGACCAGCGCAGCGCCGAGCTTGGCGACAAGGTCAGGATTCTCGGAATAACTTTCGTAGGTGCGGCCCCAACGATCGTCCTGGGCCACCGCCACGGTAGGAGAGAAGTTCCAGTCAATGCCGGTCACCTCGATCTCGATCGCGGTCGCGTGGCCGATGCGCCGCACGAGATCGGCATCGCCGGTCGCGCCCAGTGCGATATTGTGCGGGAAGATCGTCGCACCGACGACGTTGCTGTGGCCGTGAACCGCGTCAGTGCCCCACATGGTCGCAATGGCAGGCTCGCCGTTCGGCAATGGCTTGACCGAGGCGTCGTACATCTCGTCGGCCAGTCGTAGCCATTCGGAAGCAGGAGCGAATTCATCGCCATAGGGGCCGCCGTTCCCGCCGTTGAGATAACTGCCGAAACGATATCGCTCCATGTCTGCGGCGGTGAATGAATTGATCTGCGGCTGAATAAGCTGGGCGACCTTGCGCTCGACGCTCATGCGCGAAAGCAGGTCGGCGACCACATCGGCTTCGTTTGCCGCCGCCGGTGTAGAAACGGTCGACGCCGCATTCGGAACGGTGGCGCAGGCGCCCAAGGAAGTTGCCAGGGCGATCGCCGCAGAAAAACAGATTGAACGAGACCGAAACTTCAATTTTCCCTCCCAGAAGCCGAGCCGCCCGAAATTTCTGTGAACGTTCTCAACAGCGAGGGAATGGCATGCTCACTGACAAAAATCAAGCAGCTAAATCGGGCGCGAGATAATGGCGATGAGAACGCAAGCCAGCGCAGCTAGGGCGGCCAGCAGCAGGAACAGCGCGCTGAAACCGAAGACCGGCACGAGCGTGAGTGTCAGCCCCGGAATGATCAGCGACGGGACCGTATTGGTCAGGTTGAAGAAGCCAAGGTCGCGTCCTCGGTGCTGCGGGCGGGGAAGGACGCGCAGGGTCTGGCCTGAGTGCAATGCTAGGAAGGTCATCGACGACACGCCGAACAGGAAGTAGCCGCCGAGCGCGCCATTCAGGCTCGATGACAGTGCCATCGCCAACAGTCCGAGAGAGGATAGTCCGGCGCAGATTGCCAGGGGCAGCATGGGGCGACGAGCCTTGTCCGACCAGCGCCCCGCAACCAGCGCGATCGGCACGGCGATGATCAAGACGAGGCTGAATATCCGCGCCGCTCGGTCCTCTCCGAACCCTGGGGTGATCGAGCGTAGCCAGAACAGCAGAAAGGCAAAGAGCGCCGCCTCCGAGACCTGCACGAGCAACCGGGCAAACCACATGTTGCCGATAATCCGGCGCTGCTTGAAAGGATCGGCCGGTGACCCAGCCGCGCTGTCGGTCGGCATAGTGAGATGCGGCAGGCTCCGCCCCTTGCCGACAACCAGGGCAGGCAGGACCATGGCGGCAACCAACAGCGCCACGAGCGCCAAGCGCTCCTGCCCATCGGCCAATCCGGGAATGGTCACGAATGCTCCGGAGAGAGCGCCCAGAGCAGGCGCAAAGGCGAACAGGCCGCCCAGAAGGCCCTTCTGTTCGTCGGGAACGCAATCGCCGGCCCATGCTGCGAGCGGGCCGAGCATCATGTTCAACCCCAATTGCCAGGCCATGATGAGGACCACCAGCTGACGCACCGTTTCGACCTGGCCGAACAGCAGCAATAGCAAGCTCGAGGAAACCAGGCCGGCAAGTATCCAGCCGCGCCTGCTTCCGGTGCGATCGCTGAGCCAGCCGAAGCCGATATTCGCCAGGCTCGCCACCACCGCCCCGAGGAAGGTGGCAAAGGACAGCGCCACGACATCTTCGCTACCGGTGAGCGAAACCACCCGCAGCGGGAGCAGCACGGTGAGGAAGGGGACGTAGGCGACCGCACCGCCCGCGGCGGCGAGCGCAAGCAGCGAAAGGAACCACAGCGGCTGCCGCGGCCCCGGAGCGGTCTCAGCCGCCATTGGCCTTGGGCGCCGGAGCGGTCGATGCGCGTTCCACCAGGACGCCCTGAATATTGATCGGATCAGCGGGGATCGCCTTGCGCGACTTGTTGATCAACAGCTCGACCGCATGCGAGATGGTGGCCGCGATAGGCTGGTCCACCGCTGTCAGCGGAGGGTTGGTGAAGCGCACGATTGGCGTGTTGTCGAAGCTGATCAACGAAAGTTTGTCCGGCACGGCAAGATCGAGTTCTCGCGCAACATCGAGCGTAGCCAGTGCCATCTGGTCGTTCGAAGCAATGATCGCCGTCGGGCGATCCTTTTGCGAAAGCAAGGTGCGCGCCGCCGCGATCCCCGAATCGAATCCGAAATCGCCGCGAGCGCACAACCCGTCGGTATTGAATCCGGCGGCCTGCATCGCGCGCATCCAGCCATCGATGCGCCACCCGCTGAGGCTGTAGTCCTTGGGGCCGGCGATCAGGCCGATACGCTTGTGGCCGAGCTCGATCAGCCGCTCGGTCGCCATTACGGCCGAGTGATCGTCGTCCATCGTCAGGCGAATGCCCGGCCCGGGCTCGAGCGATCCGATCCGCGCGAAGGGGATATTCTTGCTTGCCAGAAGGTCGGTAATCAGCCGGTTTTCCGAGTGCGGCGGGGTCAAGATCACTCCGTCGGGCTGGAGCGCCGCGATCGTGGCCGACAGCTCGCGCTCGACATGATCGTTATGCGTGTCGACCAGCTCGACCATCATCCGGTAGCCATGTTCGGCACAGGTCAGCATGCCGCCGAGCAGCATCTGGTCGACCCAGTCCGTCCCGCTACGCGAACGCCATTCTGCGACCGTCTTTTCGCGATCGTTGAGTGCCAGGATCAGGTAGGAGCGCGAGCCGCTCATCCGCTGCGCCGCGATCGAAGGAACATAGCCAAGCCGGTCGATCGAGGCCTGGACCCGCTCCTTCATCTCCGGCCGCACATTGGGTTCGTTGTTGATGACGCGGCTCACCGTTTGCAGCGAGACGCCAGCATCGGCAGCGACATGCTTGATCGTGACGGCCTGGCGACGCCTAGCCATTACCCATTACCCCCAATCGTTCGAGCAGGTGGCGCTAGCGAATACCGCTGGGAATTTCCACCCGTCGTCCGAAAACCCTGAAGCCTCGCCCCACCATCATTGGGGCAATCCATCCCTGCCGTCATGCAGACTCCGACTGTTTGGCCCCGCAGAACCGGGCCACATAGGCTTCATGCGAAGGGAGACTCTCGACTGTCTTTGTTACCGATTGGCGAATCCCGTCGAGCATGCCGGCCAGCTCCTGGTCGGTAAGTTTGGCCGCGATGGGATGATAGGCTTCGGGCATGATGCCCTGGCCCAGCATGACCTGGATCCAGCTGTTCTCCACGAACAGCTCCTCATTCTTGCGGAACACCCGGCCGGTTTCTCGGAACAACTCGATCTTGTGGCGCAGGGTGTCGGGAATTTCCATGTCGCGGCATTGCCGCCAAAACGGCGAATCGCCCCGCTCGGTCGCCTTGTAATGCAGCACGAGAAAGTCGCGGATCTGCACCATGTCGGTCAGTTGCTGGTCGTTGAACTCGTCGATGTCGCGCTGGCTCACTGCGCCGCCCGGAAGCATGCGGATCAATCGCAGGACCGCACGCTGGATGAGATGGATGCTGGTCGATTCGAGAGGCTCCATGAACCCGCTCGAAAGTCCCACCGCCACGCAATTGCGGTGCCATTGCTTGCGCCGCGCGCCGGTGGTGAAGCGCAGGAAGTTGGGCTTGGTCAGCTGCTCGCCTTCGACCGACGAGAGCAAGCGCTCGGCCGCCTCGTCTTCGGAGAGATAGCGGCTGCAGTAGACGATGCCGTTGCCCTGGCGATGCTGGAGCGGGATGCGCCATTGCCAGCCCGCATCGTGCGCGATTGCGCGCGTATAGGGCAGTGGCGGTCGGACGCTCGCGGTCTGGACTGCAATCGCCCGGTCGCAAGGCAGCCAATGGGTCCAGTCGTCGAAGCCGACATGCAGCGCGCCTTCGATCAGCAGTGCCCGAAAGCCGGTGCAGTCGACAAAGAAATCGCCTTCGAGCCGCTCGCCGGATTCGAGCTTCAGTGCGGCGATGTCGCCGCGCTCGCCGTCGAGCTCAACTTCGGCGATCTTGCCTTCGACCCGGCGAGCGCCGTTGTCCTCGGCCATCTTGCGCAGGAAGGCGGCGTAGAGCGAGGAATCGAGGTGGTATGCGTAATTGAGCCGGTCATCGGGAAGGTGGGCGAACTTCTCTGCATAGGCCGCCTGCAGTTCGAGGCAGTAGTCGTCGTAGCTCGCCGTGTGTCCCTTGGTCAGGCCGTGCAGCCAGAAATGCTGGAACCCAGCCGACCAGTGATCCCGGCCGGTCTGGCCGAAAGAGTGAAAGTATTTCTCCCCGTCGACCTTCCAGTTCTCGAACTCGATCCCGAGCTTGAAGGTAGCCTGGGTCGACCGCATGAAATCGGCCTCGTTGATGCCGAGCAGCCGATTGTAGACGATCAGCGGAGGGATGGTCGCCTCCCCCACGCCGACCGTACCGATCATCTCGGATTCGACCAAGGTGAGGTCGATCACATCGCCGAATGTGCGTGCCAATGCGGCCGCGGCCATCCAGCCGGCAGTGCCGCCACCCGCGATCACGACGCGTTTCAGGGGTTTGTTGCTGTTCATCGGTTGAGAGCCCTTAGGAGAAAGGCGCGGAGGCGGCTGGCCCCTTCGGCGTCGAGCGGGTCGAGAATGCCGCGCTTGCCTTCGGGAAGATGCGCCCGGGCCTGCTCGCCGTCGTCGAAGACATAATATTCGAACAGCTCGCGCCAGATCGCCTTGTCTTCGGCCGGGAGATCGCGGATCGCCAGGATGGCGTGGTTAAGCGCGTTCTGGGGTTGCCCCAGCCAGCGCGGCGTCTCGCGCCACCAGTAATTGATCATGGCGTTGAACCCGTCGAGTCCCTCGACATGGTGCCACCACATGCTCGGGACGAACACGGCATCGCCGGGCTCGAGATCGGCAACGAGCCCGTGCTCCATCGCTTCTGCGAAACGCGGATGCGCGGCAAGGTCGGGATCGTGGAAATCGACCATGCTGACCGCGCGGCCAGCCGGCGTGTTGTCGATCGGGCCGAGGTAGAGATTGCGAAACTGCTCGGGCGGGAAAATGGTGAAGCGGCGACGCCCGACCGCGCAGCAGGCGAGATTGTCGGGAAAATCATTATGCGCCGCGACGCGCGTGCGTGTCCCGATCCAGATGCTCTCGATCGGCTGGCGATGGCCGAGTTCGACATGGTTCGCCTCGTGCAGACCGTCGAAGAAGTCATGCACGTCGATCGAGGTGAGGTAGATCGTCGGCGGATGCTCGCGGCCCTCGTTATCCGCAATTCCCTTGAAGATATCGGCCAGCTCGCCCCGCGCGGTCTGGAAATTCATCTCCATCTCGTGGTTGTAGAAAAGCCTGCCATCGTGCCCGGGTGGGCCGATCGAGACGGTGAAGGGGCGCTTGCGCGCATGCTGCAGCAGGTAATCACGCGCTGCCTGCGGCGATAGCTGCCCGGCCTTGACGAGCGGCCACTCGGCCACCAGGCTGCGGATCAGGAAGGGCTCGCGCGCGCCCTTGAGCATGGCGTCGAGCGCGGCGGAATCGGCAACCTGCCGCTCCTCCACCCGGCGCATGGAGGAAAATATCGATGGGTCGGCCTCAGCCACTCATGACCTGCCTGTTCTTGCGCGCGACCAGCTCGGCGAAATTGTCGATCGACGCCAGCGCCATGTAGATCGGCAGCAGGTGACCGCCCTGCTGCAGGACGGCCAGTTCGTCGCCGCTCAGGGCTGCTAGCCGCTCCTCGTGAATCGTGTGGAACCCGACCAGCGAGTGCTTCGAACCGTCGGCCAGCGGAACCTCGACCGAGAAGGGTTCGAGCAGATCGTAGCGCTTCATGGCCTCGAAGAAGCCGGCGCTGCTTTGATACCCCTCGTGCAGCATGCCGAGCTGGGCGGCGATCTCCTCCAGGTAAGGCGTCGCCTGCCCGTCCTCGTCGAACACCCGCATGCCCTCGCCGCTTTGGGAGATGCGCGGATGCTCCATATCGACATGGACCTGTCCCGCCGCATCATCGTCGCGCGAGCGGCCGACCAGAAACGGCTGGATCGACTGGGCAAGCGGCTTGTAGCGAGCGTCCCACTTGCCATCGACCAGGAACAGGTTCTCGCCATTGGTGAAGCCGAACAGTGCCATCGCCGAGAACGCATCGGTTTCCGGATCACGGCGGAACACGATGGGAAAACAGGATTGTACCCGCCGGAATTCAAGCGGCACGGTGAGGCAGCCCATCACGGCATCGCCCAATTCGGCCGAGCTATCGGTCAGGACCCGAAGTTCGCGGTGCTCTTCGCTATTGAGGATGCGATGGTCGGTCATTTCAGGCGGTCTTTTCCTTCGCTGCCGCTTCGGAATTCGCTGCGGTCAGATTGTCGATATAGGCGCGACCCTTGGGGAGCGCGGCGCACAGAGCCCGGGTCTGGTCGCGCACTTCCTGCAAACGCGCAAGTGCCGCGGCCGAGGGCTCGGTCCCCGCACCGTTCGGAATGGGCTGACCCATGCCGTAATAGACGTACTGCTGGCTGGCCGCAGAGAAGATCTCATCGACCTGCGGTAGATCCCACGCCGATGGGGGCTGGTCGCGCCACAGCTTAAGCTGTTCGGCCAGTTGCGGTGAAATCGTGTCCGGATCGCGCTGAGCGACCCAATAGGGTTCTTCCCTGCGGCTCAGCACATAGTGAAGCTTGAGGAAGTCGACGATCCGCTCCCAGCGATAGCGGAACAGCGCGTTGAAACGCCTGGCGTGAATATCCATCGCGGCGCGGGAAGCCGGGAAATTGTCCGCCAGGGCGCGCAACGAGAGTTCGATCAGCACGATCGCCGATGCTTCCAGCGGCTCGATGAAGCCAGCGGACAAACCGACCGCGAGGCAGTTGCGATGCCAGAACTCGGTACGATGGCCGGTCGCAAATTCGATCCGCCGCGGCGACAGCATGTCGATATCCACCGCCGGCATCTGCGCCGCGATGTAGTCGCGTAGCACCTCCTGCGCCCGCGCATTGTCCATGTGCGCTGAGCTGTAGACGCAGCCGATCCCGCGCCGAGTTGGCAGGGCGATATCCCACAGCCAGCCGGCCTCATGCGCGGTACCGACCGTCTGCGAGGAGATCGCGCTGTTCGGCTCGACCGGCACCTGCACGACCAGGGCGCAGTCGTTGAACGAGACGTCGGAGCGGTCGATCCAGTCGACGCCCAGTTCAGCGCCGATCAGCAGTCCTGCCTGCCCGCTGCAATCGATGAACAGATCGCCCTCGAAACGTTCACCCTCGCGGGTCAGCAGCGCCGCGAGATCGCCCGTCTCTTTCCGCTCCACTCCGGTCACATGGGCCGCGACGCGCGTGACCCCGAGCCGCGTAGTCGCATGCCGGGTCAGGAGCCTGGCGAACTTGCCCGCATCGAGGTGATAGGCGTAATTCGCAGCCGCGGCGAAGTCCGGCATCTGGCGTTGGCGCGGCGCCAGGTTGCGCGCGCAGATCTGCGCCTGCGGGGTCATCGCAGCGGCAAAGGACAGTTCCGGCGCCGAGGCCTTCCACGCCGCCAGCAGCTCTTCCATCTTGCCCTGCGGCGGCGGACTGAAGGGATGGTAGTAGCTATCGCCCGGCTCGCCGCTCACCCAGCCATCGAAGCGCGAACCCTGCTTGAAGCTAGCCTCGCACTCGATGATGAACTCGCTTTCGGAAATCCCGATCATGGCGAGCGTGCCGCGCATGGTCGGCCAGGTCCCCTCGCCCACGCCGATGGTCGGGATGTCTGGCGATTCGACCAGCGTGATCGCAAGCCGTGGATGCCGCGCGGCCAGGACGCACGCCGACAGCCAGCCGGCTGTCCCGCCGCCTAGGATTACGATCTTTTCGATTTCACCCTGCATAGTCTCGCCCGCAGTTTCCCATGGCCCAACGAAAGAGAGTCGCCCTGCCGTGGCAGTGCGACTCTCTGTCATCACCGAGGGTTGTTCAACCCTCGAGACTTACCAGGTGAAGCGCACACCTGCCGCGTAGCGGGCATAACCCGGTGCCGCGAAGTGCTTCGCCAGATCGTTACGGCGGAAGCCGCTGCGATCTTCGTTCAGGATGTTGATCCCTTCCACGAATACCGTCAGGCCGTTGTCGAAGTCGTAGCTCGCGCTCGCATCGACCTGACCATAGGAGTCGGTGAAGTACGGATCCTGGTCATAGGCAGCCAGGAACTTATCGCGCCAGTTGTAGGCGACACGGGCCTGGATGCCGTTCTTGTCATAGAACAGGACGGCGTTGGCACTGTCGCTGACCCCGGTCACGGCGAACTGCGTCACCGTCCACGGCTGAGTCACGTCATAGGACGTGTCGCTCTTCACGATCGTGTAGTTCAGGATCGCACCGAAGCCGGTATCCCAGAAGTTGTGCTGCAGCGCGAATTCCCAGCCCCACAGGCGTGCGGATTGGTCGCTGTTAAACGGCTGGGAGAACGTGAAGATCACATCCGGGTCGCCGGCAGCGCCGACGATGCCGCCGGCCGTGCCGAACGAAGGATCGAAATCGCCGGGACGGTTGGCTGCTACCCACGCGACCAGCTGCTCGAAGGTCGCGTTCGCACCCAACGCCGCGCGTGCCGCCTGCGCAGCCGCGCCTTGCGACGGATCGGGCAGGTTGAACAACGGCGTTTGCGTGGTGCCGCTTCCGATGAAGTTGCTGACGTTCTTGTTGAAGAAGCCTACCGAGACATAGCTGGCATCGTCGTAGTACCACTCGGCCGAGAGGTCGATGTTCTTCGACTTGAACGGCAACAGACCCGGATTACCGGCGCTTGCCTGGCTACCGCCTGCACCCACGCGCAGCGGCTGGGCTACGGTGATCCCGCCCTGTAGGTTGTTGTAGGTCGGTCGAGTCACGGTGTGGCTGTACGAAGCCCTCAGTACCACATCCTGCGCCGGTTCGATGCTGAAATCGACGGCCGGCAGCCAGTTGTCGTACTTGCCTTCGAGCGTGGTGAAATCCGATTCCGGTGCGAAGATCGGGGTGATCTCGTTGGCACCTGCCCACACCGTGCCTGTCGGGATACGCGAAAGAGCGGTCGAGGTAATCTCGGTCTCTTCGTAGCGGAGGCCGAGGCGCATGGTGACTTCGGTGTCCCCAAGATCGAAGCGGTGGAACGTTTGCACATATGGGGCAATCGTTTCTTCCGTGATCCGGCGGTCGTCCCCGTACGGCGCGAGGCAGGTCCCGGCTGGTGCCGCACCGCAAATGCCAAGCTGCCCGTCGAGCAACTGGATCAGGTTCTCGGTATCGATCTGGAAGTAGACCGGAATGATCGACGGATCGTTGCTTCCGCTCATGCCCGCAAGATCGGGCGAGAGCGCGCGTTCGACGAAGAGATCGTCGGGGGTTTCGGCCCGCGACAGAGTTCCGCCCCAGGTGTCGTTCTGGATCACGCCGAACGCCGAACGAACCTTGTTCTCAATATAGCTGACGCCGAAATCGAGGCTGTCGATGAACGAGGCGTCGAAATCGTAGCCACCGCGGAGGGTAACTTCGTTGATCTCGTTCTTGAAATAGGCGTTGCGGAAAGCGTTGCCGGCAGGACGGATGTTCGAGGCGGAGATTTCGCCGCCCGGATACATCTGGACCGAGATAACCGGCATGTCGCTGGTATAGTCGACGCTCTGCGACTGGGTGGCGAAAATGGCCGTGCCCACCGCGATGCCGCTGCCGTAAGGCGAAGTCGGCTTCGATTCCGCGGTCGAGTGGTGCGCGTCAAGCTCGAGGCGCAGGCCGCCGAGGCCTTCCCACGCCACGTTGCCGCCAATCGAGTGGTTGATGCTGCGGTTGGCGCCAACTGCGCCGGTGATGGCGAGGTCCTTGCCGATGCCCGGGCCGTCGAGGCCATCGACACCAGGGTCGAAGTTTTCAGCATAGAACAGTGCGCCCGCAGCTGGGCCGTCGGTCCAGGCGCTCGAAGTGTCGCCATGGTTGAACCAAACGCCGATGCTGTCCTGGCGGCTGTCGAAGGTATTCTGCGAATACATATAGTCGAGCCGCATATCGAGCGAGTCGGTCGGCTGGAATTGCAGCACGGCCTGGCCGTTGATGCGCTCGCGCTCGAAATTGAAGAAGTCGTAGGCGACGTTCTGGGGGACCTGGTAGACGTCCGTTGGGCCAGGCCGGTTCTCGATATTGGCAAACCGCGGATCGCCCTGTTGAGCCAGGGTGCCCCAGTTGTTTTCCGCGCCGGTATAGCCCGGACGCCAGTTGCCGGTAACAAATTGTGCCTGGCTCGCCTTGCGCTGCTGGTACGAACCGGCGAGCAGGATGCCCACGCGGTCGTCGGCAAAGGTCTTGCTGACGATGCCGGAGATTTCCGGTGTAATTTCGGTGCCTTCAAAACGCGAGGTGTCGTAGACCGCCTTGGCGCCGATGCTGCCCTGGAAACCGGGGCGATCTAGCGGCTTGGGAGTTTTGATGTTGATGACCGAACCGATGCCGCCAGTTGGGAGCGAGGCGCGGCCCGACTTGTAGACCTCGACGCCAGCCACGCCTTCGGAGGCGAGGTTGGCAAAGTCGAAGCTACGCGAGGAAGGAGCGGAGAAGCCGTCGCCAAGCGTCGAGGTCGGCATCTGGCGACCGTTGACGATAACGAGGTTGAAATCGGGGCCGAAACCGCGAACGGTGACAGTCGAGCCTTCGCCGCTCTGGCGATCAATCGAAACGCCGGTGATACGCTGGAGCGATTCGGCGAGGTTCGTATCAGGGAACTTGCCGATATCTTCGGCCGAGATCGCGTCGACGACACCGGTCGCCTCGCGCTTGATGTTCATGGCGTCTTGCAGCGAAGCGCGAATGCCCGAGACGACGATAACGTTCTCGTATGCCTCGTCATTCTCGGCCACTTCGGCGTCTTGCGCCAAGGCGGTCTGGCTAGTCACGCCGAGCGCCAGGACAGATGCCCCCGCCATGAACTTCGTGTAAGAAGGCGTACCCTTCCGGCTCATCTCAGTATCTCCTCCCAAAACCATGCACGAAACGTACATGAAACCCATAATGTGAACGTTCACCTAAATGATAACGTTCACTCGGTCAAGCAGACGGAAGGCGTGTGCATGCGAATGCACGGAGGCTTTTTGGGGCCTGTGGCAAAATTGCACGCTCCTCCAACGGCCGTGTTTCACGCGATCTGGAAAAGCTGGCGCACCCGACAGGATTCGAACCTGTGACCTCTGCCTTCGGAGGGCAGGGAAAATGAGCATGGTTGGACGTTTATGGAAAGAAAACCGCAGAAATCCGTCCCTTATTGTCCAGCTTCATCCTATGCTGTATTCCATACTCGTTCCATACAAACTGGGAAAGGATCAGCAAATGGCCTTGGACCTCAGCAAAGTTACCGCGCGTGGGAAACTTAAGGTGCAGCGGGAGCCGCATTGGCAGAGGCTTAGAGCCGGGTGCTTTCTCGGCTTTCGCCAATCAAAGCGTGGAAGCAAGGGAACGTGGATCGCTCGCGCCTATGACGAAGATAACCGCAAGTATCGAGTGAAGTCCCTCGGTGATTTCGGAACGCTCACCGGCAACGAAATGTTTACAGCCGCCAAAAAGGAAGCGGAGGCGTTTGCGGAGCTTATTGAAGCTGGTGGCGAGTTTCGGGCAAAGGTCGAAACTGTAGGTGACGCCTGCCGCGAGTATGCCAAGTCTCGGCCAGACGCGGAGTCCCGTTTCCGACGCTATGTCTACAATGACGCTATCGCCAAGGTGAAGTTGGAGAAGTTGCGCCGACGCCACGTCAAGGAATGGCGCCAGCGGCTTGAGGCGAAACCCGCATTGGTAAGTCGGCGCAAGCAAGGGCCGAAGATTTATCGCGAGCGAGCACCTTCAACCATAAATCGAGATATGGTGGTGTTGCGTGCTGCACTAGCCAAGGTGCTCAGCGTTGGAATGCCCAACACCGAGGCGGCATGGCAAGAGCCGCTGAAAACCATCCCAAATGCCAACGGCCGGCGAACACTCTACCTTGATCGCAATCAGCGCAGGAAATTGCTGGAGAGAATCGATGGTGAGGCCGCGCCGTTCGTCCACGCGCTGTGCCTGCTACCGCTTCGCCCAGGCGCGCTTGCCAGCCTTGCCGTCGGAGATTTCGAGAAGCGCACGTCTGAGCTTACAATCGGAAAGGATAAGTCAGGCAAACCTCGACGCATCCAGCTACCTCAAGAAGCCGCAAAACTGCTTGCCGACCAAGCCAAGAATAAGCTTCCCAGCGCACCATTGTTCATGCGCGCCAATGGTATGCCTTGGGACAAGAATAGCTGGAAAACCCCAATAGCCACCGCAGTGGCAGCGGCTGGTTTGCCAAGGACGGCTACGGCATACACATTGCGCCACAGCACGATAACTGACCTAGTAAGTGCAGGCCTGCCATTGCTCACAATTGCCCAAATCTCAGGGACAAGCGCGGAGATGATTGAACGTCATTACGGACACTTGGCCAGCGACGCGGCGGTAAAAGCGCTCGGTGAATTGGCGCTATAGTCACAACTGCCATGCTCGCGTTCACTAACCACCGTCTCAACCATTGACCCTGGTCCTGTCATTCGCTTGTCACGGCATCGCCGTCCAAGTCGCTGATCGATTGGTCTCGCAGCAGCGAGGCCGAGCAATCAGCCCGCTCGACCAAATTGCCAACAAGCTCCTAATCTACCGTGCGCGGGACGCCATCGTATCTATGGGATACGCTGGGCAGGCCTTCATCGGGGAAATTCCGACAGACGAATGGATCGCTCAACTCCTTTCGGGCGAACCAAATGTTCGCGGGCCGGACGATAGTGGCGGTGTGCGCATGGGCCGCACTGCAAACAATTGGGACATTGGCAAGGCTGTGAGGGCCATCGGAGAGCAACTCCCCCCGTGCATCGCCGCTGGGCAAACTATTTATATCTCGGTGGTCGGCCACCAATTCAACAGGCACGGGATGGTTCGACCCTTGCTTTATGAATTGACGTTGAGGCGGGACCAAGTCGATAAATTCTATCAGTCTCCGCGCCACTGGCGAGCGGGAGCAGGGTGCGTTAGCTCCATTGGAGTTGAAATTGGAGATCAAGAACGCGAACGCATCTTAACCCACCTGTGTGATGCGGCGCCGCAGTTGACCCATGACGAGATTGCGGAGTTCCTGACCGCAACCATACGCAAGCATGAGCAGCCAGGCGTCGGGCCACACACATCCGCCGTAATCATTCCCCTTCCCGGCTCTGCCCCCGTCAGGTCAAAATTCTTCGCCAACGCCCCGCATCACATCCTAATTCGGTCCCCCCAAACGGATCTTAGATTGGAAACTGGCTATTCGCCTTGGGTGATTGGTCCGGGTCTTATCAAGCCGCCGACAGCGGATGTTGGTGGGATGATCTTCGATGCAGGCGGTATCGAGATCGCATGTGAAGGCGGTCCCCCGCCAACACGCGGCATATTAGGGGCTATGGGTTCCGTCGATCGGTTTAAACTGCCGCCGCATTTGCGCCGTTGACTAGAGCGATTGGCTAAGCTGACCCTCTAGCGCGCCGTTTGCGACTGGGCGATTTTGCATTCAACCCAGCGCGCTAGATCACCCCACATCGGCGATGGATCGACTTGATCGGCCAGTGCTATGATCTCTTGATACGAAACGCATCTAGGCGGCAACGCCTCGCTTGCAAATGACGGAAGCCAGCCGAGATCGCGGGCTTTAATTTCGGTCGGAAAGCCGCCACCGGCTGCATAGGCGATAACACAGCGAGCGGCCTTTCCGTGCAGCCGACCTAGTTCGTGGGCCAGTGCCATATTCCGCATCCACTGGAATGCCTCTCCCTTGAATGGACAGGGACTGTAGGCAGCGTTCGGATCCAAGCTAAAGAGTGACGAGATCACCTCCCAGTAACGAATCCCCTTGCCGGAAAGAGCACAACTCGCTTCTACCATGGTGCGGGGGTTGGTCTGCCGAACATAGTCCCCGTTGCATTGCCGCTGCCCCGCTCCCAAGCCAGAGGCGATTTTGCGTGTCTGGCTGCAAGAGCCACCTGGTTCCGTAAACTTGCACTCAATCACCATGATCGCGCTCGCCCCGCAGGCAATTGCATCAACCTGCGTCTGTCGAGGCTCGCACAACAGGTTTTCGGGGTCTGTCCATTCCAATTCAAGTGCCCAAGGCCCGCCAAGAGGCAAGCCAGCTTCTGCGGCGAGAGCATCGAGCACAGCGTCGCGCCGACTATTGGCCATTGCTCGGACTGTCCCAAAAACATCGATGGCTAGGGCTTGTGATGAATTGGGCTTGTCCGCCTGGACCTCGTTTCGCTTGTCACGGTGCCAAGGGAATCTCTGCCAATCCTCTATTGCCGCATACGACGCCTCAAATAGATTGCTCCGCAAGCTGGCGAGTTTCTCGAAGGAGACGGGTGAACCCATGTCACCCAGCCCTGTGATGATCACGCAATCGATTGAGCAGCCTTCGGACCAATTCGTCAGGATCTGCCTTCTTCCACCGGTTCATAAACCGGCAAACGATTTGCACATTTTCAGGCGTATAATGACCGTTGCTATCGATACGGTCGAGCGAAGCCAGCATTTCAGGATCGTCGCACTCCGCATCGTAGCCCAGTGGAAGGCTGGTTAGTGCGCAGAGATCTTCCTGTTCGCCCATTAGCCTGCGCAGCAGTGCCTCGCAGTCGGTGAGGCCAAGCGTAGTGTTCTTCTCCTTGGCCTTGCTCTCGACTGTCTGTCCGTTTGATTGAGAAACAGTCGCAAGCATAGTTCGCGCCATCCGTGCGGCGGCGATCTCCTTCGGCGAGAAGACCTTCCCAACCCGTTTTTTTGAGGAAGCCTCTCTCTCTTTGAACAATGCGAGACCGTGCCATTGGTCCAACGGTTGCCCTGCCACAAGAGCGCGCGCGTAGTCGGAATAGCCCCTGTCATTCTGGACCGACTGGAATGTCGCTTCGGTCGAAAGAAAGTCGCGCGCCTTGGGATGAAGTGCTTCCCACAATAATGGGCGCCCTTCCGCGTCACGGTCGGACCACGGCTGGCAGGCCTTTTCCAGAACCCAAATTTCGGGGCCGTCCCGACCTGGATTACTAGATTCCATTAGCGATTCCGACAGGTCCCCTCGGCTTGAAATCGTCCACCAGAGCGATGGTCCTTGCCGGGAAATCCAGATGTCCCCCTCGCTATCCCTGAGTTCATCGATCAAGTTATACCAGCGACCCGCCGTTTGCTTTGTGGGCCTCTCGCCACGCGCTGTTGTGGCGCGATCAAGCGCTGTGGCGATGTAGCCCGCTCGGTCGCCGCTTTGCCAGAACGAGTGCAATTCTACGTTGTCGTATGTCAGGATCGTGCTGTTGGCCTTCGCCCGAGGCCAAAGCGCGTTGGCCTCTCCCATATTGGCAATATAGACTTTGCTCATACCTTTGACGCCCCCATTGGCCACCCGATCTGTCATAGGTGCCCCCTTCGCTGTGTCGCTGGAAGCAACCGCTTCAATCAGCCCTACACAATTGTCCAACGGTCTACGTCATTGCCTTGCCAATTACGCAGTGGCAAACACACTTGAAATCATTTGGGGGCAGAAAATGGATTTTTCCGTAGACCGGGATTTTGTTCGTGTTGGTGACAAGTCTTACGCAATAAACAAGATCAATTCGGTCGAAGTAAGGACAACGACCCAGAAGGGGTCGCGTGCATATATTGCCTTCTGGATCATCGCAGGTTTGTTCGCGATTGGCTTGCTGGGCGCATTTGCCTCTGGCGAAGGCGTATTCGGCATGTTTGCCTTCGTTGCCATCTGCGGCTTGCTCGGCTGGCTTTCATATCGAAAGCGGGCAGACACCAATACCTACGCACTTTTGCTCGTTACTTCGAGCGGCGAAGCAACAGCCGTGACCACCACTGACAAGGATCAGGTTGCCTCAATCCGTAAGGAAATCGAGGGAGCAATTTCGGCTCGCTAAGGTAAAGGTAAATTCACGCGCAAACATGGAGATCGCCTACTCATATGTCTGAAGAAGTGAAGCAAGGTCGGCCTGTTTGTGGTCAGTGCGGCAAGCCTGCCGTAATGATGATTGATGAAATACCATTGTGCATTGATTGCGAGTATAAATTTCAGCAATCGCGATGGATGGTGTTCGCGCAGAACGCTGCAATGTATAACATGGCTGACAGGCAAATGGTCGCGGTCACCGGAATGCCGCACCTTTCATCGCAAATCGACATACCAAACGCACCCGTGCCGCCCATTCACTACAACAATCAAAACGTGACCGTTCAGGGCGGGACTGTTGGCGCGATCAACTTCGGAAACGTCAACGATATTCAGGTCAACCTTCAAGCGCTAACCCAACACGGCGAGATCGGCGTAGCAGACGCATTGGCGAATATGACCAATGCAATTCTGGAAACTCATGAACTCGCGGAAGCACAAAAAAATGAGTTGCTTGAGCAACTCGCGTTCTTGTCGTCGCAAGCAACGGCGCAACCGCAAGAGCGGAAGCCGGGTATGATCAAGTCGGTGCTTGGAGCGATCGGCGAGGGCGCTGGTGCTATTAAGAGCATCGCCGATGCCTGGGGCGCGGTGGCGCCGTTGTTGCAGGGCCATTTTGGTATCGGTTAGGCATCAAACTTTCTTCGGCCTATGCAATGATGCGAAGGCAGCAACGCCGATTTGAAGTCATTCATCGTTTGCCGGGTCTGACACTCGGTCGGCCGCCTCTTGCATGGCTTCCATAGCCTGTTGAGCATCTTCATTCGCCTCATTGCGGTCCGGCGTTTCCGGGAAGGAATCACGGCCTTTATACTTGGCGGTCATGCAATTGATGCCTGCGTGCGTGTGCCACAACCTGTATTCCTCCTCGTCACCTTCGCGAAGGTAGGTTGCTGCCACATCGCGTGCTGCATCGCATATCTCGCCGTTGGTGCCGGTGCGTTTGACCATCTGATAGCGCTCCTCGGCTTCCGCTCCGGCGTTGGTGCAACCTGCGAGTATTAAGCTCAGCATCAAAATTTGGCGCATGGCATTCCCGTGCTCTGCCGCGCCGCCCGCCAGCCGGGTCGGTTGATCGACGCGAACACAAGAACACGCCCCCGCGTATTCCCAAGAAGGTATTTTATTTCGCAGGCCGCCCGACCTGAAGGTCGAGAGCCTTGTGTTCACCGCCGATTGCGGGTCACCTCTTCCGATCAAAGTTGAGGCAACAATCAGACATTATTTCGGTATCGTCGGTTTGTCCATTTGCGAGCACGGACAGTGAGTTTTTAGATCGCGCGCAGATGCGAGGATGAATGCAGTCACCCTTTATGATCGATCGTCCGTGATTTAGGGTCCGCGAGATTCCATCGCGACTGATGCTCAAACCAGCAGGTGTCGTGTCCAAACCACCCCACCTTTCTTGGGTGGGTCCATCGATGTTACAGAGAAAGCGGCTACTTCAATCGGCCCTGCACATTTGCCGCAATCGCCAAAATGCTGGCTCTGCTGCAAGATTGGCATCGGCCGATAGAATGCGATCCAACGTTTCTGCTAGGTCGCGAGGAGGCGGTGAAGAACGATCCAAGATCGAACTAAGCAACATGAGACATGCTTGGGGATGGAGTTCCAGATGGTTCTCGTCGTCATCAAGTCCCAGTCCGAAGGAAAGTTCATATCGCTGAATTGGGCAAACCAAGTCGAGGACAAGGGCAACCGCACGTTCAAATGCTCCGCCTGTCAGTCCCGGAAGGTGAGCTAGATTCTCAGATACCTCGTGCGTCCTGGCCGATACGTCATTGGGCCAATAGTCGAGCAGGAATGGTGCCACCACGTTATCCCAGTATCTCTCGCGGTCCTGGGCCGTACTCTTCTGTCGCATGAGAGATGTGAGTTCCCACGCCATTCTAGCAAGCACGTTATTTGGCATTCGTGTCAGTGCCCGCCGGCATTCAACGCTTGTCAGTTCGAAGCCGCCAACACCTTCAATGATCGCAAGCGCAGCGCCGACTAGAGCCCCAGAAAGCTGCTCTCTGGTTGCCTCCTCCGTGCGGTCATGTTCAAGGGCATGAAGGATTGCGCCCTTAAGTAAATTGAACATCTCGGAATACTGCGGAGCCACAGAACGCGCGATGACGCTCATCAATTCCACCGCCTCGTCATTTTCCTCGACTAGCTCTGGCAGAAGATTGGCGTCCACCCACTCGGGCGCGATCGTCCGAAGAAACGCGAATTGCTGTAATAGCGCGCCCCGAGCAATAAGTCCGGCTCTCCCCGACATGTTTGCTAGTAAGTCGAAGCGTTCCTTAAGGCTGTCTGCTATTCCATAGCCAGGAGGCAGTCGCATCTCGTCGAGCATGGAAACAAGGCTGTCTGATATGATGCCTATCGGGTGCGAAAAAACCAATTCGGCTAACGGGCGCTCATAGTCACCGTCATCGAGCGCAAGCGCACCAGCCGCCAGTTGATCCCAAAGCCTCAGAATTTTCGGGAAGGTCGGGTCTGCGGTAGTGCGGGCATTTTGCTCGATGATACTCGCAAGCTGATAGGCAACTGGCGAGAGCCTTTCGTTCGGAACTTCCGAGATGACGTCAAGTATCTCGGAGAGCGGTGGGAGATCTTCGGGAAGCTCCTCTGTTCCTCTTGCTCCATAGAGGCCCAACAAGGGTTGCCAGCGATGCGATGGAAACTCTCCAGTCTCGAGCGCGCTGCAAAGGGCTGAAAATGCGCGTCTTGGTTCGTTGCGAGCGAATACAGTCCAGAGGTCCGCCTGTTCGATGCGGTTTGAACTCTCGAATGCTTCAGCACTTTCGAGAAGTTCGTCATCGGTGACCTGATCCAAAACTCGAATGTCAGCAGAATAGCCCGATCCAGACCAACTCGGGCTGTAGAGATGGGCAAAGATTGGCATCTCGCGAGGGAGATCAGGATATGATCGATATAGTCTAGCTAGGCGATTTGCCGTAGGGCGCGACAACCGGCCACCAGCACTACGGATGCGAGCCAGTTCACGGGCTGTATAAAGCGCCCGCGCGTAAGAGCGATTTCCCCTTTGAGCGATCCGATTGATCACGTCGGGAAGCATTCCGGCTAGGATGGCCCTTTCAATCTTTTGTCGTGTCGCAGGAACCAGCCTGTTCCATCGTCGGCAATAGTATCGGACTAACTCCGAACATTTGTCAGATTGCCAATATCTCTGACGCGTCGTGCCTCGCAGATACCTCTCAATTCGTCGGTCAGCCTCGCGATCTCCTTCAATAGCGGCCCAAGCAGCAAGGCGTTTGAAAATTATCGGTTCACGATCACACCACGCCGCGGCAATGTTGCTTGCGCGCGCAACATCTCGACTAAAGATTCTCCGCCAGAGGCCCGTCATCATTCGGACGATCGGTGCAAACCTGTCATTGTTCGCGTCGGGCTGATTGAGACGCCAGGCACCTCTATGTCGATCACTGGTATCGACAAGTCCCTCTCCCTCCTCAGGAGCATGAACTAGGGCCAAATCATAAGACATCAGATCGCCGTCGGGCTGGAGTATACCCGCGTCGTTTCCAAGCTCGACAGCCTCGCTCAGAGCGCGATCAAGAGCGAGCAATAGGCGCTCTTCGCCACGAGTATCCTCAGGCCACCGCCCTAAGAGGCGCCGCCAATCTCTCTCATTCGCGCGAAAATGAAAATGCGCCAAGTCGTGGATATTTGCTGGCTCGCTTTCCGGCTCATCATCCTCGCGCCACCGAAACTTTTTATCAACTCGCAAGCGTGGTTCTAATAACTCAACAATATCACGAATGCGATTGGCCGTTATCTCTGGTCCTCTGCGAATGCGTCCAAATCGGTTTGGCGGATGGCGAAGGTTGGCTTGAACGAATAGCGTCCAATACTGACGATAGAGATCAGGGAGGGGATCGTGCTGTGAACGCAACAAAGCATCCACCGCGCGAGCGATCTCAATCTTGGTCGAGTCGTCCGCCCCAGCCGCATATTCGGCTGCCTCTCGCTCAGCCAGGCGATTTCTAAACCACGAGACAAAGGTCCAAGTCTCGTCCCCCTCTACTGGAAGCAGTTCATCGAGCCACCGGGGATCTTGCGCTTGATCGGCTGCGACGCCAACGCTTGCGACTTCCTTTGTCAAATAGACAAAGCTTGAACGACGTTCCGTGGTCGTTTCACTTGGACTTACCGAAGCAATTTCAGACAGATGTTCGGTTGCCCATTCTAATGGCTGGCGCGCAAACTGCGCCCAACTATTGAGAGTGCGATATAGCGCGCTGTGGTCATGTTCTGGCGCTGGATAAACTAGGGGCCGTACACCTTTCCCGCGCCAGGCTTCTCGTAGCGATCCGGCGTCGTTCTCCGTGTCACCGACAAGAGCGAATGCCGGTTTGAGGTCAGGGAAGTTTAGGCGACCCTCTTCAGTGGCCTCCAACATGTATCGCATTGGAGGGTCGTCCGCAGAGTAGCCCACCAAAACGAGAGTGTATCTGCGCAGAAGGTCATAAACGAAGCGAGAAGCCCATCCTGCCCGCATGTAGGCCTCACCAAAGTTCGCCGATGTGAGGACGAGATCGGTTCCCTCTAGCCCATTGTAACGATCGGCTATTCTACCATGGAGATGAAGCACGCCGGCAAAGTCGTGTGACCCTACTGCGGGCATCGCGGGGCCAGCCGAACTTACAATTCGTTGGCGGGTCCGTCTTCGCCACGCCCTCTCAAACAGCGTATCGAAGTTGGTGGTGACAATTCTGGGATGGCCATCAATGCCCCGTGCTAAATCGAGCAAATCTGCATGGGCGTTGAGGCGCGTCCTGTTTGTCGGCTTGAGCAAGTCCGCGACAGCGTCACGGACTGCGTTGTGTGGCTGCCGCCAGTCTGCGCCGCGGTAGACAACACGCTGTTCTAGGAGACCAATTAGTCGGTCATATTGCCCTTCATCACGCGCTTCAATTTCCGCACGTGATGCCAAACTCTCGGGTGTTCCTGGAAGGGCCTGCCCTAACCGAGCATATATCTGATCGGCCAATTCGCCGAATAGAGGAAGCCTTGCCGCTTTGGATATGCCAGCGCCGACGACAAATAGCACATCCCCGGCTCGATGAGCACGTAGAAGCGGGATTGGGATTTCCGGTCCATCCGGGTCAAATAGCATCAGGTGCCTATAACTTGCCCTACGAGTAATGAGAACTTGAGAAGCAACTGCGGTGGAGTTTCTCTCGGCGCAACCACTTGATTTCCTTTGAGATGCCCAACTCCTCGCGCGCGCGTGCGCGCGCGTGACTGTAGCTCATGGAGATCAATCACGCCGACAATCGCGGTTGTCGATAGATGGTTTAAGTGGATTGCTGTTCGAGTTACGGTCGAGGATCACCCTCTCAACAAAGCCATGGCCAGCAAAAAAGATCTCATCACCACAATCTTGAAAGAACTGCGAAAGGCGCAGATCGAGAAGTGGACGCCGCCCAAGCCGGGTCCGGTCAAAAAGCTGCGATTTCCGCCAACGCTGGCCTTGGGCAACGGCGAATATCTCAAGGCAACAGAAGCCCTGCGAAACGCAGTCTATGATTATGCCAGGCTATGCTGGAACAATGATCCGGCGATAAAGCCCCGCTTTAAGATCGATGAACTCGCGAAATTGGCAGAATACGCCATTGCGAACGTGCTTGCCAAAACCGATTCTGACCGGCCCGACGAAGACCTCGTGGACGAAGTCGAAGAAGAGGTTCGCGAGCGGCTCAACGAGGATTTGCTACGCCACAGGCAGACAATCGAGTTGACAGTGGGTTGCCATCTCTTCGAGGGCGATAACGCCTATCCCTTGCGTGTCGGCCCCGTTGTCTTTGAGACACGCGAACAATGGCGCAAGCGGCTTGTCGCGAGAAACAAGCTCTCGCGCACTAGCGCGCGCAGACTTGAAGCCATTTGGTCGGGTAAACCAAGACGGGCACGCAAAGCCTCCGCTGATTCCCAAACCGAATACGCAATCCTCCAAGCAATCGGGGAATGCCCCGCCGCTTGCACCATCGAGACCGATGGCCTCTCATCCAAGAACATCGAAGAAAAGGGTCTGCTGGCCGCACGGCTGGCCATGTCAGCTATTTCGCTGATGTGGGAACGCCCTTCCCAGGGCGTCCAGTGGATGAAATTACTCTATGATCGGAAGCTGCCCAACCGCCACACAGTAAGCTTCGGCGAAGGAAAATACCCTGGCAGTTCGTCCGCAAAGTCCGAGATGCCCGTTGGGCGCTGGACGGACAGCGAACTTGTCTCGAACCTGACCGAAAACCAATGGTTGCTGGATCAGATTGGGGAAGCGCTACTCAACTATGTCCAGCCTGGACGCCCGGTTGATCGTCCGAAGGTCATGAATGCAATTTTCATGAGCCTATTGTGGTTTCATGAAGCAACTCGCGAGCCTCTCGATCAAATTGCAACCACAAAATTCGCAGCCAGCATGGACGCGCTTGTGGGAGGCAAAGGCGAACGTGCAATCGTCAAACTGCTCGGCGCTCAGCTTGACTACAAGCCGGACGGTCCGCTGTTCAAAGATGGCCGCACCACTAAAAGTGTGATCAGCAAGATTTATGGAAAGGGTCGAAGCCGCCTAATACACGGTTCGAGTCAAGATTTTGCCGATGACTGGACGCATATTCGCTCAAGCGCTGAAGTGACAGCGCGTCTCTGCCTCACCACATCTTGCGACTGGCTTTATCGGAACAGGAATTCCGACGATCTGGAAGGCCTACAGGCGAGCATATACCAATGAGGCTCGAAGCGCTGAAACCGGCGATGAAACATCCAAAGACTGGAGGTAAGCATTCCAGCCGAAAAGCGCAGTTCCTTCTTGCTTCGCAACTGGATACCGCGAGGGATACGGGATGACGGAGTATGACTTTTCAGAACTGAGTCAGCGCGAGCACATCATGCGCTCGAAGCAAGGGGATCACCAAATGCTGATTGCCCTCTTGCGATCTGAGGAAAAGCTCTCTGCGGAAACGAGACGCTACCTCGCGGATCAGATTTCGAGGGAACCAAAGAAGCGCTTTGCTGCGGAAAAGAGAAAAGGATCATCCAGGGCAACGATAGAAAGAGATCGTGGCTTGTTATCCCTTGTCATCAAGGCGAAACTAGACCTAGCCATCGCCAAGCTTGATCTTTCACGGGCCGAATTGTCAGGCACGCCAAATGAGATTCTAGCCTATCCAAAAGTGGTGAAACTCCTGCATACGTTTTGGGCTGACGTTCCTGATAGTCACGCCCTGGATCTCCTGGCCGAGCGAGGATACGAATTCTCGCAAGATGATCTAAATAACGCCAAGCGCCGCTACCCGGGCTGGGCAAAGATCAGTAGCGAGAGGCCTCTGCTTACATTTTCTCCCTGACGCCATGATGTAGCTGTGAGTCCCATGCCGTGCAGATCATTCCGTCGACGGCCAAATGGGAACTGATTCATGCAGCAAGCACCATCGCCAACGAAAATTGGATATAGCATCAAGGAGGCTTGCGAAGCGTCAAGCTTGGGCAGATCAACGATCTACAATCACATTGCTGCGGGGCGCCTCCGTGCCACGCGGATTGGCGGGCGCACCGTTATTCCCGCCGAGAGTCTCCATGCGCTGATAGCGGGCGAGAATTGAGCCATGCCTCAGAATTGCGAAACCCCGCACGAGGGCGGGGCGTCGCGCAATCAACTTGGCCGCTGGTTGCTCGTCGCTTTTACCTCTCATCAGACACCTCCGCAAGCGATCCGTCCGAAAACGGTTCGTCACACTGACATTTGCAGCTTGCTCGAATTGCGCGGGTCCAAAATGCCGGAATCGAGCGCCGCTGGCCTGACTGGAACCACCTACGCGAAGCGGTCCTGCTTTAGCCCAATCAACACATGTCCGCTGCGGCTCGCTGACATAGGGAGGGCCGCACGGTGAACGTCGATGTTGACGCGATTGCGCGCTACTATGGTGGCAAGGTCTGTAGAGGCAATGCGCTGATCTCGACGCCAGGCCACACCAGCCGCGATAGGGGAACCGCGATCAAGGCCAGCGCGCACGCTCCCGATGGCTGCCTTGTCGTCTGCTACAATGGCACTCAGGCCGACGCTCTGGCAGTCAAGGAAATGCTTCGCGCGGACGGCTTCTTAGCGGCAGATGGCGGGCGCGAACTGTCAGCAGCGGAACGGCGTTCGATCCGGCAGGCCGAACTTGCCCGCAAGCGCGAGCGGCTGGCGGCTGAGGAAGCGGCGTCACGGCGGGCGGTGGACCTTTGGGCGAATGCCGGCCGCCCCGATCCCGCACACCCATATCTTGTCGCCAAGGCGCTGGAGCCGTTCGGCATCCGGCAGGCAGGGCGCGAATTGCTGGTGCCGATGGTCGATTTCAGCCTTCGCCTTTGGAACGTCCAGCGTATCCTGCCCGATGGTTTCAAGCTGTTCGGTAAGGATGCCCGCACGGCTGGTCTGTTCTGGCCGCACAGCTTGCACATGGCAAACGGTAAGCCATTCACTGGCCCGGTGGTGATCGGGGAAGGCTTTGCCACCATGGCTGCCATTCATTCAGCAACCGGCATTGGCGTTGTCGCTGCCATGTCGGCGCGAAATCTCGAAACCGTGGCGCGCCTCATGCGGAAGCTGTTCCCCACCCGCGAACTGATCCTTGCTGCCGACGATGATCGCCACCTTGCCGAGAATGTTGGCCTTCGCGACGCCAGAAAGGCGGCTCAGGCCATTGGCGGGGTTGTGGCCACTCCAAGGCCGAGAACGTGTTCAGCGAACTCCAGCGTCGATTTTGCGGACATTCCGCGCGGAAATGTGGCTGGGCGTATCGAAGTAGCGCGATTGGAACGGTCAGCATGATGTCCTCGCAACCTATGGACCTTGCAGAATTGGCGCTCGATGAAGCCGGTTCTCGCATCGCGGCGGCAAGCATTAAGACCCTGGACCTTGCGGCACTTGCCCATGTGGAACCTACGCCGAAGCAGTTTATCGTGCCCAAATTTGCCCCAGCGGGAGAGGTGACCCTTTTCACGGGTCCGGGAGGCGCGGGCAAATCCTTGTTGGCCCAGCAATTGGCAACAAGCGTAGCTGCTGGCGTATCGACACTCGGTCTTGAACTGCGGCAGTCACCGGCGCTTTATCTCACTTGCGAGGATGATGCCGATGAACTTCATTGGCGGCAAAAGCATATTTGCAAAATGCTTGGCGTCCGAATGGAGAGTCTTGCCGAAAAGCTTCATTTGTCCAGCTTGCGTGGCAATCTAAACAACGCGCTTGGCATGGATGGGAAGGGCGATGAATTTGAACTTACCCCTGCCTACACTCGACTTACTGAAAAGGTCCGTCAGGCGGGCGCAAAATTCGTTGCTCTGGACAACATCGCTCACCTTTTTGTCGGAAACGAGAACGATCGGGGTTCAGTGACCCGCTTCGTCAATGCCCTAAACCGGTTAGCAGGTGAGACGGGCGCTGCCGTCGTCTTACTGGGGCACCCGAACAAAACCGGCGATACCTATTCTGGTTCGACTGCGTGGCTGAATGCCGTCCGTTCCCAATTTACTCTTAATCACGATCTGCAAACCAACATGCGAACTCTGACGATTGGCAAGGCGAACTATGCGCAAATGGGGGATTCGATCCGCCTTGCGTGGCTGGACTGGGCCTTCATTCACGAGGACGAACTGCCGCCCGACACGGCACGCTCGATTGAAGAAACCGCGCGCGCCAGAACCGAAGACATGGCATTCATGCGATGCCTCGCTGCCTGCACTGAACGGAGGCGCAATGTTTCCCACCAGCCTGGCAGTAACTATGCGCCCAAGATTTTCGCGGCGATGACTGAAGCGCAGGGCATCAAGAAGTCGGCGTTCGAATCCGCAATGGAACGGTTATTGTATCGTGCGGAGATTGAACTGGATGTGGAGCTTTGGAAGGGATCAAACCGACATTTCAAGCGCGGCATCCAGGCAACGGACAGGAATCGATGAGCGTTGCACCGCTTACTCTTTCGCGCGCCATTGCCATGCGCCAACCCCTGTGCGCTAGTTGCGCCAACCCATGGCCGAAACCCGCAAAGGCCCTTGCGTCAAGCTGCGCTGCAGGTGCGCCACACACCCCCCTAATACTACGTATTACGGCTGCGGCCCTTCGAGGTCCGCCGCCATCATGAAACAGTCATGCGTATGGATGTGTCTGTTCACGCGCGGTCGACGGCAAAAGACGCCAGATAACGACATGAGCATTGGTCTGGGTGTGAGCAGGATCCAAGCGGCAATAGCGGTGCCTTTGAAACACGAACTGAATTGCGATCCATTTTCGCGGCGGCCCCACATGGTCCAGCAGCCATGTTGGAGGCACAAAAGACTGCATCATTTACGCCAGCAGATTTGAAGTTTTCCAAATCACGCAACGTGCAGAGCGCCGTCGAGATCGTAAGACCAATCACATTGGCGGAATTTATTGGATCATCCGCTCCTGCTTCGTTCAAGGTAGCGAGAAGCTGCTTGGACAGTTTCACATTCGAACGAAGGCCAAGTGCCTTCAGAGCGACCGGGTCGAGCAGATCCCCTCGTTTGCGAAGCTCCTTATAGGTCAAAAATCTTTCGGGATGATCGGCAAAGGCTGATTCATAGAAGGCCATCGCATCCGGCTCACATTTGACGAGGCCCGACAGATTGACGGCATATGAAATTGCTTCGGCCTTATCTCTGCTACTCGTTGCCGATTGAACAATCGATCCAGGTGTGGCGGCCCAGCCGGATTTCTCGCCGCCTCGGAAAACTCTTTTCAACCAGCCGAGAACCGTCAAAAACGACCCCTGTTTTCCATACGTATTCCATACGCCACCGAAGCCCGTGCCGTAACTGTTTGATTTAATGGCGCACCCGACAGGATTCGAACCTGTGACCTCTGCCTTCGGAGGGCAGCGCTCTATCCAGCTGAGCTACGGGTGCATCGCGCCGCGAGGCGGGCCGAGGGCGCTTAGCAAAGCGTCACCGCAGGCACCACAGGAAATTTGCGCCTGGTCGGGAGATGAGCGCCCCGACGCTATCCATTCCGCCCGCTTTAGCGAAATCGCAAGGCATTGCCGCCTATGGGACGAGATTATGTCCGCCATGGAGCATCACGACCAGTTTCGCGCAGCAAATGCGATCCCTGCAAACCGTCGCGGGGCCAGCAAGCCGCTGGCCGAGCGTTGGCGCTACCTGCACGAGGCCGCCAACGAGATCGCCGACAAGGCTGCCCTTGCGCCGGAGATCATGAGCGTGGAGATCGAGGGCTTTCCCCATCGGGTTGAGACCGCCGGTGCCGACCGGGCTTTCCTGGTGCGCCGCGCGCTCGAGGACCTCGATGCCGTGCTCCAGCCCGGCCTGACCGCGCTCCGCCTGATCGAATCCCGCGGCCTCGACACGACCGCGCCGGCACTCGCACTGTGGCGCGAGTTCTATCACACCCGTGCCGCCGTGCTCTCACTCTGCCCGTCGAGTACCAGGGAAGTCTCCACCCCCGATCCTGCCTGAAGGCTTGACCGCGTTCGCGCTCTGTTCCAACTTGGGGTGATGGTAGAGACGCGCCTAGCCCTCGATGATTCGCACGCTGTTGTGGCACCCGAACCCGCCGACTCCGCTTCCGTGGTGCGGGGTATCATGCGCCTGTTTGCGCGCAACGACATCTGGTGCCTTGCGGAGATGCCCCTGCGCAGCGGCCGACGCGCCGACCTCATGGGTGTCGATGCCAAGGGGCGGATCGTGATTGTCGAGATCAAAGTCGCGCGCGGCGATCTCCTCGGCGACGGAAAATGGCCCGATTATCTGGATTTCTGCGACCGCTTCTTCTGGGGCCTCCCGCCCCACCTCGACCGGGCGCCGCTGGAAAGCGTCGACTTCCGCCCCGATTGCTGCGGCATCATCGTGGCCGACGGTTATGACGCGGAGATTCTGCGCCCGGCCCCCCTGCACCCGCTCAACGCCGGGCGCCGCAAGACCGAGATCGAGCGTCTCGCGCGTGCCGCGCTGCGCCGGCATACGGGTTTGCTCGACCCCGCCTGCGCCGAAATGCTGCGCGGGGAATAAGCTGCGCCCGCCCTCTGTCGCGCGGCCTCATCCTGCGGCATAAGCTCTCCCATGTGGGCCGCAATCGCCATCTCAGCCCTGGCCATGACCGTGATCGTGGCGGTGCGCTATCTCCTCTCGAGCGGGCTGTTTGCCTATGCCACCAGCCGCGTTCGACCCGGCCTCTATGATCGGCTCGGGCCGCAAATCCGCAGCGAGATCGGCTGGTCGCTGGCGTCGGCTGCGATCTACGGCGTCCCGGCCGGCATCGTCGCCTGGGGCTGGCAGGCGCGCGGCTGGACACTGATTTATACCGACATCGCGGCCTATCCGCCGTGGTATGCGCCGCTGTCGGTGCTGCTCTGCCTGCTGGCGCACGATTGCTGGTTTTACTGGACCCATCGCCTGATGCACCGGCCAAGCTGGTTCCGGGTCGCGCATGCTGTCCACCATGCCAGCCGTCCGCCGACGGCGTGGACCGCCATGAGCTTTCACCCGATCGAGGCGCTGACCGGGGCGGTGGTCATCCCGGCGCTGGTGTTCCTGATCCCGATTCACGTTGCCATGCTCGGTCTCGTCCTCGCGATCATGACCGTGATGGGGGTCACCAATCACATGGGCTGGGAGATGTTTCCACGCCGCCTCGTTCATTCCCGGTTGGGGGACTGGCTCATAACGGCAAGCCATCACGAAAGGCATCACGAAGAATATCAATGCAATTACGGGCTCTACTTTCGCATCTGGGACAGGATCTGCGGCACCGACCGCGGCCTTTCGGTCAAGCTCGATCGACGGGTCGCCGCATGAGGACGGCAACAACATCTTTTCTGATGGGCACGGGCGCAATCCTGTTGATGGGCGCAACCCCGCCGCAGCACGGCCAGCTTGCGGTGACGGTTACCGACCTGCGATCGGGCAAGGGGCAGGTCCTCGCCTGCCTCACGGCCAAGCCGCGCGCCTTCCCCGATTGTTCGAAGGATCCGGCCGCCCGGACTGCCCGGGTCGACGCCGACAGCCGGGTCGAGCTGATGTTCGATGACGTCAGGCCCGGTCGCTACGCCGTCTCGTTGCTCCATGACGAGAACGCCAATGGCAAGGCCGACCGGGTCCTGGGAATGATGCCGAAGGAAGGCTTCGGATTCTCGCGCGATGCGCCCGTGCGAATGGGCCCTCCGACCTTCGATCAGGCGGCGTTCGAATACGCCGGCGAAGCCAAGGCCATGACGATCAGGATGCGCTACCTTCTTTAACGCCGCCAATTGGCGAGAAGCAGCCGTGACGTCACGGAAGCCCGGCGACCGAGGATTCTCAAAGTTTTCGGCGCAACTTAATAGTATGTTTACCATGTAACGCCAGAACCTCAGTTGTAACCACCACGTAGGGGGCATTTGGGGTCATGGATACGCTGCGCGGCGCTTTCGGATCGTCTGACGTCACAGACGATTCAGCCGATTACGATCTGACCGAAGAAGAAAACATCGGCGATGCGCCGCCTGCCTCGATCGGCAGCGACGAGCGCCGCATGCAGGTGCGCGCCTACAATCACTGGGCCGGGCTGCTCGGCGAGCGCAACTTTCCCTCGATCGAGGATCTCGACCCGACCGACCTGCCCGATTTCGGCCCCTATAGCGTCCTGCTCGACTTCTCGACCGGGATCGAGGATCCGGCGGTGCAATATCTCGGCGACATGCTGGCTGCGGAATGCGGGGCCGGAGACGAGATCAGGAAACTGTCGGACGTTCCGCCGCGGTCGCTGCTGTCGCGGATTACCGATCACTACCTCCAGATCCTGGCCAACCAGGCGCCGATCGGGTTCGAAGCCGAATTCGTCAACCAGCGCGGCTCCACCATCCTTTACCGCGGCATCCTGCTGCCCTTCTCGAGCGACGATGACACGATCGATTTCATCTATGGCGTCATCAACTGGAAGGAAATGGCCGATGCTGTGACGGCAGACGAGCTCCTGCTCGAGATCGATCAGGCTCTCGAAGCCGACGAGCTCGAAGAAGAAGAAAGCGAGCCTGTGGCGCGTGCCAGCGACCCGGTCACCGACTGGGCCGATGGACCCGGCGCCGAAAACGAGCTTACCGATGGCGGCATGGACGACATCGCCCCTCTCGAACTCGGCGAGGAAGACGAAGTCGACTACGCGGCCGACCTGCCGGAGCCCGCTTTCGGCGATTACGCTCTCGACGACTATGGCGACGAAGAGGACGAGGAAGAGGACGAGGCCAATTACGACTTCGCCTCGCTGACCGATCATATTCGCGCGCCCGTCAAGAAGAGCGAGCCGATCGATCTCAATGGGGTCGAGGCCTTCGCGATGCCGAGCGAATATTCGCCCGACAGCGATGATGAGGACTTCGACCTGGAAGCTCCCGCGCCTTTCGAGCCGCAAACCTACGAAGCCGAAGCTAGCTACGACGAAAGCGCCTATGGTCCGACCGACGACATTGTCGAGGATGAGGCCGTCGCCACCGAAGATGTGCCGGCAATCGACACCCCCGACGTCGCGGTCGAGGAAACCCCGGTTTCACCGGCCCCGGTCGAGAGCGATTTCGCCGCTCCCACAGAGGAAGTGGAGATCGACGACGAGCTGCCCGAGGATGCCGGCCTGTACGATTGCCTCGCATCGGCTCGCGAACTCGCCCAAACTGCCCGCAGCTGCGAAGACCGCAGTCGCAGCGCGCTCTATGCGGCTGTCGGCCGTGCCTACGACTTCTCGCTCGCTGCGCAGGCCGAGCCGCAGGAATATGACGAACTGGTCGCCGAAAGCGGCCTGACCGTCCAGGACCGCGCTCCGATGACCCCGGTGGTCAAGCTCGTCTTTGGCGCGGACTACGACAAGACGCGCCTGACCGAATATGCTGCCGTGCTGAGCCACGCGCATCGTGTCGGTATCGAGCGCGGCAAACTCGCCGGCTACCTGTCCGAAGCCGAAGGCGGCCTCAAGGGCGTGGTGACTTCCGAACGTCGCTTCCGCAAGGAAGAAGCCGGCAAGCCGGTCGAGCCCGAGAACGAACCGCGTGCAGCGCTGGCCAAGAAGCTGCGCAAGCTCGACCACTTCGGCCTCGAGGATCTCAGCGCCGAAGGCCCGGAATTTGCGATCGTCATGATCCGCCGCACGGAGAATGGCCAGATCGCAGTGCTCGGCGAAATCGACGATGACGTGCCGCTGATCGAGCGTGTCGGCCGCAAGCTGGTCGGCTAAACCTCAAGAAAAACAGGTTTCTCCCAGAGGGTCGGGGTCTTTGCCCCGGCCCTTCTTGGCGTTAGGAAGCGGTCCATGCCCTTCACCAAGCGCCCCATTCGCGTCCAGCCCTACTACGGTTATCGCAACCAGGACCGGCTGGTCCTTTCGGCGAGGGCGTTACGCGCCGGCGATCATCGCTTTGACCGCGCAGGGCGGGCGCAGGCCTTCCGCACCATGGTGGCGCAGTTCCTTTCGCACGAGGTCCCTGGTCTCGACGTTACGCTCGAAATCGAGCGCCGCGACGGCCTCAAGTCGCAGCATCGCGGAGTTACCGATGGCGAAGGCTTCGTGCATTTCGAGGTCGAGCTCGACGGACGCTGGGAACATGCGGAGGCGACGCGATGGGAAGTGGTCGCGCTGCGCTGGACCAACGACCAGGGCGAGCAATGCACCGAGGGGCATGTGCTATCACCCGGCGAGCACGCGGACCTCGCGGTAATTTCCGATATCGACGACACCATCATCGAAACCGGTATCACCGGCGGCTTGCGCTCGGTGGCGAAGAACTGGCGCCGCGTGCTGGCGCAATTGCCGGACGAGCGGATCGCCGTGCCGGGGGTCGACGCATTCTACGGCGCACTGGGGGGAGGCGCGCTGCTCGATCCCGACGAGGCCAGGACCGGCAAGGGCGTGGCGGCGACCCGTCGCCCGTTCTTCTATGTCTCATCAAGCCCTTGGAACCTGTTCGCCTACCTCGTTGCCTTCAAGCAGACGCGCGGTCTGCCGCTTGGCCCGGTAATGCTGCGCGATTGGGGGCTGAACAGCGAGACTTTCGGTTCGGCCAGCCATGGTCAGCACAAGCGCGATGCCATTGCCAGGATACTCGACCATTTCCCGCACCTGCGCTTCGCCCTGATCGGTGACGATACCCAGGGCGACCTGCCGGCCTATTCCGAGATCGTCGACAAATATCCCTCGCGCATTGCCGCGGTCTTCATCCGCACCATCGCGGGAGAGCCGTTGTCCCCAGAGGAACTCGCCGGAAAAGCCTCGCTCGAGGCGTCGAATGTTCCCCTTTGGCTTGGCGACGACTACACGACCGGGCAGAGCTTCCTGCGCGCCCTCGGGCTGATGGCGGACGGCGAAGCGGAGAAGATCGTGGAGACGGTCGAAGAGGCGGCCGGGTGAGCGGAGCCACGATGCAGGGAGGGGGCAGGCGCAAGATGCTGGCGATACTGGCTGTTGTCCTGGGCATGTTGGTGACAGGCGCGATCGCCCTCCAGATTGCCATCTGGACCAATGGTCCCGCGGTGCTCGACACTGTCGATCGGCTGATGGGAGGCAAGGTCGGGACCGAGCGGATCGGCTCGCTGTCGTACGGCGATCATCCCCAGCAGCGGCTGTTCATCCATCGCGTGCCCCATTTCGAAACCAACGAGATGCGCCCGGTCATTGCCTTCATCCACGGCGGCAGCTGGCGGGACGGCGCCCCCGACTATTACGACTTCATCGGCCGATCGCTCGCGGCGCAGGGCTTCCTGGTCGTCAATCTCGGCTACCGGCTCGGCGACGACGGACGCTGGCCCGCCATGCTGGAGGATGGCGCTGCAGGTATCGCCTGGGTGCGCGCCAATATCGCCGACTATGGCGGCGATCCTGAAAGGATCGTGCTGATGGGCCATTCGGCAGGCGCCTACAACGCGGCCATGCTCGCGCTCGATGCCCGCTGGCTCGAGGCACAGGGCGTGCCGCCCCGCGCTATCGCCGGTTTCGTCGGCCTTGCCGGACCTTACGATTTCTATCCCTTCGACAGCGATTCGACGCGCGCCGCCTTTGGCGGAGCGCCCGAACCTGAAGCGACCCAGCCGGTCAACCATGTGCAGGAAAGCGCGCCCCCGATGCTGCTCATCCACGGCCTTGAGGATACCACCGTTAAGCCGCGCAACAGCCAGGCACTCGCCCGCATAATCAGCGAGAAGGGGGGTGAGGCTACCTTGCGCGAGTATCCCGGCATGGACCATTCCGACCCGCTCGTTGCCCTCGCTGCACCCTGGCGGAATCGCGGAGAAATCCTGCCGGGAGTGCTAGAATTCGCACGCGCGGTCACCTCTTCAGTTCCGGTTCAGGCCGAAACGCGCTAGCAAGGGCGCAATGCGCCTCATTTCCAAGCTGATTGCCACCTTCGTCGCGCTCTCGCTGAGCGTCCAGCCCGCAATGGCGCAATCCGTGCTGCGCGACGCCGAGACCGAGGCGGTGCTGCAGGAAATGGCTGCTCCGCTGGTCGCCGCAGCGGGGCTCGAACCGGGCAATGTCGATATCGTCCTGATAAACGACCCTTCGATCAACGCTTTCGTGGCTGGGGGCCAGGCGATCTACATCCACAGCGGGCTAATCGACGCTGCCGATAGCGCTAACGAGGTCCAGGGCGTCATCGCGCATGAGCTCGGCCACATCACCGGCGGGCATATCATCCGCTATGGCGAGGGCATGCAGGAAGCGACCGGCATTTCGCTGCTCAGCCTGCTGCTGGGCGTCGGTGCCGCGGTAGCCGGGGCGGGCGATGCCGGCATGGGCGTGATCATGGCCGGCCAGCGCGCCGCGCTCGGCCGGTTCCTCGCCTTCAGCCGCGTCCAGGAATCGGCTGCCGACGCGGCCGGTGCGGAGTATCTTTCGAAGGCCGGTATTTCAGGCAAGGGTTCGCTCGCCTTCTTCGGAAAGTTGCAGAACCAGGCGATGCGCTACGGCTATTCGCAGAGCGATGAGGTCGCCTTCAACCAGACCCACCCGCTCTCGGCCGAGCGCATTACCAGGCTGCGCGAGGACTATGTCGTCGACCCGGCCTGGGAGGCGGAAACCGACCCGGCACTCGAGGGCAAGTTCCAGCGCATCAAGGCCAAGCTCTATGGCTACCTCACCGAACCCAAGCGCACGCTGAACGCCTATCCGGAGAGCGACCAGCGGGTCGAAGCGCGCTACGCGCGCGCCTATGCCTACCACAAGTCGGCCCTGATCGATCAGGCGCTGAGCGAGACCGATGCCCTGCTCAAGGTCGATCCGAAGGATCCCTATTTCCTCGAACTGCGCGGCCAGGTGCTGCTCGAATCGGGCAAGCCCGACGAAGCGCTCCCTGCATTGCGCGAGGCGACCGAGCGATCCGGCTTCGAACCGCTTATCGCATCGATCTTCGGCCACGCCCTGATCGCGACCGAGAACCGAGAAAACTTCGACGAGGCGGAGCGGGTGTTGCGCGCTGCCGTGGCGCGCGATCGCTACAATCCCTTCGCCTGGTACCAGCTGGGCGTTGTCTATGCAGCGCGGGGCGACATGCCCCGGGCCCGGCTGGCGAGCGCCGAACAGCAGGTCATGAGCCGACGCTATACGGAGGCACTGCGCAGCGCGCAGGCGGCCCAAGCCGGGCTCGACGAGGGAACGCCCGATTGGCTGCGGGCGCAGGATATCTCTTTCCAGGCGCGGGCCGAGCTCGAGCGTATGCGCGACAGAAAGTAGCCGGGGGCAATGATGGTGGTGAATGTGCGTTCGATGCTGCTGACGGCAGTGCTGGCTCTGGTGTTCGGTTTTGTGGGCGCAGGCATTTGGTCATGGAGCGGCCTCGCCGATCAGCGCACCCGCAGCTACCTGCTCGAGCACCCCGAATTGCTGCCGCAAATGGCCGATGCCTACCAGCGGCAGGACGCACAGGCGCGTCTCGAGGGAATTGGCGATGCGGTGCGCAAACCCTTTGTCGGCGCGGTGCTGGGTAACCCCAATGGTTCAAAAGTCTTGGTAGAATTCACCGATTACAACTGCCCTTACTGCAAATCGAGCCAGGCCGACGTCGCGCGCCTGATCGAGCAGGACCCCGACCTGAAGATCGTCATTCGCGAATGGCCGATCTTCCAGGGGAGCGAGCTTTCGACGCGAATGGCGCTCGCCGCCGCGATGCAGGGCAAATACGCTGCTTTCCACGACGCGATGTTTCGCTTGGCCCCGGCCACGCCGGAATCGATTATCCAGGCCGCGAACGAAGCCGGACTCGATCTCGAACGGGCCAAGACAGACGGGCAGTCGCCCGAAGTCGACGCGGAGATGGCGCGCAATCATTCCCTCGCCCAGCAACTTGGCTTCACCGGCACGCCAAGCTGGGTGACGCAAGATCAGGCATTCGAGGGCGCGGTCGGTTTCGGAGCGCTCAAGAAGGCGATCGACAGCGCCGCAGACTGATGCGGTATCCGGCTGGCCTTGCTGCGCTTCTGCTGCTGGTGGGTTGGTGGCCGATTCATGCCGCCGAGGCGCACGAACCGCTCGACCCGGTGGCGGTCGAGCACGAATTATACCTCACCCAGAACCAGTTGCTTCAGGATGTTGGCTGGAAACTGGTCGCAGGCAACGCGCCGTTCTGTGCGGACACTCGCCTCGCGGCCGGGCTCCAGCTGCAAGACATGCGCAGCTATGGCGCACCCGAGCAGATGCGTAGCCTGCTCGGTCTCGATGGCGATTTCGCAGTGCTTGCCATAGCCGCCGATTCGCCGGCTGCGGATACGCAGCTCGTCCCCGGCACCGAGATCCGCACGATCGATGGCGACAAGCTTTCGGTCTGGCCAGCCGAAGCGCGGCTCGACTGGCGCCGCGACAAGCGGCTCCACGATGCGATCGATTCTGCCATGGCACGAGAGGGATCGGTGGCGATCGGCCTTGCCAACGGCGGAGAAATAGCCATCAGCGGCCGCGAAGCCTGCACCTCGCGGTTCGAGCTCGCTGGAGGCGGTGCCCGCGCCGTCGCGGATGGCGAGCGGGTCCAGATCGGCACGAAGTTCGTCGGCCTCGCCTATCCCGAGGAGGAATTCGCTGCCGCGATAGCGCATGAGCTCGCGCACAATATCCTCGGGCATCGGCAATGGCTGGATGCCAATGGACGCAAGCAGCACAATGTCCGGAGAACCGAGCGCGAGGCCGACCGGCTGATGCCGTGGTTGCTCGCCAATGCGGGTTACGAGCCTGCCGCCGCCGCCCGTTTCATGGAGCGTTGGGGCCCAGCCAATGATGGCGGAATCTTTCGCCGCAGGTCTCACGATGGGTGGGACGAGCGGTTGCAGGTCATCCGCGCAGAGATTGACTCAATCTCTGCCGTGCAAGGCACGGGAGGCGTGGCTGACTGGTCGACGCACTTCAGCCGGGATATTCTCCCGGAAGCTGCGAACTAGTCGTCTTCGATCAAGGCCTTTGAGTACATGGAGGCCAGAGGCCGCGCCATCACTCGCCGGACCATCGGCTCGAAGAAGTCGAGGTTCTCGCTGTCGTAATCGGGATCGAAAGCTGCCTGGTCGTATTTCTCGCAGAATTCCGCGCAGGCGTCGAAATAGGGGCTGCCGCGGAACTTCTCGCGCGCATCCTTATCCATGCCGAGGAAATGGAAGTAGTAATAGCCTTGGAAGGCGCCGTGATTCTGGCAGATCCAGTGCACTTCCTCGCTCACGAACGGCTTGATGATCGAAGCCGCCACCTCGGGATGGTTGTAGCTTCCCAGCGTGTCGCCGATGTCGTGCAGCAGGGCCATCACCACATATTGCTCGTCACGGCCGTCGCGATGCGCCCGGGTGGCGGTCTGCAGGCTATGCTCGAGGCGATCGACAGGAAAGCCGCCGAAATCCCCCTCTAGCAGCCTTAGGTGGTCGAGCACGCGGTCAGGCAGTCCCTTCGCGTGTTCCATGTATTCCTTGCCGATGATCGCCCAATCTTGGGCGGTCCCTTCCTTCATTTCGCGGAACTTTGCGTGTTCGTGCTCCGCATTCAGGGTGTCGGCGTGCGCATTCATGGTCGGTCTCCCTAAGGCGAACAGTGTAACCCACGCGCCGGAATCGGGCAAAACATTCTGCACGAATCCGACAAATCGGTTATCAGGGCCGGTCATGGCAGTCCTGCCCTTCCGCCCTACGCCCTTCTTTGCCAACAAGAACAGGGCGTTCTGGAACCTCCAGCTGGCCGGCTGGGGGGGAGCATTTCTGCTGCGCGCCATGTCGGCGCTGGCCAATGGACAATCGTGGGATTTGCTCGCCGTAATCCTGGTGACCACCATCACCGGCTTCTCGATCAGCCTGATCCTCTCGGTAATCTACCGCCAGCTGATCAATCGCCGCGCCTTGGTGACCTGGGGCGTCACCGGCCTGGTGCTGTTCGGCGCGGTCATCGTCCACGCCTCGATCGATGCATGGGTGCAGGGGATCTATTACGCCGGGATCCGCGAGACGACCTTCGCCCAGCGATTCATCGGCCTCAGCTATATCCCGCTGACGCTGCTCGGCGGCTGGAGCGCGCTCTATTACGCCACCAACTACTTCCTCACGATCGAGGAGCAGGCCGACCGGCTCGAACGGCTCGAGGCCCAGGCCACCAGTGCCCAGCTCGCCATGCTGCGTTACCAGCTCAACCCGCACTTCCTGTTCAACACGCTGAATTCGATCAGCACGCTGGTGCTGCTCAAGCAGACCGAGCCAGCCAATGCCATGCTGACCCGCCTTTCCTCGTTCCTGCGCCACACGCTGGTGACCCAACCGGGCAGCCAGGTGACGCTGGCGCAGGAGATCGAGACGCTCAAGCTCTACCTCGGGATCGAGCGGATGCGGTTCGAGGAGCGGCTGCGCACTCGGTTCGAGGTCGAGGACGCGGCGTGCGATGCGCGGCTCCCGTCGATGCTGCTGCAGCCTCTGGTCGAGAACGCGATTAAATATGCCGTTTCGGCACAGGAGGAGGGTGCGGAAATCGCGCTGACCGCGCGAGTTGTCGGCGAGCGAGTGCGAATCACCGTGGAAGACAGCGGGCCGGGAGTCGATGGCGCCACTGACCGGGACCTGCTCACCTCACTGGAAAACCGGCCTGACGAACCTATATCGACGGGGGTCGGGCTCGCCAATATCCGCAACCGGCTGATGCAGGCCTATGGCGAGAACCACCATTTCGAAACGCGGTCCGAACCCGGCGGCGGCTTCAGCGTCCTGATCGAGATCCCTTTCGAAATCGAACGGGCCGAGAGCCCCGAACCGTCGGCACAGCCCGCGCAATTGAAACCACCTGCCCCTGAGCCCGTTGTACCCCTGCAAGCGGGCCGCCCTATTGGAAGTAACGCATGACAATCCGAACTATCCTGGTCGATGACGAGAAGCTGGCTATCCAAGGCCTGCAGCTGAGGCTTGAACCGTTCGAGGACGTCGAGATCATCGGCACCTGCTCGAACGGTCGCGAGGCGATCCGCAAGATCAAGACCGAGAAGCCCGATCTCGTCTTCCTCGACATCCAGATGCCCGGTTTCGACGGGTTCTCGGTGGTCAAAGGCGTGATGGAAATCGAACCGCCGCTGTTCGTCTTCGTCACGGCCTTCGAAGAGCATGCCATCCGCGCCTTCGAAGCCAATGCGGTCAACTACCTGATGAAGCCGGTCGACGAGGACAAGCTGGCTGATACGATCGAGCGCGTCCGCCAGCGCCTGGCCGAGAAGAAGGGCGCAGACGAAGCCGAGAAACTGATGAACGTGCTGAGCGAAGTCGCGCCCGACAAGGCGGAAGAATTCGCCGATTCGGACGGCGAGAGCAGCGACCGCTTCGAGAAGCTCATCAACATCAAGGATCGCGGCCAGATCTTCCGCGTCGAGGTCGAATCGATTGAGCACATCGAAGCCGCGGGCGACTACATGTGCATTTACACCGGCGACAATTCGCTGATCCTGCGCGAGACGATGAAGGATCTCGAGCGTCGGCTGGATCCGCGCAATTTCCAGCGCGTCCATCGCTCGACCATCGTCAACCTCAACCAGGTGCGCCAGGTCAAGCCACATACCAATGGCGAGTGCTTCCTGGTGCTTGAGAGCGGTGCGGAAGTGAAGGTTTCGCGCAGCTATCGCGACGTCGTGGCCCGCTTCGTTCACTGACGATTTGCGAAGCCGCAACCGCGGCTTGGTCCTCAGCGCTCTTCCCTCGCTTCGCTCTGCGCGCCTGCGGGTGCACGGTCGTGCTTGCGGTCACTTCGCGACCGGCTATTGAGAACCGATGACATTTTCGCTCCCCGGCTTCGACCTTGCCGCATTCGTGCGCGAGACTTTGGCAGAAGACCTCGGCGAAGGGCTGCCCGGCGGAGGGCACGACGTCACCAGCGAAAGCGTGATCCCAGCCGATGCGCGCTTTGCCGGCGTGATGGACACGCGTGACGCCATCCACGTCGCAGGCCTGCCGGTGGCCGAAGCCTTCTTCCGCGCGCTCGATCCCGAGATGGATATCGCGATCCTCGTCGAGGAAGGCGCAAGCGTGGTTGCCGGAACCGACCTGATGCGGCTCACCGGCAATGCCCGCGCCATGCTGACCGCCGAGCGCAGCGCCTTGAACACGGTGCAGCACCTCTCAGGCATTGCCACCATGGTCGCCGAGTATGTCTCGGCGATGGACAATTCCGATTGCACGCTGCTCGACACGCGCAAGACCATTCCGGGCCTCAGGCATCTCGAGAAATACGCGGTGCGCATGGGCGGCGGCGCCAACCACCGCATGGGGCTGTGGGACGCGGCGATGATCAAGGACAATCACGTTCTCGTCGCCGGCTCGGTGGGCGAGGCGGTGCGCCGCGCCGTCGCGGCCGGCGTGAAGGACATCATCTGCGAAGTCGACCGGCTCGACCAGATCGAGCCTGCACTTGCAGCAGGCGCCACCCGCCTGCTGCTCGACAATATGGACCCGCCCGCCCTCCGCGAAGCCGTAGGCATTGTGGCTGGCCGGGTTCCGACCGAGGCCAGCGGCGGGATCAACCTCGACACCATCAAGGCCAAGGCCGCGACTGGGGTGGACTACGTTTCGGTCGGTCGGCTGACCCAAAGCGCGCCTGCCGCCGATATCGGACTGGACTTCACGCCCTTATGATCGGGCGGGCGGCCATTACCCTCGTTGCAATCCTGCTTCCGGCCGCGGCCTCGGCCCAGGCCTACCAATGCCGCATGCCACGCGCGGTCACGCCGCCGACTGCCGAGCGATCGGGCCCGGTCCGCCAGCTGCCCGTCACCGGCTACACCATGGCAATCAGCTGGAGCCCCGAGTTCTGCCGCGGACGCGAGGGCAACCGCGCGCAGGCCCTGCAATGCTCCGGGCGCAACGGCCGCTTCGGCTTCGTCCTCCACGGGCTATGGCCTGAGGGCGGGAGAACCTGGCCGCAATGGTGCCCGACCACGCGGCGCCCCACCAATGCCGCCATCGCCGGCCAGCTCTGCCGCAGCCCCTCTGCCGCCCTCGTCACGCACCAATGGGCCAAGCACGGCAGCTGCATGGTCAGACGACCCGATACATACTTCCGGGTTTCGAACATCCTGTGGGATAGCTATCGCTTGCCGGACTACGATCGCATCTCGCGCCGCGATGACTTAACTGTCGGCGATATTCGCGGGGCGTTCGTCGAAGCCAATCCCGGCTGGACGGCCGAGGCGGTCGGTGTGCATCTCAATGACCGCGGCTGGCTCAAGGAATTGAAGCTCTGCTATTCGAAGCGCTTCCGCCCGGCCCACTGCGACAAGGCACGCTTCGGTGCCGGGGATGGCGTGAAGGCCAAGATCTGGCGAGGTTTTTGAGCGCCATGGATTTCGATGCGATCCGTGAGAAGCTGGCGGCCCTTGCCGAGCGCGAATGGCCCGAGAACTGGGGTGCGCGTGAACAGGGCGAAACGACAGACTTCTATGGTTGGTCGCACCACTATCGCATGGAACCGACGGCTTCCGAGCACCAGGTCGCTGCGTTTGAACAAGCTCATGGCGTCACCCTGCCGGAGGATTATCGAAAATTCCTGATCGAGCTCGGCAATGGCGGGGCAGGGCCCGGATACGGCATCTTCCCCCTTGGTGAGGGTGAGGAGGAGCAGCTTCCTCAAGAGTTGCTGCAAAACCTGTCAACGGACTTCAGCCTGATCGACACCTGGAACGAGAGCCGCCTCGCTGTCGGACGGGGCGACAACGACTCCATTCCGGACGAAGATTACTATTCCTGCTCGGTGATCGCTGGCGCCATCGAGATCGCGACAGATGGCTGCGCCTTGTTCTACCTGCTCGTCGTTTCCGGGCCGGGCAAAGGCCAGATCTGGTTCGACAAGCGCGCCGACGGCGAAGGGGTCGTGCCGGTCCGCGACGAGCGCGGAGCGATCCTGACCTTCGGCCCATGGTACCAGCGCTGGCTTGACGACGCCTTTCGGCGATGGACCGGCGGCTAGACGCTAGCGACGCTCCCTGAAAAACCCGCGCAGCAACTCCGCTGCCTCTGCCTCGCCCATGCCCGAATAAACCTCAGGTGCGTGCAGGCATTGCTCCTGTTCGAACACGCGCGCGCCATGCTCCACTGCACCCCCCTTGGGATCGGGCGCCGCATAATAGAGCCGGGCGATCCGGGCATGGCTGATCGCCCCGGCACACATGGCGCAGGGTTCGAGGGTCACGTGGAGGTCGCAATCGGTCAGCCGCTCCTGCCCAAGCCTTTCCGCTGCCATCCGGAGTGCACGGATCTCGGCATGGCCGGTGGGATCGGGTGGCTCCCGCGTCTGGTTCGCCGCCACCGCGATTATCTCGCCCCCGCGCACAACCACCGCGCCGATCGGAACCTCACCCTGAGCGCCTGCTGCACGCGCGGCATTGAGCGCCTGGCGCATCGCGTCGGGGATCGGCCACCTGTTCATGGATACAGGGCGCTAAACTCAACCTGCGAAAGGCGCAACAAGGTGACGATATGCTTGACGATTCGGGAGGCCACCGCTATGCGCGCCGCTTTCCGGGATAACCCGAGCAACTGGGTGGCCGAATCAAATGGCCCGCCCCTTATTGTGAACGAACGAGAGATACCATGTCGCGCATCTGCGAACTGACCGGCAAAGGCCGCCAGGTCGGCCACAATGTGAGCCACGCCAACAACAAGACCAAGAAGGTTTTCCTGCCGAACCTGCAGAACGTCACGCTGCTGAGCGAGAAGCTCGACCGCAGCTTCAAGTTCCGCGTTTCGACGCAGGGCCTGCGTTCGGTCGAGCACAATGGCGGCCTCGACAACTGGCTGCTCAAGACTTCGGACGACAAGCTTTCGGCGAACGCGCTGAAGGTGAAGCGCGAGCTCAAGAAGGCGCTCGCAGCAGCCTAATCCTTCCGGCTTTCTGGCCTTCAGGAACAGCAGGAGCGTGCAGGGGCAACCCTGCGCGCTTTTTCGCGTCTATCGGGCCGTTTGGGCCGGATCCCAGCGTAGGCGGTAGAGCAGCGTACGCTGGAGCACGGCCCCATTGTCGTCCGAGATCAGCCAAAGCGTGTAGCTGCCGTCGCTATTCTCGATGGCAGCGAGTCCCTCGAAATTGTCCGAAGGCATATCATTGGGGAGCCCCGCAAGGGGAGTGGTGGTCCAGACCGAGCCTTCTTCGATCTCCGTGGGTTCGCCAATGGCGAAACGGATCGCAAACCTGGGCGGCAGGTAGTTCTCGATCGCGCGCAACAGGACAATCACCCTGCCATCGGCAAGCGCCGCGAGATCGGTCGCCCGGAAACCCGGCGGCGGCGAGAAGGTAAACTCGATCGCTTCGGCCCCTTCGACCGGGTCGCCATTGAACAGCAGCCCAGGGAAGCCGTCGCCTACCCAGCCAGGAGCGGTCTCCCCGATCACCAGAAACCTCCCGTCGGCAAGTCGCGCCATGGCTTCAGGGCCGCGATTGCCTGGCCAGCGCCGCATGCCCGCCGGCTCGGCGATCTTGAGTTGGCCGAAGCCGGGGGCGGATCGCTCGATCGAGTTCGACCCCTCATATCCGATCCAGATCTGGCCGCTCGCGGGATCGAATTCGATCGATTCAGCGTCGACGAGGTGCTTGTTGCGCAGGTTGGCACGCGGCAGCGGGCCGAACTCTGGCGCCTGCCGCGGGCGCTCAGGGTCGAATCGCAGCCATCCGCCCTTGTCGCTCACCGCCAACAGATCGGTCGACCCCAGGGCCGCGATCCCCGAATAGCCACCGAAATATTCGTTCGGGCTGGAGAGGTGCCAGATATTCTCGACCGCCAGGCCGCCGCCGAGCGCGCGCTGCGGAATGTCGAGCGGAACGATATCGAGGATCGGTCGCAGATCGGGTTCGGTCGTTGCCGTACGCACGAATGTCCCCGGCGCGAGCGCCAGCGCAACGATGGCGAGCAGCACCAGGCGGCGGATCGAGCGGGGTTGCAGGCGGGTGATCAATCGGACGAATCGAGGAATAGCAGCGGGTCGAGCCGCGCGTCGTTCCACTTGAGGCCCCAATGCAGGTGTGGGCCGGTGGCGCGCCCGCTTGCACCGATATTGCCGATATGCTGGCCCTGCCTGACGCTCTGTCCCTCGCTCACGACGAGGCGCGAAGCATGAAGGAAAGCGCTATTGAGACCCTGCCCATGGTCGATAATGAGCAGATTCCCTTCGAGCGAGAAATCCTGCACCGCCAGCACGACCACGCCATCGGCAGGTGCGACGAACGGCGTGCCGCTCTCGCCCGTGGTGATGTCCATGCCCGAATGGTAGCTGCCCGGTTCGCCGCGATAGATGCGTTGCGCGCCGAACCGCCCCGAAACGCGCCCCTTCACCGGCCAGATGAAGTCCTGTCGCCAACCCTCGGCCGCGGTCTGCTTGGCCCGCGCCGCGCCGATCGCGGCAAGTTCGGGTCGGCGGCGGGCGAGAAAGGCCTCGCTCGGCCCGCTTGGGCGCCGCGCCACGTTGATATGTTCGATATTCCAGGCGCGCGGCGTGATCGCGACCGTAACGAGGTCTTCCCGGCCGCCCGCAATTTGCGCGCGCAGCACTGCTTCGCTTCCGGCATCGCGATCGAAGGCCGCGAAAAACCGGCCCTTATCGTCGAGCGCCAGCGGCGTTCCGTTGAGCAAAGCCTCTTCAGTGCCTGCCGGAGCCTGGCCCCGGATCCACCCGCCCTGCGTCAATTCGCCTTCGTAGAGAAAGGTCGCCGGTCCCGCCGGCGTCGCGACCGGAGCGGGCGCCGGAGCGACTGGCGCGGGGGGCGTCATCGATGCTGACGGCGTCGCGGTGGGCGGCGCCTGCTCGACTTCGGCGTTTTCAGCCTGGCCAGCCGTACATGCGGCGAGCAGCGCCAGCGCGCCGACAATCGCGGCATGACGCATGGAGAGCCGGATCACGCCTCGTCCGTCAGGCGTTTGGTTGCCGCCTCAGCGCTGGCGTAGGCCTCCTGTCGGGCAGCACTCCAGTAACGCAGTTCCTCAAGCGGGATCGCCTCGCCGGTAACCGCGCAATAGACATGCTGGCCGGGGCGCAGCACGCGGAAATCATTGGGGCCGTAGTGAAGCTTCGCCCCGTCGTCGCTCGATGACATCAACATATCCAATCCCTTAGCAAAGCGCTGCTAGCCCGACAATTAACCGAACAGGTCGTCCTGCTTCGGGACGGGTTTGGCAGCCTGCGGCTTAGGCTTGCGCCTGGGCGCGGGCGCACCGCCCTGCGTCACCTCGAGCACGCCATCGGCAAACTGCAGGCGCATCGCTGCGTGCTTCTCGGCTGCAGCCTTGCGCGTCAGCGCTGCACCGTCGAGATCGCGGACGATGGCATAGCCGCGTTCGAGCGGCTTTTCCGGATGGAACTGGCTTGCCAGCCGCCACAGCGCGTCGAGCCCCTCGCGCTTCTGCGCCAGGGGGCGGGTGACGAGGGTGGGCACGAGGCGTGCGCTCTGAAGGCGGCGCTGGCCGTCGCGCAAGCCCCGCTCGAGCACGTGGGGAGAGAGGCGCGCAGAAAGCCCCGCCAGCTTCTCGCGTCCACCTGCTGAACGGTCGATCAGCGCGCGGCGCAGGCGCTCGGACAATTCATCAAGCCGTTGTGCTTGCGGCTGGAGAAGTTGCTCCGGCCGCGGCATCCGGCGCACGCGGGCTTCGAGCCGTTCGCGCCCCAGTTCGATCGGGCGATAGACCGCGCGGCGCTGGCGATTGGCAAAGCCCGCCACTGTTGCCGCCAAGTCGGCCCGCACCGGCACCGCCATTTCGGCTGCTGCGGTGGGAGTCGGCGCGCGCCGGTCGGCGGCATGGTCGGCAAGCGTGGTATCAGTTTCGTGCCCGACCGCGGAAATCACCGGAATGGTACACTCGGCGATAGCGCGAACCAAGATCTCCTCGTTGAAGCTCCACAGGTCCTCGATCGAGCCGCCACCACGCGCGACGATGACGAGATCGGGTCTAGGGATGCCATTATCGCCCGAAAGGCCAGAAAAGCCGCGGATCGCCTGCGCGACCTGCTCGGCCGACCCCTGCCCCTGGACCAGCACGGGCCACACAAGGACATGCGAAGGGAAGCGATCGGCCAGCCGGTGGAGGATGTCCCGAATAACCGATCCGGTTGGCGAAGTGACGACGCCGATCGTCCGCGGGAGGAACGGCAGGGCCCGCTTGCGCTCGCGTGCAAACAGCCCCTCGGCCTCGAGCCGCTTCCGCGTCTTCTCGAGCAGGGCGAGCAGCGCCCCCTCGCCGGCGATCTCGAGGCTGTCGATCACGATCTGGTATTTCGAGCGCCCCGGATAGGTCGTGAGCTTGCCCGAGGCGATCACCTCCAGCCCATCCTCGGGCACGAAGGCGAGCCGCCCGGCATTGCCGCGCCACATTACCCCGTCGATCACCGCCTTCTCGTCCTTGAGCGCGCAGTAAAGATGGCCCGAGGCCGCACGCTTCACGCCCGACAACTCGCCGCGCAGCCGCACGAAGCCGAAGCGATCCTCGACCGTCCGCTTGAGCGCGGCGGAAATCTCGCTGATTGTCAGCGGCTCGGCGTTGTCGCCCTCGGTCGAGCGCGCTACCAGCCCACCAGAATCTTCGGAATTGTCGGGAGCGGCCATGAATATCCTTCTGCTAGGCTCGGGCGGGCGCGAACATGCGCTGGCGTGGAAGCTGGCGCAATCCCCGCTTTGCGCGAAGCTCTACGCTGCCCCCGGGAATCCAGGCATAGCCGAGGAAGCCGAGCTGGTAGCGCTCGATGCGAAGGATCACGCCGCGGTCGCGCGGTTCTGCGCCGAGCGTGCCATCGACCTGGTCGTGATCGGGCCCGAAGCACCATTGGTCGACGGTCTTGCCGACAGTTTGCGGGCGGCGGGCGTTGCGGTGTTCGGCCCCTCCAAGGCGGCCGCGCAGCTCGAAGGTAGCAAGGGCTTTACCAAGGATCTGTGCGAGCGCGCCGGGATCCCTACCGCGGGCTATGTCCGCACGACCGCGCTCGGCGAAGCGATAGCCGCGCTTGACCGGTTCGACGCGCCCTATGTGCTCAAGGCTGACGGTCTCGCCGCCGGCAAGGGCGTGGTGATCGCCGAAACGCGGGACGAAGCCGAGGCAGCGCTCGCGGACATGTTCGGCGGCGCTTTCGGCGAGGCGGGCGCCGAGGTGGTGATCGAGGAATTCATGCGCGGCGAGGAAGCCAGCTTCTTCGCGCTGACCGATGGCACCACGATCCTCCCCTTCGGCAGCGCGCAGGACCACAAGCGCGTGGGCGAGGGCGATACCGGCCCCAACACCGGCGGCATGGGTGCCTATTCGCCCGCCCCGGTGCTGACCCCGGCGCTCGAACGGCAAGTCATGGACGACATCATCGGGCCGACCGTCGCGACGATGAAGGCCGAGGGCATCCCCTATTCCGGCGTGCTCTATGCCGGGCTGATGCTGACCGAGCAGGGGCCCAGGCTGATCGAATACAATTGCCGCTTCGGCGACCCCGAATGCCAGGTCCTGATGACGCGGCTCGAAAGCGATCTCGCCGAGATCATGCTCGCTTGTGCCGAGGGGCGCCTGGCCGAATGCGAGGCCCGCTTCGACGCTGATGCCGCACTAACGGTGGTGATGGCGGCGCGGGGTTATCCCGGTGCGCCCGAGAAGGGTGGCTCCTTCGACCTGGGTTCGGCCGAGAGCGAAGGAGCCAAGGTGTTCCATGCCGGCACCGCGCTCAAGGACGGTGAGCTGGTCGCCAATGGCGGGCGCGTGCTGAACGTCACCGCCATCGGCCGCAGCGTGACCGAGGCCAAGGCCAGCGCCTATCGCGCGGTCGACTCGGTCGACTTCCCGAGCGGCTTCTTCCGCCGCGATATTGGCTGGCGCGAGGTCGAGCGCGAGTCGGAAACGGCCTGAATCGTTGTAGCGGAGCAACAGGCCATTCGGTTTATCCACAATGTGGATAAGTCTGTCGCAATCAGCCTCCCATTATTTGCGGGCGAGGCCTATCCTCGCTCCATAAAAAAGAAAGGTCGCATACCCTCTTTGCCTTACGAAGGACGGTATGATGGCAATGCTCCGTTTCCAGAATTCCGGCTCGCGGGGATGGTCTCCGCAGAAGCGACCTCTCGATCCTATCGCTCGCCGCGCTATCTTTGGCCCGATCCAGCCGATGGAAGAGGAAACGCGCTTCTCGCTGGCGGCCCTTTTTCGCCGCCACTGACCCTGCGCCCAAGGCGTAGTCGCTTGCAGCTCAATCGCGGCTGACAGGCATTTTTGATCTACATCAATGCTTTGCGGCGCAAACTCGTCCACTCTTGGATCAGAGGATGCAAGGGAGTCGAGCAATGCAAGCCAAGGGTTTCGTCAGTCTGATATTGCTGTTGAGCGCTTCGTGCGCCCATACGGCTGCGCCCGAAAGCCCGGCCACCGCGGCGGCGACCAGCCATGAGGATCTCGCCTTCATTCAAGCGGCGTGCGCCGGCTGCCACGCAGTCGAGCCGTTGCACCTCTCGCCCAATCCCAATGCGCCGACCTTCGTCGAGATCGTCAATCGCGAAGGCGTGACCCGGCGGTCGATGCACCGCTTCCTGTCCGATGCCCACAACTACCCCGAGGTGATGGATTTCGACCTGGAAGAGCACCACGTCGACCTGCTCACCGACTATATGCTCACCCTCAAGGATCCGGAGCGGAAGCTGTCGCCCTATTAGCTTCCGGCAGCATGCGCGATGGGTCGCGCTTGGAGGCAGGCTCCTCTTCGTGATATTGTCGCGATCGGGTCGAGAACTGGGGGAGGTTCTCCATGCCGTACCGCTACGGACATTATTATGTCGGCTTCGTTCTGCTCGTCATTCTGGGCGGGTTCTGGGCCAGCTACTGGTCGCTATTCGGGAAGGTGCCGCTCGCCTTCCACCTTCACGCCATCAGTTCATCCGCCTGGCTGCTCCTGCTGATCGTCCAAAGCGTCGCAATCCACCGACGATCAAACGCATTCCACCGGCAAATGGGCCGGGCGAGCTTCGCGCTCTTCCCGTTCCTTATTCTCGGTTTCGTGATGATCATCGACGTCTCGGCCAATCGCTATGCCTCGGCCGAAAGTCCCTTCATCCTGCACAACGGGCCATCCTTCGGGATCGGCATGCTGATCGCGATCGCCGCCTATCTCACGCTGTTCTACCTGGCGCTCAAGAACCGTCGCAAGGTCAAGCTACATGCCGGGTACATGCTGGCGACTCCGCTGATCCTGTTCGAATCGCCATTCAGCCGGGTGCTCGACCAATATCTCCCGTGGACCAATTTCATCGGCAGTGAAGGGCCGCACGCAGTGCAGGATGTCATCGCTATCAGCGATGGGCTGGCCGTCATCTTTGCGCTGACGCTCTACTTCCTGGACCGCAAGAATGGCGCGCCCTGGCTTGTCGCCTCCTTCTTCATGGCGCTCCAGGCGGTCGTCATGTGGAATGCGCCCTTCGTCCCACAATTGGGCCCCGTGTTCAGCGCCTACGCACAGATCCCGCTCGCCATCACGGCCACGGCGGGCATAGTGGCCGGTGGCCTGGCGGGTTGGCTTGGCTGGCGAGCAGGCGGTGCCGGTGCGGCGCCCGCAAAGGCGCGCGCCCAGGCCGCCTGAGGATCAGCCCAGCTTTGCGGCCATCAGGGCCTTGAGATCGGTTTCGGTTCGTGCGCCGTAGTGCGAGATGATCTCGCAGGCGGCGATCGCACCGCGCCTGAGGCAAGTTTCGAGCGGTTCGCCGTTGACGTGGCCGTAGAGGAACCCCGCGGCAAAGAGGTCGCCCGCGCCGGTCGTGTCGACGACGCGATCGATCGGTTCGGCTGCGACTTCGGCGCGCTCGCCATTGCGGGTGGCGATGGCCCCGTCGGCGCTGCGGGTCACAACAAGCGTCGGCACCTTGTCCTTGATCGCGGCAATCCCGTCCTCGATATTGTCGGTGCCCGTGAGCGCGAACAGTTCGAGATGGTTGGCGAACAGGATATCGATCATCCCGTCCTCGATCAGCGCGCGGAAATCGTCGCCATGGCGATCGATCACGAATACCTCTGACAGCGTGAAAGCGACTTCGCGTCCCGCTTCGCGCGCGGTTTCGATCGCGCGGCGCATGGCGGCACGCGGCTCTTCGGGATCCCACAGATAGCCTTCGAGATAGAGCACCTTGGCCCCGCCAATGGCTTCTTCGTCGAGCGCTTCGGCCGGGAGGAACTGGCTCGCGCCGAGGAAGGTGTTCATCGTGCGCTGCGCATCGGGCGTCACGAAGATCAGGCAGCGCGCAGTCGAGGGATCACCGGCGCGCACTGGCGTGTCGAAATCGATCCCCACGGCGCGAATGTCATGCGCGAAGACTTCGCCCAGCTGGTCGTCGGACACCTGTCCGATGAAGGAGCATTGTGCGCCCAGCGCCGACAGGCCCGCCAGCGTATTGGCCGCCGAACCGCCCGAGATTTCGCGCGCGGGGCCCATCGCATCGTAGAGCTCCTTGGCCCGCTCGGCATCGACCAGGGTCATGCCGCCCCGGTTGAGCTGCAGTTCCTCGATAAGTTCGTCGCTGGCGGGGGACATCACGTCCACAATGGCATTGCCGATGGCGATTACGTCGTAGCGGGGTTCTGTCACTGGTGTTCCTGAATTGAATCTTTGAAGTTGCGCGGTCGCCTAGCGGCTAAGCGGTGGAAGGCCAAGGGGAATGCTGCGCATTGGCGTTGACTTGGCCCGGCTTCAACCCGAAACGCAGCGCAGAGCCCATGCCCGCAGTCATCAACGCCCTCGTGCTGGCCATGCGCCAGCTGTCCGACCCGCCGGTGCTGCGGGTGCTGGCCAAGAGCATCGCGATCACGATCGGGTTGTTCGTGTTGCTGGGCTTCGGAATTTCGGAAGGTCTGCCCCGGCTCATGTCCGGCTACCTCGACCTCGGCGGCGAAACCTACGCCATTCTCTCGCTCATTCTGACGCTCTTCGCGCTGTGGTTCCTGTTCCGCATCGTCGCCGTGGCCGTCCTCCAGTTCTTCGCCGACGAGGTCGTGATAGCGGTCGAGGCGCGGCATTATCCTGCCGCAAGCTTGGGTGCGCGCCGCCTGCCCTTTCGCGAGGACCTGTCCAACAGCCTCGGCAGCATCGCGCGGACCATCGGGATCAACCTGCTCGCCATTCCAATCGCCCTGCTCTTGATCCCGACCGGGATCGGACCCGCCATCGCCTTCTTCGGCGCCAATGCGATCTTGCTGGGCCGCGAACTGACCGACATGGCGTGGTTGCGGCACCGGCAGGACCCGGGCGCGCGCTCCCCGGCGGGCCGCGTGGACCGCCTGATCCTGGGCGCCGCCGTCGCCGGCCTCATGCTGGTGCCGTTCGTCAATCTGCTGGCCCCGGTGCTGGGCGCGGCTGCCGGGACCCATCTCGTCCATCGGCGGTTGAGGAATGACAATGCGTAGTGCCGCCCTTCTCTTGACTTCGCTGACCTTGGGTGCCTGCGTTTCTGCACCCAAGCCCGAACCGCGACCGCAGGCCCCGGCAGCGGTCCGCCCCGCCACCCCGCCGCCGCAAAGCCCCCCGGCCCAGCAGCCCGTGGCGCCGAATTCGCGCTTCATTGCCCCGCAGGTCATGCGCCTGCCCGGACTGGAGGGCGTCATCGGGCAACGCGCCGACGCGCTGGAGCGGGTGTTCGGCAAGGCCCGGCTCGACGTGAAGGAGGGCGACGTGCGTAAGCTGCAGTTCGCCGGGGAACCTTGCGTGCTCGACATCTATCTCTATCCGCTGAGCCCTGGCGCAGCCCCCACCGCAACCCATGTCGAAGCCCGCCGCAGCAGCGATGGGCAGTCCGTCGACCGCGCCGCCTGCGTGCGCGCCCTGGGCGCGAATTGAGGCTTTCGCCCCCGGCGGTAACCCCATCTTAAGCAAGAGTTGCGATGCCTGAGCCTGAGGGAAAAGGGGCACGGGCCATGAGCTATCAATTCTCCGAACTCGCCGACCAGGTCGCGCAAGACGGGATCGTATCGCCATCCGAGTTGCAGAACCTGCGACAGCTCGGCTGGGGCGACGGCCAGATCCACCGCGAGGAAGCGGAGGCGATCTTCGCCATCAACCGCCAGCTGGCCCATCCCACCGCCGAATGGGTCGATTTCTTCGTCGAGGCTGTGGCCGAATTCGTGCTCAACGGTTCTGAGCCGCGCGAGATGTGCAGCGAAGAGGAAGCGCAGTGGTTGGTCCACGCGCTCGACCACGACGGGCGGCTCGATTCCATGGCCGAACTCGAAGTGCTGGTGCGGATCGTCGAGCGTGCGCGCAATGTCCCCGACAGCCTCAAGCACTACGCATTGCGGCAGATCGAACAGGCCGTGCTGACCGGCACCGGCCCGACCCGCCACGGCGGCGACCTTTCGGCGACACATATCAGCGCCGCCGAATGCCGCATCGTGCGCCGGCTGATCTTCGCCAGCGGCGGCCACGGACCAGCCGCAGTGACCCGATACGACGCCGAGATGCTCTTCCGGCTCAAGGACGAGACGCTGTACGAGGAAAACGCGCCGCAGTGGGACGACCTGTTCGTTGATGGCGTCGCCAACTACCTCAAGGGATTCCACCTGCAGAACGCGCAACTCAGCCACGAACGCGTCAAAGAACTCGAGAGCTTCGTCGCCGACAACTCGGCCAGCGTCGGGCGCTTTTTCGGCGCGATGGCCAAGGAAATGCCGCAGGTGCAGAACCACTTCGGCAAGGTCTTCGGCAAGAAGCCCGAAGGCACAAACTACACCGAGGCCGCGGCCGCCGGGAACCTGGTCACCGACAACGAGCAGGAATGGCTCGAGAAGATGATCGACGCCGATGGCGAGGTCGACGACCTCGAGCGCGCGCTTCTGAGCCGGATTATCGACGAGGGTTGAGCCCGAAGCTCACACCATAAAGGATTCGCCGCAGCCGCACGCGCCTTTGGCATTGGGGTTGTCGAACACGAAGCCGGCGGTGAAATCATCCTCGACCCAATCCATCGTCGATCCGACGAGGTAGAGCACGCTCGCGCCGTCGATGTAAAACACCCCGCCGGGGGTCTCGATCTTCTCGTCGAACTTGGCTTCTTCGGTGACGTAGTCGACCGAATAGGCGAGACCCGAGCAGCCGCGCCGCGGGGTCGACAGCTTGACCCCGATCGCGTCTTGCGGCGCCTTGCTCATCAATTCGGCAATCCGGGCTTCGGCGCCGGGCGTCAGCTTGACAGCAGCGGGAATTACGCGGGTATTCATCACAACATCCCCAGTTCGAGGCGCGCCTCGTCGGTCATCTTGTCAGGGCCCCACGGCGGATCCCAGACGAGGTTGACCTCGGCATCGCGCACTCCGGGCACGCTGGCGGCGCGCAATTCGACCTCGCCCGGCATGCTTTCGGCGACCGGGCAATGCGGCGTCGTCAGGGTCATCGTGACCAGCGCGTCTTTCTCGTCGGTGATCTCGACGCCGTAGATCAGGCCGAGATCGTAGATATTGACCGGGATTTCCGGGTCGTAGATCTCCTTGAGCGCGGCGATCACGGCTTCGTACAGCTCGCCGCCCGGTTCGCCCGCGCCGAGGTTTTCGGGCTGCTTCTGCAGGAACCCTTCGAGGTAATCGCGCTTGCGTTCGAGCTTCTCGCCCAGCGATTCGCCTTCGTCGACCGCATCGGAGACGCGCGCACGGGGAGGCTTGACGACCTCTTCATTGGGCGCGGGCGCCGCGATGAATTCCTTGTCATCGGATGGCTTGTTCATCCGAATATCCTCCTGGTCCTGGCGATCCCCTCGAGCAGGGCATCGACATCGCTGTGGTCCGAATACAGGCCGAAACTGGCCCGGGCAGTCGCTGGTACGCCAAGGTGATCCATCAGCGGCTGTGCGCAATGGTGCCCGGCGCGGATGGCGACGCTGCTTTCATCCAATATGGTGCCGAGATCGTGGGGGTGAACCCCGTCGATCGCGAAACTGACGATCCCCGCGCTGTCAGACGGGCCGAACAGCGTCACGTCGTTCATCGCGCCCAACTCCGTGCGCAGGCGTTCCACCAGCTCGGTCTCGGTGGCGTGAATGCGCGCCAGACCAATGCTCTCGACGTAATCGATCGCGGCATGCAGCGCGACCGCCTCGGCAATGGCCGGCGTGCCGGCTTCGAACCGCTGCGGCGGCGGGGCGTAGGTCGTCTTCTCGAAAGTGACGCGATCGATCATCGCGCCCCCGCCCTGGTAGGGCGGCATCTGGTCGAGGATTTCTCTGCGCGCCCACAAGGCGCCGATCCCAGTCGGGCCATAAAGCTTGTGCGCGCTGAAGACGTAGAAATCGCAGCCGATGTCCGCAACGTCGATCTTGAGGCGCGGAGCCGCCTGGCAACCGTCGAGCAGCAGCTTTGCGCTCACCGAATGGACCAGCGCTGCGGCGCGTTTCGCATCGAGCACGGAGCCGAGCACGTTCGAGACATGCCCGAGGGCCACCAGTCTGGTCCGCGGACCCAGCAGCGCCTCGAGCGCGCCAAGGTCGATTTCACCGCTCTCGGTCAGCGGGCAGACATCGATCTGCGCACCGGTTCGTTCCGCGACCATTTGCCAGGGCACGATGTTCGAATGGTGTTCGAGCGTCGAGAGGACGATCCGGTCACCCTCCCCGATCTGCGTCATGCCCCAGGTTTGCGCGACGAGGTTGATCGCTTCGGTCGCTCCGCGGGTGAAGACCACCTCGTCTTCGCGCCCTCCGATGAATTCGGCAGTGCGGCGCCGCGCTGCTTCGTAGCGCAGCGTCATTTCGGCCGAACGCGAATAGACCCCGCGATGGACCGTCGCGTAGTCCTCGCCCAGGGCGCGTGCCATCGCGCCGATCACCGCCTGCGGTTTCTGCGCCGTCGCAGCGGTGTCGAGATAGTGCCACGGCTTTCCGTCCGCCGTGCGCAGGCCGGGAAAATCGTCGCGCAAGGACAGGGTGGTCATCTGGTTCACAGGTGCCGCTCCAGCTTGTCGAGCGCTTGCCTCATCAGCCGCTCGCGCGCCTGCTCGTCGTCGAGCGCCACCAGCGCATCGCCGAGGAAGGCCTGCACCAGCAGGCGGCGCGAGGTATCGGGATCGATTCCGCGAGCCGCCATGTAATAGCGTGCCATTTCGTCGAGCTGGCCGACCGTCGCGCCATGGGCGCACTTCACGTCGTCGGCGAAAATCTCGAGTTGCGGCACGGCATTCACGCTCGCACCCTTTTCGAGCAGCAGGCCCTTGAAGTCCTGCGCCGCATCGGTTTTCTGCGCATGGCGCACGACATCGATGCTGCCGAGGAAATTGCCGGTGCCCTGCCCCCAATGCACGCTGCGTACCGTCTGGTTGGAGGTCGCTTCGGGCTCGGCATGGATCACGCGGGTGACGAATTCGCGGGTGGTGTCCCGCCCGCCCACGGTGATGCCGCCCATCTCGAAATGCGCACCGCGCGCCAGCGTGGCTTCGACCTCGATCCGGGCATAGTCGCGCGAGGCAATCACGCCGAAGATTTCGCAGCGCGCGCCTTCACCGACAGAAACGCGCAGGCGATGGATTTCGGTACCGTCCGTTCCCTCGCCATCCACGATCGTCAGGCACTCGCGCAGCGTCTCACCCGGCGCGAGCGCGATCTCGCGCCAGTCTGGCACGGCGACAAGCCGCTCGACCGCGGCGTAACGCCACGCTTCATCCTTGCGAGTGGGCAGGGTTGCTGCATCGCTCATGGCAGTCTCGCCCGTTTCTCGGCGAGGAACATGGTGCCCGCCTTATGCGCACCTTCGAGGCAGGGCTTGGTCGCTTGCGCCAGTTCCTGCATCCGCCGATTGCGATCCTCCCGCGGAAGGTCGGACCCGGCAATGGCATCCATCTTTTCGGCATTGGGACCGAAGCAGCGGAGCAGCGCGCCGCAGCGAATCGCATCGATCTCGGGATCGCCGGTGCTCTTCTCGATCCGGCAGGTGAGCTGGCCGTCCTTCTTGTAGAGACCGCCCTTCCACGTCTTCAGCCGCTCCCCGATCACGAGGGCCTGGTCCGACACCTCAGGCGAGACCTGGGGCGCGGGCGCGGGCGAACCAGCCTGGAGAACGAGGAGCGAGGCGAACAACAGGCTCATGCTTCCGCCATCACCGCGTCATAGCCTTCGTTCTCGAGCCGCAGCGCGAGTTCGGGGCCGCCGGTTGCAACGATCCGGCCGCCGGCGAGGACCGAAACCTTGTCGGGCTTCACCACGTCGAGCAGCCGCTGGTAATGCGTAATCAGCAGCACCCCCTTTTCCGGGGCGCGCATGATCGCGTTGATCCCTTCGCCCACGATCCGCAGCGCATCGATGTCGAGCCCGCTGTCGGTTTCGTCGAGCACCGCGAAGGTCGGATCGAGAATGCCCATCTGGACCATTTCGGCGCGCTTCTTCTCACCGCCCGAAAAGCCGACGTTCACGTGCCGCTTGAGCATCTCCATATCGAGGCGAAGCAGCGCCGCCTTGTCCTTGGCCAGCTTGAGAAATTCGCCGCCTGACAGCGGCTCCTCACCGCGCGTCTTGCGCTGCGCGTTGAGCGCCTCGCGCAAGAACTGGACATTGGAGACGCCGGGAATCTCGACCGGGTACTGGAAGCCGAGAAACAGGCCGGCGGCCGCCCGCTCGTGCGGTTCAAGCTCGAACAGGTCCTTCCCCATGAAGGTGACCGTGCCCTGCGTCACCTCATAGCCGGGTCGTCCGCCTAGCACATAGGCCAGCGTCGACTTGCCCGCGCCGTTGGGGCCCATGATGGCATGAATCTCGCCGGCGGCGACCTCGAGCGTCAGCCCCTTGAGTATCTGCTTGCCGTCGATTTCGGCGTGAAGGTTGTCGATCTTGAGCATAGTTCCTGGGGAATCTCCGGTTGGCTTGCCGATCAGAAGACCGACATGAAGCCGGGGGCGAAATAGATGGCCACGGCGGTCAGCACGACGATAGCAACCACGCCTTCGGTCGATTTGCCGCGACTGAGGGTCAGGACCAGCGTCCCGAGGGCGGCGAGCAAGGGCAGCACGAACAGCAGGATCTTCTGCATGTCGGGCGACATGACATCGTTCAATCCGGGGATCATCGTGGCCCTCCTTCCCGGCGCGGCGTGCTGGAGCGTTGGTGTTCGCGGCGCGCCTGCTGCTTGTCTGCGATGCGGATCCGCATGCCGGCAGTGATCCGCTGCAGCACTGCGTCCATGTTCTCGAGAATGTCCGCCGACTTGATCCGCATCACGCGGATGCCGACCGATTCGAGGCTCTTGTCGCGGCGCTTGGCCAGCGTTTCGTTCTGGCCTTCCTCGTCGATGAGGATGGCCATGCCGAGATTGTGGCAATTGAAGTCGACGATTGCGCTGCCGACGACGGCATGGCGGGTGAACTTGTAGCGGCCAAGATCGGCCTTGGCGAAGCGTGCCGCGAGCGCCTTGTGCGCGGGCGACGAATGCCGACGCTTGTCGCGTGCCTGGTCGTGCAGCGCATCGAGCCGCTTGTCCGAGATCTTCCAGCCGCGGCCCTTCTTTTCGAGCGCGGGGGCTTCGGTGGCCGGTTCGTCGGACAGTTTGAGGGTCTTGCGGTCGGTCATGCGGCTTCCTCCTCGCCAAACCAATGGAGACGCATGGCATGGAGAAACGCAGGGTCGGTCACCGGATATAGGCAAGCATCACCGAGCACCGAGTCAATTCCGCAGTCAGGACAAACTGCTGTGAAGGGGTCGGGCGCTTCAGAATAACTGCCCTGCGTTTCTTCAATCCATTCATCGATCCTCGAAGATGAAAAAACAGACTCGCAATGGAAACAGCCACACTCCTTGCTTTCGCTGACAAGTGTGCGGTTAGTCGCTGAAAGCCGGTGGGCTACTTTGATTGTCTCAAGATCGAGGCTCACCCCACGCTCCCCTCGAGCGAGATCGCCAGGAGCTTCTGCGCCTCGACCGCGAACTCCATCGGTAGTTCTTTCAGCACATCCTTGGCGAAGCCGTTGACGATCAGAGCGACCGCCTCTTCCTCGCCCAGCCCGCGCTGCATCGCGTAGAACAGCTGGTCGTCGCTAATCTTGCTGGTGGTCGCCTCGTGCTCGATTTGCGCGCTGGGGTTCTTGACCTCGATATAGGGCACGGTGTGCGCGCCGCACTGGTCGCCAAGCAGCAGGCTGTCGCATTGGGTGAAATTGCGCACGCCATCGGCGTTCGGCCCGACCCGGACCAGCCCGCGATAGGTGTTGTTGGACTTGCCCGCCGAGATCCCCTTGGAAATGATCGTCGAGCGCGAACCCTTGCCGTTGTGAACCATTTTGGTTCCGGTGTCTGCCTGTTGATAGTTATTTGTAACCGCAACCGAGTAGAATTCGCCTACCGAATCCTCGCCATTGAGTACACAAGAGGGATATTTCCATGTCACCGCGCTACCGGTTTCTACCTGCGTCCAGCTGATCTTGCTCCGCGCGCCTTGGCACAGCCCGCGCTTGGTGACGAAGTTGTAGATCCCGCCTACGCCTTCGGCATTGCCGGGGTACCAGTTCTGCACGGTCGAATACTTGATCTCGGCGTCTTCCATCGCGACCAGTTCGACCACCGCAGCATGGAGCTGGTTCTCGTCGCGCATCGGCGCAGTGCAGCCTTCCAAGTAGCTGACATAACTGCCTTTTTCGGCGACGATCAGGGTGCGCTCGAACTGGCCGGTATTCTCGGCATTGATCCGGAAATAGGTGCTCAGCTCCATCGGGCAGCGCACGCCCTCGGGCACGTAAACGAAGGTTCCGTCCGAGAAGACCGCGCAATTGAGCGTGGCGAAGAAGTTATCGTGCTGCGGCACGACCTTGCCGAGCCACTTCTTCACCAGCTCGGGATATTCCTTGATCGCTTCCGAGATCGACAGGAAGATAACGCCCGCCTTCTTCAGTTCCTCGCGGAATGTCGTCGCGACCGAGACGCTATCGAAAACGGCGTCGACCGCGACCTTGCGCGCACCCTCTACCCCGGCGAGAACCTCCTGTTCCGCCACGGGAATTCCGAGCTTGTCGTAAACCGCCTTGATCTCCGGATCGAGTTCATCGAGCGAGGCGAGCTTGGGCTTCTTCTTCGGCGCGGCGTAATAATAGGCGTCCTGATAGTCGATCGCCGGGTAGCCGAGCTTGGCCCAATCGGGCTCTTCCATGGTCTGCCACAGGCGGAAGGCCTTCAAACGCCATTCGAGCATCCACTCTGGCTCGCCCTTCTTGGCGGAAATGAACCGCACGGTGTCTTCGGTCAGGCCCTTCTCAGCAAACTCGGTCTCAATATCGGCAGACCAGCCATGCTCGTATTCGGCGGCCTTGGCCGCGGCGTCGCGCGCGTCCTTGTCCTGGATATCGTGGCGCTGGAGATCGATGTCGTCGCTCATGCCGCCACCTCCTGGCGAACCAGCCGAGTCAGCGGAATATCCGCCAGTGCGCCGCGCAGCGCCTGGTTGATGATCGGCCAATGCGGCTTGACCGAGCAACCGTGCTCGTAATCGCAATCATGCGTATCGACACACTGGGTAAGCGCGATCGGCCCCTCGACCGCCTCGACGATATCGGCGACTGTGATCGCCGCCGCCGGGCGCGCCAACTGCAATCCTCCTCCCGCACCGCGAACCGAGCGTAGCAGGCCCGCCTTGCTGAGCATGCTGACGACTTTCTGCACGGTCGGCGCGGGCAGGCCGGTTTCGGCCGCCAGTTCAGCCGCAGAAGTGCGTGCCCCGCCGCAATGGCGGGCCGCGGCGCTCATCGTGACGACAGCGTAATCGGCGAGGTTTGAAAGGCGCATAGCTTAATCGGACCAATTTGTTCCGATTTGCAGCTATGCGTCGAAACCGCGGATTTCAACGCAAAACCGCTTGTTGCGAGTCGTTAGCATCTAGCCTGGCTATTCGGCGGCTTCGTTCATCGCCGCGCCGCTACCCGAATGTTCAGCCTTCAATGTGGTCGAGGCGAGCGTGACCCGGCCCGGTTCGAGCAGACGAGGCGTGCGCCCCGTGAATTGCTTCACTTCGCGAATGAGGTGCGCCTGATCGTAGAACGCTGCGTAAACCATGTCGCGCGCGCTGTCGCTGACGTTGGGATCGGACAGGATCACCGCCGCCCTGAGCGCGCGGTACTGGCGTTTGAGGCGGGTGGGCGGGAGCCCGAAGAACTGCTTCACGAGCCGTTGAACCTGGCGCTCGCTATAGGGTAGCGAGGCGTAGAGATCGTCGATCAGCGGGTTGAAGTCGCTCGTCAGCCAGCGAAAGGTCGCATCGATCAACTGGCCATGGCCGGGAGGAAGGGGCTCGGCGCGACTGCGCACGATATCCGCCAACTGGTCGAACACTTCAGTATCACTCAACCTGCTCGATTTTCGCCCGAGCGCCAGTGCTGCCTGTCCTGCCTCGGCCCCAAGTCCGCTGACCGCGTCGATATGCCGGTTGGACGATTCCAGTGCCGGAAGGCCCGTGAGCGCTGCCCAACCATAGACGCTGATCGAAGCCCCGTAGATGGCGGTGGGCTCATCCATGGTAACCCGATGCGCGGTAGTCAGCGGGCCGAGCATCGAGGCATAGCGATAGGATTCGACCAATCCGTTACCGAAGTCGGCCATGCCGGCGGGGCCGGCGGAAACCAGCAGTTGTGCGGAATAGGCAGGCAGGACCTCGTCTATCGCGTCATGGTAAGTCAGCTTGTAAAGCGCATTGACGTACTGCGCGAGATCCGGGGGCGGCGGCACGAATTCGAAACTGTACGGTACGCTCCCGGTGTCGTCTGCCATCGCTGTCCCCAACTCTTGCGACTCACGGTGAAGCGGGAAAGCGCGAATTGCAACGGTCAGGATAGATGGGATCGGCGCGATTGCGACGATTGCACCGGCAATTCAGTCGGTGCCCGATGCCAGTTGTTCTTCCTCGCTGCCGCCAAACAAGCCGACGACGCCGTACCCTTTTGGCCCAAGCGTCTGCGAAATCACCGATCCATCGATGTCGGAAAGCAGCTTGGGCGTGCGCCCGGTGAATTCGCGGATCTCGCGGATCATGTGAGCCTGGTCGTAGAAGGCGTCGATCACCTCGTCGCGGGTCGCCAGGTCGTAGGGCCGGTCGGCCAGGAGCGTTGCCGCCCGGATCGCCCGGAATCGACGCTTGAGCCGCGACGGCGGGAGCCCGAAGAAGCGTTTGACGAGCCGTTGCGCCTGGCGGTTCGACAGCGCCAGCGCTTCGTATAGTCCTTCGGTCGGAGGATTAAGGCTGCTGCTGAGCCAGGCATAGGTCCGCTCGATCAGCTCTGCGTGGCTGTGCGCCAAGGGCTGCGCGAATTCGCCGAGCAGAGCGCCGATCTGATCGAGCGCCCGATCCTTCGACAGCGATTTGGCGCGGACACGTTGTGCGATTTTCGCGGCCGCGGCACCGCCCTTCTCGCCAAACGCCTCGGCGATCTCGATGAAGCGGTCGCTGCTTTGCGCCACCGGCAGCCCGGGGATCGCGGCCCAGCCGTGGAAGTTGAACGATGCCCCCAAGATCAGCGCCGGCCCTTCGATCAAGAAGCGCGATGCCGCACTGAGCGGCCCGATAAAGAAGGCATCCTCCGGCGCTCGCTCTTGCCCGCGCCCGAAATCCATCGCTCCGCCTCCTTCGGCAACGATCAGCATCTGACCCGAATAGGCGGGTAACATCTCCTCCAGACCGTCCTCGCCGACATGGAGCACATAAAGCGAATTGAGGAATTTCCCGAGCTGCGTTGGGCCGGAGACAAATTCGAAGCGATGGGCGGGAGTCTCGCTCATGGGTCCGACCTACTCGCCTTCCCCCATTCCCCTGGGGTCTATTTCGCGAAAATTCCGCTGGTCGAGCATCTCGGCAAGATAAGGCGAATCGTGATGGGCGAGCCGCGCGGGAGTGCGGCCGACGAACAGCTGGATCTCGCGGATCATGTGCGACTGATCGTAGAAAGCCTCGCCCAGCTGAGCTTCGAATTCCGGCGCCAGTTCCGGCAGCGAGAAATAGGCGGCAGCACGCAGCGCACGGTATTTCCGCAACAAGGTTTGCGGGGGGAGCCCGAAATAGCGCTCTACGAGTCGCTGGACCTGTCGCTCCGAATACGCCGCGCCTGCGTAGAGATCGTCGAGCGAAGGATCGAGCGCGCTGCTCAGCCAGCGGTTGGTATAGGCGATCAGTTCGGCATGGCGCTCGTTCACCGGTTTGAGATGCGTCGCAATATACTCGCCTAGCGCAAGCGCGCAGTCCGGACCTGTCTTGGCTCCGCTGCGATAATCGGCGCACAGCCCCAGCCCGAGCTCCTCCACCTCGGGGCCCAGGAAATCCGCAGCCCGATAGAGCCGATTGCCATGCTCGTTGGCAGAGAGCCCGGTCAGCGCCGCCCAGCCGAGCGGCGACAATGCCGCGCCAATCGCGTGAAATCCGCCTGTGACCTCGAATGGTGCCGCCACCGAGAAGGGGGTCAGAAGGTTGACTTCATGCGAAGGGTCGCTGGTACCGTCGCGGAACTGCATCTTGCCCCGGCCGATCGGGAACAGGGCAAGGTGGCCAATCGCGGCTGGCTGGATGTCGCGGATCACCTCCTCATCACAGCGGAAGTGATAGAAGGTCGTGATGTAATCGCTCAGCGAGGCCGGGGTAGCGATATAGTCGATCTGGAAATGCGAGCGCGGGGTGAGCTCAAGCGTTTCGCCCCCGGCGATTGCGGCATCCAGATCTGTGTCCGCTCTATCCACCCCGTTTGCCCCAGACTTGCCTTATCGGCCCGCCTTTTCCGCCGCGATCCAGCCGTCGACATTCTCCTCGAGGATGTCGAGCGGAACAGGTCCGGACAACAGCACTGCATCGTGAAAGCCGCGAATATCGAATGCGTTCCCTAGCTCGCTCCGGGCCCGCTCGCGCAGTTCCATGATCTTGAGTTTGCCGATCGTATAGGCGGTCGCCTGGCCGGGATAGACGATGTAGCGCTCGATCGCCTTGCGAATGTCGCCGTCCGGGTTGGGCGTATTGTCGGTGAGATACTGGATCGCCTGCTCGCGACTCCAGCGCTTGTGGTGGATGCCCGTATCGACCACCAGGCGGCACGCGCGCCACAGCTCCATGCCAAGCCGGCCGAAATCGGAATATGGGTCGGTGTAGAAACCCATGTCCTTACCGAGTTCTTCCGAATAGAGCCCCCAGCCCTCGGTATAGGCAGTCACTCCACCGAACCGGCGGAAGGGCGGGACATCGCCGAGCTCGGTCTGGATCGTGCGCTGCAAGTGATGCCCGGGCAGGCCCTCGTGGTAGGCGAGCGCCTCCAGCTCGTTCTTCGACATGTCACGCAGATTGAAGAGATTGACGTAATAGGTGCCCGGACGCGAACCGTCGGGCGCCGGACTGCTGTAGAACGCCTTGCCGGCGCTCTTCTCGCGGAAGGCCTCGACCGGCTTGATCACCATCGGCGCCTTGGGCAGCGTGGCGAAATATTCCGGCAACCTGGCTTCCATGGCATCCAGTTTCATCTCGGCGTCGGCAAGATAGGCCTCGCGCGTGTCGTAGAAGAAGCGAACGTCGGTGCGCGTGTATTCGAAGAAATCCTTGAGGCTTCCTTCGAACCCGACCTGCGCCATGATCCGGCGCATCTCACCATGGATCCGGTCCACTTCGCGTAGCCCGATGTCGTGAATCTGGTCTGCCGTAAGTTCGGTCGTGGTGTAGTTAGCGAGCAAGGCCTTGTAGTAGTTCGCGCCGTCAGGGAGCCGCCAGACGCCGTCCTCGCTGGGTGCGATCGCCTGCTGCCGCTTCATCTCCGCTAGCAGGCGCTCGTATGCTGGGCGCGTCATGCCGTTCCACATCTCGGTGGCGACGTCCTGCAGAACCAGCTTGGCTTCGTCAGGTTCGTCCAGCCCCGCAATCTTCGCCGCAAAGTCCTTCAGCACGGCATTGTCGTCACCAGCCGCCAGCAGATTCTCGATATCGGAGATGACGTAGGGATAAACCCAGGCCGGCGGCGTTATCCCGTTTGCCGCGCGCTTCGCCGAATCTTCCTGGAGCGCATCGAGCAACGGGCCGAGCCGCGCGATACGTTCGATATAGGCCTCGGCATGGGCGAGATTGTCGATCCGGTGGATATTGATCAGGAATGCCGGATAGCCGCTTTGCGCGCCGTTCATCTGGTCGAACAGATAGCCGTAGTCGCGATAGGGCCAGAGCGCTTCGCTCCGCTTGGCCATGCTCGCGAACAGGCGATAGGAAAGCCGGTCCTGCTCGGAGAGTTCTGCCTGATCGAAGCCTTCACGCATTTGCGCCAGGGTCGCACGCAGCGATTCCTGGCCGCGCAATTCGGCCTCGTCGGAAGGGTCGTCCCACGTGCCGTAATCGTCGTCGCGAATGCCGCGGTACGCCCGAGTCTCCGGCGAGAGTTCGAGCTGCTGCGCGTCGTAATCGTCGAACAGCTGCGCGAGCGACTTTGCCGGGACTTCGGCAGAAGCGCTGGCAACCTCTCCGCTTTCGACTGGAGTGCAGGCGGCGAGAACCAGGGCAAGACCGCCGACCATCGGCACGATTGGTGATTTCATTGCGAGCTCCGAAACGTTCTCAATTATCCGGAGCTTCCTGCCCGATGAAGTGGTTAATTACCAGCGGGATAAAAAAAGGGCGGCCTCCTGAGAGACCGCCCCTTGAAGTTGAGGAACTCTTCGCATCGCTGCTCCGAGCCCTTCGGGTCGCATGAGTGTGTTAGACCAAGGCACCCCGTTAGAATTGTATGCAAACGACAAGCTGCCACCCAAGCGCCGAAATTTTTCTTTTTCTCGCAAAATCCGTAGCTTTCTGGCCGCTTTCGACGCTGCTCGACATGCGCGCCGCAACTTGCCATAGGCCCGGCATATGCTTTTTGATGTAATTCGGCCCGCGATCTTCGCGCTCGAATCGGAAACGGGCCACCGGTTGGCGATTCGCGGGCTCCAGGCGATTCGCCATTTGCCGCCGCAGCAGCCGGGGCCGTTAACTACCTCCGTTGCCGGGATCGACTTCCCCAACCCGGTCGGCGTCGCCGCCGGCTTCGACAAGGATGCCGAGGTCCCCGACGCGCTGCTCGGCATCGGCTTCGGGTTTGCAGAGGTCGGCTCGATCACGCCGCGCCCGCAGGCGGGCAATCCCAAGCCGCGCCTGTTCCGGCTGGTCGAGGACAAGGCAGTGATCAATCGCATGGGCTTCAACAATGGCGGGGCCGATGCGGCGCTGCGAAGACTCGCGAAGCGCAAGGGGCGCGGCGGCGTGCTGGGCATCAACATCGGCGCAAACAAGGACTCCGAGGATCGCGTCGCCGACTATGCGACCATGACAAGGCTGATGGCTCCGCATGCCTCCTATCTCTCGGTCAACATCTCGAGCCCCAACACGCCGGGCCTGCGCGCCTTGCAGGACGAGGGGGCGTTGACCGGCCTGCTCGACGCGGTGATCGAGGCGCTGCCGGAAGGAGGCCCGCCGATCTTTCTCAAGGTCGCCCCCGATCTCGAGCCGGCAGACATCGACGCAATCGCCCGCATCGCAATCGACAAGCGGCTCGGCGCGCTGATCGTATCGAACACCACCATTTCGCGGCCGAAGCTGAAGTCGCGCCATGCAGACGAGACGGGCGGCCTGTCGGGCGCGCCGCTTTGCCCCCTAGCGCTTGAGCGTGTGCGCGATTTTCGCAAGGCGACTGGCGGCGCGGTCCCGCTCGTCGGGGTGGGCGGTATCGCGAGCGCAGAAGATGCCTGGGCCCGGATCCGCGCAGGGGCGAGCCTGGTCCAGCTTTACAGCGCCATGGTCTACGAAGGGCCCGGGCTCGGCGCCAAGATCGTGCGCGGGCTGGAACGGCTGATGAAGCGCGACGGTTTCGGCAGCATTGCGGAGGCGGTCGGAAGCGAATAGCAACGCGGGCATGAAATTGCTGCCTGTCTCGCGACTCGTATTCGCTCCGCTTCTCGCCGGCCTGTCTCTCGCCGGTTGTGCATCCTATCAAGCAGTCCCCCAAGAAGTTGTTCTTCAGGGCGCTGACCAGTTGTTCTACGGCGGCAACGGCGCTGTCACCGCGGCCGACCCGCGCGCCGAAGCCGCAGGGCAGGCTATGCTCGATGCGGGCGGTAGCGCCACCGACGCGGCCATCGCCGTGATGCTCGCGCTGACCGTGGTGGAACCGCAAAGTTCCGGCATTGGCGGCGGCGGATTCCTCGTGCGCGGAACCAAAGACGGTGCCGTGACCACTTTCGACGGGCGCGAAACCGCACCCGCCGGAGCGACCCCGGACTGGTTCCTCAAATCTGATGGGACGCTTCCGAGCTTCGACGAATCGGTCCAGAGTGGCCTCAGCGTTGGCGTCCCGGGCAATGTGCGTCTCGCCGAAAAGGCACATGCAAGCCATGGCAGGCTGCCATGGGCCAAGCTGTTCGAACCGGCAATCACGTTCGCGCGCGAGGGTTTCGAGATCAACCCGCGGCTACACAATTACCTCAAGAACGAACCTGGCCACGCCGGCTTCAGCGACGCTGCCAAGGCGCTCTATTATGATGCCGAGGGGCAGGCCCTGCCGGTTGGCGCGCTCGTCAGGAACGAGGAGTTGGCGCAGACCTTCGAGCGCATCGCGCGCGAGGGAGCAGCCGGGTTCTACGACTCCACCATTGGTTCGGACCTTGTCGCGACAGTGGCCGCGGCGACCCCGCGCGACGGAGCAATGACGCTCGCCGATGTCAGCGGGTACCGGGCCAAGCAACGCGAAGCCGTCTGCGGCAGTTATCGCGCCTACCGCATCTGCAGCATGGGCCCGCCCACGTCGGGTGGGATTGCCGTGCTGCAAATCCTCGGCCAGCTTGAGCGTTTCGACCTCAAGGCGTTGGGCAGGGACAATCCCGTTACCTGGCACCTGTTCCTCGAATCGCAGCGGCTCGCATATGCCGATCGCGAGATCTATCTCGCCGATGCGGATTTTGTTTCAGTGCCGGTCGCGGGGCTGCTTGACCGCGAATACCTGGCCAGCCGCAGCGCCTTGATCGATCCGGCCAGTCGCGGCGATGCAAAACCCGGCCAACCGGCAGGGGCACCGCAGGCGCTGGCCGATGGCGATGAGCCGCCTGAAAGCGGTACCTCGCATTTCGCAGTCGTCGACGCCTCTGGCACCATGGTGAGCTATACCTCGACCATCGAGGGCGCGTTCGGTTCAGGCCTGATGAGCGGCGGCTTCTACCTCAACAACGAACTGACCGATTTCAGCCGCTCGCCGACCGTCGACGGCAAGCTGGTCGCTAACCGAGTCGAAGGCGGCAAACGCCCGCGCAGCTCGATGTCGCCGACCGTCATCTGGGACCCGCAGGGGCGCCCGTTCATGGCTGTGGGCGCGGCTGGGGGGCCGACAATCCCGGTGACCACGACCCGCGCCATCATCGGCGCTATCGATTTCGGCCTGGGCGCCGAAGAAGCGCTCGACCTGCCCTTCGCAATGGCGTTCCGGGGGGCGATCATGCTCGAAAAGGGCACGTGGATGGAGCAGCAGGCCGACGCCTTTCGCGCGCTGGGTCACACCGAAATCGTGTTCCGCGAAGCGCCGATCAAGGGCAATGCAATCACCCGCGGCCAGGGCGGCTGGGAAAGCGCTCGCGATCCGCGAATCGAACGCAGTCTCGCGGTTCCCTGAGCATGATTGGCGATGCGCGCGGCCTTGCCGTGGGCGCAGCGGGAGCCTAATCGCTTCGGCGCCGTTGAAGCGACAAGAACAAAGCGTCGGGGGAAGCTGAAGTGCTGCACGATATCGATTCCGCCAACAATCTGGTCGAGCTCTTCCTGAAGCGCGTCGGCGAGAAGGGCGATGCCCCATTTCTGGGCCGGAAATCGGGCGGCGCATGGGTCACGCAAAGCTGGAACGAGGTTGCCGATCAGGTCTGCCTGTTGGCCGAGAACCTGCGCGGCCTGGGCCTCGAGCCCGGCGACCGGGTTGCCCTTGTATCCGAGAATCGCCCCGAATGGTGCATCGCCGATCTCGGGATCATGGCGGCGGGCTGCGTTACCGTTCCGACCTATATTACCAATACCGAGCGCGATCACGTGCACATCCTCGACAATTCGGGGGCGCGCGCCGTCATCGTCTCGACCGAGAAGTTGCTCCAGCCGCTGCACGGCGCGCTTCAGGCGTCAGGCATTGCCGAACACGTTATCGGAATTGAGGACCTTCACCGCCACCAGTCGAGCGGCTTCACCTTCCACGGCTGGGACAAGATGACTGCGGGCGATGCGGCAGAAGCGCGCAAGGCCGTTGTCGAGCGGATGGCCAAGGTGGGCCGCGATGAAACCGCCTGCATCATCTATACCAGCGGGACCGGCGGCGCGCCGCGCGGCGTGCTCCAGCATCACGGCGCTATCTTGTGCAATGTCGCGGGGGCTGCCGAAATCCTGATCGAGGATTTTGGCATCAGGGACGAGCGCTTCCTGTCGTTCCTTCCGCTGAGCCATGCCTATGAGCACACCGGCGGGCAATACTTGCCGATCAGCGTCGGCGCAGAGATCTTCTACTCCGAAGGGCTCGAGAAGCTCGCCAGCAATATCGAGGAAACGCGCCCGACCATCATGGTCGTGGTCCCGCGCCTGTTCGAAGTCCTGCGCACGCGGATCATGAAGCAGATCGAGAAGCAGGGGAAAGTGGCGAACTACCTGATGGACCGCGCACTCTCGATCAGCGAGCACCAGGTCGAGGGCAAGAAGCGGCTGCGCGACAAGCCCATGGATGCCCTGATCGAGAAGACCCTGCGGCCCAAGATCCGCGCCCGCTTCGGCGGGAGGATCAAGGCGATGGTCTCGGGCGGCGCGCCGCTCAACCCCGATGTCGGCAACTTCTTCGAAGCCATGGGCCTCACCATGCTGCAGGGCTACGGTCAGACTGAAGCCGGTCCGGTGATCAGCTGCAACCGTCCAAAGGCCGGACTCAAGATGGACACGGTCGGCCCGCCCATGCGCGGAGTGGAACTGAGGATCGCGGATGATGGCGAAATTCTGGTCCGCGGTGAGCTGGTGATGCACGGCTATTGGCGCAACAAGGCGGAGACCGAGCGCACGATCAAGGACGGCTGGCTCCATACCGGCGATATCGGCCACCTTGACGAGAAGGGCCGGATCGTCATCACCGATCGCAAGAAGGACATGATCGTCAACGACAAGGGCGACAATGTCGCTCCGCAGAAGATCGAGGGCATGCTGACGCTCCAGCCTGAGATCGCGCAGGCGATGGTCAGCGGCGACAAGCGGCCCTACATCGTGGGGCTGATCGTTCCGGACGCCGAATGGGCGCTCGAATGGGCCAAGGCCAATGGTGAGAAATTCGACCTCAAGGCACTGCAAGAACTGCCGGCCTTCAAGAGCGCGGTGCGCAGTGCGATCGACCGGGTCAACAAGGACCTGTCGGTGATCGAGAAGGTCCGTCAGTTCGACTTTGCGGACGAGGCCTTCACCATCGAGAACGAGGAAATGACGCCGAGCATGAAGATCCGCCGTCACAAGATCCGCGATCGCTATCAGGACCGCATGGACGCGCTCTATCGCAGCTAGGCGGATTGCGGCCACCTCTCGAGTAGAACTACTGTTGAGAATTATTAGGTCTTGCGCCGCGCATCGACCCGGTTATCTTGGCTGCCAGTGAATTCAGGGGTCAAACGATGAAAATTAGGGTCGCTCTGCGGCAGGCTATGCTTGCCGTTACTTTGGCGCTGGGCGCGCCACTTATGGCGCAGGACGGCGGCGTTCCGCCTCTTTCAGCCTATGGGGAATTGACTGCAATTGAGGACATGGTCCTCTCGCCAAGCGGAGAACGTATAGCGATGCTCGGCACGTTTGGGGGCAAGCGGATGCTGGTCGTCGCGGACCGGCAAATGAAGAATCTCGGAAACTTCACGATTGGTGATTCGAAGGTTCGCGGATTCGATTTCGTGACCGAAGATCTATTGATGGTTCATTCCAGCGCGACCGGAAGGCTCGGTCCGGGATTCACTCAGGACAAGTTTGAGTTCTATCAGGCATTCCTGTTTTCGATCGACGGAAGAAAGACTGATCAGGTATTTGGCGGAAAGGCCGACCTGGTGAAGGCAACCTTTGGATATTACGGAACACGCCTTATCGAAGGGCGGCCCCACGCTTATTTCGGCGCGCTCGAGATGAAGCAGAGGATCGGCAGCCGGTTGGAATATGAGTTCGATCACGGTCGTCCGGCACTTTACGAGGTCGATCTGGTCAGCAATGGCGCCCGACGGATCGCACCTTCACCGCCGGAGGGAAAAGATCGTGACTGGCTGGTCGGGTCGGACGGTACGGTACTTGCAACGCTGGATAACGACGAGAACAGCGGAGCGTGGACGCTAACCTCCCGTGGCAACGTGATCGCGAAGGGGCAGAGCAAGACTGGCGGAGCGTGGCTGATCTCGATCGGACGGGGGGGGAAGAGCGTCATCTACGGCACGCTGGACGACGCCACTGACAGCGTTAGCTGGTACGAGGTGCCAACCGATGGAAGCTCGGCCCCGGCCGAGGTGTTCGCCGACGAAGACGTTGCCAGGATATACACTGACGGCGAGACTGGCGAGTTGATCGGGTATCGAAAACAGGGTTCGGACCTAGCCCCAGTCTTCTTTGAAGAGAGCAGGTCGACGAGGGCAAAGAAGATCCGACGAGCGTTTGCCGGACTAAACAGTTCACTGGTCGATTGGACGTCAGATTTCGATCATGTGCTCGTCCGGACAGACGGCAATGGCGATAGCGGCAGCTACTTCAATGTTGACCTTGCTGCGCTCAAAGCTGACCCGGTAGGCTGGGAGCGGCCCGCTGTTGCCGCAGCACACGTTGGACAGATTTCGACAGTTTCCTACACGGCCGGTGACGGCCTTGAACTGGACGGGATTCTGACTCTACCGCCTGGCAGACAGGCGTCGGACCTTCCGCTGGTGATGCTGCCTCATGGCGGTCCTCACAGCCAGGATACGGAAGGTTTCGACTGGTGGGCGCAGGCCTTCGCCTCACGCGGATATGCGGTTTTCCAACCGAACTTCCGCGGATCGACCAATCGCGACGAGGCCTTCGTCCAGGCTGGCTATGGCGAGTGGGGTCGCAAGATGCAGACGGATCTTTCGGACGGTTTAGCTGCACTTGCGGCGAAAGGAGTTATCGATCCAAAGCGCGTTTGCATCGTTGGTGCGAGCTATGGAGGATACGCTGCGCTTGCAGGTGTCACTCTTCAACAAGACCTCTACCGTTGCGCGGTTTCAGTTGCTGGAGTCAGCGACGTCTCCCTCATGTCGCGCATCGAGAATCGCGATGGAGCGAAGGTGCGTCGACGTTCACTTGAGCGGCAACTGGGCCCCAAGGAGCGCTACAAGGAGATCTCTCCGCGGGGGCACGCAGCCAAGGCAGACGCGCCAATCCTGCTCATCCACGGTCGCAACGACACTGTCGTCGACTATGATCAGAGTCGCAAAATGGCCGATGCGCTCAAGGACGCAGGCAAGCCTTACGAGTTCGTAGAACTCAAGGGCGAAGACCACTGGTTGTCACTTGGCGAAACGCGATTGGCCATGCTCAAGGCTGCGGTCGCCTTCGTCGAGAAGCATAACCCGCCCAATTGAGCGCTTAAGCTGCTTCTGCCTCGATGAACTCGGGGTAGAAGCATGGCGCGCGGTCGGACCAGCCGGGCGCGGTGGCAGCGGCTTCGGACAGGCTCTGCAGCAGCATCTTGCGCCGTTCAGGGCGGATCTGCGGCAGGGCGGCAGCAGCGCAGAACGCGCTCGGCAGCCACGGGCGAACGTCCGCGCCAAGCAGGCGTTCGTAGAGGAACCGGAAGGCGGAGAAGCTCTCGATCCGCTCCTGCGCGAGATCGAAGGCGGCGACGCGCGTCAGCTTGCCGATGAAATTCTCGATTTCGCCGAAGCCGCTCGCGGCGGGAATCGCGGCGCGCAGCGCCTTGAGCTCCTGATAGGCGACATACTGGCTCCGGATCGCTGCACTTTCACCCTCGCTGCGTGCCCACAGCTTGAAGGCATCCTGGCGGCCGAGACCGATATCCAGACTGCGCCGGATGTAGCGCTGTTCGCACGCCTCGAAGCCCGCGAATTCGCGCATTTCGCTGATCGTCATCGATGCACTGTTGGTAACGGCCATCGTCTTTGCCCCCTGTTGTGAAAGGGAGCTTCGCGCATCGTGGTTAATTTTGCGTTAGCTATGGATCAGATCAATCCGGCAAGCGGTGACGAGGGATCGGCATATTTGCGGCGCCCCATGCGTCCAGCGAGATAGGCCTCGCGGCCCGCCTCGACCGCCAGCTTCATCGCCCGGGCCATGCGGATTGGATCCTTGGCTTCGGCGATTGCGGTGTTCATCAGGACACCGTCGCAGCCGAGCTCCATCGCCACGGCCGCATCGCTCGCTGTCCCCACGCCGGCATCGACCAGCACGGGGACGTTGGCCCCTTCGACGATCAACCGGATCGTGACCTGGTTCTGGATGCCTAGCCCCGAACCGATTGGCGCGCCAAGCGGCATGACCGCGACTGCACCGGCTTCTTCGAGCTGTTTCGCTGCGATCGGATCGTCGACACAATAAACCATCGGCAGAAAGCCTTCTTTGGCCAGCACTTCGGTCGCCTTAAGCGTCTCGCGCATGTCGGGATAGAGTGTGCGCGCCTCGCCCAGCACCTCGAGCTTGACGAGGTCCCAACCGCCCGCTTCGCGCGCCAGCCGCAGCGTTCGGATCGCTTCGTCGGCGGTGAAGCAGCCTGCGGTATTGGGCAAGTAAGTGATTTTCTTCGGGTCGATGAAGTCGGTCAGCATCGGAGCCTTGGGATCGCTGACATTCACGCGGCGCACCGCGACGGTGACAATTTCGGCGCCCGAGGCCTCGACTGCCGCCGCGTTCTGCTCGAAATCCTTGTACTTGCCGGTGCCGACAATCAGGCGCGACTTGAAAGTGCGCCCAGCGACGCTCCAGCTATCGCCACCCACGCCCGAACCGCCGCCAACAAAATGGACGATCTCGAGTACATCGCCAGATTGCAAGGCGACCTGTCCCAGTGTCGAGCGCGGAACGATCTCGCCGTTGCGTTCGACCGCAATCTTGGCGGGGTCGAGCTCAAGCTCCTGCGCCAGCGCGGCGATGGTGTCGGCTGAAGTGCGGCGGGTTTCGCCATTGAGTGTGATGTCGATCATTGCGCTCATCCGGCGCGCAATAACGTTCAGCGCGATTGAGGCAAGTGCGCGCGCAGGTTTAGCACGTGGCCGATCGTGACCAGGGTGACCCCGATGATCGTGAGCACGGCTTCTTCGAACCCGTGCGGTACGGCGAGCGCCCCGCCCATGAAGGACAGGCCGGTCATGGCCGTCACGAAGGGTGCCGCCTTGCGGTGGCGTAGCGCACCCCATCCGATCGCCACCGCGGCAATAATCAGGGCCAGCGCCAAACCATAACGGTGAATCTCGGGTGCAAGAAGCAGTTGTCCGCCAATGCCCAGCGCCGACACCAGAATGATGCTCGCCAGGCAATGAAGCAGGCACAGGCTCGACAGCCAGATGCCGGCGCGGTCCAGCACACCGCGAATCGAGGTGGTTACATTACCCATGGGCGTGCCCCATTTATGTGATGGTGTAACATTATGCAAGTGCGTCGAGGCCGCTTGCGATGAAACGACTTGAGTTTTCGTCGGACGCCGCGCAGTGGGCTTCGCCATGGAAGGTCATCCCGAACCCGCCAGCGCTGACTCCCCCGCCCTCCCCCTAGCGATCGCCAATTGGCTGATGGTGATCGCGGGGATGGTCGTGCTGATCGTGATGGTTGGCGGAATAACCCGCCTGACCGAAAGCGGCCTTTCGATAACCCAATGGAACCCCGTGACCGGCGTCTTGCCGCCGCTGACCGATGCGGCTTGGCAGGCGGAGTTCGACAAATATCGCCAGACGCCCGAATTTATCTACGAGGCCGGCCCGGCAGGCATGTCGCTGGCGGACTTCAAGTTCATCTTCTTCTGGGAATGGTTTCACCGCCTGATCGGTCGACTGATCGGACTCGCCTTCGCCCTGCCGCTCGCCTGGTTCTGGATCAAGGGGGCGATCCCGACCGGCTACAAGTGGCGCCTGCTCGCACTGTTGTCGCTTGGCGGGCTCCAAGGAACCTTCGGCTGGCTGATGGTCCGCTCCGGCCTGTCCGGTCAGATGACCGATGTGAGCCATTTCTGGCTGTCGATCCACCTGCTGACCGCGCTGTTCACGCTCGGAGGCCTGGTCTGGACCGCGCTCGATCTGCGCGCGTTGCACCGCGATCCGGCGAGCCGCCCGGCGCGCCTGACGAGGCTGAGCATCGCGACCGCGCTTGTCCTGTTTGTCCAGCTGCTGTTGGGAGCTTGGGTGGCCGGGCTCAATGCCGGGCACGCCTCCTACGACTGGCCATTGATGCAGGGCCAGTTTTTCCCTGAGTTCGACCGCGGCAAGGGCATCGGCTGGGCGCTGACGCATGACCCCTTCCTGCTGCACTTCCTCCACCGCTGGTGGGCCTGGGTGGCCGTCGGCATGCTGATTTGGCTCGCGCGACGGGTGCGGAGGTCGGAACGCAGAGCTTCGGTGGCGATTCACAGCGCCTTCGGCACGCAGATCATTCTCGGGATCGCCACCGTCATGACCGGCGTTGCGCTGTGGGTGGCGGTGGCCCACCAGCTGGTAGGCGCCCTGCTGGTCGCAGCGACAGCCTGGGGCATGCATGTCGCTGGTCGGCGAGAGCAGCAAGCATGAGCGCGCTCATTTATTGCCCCTTCCCCGACCGCGAGAGCGCCCGCTCGGCGGCAAACATCCTCCTTGGCGAGCGCCTGGTCGCCTGCGCCAATATCCTGGGCGAAGTTGAATCGATCTTCGAATGGAACGGCGAACGCGGCAGCGCCACCGAGATCGGCGTTCTGTTCAAGACCCATGCGGAAGTTCTGGATAAGGCCTCCGCGCGATTGGGCGAGTTGCATCCCTATGATACGCCCGCGGTCATGGGCTGGTGCTGCGATGCGGCGCCGCAGGCTACGCGCGAGTGGCTTGGAGGCCTCGGGTCGGAGAAGTGAATGTGGCATAATGTTTCGCGTCGGCGAGTGCTGAACCTCGCGGCGCTTGGATTGGCGGGCTTGGCCTTACCGTTGCGCGCTCGAGGACCGCTCCCGATCCCCTCGGGACCAATGCGGCTCACTCGCCGCTTGCTACGGTCGCTGAGCGATGGTGAACAGATTTCCGTTTCGCGAAGCTGGGAGATAGCGTTCAGATCCATGCCAGAGCGCATCGCGATAACTGGGCGCCAGATTGCGGTGGCAGTCGCGGCGCCGCCTCAGTTGGCCGCCCTCGCTGCGATTGAGGAGCGGCGCGATACGCACGGATTGTTCCCGATCCTGCTCGGCAAGGACGGCCGCATCGTAAGCGTCGGCTCAAGCGAGGATGCCGCAACCGTGGCAAGTGCGATCGCAGCGGGACAGGCCGCCATCGAGCGAGCCCTCCCCGGCGGACCCGAAAGCGCCGATGCCGTTTCCGGTCTCATGCAAATTCGCAGCGCCGGGGAAGGGTTCCTGGCCGCCTTGCCGGAGGATCTCTTCTACCCTGCAGGAGAGGAGTTCCACCGGTCGCAGCAGGTCGAGCTTGAGGATGGAACATCGGCGAACTTCGAACTGCTCTATCGTGCCAGTCCCTGCGCGGACTTCCCCTGGCTGTCCGAGGCCGAGCGAGAGGTGACCACGATCCTCGGCGAAGATCGCCGTATTTCGCGGGAAAGCTGGATCCTGGAACCTGTGTAGGCGAGCCTTCATTGGCCTGCGGTATTATTTTACCTCCTCTGAGACCCGCGGTTTTGCTTGACTTGAAGGCGGTGAAACGACAAATGGCGCTCGCTTCTGCGCTGCCCCGGCTGGGGCGGACGCGATTCGATGCCGCGGCCCATTGTCGCGGCGCTTTAATTTAGGACTTTGGACCCATGAAGGCGCTCAGCAAGCAGACCCGGTCGATCAAACCGGCCGAGGTCGAAAAGAATTGGCACCTGATCGATGCGGACGGCCTGGTTGTCGGCCGCGTTGCCGCGATCATCGCCAACATCCTGCGCGGCAAGCACAAGCCGAGCTACACTCCGCATGTCGATTGCGGCGACCACGTCATCGTCATCAATGCCGACAAGGTGAAATTCACCGGCAAGAAGACGACCGACAAGAAGTATTACAAGCACACCGGCTATGCCGGCGGCATCAAGGAAACGACCCCGGCCAAGGTGCTGGAAGGCCGCTTCCCCGAGCGCGTGCTCGAAAAGGCTGTCGAGCGTATGGTCCCACGCGGCCCTCTCGGCCGCCAGCAGATGAAGGCGCTGCACCTCTATGCCGGCACCGAGCACCCGCATGACGGGCAGAAGCCCGAAGTGCTCGACGTCGCTTCCATGAATCGCAAGAACAAGGTCACCGCGTAATGGCTGACGAACAGAACAACGAAACCGTCTCCGATCTCGCCGATCTGAAGACCATCGCCGGCGACGCCCCCGAGGGTGACGCTGCGGTCATCGCGGAAAGCACTGCCCCGCTGCGCGAGCAGGAACTCGACAAGCAGGGCCGCGCCTATGCCACTGGCCGCCGCAAGGATGCCACTGCACGCGTGTGGCTGAAGCCCGGCACCGGCAAGGTCACCGTCAACGGACGCGAGCAGGAAGTCTATTTCGCACGTCCGACGCTGCGCCTGATCATCGACCAGCCTTTCTCGATCACCGATCGCCAGGGCCAGTACGATGTCGTCGCCACCGTCAAGGGCGGCGGACTTTCGGGTCAGGCCGGTGCGGTCAAGCATGGTATTTCGCAGGCTCTCACGAAGTATGAGCCGGCGCTGCGTTCGACGGTCAAGGCCGCTGGCTTCCTCACCCGCGACAGCCGCGTGGTCGAGCGTAAGAAGTACGGCCGCGCCAAGGCACGCCGCAGCTTCCAGTTCTCGAAGCGCTAATCCGCTCCGACGAACACCGGATACGAAAAGGGCGGTCCCGCTGGGGCCGCCCTTTTTCTTTGGTCTGGCTGCGCCCGATCAGCGCTGCATGATCATCAGGCCCCAGGAGAGGCCTGTGCCGGCAAAGAACAGCGGCCACGACCAGTAGATCTCATAGCCGACGTACGGCTTGGCGACATAGATGGCCAGCTGCCCGCCACCAGAACCCTGCGATCCGATGATGAGGGCTACCACCCCCGTGAGCACGATCCCGAGGACCGAAGCTTTCATGAACTCGATCATAGTCTTCCGCCTTAAGCACGCGCGTTATTCGCGCTGAGTTTGAGCTTGAACGGTAAGCCAGAAGGTTCGAGATTTGGTTAACGTCGTAGTGAGATTCGAGAATCAGCCCCCAAATGAGCGATGCTCGACTGAAATTCCGTCTTCCTTGCAGCAAGTAAGCACATTGTAGCCGGGCGGCGCTCCGCGCAGGCGGGTCGACAGGGTTCCGGTTCCGATCATGCGCAACCGCAGGCCTCCTCGCGCGGGCATGAGGTCGAACGGGAAGTGCACATGTCCCGAAATTACGGCATCGGCACCGGCCGCAGCGATCGCCGCAAAGGCTTCGTCCCCGCCGATCGTGGGATTCTTCTCGCCCTCGCGGCCCGGCAGCAACGGATGGTGGCATGTGACGATCTTGAGCCGCTCGTCGCCCGTCAGCGAGCGCAGATGGGTGAGCGTCGCCTCCAAGGCCTCGCGCATCACGAACCCGTCCGACCACGGGAACCGCGGCTGCGCACGCACGGTGGTCTTGAGCGGAACCAGAACGACGTCGTCCGAGACGAATTCGCCCCCGACGGCCGCGTAGAGCTTGCGAAACCGCCGATAGGGATCGGTGAAGCGCTCCCATAGGTTGTAATAGGGCATGTCGTGATTGCCCGCACACAGGATAACCGGCGCATCGAATCGGGCGAAGAAGTCCTCCGCATGCGAGAACTCCGTATGCGTCGCCCGCTGGGTGATGTCACCCGTGCTGATCAGCGCATCGGGGCGCTCCACGGCCGCGGCCGCCGCCACCGCTTCGAGGGCCGCGCGATTCTCGACGCCCCAGTGGGTATCGCTCACATGGAATATTTTTGTCGGCATGCCTTCATGGACAACAGCTTGCTGGGAGCAAGATCAAGGGAAATCGCATATTTCTATCCGACGTCCGACGACAATGATTCAATCGGAATGGGCCGTGGCGAGCAGGTCCACCGGACAGCGAGTGGCCAAAAAGCGCTCGACCGGTTCTCCTTTTATCGGTTCGCCATCGATCAACATTTCGAGCGGCGTTTCATCGGCGCTTTGCAACGTAGCGTCGCCGACCATGCCGATGCGGTCATGCGGACCTTCGCGAAACTTGCGGCGAAGCACCGCCCAGCCCTGGCGTGCATAATCGGTCGGCGTATCGGCATAGAAGCCGTCGAACTGCAGGCCATGTTCGCCTGGCGTGATCTCAACCAGTTGGTAACCCTGCGGGCGCCCGAGCCGAGGCTCGATCATCGCGACGGGGGGGCCTTCCGCCGTCTGGCCGATCGCCTCGACCGTGGTTTCCGCGATAGCCGGGATATTCATGTCGCGCGTAGCTTCGCGAACCTCGCTCCAGCAGGTGCCCGGACCGACCAGCAAGCCGGCGAGCGCAAATCCATGACGAGATTGGCACACATTGGGTCGCACGCGCCGCGCCGCTCCCCCCGCGACCAGTTCAATGATGCGCCCAGCTTCGAAATCGCGGTGTAGCCGCCTGCTCAGCAAGTTCATCGTTCCGCCTGGCAGCACTAGGACCGCACCAGTCCAATCGGCGAGTTGCGAGATGGCCGAATTGACGCTGCCATCGCCCGTAAAGACGACCACAAGCGATAATCCTGCAGCATCCAATTCCTGTCCAGTGGGTAGATCCTGTTCCGGGAACTCCACCGCTCGCACAATCTCGATCTCGTGTTGCGCCAGCGCATCCTTGACTTCTTCGACCGCAGCCTGGCGATTGCTGCCGCTGGATGAATTCGTGATCAGGCAACACCGGGAAAACTGTTCCATATCAGATGGAAGCGACGGGAACGCGCGTGGTTCCCGCAGCCTCTAGCCCTTCACCCCCCTAAATCCGATCGGTTAGTATCAACCACGCGGCAGCCGCGTTGAGCGCGCTGTAAATGGCATAGGCCCAGACAAGGCCGGGCCATCCATTGGCCGCAAGCAGCAGTGCAGCAAGCAGGACAAGGAATTCGGTCGCCATGGTAATCCGTCCGCCGAGCATGTGGATGAACCATGGCATCCGCCCGAGCAGGGGATGGCCGCTTTCCAGCACAGCCTTGTGCAGGGCAAAATTGCCGATGCCGAGAAGGAGTATGAATGCAATCGCCATTGTTGCATTATTGCGCAAACACTGGTCGGTTGGAAATAGTCGTTCGTCGGACGGTTTCAGGCGTCGGTCAGTAAGCCTTTGATTTGGTCGACTGCGTGGCCTTGATTGTCGACCATATGCTGCGGCCCGATCCCCTCCAGCCTAATACTTCAACTGCGGAATGTGCTCCACCCCCCTTAGGGAGCCCCGCAGATGGAGGAATTCATGTTCAAGACTACCCTGGTTTCAGTTGCCCTGGGCACGGCTATGCTTGCCAGCCCGGCAATGGCAGGAGGGCAAAAACCCGCTGCCCAGATCGAGTTCAAGGATCTCAACCTTTCGACCGCAGAGGGCCAGAAGGCGCTCGACGGCAGGATCGAAGCTGTCGCTCGCCAGATCTGCAAGGTCGACGAACAGGTCACCGGCTCGCGGATGGTGCCGCGAGATCGGATGGCCTGCGTCAAGGCTGCAAAGAAAAGCGCCAAACAGCAAGTGGCCGCACTGATCGAGCGCGACAAGCTCGGCGGCTGAAGTTTTACGGTTGCACACCAAGTGCAAGGGCGGCCCTAGCAATCCAGTCCCAACGAACTAGGGCCGCCACACGAAGCCACCCGTCTAGCGGGGGGTGAAACTGGATCGATGGTCGGGTTAGCGCCCGGCCATCGATTTCACTTTGGGCAGGTAGGTACGGCCGATCCGTAACGCCTCCCCATCATCCAACTCCGCCGACCATACTCCCAAGCCATCGTGGCGCAAGCCGCGAATGCGATCCTTGCGCAGGATGGTCGAACGATGAATGCGGATGAACTCAGCCGGGTCGAGCTTCTCCTCAAGCCCGGCAATGGTCTGTAACAGGAGGTAGGAGCGCCCGCCCTCGCCCTTGAGGCCGACGTGGAGACGCACATAGTCGCGCTCGGCATCGATCCGGGCGACCTCGCTCACCGCGATCCGCAACAATTCACTGCGGTGCGGGACCCATAGCTCCTCGAGCCAGCGTCCGCCACTTTCTCGGCGCTCGCCGCGCCGCGCGACCGCGCGTTCGATCGCGCGACCGAGTCGATCGGCCGCCACGGGCTTGAGCACATAGTCGATCGCTTCAAGATCGAATGCCTCCACCGCAAAATCATCATGCGCAGTCACGAAGATCACCGCAGGTGGATTGTCCTGCTTGCCCAGTGCGCGCGCTACCTCCAGTCCGTCGAGTTCGGGCATGGTCATGTCGAGCAAGACCAGATCGGGCGACAGCGCCTCGATCAGTCGCAGCGCCGCAGCGCCATCGCTCGCGGTGCCGACGACATTGATCGCGTCGAGCGAGGCGCAGATGACCTGCGCGCGTTCCACCGCCAACGGTTCGTCGTCGACAATCAGCGTACGCAGCGGTTTATCAAGTTGGGAATCGTCAGCCATTGCGAGTCAGTGGAATCCGTATTTCACTTTTGTAGCCGCCGGGGATGGGTGAGCTGGATAGCACGACATCGGGCCCGAAACGAGCCTCGAGCCGATCGCGTACATTGGCGAGGCCGATGCCGAAGCCATGGCTGGCACCGGCAGGGACGCCAGGCCCATCGTCGGTAACGGTGATCACCAGCCGATCGAACTCCTCGCGCGCGGCGACGGTAATGGTCACCGGCCGGTTCACCGCAGAGACCGCATATTTCACCGAGTTCTCGATCAGGGGCTGGAGGATCATGCCCGGGACGCGTGCATCTTCCAGATCGCGCGGCAGGTCGAACTTGCTGATCAGGCGGTCGGGGAATCGGACCGCCTCGATGGCGAGATATTGCTCCTGAAGGTCGAATTCGTCGTCGAGGCGCGCATCGACCATCGGATCTTCTGCCAGGCTCTGGCGATAGAACCGCGACATGGTCTGGATCATCTGCTCCGCCCGCTCGGCCTTGCCAGTCAGCACCATGGCCGAGAGCGAATTGAGCGTGTTGAACAGGAAGTGCGGATTGACCTGGTATCGCAGGCTCCTGAGCTCAGCCGCCCGCGCGGCTTCCCGGAACTCCGCGGCGCGACGTTCCGCCCGCCGGACCTGTGCGATCGCCAGCAGCGCGAAGTAGAGCGATGCCCAGGCGAGCAGCAGGAAATAGCGGCCGAGCGCGATATCGATCACCCCGAGCCATTTCTCCTTCACGGTCGGCGCCGGCGCGATCATGTAGCTTTCGGCAATGGCCTCCTCGTTCTCGGGCACGGGATTGTCGGGATCCGATGGTCGGCCGCGAACCGGAATGTCGACCATCAGGTTGCCGGCATCGTCGCGGCGCATCTGGATGCCGTTCTTGCGGGCGTAGCTCGCCTCTTCGGACCTCTGGATGTCCTCGAACATCCATTGGTTGACCTGCGCGATCGGTATGGAGATCGGCAGGGCGATAAGCAGGCCCGCGGCCACCTTCATCCCAAGCGGACGGGAGTCGAACAGGCGCAGGAACAGCCAGAACACAACGGTCATGGCGATTCCGACCAGCGTGACCACGCCCCGGCGCCACATCATGTCCATCTGCAGTTCGAAGCCGATGACATAGGCGCGCAGCGTGGTAATGGCGAAGTAGGTCGCCCACAGCACGATCATCGAGACCAGCACGGTTCGCAGCGTTACGCGCGCCTGCGGCTCGAAAGAGTGAATTTGCGTCATTTGCGCCCCTTAACCCCGCAGTTGGCGCCACGCGAATCCGTCGTCGGGCAGGAAATGCCGTTCATCGAAAGTTCATCGAAGGAAAACGTTTGTAGGCGAATGGTCAAGCGAGCAGTTTCTCGTTGGAAATCCGTGCCTTCCATTGCGCTGGGGCCAATGTATGGACGTTGGTGCCTTCGCTGTCGACGGCGACCGTTACGGGCATGTCCTTGACCGTGAATTCGTAGATTGCCTCCATGCCGAGGTCTTCGAATCCCACCACCTTGGCCTCCTTTATCGCCCGGCTGACGAGGTAGGCCGCACCGCCCACGGCCATCAGATAGGCGACCTTGAAGCGGCTGATCACCTCGACCGCATCGTGGCCGCGCTCGGCCTTGCCGATCATCGCGAGGAGGCCGAGATCGAGCATCATCTCGGTGAATTTGTCCATCCGCGTCGCCGTGGTTGGGCCCGCCGGACCGACCACCTCGCCCATGACCGGGTCGACCGGTCCGACATAATAGATCGCACGGCCCCGGAATTCGACAGGTAGCTCTTCGCCGCGAGCGATCATGTCCTGGATGCGCTTGTGCGCTGCGTCCCGTCCGGTCAGCATGGCCCCGTTGAGTAGGAGGCGGTCGCCCGCCTTCCAGCTGGCGACTTCCTCGGGTGTGAGGTTGTCGAGATCGACCCGTTTGGCCTCGGCATCGGGTGCCCACTGCACTTTGGGCCATTTGTCGAGATCGGGCTGCGGAATATAGGCCGGCCCCGATCCGTCCATGGTGACATGCGCATGACGCGTGGCTGCGCAATTGGGGATCATCGCCACCGGCTTGCCCGCAGCGTGGCAGGGCCAGTCGAGGATCTTGACGTCGAGTACCGTCGACAGGCCGCCCAGACCCTGCGCGCCGACGCCCTGTGCATTGACCGCATCGAAGATGTCGATCCGCAATTGCTCGATATCGGACTGCGCCCCGCGCGCCTTGAGCTGCGCCATGTCGATCGGATCCATCAGGCTCTGCTTGGCGAGCTTCATGCAGTGTTCCGCCGTGCCGCCGATCCCGATGCCGAGCATGCCGGGAGGGCACCAGCCCGCCCCCATCGAAGGAATCTGTTCGATCACCCAGTCAACGATGTTGTCCGACGGGTTCATCATCTTAAACTTGGACTTGTTCTCGCTGCCGCCGCCCTTGGCCGCGACGTCGATGCTGACCGTATTGCCGGGCACCATCTCGACCGAGAGGACGCACGGCGTGTTGTCGCGCGTGTTGCGACGGGTGAAGGCGGGATCAGCAAGGATCGAGGCGCGCAGCTTGTTTTCGGAGTGGTTGTAGGCGCGGCGCACCCCTTCATCGACCACTTCCTGCAGGCTCTTGCCCGATTCGAGGCGGCAATCCTGACCCCACTTAATGAAGACGTTGACGATGCCGGTGTCCTGGCAGATCGGCCGGTGTCCTTCGGCGCACATCCGGCTGTTGGTGAGGATCTGGGCGATCGCGTCCTTTGCCGCCGGGCCCTGCTCCGCCTCGTAGGCTTCGCCCAGCGCCTGGATGTAGTCCATCGGATGGTAGTAGGAGATGTATTGCAGCGCATCCGCGACCGTTTCGATCAGGTCGTCTTCGCGGATTATGGTCATGTCGCTCATCGATTGCGCCTTCCATTCGGTCGAATTCGAAAATCCCATAAGCAGGCATCTCGCCTAGCGTCAAAGCGCTTGGCGCAGCCGAGACGATTGTTTAGGGAGGATTGACGCACTGTGTTATCAGTGTAATACAGCCTTCCGAGATCGAAATGACCCAGTTTGAAATGTCTTCAATGCGCAAAGCCATGATCGACAGCCAGCTTCGCACCAGCGGTGTGCACGAGGATTTCGTGCTCGCTCGCATGGGCAGTGTGCCGCGTGAGGAATTCGTGCCCGAAGCGGCGCGAAGCATCGCCTATATGGACCGCGCGATCCCGCTCGGCGAAGGTCGCTTCCTTCCCGCCCCACTGGTGCATGGCAAGATGCTTGGCGAAGCGGCGCCGACAAGCGCCGATCGCGTGCTGGTCGTTGACGGGGGCAGCGGCTATCTGGCCGAGCTGATCCGCCCGCTAGTGGCCAAGCTCGACAATGTCGACGCCGACGAGATTGCGGCCAAGGCAGGCAAACGCGGAAGCTACAGCCTGATCCTGGTCGACGGGGCCGTCGAACAGCTTCCCGACGCACTCGGCAAGTACCTCGAAGAAGACGGCCGGATCGTCACCGGCCTCGTCGTGCGCGGTGTGACCCGGCTGGCCAGCGGCCGAAAAATTGCCGGAACCGTGTCGCTGCAGCCGCTTGCCGATATCGGCATTCCAGTGCTGCACCAGTTCGACAAACCGAAGGAATGGAGCTTCTAAGCATGATGCGTGCGGCCACGAACGGACGGCGTCTGGCCGCCGCAATACTGCTGAGTTCGACCTTCATCGGTACTTCCGCGCAGGCCGATACGCTGCGTGAAGCGCTGGTCAGCGCCTACAATACCAACCCGACATTGCGATCGGCCCGCGCCCAGCAGCGCGCGACCGATGAAGAGGTCCCGCTCCAGCGCTCCCAAGGCCTGCCGAGCGTCACGGCAACTGCCAACCATATCGAGTTCCTGCGCACTTCGCCCAACAGCTTTACCGCGCCCGAGCGCCGCTTCACCATCGGTCCCGACCTGCAGGTTCCGGTCTACTCGGGCGGAGCGGTCAAGAATTCAATCAAGGCAGCGAAGGAGCGCGTTGCAGCCGGGCAGGCAGACCTGCGCGGCACCGAAAGCGCGATTTTCAGCCAGGTCGTCGCCGCCTACATGGACGTTCTGCGCAACGAGGCGCTCGTCGCCCTCACCGAGAACCAGGTCCAGGTGCTCACCGTCAATCTCGAGGCCACCAGCGATCGCTTCGAGATCGGCGATCTCACCCGCACGGATGTCGCCCAGTCCGAATCGCGACTGGCGGTCGCCGCTGGCGATCTGCGCGGGGCCGAGGCCAATCTGATCTCGGCCCGGGAAACCTATATTCAGCTGGTCGGCGAAGCGCCCGACAACCTGGAACCGCCGCCGCCGCTGCCGGGCCTGCCCGAAACGGTCGGCCAGGCGGTTGTCTCGGCGCTCGAAAACAACCCCGACCTGATCGCAGCGCGCGAGCGCGCCGATGCGGCGGGCTTTGACTCCGAAGTCGCAGGCTCGGGACGCCTGCCGACCTTCGGCCTTTTTGCCGGGCTCGACTACACTGATTATTTCGGGACGCTGGGCGGCCCGATCTCGTCCGACTTCGCGCAGACCGAGACGACCATGAATGCGGGCGTCCAGGTGACCATTCCGATCTTCCAGGGCGGGCGCCCTGCAGCCCAGCAGCGCCAGGCTTATGCCCGTGAGAGCGCCGCGCTCGAGCAGGTCATTGCGACCGAACGCTCCGTGATCGCGCAGGTGCGCGCGGCGTGGTCGAGCTGGCAGGCTGCCAATGCGATTATCGAGAGCAGCCAGTCCGCCGTGAGCGCGGCCGAACTGAGCCTCGAGGGCGTGCGGGCCGAGAATTCGATCGGCAATCGCACCATCCTCGATGTGCTGAACGCCGAGCAGGAACTGCTCTCGGCGCGGGCGCAGCTCGTGACCGCGCGGCGCAACGCCTATGTCGCCGGATTCAGCCTGCTGGCGGCGATGGGCCGCGCCGAAGCGCGCGACCTCAACCTCGACACCGGCGGACCGCTGTACGACCCGCAGATCAATTACGATCGGGTCAAGGGCAAGTTCTTCGACTGGGATCGCGATCCGGAACCGCAAGCGAATTCAACCAGAACCGTTGACATACCTGCTCCCGACGCGACAATTGCGGCCGAGCAAGAATCGGGTGATGCCGCGCCGCAGTGACGTCACCTTCCGCACCCTGGGGGCATGGTGATGTCGCAGCAGAATGAAGCTTCGGTCGAGGAAATCCTCGAATCCATCAAGAAGGTGATTGCGCGCGACAATCGTGAAGGTGCGCGCGAATTGCAGCGCCGTCGCGAGAGCGAAGGCGTGATCCGCGCCACTTCCGTATCGCAAGATGAAGCGGAGGACGAAGTGCTCGATCTGGGTGCGATGGAGTATTCGGAGGATCTCGACGACGAAATCGCGGATGTCGAGGCCGATGACAGCGATACGCCGCTGACAAGCGACACGGTGCGCGATTCGATGCGCGAGAACTTTTCCGCACTCGCCATGCTCGCCGAACCGGGCGCCAGGCCGCAGATCGTGCGTTCGGGAGAAACCTCGCTCGAGGGTCTGGTGCGCGAGATGCTGCGCCCGATGCTGGCCGAATGGCTCGACAAGAACCTGCCCGGCATGGTCGAGAAGATGGTTCAGGCCGAAATTGCGCGCATTGCGGGCAAGCGCGGCTGATTGACGCTGCACGCCGCCCTGTTCGCGACGTGACCCGCCCCCGGAAACTCGCCGAAGCGAAGCGCGCGCTCACCAAGATCGGCGGCGAGACGATCGAACGTCATATCTTCCTGTGCGCGATGAGCGAAAAGCAGAAATGCTGCAGCCGCGCCGAGGGGGAGCGGGCATGGAAATTCCTCAAGAAGCGACTCAAGCAGCTCGGGCTTGCCGGCCCTCGGCGAGAGGATGGCATGGGCGGCACCTGCGGCGGGGTGCAGCGCACCAAGGCCGACTGCCTGCAGATCTGCGCCGCCGGGCCGATCGCGCTGATCTGGCCGGACCGGGTGTGGTACCATTCTGCGGATGAGGAGGTGCTTGAACGGATTATCCAGGAACACCTGATCGGCGGCCAGGTCGTCGAGGAATTCCGTCTTGCCCGCGAGGGTGAGCCCTAGTCCTCGTCGGCGCGAGGCATTCGGTTGTCGACGGTCTCGTCGTGGCCGGTGCCGTTGGAAAGGAATACCAGCCCCATCAGTGCGCTCGTCAACAGCATCGAGAAGCCGACGCCGAGCGCGACCGCAATATAGAAATGCACCGAAACCGCGCCATTGTACTTGTAGAGCAAGGCCAGCGCGATCGCGACCACGCCCACCGTTACCCCGAACATGAAGCGCATCAACCGGCGATAGCGCGCCCAGGCGAAGGCCGCCTTTTCCGGATCGTCGAGGGGGGATTTGCCGACCATGCGGGCCAGATGGGGGCAAGCGGTGCGCGAAGCAATGGCTAAACGCACCCCGATCACCGATCACCACGCGCCATGACTCGCTTTTTCAAGCGCGAGATGGCATCCTTGCACCAAGCCAGACGAGGGATTTCGCCAATGCATATCGCCAATATCATCCGCGACCGCACCGCCGCCGATATCGTGAGCTGCGACGTGTCGACCCCGGTCCGCGAGGCCATCAAGCTGCTCGCGGAGAAACGGATCGGCGCGCTGCCGGTCACGCAGGATGGCAAGGTGGTCGGAATTTTCTCTGAACGCGACGTTATCTATCGCCTTGCCGATGAAGGCGACGTCTGTCTCTCGTACGAGCTGGGGAAGGTCATGACCGCGCCCCCCATCACGGTCGAAGCAAGCGCGAAGTGCGACGAGGCGCTCGCGCTGATGACCCGGCGCCGGATTCGCCACCTGCCCGTGATGCAGAACGGCGATATGGCCGGCTTCATCTCGATTGGCGACCTGGTGAAGAACCGGATAGATGAGGTCGAGCACGAGGCCGCGGCGATGCGCAATTACATCCAGACCGCTTGAGATCGCGTCCGGGCATCCCTAGATCGTGCCCAACATGGCCGAAACTCTCACTCTCACCCCCGCTGCGGCGAAGCGCGTTGCTTGGATCGCCGAGAAACAGGCGAAACCGGCGATCCTGCGCCTTTCGGTCGAGGGTGGTGGATGCTCGGGCTTCCAGTACAAGTTCGACCTCGCCGACGGGCCCGCTGCCGATGACAGCGTCAGCGAGACCGATGGGGTGCAACTGGTGGTCGATCCGGTGAGCCTCGACCTCGTCGGTGGCAGCGTCGTCGATTTTGTCGAATCGCTTGGTGGGGCGGCCTTCAAGGTCGAGAACCCGAATGCCGCGGCCGGTTGCGGATGCGGCTCCAGCTTCGGGATTTGAGTTAGACCCGCGCGCAATCTTCGGGCACTAATCGCCCGATGAAGATCGCGACATTCAACATCAACGGCATCAAGGCGCGCCTGCCGCGTCTCAAGGAATGGCTTGAGGAAACGCGCCCCTCGGTCGCTTGCCTGCAGGAGATCAAGAGCCAGGACGACGGCTTTCCGGCAGGCGAGTTCGAAGCGATCGGCTACCAAGCGATCTGGCACGGCCAGAAGAGCTTCAACGGTGTCGCCATGCTGGTCGATGCCAAGGCCAGCTTTACCGGGCCGGTTGAAGTGCGGCGCGGGCTGGGCATTGACGGCCCCAACGACGGCGAAGGCGAACAGGCGCGCTATCTCGAAGCCGATGTGAATGGCGTGCGGGTCGTCTGCATCTACCTGCCCAACGGCAATCCGCATCCCGGGCCCAAATTCGACTACAAGCTGGCGTGGATGGAGCGTCTGCGCGAGCGAATGGCCGAGATCTGGGCCGAGGAGGTTCCCTGCGCGGTAGTGGGCGATTTCAACGTCATTCCGCATGACGACGACGTCTGGTCGCCCAAGGCGATGGCGTCCGATGCGCTGATGCAGCCCGAATCGCGCGCTGCCTATTCCCGCTTGCTTGCCGATGGCTGGACCGATGCAATGCGCACGCTCAATCCGCGCGGCGGCGTCTGGACCTATTGGGACTACCAGGCGGGCGCGTGGCAGCGGGATCACGGTTTCCGGATCGACCACCTGCTGCTCTCGCCCGAACTAGCCGACCGCTTGGAAGCGGTGGGCGTCGACAAGGATCATCGCGGCCGCGAAAAGGCGAGCGATCACGCGCCGGTCTGGGTGCAGCTCCGCAACTGACACAACGAAAAAGGCCTCCACTCGCGACGAGTGAAGGCCTTCTTTCTTCAGCGCTGACCCGAAAGGTTAGCGATAGAAGATATGCGTGTTGATCGTCGCGCGGGCCACTTTCTTGCGGCTCCAGCTCGGGCGCACATACTTGGCGTGGAAGTAGAGCGAATCCGCCGCTTCCGATTCCCACTGGCCTTCATGCGCAATCTTGGCGATCGCCTTGGCATTGCGCCAGGCATTTGAGCCAGTCTTGATCCGCGGCATGCTGCCGTTCTTCACGAAGGAGAACTGCGAGCGCTGGTAGACCACGCCGCAATAGCTTGAGGGGAAACGCGCATTGTCGGCGCGGTTGATGATGACCTGCGCCACCGCCAACTGGCCGGCAAGGGGTTCACCGCGCGATTCGAAATAGATTGCTCCGGCGAGGCACTGCATCTGCTCGCTCAGCGCGTGATCGACGTCGGTCGCGGCCACGAGCTGCCGGAGCGAGCTGGCGGAAACCTTGACCGGATTGTCAGAGTCGGTCTCGCCGGCCGCCGCTTCGGGCAGGGCCTGGACCACTTCTTCGGAAACGAACACGGTTGCAGCTTCGGCCGGAAGTTCTTCGGAACCCGCCGCGGCGACGTCGGTTGTCTCCATGCCCGACGCAGGGATTTCCTGCGCATCCTGGGCAAAAGCGCCGGATGTCTCGGCGCTGGCAAAAGTCAAACTGGTGGCTGCGATGAGTGCAGCTGCACCTAAACTATGGGTCTTACGACTCATATTCCCGTCACAAATGTGCGGTGGACGAGCACAGTCGCAGGCTGGGACCTATCGCGTTAATTGCGTTGAGAGAGGTGGGTCCAGTTTCTTGGCCTGCCGGCCGCCCCCCGTCTGCGTGCTAGCTCGCTGGCCTGATTGCCATGCGTGCCGCCTGCGCACCTGGAAGCTGGCGGGCCAAATAGGCGACAGGGGGGGATTGTAAAGTTAACCCGCGGTAGATGCGATGAACCGTTCTGCATCCGCGATGTCCAGTTCAATCACCCAGATATCGGGGTCCTGGCTTCGACGTTTTTCGAGATATTCGTCCATTTCTTGCCGATTTTCAGCGTTTTCCCGCTTTGCAGCAATAAATGGTCGCTTACCGTCGAGCTGGGGCATGCGTTCGAAAAGTACAAGGCCTTCACCGCGGTACATAGTTAAGATCAGGATCGTCCCGGCGTCTTTCTCGCCGCGATGCAGCACCATGCCGAATCCGCCCGCCGATTCCGCTCCGCGCAGGAGCCCGGCAACTTCGAGATGGGCAGGCAGCCGCGCGTCCAAACCGCTACCCTTCGTCAGATCGATAGCCGGGCAGGCTCGACAGGGCGATCCGCGAGCGCATGAACGTGCCCGTCCCGCGGCCGATCTCGTCGCCTTCGGCATCGACCAGGCGCGCCTCGGCAACGAAAACGCGGCGCTTGCCGCTGATCCAGCGACCTTCGGCCACCACTTCGCCGCCCCGAACCGGCTTGGTAAAGTGAAGGTTGAAGCTGGTCGTCAGCAGGAATCGGTCGGTCGTTAGCGTGTTGGCGGCGTAGAATGCCGCATCGTCCAGCATCTTGAAATAGATCGTGCCGTGCGCCGCACCCGCTGCGTGATAGGATCGCTCATCGACGGTGAAGGTTATGCGCGACTGCCCAGCCGAGGGGATCTCGAGCCGGGAATCGAACAGCGCGTTGACCGGTGCCGAGGCGTACAGGTTCTCGAGCGCGCGGAAATGGAGCTGCGCGCCGCTGGTCGAACCCTGATCAGGCGGCATCGCGATCCAGTTGGTCGCTGATCAATGCAAAGAGCGCCTCGGCGTTCTGGGCCTCAGCCAGTTTCTCGTGCATTGCTTCGTCGCGCGCCAACCGCGAGATCGCCGCGAGCGCGTGGAGATGGGTGGCCCCGGCATTTTCCGGCGAGAGCAGGCCAAACACCAGATCGACCGGCATACCATCAGCAGCCCTGAAATCGACCGGCTGTTCCAAGCGCAGCAGCACCACAACCGGGCGATTGACCTGCGTCGAGCGCGCATGAGGGATCGCCACACCACGGCCAAATCCGGTCGAGCCGAGCGCTTCGCGTTCCTCCAGCCCTTCGAGCGCACCATTGGCGTCGATCCCGTACACGTCGGCGAAAATATCCGCGACGCGCTGGAGAACATCGCCTTTCGAATCGAGGCGCGCGGTCGCGACCGCTTCCGGCAGCAATTTGAAATTCACATTCATGTCAGCTTGTTATCGATCAGAACTTCCAGTGAGGGGTGCCGTCCAACAGGCTTGCCAACCGTCCAAAAACGACGATCTTTCAGCGATCTATGGTGTTGCCTCCCCGTTGCGACCGGCAGTGGCCGCGAGGCGTTATTTGGGTTCGACCCAGCCGATCGACCCATCCGCGCGGCGGTAAACCATATTATGTCGGCCAGTTCCAGCATTTTTGAAAAACAGCGCCGGCGTGTGCTGGAGGTCGAGCATCATCACCGCGTCCGCGACGCTGGTTTCAGGAATGACCGTGCTGGTCTCGGCAACGATCGGAGGCGCTTCGGAGGAGACGATCTCGTCTTCCTCGTCCTCTGCCGGGGCGAAGATCGTATAGGCGGCCTCTTCCTCGCGGGCGGCGTGTGCAGCCTGTTCGTGGCGGTCCTTGAGGCGACGCTTGTAGCGGCGCAATTGCTTGTCGATCTTCTCGGCCGCATTATCGAGCGCGAGATGCGCATCCTGTGCCTGGCCCTGTGCCTTCAAGATCAGGCCCTGCATCACATGGGTAACGATATCGCAGCTGAAGGCACCAGCGGGCGCCTTGCCAAAGGTGACGTGGGACGAAAGCGCTCGATCGAAATACTTGTCGACGATCCCGCCCAACCTGTCGGCAACATGCTCTTGCAGCGCAGCGCCGGTTTCCATCTGATGTCCTGATACGCGGATATCCATGGTGGTCTGTCTCCTTTTCTATTCTTGCCGGGCCATTCGGGATGGGCCGGGGTTCAATTCGCCCAAAGCGGCGAATCAATCTCTTCGAGAAATGCCTTGTGGCGCGCGAGTTCCTCCTCGCTCGCCGAATGCGGTCGCGGCTCGCGCCGTTCGCCGCTTGCGCGCGGCAAGATTGCCTCCTTGGCCCCTTCGTGAGCCTGCTCGCCCGGCGCATTGTCAGCCGCCAGTTCAAGGCCGATCTGCCTCCCCCCGGTCAGCTCGACATAGACCTGCGCCAGAAGCTCGGCATCGAGTAGCGCCCCGTGCTTGACGCGGTGGCTGCGGTCGATGCCGTAGCGGTTGCACAGGGCGTCGAGCGAGAGCTTGGCCCCCGGATGGCGCCGGCGCGCGATCGCGACGGTATCGATCATCCGCTCGAGGCTGATCGCCTCGCGTCCGCACAGCTCGAGTTCGTTGTTGATGAAGCCGAAATCGAAGCCGGCGTTATGCGCCACCAGCGGCGCATCGCCCACGAATTCGAGGAACTCGGCGGCAGTATCGCGAAACAGCGGTTTCTCGGCGAGAAATGCGCTCGAGAGGCCATGCACGGCTTCGGCCGCAGCAGGCATGTCGCGCTCGGGGTTGTAATAGGCATGGAAGGTCGCGCCGGTCGGCACGCGATTGACCAGTTCGACACACCCTATCTCAACCATCCGGTCGCCCGTCTTGGGGTCGAGGCCGGTGGTTTCAGTGTCGAATACGATTTCGCGCATTGATTCTCATATCGGCTTTGAATCTGCAGGTGGCAAGGGGGTTAGAAGGGGGTCGCCTTGTTAGTCATCGCACGACAGCCGCGCGATCAGATCGCGCACCGCCGCTTCGGTCTCGGCGAGACTCGTTCCGGTGTCGATGACATGGTCCGCGCGGGCGCGCTTTTCCGCATCGGGGAGCTGCAAGCTCAGGATATGCGCGAATTTTTCGGGGCTCATACCCGGTCGCGCGAGGACCCGGGCACGCTGGACTTCGGCCGGGGCTGAAACGACCACGATCGCGTCTACCTGCGAATGCCCGGTCCCCTCGAACAGCAGCGGGATGTCGAATACCACCATTGGTGCACCGGCATGCTCAATCATGAAAGCCTGGCGCTGTGCGCCGACCGCCGGATGGACGATGGCTTCGAGTCGCTTGAGCGCCGCCGGATCGGCAAACACCTGCGCACCGAGCTCGTCACGTTTGACCCCCTCGGGCCCGGTCGACCCGGGAAACTCCGCCTCGATTGGTTCGATCAGTTCGCCGCCCGGCCCTTGCATGCGGCGCACCTCGGCATCGGCGTCGAAGACCGGGACCCCGGCGCGCTCAAACATCTCGGCGACGGTCGATTTTCCCATGCCGATCGAGCCGGTCAGGCCGATGATCTTTGGTCGGGTCATCGGGTCAGCAACTCCCGCAACCCGGCGTCTACTGCACGGGGCGCCTTCTGGCCGAAGAAGCGTTCGAAGGCATGGGCCGCCTGGCCGATCAGCATCGCAAGGCCGTCGATAGTCCCGTGCCCGGCTGCACGCGCGTTGGCGAGGAAGTCGGTTTCGAGCGGGTCGGTGACGATGTCGTAAGCGATGCTTCCGGGAGGGGCGTGGCTCCAGTCGAATGCCAACGAAGGTTGGCCGCGCATGCCGAGCGGCGAGGCGTTGACGACGAGGTCGAAGCAGCCTTCGCGATCGTCGAAGTCGAATTCGGTCGCGCCGGCGAAGTGCGACAGCGGTGGATTGTGGTGCTCGCCTTTGGGGGCAAGTTCGTCCAGCAAGCCGCGCGCCTTGTCGGGATTTCGGCCCGCGAGCACCAGCGTGAAACCCTCGTCGGCCAGCGCCTTGACGATGGCGCGCGCGGCACCGCCGGTACCCAGTACCCGCGCCATGCGGAAGAAGTGGTTGTCCTTGAGGTGCCCCTGCAGCGGTTCGAGGAAGCCCGTTGCATCGGTATTGTAACCGCTCAGCGTTCCGTCATCCTCATGAACGATGGTGTTGACCGCGCCGATCGCCTCGGCGAGCGGATCGATCCGGTCGAGCAGCGGCATGACTGCCTGCTTGTGCGGCATGGTGACATTGCACCCGCGCCAATCAGGATCGCTGCGCCGCTCGGCAAGGTAATCTGCCAGCCCCTCGCTGGCGACATGGCGGGCGCGATACTCCGCGTCGATCCCGAGCTTGCCGAGCCAGAAATTGTGGATCGCGGGCGACTTCGATTGCGCGATCGGATCGCCGATAACCTCGGCATGCACCCGCGTCACGTTTGCAGCTCCCCGAGATCGCGCAGCGCCCCAAGCACGTCGAGCAGCGGCATGCCGAGTACGGTAAACTGGTCGCCCTCGATCTTGTCGAACAGTTGCACGCCCAACGCTTCGATGCGGAACACGCCGACGCAATGGGACACTTCGGGCCACTCGGCATCGAGATAAAGCGCGATAAACTCGTCCGACAGTCGCCGCACGCTGAGATAGGCTGCGGTAGCCTCGCTCCATTCGCAAGTATCGTCGCGCACTATCGCAGCGGCGCTGTGTAACTCCATCACTCTGCCGGAAAAGAAGCGCAGATGTTCGGCGGCCTGTTCGCGGCTCTCGGGCTTGTCGAAGCGGCGTCCGTCGCACACCACGAGGCTGTCGCTGCCAAGGACCAGTCGCCCGGGATTATCCTGCGCCACCGCCTGCGCCTTGGCCACGCTGAGCGCTTCGGCAATCTCGGCCGGCGAGCAGTCCGCGAGCCCCTGCTCCACTGCACGTTCGTCGATCTGCGCCGGAACGCTCTCGTAGCGAACCCCTGCCGCGTCGAGCATCGCGCGGCGCGATTGCGATTTCGACGCCAGGATCAACGTCATATCGGCTTCGAACCAAGAAGCGGGAGGTTATCCTCGCCGGTACGATGGCTGAGCAGCCGGATCGCTGCTGCGGCGGTTTCCTCGATCGAGCGGCGGGTCACGTCGATAACCGGCCAGCCATTGTCGGCAAACATGCGGCGGGCATATTTCAGCTCTTCGCGCACCCGTTCGTCATCGACATAGGCGGTTTCGGTGTCTTCGTGCAGGCTGAGCAGCCGGTTGCGGCGGATCTGCACCAGCCGGTCGGGCGCGGTGGTAAGTCCGACGACCAACGGGCGACGCAGGCGGAACAGCGCATCGGGCGGCGGGCTTTCGACCACGATCGGGATATTGGCGGTCTTGTAGCCGCGATTGGCGAGGTAGATGCTGGTCGGCGTCTTCGAGGTCCGCGACACCCCGGCGAGCACGATGTCGGCCTGCTCCCAATCCTCCCACGCCACGCCGTCGTCATGCGCAATGGTGAACTGGATCGCCTCGACCCGCTGGAAATAGGCCTCGTCCATGGTGTGCTGTCGGCCCGGCTTGCCGCGGGCTTCCTGGCCAAGCTGCGATTCGAGCGCCTCGGTCACAGCGTCGAGCGCGGGGACCGCGGGCAGACCCAGCTGGCGGCATTGCTCCTCCAGCCGCGCCCGCGTCTCGGGATTGACCAATGTGAACAGCACCAGCCCGGGATTGGCAGCGAGATCGGGCACGATCCGGTCGAGATGCTGGCGCGACCGCACCATCGGCCAGAAGTGGCGAGTGACGTCGGCATCCTCGAATTGCGCGAGCGCCGCCTTGGCGATCATCTCGAGCGTTTCGCCGGTCGAATCCGAGACCAGATGGAGGTGCAGTTTGTACATGGCTTGCGGAGAACGCGCCCTTCTCGCCCCTGTGGAAAGCAGGTGGCATAAACCACGGGAGAAACCTGCCGACAAGTTCGGGGATGAGTTTCCTGCCCACTACCGGCACTTTCGACCCGCGACCTGCGCACAAGCCGCCCCGATTATCGACAGGCTGGGGAGAGCGGGGAAAAGTTTGACTCGACTCAAGGAGTCCCGCGATTCGCTGTCCAGCAAAACCCTGTTCATCGCGGGAGAAATCGGGCAGGGCGACGCAATCCCCGTAATCCACAGGGCCAACAGACTCCTCAATCCTTTTATAAATATACATTTATTATTGTATGGACCCCTCGAATGCCCGGCTTGCTTCTCGACACGCTTAAAGGAAAGCGCTCTGATAAGGTGCCCATGTGGCTCATGCGACAGGCGGGGCGCTACCTGCCCGAGTATCGCGAGCTGCGGGCGGAGAAGGGTGGATTCCTAGACCTGGTTTACGATAGCGAGGCGGCGGCCGAGGTGACGATCCAGCCGCTGCGGCGGTTCGGGTTCGACGGGGCGATCCTGTTTTCGGATATCCTGATCGTGCCCCACGCCATGGGCCAGGGGCTCGAGTTCCTTGCCGGCGAAGGCCCGAAGCTCTCGCCGCGTTTGCTCAACGTCGATCTCGGCAGCTTCACGCCGCAGCATGAGCGGTTCGAGGCGGTTTACGAAACGGTGCGGCTGTGCCGGGCGCAGCTGGGCGATGGCGTCACCATGCTCGGCTTTGCCGGCAGTCCGTGGACGGTCGCAACCTACATGGTGGCGGGAGAGGGAAGTCGCGACCAGCACGAGACGCGTGCGCTGGCCTATCGCGATCCGTCGCGGTTCCAGGCGATCATCGATGCCATTGCCGAATGCAGCGTGACCTATCTGCGCGGCCAGATCGACGCCGGGGCCGAGGCGGTGCAATTGTTCGATAGCTGGGCGGGCAGTCTGGCACCCGACGAGTTCGAGCGCTGGGTGATCGCGCCCAACGCCAGGATTACCGCGGCGCTCAAGCAGACGCATCCCGATACGCCGGTGATCGGATTTCCCAAGGGCGCGGGGGCAAAGCTTCCCGCCTATGCCCGCGAAACCGGCGTCGATGCGATCGGGCTTGACGAAACCGTCGATCCGGTGTGGGCGCATGCCAATATTCCGCCCCAGATGCCCGTACAGGGCAATCTGGACCCGTTGTTGCTGCTTGCCGGGGGGCAGCGCCTGCAGGATCGCGTTCGCGCCATCCTCGAGGCTTTCTCGGGCCGGCCGCATGTGTTCAACCTGGGCCATGGAATCGGCCAGTTCACCCCGATCGAGCATGTCGAAGAACTCGTCGCGGCAGTGAGGGGATGAAATTGTGCAGGCGGCTCGCTAGATCGACGCAATGCAGGACCTACTCGCGATGACCTATCTCTGGCTCAAGGCAGGCCATCTCCTGTTCGTGATCTTCTGGATGGCGGGGTTGTTCATGCTGCCGCGGTTCTTCGTCTATCACCAGGAAGATGGAGAACCCGGTTCGGACGCGGACACGGTCTGGATCGAACGCGAGCGGCGGTTGCTGAGGATCATTCTCACGCCTTCGATTATCGTTGTTTGGGTGCTGGGCCTGGCGCTGGCGATCTCTACCGGCGCGTTCAGCCAGGGCTGGTTTCACGCCAAGCTGCTGTTCGTGCTTGCGCTGTCAGGGTATCACGGCTGGCTTGCCGGCTATGCGAAGAAACTCGCGCGCGGTGAACGTGTGCTCGAAGGCAAGCGCCTGCGCATGCTCAACGAGGTCCCGGGCCTGGCCGCGGTGCTGATCGTCATCCTGGTGGTGGTCAGGCCATTCTAGGAATGACCGGCCCAAAGGGCCGCAAGGGCGACTGCCCGCCCGCAGCGACCAGCGGGAGCGAGGACAGCCAAGTGAGCAGACGCGAACGCTGGCGCTTGAAGCCAAGCAAAAACTCAGGCCATTCTGACGAAGCGCATATCGGCTGCGATCAACAGCGATTGACGCAGCCCTGACGGAATCGTATTTTACGAACCTCTAAACCGGTCAGGCTCCGCATCCCGCAGAGCAAGGTCTGCTTTCACCAAGCCCAGATCCTCGTCCACAGAGGTACTGACCTGCCGGCCATCCCAAGACGGAATTACACAATGCATCTCAAGGAACTCAAACAGAAAACCCCGGCCGAGCTTGTCAGCATGGCCGAAGAACTTGGTGTCGAAGGCGCCAGCACGATGCGGCGGCAGGACCTGATGTTCTGCATCCTGCGCGAACTCGCCGAAGACGAGGAATACGAAGAAAAGATCATGGGCGTCGGCACGATCGAAGTGCTGCAGGATGGCTTCGGCTTCCTCCGCTCGCCCGAGGCGAATTATCTCGCCGGGCCGGACGATATCTATGTTTCGCCCAACCAGATCCGCAAATGGGGCCTGCGCACCGGCGATACCGTCGAAGGCGAGATCCGCGCGCCCAAGGAAGGCGAGCGCTATTTCGCCCTGACCAGCCTGACGCAGGTCAATTACGACGATCCCGAGCAGGTTCGTCACCGTACCAATTTCGACAACCTCACCCCGCTCTATCCGGATGAGAAGCTCTCGCTCGATACGCTCGACCCGACGGTGAAGGACAAGTCGGCCCGCGTGATCGACATCATCTCGCCGCAGGGCAAGGGCCAGCGCGCGCTGATCGTCGCGCCGCCGCGTACCGGTAAGACGGTGCTGCTGCAGAACATCGCCAAGGCGATCACCGACAATCACCCCGAGGTGTTCCTGCTGGTGCTGCTGGTCGATGAGCGTCCCGAGGAAGTAACCGACATGCAGCGCAGCGTGAAGGGCGAGGTAATTTCCTCGACCTTCGACGAGCCGGCGCAGCGCCACGTCCAGGTCGCCGAGATGGTGATCGAGAAGGCCAAGCGCCTCGTCGAACACAAGAAGGACGTCGTGATCCTGTTAGACTCGATCACGCGTCTCGGCCGCGCCTACAACACCGTCGTGCCCAGCTCGGGCAAGGTGCTGACCGGCGGCGTCGATGCCAATGCGCTGCAGCGCCCGAAGCGCTTCTTCGGCGCCGCGCGCAATATCGAGGAAGGCGGTTCGCTGTCGATCATCGCCACCGCGCTGATCGATACCGGCAGCCGCATGGACGAAGTCATCTTCGAAGAATTCAAGGGCACCGGTAACTCGGAAATCGTGCTCGACCGCAAGGTTGCCGACAAGCGTATCTTCCCGGCGCTCGACGTCGGCAAGAGCGGCACCCGCAAGGAGGAACTGCTGGTCGAGAAGGACAAGCTTTCGAAGATGTGGGTCCTGCGCCGTATCCTCATGCAGATGGGCACGGTCGACGCGATGGAATTCCTGCTCGACAAGATGAAGGATTCGAAGACCAACGAGGACTTCTTCGAAACCATGAACCAATAGTTTTGATCAGAGGGGCTTCACTGTTCGCCGAAGGTGATCGTGAAGTCCCCATTTGGTTCAACGAGCAATCTTCCCTGTGAGATGATGTCCATGCCTAGTAGGACATCGAAATACGGATGGTTGCCAATGTCAATTCCCTCAATTTCCTCTCCGATACCGAAAATTGTTGAAGGAACTCCCAACTCTGTATCTGGCCAGATTCCGACGTGAAATAGGTAAGTCCAGTGACGCTCTGGTCGTTTAACGTTCCAGACTTCAGTTTGCCCGATTCGCCTCATGCGCAGTTTCTGGACGAGTTGCTCGGATATGCATGTGCGCCTTGCCCCTGTATCGACCAAAGCCATTGCTTCGACATAATCTAGCGACGGTATCGTCGATTGACCTGCGACTGGCCCAATTGGCTCGAACTGACGAATTCCTACTTTAATTAGGATTCTATTGTTCTGCAGATGTCCGCTCAGTGTTGGCATAGGAGTAAAATCCTAAATCAACTGGTTCATCTGAAACAAGCTGGATGGAGAACGGCCGGGCACCAAATTTGTCAAAGCCAGCTCTTCCCGCCGCAGCTGCTGTTGGGTACAGACCCTCTAGCGACTGGTTGTGGAGAAGCGCATATTTTCCGGCAGCGCGTTCAAGCAATTCCTCAAGCATATCCTTGAAAACAGAGAAGTTTCTTTCGATTTCAACTTCGATTGCGTGAGCCATTGCGCGGTCCTCCACAGACAATTTGACCGATGTGCTGAAAAAACGCAAGGCACGAATCTGTTACATATTCGTGTTGTTTATGTTATCCACGACTCATGGCACAAGGCAAATCAAGTACGACACGGAAGAATGTCACCTTTGCGGAGGAAACCATTAAATACTTGGAAGACTTGGCGTCAAAAGGAACTCACGGTTCTGACGTCAATACAGTGATTCGGACAATGGTTGAGGATGGGGTGAGGCGCGCGATAAAGGATGGCTTCATAAGAATGCGCTAGCCTGCTTTCTGGCGCTCCAGCTGCGCCGCCATCATCTCCCACACCTTGTTCACCGCCTTCAGCGGCCGCACCATCACCTTGAAATCGGCGATCATGCCGTCTTCGTCGAAGCGGATCAGGTCGATCCCGTTGACCTGGATACCTTCCATCTCGGTGGTGAATTCGAGCATGGCGTTCTCTCCGTCGACCAACTCGCGGACATAGGTAAAGCTGTCATTGCCGAGCGTTTGCCCGGCCGCCGAAAGATAGGCGACGACGATCGGCTTGCCGACCTGAGGCGTGTGGACGACGGGCGAGTGAAACACGGCATCGTCGCGAATGATCGCGGCGAGCGCAGCGGGGTCGCTGCCGGCATCGATCACCACGTGCCACTTCTTCAAACCCTCGGCTGCACTCATCGTACTCTCCTGAATGTATCGGCGCTGGCGACATGCCAGTAGGGCGCGAGCCGTGTCGAGTCCGGATCGTCGAGCAGGATGCCTTCGGGCAGGAAGCTGTAGATGCGATCGATGGAATCCGAGCGCGCGCCATTGACCCGCTCGCGCATGTCGTGGGGTTCGATCTCCCACGGGGTCTCGAGGCCCATCGCCACCACGATCTCGCGCAGCGAATGGACGGTCTGCTTCTGAAAGCGGGCCACGCGCGGAGCCTTGTCTTCGACCACCAGCCCGCGCTGGCGCCAGGCCTTCTGGGTCGCCACGCCGGTCGGGCAGTCGCCGGTATGGCATTGCATCGACTGCACGCAGCCGAGCGCGAACATGAAGGGCCGGGCGGCATTGCACCAGTCGGCGCCCACGGCGAAACACTTCGCCATCATCGCGCCCGAGTGAATCTTGCCCGAGGCAGCGACCGCGACCTTGGATTTCAATCGCGTGCCGACCAGCGCATTTCGCATCAGGATGAGCCCTTCGCGCAGCGGCATGCCGACGCTGTTGGAGAGCTCGAGCGGAGCTGCACCGGTGCCTCCTTCCGCGCCATCGACGGTGATGAAGTCGGGATGCATGCCGCTCTGGTGCATCGCCTTGGCCAGCGCCAGGACCTCGTGCACCTGGCCGACGCAAAGCTTGATCCCGACCGGCTTGCCGCCCGACAGCTCGCGCAATTCGCTGAGCCATTCGAGCAGCTCGAGCGGAGTCGTGAAGGAGGAATGCGCCGCGGGCGAATAAACCGTTTCTCCCACCGGCACGCCGCGCGCTTCGGCGATCTCCTTGGTGACCTTGGCGCCCGGCAGCACGCCGCCATGACCGGGCTTGGCCCCCTGGCTCAGCTTGATCTCGATCATCTTGACCTGGTCGTCCGCCGCATTGTCAGCGAACTGGACCGGATCGAACGAGCCATCGCTGGCGCGGGCACCGAAGTAACCGCTGCCCAGTTCCCAAATCAGGTCGCCGCCGGGCGAGCGGTGATAGCGGCTGATCGAACCTTCGCCGGTGTTGTGGGCAAAGCCGCCGATCTTTGCGCCGGCGTTGAGCGCCTCGATCGCTCGCGCCGATAGCGAGCCGAAGCTCATCGCCGAGATGTTGAGCAGCGCGCTGTCAAATGGCTTCTTGCAGGTCGCGGCCCCCACGCATTTGCGCCAGTATTGCGGTGCGCCCTCGTCGGGAACGATCGAATGGCTCAGCCACTCGTATTCATCGGAATAGACGTCGAGCTCGGTCCCCATCGGATGTGAATCGAGGTCGCCCTTGGCCCGGGCATAGACCAGCGCCCGCGCCTGATGACTGAAGGGGCGCCCTTCGAGATCGCCCTCGACGAAATAGCTTTGTGCAAAGGGGCGCAGGTCTTCGGCCACCCAGCGCATCCTGGCGACGAGCGGGTAATTCCTCCTAAGTGTATGGGAATATTGAAAAAAATCCCAAAATGCGATCAGCGTTCCGGTTGCGAGAAGCGCAGCAACCACCCACTTCAACGCGCCCGCAGGCAGGAGGAGCCAGGCCGCAAGCGTCGCGGCAACCAGCCCGAGCGGAATAGCGTAGCGCCAGGCCATCGACGCGGCGGCCTAGGCCAGATGCTCCGCGAAAAAGGCACTGGTGCGCGAATCGGCGAGATTGGCTGCATCCTCGGCGCGGCGTTTGCCGAACTCGGTAGCGAAACCGTGGTCGAGCCCCTCGTAGTCGTGCAGAGTCACCTTGGGATGATCGTCGAGCCCCTCGTGCATCTTCTGCTGGGTAGCCTTGTCGACAAAGCCATCTTCGGTCGGGATGTGCAGCATCAGTGGGTGCGCGATCGCGTGCTTTTCGCCCAGCAGGCCATCGATCCCGACGCCGTAATAGCCGACCGAGGCGTTGATATCGGTGCGGGCGGCGGTCATGAACGCCAGCCTACCGCCGAGGCAATATCCGACGCAGCCGACCTTATCGACGCCAGCTTCACGCCTGATCCAGTGGATCGTTGCCTCGATATCGCGAATGCCGATGTCCTGGTCGAACTTGCCCATCAGTTCGAGCGCGCGCTGGAATTCCGGCTCTATATCGGGATCGAGCTCCACGCCGGGCTCGATCCGCCAGAACAGGTCGGGCGCCACGGCCAGATAGCCTTCCTCGGCCAGACGGTCGCATTTGCGGCGGATCCCGGCGTTCACTCCGAAGATTTCCTGGATGACGATGATCGCGGCCTTGGCCTGGCCTTCGGGCCGGGCAACATAGGCGCTGAACTGGCCATCGTTCTCGAGCGTGAAAATCTTGGTGGTCTCGGTCATGGTGGCTAACTCCCTTGCCAGATTGCAGGCCCAGATTGCAGGCTTTGTAATCGCGTCCAAAGCGGCTTATCCATTGCGCACGCCGATTGCCAAACCCAAATAGCAGGCGCGCGGGGCGAGGTGGCGCCCACGACACTAACGGAGGAAACGCAATGAAGGTCCATATCGAAGTCGATCTTACGCCTGAGGAGGCGCGGACCTTCATGGGTTTGCCCGATGTGTCGAAGGCCAATTCGATCTACGTCGATGGCATCGCCAAGGCGATGAAGGGGGTCAGCAACCCCGACCAGTTGCAGGAATATGCCAAGCAATTGGCGCCCATGGGCCAGGTCGGCCTCAAGCTGTTCCAGAGTTTCGTCGAGGGCGGGATGAAGGCTGGGGCCGCCGGAATGGGAAGCTCGTCCAAAAAGGACAAGGACGACGACTGATCGCGACCGGCGCCGATGAATGATACGATCTTCGCGCTGTCGAGCGGCGCACCCCCCGCTGCGATCGGGGTAATTCGAATCAGCGGGCCTCAGGCGGGGGCAACGCTGGCCGACTTTTGCGGTCGTGACGTCACCCCAAGGAGAGCAATACTCGCGCAATTGCGCGGAGCGGCTGGCGGCTTGCTCGATCAAGCGCTGGTGCTGTGGTTGCCCGGCCCCGACAGCGCGACGGGCGAGGATCTGGTCGAGTTTCACTGCCACGGCGGCCGGGCGGTCATCGCGGCGGTCGAGGCCGAGCTGGCCGCGCGCGCGGGTTTGCGCCGGGCGGAGCCGGGCGAATTCACGCGCCGCGCCTTTGCCAACGGACGGATCGACCTGGCGGAGGCTGAGGGCCTGGCAGACCTGCTCAGTGCCGAAACCGAGCTCCAGCGCAGTGCGGCCATGGCGATGGCGGGCGGTCAGTTCTCGCAGGAGGTCGAGGACTGGCGATCGCAACTGCTCCAGCTTTCGGCTGCGGTCGAGGCGGCGCTGGATTTCTCCGATGAGGACGATGTCGCTGAAATGCCAGCAGATTTTGGGCAATCGCTGCGCGCATTGGCGGACGAACTGGCGTCCTGGCTCGAGCGGCCGCGGGCCGAGCGGTTGGGCGAGGGATACCGGGTTGTGCTCGCAGGTCCGCCGAACGCGGGAAAGTCCACGCTTTTCAACGCCTTGGTCGAAAGTGAGGCAGCGATTACCTCGCCTATCGCCGGCACCACCCGGGACGTCATCGAGCGTTCGGTGGCAATCGACGGTATTCCCTTCACCTTTGTCGATACGGCGGGGCTACGCGAGCAGGGCTCGGATGCGATCGAAGCGATCGGAGTCGACCGCGCGCGCGAGCAGCTCAAACGCGCCGATTTGGTACTCTGGTTGGGGCCGGATGCCGAGGAGCCGAAGGGATCATGGCCTATCGAGGCGCAGGTCGACAATCCGGCGCATTTGGTTAAGCAAGCACCGCGGTTTCGCGTCTCGGCTGTGACCGGCGAGAACCTCGATGCTCTCAAGCGCGCGCTGGTCGAGGAAGCACGCAAGGCACTGCCCAAGCCCGGCGAAGCAGCGCTCAATGCACGCCAGCACGCGCTGATCGACGAGGCCCGGCGTGAGATCCTCGATGCTGGCCGGGTACAAGACCCACTGATCATTGCCGAGAACCTGCGCCGTGCGCGGATCGCCTTCGATCGGCTGGTCGGCCGCGCAACTACCGAGGACATGCTCGATGCCTTGTTCGGTCGTTTCTGCATCGGAAAATAGGCCGGGCGAGCGCAATGTTCCACGTGGAACACATCTCAGCAGGTGAAGCGCGATGTTTCACGTGAAACAGCTTTGACGCTCGGGGCGCACTAGACTATCGGGCGCCACATGCGAAACTACGACATCCTTGTGGTCGGCGGCGGTCACGCCGGCGTCGAAGCGGCCTGCGGTGCCGCCCGCATGGGCGCGCGCGTGGCGTTGGTGAGTTTCGATCTCGATGCGATCGGGGCGATGAGTTGCAATCCGGCGATCGGCGGGCTGGGTAAGGGACATCTCGTTCGCGAGGTCGACGCGCTCGATGGCGTGATCGGCCGCGCCGCCGATGCCGGCGCCATTCACTATCGCATGCTCAATCGTTCCAAGGGGAGTGCGGTCTGGGGTCCGCGCGTGCAGGCGGATCGCGTGCTGTTCAAGGCCGAGGTCCAGCGGATCGTGCGCGCACAGGCCAATCTCGAATTGATCGAGGGCGAGGCGGCTGAACTGCGCATGGCCGGTGGACGTGCGCGAGGCTTGCGCTTGGCGGATGGCGAGGAGATCGAGGCTTCTGCCGTCATTCTCTGCACGGGCACCTTCCTGGGAGGGGTTCTGTTCCGCGGGGAAGAGCGCTTCGAAGGCGGGCGTATCGGCGAGAATGCAGCCCTGCGGCTCGCCGAGCAGCTTCGCGGGGCCGATTTGCCGATGGCGCGGCTCAAGACGGGCACGCCGCCACGGCTCGATGGGCGCACGATCGACTGGGCTGCCCTCGAAAAACAGCCTTCGGATGCGGATGCATGGACGATGTCGCCACTCACCGACACGCGGCGCAATCCGCAGGTCTTTTGCGCGATTACGCGCACGACGCAGGAGGCGCATGACGCCATTCGGGCGAATTTGCATCGGTCTCCGCTGTTTTCCGGCACCATCGACGCGATGGGACCGCGCTATTGCCCGTCGATCGAGGACAAGATCCACCGGTTCGGAGATCGCGACGGACACCAGGTTTTCCTCGAACCCGAGGGGCTTTCGACCCACTTGGTATATCCCAACGGCATCAGCACCTCGCTGCCCACCGATGTCCAGCTAACGATGCTGCGCGCGATGCCCGGACTTGCGCGGGTCGATATGGAGGTTCCTGGCTATGCCGTGGAGTATGATTACATCGATCCGCGCGCGTTGACCGCCGATCTGCAGCTGAGGGCCATTCCCGGCCTCTATTGCGCAGGGCAGATCAACGGCACGACGGGCTATGAGGAAGCAGCGGCCCAAGGGTTGGTTGCCGGGCTCCACGCGGCTGCGGCCGTGCTCGGAAAGGAGCCGCCGGCGCTCGATCGGGCCAATTCCTATATCGCGGTTATGGTCGACGATTTGACGCTGCAGGGCGTGTCGGAGCCCTATCGCATGCTGACGGCCCGGGCCGAGTATCGGCTCAGGCTGCGCGCCAACAACGCCTCAACCCGGCTGACGCCACTGGGTATGGAAGCGGGCTGTATCGGCGAGGCGCGCGCGCGTTGGTTCGAGGACCGCGCTGTACGCCGCGCGACGATTGAAGCGGCACTCGACACCAGGATTTCGGCCAAGGACCTCGATGACCTGGGCCTGCCAGTGCGCCGCGACAGGGGCGAGAAAGCGCTCCGCGAATGGGTCCGGCACGAAGGTGTATCGATCAATGCGCTGAACGAACTGTTGGACACGCCGCTTGATCCGGAGGATTCGCTGGTCGAGGAGATGATCGAAGACGCGGCCTATGCGCCCTATCTTGCGCGGCAGGAGGCGGAGTTACGCGATTTGCGTGCCAGCGAGGCGCTCGTTCTTGGCGATGGTTTTCCCTTCGACGCTGTGCCTGGCCTTTCGAACGAGATGCTCGAGCGCCTCAACTCCGCCAAGCCGGCCAATCTAGCCGCAGCGGGAAGGATCCCAGGAATAACCCCCGCTGCGCTTTCGGCACTGCTGGTTCATGCAAAGCGGCGGCAACAAGCGGCATGATCGAGGATGAAGCGAGCGCTCGTCGATATGTCGAAGAGTTGGGCGACAAGGATGCGATCGAGCGTCTCGAGTTGATGATCCGGTTGCTGCTGGAAGAAAATGCACGACAAAACCTGATCTCGCGCCCGTCGGAGCAGCAGGTCTGGCAAAGGCACATTGCCGATAGTGCGCAGCTCCTCCGATTTGTTCCACGTGAAACATCCGGCAAATGGCTCGATCTCGGCACCGGGGCCGGATTCCCAGGCTTGGTTATCGCAGTACTCCGCCCGGATATACCTGTTTTCCTTGTCGAATCGCGCGCGCGCCGCGTCGAATGGCTGGTCCGTGCAAGCGAGGCAATGGGGCTGGGCAATTGCCAGACGATCGGCCAGCGCCTCGAAAATGTGCCACCCTTCGCGGCACGTTTCATTTCGGCACGAGCCTTCGCTCCGCTGCCGAAACTCCTCAAGCTATCCGCACCCTTTTCCACAAAGGCGACGACCTACCTGTTGCCCAAAGGGCGTTCGGCGGCGCAGGAACTATCCGAACTGCCGAAAAGGAGTCGCTCGATGTTCCACGTGGAACAATCCTTGACCGATTCCGGCGCTGGCATCATCGTCAGCGCAGGCGTTACGGAGGTCGAGCGATGATCACGATTGCCATTGCCAATCAGAAGGGCGGGGTGGGCAAGACCACCACCGCAATCAATATCGCGACCGCCATGGCTGCCACGGGCTGGCGTACCTTGCTGATCGACCTCGATCCGCAGGGTAACGCCTCGACCGGCATGGGCGTTGCCGCTGCCGCACGCACTCTCTCGAGCTATGACGTGATGGTCGACCAGGTTCCGCTGTCGGATGCGATCGTGGGCACCTCGATCCCCGGCCTCGATATCGTTCCGGCTACCGTCGATCTTAGCGGGGCCGAGGTCGAACTGGTCAATGTCGAGGAGCGAACCTCGCGGCTTTCGCAGGCATTGCAGGGCCACCGAGGGCACGACATCTGCTTCATCGACTGCCCGCCATCGCTGGGACTGTTGACCCTCAACGCGCTTTCGGCGGCCGATACGCTGTTGGTCCCGCTCCAGTGCGAATTCTTTGCGTTAGAAGGACTTAGCCAGCTTCTGCAGACCGTCGAGCGGGTCCAGCAGGCGCTCAATCCATCGCTGGGGATTGTCGGCGTCGCCTTGACCATGTTCGACCGGCGCAACCGCCTGACCGACCAGGTTGCCGACGATGTGCGCGAGTGCCTTGGCAATCTGGTGTTCGAAACCGTCATCCCGCGCAATGTCCGCTTGTCGGAAGCGCCGAGCCACGGGCTGCCGGCGCTCGTCTACGACCATTCCTGCCCGGGCAGCCGCGCTTATATCGGTCTCGCCCGCGAATTGATCGGCCGCCTGCCGCGCGAAAGGAAAGCCGCATGAACGATACCAGCGACCCGATCCGCTTCTCCGTGCCCCAACGCAGCGCGTCTGACACCAACAAGAAGCGTCTCGGCAAGGGCCTGGGGGCGCTCCTCGGGGAAACCCGCCGCGAGGAACCGCTGGTCCGCCGCGAGATCACCGGTGCTGCAGAAAATTCGGATGATTCAATCGATTACAGTCGTTCGACGCTGACTTCTCTGTCGATCTCGGCGATCGAACCGCTGCCTGGGCAGCCGCGCAAGCGCTTCGACGACGAGTCCCTCGGCGAGCTCGCTGCCTCGATCGCGGCGCGCGGGGTGATCCAGCCGATTATCGTTCGTCCGCGCGGGGAGGGGAGGTTCCAGCTGGTTGCCGGTGAGCGCCGCTGGCGCGCAGCCCAGAAGGCCCGCTTGCACGAAATTCCGGCGCTGGTGCGGGATCTCGACGATCGCGAGGTTATGGCGCTGGCGCTGATCGAGAATATCCAGCGCGAAGATCTCAATCCGGTCGAAGAAGCGCGGGCCTATCATCGCCTGAGCGAAGACGAGGGCATGACCCAGGCCGAGATTGCGCAGATGGTCGAGAAGTCGCGCAGTCACGTCGCGAACCTCCAGCGCCTGCTCAATCTGCCCGAGGGCGTGCTCGACATGGTCGAGGACGGACGGCTCTCGATGGGCCACGCTCGCGCCCTGATCGGAAACGAAGCGGCGCTTGCGCTGGCAAAACGCGCGGTCAACGACAATCTCTCGGTGCGCGAGGTCGAGAAGCTCGCGCGCGGGGAAGCAGAAGGCGCGAAGCCCGCCAAGAATGTCGCGCGCAGCTCGCGTGAACCTGCGAAGGATGCCGATATTGCCGCGGTCCAGGCGCATCTGGAGGAATTCCTCGGTCTTACGGTAAGGATCAAGACCGATGCCGATCCCCGGTCGGGTGCCGTCACGATCCGCTACCGTACCCTCGATCAGCTCGACCTGATCTGCCAGCGCCTGACCGGCGGCGACATCTGATTCTCCGACCCGCCATTGGCGCCATAATTGCCGGTCGCGATGCCTGGTGAACAGGCCACCCGAAAGCATGTCAACTCGATAACCTGTTGATTTTGCGTCATTCTGCCCCGCAAACGCGCGCCAGAATGCATAAAATATTAACTATACCCAAAAACGAAGACTGAACTCCGCTGAACTACTTAGGGCTGCGAACGGGAGGCAATTCACCCGTTCTGCGGGGCGGCTGATTCGGCCCGACCGCTACGGGATTAGAAGACCACGCTTGGAAGGGATCACATATGACCAAGTTTCTCCGTTTTGGCGCTGCGGGTGTTGCCGTTGCTGCCGCTCTTGCTACCGCTCCGGCTTTCGCGCAGTCCAATCAGGCCTCGGCCGATGCGCGCGCTGAAATTCTTTCTGCCCTGACGCTCGAAGTTGCGACCGGCACCACGCTCGACTTTGGTGCGGTCGTTATCCAGAACACTGCCAGCGCTGCGACGCTCGTGATGGGTGACGACGGCGTGCTCGATTGCAGCGACGCCAACCTGGTCTGCTCGGGCACGACCGACGTTCCGGTGTTCGACATTTCGGGCGGTACGGCCAATAAGACCGTAACCATCAGCTTCGACTCGACCTCGGTAAATCTGTACCTGGGCGGGACGCCGAGTGTTGATCCGACGGAATACCTTGTCCTCGACACCTTCACCAGCGACGCGACGCTCAACCCTGCGCAGAACAACGTTCCGGTCCTCGACCCTTACGGTGTGCAGACCGGTACGGTGAACATTCCGGCCTATTACAGCACGACGCTCGATGGCTCGGGCGCCGGAAGCTTCACCATCGGCGGCTCGCTGCACTTTGATGGCAACGAGGTTGCTGGTGTCTACAGCGGTTCGGTTCCGGTGACGGTCGACTACCTCTAAATCACTGATTTGGGACGGTTCCCGCCCGCGGGAACCACACAAGATGGGGGCTGCGTTCCGACCGGAGCGCGGCCCCTCCTCTTTGCCGGCCATGCTCCGGCGAGCACGCGCCATTTTTAATCGATCTTAACCATTCCTGCTTACCAACATCAGGGAATTCACCGAGGTCGTGCGCCCGGATTGGCCGCGCACTGCCCAAAGAGGCAAGGGATCGCCTGATCATGACCAAATCTTTCCTGCGGAGCCTGGCGCGTATGAGCGCCATCATCGCAGCCGCTGCATCCTTCTTCGTGACCATGCCCGCCCAGGCCCAGGGCGACCTGCTGGTCGCGCCCACCCGCGTTATCCTCGACGGTCGACGCGGGACCGAGGTGATCCTGAGCAATATCGGCAGCGAAGAGGCGACCTACCGGATCGAGCTCGTGCTGCGGCGCATGGCGCCCGACGGTTCGCTGATCGATGTCGAGAGCGAAGAGGCCAACGAGAAGGAATCGGCCGCGCTGTCGATGATCCGCTATGCCCCGCGCCGCATCACGCTTCCTCCCGGCCAGCCGCAGGCGGTGCGCATTTCGGCGCGTGCGGGTGAAGAGCTGCCCGAAGGCGAATATCGCGCGCATATGTCGTTTCGCGCAATCCCGCAGGCCAGCAAGGTTACCGAACCGACCGCCGAACCGGCGCAGGGGATCTCGTTCAAGCTGATCCCGGTCTATGGGATCACGATTCCGATCATCGTACGCCATGGTCGTCTCGAGGCGCAGGTTGCGATCAACCAGCCCAAGGTGGCGCAAGGCGCCCGCGGCCCGGAACTGCAATTCCAGCTGTCGCGCCAGGGCGAAAGCTCCGTCTATGGCGAACTTCGTGTCACCAAGCGCGGTTCGAGCGAGCCGATCTACAGCATTCGTGGCCTCGCCATGTATCCCGAGGTTTACCACCGCGCGATCGCACTACCGCTCACGCCTGAACAGGCCGCAGCGATGACGGGGCCGCTCAAGTTCGAATTTCGCGAGATGCCCGAAGCTGGCGGCGACGTGATCGCCTCCGTCGACGCGGTCCTTGGCTGAACCCCATGGGCTGAGGGGACCGGATCGGGCATGCCATGAGTAACCGGCGCACACGACACTGGCTCGGCGCCGCTGCGAGTTTCGCGGCGGCGCTTGGCCTTTGTGCGCCCGGCTTTGCGCAGGCCAACCAATCTCCCGACAATTGGCAGGTCAGCCAGGACGACTTCCTGCTGCTGCAGTTGATGGTCAAGAACTACCGCCTCACCCACGATGTCCGCGGCTATCAGACGCCCGACGGGGTTTGCCTGGATCTTGCCGACGTCATTCAGTCGATGGACTTGCCGGTACGCCTCGATAAGAAGTCGCGCCGCGCAACCGGCTGGCTCTTTGCGGAGGATCAGAAATTCACTCTCGACCGTTCCTCTAATACGGTACAAAACGTGAACACCGCCTCGGCACCGCTGACAAACGAGATCTATGACACGCCAGAAGGCTGGTGTGTCGAGAGCGGGGCGCTATCGCGCTGGTTCGGCGTTACTTTCAAGCCCGACCTCTACAACTCCGTGGTGAAGATCGAGAGCGACCGCCCCTTGCCTTTTATCGAGGCGATCGAGCGCAAAAGTCGCGCCGCGCGACTTACCAAGAAGAAGGCCCAGGTCTTCGATCTCGGGAAGTATCCGCATGCGGAGGCTGAATACCGGCTGTGGCGTGCGCCATCGATCGATGTGAACACCAGGGTGTCCTATCGCGACGGAGGTACAAGCGGCGAGCGGCGCGAGACGCGCTACGAGCTCTACGCCTCCGGGGAGATTGCCGCGGTCAGCGTCAACGCCCGCCTCGCCTCCGAAGAGGACGGCCGGCCCGACTCCCTGCGGGTCAAGGCGTTCCGCTATGACCACGATGGCGGTCTGCTGGGGCCGCTCAAGGCGACCAAGGTCGAGGCAGGCGATGCCTCGCTGCGGTCGGGGCAACTTTCCGGCGCAGGCGCGGTCGGACGCGGGGCGTTTATCAGCAACGAGAGCTTCACGCGCAACTCGCGCTTCTCAGCCACCGAATTCCGCGGCGTGCTGCCCACGGGTTGGGATGCCGAACTGTACCGTAATGGACAGCTGATCGCCTTCCAGACCGACGAGGATGGCGATGGACGCTACGAATTCCTCGATGTCGAGCTGTATTTCGGCCGTAACGACTTCGAAGTGATCCTCTACGGCCCACAGGGCCAGATCCGCACCGAGAACTATTCCCAACCGGTCGGTCGCGCGCTGATGCGGCCAGGCGAGTTCGAATATTGGGGCGGCATCTTGCAGCAGAACCACGATTTGATCGAGATTGGTCGAAGTAGGGCGGCCCATGCGGGCGGAGATTGGCGTTGGGGGACCGGAGCGGCCTATGGCCTCGACGATCGTACCAGTATTTCCGCAGGATATCAGAGCTTTATGCTCGGACCGCAGCGTCGGCACTTTGCCGAGGCTGCTTTGCAGCGAACCTTGGGCTCGATGCAGCTCGAATTGGCCGGATCGCACGAATTCGGGGCTGGATTTGTCACCCAGGGCAACCTTGCGGCTCGAATCGGGGGGATCAACCTCAGCGCCGACGCGCTGTGGGTGAGTGGACAGTTCAACAGCGAGCTGGTGAGCGCCAATCTCGACTATCGTACGGGTATGCGCTTCGATACCGCGCTCAAACTCGGCAGCCTCCGCATGCCGGTGCAGGGCGGCGTCGGGAGGGCGCGCTACAAGGACGGGACAAAGGTTACCGATTGGTTAATAGGGACCGCGCTGGGCGTTCGTGGGATCAACCTCTCGGCCAATCTGTCGCACCAAGTAGTCGAAGACGAGCTGGTTGGCGCGAGCAGCGCGCAGACCAGGCTCGCCCTGCTCACCAATACCCGCATTTTCGGGCTGCGCGTCCGCGGCCTGGCAAACTTCAGGCTTTCGGGCATCGACAAGGGCCTCCAGACCGTCCAGCTGCAAAGCGATAAGCAGATCGGCGAACGCACGGCCCTGAGCTTTGAGACCGAATACCGGGCGCAGAGCGATGTCGCGATCTTCGGGTTCGGCGTCTCGCGCCGGTTCGACAAGTTCGCTGTGCGCGGCAATGTCGATGCAGGGACCGACGGATCCTTCGGTTTCCGCCTCTCGACCAGCTTCAGCCTCGGCCCCGACCCGGCCAATGGCGGCTTCCGCCTGTCCGAACGCAAGCTCGCGCGGCACGGTCAAGCGCTGGTGACGATCTTCCGCGACGACGATGGCGACGGGGTCCGCGATCCTGGCGAGGAGGCGATCGAGGATGTCGGCGTCGAGGCCGGCTTCCGTCGCACCGACGCGCTGACCAACGACAAGGGCATGGCGCTGGTCGACGAACTAAAGCCATTTGTGCCGGTGCTGGTGGGAATCGACGAAGGCTCGCTTGCTGACCCCTTCCTGGTGCCCGCCGCCAAGGGCGTGGTGGTCGTTCCCCGTCCGGGAGTACCGACCAAGATCGAGCTGGCGGTATCACCCTCGGGCGAGATCGAGGGCATGCTGCTCGGTACCAATGGTTTCGAGATCGGCGGGGTCGAACTCGAGTTGGTCGATCGGGCCGGGAATGTCGTTGCCACGACCGCGAGCGAGTTCGACGGATTCTTCCTGTTCGACCGGGTCGCCTATGGCACCTATAGCCTGCGTCTCGCCAGGGGATCGGCCCGTGCGCTGGGCGTCGAGCGCGAACTGGCCAAGCAACTCACCCTTGCGCGCGACAAGGACATCGTCCGCACCGGCGTGACGCGCCTGCGCACCGCCACCGCGACGGTCATCGCCGCGCGCGGCGGAACCGGGGAGGATTGATTGGCCGGAGGAGCGGTGCGGAGCGACCGATAGGCCGCCCCGCCCCGTCCCCTCGGGGCAGTTCAGTTACCCTTGATCGGGACTGCCTTGCTTGGGCGTGGCTTGATCGGCACGAGCTTGCTCGGCGGAGGGCTGTATTCCTCGATCTCGCGGATTGCCGGTGCACGCGGAGCAGCTTCTTCGATCCATTCTTCGGTCACGTACTCGCGCACGATCACCTGCTGCGGGATCTCTTCCGTGCTCTCGATATAGGTCATCGGCTGGGAGTAGCCGTAGGAGGCGGCATAGACCGGCGCATAGGCGACCATCGGCGCGTAGCCGTATGCGGGGATCTGGCGCGCGGCATAGCGCGGTGTCGTGACGGCACCGCTCATGTAGCGGTCGAGCGCTTCCTCGCAATCGTAATAGGGGCGCTCGTCGCCGCGATCGATCGCGCTGCCGATGAGCCCGCCGATCAGTCCGCCAGCGCCGGCACCGATAATCGTCCCGGCGAGACGCTCGCTGTCCCAGGCGCGGTTGCCGATCACGCCGCCGGTGATCGCCCCGAGCAGTCCGCCGATGATGCCGCCGCGCTTCTTCTCGTCGACGCCGCGCGTGCGCGCATGGCATTCTGCCAACCAAGTCTCGCGGTCCCACACGACGGGTTGATAAGCGGCATGATGTGCCTGGTATCCATGATGCATCATCGGGACCGGCTGGTCGGAGCGGTCATGAAGAGCGCGGGCGGGTATCCGCCGCGTACGCGTCACGGTTTCGACCACGGTCCCGTCGGGGGCAACCGTGCTCTCGACCGTTTGTTCGGTCGCATAGGAATGCGTGGCGTATTCGGCCGGGATCTCGGCAGAGTAGGACGCGCCCGCATCCGCTGCCGTGGCTTGATCCTGGGCGAGGGCGCTACCCGCGCCGCCCAATGCGAGCGCAGCAGCGGCAGCGGAAAAAGCGAAAAGGCGATTGGTCGACATCGTGTTCCCCTTGGCAGGCGCGAGAATCGATTCTGCGCAGCTTGCCAAGAGTTTACCACCTGGAAACCATTCGGCCACGCGGCTCCTCGCGCTGTCCCGTTTCGGGGCGAAGCGCCGCCGATTCACCAAGTTGTGATGCGCAGGTCAGACCCGGTGAGTGAGCAATTCCGCCAATTTTTCAATTCCTTGCGCGTCTGCCGGGGCAAAGCGCGCGGGATTGGGGCTGTCGAGGTCGATGACGGCGACGACCGCGCCGTCGCGGACTATCGGCACGACCAGTTCCGACCGACTGGCGGAATCGCAGGCGATGTGGCCGGGGAACGCGTGCACGTCCTCGACCAGCTGGGTCTCGCCCGTACTCGCCGCGGTGCCGCACACCCCTTTGCCCAGCGGAATGCGAATGCAGGCGGGGCGGCCGACGAACGGGCCGAGCACCAGCTCGCCTTCGACCATGCGATAGAAGCCGGCCCAGTTGAGATCGGGCACGAATTCCCACAGCAGCGCCGCGACATTGGCCATGTTAGCGATAGCATCCGGTTCGCCGGCGGTCAGTGCGTCGGCGGCGTCGGTTAGCTGGCGATAGCGCTCGGCCGGGTCGAGCGTGGGGTCGGGCTGGAAATCATACATCGCGATTGCGCTCTACGCGCTTCGGCCATTGCCGCAAGGGGGCACGTCGCCTATCGCTGTGACTTATGAGCACACTCAAGAAGCTTCTCATCGCCCTCCTCGCCCTCGTCCTGCTGCTCGGAGCTGTCTTCCTGTGGCTGGCGCGTGGAAATACTGCCGATCTTGCCCTCAACGAGGTTTCGGGGACGGATCCCACGCTGCTGCAACCGGAACCCGAGATGATTCCGACGGTGTCGATCGCCAAGCCGGTCGGTTGGGGCGACAATGAGGTGCCTGCTGCGGCCGAAGGGCTGGCCGTCGCGCGCTTTGCCGATGGGCTCGATCACCCTCGCACTATCCATACGCTGCCCAATGGCGACGTCCTGGTGGCACTCACCCGCTCGCCCAAGAGCGATGGCGGCGGCATCACCGCCTGGATTGCCGATTGGCTGATGACCAAGGCTGGCGCGACCGGCACTTCGGCCGACGAGGTCGTCCTGCTGCGCGATGCCGATGGCGATGGCGTGGCGGAAATCCGCAAGACGATCCTTCACGCTGGGCTCTCATCGCCCTCGGGCATCGGGTGGCACGACGGCACGCTCTATGTCGCCAACCACGATGCACTGCTCGCCTTTCCCTATGAACTGGGCGCAGATGCGGTGACCGGCGAAGCGCGCAAGCTCATGGACCTGCCTGGCGGCGGTGGGCACTGGATGCGCAACGTGGAGCTGAGCCCGGATGGGACCAAGATCTACGTAGCGGTCGGTTCGGTGTCGAATATCGGCGAACAGGGCATGGAAGTCGAAGAAGGCCGCGCGATGATCTGGGAGTACAATCTCGAGACCAGTCGCCAGCGTATCTTCGCGAGCGGCCTACGCAATGCGAATGGCATGGACTGGAACCCGTGGTCAGGCGAATTGTGGACCGTCGTCAACGAACGCGACATGCTCGGCTCGGACCTCGTGCCAGATTACCTCACCAATGTCCCGGTCGGCGCGCAATATGGCTGGCCCTGGGTCTATTGGGGCGAGAACATCGACCGCCGGGTGGAGGCGGAAATGCCCGCCTATCTCGTCGAATATGCTCGCAAGCCCGAATATGCGCTGGGGCCCCACGTCGCGGCGCTGGGCCTCGTGTTCAACAAGGAGGGCCACCTGCTGGGCGAAAAGTTCGGCAACGGTGCCGTTATCGCGCGACACGGCTCGTGGAATCGCAAACCGCCTGCAGGCTATGACGTCGTCTATGTGGCGTTCGACGACCGCGGCAACCCGCAGGGCAAGCCGGTTCCGCTGCTCGGCAGTTTCCTCAACAAGGATGGTACAACGCGCGGTCGACCGACCTGGGTGGAATGGGCCGGCGATGGGGCCTTGCTGGTCAGCGACGATACGGCAGGGATCATCTGGCGCGTCATTGCGCCCGGGGCCGCGCCGGGCAAGGCGATCTCGCGGGCGAGCGGCAGTTCGCTCCGGCCGCAAAAGGAGCTGCGCGGCGATCCCCGCGCGACTTTCGGCCAGGACGATTACGCGCGCGAAGAACCTGCGCAGTAGGCGAAGCTAGAGCGGCTGGCCCGCGCGCCCCGCGATCTCGACCACGAACTGCCATGCGCTGCGGCCCGATAGCGGCCCGCGCGCCCGCGACCAGCTTAGCGCCTCCTCGTCGGACCAGCTGAGCCCGCGCGGCTCGGCATGGGCGGCGACGATCGCCAGGTATTCGTCCTGGCTACAGGGATGGAATCCCAACCGCAGGCCGAACCGGTCGGCCAGGGCCAGCGTATCGTCCATCCGATCGCGCTCGTGGAGCGGGCCCGACTGGTCGCTCTCGTCACGAGCAAGGATCGCGCGGTGATTGGACGTGACGGCAAGACGGATGTTCGCAGGGCGGGGGGCAAGGCTGCCCTCGAGTGCGCTGCGCAGGTTGCGCAGCATCGCATCGTCTCCGTGATCGAAGGCAAGATCGTCAAGATAGAGCAGGAACCGGCGTTCGAGTGAGCCGAGCATAGTGAAGAGTTCGGGGAGTGCCGACAGGCTGGCGCTATCGAGCTGGATCAGGGCCAGGCGCCCGGGATCGCTCGCCTGCTCGGCCGCGACCGCCGCCCGCAACAGCGCCGACTTGCCCATGCCGCGCGCACCCCACAGCAGCATGTCGTGCGCCGCCGCGCCGCTCGCATGACGCGCGATGTTGGCGACTACCGCCTGCTTCTGCTGGTCGATGCCGCGCAACCGATCGAGCGGTAATGCATCGATCTCATCGACCGGGTAAACCTCGCCGGCGTGCCAGAAATAGGCCGGATGCGCAGTCCAGCTTCGTTCCCGGGGCGCGCCCGGTGCGATCCGTTCGAGCGCAGCAGCGATACGTGCCAGCGGATCGCCCTGGTCGGCCATCGCCGCCTCAGCCCGCCAACCGTTCGGCGGGGAGCGCGTAGAGCAGCTCCGCACCGGCCATGGCCGAACCCTTGAGGCCGGCCGCCTCGGGCACGATCCGCGTCAGGAAAAAGCGCGCGCTTACCGGCTTGGTATCGGCCAATGCCGGCGCTGCGCCAGCCGCGACCGCATCACGCTGTCTCATCAACTGCCACCCGGCAACCGCGACCGCCATCATGGTGCAGAAGGGGACGCTGCCGGCTAGCCGGTCATCGAGGCTGGCATCGCCCTGCATCCAGCGCGCGACTTCGAGGCAATCCTGCGCCAGCGCCTTGAGCTCCGGCTCGCCTGCGGCATCCCGGGCGATATCGTCGAGCAGCGCGGTCAGCGCCTCGCCGCCGTCTAGGCCCAGCTTGCGGGTGACGAGGTCGGCGGCCTGGATGCCGTTGGTCCCTTCGTAGATCGGGGCGATCTTCGCGTCGCGCCAATGCTGCGCCGCCCCGGTCTCCTCGATGAAGCCCATTCCGCCGTGAACCTGGATACCAATACCGGCGACTTCGACCCCGACATCGGTGCCCCATGCCTTGAGCAACGGGACCAGCACCTCGCCGCGCGACTTCGCGACGTCATCGCCCAGCGAACCGCGATCAACCTGTCCCGCGCAATAGTAGAGCAGCGCCCGCGCGCCTTCGGTCAGCGCCTTCATCCGCAGCAGCATGCGGCGGACATCGGGATGCTCGACAATCGCTACCGGGTCCTTGCCGGGCGCGCCCGCCCGCGCCGACTGCACCCGGTCCTGCGCGTATGAGAGCGCCTGCTGCTTCGCCCGCTCGCTGATCTGGACGCCCTGGTTGCCGACATTGATCCGCGCGTTGTTCATCATCGTGAACATGGCCATCAGGCCGCGGTTCTCCGCCCCGATCAGCTCGCCGATACATTCGTCATTGTCGCCATAGTTCATCACGCAGGTCGGCGAAGCGTTGATGCCGAGCTTGTGCTCGAGGCTGACGCATCTGAGGTCGTTCCGCGAGCCGAGCGAGCCATCTTCCTTCAGGTGATATTTCGGGACCACGAACAACGAGATGCCGCGCGTCCCCTCGGGCGCATCGGGCAGCCGCGCCAGCACCAGGTGAATGATGTTCTCGGCCAGCTCGTGCTCGCCCCAGGTGATGTAGATCTTCTGGCCCTTGATCAGGTACTTTCCGGCATGCTCGCCATCTGTGATCGGCGTGGCGGTGGCGCGCAGGGCGCCGACATCGCTGCCGGCCTGCGGCTCGGTGAGATTCATCGTCCCCGACCAGGCGCCGCTCACCAGCTTGGGCAGGTATCTGGCCTTCTGGGCGTCCGAGCCATGGTGCTCGATCGCCTCGATCGCGCCGACGCTCAGCATCGGCAGCAGCGTAAAGGCCATGTTGGCCGAGCCGAGGTTCTCGAGCACGTTGCAGGCGAGCGTGAACGGCAGACCCTGGCCGCCGAAGTCCTCGGGGCTGGCGATGGCGTTCCAGCCCTGCTCGACATAGGCGCCATAGGCCTGGTCGAATCCCTCGGGCAGGCGCACCACGCCGTTCTCGAGCCTCGCGCCCTCGAGGTCGCCGATCCGGTTCAGCGGGGCGAACTCTCCTGCGGCGAACTGGCCCACGCCTTCGACGATCGCTTCGACCAGATCGGCTTCGGCCGCGGCAAAGCGCTCGCTCTGCGCGAGCTCCTCGATTCCAGCATTGACGCGGATCGCGAGTAGCTGGTCCTGGGTGGCGGGGGCATATGAAGTCACGACGGCGTCATCCTCGCGGCAATTCTCTTGGCAATCTTCGCCTTCACCTATAGCGCGCTGCCATGCGCGGCAAGAACGCTACGGAACGGCTATCGCCAGACGAACAGGGAATCGCGCGCGCGGCGCAGATCCTGCGCGACGGCGGGCTGGTCGCCGTGCCGACCGAGACGGTTTACGGGCTTGCCGCCCGCGCCGACAGCGATGAAGCGGTAGCAAAGATCTACGCCGCAAAGGGCCGCCCCAGCTTCAACCCGCTGATCGTCCATGTCGGCGACACGGCGCAGGCCAATATTCTGGCCCAGTGGGACGAGCGGGCGACGAGAATGGCCGAGGCATTCTGGCCCGGTCCGCTGACGCTGGTACTGCCGCGCCGCCCCGATGCCGGGCTGGCCACGGCGGTCACCGCCGGGCTCCCCACGCTTGCACTCCGCTGCCCGGCCCATCCGGCGATGCGTGCGATCATAGCGGCAGCACAGGTGCCGCTGGCGGCCCCCTCGGCCAACCGCAGCGGCTTCGTCAGCCCGACGATGGCCGAACACGTGTTCCAAACGCTCGACGGGCGGATTGACGCGGTGCTCGACGGCGGGGCGACGGCGCGCGGGCTCGAATCCTCGATAGTTGCGCTGCGCGACATTGCGAATGGGGGCGGATGGCAAATGCTGCGCCCCGGCCCGATCACGCGCGAACAGATCGCCGAAGTCATTGGTGACGATCGCGAGATAGCTGTGGCGGCCACGGCGATCGAGGCGCCGGGGCAGCTCGCCAGCCATTATGCGCCGGGGAAACCACTCCGCCTCGAGGCGGAGCAGGCCGTGCCGGGCGAGTTCATGATCGGCTTCGGGACGATCCCCGGCGATTGCACCTTGTCGAGCGCGGGCGATCTGGAGGAGGCGGCAGCACGGCTTTACGAATGTCTCCACCTGGCTGCCGAAAGCGAGCAGGCGCGCATCGCCGTGGCGCCGATCCCCGACCGGGGCATCGGCACGGCCATCAACGACCGGTTGCGGCGCGCGGCGGCCTAAGTTCGGTGTCAGTCCTCTTCCGGCTCGACCGGGATCGAGGGTAGCAGGACCTGGATCTGGCGATGGGTCTCGCGTGCCTGGTCGCACGAGCGGCGGTTGCCGTCGGCGCATTCCTTCATCTGCTTGTCGTAAGCGCGTTCGAGCTTGCCGAGGCGCTCCTCGCGCTTGCGCAACTCGCGCCCGCGCTTCTCATCCGCTTCGGACTGGCTGGTGGTGGCAAGATCGACCGTCTTGCTCGCGATCTTGACCGGCGCGGTCACTACATCGGCCGCAGTGCGGACAATACAGCCGGGCAGGGCAAGGGAAACCAGGGCTAGGGTGGAAAGGGCAAGGCCGCGCATCGGGATACTCCTGACACGCGGCCTAGGTATGCGCAACTGAGCGCGCGATGAATGGAGCCGGGCTCAGGCCTTGCGCGGCTTCTTCGGTGCCTTTGCGTTATCCTTGGCCTTGGCAACCCGCTTCTTTGCCTTGGCTTTTGCCTTGGCCTTCGGTTCGGCTTTGGCCTGATCGGGAGCGGCTGCCTCGGTCGTTGTCGCGTCGCCAGCTTCGCAGATCAGCTTGCCCGAACCCATTGCCTGCACTTCGCAGGTTGCGCGGCCGATCACCCGGATCGTGCCCGAGCCCATGATGTTCGCTTCGACCCTGCCATCAGAGGCGAAGCTTGCATCGCCCGAGCCAACCACGTTGACATCGGCTCGCTCGACCTTGAGGCCCTTCATGTCGACCTTGCCCGAACCGGCGACATTCAGGTCAAGCCGGTTGGCCTTGCCGCCGACATCGGCTCCACCCGAACCCAGCAGATTGACATCGACCCGGTCGGCGTCGATCGCCGCAACCGAAAGCCAGCCCGAGCCGAGTATGTTGATATCGGCGTTCTCGCCCATGCCAGGGGCCTCGATCCGGCCGGATCCCGCCATGGTGACGGAAGAGGGGGCGGGCATCGTCACGCGGACGGTCGCCTTGCCGTCGAGCCGACCCGAGTTCGGCTTGCGCAGAATGCCGAGAGTGCCGTCGGACAGGGTGAAGCGCAGGGCATCCTGCACCTCGGCCGGGCCTTCGACTGCGATGGCCAGCTTCTGTCCATCGGTCAGCACCACGTTGTCGGGACCGAACAGGACGAGTTCGGTGGGCGGGTCGCCCGACATGTCGAGTTCGGCAAGCGGCACGCCCTCTTCGCCGTTGATGCTGACATCCATGTCGCAGCCGGAAACGGCTGCACCAAGTGCCATGGCTGCGATCGGCGCAATACCCTTGATCAGTTTGTGGAACATGCGGGGGGTCCTCCAGGATAGGTCAATGCGTATTGCCGATATAATACAGTACGCGGGCCGCTTCAACCGTGCAAAAGAAAAGGGCCGCCCCGTGGGGCAGCCCTCTGTCGATCCCGAAGGGTCGCCTGTCGATCAGGCTTCTTCGGTGCTTTCGTAATATTGCGGTGCGTGCTCGCGCAGCACGGTGAGGATCTTCTCGAGCGCGGTCGGCTCGTCGGTTTCCTCCATCGCGGCGAGTTCGCGGGCAAGACGGCTCGAGGCGGCCTCGAAGATCTGCCGTTCGGAATAGCTCTGCTCGGGCTGGTCTTCCGGGCGGAACAGGTCGCGGGTCACCTCGGCGATCAGCACGATTTCGCCCGAATTGATCTTCGCTTCATATTCCTGGGCGCGGCGCGACCACATGGTCCGCTTGACCTTGGGCTTGCCCTTGAGCGTTTCCATCGCTTCCTTGAGCGTCTTGTCGCTCGACAGCTTGCGCATGCCGATCGATTCGACCTTGTTGGTGGGCACGCGCAGGGTCATGCGCTCCTTCTCGAAGCGGAGCACATAGAGTTCGAGCTGCATCCCGGCGATTTCTTCGTTCTGCAGTTCGATCACACGACCAACGCCGTGTTTGGGATAGACGACATAGTCGCCGACAGTGAAAGCAGGAGCCTTGCTGGCCATGCGGTATCCTTTCTTGCGACCCGACCGATAGCTGACGGTCGAACTCCCTTGCCGGGCCGGCCTGAAGCGGGCGCCGCGGAGATCCGACGATGTGTGCTACTGGTCCTGGAGCCTTTCTTCTTTCACGCCTTCAGCCGGGACCAAACCGGCAGGCTTGATCTATTATATAGCACACTCGCAAGAAAATTGCGAGTCTCTTGCATAAAGTCGAACGCCCGCCGTTTGAGGCAGGTCAATTGGTGTGAAAAGCGGCAGTGGGCTCAGTCGCCTTCGCCGGGATCGGGCGTGAAGTACTTCTCGAACTTGCCCTCTTCGCCCTTGTGCTCGTCGGCGTCGGCGGGCGGTTCCTTCTGGCTCGTGATGTTCGGCCATTCGGCGGAATATTTGGTATTGAGTTCAAGCCATTGCTCAAGCCCGTCCTCGGTATCGGGCAGGATCGCCTCGGCCGGGCATTCCGGTTCGCACACGCCGCAGTCGATGCATTCGGAAGGATTGATCACCAACATCGTTTCGCCTTCGTAGAAACAGTCCACCGGGCAAACCTCGACGCAATCGGTGTATTTGCAGCGGATGCAGGCGTCGGTGACGACATAGGTCATGGATGAAGGTCCTTCTCGATCATCGAATCAGCTAGGTGCTATGGCGATATCGCCGTCGCGGTCAAGCTCGCGATAATGGGAGCGCGCCAATCCGGGCGAACTGCGTCGTTCGGGCAGGCCCACCACCTCGATGATCCTCACTGCCTCGCCGAGGGGGATGGTCAGGACATCGCCGGGGTGGACGCAGGCGCTCGACCGGCGGACATGCGCGCCATTGCAACGGATATGGCCTGCTTCGATCAAGGCGCTGGCGCGGCTGCGAGTGCGGGCGAAGCGGCAATAGACCAACCACCGGTCGAGCCGCATGCTGCCGCCCGAAGCGCTGCTCTCGGTCAACCGGGCTTGCCTCCCAGCAGCTCGGCGAGGCCGTCAAAGGCGCCGCCGCTCCTGGCAGGCCCGGTCTGGGGCTGTTTCTTGCGGCGGTCGTCGCGGGCACCGCGCTTCTGGCCCTGCGGGCCCTTGCCGGGCTTGCCTTCCGGGCTGCGCCGTTGCGGCGATTTTTCGCCGGCACGACGCGGCCGCCAGCTCCAGCTGTCGGGCGCGGGCGGGCCGTACATCCCCTCGGCGAGCGGACGGGCGCGGTGCTGGTGAAACCCTGCGGCTCCGAGCAGGCGGGCGATATTGCCCTGTTCGAGTCCGATCGAGATCGGCAGCGCGGTATCGAGCGCAAAACGTGCGGGCGGCTTCTTGTCCGCGCCCGTTGCCTTGGCGCGGGCGTCGAAGGCAGCGCGCAGGATCTTCTCGGCCAGGTCGACGCGAATGGCCTGGCTCCCGGCTGGCCGGTAACCTGCGGGCAGCCGTTTCTGCTCCGCGATGACTGGCAGCATCGCGTCCTGCAGTGGGCGCCGGTCGATCCCGAGCGCGTGGAGCAACTGGCGCGGCGCCGGCTTGAGCAGGGCATGGGCGAAGATGTCGAGCGCGCCGAACACCACACCCAGCTTGCGCAGATAGGGGCGCAACTCCTTGGGCAGGTGCTGGAGCCCCGCGTTTTCGCGGCTGACGACGCCGTGACCGGCAATCAGCGTGTGGAGCAGGGCGCGCGCCTCGGAGCCGGCCTCGGGATCGCGCGCGGCCTGTGCCAGCTTGCGCATTGGCTCGAGCGGTTCCAGCTTGCCGGTGAGCCATGCCTGCAAACCGTCCTCCAGCCGCTTGCGCGGCGCCTCGGGCAGCAGCGTGACATCGCGCGTCAAGGTCAGGCGGGGGGCCGCGAAATCGTCGGGCATGTCGACGGTTGCCAGCGGGCGATCGCCCCACCGGATCGCGGCGTCGGCCAGCTCCAATTCGCCCAGGCCCTCGCCGAGCAGCCAGTCGGCGCGCTGGGTGAGAATGCCCGGAAGCGCTTTCTCTCCCGCGGCCAGCAGCATCTTGCGGTCTGCGGCGCCCGCTTCGGGGTCGACCGAGAAACGGAACCCGTCCAGCCGCCCTATGGTTTCGCCTTCGACGGTGAGTTTGCCGTCCTGTTCCAGAATTACCGGCAGCGCGCTTGCATCCTGCCCCAGGCTTTTCATCAAAATCGCCGTCCTTCGGTTCACAAATCGCTCGGTCAGCCGCGCGTGCAGCGCATCCGAGAGCTTGGCTTCGACTGCGCGGGCCCGCGCCGCCATCTCGTCGCGCGCCAGCACCCAGTCGGGTCGCTGGCAGATATAGGCCCAGGATCGGATCGCGGCTATCCTTCCTTGCAGCGTGGCTATATCACCCTGCATTCGGTCTAGCTCGGCAATACGCGCGGCTACATAATCCGCCCCGAGATATCCCTCGCGCAGGTCGAGCCACAGTCGCCCTACGAAGCGGGCATGCTGGTCCGGGCCGACCTGGCGGAAATCGGGCAGCGAACAGGCTTCCCAGAACCTGCGGACCAGCCCGGCGCCCTTGATCTCTGCGGCAAACGGCTCATCGGCGAGGCGTTTGAGCACGGCGAGATCGATCGCTTCGGGTGCGGCGCGCAGCTCGGGCGCTGTAGGGGCGCTCTCGAGATCGCCGATCAGTACGCCCAGACTATCGAACCGCGGCTCCGCCTCGCGCCAGAACAGGTGCGTTAGCGGCGCGAAGCGGTGCTCTTCGATCGCATAGATCTCTTCCTCGGTGAACTCAGGCGCCTCGCCGGTGCCGCGAAGGCCCGATAGCGTCCCGAACGAGCCGTCCCGCTGGTGCCGCCCCGCCCGACCGGCGATCTGCGCCATCTCGGCCGGGGTCAGCCGCCGTTTGCGCCGTCCATCGAACTTGGTCAGCGCGCCGAAGGCGACATGGTTGAGATCGAGGTTGAGCCCCATCCCGATCGCATCGGTCGCCACGATGTAATCGACCTCACCATTCTGGAACAATTCGACCTGCCGATTGCGTGTTTCAGGCGAGAGCGCGCCCATGACGACCGCCGCGCCCCCGCGAAACCGCCGAAGCATTTCCGCCATCGCATAGACCTGCTCGGCGCTGAAGCCGACCATTGCACTGCGCGGCGGCAGGCGCGATAGCTTGGTCGAGCCGGCGTGGGTGAGGGTGGAGAAGCGCGGCCTGGCGACCATTTCGACGCCCGGTATCAAGCGCTTAACCAGCGGCTCGACCGTGGCCGAACCGAGCAGCATGGTTTCCTCGCGCCCACGGGCGTTTAGCAGGCGGTCGGTGAAGATGTGCCCGCGCTCGGGATCCGCGGCGAGCTGCGCCTCGTCGAGCGCAACGAAGGCGTGGCCTCCACCTAACCGATCCATCGCCTCGACCGTGCAGCAGAAGTAGCGCGCGTTCTCCGGCTCGATCCGCTCCTCGCCGGTGATCAGCGCAACCGCCTCGTCACCCTTGATCGCGCGGACCCGGTCATAGACTTCACGCGCGAGCAGGCGCAGCGGAAACCCCATCATGCCGCTCGAATGGCCGCACATGCGTTCGATCGCGAGATGCGTCTTGCCGGTATTGGTCGGGCCGAGAACGGCCTTGATCGCGCTCTCCGCGCCGAATGTACTCACGCCGCATATGTGGCATCGCACCGGCGCGCCCGCAACACATGCCGCAACCAATGCACAACTGGTCGCGCGACGGACTCGGCTGGTCGACAATTAATGCGCTGTTTACTTTGAACGGGCAGAGAAATCGGCCATGTAATTTGCTGCGTCGGCGCGACAGCGGGGTCTGTTCGCGTTCGCTGGAGGGCTGCATTGGATCACGCGCGGGAGTTGGAGGCAGGCGATCAGGCCGTGTCGGAAGAGTTGCCGCTCTTTCCCGACGAAGTCCTGCAGCACAGCCTCAAGCGCGAGAACACGCTCTCAAGCTCACTCAGACAGGCGCTGGCACCGCATCTCAGCCAATTCCACTCGCACACCTCCAAGGTGCGGGCACACTACCGATCGGGGCGGGCGCGTTACGATGCCTGGCGCGACAAGGCATCGGAGAAGCTCGAGAATGTCGATCTGACGCCTGATCTGGCGAGCGAGATCGGTAGCAAGCGCTGGTTCCGCGGGCTCGGCACGATGGTAGCGCTCGGCGCGATTGCCCTCGCCTTCTGGCCCGATTTCGCCCCGCTCGAAGCTATGCCGGCAATGGAACTAGACGAAAGCGCGCGCGATGAGTTTCGCAGCCAGATGATCACCCCGCTCGCGCTTGGTGCAGAAAGCGGGCGCCAGACCAGCGCGACTTCGCGCGTGATTCCGCTCAAGTCGGCCCCCGAACGACCGCAGATCGAACTGGTGGCGACCCTGTCGAGCGGTGACAGTTTCATGCGCATGCTCCAGCGCGCGGGCGTCGGCACGGGCGAAGCCGAGCAGATCAACGCCATGGTCTCGGGCGCGATGCCGCTCGAGGAGATCGAGAAGGGCACCCGGGTCGATCTGGTGCTCGGCCGGCGACCGCAAGCAGGCGCGCCGCGCCCTCTCGACGAGTTGGCCTTCCGCGCCCGGTTCGACCTCGAACTCGAAGTCTTTCGCGACGATGCCGGTCAGCTAGCGCTCAAGCGCAATGTGATCCGGGTCGATGACACGCCGCTGCGCATTCGCGGGACTGTGGGCCAAAGCCTCTACCGCTCGGCCCGCGCGGCCGGTGCGCCGACCAGTGCGGTGCAGGAATATATCAAGGCGCTTGACGGCCAGATCGACCTCGACCGCTCGGTCGCCTCGACCGACACCTTCGACATGATCATTTCCTATCGCCGTGCTGCGACGGGCGAGCGCCAGGCGGGCAAGCTGCTTTACGCCGGGATCGACCGCAACGGCGAGGCGAAGACGCAGTTGATGCGGTGGGGCGATGAAGGCCGCTTTTACGAGGCTTCGGGGGTCGGCGAGCAGCGCAACGGGCTGGTCGCGCCGGTCCCGGGGCGGATCACCTCGAGCTACGGCATGCGGCGCCATCCGATCCTCGGCTATCGGCGGATGCATTCGGGCATGGATTTCAAAGCCGGTTACGGCACGCCGATCGTCGCGGTTTCGGACGGCCGCGTCTCGAGCGCCGGCCGCGCGGGCGGCTGCGGCAATGCGGTCAGGATTACGCATGGCGGCGGGCTCTCGACCCGTTACTGCCACATGAGCCGCATGGCGGTCCGGTCAGGCCAGAACGTGCGCCGGGGCCAGGTCATCGGTTATGTCGGTTCGACCGGGCTCTCGACCGGGGCGCACCTCCATTACGAAATGTACCGCGGCGGGCGCGCCATCAATCCGGCTGGCGTGCGGTTCGTGACGCGCGCCCAGCTCGAAGGCCGCGAACTGATGGATTTTCGCGCCACGCTACGCCGGTTGAAACAGGTCGAGGCGGGAGCGGCGCTCGCCGATCTCGAACCCAAGGCGTCCGAGATCGAAACTCCACGGCGTGAAATCGAGAAGCTCGACCAGAAGCGCGAAATCGGCTGATCGCGGCACAGCTGCGCAACACGCGATTGCCTCGCCCGGGCAATTGCGGCAACAGTCCCGGCCATGACTGCGAGCTATCCTAATCTGCGCCTGCGCCGTACGCGGGCAAGCGGCTGGAGCCGCGCGCTCCATCGTGAAACCGTACTGACGCCCTCGGACCTGATCTGGCCGCTGTTTGTGACCGAGGGCGATGAGGTCGATGAGCCGATAGCTTCACTTCCCGGCGTGTCGCGGTGGTCGGTTGACGGGATTGCTTCACGCGCGAGGGAGGCGGTCGAGCTGGGCATTCCCTGCGTCGCCTTGTTTCCCAACACGCCTGCGGGGAAGCGGAGCGATGATGGCGCCGAGGCTCTCAACCCCGACAATCTGATGTGCCGCGCGATCAAGGAGATCCGCGAAGCATGCGGGGCGGACATCGGGATCCTGACGGATGTCGCGCTCGACCCTTATACCACCCACGGTCAGGATGGGCTGGTCGATGCTGCGGGCTATGTCACCAATGACGATACGGTGGCGGTGCTGGTCGACCAGGCCCTGAACCAGGCCGCAGCGGGAGCGGACATTATTGCCCCGTCGGACATGATGGACGGGCGTGTCCACGCGATCCGCATGGCGCTCGAGATGAACGGGCATCCGAATGTCCAGATCATGAGCTATGCTGCCAAGTATGCTTCGGCCTTCTACGGCCCATTCCGCGACGCGGTCGGCAGCCGGGGGCTGCTCAAGGGCGACAAGAAGACCTATCAGATGGATCCGGCCAATGCCGAGGAGGCGCTGCGTGAGGTCGAGCTCGACCTCAGGGAGGGCGCCGATAGCGTGATGGTGAAGCCGGGTTTGCCCTATCTCGATATCGTGCGCCGGGTGAAGGAGCGGTTCGAAGTGCCCGTCTTCGCCTACCAGGTCAGCGGCGAATACGCGATGATCGAAGCGGCCGCAGCAGCCGGCGCCGGACATCGCGACGCGCTGGTCCTCGAGACGCTGCTGGCATTCAAGCGCGCTGGCTGCGCCGGCGTGCTGACCTACCATGCGGCGCACGCCGCGCGGCTGCTGAATGGCTGAATTCCGGCACGAGACCGAGCGGCTCGTCCTGCGCGACTGGCGCGCGGAGGACTGGAAGCCCTTCTGGGAAGGCACCAACACACCGGCGGTGATGCGCTGGCTGGGCGGCGTTGCGGACGAAGACAAGCGGCAGGGCGCGCAGGACCGATTGCTGACCTACAAGCGCGAGCATGGCCACACTTTCTGGGTCGTCGAGCGCAAGGATGACGGCGCGATCCTTGGCTTCTGCGGCCTCAAGCGCAGCAACCAGGGGGGCGGTCCGATCGGAATGATGGAAGTGGGCTGGCGGCTGCGTGAGGATGCCTGGGGCAAGGGCTACGCCAAGGAAGCGGCACAGGCCTCGCTGGAGCTCGCCTTCACTACCTTCGGCGCCGATGAAGTTATCGCTCTCACCCTTGAAGGGAACGAGGGTAGTTGGGGGCTGATGAAGCGGCTTGGCATGCGTCGCCGTGAGGATCTCGACTTTCCCAACGACGATTTCGACAAAGAGAACCCGGTCATCATCGTCTATTCGATCGACCATGGCGAATGGAAAGCGGCCAATGGCTGATATCGTCATCGAGACCGAGCGGCTGATCCTCCGCAAGATCGACGAGGGCGATGCCCGGCTGCAGTATGACGTGCTGAACACGCCGACCGTGATGCACTATCTCGGCGGGGTGAAGGAGCTTCACGAGATCGAGGCCAAGCATGCCAAGAACATGGCCTGGTTCGCACAGTTCGGCTTCGGTTTCATGATGATGATCGAGAAGGAAACCGGCGAACTGGTCGGTCATTGCGGGATGAAGCTGGTCGACAACAGCAATGCGTCCAACCAGGGCGATCACGAAATTGGCTGGCTGGTGCGCGAGGATCGCTGGCGGCACGGCTACGCCGACGAGGCGATGCGCGCGGTGATCGACTGGGCCTTCGAGACCATCGGCGCGCCGCATCTTGTCGCTCTCACCTGCGAAGCGAACATTCCGAGCTGGAAGTTCATGGAGAAACTCGGAATGGTACGACGCAGAGACCTGGATTTCAGCGATCCGTCTTTCGACGATGACCACAATCCCACCATCCAGTACTCGCTGACGAAGCAGGATTGGCAAAGAGCGTGACGCTGGAGAAGCAGTCCGATCGAGGCCGGGTGATTTTCGTGATCACCATACTCGTCGGCAGCTTCCTGCTGTTCCTCGTGCAACCGATGGTCGCCCGCATGGCGCTCCCGCGGTTGGGCGGCGCGCCCAATGTCTGGAACAGTGCCTTGCTGGTCTATCAGGCGCTGCTGTTGGGCGGCTACGCCTACGCGCATTTTATCGGGCGCATGCTGCCTCGCCACCAGTTCGCGCTCCATATCGCGTTACTGGCGCTGGCCGGCCTTACCCTGCCGATTGCCCTGGCCGACGTTCGCAGCCTGGGGCAAGGGTGGGAGGTCCTATGGGTTCCACTTCTGCTACTGGCGAGCGTCGGGCCTGTTTTCTTCCTCGTCTCGGCCCAGGCCCCCCTGGTGCAACGCTGGTATGCGCTCGATGAGAGTGCGGGCGACCCCTATCCGCTCTATGCGGCATCCAACTTCGGTAGTTTCGCGGGACTGATTTCCTATCCGCTGCTCTTCGAACCCTTCGTTCCGCTCAGGCAACAGGCGGTTCTCTGGAGCGCAATCTACGTCGTGCTCATCGTCCTCGTCTGCCTGTTGATGCGGTCGCGGTCGCGCCTACCGCATCTAGCGAAACAGACAGCCCCTTCCACGGCAAATGCGGGGACTCCGATTGGTCCAGAGCGGGTGGGCATGTGGCTTCTGCTCGCGGCCGTACCATCCGGCCTGATGCTGTCCACAACGACCCACCTGACGACCGACATATTCGCCATGCCGCTGCTGTGGGTGATCCCACTCGGTCTCTATTTGCTGAGCTTTACGGCTGCCTTTGCTGAGCGACGGGCAACAGCACGCGTGTTCACGCGAACGGCTCCGCTGATAATCGTTCTGGCAGGGGCGATGGCGATGACGGGAAAGGCAGGTAGTGGACTCCTGGTCGTTTTCACCAGCCTATTGATGCTATTCTCCATATCGGTGGCGCTCCATGGCCGACTCTACGACCTTCGACCCGACCCGTCGCGCCTCACATTCTTCTACCTGATTATGTCCGCAGGCGGCGCACTCGGCGGATTGTTCACAGCGCTCATCGCGCCGCTGATCTTCGATTGGGTGTGGGAGCACCCGCTTCTCGTCCTGATGGCAGCGGCGCTGTTACCGCTGGGCGGGCTGTCCGATTGGCAGCAACGCATTGCGGGTTCGGAGAAAACACGTCTGCGCGCACTGGCGGTAGGCATGGTCATCGCCGCAGCCGTCGCCTGCGGTCTGTTCTACTCCTCCATCAATGAAAACTGGCTGTGGACCACCGTCACACTGTTCATGCTCGCTGGGCTGGCGCTGACCATGAAATTCAGCCACTTCGCCTTTGTCGTCATTCTGGCGCTGATCATGGTCGGGCGCGGCGCCCTGACGCATCTCTCAGCCTACAGTCTCGGCGAAAGGACGCGGAGCTATTTCGGGGTCTACACGATCGCCGACCGGGAGCAGGACGGGATCCGCGTGCTGACGCATGGAACGACCGTGCATGGGCGCCAATTCCTTGGGCCGAAGGACCGGCTTGAGCCGACAACCTATTATGGCGAGCATTCCGGGGTGGGGTTGGTGCTGAGCCATGCCGACGCCCTGTACGGTTCAGGTGCACGGATAGGGATAGTCGGCCTCGGTGCCGGAACGCTCGCCTGCTATCGCCAGCCTGACCAAGTTTACCGCTTCTATGAGATTGATCCTGCTGTGCTCGAATACTCGACCGAAGGTGTTTTCACCTTCCTCGAAGAGTGTGCGCCTGACTCGCAGACCGTCATTGGCGATGCGAGGCTAGAGCTGGAGGCGGAGCCTGCTGGACAGCTCGAGATATTGGCGGTCGATGCCTTCTCGTCAGATGCGATACCGCTGCACCTGCTGACAAAAGAGGCTATCGAAACCTATGGGCGGTCAGTCGGGCCCGATGGTCTGGTGGCGATCCATATCTCCAACCGCTTCATCGCCCTTGAGCCAGTCCTGTCTGCCTTTCTCCGCGATAGCGGGTGGCCCGGCGTTATCAGGATCGATCAGGGAGACGAGAGCAGATCGCTGACAGCCTCGGCCTGGGTCGTCATTTCGCGCAGCGAGCAAAAAATCGAAGAATTGCTTGAAACGACTGGCCGGGACGAATGGCGCGCGCTGAATGATAACGGCAGCGCGGTCTGGACGGACAATTTCTCATCGGCCATTCCACATATCCGGTGGCAAACCATGTTGCGAGGATCCCAGTGACCAACGAAACTCCCTTGGCCCGTCCGGGTGTGAACATCGTCCCGATCCACGGCAAGATTCCGCAGATTCACGAAAGCGCGTTTGTCGCTCCGGGCTGCACGATTATCGGCGACGTGACGATCGGAGCGGGCAGCTCGATCTGGTACAATTGCGTACTGCGTGCGGACGTCAGCCGGATTGTCATCGGCGAGCGCACCAATGTGCAGGATGGCAGCGTGCTCCATTGCGACCCGCCGCGCTCGGGCGACCCGGACGGCTCGCCGCTGATCATCGGGGACGACGTACTGATCGGCCATATGGCGATGATACACGGCTGCACCATCGCGGATCGTGGGTTCGTCGGGCTGGGTGCGATTGCCATGAACAAGGCAGTGATCGGCTCGGATGCCATGCTCGCGGCAGGCGCCATGCTCACCGAGGGCAAGGTCATGGGCGAGCGCGAACTATGGGGCGGACGCCCCGCGCGCAAGATGCGCGATCTCGATGATGCGGCTGTCGCCGGGATGCGGATCGGGACCGCGCATTATGCCGAGAATGCCAAGCATCACGCCGAAGCCGTGGCGGCAGCGCTGGGCAAGGGCGCGTCCGAGGGCTGACCTCATCGGCAGTCCCGCCCGCAGCGCCAGCGGATTGTTGCGCGGCGCAACATCAAGCGTGGAGCAGTCTTGTGCTGGGCTCTAGTCGCGTACCAGCGCGCGTAGCGCATCGATCCGGTCGGCCTCATGCGCGGGCTTGTCCCAGCGGATGCGGTGGATACGGGGGAAGCGCATCGCAAGGCCTGATTTGTGGCGCTTCGATACGTGCGCACTGTCGAAGGCGACCTCGAACACAAGGCTCTTGTCGGTTTCCCGCACCGGGCCGAAGCGATTGACCGTGTTCTGGCGCACATGCCGGTCGAGCTTCTTGAGTTCGTCGTCGGTGAAACCCGAATAGGCTTTTCCAACCGGCAGCAGTTCCGCACCGGCGTCGGGATCACCATTCCAGCAGCCGAAAGTGTAGTCGGAATAGAAGCTCGATCGTTTGCCGCTGCCGCGCTGCGCATACATCAGCACGCAGTCAATCAGCAGCGGATCGCGTTTCCACTTGTACCACAGCCCGGTCTTGCGCCCGGCGACATAGGGGCTCGTCCGGTGCTTGAGCATCAGGCCCTCGATCGCATCGTCGCGCGCGCCTTCGCGAATTTCGGCGAGATGGTTGAAATCGCGCGCTTCGACCAGTTGCGAGAGATCGAAATGGGTTTCGGGCAGGCGCGGGTGGAATTGCTCGAGCTGCGCGCGGCGGCGATGCCATTCGAGCTCCCGCAGATCGGTGCCTTCGATGATCAGTGCATCATAGAGGCGCACGAAAGCGGGCAATTCGGCGAGCATCTTCTTGGAGACATTCTTGCGGCCGAGGCGCTGCTGCAAGGCATTGAAACTGGCAGCTCCTCCAGCCTCCCCGCCCTGGTGCGCGCCGCGAACGAGTAGTTCCCCGTCAAGCACGGCAGGTATGTCGAGCGCCTCGACCAGCTCCGGAAAAGTGTGGCTGATATCGTCGCCGCTGCGCGAGTAGAGCCTCGTTTCGCCGCCCGCGTGGACCAATTGCACGCGGATCCCGTCCCATTTCCACTCCGCCGCATAGTCCTTCAGATCGACGATCGTGTCTTCGAGCGGATGCGCCAGCATGAAGGGTCGGAAGGTCGGGCGGTTCTCGGTGTCGGGCGGTGCTGCGCCGTCTGCAGCCCAGGCGAACAGCTCCGCGTAGGGCGGCGCGAGCCCGTGCCAGTATTCCTCGACCTCCTCGACCGCGACATCGAAGGCCTGAGCGAACGCGGTCTTGGCAATCCGCGATGAGACGCCGATCCGCATGCCGCCTGTCGCAAGCTTGATCAGCGCATAGCGTCCATTGGCATCGAGCCGGTCGAGCAGTTTGGGCAGCTCCGACATGACCGAGACCCGCGTCATCATGCCCAGCAAATCAACTACTTCGCTTAAGGATGGCGGCGGCGCGACGTCAATTTCAGGGTCGGGCCACAGCAGACTCGCGGTTTCGGCTGTGTCGCCGACGAAGTCGCGGCTGAGCGTCCACAGCACCGGATCGACCCGCTCCTGCATGAGATTGCGGACGGTCGAGCTCTTCACCGCCGGAAAATCGAGTTCCCCGGTCAAGGCGGCGAGCGCCCAGCCGCGGTCGGGGTCGGGCGTCTCGCGCAGATAGTCGGCGATCAGCTGCAGTTTGCGGTTGCGGCTGCGCGTATAGACCAGCGCGTCGACGAGGACGGCGAACTCCTCCACCCCTAGTCGTCCTCATCCTCGTAGCCGACCAGGGCCAGCGCACGGGCACGCCGCTGGTTGAGCTGGCACCATCTCAGCAGCGCATCCTCGCGGCCATGGGTGATCCAGTTCTCCGCCGCATCGACCTGCTTGATCGTCTCGGTCAGTTCGCACCAATCCGCATGATCCGAGATGACCAGCGGTAGCTCGACATTGCGTTGCCGCGCACGTTGCCGCACGCGCATCCAGCCGCTCGCCATCGCGGTGATCGGGTCGGGCAGGCGCCGCGACCAGCGATCATTAAGCGTGGAGGGCGGGCAGATGACGATCGAACCGCGCAAATCCTCTTTCGTATGATCGGCCACCAGCCGCAGCTCGCCCAATGGAACGCCATGTTCCTCATAGAGGCGGCACATCCGCTCCATCGCGCCGTGAAGATAGATCGGTTCCCTATGCCCTGCGCGGCGCAGTTCGGCGATGACGCGCTGCGCCTTGCCCAGCGCATAGGCGCCGACCTGCACGCAGCGATCGGAATTGTCCGACAGCACCCTGAGCAATTTCGCCATCTCGTCTTCGATCGGTGGATGGACGAACACCGGTAGTCCGAAAGTCGCTTCGGACACGAAAATATCACAAGGAGTTACCTCGAACGGGGTACAAGTTGGGTCGGTTCGGCGCTTGTAATCACCCGTAATGATTACCCGCTCGCCCGCATGCTCGAGCAATATCTGCGCGCTGCCGAGCACATGGCCGGCGGGAATGAAGGCCGCGTCGACGCCGCCCTTCAGGCGAATCGTTTCGCCATACATCGCTGGTATGGCCTTGTGCGGGATCTCGCCGGCGCCGTCTTTCGCGCCGGTGCGATAACGCAGCTCCATAATCGCGAGCGTCTCTGGCGTCGCGATCGTTTCGCCATGGCCGCCGCGGGCATGATCGGCATGGCCGTGCGTGACGAGTGCGCGATCGACCGCGCGACCGGGATCGACCCAGATATCCGCCGGAACGATGTGGATGCCCCACGGTTCGGGCCGGATCCAGGAAAAGGGAGCGCTCACCCTTTCCAAACGACAAGGGGCGCAACGGTTTCCCGCGCGCCCCGATCATACAGCTTGGGCATGCCCTAGCTGCCGCTGTCGTCCTTGCCGTCCGCTCCCCCGCCGGTGTCGGCCTTCGGCTCCTCGGGCTTGGGCGGGGATTTCTTCGCGGCGGGCTTCTTCTTCGAAGTTGCCTTTCGCTTGGGCGCGGCTTTCGGCGGTGCGGGCGTCAGTTCGAAGTTCGGTTTGCCGTCCTTGACGCTGACATGGACCTCGCCGCCGTCGGCGAGCTTGCCGAACAGCAATTCCTCGGCCAGCGGCTGCTTGATCTTCTCCTGGATCAAGCGTGCCATCGGCCGCGCGCCATAGAGCCTGTCGTAACCCTTGTCGGCGAGCCAGTTTCGCGCATCCTTGTCGAACTGGATGTGGACGTTCTGCTCGGCCAGCTGCAGTTCAAGCTGCAGGATGAACTTGTCGACCACGCGGGCGACCGTGCTCTTGCCGAGATAGGCGAAGGGCACGATCGCATCGAGACGGTTGCGAAATTCCGGGGTGAACATCTTCTTCACCGCTTCTTCCTGGGCGTCTTCCTTGCTCACGTCGCCGAACCCGATCCCCTGGCGGGCCATGTCCGCGGCGCCGGCATTGGTCGTCATGATCAGCACGACATTGCGGAAGTCGACCGTCTTGCCGTGGTGGTCGGTCAGGCGGCCATTATCCATCACCTGCAGCAGGATGTTGAACAGGTCAGGGTGCGCCTTCTCGATCTCGTCGAGCAGAAGCACGCAATGCGGATTCTGATCAACCGCATCGGTTAAAAGACCACCCTGATCATAACCAACATAGCCCGGAGGCGCGCCGATCAGGCGCGAAACGCTGTGACGTTCCATATACTCTGACATGTCGAACCGCTTGAGCTCGATGCCCATGATCGATGCAAGCTGGCGGGCGACCTCGGTCTTGCCGACTCCGGTCGGGCCGGAGAACAGGAACGAACCGATCGGCTTGTCCGGATCGCGCAGTCCCGCACGCGACAGCTTCATCGCGGTCGAGAGGCGATGGATTGCCTCGTCCTGGCCGAAAACGACGTGCTTGAGGTCGCGTTCGAGATTTTCGAGCGCCTTCTTGTCGTCCTTGCTGACCGATTTCGGCGGAATCCGCGCCATGGTCGCGATCACCGCCTCGATTTCCTTCGAGGTGATCTTCTTCTTCCGGCGGCTGGGCGGGACCAGCATCTGCATCGCGCCGACCTCGTCGATGACGTCGATCGCCTTGTCGGGCAGCTTGCGATCATTGATGTAGCGAGCCGAAAGTTCGACCGCGGTCTTGATCGCATCGGGCGTGTACTTCACCTTGTGGTGATCTTCGAAGGCACTGCGCAGGCCCTTGAGAATCTTGATCGTATCTTCGACGGTCGGTTCGTTGACGTCGATCTTCTGGAACCGCCGCAGAAGGGCGCGATCCTTCTCGAAGTGGTTGCGGAATTCCTTGTAGGTGGTCGATCCGATGCACCGGATCGTCCCGCCCGACAGGGCGGGCTTCAAGAGGTTCGAGGCATCCATCGCCCCGCCGCTGGTCGCACCTGCGCCGATCACGGTGTGAATCTCGTCGATGAACAGGATCGCCTCGGGCATGCCCTCGAGTTCGTTGACGACCTGCTTGAGCCGCTCCTCGAAATCGCCGCGATAGCGCGTACCGGCCAGCAGCGCGCCCATGTCGAGCGAGTAGATCACCGCGTCGGTGAGAACGTCGGGGACCTCGCCCTCGACGATCTTGCGTGCCAGGCCTTCGGCGATGGCGGTCTTGCCGACGCCGGGATCGCCCACATAGAGCGGGTTGTTCTTGCTGCGGCGGCACAGAATTTGGATCGTGCGATCGACTTCGGGACCGCGACCGATCAGTGGATCAACCTTGCCGGCTTCGGCCTTGGCATTGAGGTTTACCGTGAACTGGTCGAGCGCGGTTTCCTTCTTGTTGCCGCCTTCTTTCGCCTGGTCCGATCCATCGGCTTGCGGATCTTCGGCGCCCTGCGGAGGCTTTGATTCCAGCTGGCGCCCACCCTTGCCGATGCCGTGGCTGATATAGCTCACCGCATCGAGCCGGCTCATGTCCTGCTGCTGGAGGAAATAGACCGCATAGCTGTCGCGCTCGGAGAACAGCGCAACCAGCACATTCGCCCCGGTAACCGTGTCCTTGCCGGAAGACTGGACATGCAGGATGGCGCGCTGGATCACCCGCTGGAAGCCGGCCGTGGGTTGCGGATCGGCGCCGTCCTCGGTCTTCAAGGACTGGTATTCCTGGTCGAGATACTGCTTCACGACCTCGCCCAGTTCGGCAAGGTCGACGCCGCAGGCGGCCATGACTTGCGCCGCATCCTCGTCATCGATCAACGCGAGCAGCAAGTGCTCGAGCGTGGCATATTCGTGTCGACGCTCCGACGCATTGGCGAGTGCGTTGTGCAGCGTTCTTTCGAGGTTCTGGGCGAAACTTGGCATCTGCTGGTCTCTCTCGGCCTTTCTAACCGGGCTTACATCTAACTAACCGCATAGGCGCGACCCATCCCTTGCGGGAGAGTATGAGCAGTTATGGTTAACCATTCCTATATGGCTGCATCTATATGGGGACGCCTCGGAAAGGTTGCGAGGCCGCGGCTTCACGAACTCGGCTTCCTGAACAGCGCGTCGGCGGCGCTCCGGTGCGCCTCGACCTTCATCCGGTGACTATCGACTCTGGCGATTTCCGCCTTGAGCAGCGCGATCCGCTCTTCCAACTCGTCCTGCGAATAAGGTGACAGATCCTCGCCAGCGAGCTTGCTCGCGGCATCCCCTTTGGGGCGGGGGCGGTCGTCTTCTTCCATTGCTGCTACAATCGCAAGCGAGCCGCCTTGCTGTCAATCCGGGCAAAGGCTAGGTGCGCGGACAGATGGGGATTTCCTTCCCCTTGCGTCGCAAATGCAACGCTTCGAGGGTGGCACGGAGTGGATATGGCGGAAGTATTGACCAAGACGATGCAGGCGATCGGCTTCGAAGCGCCCGGTGGGCCCGAGGTCCTGTCGCTGGGCGAAGCAGAAATTCCGGAGCCCGGACCGACCGATGTTCTGATCCGCGTTGCCTATGCCGGGGTCAACCGGCCTGACTGCATCCAGCGCGCCGGCCACTATCCCGCACCTCTTGGAGCTTCGCCTATTCTCGGGCTGGAGGTCGCGGGCGAAGTGGTCGCGGTGGGCGAAGATGTTCCGCGCGAGCTGATCGGACAGGAAGTTGCGGCGCTGACGCCCGGTGGCGGCTACGCCGAATTCTGCCGGGCGCCCTGGGGCCACTGCCTGCCGGTGCCGGAGGGCATGCCGCTCAAGGAAGCGGCGGCGCTCCCCGAAACGCTCTTTACTGTGTGGCATAATGTGTTCGAGCGCGGGATGGCAGCGGAAGGCGACCGACTGCTCGTCCATGGCGGCACCAGCGGTATCGGCACCATGGCGGTCATGCTAAGCAAAGCCTTCGGGCTCGAGGTGATCGTGACCTGCGGCGATGAGGCCAAATGCTCGGCGGCACGGCAATTGGGCGCGGACCTCGCCATCAATTACCGCGAGCGGGATTTCGTCGAGGCGATCAAGGGATACACCGGCGGCAAAGGCGTTAATGTCGTGCTCGACATGGTTTCGGGCGATTACGTCGCGCGCAACCTCAAGTGCCTTGCCGAGGACGGGCGGCATGTGACCATCGCGGTGCTTGGCGGCCCCACGGCGGAACTCAACATGGGTTTCGTCATGATGCGCCGTTTGACGTTGACCGGTTCAACCCTCCGCCCACGCTCCGACGCGTTCAAGACCGCACTGGCCGATGAAATTGCGCAGCATGCCTGGCCCCTGTTCACCTCGCGAGAGCTCAAGCCGGTGATGGACCGGACCTTTCCGCTCGCCGAAGCTGCTGCAGCCCATGCGCGGATGGAGGCGGGCGAACATATCGGCAAGATTGTGCTGGAGGTTACGCCACTATGACCGAAACCTACACGCTCCATGAAGATCCGCGCAGCGGCAATTGCTACAAGATCAAGCTGACCGCGGCGCTGCTCGGCATCCCGCTGGCGATCCAGCAGTATGACATCATGCGCGGCGAAACCCGCACTCCTGAATTCCTCGCCAGTATCAATCCCAATGGACGCATTCCGGTGCTCCAGATCACCGATGGCGAAGAGCGTTTCCTGCCCGAGAGCAATGCCGCCTGCTGGTATCTGGCGAGCGGCAGCCAATTGATTCCCGGCGACCGGTACGAGCAGGCCAACATGCTGCGCTGGATGTTCTTCGAACAGTACAATCACGAACCCAATGTCGCGACGCTGCGGTTCTGGCTCTATTTCGTCGGCGAGGCCAATCTCAGCAAGGAACAACGTGGCCTGATCATGGCCAAGAGAGTGGCGGGCGAGGCGGCGCTGCAATTGATGGACCAACACCTCGCGACCCGCGATTTCATGGCGTACGGCGCGGTCACGCTCGCCGACATTGCGCTGTTCGCATACACCCATGTCGCAGAAGAGGGCGGCTTCGGGCTGGGGGACTACCCGAACATCCGAAGCTGGATCGCACGGATCGAGGCGCTGCCCAATTTCGTGCCGATGGCGTAACGCTTGCCGAATCCTGCGGCTTGCCCTATCTACTCTCGTGCAACGGCCGCTCCGAAAGGGGCGGCCCTTCTATTTTGAACGGAGTTTTCCATGGCCCAAGGTGCCAAAGATCAGCCCACCCCGCTGATGCCCCACGCCACCGCCACCTGGCTGGTCGACAATACCGCGCTCTCCTTCGAGCAGATCGCCGAATTCTGCGGCCTGCATATTCTCGAAGTGCAGGCGATGGCCGATGACCTTGCGGGCAGCAAGTACACCGGGCGCGACCCGGTCCATTCGGGCGAGCTGACGCAGGAAGAGATCGAGCGTGGGCAGGCCGACGTCGAATATCGCCTCAAGATGCAGAAGGCCCCAGTCGAGGTGACCCGCACCAAGGGGCCGCGCTACACTCCGGTGTCGAAGCGCCAGGACAAGCCCGATGGCATTGCCTGGATCCTGCGCAGCCACCCCGAAGTGTCCGACGCGCAGATTTCCAAGCTGATCGGCACGACCCGCAACACCATCACCGCGATCCGCGAACGGACCCACTGGAACATCCAGAACATCCAGCCCAAGGATCCCGTCACCCTCGGCCTGTGCTCGCAGCGCGAGCTCGACGCCGTCGTTGCCAAGGCCGCCAAGCGCGCCGGCATTACCGAAGGCGAAGTGGTTGCGGGCGACGACCGCAGCGACAAGGAGAAGCTGATCGAGGAACTTCGCGCCGAGCGCGATGCCAACGAGAAGGCTGCCTCCGAAGCTGCGCAGGAAGCCGAGGCCGAGGCCTGGCTGGCCGCTCGCCGCGAGGCTGAGCAGGCCGAGCTTGGCGTCGAGGGCCCCGAAGCCGACGCCTAAGCGCCGTGTAGCGCGGCTTTTTCCTTGTCTAGCCGGTTGGCTTGCGCCATTCGATTGACATGGATGTCAGTAGGTCGCGCTATCACCACCCAACACCCTGGGACACGCAGTTCGAGGCGCTGAGCCTGCCCGAGATGTTCGCGCGCACCACCGTGCGCCGCGGCGCGGCCCCGCTGCTGCATTTCCTGGGGCGCGAATATTCCTACGCCGAGCTCTACGCGGATGCGCAGCGCTTCGCCTCGCACCTGGCCGCCCGCGGGATTGCCAAGGGCGACCGCGTCGGCCTGTTCCTCCCCAACGTCCCGATCTATGTCGCCGCCTATTACGGGGCGATGATGGCGGGCGCGATCGTCGTCAATTTCTCGCCGCTCTATACTGTCGACGAACTGTCGCAGCAGGTGGCGGATTCGGGGACGCGATTGCTGGTGACGGTCGACGTGCCCGAGCTTTACGGCACCGCCGAGAAGGTCCTGCGCGGCTCGGCGCTCGAAACGCTGGTGGTGGGCGAACTCGCTGCCATGCTGCCGACCGCAAAGCGCGTGGCAATGAAGATCTTCGCGCGCAGCAAGATCGCCAAGGTCGCATATGGCAGTGACATACTGCGCTGGAGCGAGCTGGTTTCGGGTGCGGGCGAGCCGCCTAAGCTCGCCATTGATCCCAACGAGGTTGCGCTGCTGCAATACACGGGCGGCACCACGGGCACGCCCAAGGGCGCGATGCTGAGCCACGCCAATCTCTCGATCAATGCGCAGCAGGTGTGCGGCATCAATCCCTTCGGCGACGCTGAGAACGAAGTGTTCATGGGCGCACTGCCGATGTTCCACGTCTTCGCCAACACGGCGCTGCTCAACCATGCAGTGGCAAGCGGCGCGTCGATCGCGATCGTTCCCCGCTTCGAGGCGAAGCAGGTGCTGCAGACCATCGGCAAGGAAGGCGCGACCGGCTTTCCCGGCGTGCCGACGATGTTCCAGGCGCTGCTCGACCACCCCGATCTCGACAAGACCGATCTCTCGAGCCTCAAGGTGTGCATCTCGGGCGGCGCGCCGCTGCCCGCGCCGGTGCGCGAGAAGTGGGAAGCGCGAACCGGCACGCGGCTGGTCGAAGGATACGGACTGACCGAGAGTTCGGGCGTGGTCTCGGCCAATCCCTATGACGGCGTGCGCAAGCCCGGGACCATCGGCCAGGTCGTGGCGGGGACGGAGATCCTGCTGCTCGACAAGGAAGACCCGGCGAAACTCGCGCCCGATGGCGAACCGGGCGAACTTGCCATCCACGGCCCGCAGATCATGCAGGGCTATTGGAATCGGCCGGAAGCTTCAGCCGAAGTCTTCGTCGAGCATGGCGGCAAGCGCTACCTGCGCACCGGCGACGTCGCCGTGCAGGATGAAGACGGCTTCCTGCAGATCGTCGACCGGATCAAGGACATGATCGCGGTCGGCGGCTTCAAGGTGTTTCCGAGCGAGGTCGAGAAGGTTTTGCTCGAACACGAAGCGGTCAAGGAGGCGCTCGTGCTCGGCCTGCCCGACACCTACCGTGGTGAGAGCGTCAACGGTTACATCACCTTGGTGCCCGATGCCGCCGTGGACGCGGAGGCGATCAAGGCCTGGGTCAATGCGCGGCTTGGCAAGCACGAGCGGCTCGAAACCCTCGGCATTCGCGACAGCCTGCCCAAGACGATGATTGGCAAGCTCGACCGCAAGGCGCTGAAGGCGGAAATCAGCGGCGAGAGCTGACCCGCAAAAGGCCCCGCCGCACAAATGAAAAGGGACGCGAGCCTTGCGGCCGCGCCCCTTTCATCCCCTCCAAGAGACTTATGCGCTAGCTTGCCAGCGTGAGCTTTGGCTCATCGGGCGAAGCGGGCTTGTCGCCGGTCGGCGCCGCCTGCTGCTGTTGCGGCCGCGGCGCTGCAGGAGCTGCCGCCTTGGGCGAGCTGTGCGCAAACCGGCCGTCGACGTGAGCGCCCTGTTCGATCGTCAGTGCGTCGTAATGGACGTCGCCTTCGATGCGCGCGCTCTTGAGCACGACCAGTTCCTTGGCGCGGATCGAACCGACGACCTTGCCGGCCAGGCGCGCGGTCTGCGCTTCTATACCGCCAGAGATGATGCTGCTTTCGCCCTGGACCAGCGAAGCGCAGTGAAGATCGCCCTCGATCGAGCCATCGACGTGAAGATCGGCAGATGCGGTAATGTCGCCCTTGATGGTGACATCCGACCCGATCACGGAAAAGGTGGAATTCGAGGCGCTACGGCTGGCCATTGGTTTCTCCGGATTGGCGGCGAGCGAGTTCGGGGACTCGTCTGACTTCTTTGAGAACATCGGGTGCGGTCTCCAGGAAGGGGCGCGGATTGACCGCGCGATCATTGATGCGCACCTCGAAGTGGAGGTGCGGTCCGGTCGAACGACCGGTGCTTCCGATAGCGCCGATGATGTCACCTGCGGCGACAGACTGCCCCACTCGGGTACGGAACTTGGACATGTGGGCGTAGCGGGTCATCAGGCCATTGCCATGGCTCACCTCGACGACATTGCCATAACCCGACTTGCGGCCGACGAAGGTTACGCGGCCCTTGGAGGCGGCGTAGATCGGCGCACCGATCGGTCCCTTGAAGTCGAGGCCGTTATGCATCGCGGCACGACCGGTGAAGGGATCGCGGCGATAGCCGTAGCTCGAAGTCACCATCGGAGCCTCGGCCGGGAGGACTTGCGGAATCCCGTCGAGCCCGCGCTCGAGAGCCGCCATGCGGGCCAGGCTAAGCCCAAGCCGTTCGAAGCGCGGATCGATCGAGCCATCGCGGCCGGTTGCAAGGACTTCGAGCGGACCACCCATCGCCTGGCGTTCGGCATTGCGGACGATGGTACGCGGGTCGAGCCCGAGCTTGCGAATTGCGTTTTCCGCGCGCTTGGAGCGGCGGTCGGCATAACGGGTCAGACGCTCGACGAAGGCAAGCTGGCGCGCTTCGATTTCGGCGAGGCCGCGAGCCTGCGGCAGCAGCGCGCCGACCTTCTCGACCGTCTCGGTTGCCTGTCCGGTAGAATCGCTGACCGTATCGTCATTGCGAATGTCGTCGGGCAGCATCGGTACGGTCGCTTCGAGGAATTCCTGCCGCTTGATCAGGTCCTGCTTCACGCCCTCGAGGTCGTTGCCATAGGCATCGAGCCGCTCTTGCGCAGTCGCTACCCGCGCTTCGCGCACGAGCAGCGAGCTGCGATCGGCATCGGCGCGATACTTCGACCACGCCATGGCGCCCATCGACAGCGTCCAGCCGACCAGCAGCGCGACTACGAGCGCAGCTGCGCCCATCTGGACGCGCGATGATATCTTGATGAAGCGAACTTGACCCTGTGATCGCATGAAAAATTCGCGATCCGGGAAATGTTCGCGCAAGCGGTTCCCCCACCCGCCAGCAGAAATTCTCTGAAGCAAAGCGACCCCTCTCGACTGTGTCCGTCGTTTTTGACCCAGGGGAGCGCTAACACCGGAAAGATGAGGATGTCGAATCTGTACAGTTCTGGAAGGGTCGAATGGGGGGAGTCGCACGATGAGCCGTTTAACTCCGTTGAAAGATTAATGTTTGGGCGGGAACGATTCACCTTGTCGCGTGTTGCCGCGACCCCTGATCGGGGGACAATCCTTGCTAGTCGATTCGCAAGAATTCCCATCGGATTCGCCGCCTGACAGCCAAGGGCGAGGCTGCTAAGGCATTGCGAATGGCCACAATCGCGCAACAATCCCAGCAGGATACCGCGGAGTTGATTCGCGCGCTCGCCCTCGCAGGAAGGCAAGCGCAGCGGCGGCTGGCCGCCATGTCGAGCGACGAGAAGGCCGAGGCTCTGCGGCAGGCCGCGCAGGCCCTGCGCGCGGATGCGAGCGATATCCTGGCGGCCAACGCCCGCGACCTCGCCGCCGGCGAGGCTAACGGGCTGTCGGCCGCAATGCTCGATCGCCTGCGCCTCGACGAAGCGCGGCTCGAGGGGATCGCTGCCGGGGTCGAGGCGGTGGCCGCACTGCCCGACCCGGTCGGCGAAGTGATCGATACCGCCACGCCAGCCAACGGCTTGGCGTTGAGCCGTGTCCGCGTCCCGATCGGGCTGATCGGCCTGATCTATGAATCGCGCCCCAATGTCACCGCCGATGCGGCAGTGCTGTGCGTTCGTGCTGGCAATGCCGCGCTGTTGCGGGGCGGCAGTGAAGCCGTCCATTCCAACCGCGCGATCCATGCGGCGCTGGTGCGCGGATTGGCCGCGGGCGGCGTGCCCGAGGCAGCCGTGCAGCTGATCCCGACGCAGGACCGCGCGGCCGTCGGCGCCATGCTGGCGGCAGCCGGGCTGATCGACATGATCGTTCCGCGCGGGGGCAAGGGGCTGGTGGCCCGCGTCCAGGCCGATGCCCGGGTGCCGGTGCTCGCCCACCTCGATGGCAACTGCCACACCTATGTCCATACAGCCGCCGACCCGGCTATGGCGCGCGAAATTGCCTTCAACGCCAAGCTGCGCCGCACCGGCATCTGCGGGGCCATGGAGACGCTGCTGCTCGATGCCAGTTTTGCCGGTTCGGAGGCGCTGCTTGGCAAGCTGCTCGATGGCGGCTGCGAAGTGCGCGGCGACGGCCGCGCGCAGGCGATCGACCCTCGGATCGTCCCCGTATCGGACGAGGATTGGGACACCGAATATCTCGATGCGATCCTCTCGGTTGCAGTGGTCGACGGGATCGACGACGCGATGGCGCACATCGCGCGCCATTCCTCCAACCATACCGAGGCGATCATTACCGACGACCAGGCGGCGGCCGACCGCTTCCTCGCCGAGGTCGACAGCGCGATCGTGATGCACAATGCCTCGACCCAGTTTGCAGATGGCGGCGAGTTCGGGCTTGGCGCCGAAATCGGCATCGCGACCGGCCGGCTCCACGCGCGCGGGCCCGTCGCGCTCGAAGGGCTCACCACCTATAAATGGCTCGTGCGCGGCAGCGGGCAGGCGCGCCCGTAAGCGCTTCGATGGGCCTCAGGACCGGATTACTCGGAGGCAGTTTCAACCCCGCGCATGGCGGGCACCGCCGGGTGACCCTGTTCGCGATGGAGGCGTTGGGGCTCGACGAGGTCTGGTGGCTGGTTTCCCCGGGCAACCCGCTCAAGCCGAAGCAAGGCATGGCGCCGCTCGCCGCGCGGTTGAACTCGGCGCAGGTGCAGGCGCGCCGCAGCCCCATCCGCGCAACCGCGATCGAGCAGGAACTCGGCACGCGCTACACCATCGATACGCTCGCCGCACTCGGGCGACGCTATCCCAAACGCGAATTCGTGTGGCTGATGGGCAGTGACAACCTGATGCAATTTCATCACTGGCGGCGCTGGCGCGACATCGCGAATGCCATGCCGATTGCAGTCATTGCCCGGCCCGGTTATGATGATGGCGCTATGGCGAGCCCCGCCATGGCCTGGCTCAGGCGCTACCGGGTTCCTGCCGCCAGCTTTCGAAACCGGGGCAGATGGAGCGCACCGGCACTGGTGTTATTGCGTTTCGATCCAGATCCACGCTCGGCCACGGCCATTCGCCGCGCCGATCCGGACTGGGCTATGCGCTTTTCCAGCTTGCCGGTGAGGGATGCGGTCACGCATCGGCTCATCCAACCATCGGAGGGAACATGAGGCGCAGCACAAGCGTTTCTTTCCTCATGCCTTTTTGCCCCACAATCTGGAGACGTGAATCCGCCTATGAACCAGGCGCAAACCTATTCGGCTACGGCCGATACCACGGCCAAGGCTTCGGTCATGGCCAAGACTGACAAGCCGTCGGATCGGTTGCACGAGCTCGTTCTCGCGCAGCTCGATGACGACCAGGCACAGGAAGTCGTCTCGATTCCTCTCGAAGGGAAAAGCTCGATTGCCGATCACATGGTGATCGCCTCGGGCCGTTCGACGCGGCAAGTCGCCGCGATGGCGCAGAAACTTGCCGAGAAGATCAAGCACGAGGGCTTTGGCCCCGTTCGGGTCGAGGGGCTGACCGCCGCCGACTGGGTGCTGATCGACGCCGGCGACGTGGTCGTGCACCTGTTCCGGCCCGAAGTCCGCAGCTTCTATAATCTGGAGCGTATGTGGGCCTTCGGTGACGGCGAGGCTGCTACCGGCACTGCGTAACGTTTGAACCGGATCGGCGAGGGAAATCGTCCCAGCGCAGTCCGGACACGAATTCTGACCATGCTTCTCCACGTGATCGCACGCGGCAAGATTGCTCGTTCGCCCGAAGCGGATCTTGTTGCGCGCTATGAGAAGCGCCTGACCTGGCCGGTCAAGCTCACCGAACTGCCCGAAACCGGCGGTCGCATTCCCGAGCCGCAAACACCTTGCAAGACGGTATTGCTGGACGAGCGCGGCAAGAACCTGTCCTCCGAAGAACTGGCCGAGATCCTCGGGCGCTGGCGCGACGACGGCATCCGCGAAGCGCGGTTCGTGCTGGGCGCAGCGGATGGGCATGCCGAGGAAGAACGGGCCGAAGCGGACTTGTTGCTCGCCTTCGGCAAGGCGACCTGGCCGCACCTGCTGGCCCGGGCGATGCTGATGGAGCAGCTCTATCGAGCCACGACGATCCTTGCCGGGCATCCCTATCATCGGGCAGGATAGCGTCATGCGCGGGAGCAGGACATTCATAGCTATCGGATCGCTCCCTGTGCTCGCGGGCGCCTTGGCGCTGTCGCTCTCCCCGCTTGAAGCGCAGGGAAATCAAGGATTTGCAAACACCGGCGAGGCGCGCGCTGCGCTTGAGCGCGCCAGAAACGGCGCGCAGGAGGCCGCGGAACGCGCGGACCGCCTGAGCGCGGAGGCCGCTGCAGCCAACGAGGTGGCCGACAAGGCGACGCGCGAGGCGGCGGCGCTGGCGGCGCGGATTCAGCAAGCTGAGGCAAACTCGCTAGAGGCCGAAGCGCGGCTGGCGCTCATCACCGACCAGCGCAGGGTGCTCGACGCCAGGCTGGCCGAACGGCAGCAACCCATCGTCCGGCTGACCGCTGCACTCCAGAACATGGCGCGTCGCCCGCTCGCCTTGTCAGCGCTTAAGCCCGGCTCGCTCAAGGACACGGTCTATGTCCGCGCGGTCCTCGAAAGCACGGTACCGACCGTCCGGTCGCGCACGGCGGCTTTGCGCAACGAGATTCGGCAAGGCCGGGCTCTGGAACGCGAGGCGGCGCTGGCAGTGCAGAGCCAGCGCGAAAGCGAGCGCGATCTGGCGCGCCGCAAGAGCGAACTTTCGGCGCTTGCGGCGGCGAAGCGTCGCACCTCGCAGGTTGCCAGCGGGTCGGCGCAACGGGTGGAGGACCGCGCCCTGGCGCTGGCGGAGGAGGCACGCGATCTCGATGAGCTGGTCGGCGAGCTCGACGCGGCGGCTCGATTGCGGCGCGAACTCGCCGCGTTACAGGGGCCGATCATGCGTCCACCGCGACCCGACCAATCGCGCGTGGTTACACCGGCGCGGCCCAGCCCGACCCCCAGTTCGACTGCCGCGCCCAAGGATCTGCAGCTCCCTGTCCAGGGCCGCACTCTGGCCGGATTTGGTGAGGCAGGCGAAGCAGGATTACGCAGCAGCGGCATCGCCATCCGCCCGCAGTCCGGCGCGCTGGTCGTTTCGCCTGGATCGGGGCGGGTGGCTTTCGCGGGCGACTATCGCGGCTATGGGCGGATCGTGATCGTCGAGCATGCCAATGGCTGGACCAGCCTCGTCACCGGGCTCGGGCGCGCCGATGTGCGGGCCGGCGACCGGGTCGTCGGCGGCAGTCCGCTGGGTGCGGCGCCGCAAGTGAACCCGCGGATCGCGCTCGAACTGCGCCGCGAGGGCGAGGCGGTCAATCCGCTGCTGTACATGGATTGATATTGCCGCTTGGTGGAATCCGCCGCGCAATTGCGGAATCGGCTGTTACTGATGAAAGGTGACTGGAAAGCCTTGATATCCGGGCGCCGGGTTGCTCCGCTTCGGGACGCCAGCCGCGCTCTCATCTGGCATTCAGCCCCGATGCGCGATAGTATTGCGTCCAAGGAGCACGAGAAGACATGAAATTCGCCGACCTGATGCGCAGCGCAGCCCTCGTCACCGCGGTGGCGCTGATCCCGGCCACGACCGCCGGAATGGCGCAAGTCGATGGCCGCGCCGGACCCGAATTCGCCAAGCTTTTCGCCACTTATCAGCGGATCAAGTCGAACTACGTGGAACCGGTGGATGACGACAAGCTGATCCGCGGTGCCATTGACGGCATGCTCGCTTCGCTCGACCCACATTCCGCCTATGTCGATGGTTCGGACCTCCAGCGGCTCGAAACCATGATCGACGGGAATTACTCCGGCCTCGGACTCTCGGTTGTGATGGAAGACGGCGCGGTCAAGATCATCTCGCCTTTCCGCGGCAGCCCGGCGGACAAGATGGGCCTCAAGGCAGGCGACTATATCACCCACCTCGACGGCGAACTGATCTATGGCGGCGACCTTGACGATGCCGTGGCACGGATGCGCGGCAAGGCCGGTACGGCGATAACCCTGACGATTTTCCGCCCGGGTCGCGATGAACCCTTCGATGTGTCCGTAACCCGCGGCGTAATCGAACTCGAGCCGGTGACCTACAAGCTGGAACGCGGCAATATCGGGGTGATTTCGGTCAACGAATTCTCCGCCGATGTCGGCAGCGACGTCTATTCCGCCTGGAGCTCGATCAAGAAAGAGGCCGCCGGCCGGGTCAATGGTCTGGTGCTTGATCTGCGCTCGAACCCCGGGGGTTCGCTCGACGAGGCCGTGGCCCTCTCCGACTTGTTCCTCGACAAGGGGCGGATCGTCTCGCAGCGCGGGCGCGCTCGCGGCGAAACGCTGCTCTACGATGCCGAGACGGTGTTCCGCGGCGATATGGCCAGCGGCGTGCCGGTGATCGTGCTGATCGATGCGGGCTCGGCATCGGCCTCCGAAATCGTCGCCGGGGCGCTGCAGGATCATCGCCGGGCACTGGTGATGGGCGATCGCAGCTTCGGCAAGGGTAGCGTCCAGTCGCTGATTCCGCTTGGTCGCGACGCGGCGCTCAAGCTCACCACGGCGCGCTACTATACCCCCTCCGGCCATTCGGTGCAGGAAGGCGGAATCAAGCCCGATATCATGGTGCCGCAGTTGAGCGATCCCGACCTCGCCAAGCGCAGCAAGTACGTGATGCGGGAGAGCGACCTGCGCGGCCATCTGGTCAATGAACTCGGCCTCAAGGACGACGCGCTCGAAAGCGACAAGATCACCGATCCTCGCTTCCAGAAGACGGCCGAGGAGTTGAAGGGCGAGGGGATCGAGGATTTCCAGTTGCACTATGCGCTGGAAACCCTGCGGCGGACGACGCCAAGCGCGGTGGCATTGCGCCGCTGATCCGCTATTAGCTCGCGAATGACACTCACTCCGTCCGCACGGCTGACGCAGAAGATCGCGCTCGGCACACCGGCGCTGCTGATCGCCGGCGCCTATATCTCGGAATACGGCTTTGGCCTGTTCCCCTGCGAGATGTGCTGGTGGCAGCGCTATCCGCACTTCGCCGCCATCGCGCTGGGCCTGCTCTCCTATGCGATCGAGCCCAAACGGCTGTTGATTGCGCTGGCGGCCCTGGCCGTGCTCGCCTCAGGCCTGATCGGGGGCTTTCACGCAGGGGTGGAATACGGTTGGTGGGAAGGCCTCACCTCGTGCACCAGCGCAGTCGACGCTAGTGGTGACCCGATGGCGGCAATCCTCAACGCGCCGATGGTGCGCTGCGATGCCCCGCAGTGGACGCTCATGGGCATTTCGCTGGCGGGCTTCAATTTCCTGATTTCGAGTGCATCGGCCATTGCCGCGCTCTACCTGCTTGTGCGAAGGGACAGGACGTGACCCGCGACGAAATCCACCGCATGATCCGCGTCGACCAGGCCGGCGAATATGGCGCGACCCGCATCTACGCCGGGCAGCTCGCGGTGATGGGCGATCGCGGCCCGCATGCGCAGGAGATTGCGCATATGGCCGAGCAGGAGAAGGACCATCGCGCCAAGTTCGACGCGCTGATGGCCGAGCGCGGCGTTCGCCCGACTGCCCTGCAGCCGTTCTGGTCTGTGGCTGGATACGCCCTTGGCGCGGCGACCGCGCTGATCGGGCCAGAGGCGGCGATGGCGTGCACCGCGGCGGTCGAGACCGAGATCGACAAGCATTATTCCGACCAGCTCGACCGGCTCGCCGAAACCGACGCCGATCCCGAACTTTCCGCGATGATCGAGGAGTTCCGCGAAGATGAGCGTGCGCACCGCGATGCCGCGCTCGCCGCCGGTGCAGAGCGTGCGCCTGCCTATCCGCTGCTCTCCGGCGCGATCCGCCTAGGTTGCCGCGCCGCAATCAAGCTGGCTGAGCGAATTTGATCTGGCGCATGGTGGAACCGCATGGGTCCGCTAAGCGCTTCATAGAGAGTTCACGCGCTCTCGGGCCTAATCCCGGCTGACAGATTTTCTGGATGGATGACACGATGAAACGCATTCTTGCTCCCGCCGCACTCGCGATTTCCGCCTGCGCCTTCGCTTCGCCCGCTTCCGCCCAGGACGAAGGTGGCGAGAAGGTCAACATGGTGATCGTCTACAACGAGAACGAGTGCCCGGAGGCGGTTGGCGACGAGATCGTGGTATGCGAAATCCTGGTCGAGGCCGATCGCTATCGTATCCCCGAAACACTGCGACATAGCGACAATCCCGAGAATGTCGCTTGGTCGCGCCGGGTCGAAAGCTACAAGATGATCGGCGCATTCGGCACCATGTCGTGCGACCCTGCCGGCGCGGGCGGCTTCACCGGCTGCACCCAGCAGATGATCGAGGCGGCCTATGCCGACCGCTCGGAAAGCTCGAAGGTCCGCTTCGGCCAATTGATCGCCGCGGCCCGCGAAGACCGCCTCTCGACTATCGATGAGGATGCGGCGGCGGAGCAGGCGCGGGTCGAGCAGATCGAGCGTGCCTATATGGAGCGGCTCGAACGCGAACGGCAGGGCGAGGACGCGGTGGTGGACGATCAGCCTCTACCGAGCGGGGATGATGGCGCTACCGCTGCGGAAGAAGCGCCAGCGGACGAGCCGCAGGGTTGAACTTCTTTGCTCTAGCCGAGCCCATGATACGATTTGAACCATTCAACAAATCGAGGGAAACCTTCGTCAACCGTCGTTTTGGGAATGTAACCCACATCGTTGCAAATGGCATCAATATCGGCAAATGTACGGGGAACATCGCCCTCTTGCATCGGGAGGAGGTCCAAGATCGCCTTCTGACCACAAGCCTGTTCAATGATGGCGATAACATCAAGCAGCTCTTCGGGCCTGTTGTTGCCAATATTGTATAGCGCGTGCGGCGAAATACTGCCTCCGGGTTTCACATCTCCATCATCTCTTGGCGGAGCATCGAGGCACGCGATGATTCCCGATACGATATCATCGATATAAGTGAAGTCTCGCTGCAACTTGCCGTAATTGAATACAGGGATGGGCTCACCTGACAGTATCTTGCTGGTGAATATCCATGGCATCATGTCGGGGCGCCCCCAAGGCCCGTATACCGTAAAGAACCGGAGGCCCGTTTGCGGAATCCTGTACAAGTGCGCGTAGGTCTCGCTCATTAATTCGTCCGCTTTCTTCGTGGCGGCGTAAAGCGAATAGGGGTGATCGACCCGATCGCCGACTGAGAAGGGAATCTTGTCATTGCCACCGTATACCGAGCTTGAGCTGGCGTAGACTAAATGCGTGACCCGTCGTTCCCGGCTCAGTTCCAGAATGTTTAAATGGCCAACAATGTTGCTTTGAACATAGGCATGCGGATTCTCGAGCGAGTAGCGAACGCCTGGCTGTGCACCTAGGTGCACGATGCGATCGAACTCGGCGTCGGCCAGACACGCTGCGAGAGCTTTGTTTTCAGCAAAGTCGGCTTGTTCGAAAATAAAGCGGTCGCCACCAAGCTCGCGTAGGCGCTCCAGTCTGGAAATCTTGAGATCGACCGAATAATAATCGTTGAGATTGTCGATCCCAAGCACTCGCTCGCCATCATTGAGTAATCGCCCGACTACGGCGGCGCCGATAAAACCGGCCGCACCAGTAACTAACGTGAGTCGCATGGATTTCCCCACCTGCGGATACCGTAGATCATCTGGCTCCGACCCCTCCAGCTATGACGCGAAAAGTCTTCAGTGCGATCAGCACATCAAGCCATAAGGAAAGGTTCTTGACGTAATAGAAGTCCAGCCGAAGCTTGTGCTCGATTGAGTCCAGATCCGTGACGTGGCCTTGGTTGACCTGGGCCCAGCCCGTAATGCCCGGCCTGACAATGTGGCGGTAGGAATAGAAAGGAATTTCGCCTTCGTGCCAAAGTGCAAGATCTGCCGCCTCCGGCCGTGGACCGATCCAGCTCATATCGCCAATCAACACGTTCCAGGCCTGCGGCAGCTCGTCAAGACGCGTCTTGCGCAGGAAACGCCCGATCTTAGTTATCCGATCATCATTATCTTTTGTCATCGCAAATTCACGCGCCGAGTTCGCGCTTGTCGATTTAGAAACAACCCGCATTGTCCTCAGTTTGACCATTCTGAAGGTTTCACCTCGGAATCCGACTCTGCTTTGGAAGAAGAACGCTGGGCCGGGCGAATCCAGTCGTATGAGCATCGCGATGACACAAACCAGGGGAAGCACGATTGGGGCAAATAGCAGCACGGCGACCACATCGAACACCCGCTTTGCGTAACGGTACGGCAAGTTGGGAATCAATGACCCAAGCTCATTCTCCCTTAGATGATTAATTCGGACTTCCCCTGTCAACGCCTCCTCGATCAGCCGGCAGTGATAGACCGGGATTCCTCGAAGCGCGGCCTTGGCTAAGAGTCGCTCCCATTCGGCTGAAAGGTCCTGATGCAGATCGGCTACGATCGAGCCAGATATCTCATCTTCATTTATCATGCGCTCAAGCAACTGGGGGCATCCAACCTCTTCGTAGCCAGCCATTCCCTTCAATCTAGTGATGGCCCCGCCGGGTACGAGAAAGTGTCGGAAATTCGAGCCGGAGTTCCGCACCTTTATGGTCACCAGATAGCTGATCAGAATGGTGGCGACCGCACAGACCCCCAAGAGCGAAATCGAGTAGCCCACTCGCAGTAGGTTGTTCACCAGTATGAGGGCCGCGAAAATGGTGAGATTTACTGGAACTACGTACGAAAGGAGGCGCACCCGGGCGTAGGTTTGCAAGCGATTTAGCACATACCAGATGCAGACATTCGCGACGAATACCTCGGAAAGCGTCAGAATGGAGACAGGGTCACTGAGGGGGATCGCCCGAGCCATAGTCCATGCTGTGGCAGGCATGAGAACCCCGGCCACCACGTAAAACGCCAACTGTTCTGGGACCGAAAAATTTGGCGCCGACCTTGCGGTCGCGAGTGAAGAGGGTGTGCGATTCATTATGGGGGGCAAACCTGCAAGATTGAGGCTCAGTTACCTTCAACTCTTCGCTGACTATAGGCAATTCCCCATAATCACAACACTATGGCGCTGAGGCAAAAAACGGAGGGCAAGAACCGTGGCCTTCTGAGGTTCCTTGTGATGAACGACCCGCAAAATTCGAACGACGACTCTAATCGGGGTTGCGAAGGCCTTCCCTCGCACTCTCGCGCCTGCTCTTCTCCGTTCCGACCAGCTTGAGCCGCCTCAAACTGGAGATTAGGAGAAGCGTTCCTCCTGCGGCAAGGAAATCGACCAAAACGTCAGCGGCGCTTGGATCGCGTTCGATTCCGGGTAGCGATTGCACCCCTTCAATCGCCACACCTACAAGACCTAACCAAAGAAAGATCTTCCAGCTACTGGCACGAGGGTAAGCGCCTAGAGCGAGAAGCGTGAAGGTCACGAAGGCCAGCGCGTGTTGGGCCTTGTCCGACAATTGATCGGGTATCATGGGCGGTTGAGGAACTACCGATAGAAAAAACGTCAGCGCAAGTCCGACAAATAATGCAATGCGAAAGAAAAATATCATCAATTGACCCAAATTTCTGAAATAATGACTTATTTCAACTTTATAGAAATTCTTCCACGCAGAGTTAAGCGCATGCAAGTTCTTGGCCTATCGAGATACTCCATCCGTCCCGCGGCGATGCGTCAAGAAATCTCAGGATGGCATATATCTCACTGGTCTAAGGCGATCTTCCAGCACTTTTTTCGTTCTACAAGGAGAGTGGCTAGGCGTATGGAGGTGAAACTTAACAATAGACTTTGCTGTTGATCGAGTTGCTGCTAGCGCCGGGCGCTCACAAGTACCCACCATCTACTATCGGCAGAAAAGAACATGTCTCCCTGGCTGGTCGCCACCTGCGCTCGCGGGGCGTTAAGCTCATCCATGCTACGAGCATCACGCCTTAGCTTATTTCTTGAAGTTGATGCACAGTTTCTGAACTCGGCAGGCTTTCGTTTAACCGACAGCCTTTCCGTGATCCTTTCAGGTGTGGGATATAAGCTAACCACAGAACCGCGGTAAGCGCGTTTCGGGATTAACGGCGCCCCCGGAAGTGTTAGGCATCACGCGAGGATTTCACCCCGCCATTCTTGAGTACCGCCAGGTCAGCGCAAACATTGAAAGCCCATCAAGCGGGCCAACCGAATGAATGAGTAACCGAATGTCTGAAAACCAACTGTCCTCCCTCGCTAAGAAATTCTCCGATCGCTCGGCCGTCATTGGCGTGTTTGGAATGGGGTATGTTGGCCAGCCATTGGCGTTGCTGTTTGCAGCAAGCGGCTTCAAGGTCATCGGGTTCGATGTCGATGAGCAGAAGGTCGAATCACTTAATTCTGGGCACTCCGATATCGAGCATATCCCAGACGAAACGGTGGCAAAAGCTGTTCGCGAAGGGATGGCCTGTACCACCGACTTTTCGAAAGCCGCTGAAGCAGACGCTTTGATCATGTGTGTTCCCACGCCGCTGAACAAATATCGCGAGCCTGATTTGCAGTTCGTAACAGCCACGATTGATGCCATCGTCCCATATTTGAGAGCCGGTCAAGTGGTGTCCTTGGAGAGTACAACATATCCCGGCACAACTGATGAAGAATTGCTGCCAAGAATCGAATCACAAGGATTCGCTGTGGGCCAGGACATTTTTCTGGTCTATTCGCCTGAGCGAGAGGATCCCGGAAACGCCCATTTCTCGACGCGCACAATTCCCAAGGTGGTGGGCGGTCACACGGCAGACTGTCTTGAAGTCGGCATGGGCCTTTACAGCCCCATAATCGATCGCGTCGTTCCTGTGAGTTCCACCCGTGCAGCAGAGATGACCAAGCTGCTCGAGAACATTCATAGGGCTGTAAACATCGGCCTAGTCAACGAAATGAAGGTCGTTGCCGACAAGATGGGAATCAACATCCGTGAGGTTATTGACGCTGCAGCGACGAAGCCCTTCGGGTTCGTCCCCTATTACCCTGGCCCAGGTCTTGGGGGGCATTGCATACCGATCGATCCCTTCTACCTGACTTGGAAGGCGCGTGAGTTCGGCCTAAGCACCCGCTTCATCGAGCTGGCGGGAGAGGTCAATGGGGCTATGCCTGATTATGTCGTCGGCAAGGTCAAGTCGGCGCTCAATGATCGGTTCAAGTCGGTTCGAGGTTCAAACATCCTCGTGCTCGGTATCGCTTACAAGCCCAATGTCGACGACGTGCGGGAGTCACCTTCCGTATTCATAATGGAGAGGCTGCGCGATCTTGGCGCAGAGATCGCATACTCGGATCCACATGTCGCGACATTCCCGAGGATGCGCGAACATCATTTCGAGCTTTCTAGCATCCAGCTCACACCTGAGTCAGTAAGCCGGTTTGATTGCGTTTTGTTGGCAACCGATCATGACAAATTCGATTACGAGATGATTGCTCGCGAGGCGGACCTCATCGTGGATTCTCGAGGCCGCTTCGATGCTGCCAATGAGCATGTAGTAGCCGCATGAAATCGGCTGATCATATACGGGTAGCGCAGGTCGGCTGCGGCTACTGGGGTAAGAACCTCGTCCGCAACTTTTCGGAACTTGGTGTTCTGGCTTCGGTGACGGATCGTGAGGCGGCGGTCCAGGCGGCGATGTCGGCGGATTTTCGCGTTGCGGGCCTATCTTGGGCGGAAGTCTTGCGCGCGCCCGAGATCGATGCAGTTTCTCTCGCAACGCCGGCAGGCGAGCATGCGAGCATGGCCGCTGAAGCTATTGCAGCAGGCAAACATGTCTTTGTTGAAAAGCCACTGGCGCTCTGCTCGAGGGAGGCCGAGCGCCTCATTGAGCAAGCGAGGCTTGCCGGTCGTATTCTTATGGTCGGGCACCTCTTACAGTATCATCCGATCTTTCTTCGCCTAAAACAGATGGTCGATGAGGGCGCATTGGGGGTGATCAATTACATTTTTTCGAACCGAATGAGTCTGGGCAAATTTCGTACCGAGGAGAATGTCCTGTGGTCCTTTGCCCCACACGACGTCTCAATGATCCTGTCCGTTTTGGGTGAAGAGCCCGAAATTGTCACAGCTCAAGGGGCTGCCTTCGTTTCGCCCGGAATTGCCGACTGGGTCACGATGCAGATGGCTTTTCCCGGTGGCGCCCGAGGGCACGTCCAGGTGAGTTGGGCATCGCCCTATAAAGAGCAGCGTCTTGTGGTCCTGGGAGACGGTGGCATGGCGGTGTTTGATGATGCTGAAACCGACTGGGGTCGGAAGCTGGCTCTTTACAGGCATCGAATCGACAAAAGTGGTCCAGTCCCGACGCCGTTGAAGAGTGAAGTCGAGTTCTTGGAAGTGGAGCGCGATGAGCCGCTCAAGGCGGAATGTCGGCATTTCATTGAGGCAATCGCTACAAAATCCCCTCCTCAAACCGATGGCAACGAAGGCCTTCGTGTGCTGAAAGTACTCGAGCGGGGAGAAGCCGCCCTGCGCATGTCGCTCGATCAAGAAGGCGTGGAATCATGAGCTCGGATGCTAACTTCTTCGTGCACGAAAGCGCTTACGTCGATCTACCAAGCTCGATCGGCGAAGGGTCGAAGATCTGGCACTTTGCCCACGTGCTGCCAAACACGGTTATCGGTCGAAACTGTGTGTTGGGCCAGAATGTCGTGGTTGGTCCCAACGTGCGCATAGGCGATAATTGCAAGATTCAGAACAATGTTTCGCTATACAAGGGGGTCGAGTTGGAAGACGGAGTCTTCTGTGGGCCCTCTTGCGTATTTACGAATGTTCTGACTCCTCGGGCTGAGGTGGAACGAAAAGACGAATTCAAGCCCACTCTAGTTGGTCGGGGCGCTACCATCGGTGCAAACTCGACTGTCGTCTGCGGTAATCGCATTGGCTCCTACGCCATGGTCGCAGCAGGCGCGGTCGTCACGCGAGACGTTCCCGCCCATGCATTGGTAGCCGGAGTGCCGGCGCGGCCGATTGGCTGGGTATCGCGCAACGGCGAGCGGCTCGATGATCGGTTGGTTTGCCCGCGCACTGGTGAGAAGTACGAAATCGATCCCGAGGGTGGCGGTCTTCGGTTGAAGCAGGATATCTAGCATGGAATTCATAGACCTGGGCGCGCAACAAGCGCGGATCAAAGATCGGCTCGAACACCGCATCCAGCAGGTACTCGCGCATGGCAACTACATCATGGGTCCTGAGGTCCGAGAGCTGGAAACTGGCTTAGCGTCATTCTGCGGGGCGACGCATGCCCTCGGTTGTGCCAATGGCACCGACGCGCTTCAGCTTGCTCTCATGGCGCTCGGCGTCGGCGTCGGCGATGCCGTATTCTGTCCGACATTTACTTTTGCTTCCACAGCCGAGGTCGTCCCGCCGACTGGCGCCACGCCGATCATGGTCGATGTTCAACCCGACAGTTATAACATCGATGTAGAAAGCCTAGCGCGCGCGATCGAACACGCGCGCACCCTTGGGCTTCGGCCCGCGGGGATAATTCCGGTCGACCTCTTCGGCCTACCGGCCGACTATGACGCCATCGAGGCGATTGCGTCGAGCGAAGGTATGTGGGTGATCGCCGATAGCGCTCAGGGCTTTGGCGCCACCTATCGTGGTCGGGTTACCGGCTCGATCGGCACATTGGCGACCACTTCATTCTTTCCTGCAAAGCCCCTCGGTTGCTACGGAGATGGAGGCGCCGTTTTTACCGGTGACGACGAACTTGCCCAGCTCATTCGGTCTCTCCGTGTGCACGGCAAGGGGAGTCACAAGTATGACAATGAGCGGATTGGGCTCAATTCCCGTCTCGATACGCTGCAAGCGGCGGTCCTACTTGAGAAGCTGGCTGTCTATGCGGACGAGATTGAAGCGCGCCAGCATGTAGCTGCCCGATATGCTCACGGCATCGGTGACGCTTTGATTACCCCCAGCGTTCCGGATGACTGCAAATCGGTTTGGGCTCAGTACACGGTCCGGACTCGCCCTGGCCAAAGTCGGGAATCAATCATGGCGAAACTCAAGGATTCAGGCATCCCCACTGCCGTCTATTATCCTCGTCCGTTGCATCAGCAGACCGCCTATCGGGATTTCCCGTCGGATCCAACTGGTCTGCCGGTGGCCGAGTCATTAGCGCAAGAAGTGTTCAGCCTACCGATGCATCCTTACCTTGATCATCAAACACAGGATCGGGTTATCGAGGCAGTCGTGAAATGCACGTCCTAATCCTGCCTAGTTGGTACCCAAGGTTCGAAGGAGACGCAGAAGGGAGCTTCTTTCGAGATCAGGCTCAGGGACTGGCAGAACTCGGCCTGCAGGTTGGTGTGGCGTTTGCGGACCTGCGCGGGCCACGCCAAGTTCGACGCGGCACAACTGGCGGAGTCACCATTCGGATGGATGGCATAATTCAGGAAGTGCGCTCCCACGGCTTCAATTGGTTTCCCAGGATTTACCCTGGGTTTGAGCGCCTTTGGCTGCGCCATATCTCTATCGCCGTGAATGAGTACGTTACGCGATTTGGTCACCCTGATATTGTGCACGCTCACAGCATGGAACCGGCTGCGGTCGCTGCGGAAAAGATTTCTCGGGAATTTGGCATACCTTTCGTAACAACCGAGCATTCAACCGCGCATATCCTTCGTCCCGTGTCATCTTCGAAACGCAGTAAATTCAAGAGATTGGCAGCAAGAAGCTCTTCGAACCTGGCTGTTTCTGAAATGTTCGCTGAAGCGCTCAATGAGTCATATGGTGGCAACTGGCACTATCAACCCAATATTGTAGCGTCTCGCTTCTTTACTGCTCCGCTCGTACGCCGCGAGGGGGCAACAACGCGGCTAGTAACAGTTGGATATCTCACTCGCCGAAAGCGCGTAGACCTGATTATTGAAGCGGTCGCATTCCTTCGCAAGCGGGGATTTGACGTCGCCCTGACTATCGTGGGCGACGGGCCGGAGCGAGGTGCGTTGACCGAACTCGTCAAGGGTTTGGGGGTGCTGGAGCATGTGGAGTTCGTAGGCCAAGTTTCGATTTTTGACATGCCAACTGCAATGTCCAGAGGTCATATCCTCGTCTCTGCAAGCGAATTTGAGACCTTCGGTGTGACGCTGATCGAGGGGATGGCGCTAGGAATGCCGATTGTAGCAACCCGCTCGGGTGGGCCGAATTCCATAGTCAAACCGAATCTGGGCAGGCTGGTTGACGAATGGAGCGTGGAGGCCTTGGCCGAAGCGATTGCGGCCGTGGTTGTTGATTTTGCCGACTATCCCGCGAAGGAAATCCGCGACGAGTGCGCCTCTGTCTACTCCACTCCCGTGGTCTGCGCCGCTCTAGATGCCATTTATCAGCGAGCTTGCGGCGATGCGCGCTGAAAGCCGCGCCGGCAGAGTGATGCTTCTTTCGTGCGGACCGGTGGCATCTGCTGTCTTCAGCACGGGCCTTGTCTTTCTCATCTCTTGGAATTTCAAGCCGGAGATTCTTGGCTCAATTGCGATCCTCGAACTTACGGCAGTCTTCTTTACCATGGCCCTAACATTTGGTTGCGATCAGGCCTACGTGCGTGAATTCGCTAGCGAAAAAGACAAGGCCGCGCTCCTCGCGAATGCATTTCGTGTTCCGACATTTGCCACTGTGGCAGCCGTTGCACTTCTTCTAGTTTTTCTCTTGATTTGGGAAATAGAGATTATTCCCCAAGCTGGCATTGCAGGAACAATTCTTGCTGTTGGGTATGCTGCCGGAGCATTGATCATTCGGTTGCTCTCAACAGTGTTACGAATGAGCGAGCGACTACTTGCACTAGCTGTTCTGCAAGCGACGCAAAGGGTCGTCACACTCGTTCTTGTGACGGCAGTAGTGGTTCTGACTGATGTACGTCAACTAATGATCGTGTTATCATGCTATCTCCTAGCCGTATTAGTCTCTGTGGCTCTTCATATTTTCGCCTTAAGGGGTGAGTTGATTGAGGCTTCGCGACGCCAATTCCATTGGGAAGGCGCAGAGCGCCTGTTACGCTTCGGTATCCCCGCAGGACTCGCCGCAATCCTTTACGCATTACTGGCCTCGTCAGACCGCCTCGCCTTGGCATTCTGGGGCAGCGTTCGAGATTTGGGGATCTACATGGTCGCGCAGAGCATCGCTGCGATACTCACGATATTCACATCCATCTTTGCCATTATCTGGGCTCCATTCGTTTACCAATCTGTCGCTCGTGAGAAGGATGAGTCGAGCTACACTCCGTATGTGGAAGCCATAGTCTTCGCGAGTTTTGCCTGTGCCGGCACCATCTCGGCCCTCGCATGGTTTCTTCCCATTCTATTCCCCGCTGATTACGATCAGTTGGCTAGATACGTCCCGGCCTGTATGGCTTTGCCGCTCTTTTACCTGCTCGCCGAGACCTACGGCGTTGGCCTGGGTGTTTCACGGAGAATGGATGTGGCTTTCACAATCAGCGGGGGTGGAGCGGCAGTAGCGCTTGCGCTAAGTTTCTTGCTCGTACCGCAGTTTGGCGTTGCAGGAGCAGCTCTCGGTATTCTTCTAGGCTCGCTCGTCTTTCTGATCGGTCGAGCTGAGCTGGCTGCGCGGATCTGGTATCGACTGCCGAGTCAAAAGATGTATTTCGCCGTGACGCTTTTTACCTTGGGGGCGGCGCTCTCCTTGGCGTTGGGAAGCGTCTTTCAGACGTGGCTAATGATGTATTGGGTTGGGTTCCTTATCGCGCTGTTCGCAATGTTTCGTGCCAGACTGCTCTTGGTTAGCAGTTTGGCAAGGCAGGCATACTTGCAGTTGAGCGGCCCCAAATAATGCAAAGAATTACGTGGGCACTGCTGTTCGCAGCCATTCTCGCAACTCTCGCCGGAGGGCTCGGCGGCTCGCTTCAGCCTTCCCGGCTTATCCTGGCTGCTGCATTGCCCCTGGCACTGCTCCAGCCCACTATCTTTCGGCACCTGACGCCAACTGCAAAGCAGGCTCTGGTCATGGTCGCCGCCATCGTTACCGGTGGTGTACTGTCTCTCGCCTGGACAGAAGATTTGGCAGGAGGAATTGGTCTCCTACTTGCGGTTCTGGTTGGATCGCTTGGTTTTCTTGCGGGAAATAGCTGGAGTACCAATCCCAGATCTGTTCAACTTCTCATGCGCGCTTGGGTGATCATTGTCGGGATATCCCTCCCGGTCGCCCTGTATGAGATTGCAACTGGCAACCACTTTGAAGGAGCTTTCGAGGATCGCACAATTGGCGGCATCGGGTCATTTCCGTTCGCCGCGATTTTCTTCGGGAATTACAATGATTTCAGCGCATGGTTGAGTCTGTCATTTCCAATAACCATGGCCGCTTTGGCGCTTGAGAAGAATCCGTATCTTCGCTTCCTTATTGCTGGAATGAATGCTTTGGTAATTGCGATCCTGGTTGTTAACACGAGTCGCGGCGCTATTTTTATTGCCATTATCGGATTTGCGTTCTTCGCGCTCAAATTTCAACGGGTAAGAATTTGGCTTCTGTTATTTGTGCCTGTTTTGATTGTAATGATTATCGATCAATTTGGAAATGAGGCGCTCGATATTTACGACTTGGCAGTATACCGATTTGAGAGCGCAGGGTCGCAAGATGAATCTGTTTCGCAGCGCGTTGGACTGCTTACGGCCGGGCTGCAGGCCCTACGGGATACGTATGGCTTTGGTGTTGGTGTTGGAGGATTCGAGGAGTACGTAAACGACAATTATCCCCAATTGATCCCCAACCCTCACAATTTCCTCTTGGAGATTGCAGTCAATTTCGGCGTCATTCCGGCGCTAGTTTTCGTGCGATTTTTCATCCTTACTTTTCTTTCGGTATTCCGCCGGAAAGATATGCCCGAGCCGGTCCGCGTTGCTGTCTTGTTTGGTGTCGTTACCTTGCCGGTGATTGGCGCGGTGCCAAGTCATGCTGCCGGATATATCTATTGGTGGGTTTGGATCGCTACCTTGGTCGTTATGGCTGAGGTCAGACCAGTCGAGCGCATGAGACAGCGTTCTGCACCTGTGAACGCGATGCAGATGCGTACCGCTTGAGAATTTTTTGGCGGTAATCGGAGAACACCCGTGGATCTCGAGCGCTTTGCACTAGGCACCCGTTGGCCAGTCACTGAGCTGTTTGTTCGGTATATTAGAACGCTGCTGATCGGTACGGAGAACGTGCCCTATGGATCGCGCTTCCGATGAAGATTCTAATGATCTGTGAATTCTTTGACGACGCGCTGGACTACCAAGAGAATATGTTGGCCAGGGCGTACTCAAAGCTCGGTCACGACGTCTCAGTAATCGCGTCGACTATCGAGTCGATCGAAGATTATGTGGCCGATCTTGATCGGGGGAAAGGGCAATATTCGCAGCAATCCTACGAGTGGGGCAGGCTCTACAGGGTACCATTCTCCTTCAACCTGCTGAACCGGATCAAGCGGTTTGCTCCCCTAACCGAACTGATCACAACGATAGGGCCAGATCTCCTCTTCTTCCACGACATCATTCCCAATCTGAACGAGGGGGTCCGATACGTTGCGCAACATCCCAGCTGCGCGATGATCATGGACTACCATGCGGACGTAACCAACTCCGGAGCCAATTGGCTTTCGCGCCAAGTTCTTCACGGCATCATTCGCAGGCGCATTCTGAATGGTGCCCGGCCCCATCTACGGAAGATCTTTCCGGTGACGCCGGGAAGTACCGAGTTTCTGAGCACGTTATACGGGGTGCCTGAACATGAGATGGAACTCCTTCCGCTTGGCACTGATCAAGAATACGCTCGCTGCATTATGGAAGGAAACGCGCGGCAGCGGATTCGCGGTGCTCTGAATATCCCGATCGACACGCTTACAGTGTTTACTGGCGGTAAGTTTACGCCCCTGAAGCAGACAGAAGAGGTGATCCACGCATTTCACATGCATCCAGACTTGCCGATTAGAGCCATTATCATTGGGGGTAGCGATAGGGCATATCCCGAATATGGATTGAGAATCCAGGAGCTGGCTCGGAGTGATGACCGTCTGCACTTTGTGGGCTGGCAGGATCGCGAAGGCGTCTACTCGCACATGGCCGCGTCTGACCTCGCCATTTTCCCCGCCAGTCAATCTGTACTTTGGCAACAGTCGCTGGGTATGGGGCTTCCGCTCATCGTCAGCGAGCAATCACAACAGATCAGAGGCACGACGTCGGTGCGCTACCTTGATCGGCATGCGAACCTGCAGATCTTAGATTCGGCTCGCCCATTCGCTGAGCAGATCGGCGAGCAGCTGCACAAACTGGTGAGTGACAGGGCGCTACTTGCCAGAATGTCGCAGGGCGCGTTGAAGACTGCTGCAGAGATGCTTGATTATAAGGCCATTGCAGAGCGCACCTTGGCGTGCACCTATTTGCCACATTGGTAGCGTGGCTGATCCTTCGATCTCCTCAGGAACTGATATAATGAAAAGCGTACTATTCATCGGCCCAATACCTCCGCCGATCACGGGCCAAGCCCTAGCGTGCGAAGTCTTCTTAAAGGCGCTCGACGAGTTGCACTCTGTAACGTTGGTCAACATCAATAAGGCTGATCTCGTTAGCGGAGGTCTCTCTTGGAGTCGGATCAGAGAAATATTGCGCCTATTGCGCGAAGTACGCCGCGAAGCAAGGCGAGCAGACGCCGTTTATTTCACCATTACCGAATCAATACTGGGCAATGCCAAGGATATCTTGATATTCATCGCATGCTGGCGATTATTGGGCAAAATGGTGATCCATCTGCACGGCGGCGCCGGAATGATACGGCTACTTAATGGCCCAACAGGATCTCTCCGTTTATTGAATGGGTTCTTCCTGCGCAGGATTGCGTCGGTTGTAGTGTTGGGCAAGAGGCTAACGAAGATTTACTCGGGAATTGTTCCCGAAGAGAGGCTTCACGTCGTCGAGAACTTCGCTGAAGATTGCTTTCAGATCAGTAGCGGCACGCTTGATCGGAAGTTCGCCTCCGACAAGCCCTTATCCGTTCTCTATCTGTCCAACATGATTCCCGAGAAAGGCTATTTGTTGCTTCGGGACGCAGCGCTGGAACTCGAAAGAAAGCTTCCTGGTTGCACCCAGGTCAATTTTGCTGGAGCGTTTCAGTCAAAAGCCGAAGAGGAAAAATTCCTCGATTCAATCTCTAGTGCTGACAACATGAAGTATCACGGTGTGGTGAACGGGGATGAGAAGCGCACGTTACTCGCGGAAGCCGATATTCTAGCCTTGCCAACTTTCTATCCTTACGAAGGTCAGCCCATCTGCATTCTTGAGGGCTATGCCTCTGGGTGCGCTGTGCTAACGACTGACCACAGTGGGATATTCGATGTCTTCGAGCCAGGAAGGAACGGGTGGGAGGTGGAGAAAGGCTCCAGCGAGTCAATCATTGATGCCCTGTCGGAATGTCTTGCTAGGCGCGACAAAGTGGCAAAAACTGGCGCTAGTAATGCGCAGCTCGCGCGAAGCAGGTTCACAGTTGATAGGTACAATCGTGAACTTGTCTCCCTAGTTTGCGAACTGCTCGACCATGAATCTAATTTCGCACCGGAAGACAGCAAAAAATGGCCGTAAAACTCTACGAGATCTCCGAAAATCAAGATCACTATGGAGGCGAGTACTCGGAGAATGCAATGCTATGGCGTCGCTATGGTGCAATAGACAAGGCGCGCAACATTTCCGAGATTATCGCCGGAAGGCCGGTCGAGAGAGTCTTGGAAGTTGGTTGCGGCACTGGTGCAGTTCTGCGGGAGGTCATCTCGCGAGGCATCGGCCGTCATCATGTCGGTATCGACGTGGTCGATCCAATCGAGCATGTTGACAAATCGTCTCTCGGCCTCGACCTGCGCCACTACGACGGAGTTACGATCCCGTTCGCTGACGATAGCTTCGATTTTGTCTACGCAAGCCATGTTTTGGAGCATGTGAGTGACCCTCGTGGGTTCCTTGCAGAATTGGCAAGGGTAAGTTCAAGATATATCTACGTCGAGGTTCCTTGCGAGATTTTACTTCGCAGCAGCAGGGAGTCTGTCCAAACAGCTTTGGACATTGGGCATATCAATGCATTCAATCCCACATATTTCCTTGTCACCCTTCAAACCGCGGGCTTGCCTCCGGAGGATTTGCGTGTGTTTGATCACTCATTGGAGGTGACTGGGTTCGGAATGCCGGCTTGGAAGGGCCGGCTCCTGAAATTTATCCGCTCAAGCTCACTGGCGCTTGTCCCTGAACTGGCGACCAAGCTTTTTTGTTACCATTGTGGCGCATTAGTGGATCTCGCAATGAGTAAACAACTGGGCAAATAAGGAACGCCAAATGTTTGAGGGTGCGATTTATTGATTTTCGTGAGCGCCCTCTGGCATGTAGACGAAGCCATATTCGTGACCACCCGGCGAAACGTAGAAGAGCTTGTAGCCCGCTTCGCGAATCCTGCTCACGGCGTTGATGGTTCGCTCGGTGGGAATACCGTACATCCGGTGGTGAAACTCCACTAGCCACTGCCGAGGCCTAAACTCTCCGCGTAGAATGTCTTCAATAACGTCGTATTCGAATCCTTCGATATCCATCTTCAAGATTTGTGGGGGCCCGGAACCATTCTCGGCAATCAGATCATCAAGGCGCTTGACCGGCGCCACGATCTTCAGCGCGACATTTGATTTAGGGGCAGGTTGCGCAGAGTAAGAGACGTGCGCGTCATTCTCGGGTGCGAAGAACTCGATTTCACCTTCCTCGCCAGCAAGGCCAACTGGATGAAAAATGAAGTTTTCAGACAGCGACTGCTGTTCAATCCAGGTGCGGCACCTAGGGGTCGGATCAAAGCCGTGAATTCGGCACCGGAATGCCTCGATGGCAGCGAGGTCGAAGGAGATATCCTCCCCAATGCCGAAGGAGTAGACAATCGCATTCTCCTCGGTATCGTTCAACAGCGGCCATCCGCCATATTCGCTTCCAAGTACTCGATATGGCAGACTAATCTCTGGCCCATGCAATCGAGGGCGAAAGATACTACGATAAACTGATTTGAGGGCTTGCATGACGGTCATTGTCAGCCTTTTCTAATGTATGACGCGGGTCTTGGATTCACGAATCCCAGTCCAACTTGTTTGGCGCATTGACGTGATGTTGATGGATTCACGACTTTGCCAAATTCCTGCATTGTTTGGAAAACTTTATTCCATGATTCCCCAACCTTCTTGCACCTGACCGAGCCGTAGGTACGTTTCTAATTGAGACAGGGGCAAACAGCCAGACTATCAGATTGCAGGCAAGACGAGACTAACGTAGTCGCAGAAGCAGCATTTCCAGGCCGGGTTCAGCAGGTGGTAAATTGCGTAACACATTATCGAAACGCGTTCGAGCTTCAGAACTTGCCGCCAGTATGGGGTTGCCTTGGTTTGGGACCGACGTTTCAATCTCTCACGTCCGGACCCTTGACACTGTCGATGAAGGGGCGCTGGCCTTCGCTAACTCGGACCTCGATCAGAAACGGCATTGCGCGGCGACCATAATCGCGAAACCCGGCGCGCGCATCTCTAAGGGCGCTGTTATTGAGGCAGATAACCCTAGATTGGCGTTTGCTCGTGCACTTCATCAAATCGAGAGACTAGCAGGTTTCCGAGGTTATGAAGCCGAGGCGTCAGTTGGAGAGGGGGCGAAGGTCAGTTCTACAGCGGTCCTTGGCAGATCTGTAACCATTGGAGCAAGAACCGTCATTGGCGAGAACGTTGTTATCTGTGATGGTACGAGAATTGGCTCAGACTGCATAATTAAATCAAACACAGTAATTGGGGAGCCTGGGTTTGGCTTCGAACGTGACGAGAATGGTGTGCCTGTGCGCATCATGCACCTGGGCGATGTTGTCATTGGCGATCGTGTAGAGATTGGCAGCCTCAACACCATTTGTCGGGCCACCCTTGGGACGACCGTTGTTGAGGATGATGTCAAGACAGACGATCACGTGCATATTGCCCACAACTGTCGAATACGGAGGGGCGCCCTGATTACGGCTTGTGTAGAACTCAGCGGCGGTGTCGATGTTGGTGAGTTCTCGTGGATTGGTCCGAACTCTTCTCTAATGCAAAAAATCACTGTTGGCGACGGATCGCTTGTTGGAATTGGCTCGAATGTAACGAAACCCGTAGCCAAGGGTTCAACAGTTGCAGGTAATCCTGCAAGGGTCTTGCGCGCCAGCACCGATCCACAGTAGCGAAGCCATCATTCTCACTGGCAGTCGGTCGAGCTTTCGATAGATCTATGGCGGACCATCGGCCTCAGTTCTTGGCAGCAGAGATCCTTGGCGCCTGCAAACTTGAAGGATATTCATGAAGACCGGAAATCCCTGGAGTTCTGCCAGGTTTCGAGCGGAGGAATATGAGGAGCTGCTTTGCGAGCTAGTTGCTCGCGGCTACCGGAGCGTGCAACTGAAGAAGGTAGTGCGGGAAGAGCCCCACATGTTTTTGCGCCATGACGTTGATCTGTCGCCCGAACTGGCCCTTCAGATTGCTCGACGTGAAGCGAACATCGGCGTCCAGTCTACCTTCTATTTCTTGGTCTCGACGCCGCTCTATTCTATCGCTTCTGCGCCCATCCGGGCGATATTGGAGGAGATTATCGAGGCCGGGCATGAAGTTGGGCTGCATCTCGATGTAACCAGATGGGATCCGAAGGCATCTGATCTGGATGCATTCGCCGGTCGCGAATGTGATATCTTGGAGCTTTGTGCTGGAAAGCCAGTAGAGACGATTTCCTTCCATCGGCCGGCGCCGCAGCTATTGGGGCGCCCCGAACCCATCGCTGGGCGGCGCCATTGCTATGAGCCCGCACTCTTCGAAGAGGTTGGGTATATTTCAGACAGCAATGGCGGCTGGCATCACGGACATCCCTTGGACCATCCCGCCGTCCAGGCGAGCCATGCGATTCAGTTACTGACGCACCCAATTTGGTGGTGCAATAGCGAGTCAATATCTGCTAGCGAGACGGTCGATGAACTATATCACCATCGCTGTGGTGAACTCCGCGGTGCCCTAGAAGAGACGGTAACCGCGTATCGAAAATCAAATAATATCGTGGGGGCTGAGAATTCTTGAGTAACCTTGACCGTCAAGAAGAGTTCCAAGCCCGGATCCCGAAGTAGAACTTTCCCAAATGAATCAAAAAATATTGACGCAAGAGCAAATTAGCTCATTCTACCATGACGAGTTCGTGGCAGACCAAGTGCGGGACTTTGGCGAACTTGTCGACCATCACCCCGAAGACGGCGTTGTTGTCGATATTGGAGGGGGGTGTGGTTTCTTCGCACGAGCACTGTCCGCATCGGGAGGTTGGCGAACCCGGGTTATCGATATGGATCCGGCGTCCATCGAGTCCTGTACCAGCATCGGAGTAGAGGGGCGCATCGGCAATGCATTGGCGCCGGCTGTCGAAGGCGACGAGCGCGTTGTCTGTTTCAATCTCATTCTCCACCACTTGGTTGGATCATCGGAGAGCGCTACTCGCTCATTGCAGATTGATGCTCTTCGGAAATGGCATGGACGGGTCCCCACATTGTTCGTGAACGAGTATATCTATCAATCCTTCTTGGGGCGTCTGAGCCCCCGTCTCATTTTCGAGATTACGTCGAGCCGGATGTTGTCCCTATTTGCTTCGATGGTTGCGCGCATTGTCCCGTCATTCAAAGCCAACACCTTCGGCGTTGGTGTGCGCTTCCGATCGCACGAAGACTGGTGCGAAATCTTCGAAGAAGCTGGATACAAGGTCACGAAGGTTGCGATCGGCAGCCCCGAACCTATCGCTCACCCGTTGCGCCTGCTCCTGATACGGACTATTCGCCGTGACAGCTATCGGTTGGAGCCAAAGTGATGAGGCAACTCACCTAAGCCACAGTTCAGGCAAGCTTTGCGTCCCCATCGGGGACATCCAAGGCAACACTCCGTGCGAAGAGATTAAGGCGAACGCATTCATGCGCGACTACCAGATTTGCGTAAATTGTATCATGGATACCAGCGACTCCCGCATCAGCTTCGATGAACGGGGGTGGTGCGAATACTGTAACAATTATCATCAGAGCATCGTCCCGAACTGGCATCCAGATGAACGGGGTGAGCGCGAGATCGCTGCGCAGATCGATAAGATCAAGGCGGATGGGAAGGGGCGCGACTTCGACTGCTTGATTGGCCTTTCGGGCGGAGTCGATAGTAGTTACCTTACCTATATCGCAAAGGAGAAGTTTGGACTTCGCCCGCTGCTATACCACGTCGACGCGGGCTGGAACTCACAGGAAGCCGTCAATAACATTGAAAAGCTGGTCGATGGACTTGGCCTTGACCTCTATACTGAGGTCGTCAATTGGCCCGAAATGCGCGATCTTCAGTTGGCTTTTTTCAAGGCAGGCGTGCCCCACCTCGACACGCCTCAGGACCACGCGTTCTTCGCGGGACTTTACAACTTCGCGGCCAAGAACGATGTGAAATACATCCTTACAGGCGCGAACTATTCCACCGAGTGCGTGCGCGAACCGCTCGAATGGCACTACCACGCGTCAGATCTGCGTCAGTTGCGCGACATCCATCGTTTGTTCGGCTCCCGACCACTCAAATCTTTCCCGTTGGCAGGAATCCTAAAGTTCAAAGTCTTCTACCGGTTCGTGAAAGGGGTGCGAGTGGTAAAACCTCTCAACCACATCCCATACGTCAAGGAATCGGCCATGGACGAACTGGTGGAGCGTTTCGGCTGGCAGCGCTACCCACACAAACATTACGAATCTCGATTCACGCGTTTCTACGAAGGATATTGGCTGCGCAAGAAGTTCGGCTATGACAAGCGCCGTGCGCATTTTTCCAGCCTGATTCTCACTGGGCAGTTAAGCCGAAATGAGGCCCTCGAACGCATTGCGAAAGATCCGTATCCGCCGGAGCAGGTGGCACAGGATTTCGAATACATCGCGACCAAACTGGGTATAACCGAGGCAGAGCTCCAGGCGATGTTCGACGCGCCCAACAAGACTTATCGCGACTACGCCAACATGATGCCGATTCTAGACCTTGGGGCGAAGGTTTTTCGAGTCCTTGGGTTGCAAAGGGCTGTGATGCGGTGATCCATATTGTCGATTACGGCCTCGGCAACATCGGGGCGTTTCTTACCCTCTATAAGCGCCAAGACATTCCAGCGATCGCCGTTTCGACTGCCGAACAGCTTGCCGGCGCCGATCATATTCTGCTCCCGGGCGTCGGTTCATTCGATCACGCGATGGAGTTGCTCAACCGGTCGGGCATGCGGGAAACCCTCGATCACCTGGTGCTTGAAAAGAGAGTGCCTGTATTGGGCGTCTGTGTTGGCATGCAGATCTTGGGTGATGCGAGTGAGGAGGGCACATCTTCCGGCCTTGGGTGGATCCCTGGACATATCCGTGATCTTGGCGGCCGGGGCGGTGCGCACCAGGGCCTCCCATTGCCACACATGGGCTGGAACGATATCAAGGCGACACGCTATGTTCCGCTGCTGGCCGATCTTGTCGACCCGCGTTTCTACTTTCTCCATAGCTTCTATTTCGATAACCAAGAGGTAGAGGATGCTGCCGCAACCGCCGAGTACGGTACCGATTTCACCTGCATCGTAAACCGTGACAATGTCTGGGGTGTGCAATTTCATCCTGAAAAGAGCCATAGTTTCGGCATGGCACTTCTCAAGAATTTCGCGAGTCTCTGAGAGTGTTGCGCCCTCGCATCGTGCCATGCTTGCTCATCCACGAAGGTGGGTTGGTCAAGACTGTGAGGTTCCGAGATCCGACCTATGTCGGGGACCCCATCAATGCAGTCCGGATATTCAACGAGAAGGAATCGGACGAACTAGTCGTACTCGACATTGACGCGTCGGCTAATGGCGTTGAGCCGGACTTCAAGCTTATCGAGCATCTGGCCGCGGAATGCCGCATGCCTCTTTGTTACGGCGGCGGGGTCACTACGGTTGATCAGGCCAAGCGCATCATTAGCCTAGGCGTCGAGAAGGTCGCATTGAGTTCAGCGGCAGTGGCTAATCCGGATTTGATCTCGGCAATCGCCGATTCCGTCGGGCGCCAATCCACGGTAGTAGTCATCGACACTCGCAAGCGCACATTCGGAAGCAACTACGACGTCTATACTCACAACGGAACACGCAAGACGGGATTGGCACCAACCGATTTTGCGCAACAAGCGGAAGCGCGCGGCGCCGGCGAAATTATCGTGAATTCGATCGATCGTGATGGAACATTGAAGGGGTACGACGTCGGGCTTGCCCGGCAGATGCGTGCCGCGGTCAATACGCCTCTGAGCTTCCTTGGCGGCGCCGGGCGCCTTGAGGATATCGAGTCGCTCATCCGTGAAGTTGGGGTGGTCGGCGCTTCCGCCGGAAGCCTGTTCGTCTTTAAGGGCAAGTACCGCGCGGTGTTGATCAATTATCCTCAGCCGGCCAGCAAGGAAGAATTGGTTCAGCGCGCAATGCGGGCTTAGACTCGCCCTGTTGGCAAGCTACGTTATTGGAAGGACCGAATGTCAGAGAATAACTTTGCAGGGCACACACTGCTGCTGACTGGAGGGACGGGCTCCTTCGGGAATGCCGTGCTCAGACGCTTTCTTCATTCGGACCTTGAGGAGATCCGCATCTTCAGTCGGGACGAAAAGAAGCAGGACGATATGCGCAAGCGCTTCAACGATCCCAAGCTGAAGTTCTACATTGGCGATGTGCGGGATTACTCATCGGTGCTCAATGCGGTGCGAGGTGTCGACTTCATTTTTCATGCGGCAGCCTTGAAACAGGTCCCTTCCTGTGAGTTCTATCCACTTGAAGCGGTCAAGACCAACGTGTTTGGTACTGAGAATGTGCTTGAGGCGGCGATAAGTTGTGGTGTCGAGCGGGTCGTCTGCCTCAGCACCGACAAAGCAGTATATCCCATTAATGCGATGGGCATATCCAAGGCGATGATGGAGAAGGTCGCGGTTGCCAAGTCAAGGAGCAGCGACCGCACGGTGATCTGCGCCACCCGCTACGGCAATGTCATGGCTTCGAGAGGCTCCGTGATCCCGCTGTTCGCCGACCAGATCAGAGCGCGAATCCCGATCAGCATTACTGATCCGGGAATGACGCGATTCATGATGACGCTCGACGATGCTGTCGAGTTGGTGCTCTATGCGTTTCGGAACGGTTGTTCAGGCGACATCTTCGTCCAGAAGGCCCCGGCTGCGACAATTGCCACTCTGGCACAATCAATGCGCGATATGCTTGGAGTTCCTGACCACCCCATTCACGAGATCGGCACCAGGCACGGCGAGAAGTTATTCGAGGTGCTACTTAGTCGCGAGGAAATGGCGGCATCGGAAGACCTTGGAGATTATTTCCGGATTCCGCCTGATCTTCGCGATCTCAATTACGGTAAGTTCATCGAGGAAGGCGAGAAGAAGATATCCCTCGCGGAGGACTACAATTCTCACAACACGACACGTCTCGATGTGGCTGGCATGACGGAGCTTCTGCACAAGCTGCCGTTTATGCGCGCCATGGCGGCGGGCGATTACATTTCTCCCGAGGAATGAGATGAAGGTACTCGTAACTGGCGCCAATGGGTTCCTGGGCAAGACCCTGGTTGTTCGATTGGAAGAGGTTGGCGGTTTCACCCTCGATAGCTTCCTGCGAACAGATGACGTTTCGATCTTGCAGGGCAAAGTTGCCGCTGCCGATGCAGTAATTCACTTGGCAGGTGAGAACAGGCCAGCCGATCCCTCCGCCTTTATGGAGGTCAACGCCGGTTTGACGCAGCTACTTTGCGATTTCATACGTGCGACCGGACGGCCTATTCCGATAATCTTCGCCTCCTCGACACAAGCGAAACTCGACAATCCCTATGGGGCGAGCAAGCGCGCGGGAGAAGAAGTGCTTCTCGCTCTCTCGAACGAACCCGGTCAGAGCTGCACGATTTTTCGATTGCCGAACGTGTTCGGGAAATGGTCCCGACCGAACTATAATTCTGCCGTTGCCACTTTCTGCCACAATATTGCCCGGGACCTGCCGATCCGTATCGATGATCCCGACGCGCCGTTGACCCTTGCCTATGTCGACGACGTAGTCGACGCAATCATCGCTTCTCTGCGGTCGACCGAAGCCGGGTTGCATTGGCCCGAAGTCGAGCCACAATTCAACACCACGGTTGGCGCAGTTGCAGAGACCCTGAGAGCCTTCCGGGCGAGCCGCGAAACGCTTGTAACGGAGCGGGTCGGAGAAGGCCTGCCCCGAGCTTTGTACGCGACATATGTAAGCTTTCTTGAGCCAGCTCAGTTCAGCTATGAGATTCCGACATACGGTGACCAGCGTGGGGTTTTTGTGGAGATGTTGAAGACGCCTGATAGCGGGCAATTCTCATTCTTCACCGCACATCCAGGAATTACCCGGGGTGGTCATTATCACCACAGCAAGACCGAAAAGTTCCTGGTCATCCGAGGGCGGGCGAGCTTTCGCTTTCGACATTTGCTAACTGATGAAACGTACTCGATCGAAACGAGCGGGGCTTGTTCTACGATTGTTGAAACCATACCCGGCTGGAGTCACGACATCACCAACATAGGCGACGACGAGTTGATCGTGATGCTATGGGCGAATGAAATATTCGACCGCAACCGGCCAGACACAATCGCTCGGAGCGTATAATCCATGCGCAAACTCAAGGTAATGACCGTTGTCGGCACGCGGCCAGAGATCATCCGCCTTTCACGCGTTATCGCGGCGCTCGATCGAGATTGCGACCATGTTCTGGTGCATACGGGGCAGAATTACGACTACGAATTGAACGGAATTTTTTTCGACGAGCTTGGCATTCGCAAGCCTGATCACTTCCTCGAAGCAGCGGGTGCCAGTGGAGCCCAGACAATTGGGCAAGTGATTATCGCGGTCGATGTCTTGCTCGAGCAAGTTCGCCCCGATGCACTTCTCGTTCTTGGGGACACCAATAGCTGCACTGCCGTTATCCCTGCGAAAAGACGGAAGATCCCTACATTTCACATGGAAGCGGGAAATCGCTGTTTCGATCAACGCGTCCCCGAGGAGATCAACCGGCGGATCGTAGATCACACAGCGGACATCAACCTTACTTACAGCGATATTGCGCGGGAATATCTTCTCCGAGAGGGATTGCCTCCAGATCTGGTTGTCAAGACAGGCAGCCCGATGTTTGAAGTGCTTTCGCATTATCGGGCTGGGATTGATGCGTCCGATGCACTTGAGAGACTAGGCATCGAGCACGGACAGTATTTCGTTGTCAGCGCACACCGCGAAGAGAATGTGGAGCCGGAAGCAAGCTTCGACAAGCTGATAGGCATGCTGGACGCGCTGGTTGAGAAATTCGGACTACCGGTTGTGGTTTCGACACACCCCCGGACTCAGAAGCGGATTGCCGCGCGCGGTGTGCAATTTAGTGAGCAAGTAATGTTGCTCAAGCCGCTCGGCTTCCTTGATTATAATCGCCTCCAAATCTCCGCCCGAGCCGTCCTGTCGGACAGTGGCACAATCAACGAAGAGGCATCCATCCTCAATTTCCCCGCACTCAACATTCGCGAAGCTCACGAACGTCCCGAAGGGATGGAAGAAACTGCGGCGATGATGGTGGGGCTTTCGCCCGAGCGCATCTTGCAGGGTCTCGAAATCCTGTCGCGGCAGCCGCGTGGGAGGGAGCGACTGGTCCGGTTGGTAGCGGACTATTCGATGCCAAACGTATCGGAGAAAGTTGTGCGCATAATCCATAGTTACGTCGATTATGTGAACCGAGTGATCTGGAAGAAGTATTAGTCCCGCGATGCGCATCGCCATCGTAGCAGACGTTTACCCTCCGATGAGGTCGTCCGGAGCGGTTCAATTGCGAGACCTGTCTCGGGAACTCGTCCGCCAGGCGCACGAAGTTACCATGCTGGTCGCGGCTCCTGAGCTTGAGGCCCCCTACGCATTAGAGCGCAATGATGGGGTCTCAATTGTCCGATTGCGGACATTGCCGACGCGTGACATGCCCTACCTTCGTCGCTTGGCGAATGAATTGAGCATGCCATTCGCAATGCGACGCAACTTCGTCGGCTCGCCATGTTTCGCACAAGAGTTCGACGCAATCGTATGGTATTCTCCAACGATCTTTCATGGGCCTTTTGTGCGCTGGCTCAAGCGCCGCAATAAAGCCCCGTCTTATCTGATCATCCGAGACGTCTTCCCGCAATGGGCGGCAGACACCGGACTAATTGGCCGGGGCCCAGCTTTCAGAATTCTCGATTCCGTGGCCCATTATCAATATCGTTCGGCTGACATCATTGGAGTTCAAACTCCAGGAAATCTTGCGTTCTTCGAGAGGTTTCGGGAGCGAAATCCCGATGTGCGATTCGAGGTGTTGAAGAATTGGCTTGCACCAGCCGCCACCGGCACTTGTAGCATCGATCTATCGGCGACCAGGCTCGCGGGCAGGAAGGTATTCGTCTATGCGGGCAACATGGGGGTGGCGCAGCAAATGGACAAGCTGCTCAATCTTGCGATCGCGCTCCGCAGTAATCCCGAGATAGGTTTTCTCTTCGTTGGGCGAGGAAGCGAGGCAGAGAGGGTTCGCGTAAGCATCGAGAGTAACTGTCCGGAGAACACGCTATTCTTCGACGAGATCGACTCAGATGAGATCCCCGCACTTTACAAGCAGTGCCATGTCGGCATGATTTCTCTCGACAGCAGGCATCGCACGCATAACATTCCAGGAAAATTTCTCACATACATGCAGGCTGGCCTGCCGGTTCTCGCTTCCATCAACGCTGGAAACGATCTCGAAGCGATTGTAGCCGAAGCCGAAGTCGGAAGAGTCTCCGTCGATCCGAATGGGGGCGACCTTGAGATTCTGGCAACTTCGATGCTCGGGCAGGACCTTGCCGACCCAGGCATTGCCCAGCGTTGCCGAACGCTGTTTGATCGAAACTTTTCAGCCGCGCAGGCAGCGACCCAGATTACCGATACGCTTAGTAGATTATCGCGAGGATAAGGAGGCTGCTACCTCTCTGCTTCGATGACTGACCAGCTGCGCTTCCTCAAGCGAATCATTGGCTTGCCGCAAAAGCGGCAAGTCGAGACATATGTATCTCCCGACTTGCGAATGTTCGCCTCGCTTCGTTCGTGTCGACCGCGCGAACATAGGAAAACGGTGCCCGCGGCCCTGGCAATAATCGACGTCATGTCGAGCCAGCTAAATGCGGTCGAATTCGATTGCAAGTCTACTTTCTTGCGAGCTGAATCAACGAGTGCGAGACATTCGCATACCTACCGCATGGTTTGTACCAGAGGAATTGGTTCAGCGGAATCTCGAGGCATTCATCAGACGGGCGCGTCTAATCTCTCATGTCGTTGGGTGCCTGGAGGAGTGATGACAGCAAGTTCCCGGCAACCTAGGTCCAGGATAAGGAGAATTCACGCCCAAGAAAGCATGCTGAGGAGAAAAGGCTTCGCCTGCAAAGAATCGACAGCGCATTGAAATATTGGGCGTGACAGGCATCGCCCGCCCCGACTAAGGCGGCGTGCCCAACTGGAACCAGAAATTAACGATAGTGCAAATGAGATGGCCCGAAGCAGAGCAGTAGATATTCCGTCCGCGGGAAAGCTCCAAAGCTTGCGGGAATCGTCGGCGCAGTTTTGGATTCTGGCCGTGCTTCTCTTGCTGGTGTTCGCTATGGGCGGAGGTTCGCGAGCAGATATTCAAAGTTTGCAGTTCCTCAGGCCGCTAGCGATTCTGGCGGCGGCGTTTGGTGTGGCAACAATCAAACCGGAGCATTTCCGGCCGTATTGGAGCCTCTTTGCGATCTTCGCGGCCGCCGCGCTGCTGGTGGTGGCCCATCTTGTTCCGCTTCCGCCATCGGTTTGGCAGGCGTTGCCTGGGCGCGATATCATCTCCGACATCGATGAAATCGCGGGGCTTCAAGGTGCGTGGCGTCCCCTGTCGATGTATCCAGAAGGGACCTGGAACGCTCTCTATGCACTGAGCGTCCCTGCCGCTGTCTTACTCCTCGGAGTCCAGCTTCAGGAGCGTGAGCATTTGCGCATCCTAAAACTCGTCATTGGCCTGGGCCTTGTTAGTGGCTTGATCGGAGTTATGCAGGCAGCCGGACAAGGGATTCAATTCTATCGCATCTCGTCAGAAACCGCCGGGCTGTTTGCCAACAGAAATCACCAAGCTGCACTTCTTGCTGCATTGTTCCCGATGCTCGCGGCCTTAGCCGCGGTGGCGCAAAGAGAAGGGAAATCCGGAAGAGCGAGCAACCTGCTGGCAGGGATTGCCATGGTTGCTCTGGTGCCGCTCATTATCGTGACGGGATCACGTGCCGGGCTCCTTGTTGGAGCAATTGCAATACTTTGCCTGGGCTACATGCGGTTCGACTCACCCGGGAAGCGCCGCCAGAATCGGCGCTCCTCGCTAGTCCTGAAATTACTGGCTGCGCTGGCTGTGGTGACTCTATTGGTGATAGCGACCTTCGTATCTTCGAGGAATGTGGCTTTCGAACGCTTCAGCGCTACCAGCGAGGAAGTACGATGGCCGGTGTGGACGACAATAGTCGAATTCTTGCCTTCATACTTGCCCTGGGGGACGGGAATCGGATCCTACGCGCTAGTCTACCAGATTCACGAGTTACCGAACTTGCTGATGCGCCAATATTCCAACCAAGCCCATAACGATTGGCTGGAAGTGATACTGATCGCCGGGTTGCCAGGGGCAGCTCTATTGGTTGCAGCCGTGGTCGCATTCTTGATCGGTGTGAAGCGATCGTTTGGCGGCCGTGGTTCAAAGTCAATTATGACCCGCGCGGGATTAGTCGTAATTCTCCTTCTGGCATTTGCCAGTGTAAGCGACTATCCCCTGCGTACTCCTATTCTCGCTTCAATATTCGTCCTCGCGGCGATATGGGCTAGCGGTATCCAACAGAAAACCAAACCGGCAGGAAGCACTTCGAAGAATGCTTAGTTACCATCGCGCTCTCTTTCCCTTGATTCTCTCAGCGCTTCTGTTGAGCGCTTGCGCTTCCTCGTCAGTCAACATCGGCGGAGCACCCGGTCTTCAGGTGGTTGAGGGCGAGGCGCTGCCAGAACCGACCATCGCGGACTTATCGGCAAACGAGAGGCCCTATCGAGTTGGTCCATTCGATGTCCTGAATATTGACGTATTCGGCAGCGAGGAGCTGTCGAAGAAGGAAGTGCAGGTTGATGCCAGCGGACGCATCACTTTTCCGCTCATTGGCACTCTCGAAGTTGCAGGCAAGACACCTGGCGAAGTGGGCGAGCTCATGGCCGACCGATTCCGCGGCCGTTTAATTCGCGATCCTCAGATCACCGTCAATCTGAAAGAGATCGTCAGTCAGACAGTCACCATTAGCGGTGAGGTCAAGAAGGCCGGGGTCTATCCTATTGTTGGCCGTATGACCCTCCTTACCGCCATTGCGTCTGCTGAGGGCTGGACGGAATTCTCTAAGAAGGGCGAGGTCGTCGTGCTGAGGACAGTCGGCGGAAAGGACTACGCTGCTCTCTATGATGTTCGGGCGATCGAGAAAGGGCAATATTCCGATCCAGATATCCATGCGAGAGACATAGTCGTCGTTGGCAACTCGAACAGCCGGCGAATATTCCGCGATTTCCTTGCTGCGACGCCTTTGCTCGCGCCTGTAGTCCTGTTGCTCGACAGCAACAGGAACTGACACAACTCAAATGGTCGCTAACGAAATGAACGCAAATTATCAGAGCTTCGGTGATCCCATGGGACGTTCCGATGTCGCGTCGAATGGCGGTGACGAAGGTTTTCATCTCCCGCCAATACTCTTGCAGTATTGGTATACGGCGCTTCGCTGGCGGTGGCTGATGGCGGCCATCATCGCTGGATGCGTAGTTCTCGGTGTGATCATTACACTGTTGATGGCCCCTCTTTATACCGCAAAGACCCAAATCCAGATCGATCGGCAACAGAAGCAGATCACGAAGGTTGAGGGCATTGAGGCAGAAGGCGGCAGCCAAGATCTGGAGTTTTATGCTACCCAGTACACCTTGCTAAAGGCACGCCCTCTGGCCGAACGTGTTGCCTCTGATTTGCGACTCTACGAGAACCCAAGCTTCTTGGAGGCGCATGGGGTCGACCAGGAGGTTTTGGAGGACAATGACTCGGGCAAGTCTGAAGCGGAGCTCAGGGCGGAGAATCGGCGGCTTGTCGTCAACATTCTCCTTGATTCAGTTGAAATTTCTCCCATCCGCGCGTCAAAGCTTGTCGACATTAATTATACCAGTCGAGATCCGGCGCTTTCGACTAGTATTGCTAATCAATGGGCAACTGCCTTTATTGCGTTAAGCATTGATCGGCAGTTTGCATCCACTTCAGATGCGCGAAATTTCCTTGAAAGCCGCCTTGCTAATTTAAGGGAGCGCCTCGAAGAATCAGAGCGTCAAGTTGTCCTGTATGGCTCCGAGTCTGGCATCGTGGCATTGGATCAGATCAGAGATAGCAATGGAAGAGCGGTTGCGAACCGCACCTTGACCGGATCTTCACTTGAGCAGTTGGCCAATTCTCTCAACCAGGCCACTGCCGCGAGGATTGAGGCCGAAGCGCGTGCACGAAGCGCCGGTGACGCAACCTCTGAGTCAATATCGAGTCCGTCGCTGGGAAGCTTGCGCCAGCAGCGCGCGGCGATTGCCGCGCAGAACGCAAAGATGCTGGTGCAGTTCGCACCGGAGTACCCGGCAGCAATCGAACTAAGGGAGCAACTCGAAGCGCTGGATGCGGCAATTGCAGCCGAAACAAATCGCATCAAGAAAGCAAGGGCGCAGGAGTATGTAGAGGCGAGTAAGCGCGAGCGCGATCTTCAGGTGCAAGTGGATCGATTGAAGCAGGAACTGGATACTCAGAACCAGGCAAATATTCAGTACGCAATCTACCAACGAGAAGCAGATACCAATCGAGAGCTCTACGATGCGCTTCTCCAGCGATACAAGGAGATCGGCGTTGCCGGCACGGTAGGCGTCAACAATATCGCTATCATTGAGCCCGCTATTGAACCCAACGAACCATCATCTCCCAATTTGCTGATAAACCTCGTGGTATCGATTCTGCTGGGTGTCGGCGCAGCGGCCGCCACTGCCTTCGCCCTTGAACAAATTGACGAAGGCATCCGAGAACCTGGACAGGTTGAAGCTTTGCTCAAGCTACCATTGCTTGGCATAACACCGATGGTCGAAGGCGATCCGCGTGAAGAGTTAGCGGACGTGAAGTCCAACTTCTATGATGCGTACTTCTCGATTAGATCCAGCCTCGCATTCGCGACCAATCACGGGTTCCCCAAGTCCATCGCCGTTATCAGTACCCGCCCTGCAGAGGGCAAGAGTTCGACTGCAATGGCCTTGGCGACTGTGCTTGGAAGGACAGATCGTCGCGTTCTGCTCGTCGATGCGGACTTGAGGTCACCTTCGATCCACGGATTCTTCGATGCCAAGAACGATCGCGGCTTCAGCAACTATCTGGCAGGCGATGACGACTGGTCGCAGCTTGTCCAGGAGACTAACTCTAAGAACGTTTCAATTATTGCTGCAGGGCCAGTACCGCCAAGTGCAGCAGAACTCCTTAGCGGCGACCGATTGGATCAATTTGTCCGAGAAGGCTTGCTGAAGTTCGATCATATTGTCATCGACAGCCCGCCGGTACTTGGGATGACCGACGCGCCGCTGATCGCGCGCGCGGTGGAAGGCGTGGTCTACGTGGTCCAGTCTGCCGGAGCTGCGGCACGTGGCATCCGGGCTTCGGTCAAGCGCCTCAATATGGCCAACGCTCATATCTTTGGCGTGGTCCTCACCAAGATGGGAAGTGGATCGCGCGGTTACGGTTACGGCTACGGATATGGCTACGGATACGGTTACGGTGAGCGTTACGGTGAAGAAGAACAGGTTGCGAGGCGAGCGTGACAACGACTAGCGGAAGCGTGTTCGGACGATTGGTCCTCATTCTTCTGGCCGGCTTTGCGGCGTTCTCGGCTTATCAGTTTTCAAGGTTCTCCCACCTACGTGTCCAGAACCCGGTGCGAGCTCACGCGGAAAGGCCCGATGACGCTCTGGCTCTTGCAAAGGTTGTCGACAAGCGAGTCGCCGAAGCGCAGGAGATCCGGGTAAACGATTCTGAAAACATGCAGGCTCTTCGCTCGCTTGTGGCGTTTCCGCTCAGTCGATCGTCACTGAGAATTATCGGGTTTGGGTTCGCTGACGCGGGCGACCAGGCAAAAGCCGAAGAGGCGATGATACTGTCCAACCGAGTATCGCGACGCGACGCGTGGGCTCAGCTCTGGTTTATCGAGCAGGCAGCTAAGGTGGGTGACTACCAGGCGGCCGTCGACCATTATCATGCTGCACTATCCGTAAAACCGCGGCTCGAAGATGTTCTGATCCCTCCGTTGGTCCAGACACTATCAGAGCGCGAAGCGCGGCAGGCGATTAGGCCATATCTAGCTAGTCGCGCGCCTTGGTCACGAGCCTTTGTCGCTCATGCCTCCGCTAACGCGGATCCTGTTGATTTGCTCGATCTCATTGGGTCGAATGAAGATATATTCACTGTCGAAGAGAATGCCCAAGCGGCTACCACGCTCATCTACCGACTTGCCGCGATTGGCCGGTGGGACAAGGCAATGGCGCTTGCCAGCCGAATTTGGAGCGATTTCGGCGTTGATGAGTTTTCGGCGCCAGGGGTGACCCGGGCCTCGATCGATGAAAGGCTAGGCAGTCTCGCGTGGATGCTGGCGCGAGAGGGCGGCATCGATAGCAGGACTATGGAAGACGGTAAGGTCGAGGTCACCATGTCCCCCCTCTCACGCGGGATGATCATTGCGCGAGAATTTCCAGTCCGGCCAAATAGTGACTACCGGCTGTCCCAGCGGGTCAATTATTCAGGCAGTGGCGCCAAGCCTCGCCTCTGGTGGCAAGGCGAATGCATTGGCGAAGCGAATGGCAACCGAAAGTTGATTTGGGAGCAGCGCTTGCCGCAAGATCAAACGATTGGGACCTATAGTTCCGAGATCGAAGCCGACCAAAACTGCAATCTACTAAGAATCTCAATCCTTGGCGTCGGTCCCGAAAGTCAGCTCCCGGCGACCGTTATCTTGAGTAACATCGGCTTCGAGCCAATCACTCGTTAGCGAAACGCGGACACTCCATCGCCGGACAGAAGGGGGCCTTGATGCGAAATCGCAGTGACAGCTATCACACACCCCCTCACCCCAGCGCGATATCCGGCGCGTCTTCCTGCTTCATCCCGACTACGTGGTAGCCCCCATCGACATGGTGCGTCTCACCCGTCACGCCTGACGACAGGTCCGACAGGAAATACAGCCCCGATCCGCCGACATCGTCGATCGTGACGTTGCGGCGGAGCGGCGAATTGAGCTCGTTCCATTTGAGGATATAGCGGAAGTCGCCGATCCCGCTCGCCGCCAGCGTCTTGATCGGCCCGGCGCTGATCGCGTTCACGCGAATGCCCAGCGGCCCGAGATCGTTAGCGAGATATTTAACGCTGGTCTCGAGCGCGGCCTTGGCCACGCCCATGACATTGTAGTGCGGGATGACCTTCTCGGCCCCGTAATAGGTCAGTGTCAGGATCGAGCCGCCGCCTGTCCCGTCTTCCTGCAGCGGCGGCATCATTTCTGCAGCGCGCTGGGCCACCGCGACCAGCGAATAGGCCGAGATGTTCATCGTCATCAGGAAGTTGTCGAGACTGGTGTCGACATATTTGCCGCGCAGCTCGTTCTTGTCCGAAAAGCCGATCGCATGGACCACGAAGTCGAGGCGGTCCCAGCGCGCCTTGAGGTCGTCGAACGCCTGGTCGAGCGCCGCCATGTCGGACACATCGCATTCGATCAGGAAATCGCTGCCCAGCTGCTCGGCGAGCGGCCGCACGCGCTTCGCGAGTGCTTCGCCCTGGTAGGAAAAGGCGAGTTCCGCGCCTTCGTCCGCGAGCTTCTTGGCGATGCCCCAGGCGAGTGACTTGTCGTTGGCAAGGCCCATGATGAGCCCGCGTTTGCCCTGCATCAAACCGCCCATGCGGCTTCCTCCTTATGCTGCGTCACATGCTTCCTCGCCGCCGCCATCGGCCCCCTCCTCTTCGGGAGTGACCGCGAGCGCGGCGTTCAATTCGGCCCCGATAACCATTCCGAGGCCGACGAGCCAGAAAAAGAACAGCGCCACCATGATCCCGGCGATGCTGCCATAGGTCAGGCTGTAGGTGAAAAAATTGCGCAGGATTGGCGGCATCGCGCTGGTCACGGCGAGCCACCACAGCGTGATGAAGACCACCCCGGGCCACTTGGGATAGCGCCGTGCGCGATAGGCTGACGGCGTCAGCGTGTAGAACAGGAGATAGAGCGAGGCGAACAGCCCCAGCGTCGGCACCACGCGCGACAGGTGCAGCGCGCCCATCTGGTCAACGAGCTGCGGGAAATAGGCTTCGATCACCTCCTGCGCTGCCCCGATCAGGACCTGCGCGAACAGCGACAGGACCAGGAGGATGACGGCCGCCAGGGTGAAGCCCGCCGAGAACAGCCGATACTTCCAGAAGGCGTGGGTCGCCTGCGTCCCATAGGCACGGCGCAGGATGTCGCGGATCGTCTCGATCAGGCTGGAGACCGTCCACAGGGCCACGAAGGCACCTGCCCAAAGCAGCCAGCCGCTGCGCGCTGCCATCGCGTCCTGCGCGACCGGCGCGATGGTGTTGGCGACCGTCGGCGGCATGGCGACGACAATAGCGTCGATGATCGAGGATTCCTCGCCCTTGCTGCCGATCAGCGCGAACAGCGCAGAACCGAGGATGAAGAAGGGGAAGATCGCCAGCATCGCCAGATAGGCGAGGTTGCCGGCATGGATGAAGCCGTCGTTATAGGTGCCGACCAGCGTGCGCTTGACCACTTCGAAGGCGCGCGTGCCCGGCCCCATCGTGTCGATCACCCGGCCGCGCAGCGTCTTCGCCTCGCGGCGGCGCGCTTCGGGTGAGAGATAGTGAATCTGCCGCTCTTGCGGAGAGGGTAGGTCGATTTCGCTCATCGCTCCCCTTGCTTCGTGGCGGCGTCATGCCTGTGGAGCCCCGAAGTCAGAACCCCAGCTTACTACGCGGATTGCTGTCGTCCTGCCAACCTTCGAGCCGCTCGGCGAGTTCCGAGGTGTCTTTCGGCATCTGGATTTCGAGCGTGACCAACTGGTCACCGCGACCACCGCCCTTGGTGCTCCAGCCCTTGCCCTTGAGGCGCATCACGGTGCCGCCATTGGTGCCGGGCTTGATCGTCAGCATCACCGGGCCATCGGCGGTCGGGCATTTGATCTTGGCGCCGCCGAGCGCCTCGTCGAGCGTGATCGGCAAGTCCATGCGGATATTGTCGCCGTCGCGGCGGAAATAGGGGTGCCCGCCAACCTCGACCATGACGAGCCCGTCACCCTTGCCGCCCGGGCCGTCCTGCCCCTTGCCCTTGAGGCGCATCTGGGTGCCGTCCTCGACCCCGGCGGGAAGCTTAAGGTCGATCGTCTTGCCATCGGCTAGGGTGATGCGCTGGTCCTTGCGCGTCGCCGCGTCGACGAAGCTCACGGCCAGCCGATAATTGATATCGGCACCCTTGCGCGGGGGAGGGGGCGGACGACGCTGGCTACCGAAGCCGCCGCCCATGCCGGAAGATCGCCTGCCGCCGCCACCGAACAGGCCTTCGAACAGGTCGCCCAGGTCCATGTCGTCGCCGCCGCCGAAGCCCTGGAAATCCTCGGGGCGGAAACCGCGCTGGTTGCCGCGCGTGCCGCCGCCGCCAAAGCCGCCGCCCATTCCGGCAAAGGGATTGGCGGGATTGCCCTCGGCATCGATCTCGCCGCGGTCGAACTGGGCTCGCTTGTCCTTGTCAGACAAAAGGTCGTAGGCCCGGGTCACGTCGGAGAATTTCTCCGCCGCCTTGGGATTGTCCTTGTTTTTGTCAGGGTGCAGTTCCTTGGCGAGCTTGCGATAGGCGCTCTTGATCTCCGCCTCGGAGGCAGTGCGCGCTACGCCAAGGGTCTGGTACGGATCGGCCATAGTGAGTTAGCTAGGTAATGCACGGCCCGCGCGCAAGCGAATAGCTTTCCTACGATTGTTCAGGCGGGTAGGACTTGGCGCATGGTCGCCGCCCACCCATATTCGTGCCCGATCGCGCCGGGCCTGGCCCCAGCCCGATTGACCCCGCGCAATGCGGGCCCGATTTTCTCGTTCAGGACTGTGTTCCATGTGTTCCATCCTGTAGGACTTTGCCCATATGCCTGAACCGACCTCCGAAGAACTGGCCCGCCTCGACGAGAGCGAGATCCCCTCGAGCGATCCATTGGCAATTTTCGACGCGTGGTTTGCCGAAGCGCGCGCGGCCGAGCCCGGCGATGCCAATGCCATGGCGCTGGCGACCGCGACGCCCGATGGCGCGCCCTCGGTGCGGATGGTCCTGCTCAAGGGTCATGGGCCCGACGGCTTCACCTTCTACACCAATGCGCAAAGCAGGAAGGGCGAGGAAATCCGCGCCAACATGCAGGCGGCGCTGCTGTTTCACTGGAAGAGCCTGAGGCGGCAGATCCGCATCGAAGGCACGTTGGTCGAAGTGTCGAGCGAAGAGGCCGACGCCTATTTCCATTCGCGCCCCTTCGTCAGCCAGGTCGGTTCGGCCGCGAGCGACCAGTCGCACCCGCTCGATCACCGCTCGACCTATCTGAGGCGCGTCGAGCAGATCGAAGAAGCCTGCAAGAATGCCGGCGAGGTGCCGCGCCCGCCGCACTGGACTGGGTACACCCTCATGCCGCGGGCGATCGAGTTCTGGCGCGACCGGGCCAACCGCCTGCACGACCGCCGGCGCTTTACGCGCGACGCTGACGGCTGGCAGGATACGCTGCTCTACCCATGAGTGCGATCCATCTCGATCAACGTTCCTCGCTCAACCGCGGTGCAGCGATCGCTTCGATCGCGACTGCGATCCTGCTGGTCGGTCTCAAGACCTGGGCCGCCTGGCGCACCGGCTCGACCGCCATGCTCGGCAGCCTCGCCGATTCGGCGCTCGACCTCATCGCCAGCCTCGCCACGCTGATCGGCGTGTGGATCGCCGCCATGCCCGCCGATGAAGACCACCGCTTCGGCCATGGCAAGGCGGAAGCGCTCGCCGCGATCTTCCAGGTCATGCTGATCGCCGTTTCGGCGGCGGGAATCGGCTATCGCGGGATCGATCGCCTGATCAACGGGGTGCAGACCGAAGCGGCGGCGGAAGGCATCGGCGTATCGGCGATCGCCATCGTCGCCACGCTCGCGCTGCTGACCTGGCAGCGCTACGTGATCCGGCGCACCGGCAGCCTCGCGATCAAGACCGACAACGTCCATTACCAGTCCGACCTGCTGCTCAATCTGGCGGTGATCGCCGCGCTGGTGCTCGACCAGTACCTGGGCATCGCGCAGGCGGACCCGCTGTTCGGCATCGGCATCGCGGCCTGGCTCGCCTGGGGCGCGTGGCATGCTGCCAGCGAGGCGGTCGATCACCTGATGGACAAGGAGTGGCCCGACGAGAAGCGCGACGCCTTCCTCGAAGTGCTCTCGCGCCATCCCGACATTCGCGGGGTGCATGATTTGCGCACTCGCACCAGCGGCTCGGACGATTTCGTCCAGTTCCACATGGCGGTCGACCGCGATCTCACGATCGTCCAGGTCCACGATCTGATGGACGAGGTCGAGGCACGGCTCGAGAAGGAGTTCCCGGGGGTCGAGGTGCTGATCCACCCCGATCCCAAGGGGCTCGTCAATGAAGAGGGCGTCGCCGCCGAGGAATTGCTGCCCGACCGGGCCGGCTGAGCAGCGGCGTGGCACATCCGCATCGCCAGATCGACGTGTTCGTTGGCCCGGGAGCGCGCGGCAATCCTGCGGGTGTAGTCGTACTGCATGCCCCGCTTGCCGAGGCGGAGATGCAGGCGCAGGCACGGCAGCTCGGCCTTCCGGCGACCGCCTTCGTGGCGTCGGAACCACATGGCGGAGCGCACGACATCCGCTGGTTCGCACCCCAACGAGAGATCGCGCTTTGTGGCCATGGTGCGCTTGCGGCCGGGTCCGTGCTGCTGTCTCAGGGCGCGCGCTCGGTTATCTTGCGTTCGGGCGAGGGCCGCTTGCTTGAAGTTCGACGGGCCGACGGCGATGGCGGATTTGCGCTGGCCTTGTCGGGCATCCCGACTAAGCCGCGCGCGCAGCCCGAGATACCGGCGATGCTCGGCGCGCAGCCGCTCGAAACGCTTTGGAACGAGCGGGGCTATGCGCTCGCCATCTTCGCCAGCGCCGCGGATGTACGTTCGCTGGCGCCGGACTTGGAAGCTGCGCATGCACTTGGAACCGTGCAGGTCATCGCCACGGCACGGTCGAAGGAGGAAGGCTACGATATTGTCAGCCGGGTGTTCTCGGGCGGCAAGGAAGACGCTGCGACCGGCTCGGCCCACGCCGTCCTCGCGACTTATTGGTGCGAACGGCTGGGGTGCGATTCGCTCACAGCCTATCAGGCGAGTGCGCGCGGAGGGCGCCTGTCCTGCCGGCTTGACGGCGAGCGCGTGTGGATCGGCGGCGCGCTGCGCGAGGCGGGCAGTTAGCGCTCGGGGTAGAGTTCGAGCACGTCGGCCATTTCGCCCTTCAGTACGCTGCGTTGCGCGGAATCCGAATGACCCAGCCGGACCAGCGTCACGCGCTGGCTTGGCGAGACCCAGACAAACTGGCCCATGTGGCCGCTAAGGCCAAACAGGCTTGCGGGCGCCCGATCCGGGATCAATGTGTGGGTCACGTCCGAACCAGGCTGGCGGAACTCGCGGTTGAGCCAGGTCTGGAACCCGTATTGCGGTGATCGCGGACTCGGCGTGATCATCAGCTCGATCCACTTGCGCGGGACAAGCTGTTCGCCGCCCGGCGCGCGCCCCTTGCGCCGCAGCATCTCGCCCAGCTTCGCCCAGTCGCGCGCGGTGCCGTGGATCAGGCTGCCGCCCACTAGCGTGCCCGAGGCGTCGAACTCGGGGACCATGCTGTCCATCCCGAGCGGTCCGAACAGCCGCGCCTCGAGATAATCGGCCACCGCCTTGCGCCGGACGTCCGGATCCTTGCTGTCGGTCAGAACCCGCGCCGCGATATCGGCCAGGATCACGCTGGTGTTGGAGGAGTATTCGAACTTCGCGCCCGGCTCGGCCTCGAGCGGCTGTTCTTCCGCCCAGCGCGCCATATCGTCGCGCCCATCGAGGAACAGCATGCGCACCTCGTCCGATTCATATGGCGGGTCGCCCGATTCGGTGTGGCGCAGGCCCGAGCGCATCTGGAGCAGGTGGCGCAGGGTGATCTCGCCGCGGGCATCCCCGGGCCGCTGCCATTGGGGAATGGGCGCGCTCTCGTCGAGCCGGAGCCTCCCGTCAGCAACCAGCATGCCGATCATGACCGCGGTCACCGTCTTGGCCATCGACCAGCTGACAAAGCGGGTCTCGGGCCCGTAGCCTTGCGCATAGCGTTCGGCCGCGATCTTGCCGTCGGCCATCACTATGATCGCGCGGGTTTCGCCCAGCCCCTCCGTCGTGAAAAGCTCATCGACCTGGCGTGCGAGATCTTCGGTCGGAGCGCCGGCATCACTGGCCACTGCGGCGAGCGCTTCCTCGGACAGCGGCGGTTCGGCGGGCGGTGCATCGCCGCATCCAAACAGGGCTGGCAGCAGGGCAAGTGTGGCGATAGTGGAGGGCGACCGCATTTTCATGGCCGCCTCCCTCGCGCAAGGAATCACGATTCGCAATGGCTAAAGCCCGTACCCGTAGTGCCGCCCCCCGCTCGAGCCGGGGACCGTGGATCGCACTGGTGATACTCACGATCCTGGCCGCCGCGGCGTGGTACTATCGCGCGCCCGCCACCGGCTATGCCAATGCCGCGACCGCCTATTCCGCGCGGGTCGCCTGTTCGTGCCGCTTCGTTGCCGGGCGCAGCCTCGAGGATTGCAAGAAGGACAAGATCGCGGGGATGGAACTGGTCACCCTGGTCGACGATCCGCAGGCCAGGAGCGTCACCGCTCGCTTTCCCCTGATCTCCTCCGATACGGCCACCTACCGCAAGGGCTATGGCTGCGTGCTGCAGAAATGGGATAGCTAGCGCGCGCTTACGCGGCGCTTTCGGTTGCGTCGATCCAGCCACCGCCGACGACCCGGTTTCCGGCATAGATCACCGCCGCCTGGCCCGGCGCAACGCCATATTCCGGTTCGGCGAAGCGGATTGTCGTCGTCGCGCCTTCGCCCAACGGACCCTCGAGCGTGACGGGCGCGGGCTTGGCAAGGCTGCGAACCTTTGCGGTTAGTTGCACATCAGGGAGCGGCCCAATACGGTTGGTTTCGATGATCGTGGCTGCCTGGGTTGCAAGCATGCGCTTGGGGCCGACCCGCACTTCGCCCGCTTCGGCATCGAGCCCGACCACATAGAGCGGTTCGGGCTGTCCCCCGATCTCGAGCCCGCGACGCTGGCCGACAGTGTAGTGGACGATGCCCTTGTGCTCGCCCAGTGTCTCGCCGCTCTGGGCATGGACGATCGCGCCCGGCCTCCCGCCTTCGGGCCGCAGCTTCTTGACGATCTTGGCGTAGTCACCGTCGGGCACGAAACAGATGTCCTGGCTGTCAGGCTTCGCCGCATTGCGCAGCCCTGCTTCCTCGGCCAGCCGCCGCACCTCGGTCTTGGGCAGGCCGCCCAAGGGAAAACGCAGATAGTCGAGCTGGTCCTCGGTCGTCGCATAGAGGAAGTAGGACTGGTCGCGCGAAAGATCCTCGGCGCGGTGCAGTTCGGGCCCTGCCGCACCCATCACGCGGCGGACATAGTGCCCTGTTGCCAGACAATCTGCGCCCAGTTCCCGCGCCATGCGGAACAGATCCGTGAACTTTGGCCCCATATTGCAGCGAATACAGGGTACGGGGGTGCGTCCGGCTAGGTACTCGTCGGCGAACTGCTCGACCACTTCTTCGCGAAAGGCGCTCTCGTGGTCGAACACGTAATGCGCAATGCCGAGACGATCGGCGACCTGCCGCGCGTCGTGGATATCGTCGCCCGCGCAGCAGGCGCCCTTGCGGCCCGTCGCTGCGCCATAATCATAGAGCTGGAGCGTGATACCGATCACTTCGGCTCCACTGGCCGCCGCGAGCGCCGCCACCACCGACGAATCGACCCCCCCGCTCATCGCCACGACGATGCGGCTTTCGCCCGCCGGCTTGGGCAGGTCGAACAGGGCCGCGGCATCGAGCCCGGCGGAAAAGATCGGCATGTCGGTCATGGACGGGCGGCCCTTACACGCGCCGCGCGCCCATATCCAGAGGCAAGCGCGCCGAGAGTGAACCCGCGTGAACGCTCACTCCGCGACCCCGGCTTATTACTAAGGCCGGGTAAATTGCGGATTTACCGTATGTTGAGGTGCGCGGATGTAGAACGCCTCTCATGTTCGAAGGAAACCCCATCTCAGCGGCTTCGATTCCGCATGGCGACGGTACCGCGCTCAGGGCGATCGGCTGGAGCGAGCTCACCGCTCGCATCAACGCCGCACGCGACCTGCGCCAGGTTCTGCGGCGGGACAGTGCGACTTTCGTTGCCAGTTTCGGCGATGCTGCCGCAGGCTTCTTTGCCGAGCTGGGGGATGGAAAACAGGCTGTTAACCTTGATGCTTTAGGGCATTGCAAATCTACCCGGCGCATGGACGTCGATAGCGAAGGTGACGCGGCAACAGGCGACCGAGAGAAATAGATGATCGAAAACCAAAACATTCGACCTGCACAGGTTATCGGCCCGCTCGGGGAGCCGTTGACGATCGCCGACCTTCCGTCGCCGAACACCAAGCGGTGGGTGGTGCGGCGCAAGGCCGAGGTCGTTGCAGCCGTTAACGGTGGGCTGCTGACGATCGACGAAGTGCTCGAGCGCTACAATCTGACGCTCGAAGAATTCGCTTCGTGGCAGCGTGCGGTCGACCGTTCGGGCATGCAGGGCCTGCGTGTCACGCGTATCCAGCACTACCGCGACCTCTACGAGCGCCAGCTCAAGTACTGATACAAGAAATTCTTGAGAAGCGTTGAAGCGGCGCGCCCTTGGGCGGCTCCGCTTTCTGTATTCGCTCTATGTCTGTTATCTCGTCGGTCGGGCTGCGCAGAACTGCGGAAACTTCAGCAATCCATCTCGCCTGAAGGTGGATCGGAAGCCGCAGCACGCTATAGCACGCCGAACCGCTCACCGGGTCGCATTTGGCCCCGGGGCGGTGGAGGAGCTTCGCCGTGAAGGGCATCATTCTGGCAGGGGGAAATGGCACAAGGCTCTATCCCGCCACTGTGTCCCTGTCGAAACAGCTGCTGCCAATCTTCGACAAACCGATGATCTATTACCCGCTGTCGGTGCTGATGCTTGCGGGGATCCGTCAAATCCTCATCATCTCGACACCCCGCGATCTCCCCCGCTTTCGCGAGTTGCTCGGCGATGGCGCGGATTTCGGAATTGAACTGTCCTATGCCGAACAGGCCGAACCCGGCGGGATTGCGGAAGCCTTTCTGATCGGGGCGGATTTCCTCGCCGGCGGACCAAGTGCGCTGATCCTCGGCGACAACATTTACTACGGCGAAAAGCTCGGGACCAAATTTCGATTGGCGGCTGAAGCTGCAATGGGCGGAGGCGCGAGTATCTTCGCCTACCAGGTCGATGACCCGGGCCGCTACGGCGTCGTCACCTTCGACGCAGGAGACGGTCGGGCTACCAGCATCGAGGAGAAGCCTGCTGTCCCCCAGTCCGACTGGGCTGTGACCGGGCTCTATTTCCACGACAAGGATGTGGTCGAGGTCGCAAGGTCCATCCGCCCTTCGCCACGCGGAGAATTGGAGATTACCGACGTAAACCGCCACTACCTCGAACAAGGCAGGCTAAATGTCACCCAATTGGGCCGTGGCTATGCCTGGCTCGACACCGGGACGCACGAAAGCCTCCACGAAGCATCGAGTTTCGTTCAGACAATCGAGAAGCGCACCGGGATCAAGATCGCCTGCCTCGAGGAAGTCGCCTGGCGACAAGGCTGGCTGGACGATGAGGCCGTTGCGGCGAGGGCGCACAAGTTCGATGCTACCACCTATGGCGCCTACCTGCGCAAGTTGATCGCGGGGCGAATGTGACGAGCATCAGGCGCCTTGCAATTCCCGAACTGATGGAAATTGTGCCCTCGAAGTTCGACGACGAGCGGGGGTTCTTTTCCGAAGTATTCAATCACGCTGAATTAGCCTGTGAGGGCATTGAAATAGCTTGGGTGCAGGACAATCATGCCTATTCCGCGCTGCCGGGAACGGTTCGCGGACTGCATTTCCAGATCCCGCCTTTCGCGCAAAACAAGCTTGTAAGGGTAACACGCGGCGCGATCCTCGACGTCGCGGTCGATCTACGGCGCGGGTCTCGGACTTACGGCACGAGCGTGACGCTCGAGCTTTCGGCCGAAGCGTGGAACCAGTTGCTGGTGCCGATCGGCTTCGCGCACGGTTATATGACGCTCGAACCCGATACCGAGGTGCTTTACAAGGTGAGCGCTCATTGGTCGGCCGAGCACGAGAGAACCCTTCGCTGGAACGATCCGGATCTTGCAATTCCGTGGCCCGATCCTGGAGTGGAGGTGACATTGTCTGAGAAAGACTCGGATGCGCTGTTCTTGCGCGAAATCGACAGCCCCTTCCGCAGTGACGAGATGGCAGGCTGATGCAGAGGATTCTCGTAACCGGAGGAGCAGGATTCATTGGATCGGCGGTGGTTCGCAGGCTCGTAGGCAAGGGGCGGCACGTCGTGACTCTCGACAAGCTGACTTATGCCGGGAATCTCTCAAGCTTGAAGGCCGTTGCCGCTTCGCCGAACCATCGGTTTGTGCAGGGCGACATTGCCGACCGTGCGCTGGTCTCGAACCTGCTTCGCGAGGAGCGGATCGAGGCGGTGATGCACCTTGCTGCTGAAAGCCACGTCGACCGGTCGATCGACGGCCCGGCGGAATTCGTTCAAACCAATGTCGTTGGGACCTGCGGCTTGCTCGACGCGGCGCTCGAGTACTGGCGCGAACTCGATATGCCGCGCCGCGAAGCGTTTCGCTTCCATCACGTCTCGACCGACGAAGTCTTCGGAGATCTGCCTTTCGATGGTTCTCCGTTCAGCGAGGAAACGCCATACGCGCCCCGCTCTCCCTACGCGGCCTCCAAGGCGGCGAGCGACCACTTCGTGCGCGCGTGGCATGCGACATACGGCTTCCCCATTGTTCTTTCCAATTGCGCGAACAATTACGGACCTTACCAATTCCCCGAGAAGCTGATCCCGCTCGCTGTTCTCAACGCCTTGGAAGGAAAGGCGATTCCCATCTACGGGTCGGGTCTGAACATTCGCGACTGGATATATATCGATGATCACGCAGCAGCACTTGAGGCTGTGCTGACGAGAGGGTCGGTCGGGACAAGCTATAACGTTGGGGCAAGGCAGGAACGCACCAATCTCGCCGTAGTCGAGGCAATCTGCGAACGCCTCGATGCGAAAGTGCCTCGTGGCGATGGTAGGTCCTACAGCGAGCTCATCGCGATGGTAGCAGACCGTCCCGGTCATGATCGGCGCTATGCGATCGAACCGACCAGGATAGAGCGCGAGCTCGGCTGGAGACCGGAGGTTGGTTTTGCCCGCGGGCTCGAAATGACGGTCGACTGGTATCTCGATAACCAGTGGTGGTGGGCGCCGATCCGCTCGGGAAAAAATGCCGGCGAGCGCGTTGGGTTCGGCTGAGGCAGATGGCGCGAATTCTTGTAACCGGGAGAGACGGACAGGTCGCGAGATCCCTAGCATCGCCATTGCTCGTACCGGAGCTGCACGGGCACCAAGTGATGTTCGCCGCCCGCCCGGAGTTCGACCTGGCCGACGCGAGAAGTATCGAACGCACGATCGATAGGACGCAGCCAGACATTATCTTCAGTGCGGCCGCCTACACCGACGTCGAGCGCGCCGAAGATGAGCCCGAACTGGCAATGGCCATCAACGCAAGGGCGCCTGGCGTGATCGGCCACTGTGCGTATCGGATGGGCGCGCGGGTAATCCATCTATCCACCGATTACGTGTTCTCGGGAGAGGGAACGCGCCCTTGGCGCGAGGAGGATCCTGTCGGTCCTGTGAACGCCTATGGGGAGAGCAAGCTGGCAGGCGAGCAGTCGCTGGCAGCTTCGGGCGCTGATCATTGCATCCTTCGAACGTCCTGGCTCCACAGCCCTTTCGGAAAGAATTTCGTCAAAACGATACTTGGTTTGGCGACCGAACGAGGCGAGGTCAGTGTGGTGGATGATCAATTCGGCAATCCCACGTCGGCCGTGGATGTCGCACGCGCCTTGCTGACAATCACGCGCCAGTGGGACATGGCTGCGAGGCGGGGATCGAACCGGACCTACCATCTTGCCGGTCAAACGGCGTTATCCCGGGCGGAATTCGCCGTAGCGATACTTCGCCAAAGTCGGCAACTGGGCGGCCCGACCTGCGCTGTGAACCCGATTTGCTCTATCGCCTATCCGTCGCGCGCGCGCCGACCAGGCAACTCACGCATGGACAGCTCGCTATTCCTTGACAGCTTCGGCTACTCGCCGCGCGATTTCGGTGCCGCACTGGCCGAAACCGTTGCTGCGTCGCTTGGCCTCGTGTCGAGGCAGGATCAAAGCCGACGGCACGACTAAGGGCCTGTTTCTGCAGGGCGCAGTTTCAGGTAGGAAGTCCATCTCGGTCGCACATCCCATTGTAACATCGACTGCGCCTCCGGGAACGGCTTGCATTCCTAGCCGTTTGTAGCTCCAAGTACCCGAATAACAGGAGGAGTAGGGTTATGGGTTGGATTATTGCGCTTATCGTAGGCGGCGTTGCCGGTTGGCTAGCTAGCCTCGTCATGAATCGCGATGCCTCGATGGGCATCTTCTGGAATATCGTCGTTGGCTGTGTCGGCTCTGTGGTCGGCAATCTTATCGCGCGCCCGTTGCTCGGCATCGGCGGCAGCGTGCAGGAATTCTCGCTCGTCGGACTGGTTATCGCTGTGGTCGGCGCCGTGGTTCTGCTCGGCATCGTCAACCTGATCCAGCGTGGTCGCGTACGGTAACAACCGAAAAAGACGCTGAAATCACATGGGGCGGGGCAGCTTTGGCTGCTCCGCCCTTCGTATTTGTGGTATCAGCCCTGCCTTAAGCCCCTCGTCGGGAAGCAATGTCGCTCGTCGAGCGACGCATTGCCCCGCCACAAGGGCGTGACTAATAGGGATTGCGCGCGGTGAGTTATGAGTCTAACACACCCTCTGCATTTCCGAGGGCCCCAAAGGATCGGCCATGAATTACGATACAAGAATTACAGCTGATGCCGATCGTGGCGTGACGTCCAGTCTCGAGGGATATGGCCAGGCCGAGGGTTCGAGCCGCAGGAAATGGCTCGTCATCGGCGGGTTGGCTGCGGCCATTCTCGCCATTGTCGCGTTCCTGTTGCTGACCGGCAATGAGGCGCCTGTCGGCGATGACCGCTCGCAGGCCCCCACGGTGACGGTGGTCGTCCCTGGCCGCACCACCATCGATGCCGAAATCAATGCCACCGGAACGATCGCGGCACGGCGCGAGATGCCGGTCGGCGTCGTGGGCGAGGGCGGTCGCGTGGTATCGGTCCCGGTCGAACAGGGCCAGTGGGTGCGCGCGGGCCAGGTGCTCGCCTCGATCGACCGTTCGGTCCAGAGCCAGCAGGCGCGCAGCGCCTCGGCCCAGGTCCAGGTCGCTCAGGCGGATGCGCAGCTGGCGCAAAGCAATCTCGACCGCGCGCTGCAGCTTGTCGAACGCGGCTTCATTTCCAAGGCCGACGTCGACCGCCTGACCGCGACCCGCGATGCGGCCCGCGCCCGGGTTGAAGTCGCGCGCGCACAGTATAACGAATTGCTCGCCCGCAATGCCCGGCTCAACATAGTGGCACCGGCATCGGGCCTGCTGCTCGAACGCAATGTCGAACCCGGTCAAGTCGTCGGCGGTGCTTCGGGCACACTGTTCCGCATCGCCAAGGGTGGCGAAATGGAGTTGATGGCGCGGGTCGGCGAAGGCGATCTCGTCAAGCTCGCACCGGGCGTCCAGGCCGAGGTTTCACCGGTCGGGGTCGAAACGGCTTACACCGGGCAGGTGTGGCAGGTCGAGCCGACCATCGATCCGCAGTCGCGCCTCGGCGTGGCGCGCGTCGCACTCAGCTACGCCCCGGGACTGCGTCCGGGCGGCTTTGCCAAGGCGACGATCAAGAGCGGCACCGTGGTCGCCCCGATGCTGCCGGAAAGCGCGATCCTGTCGGACAGCGAAGGCAGCTATGTCTATATCATTGGCAAGGACGACAAGGTCGAACGGCGCGGCGTGACGACGGGCTTCGTCTCGGGCAGCGGCGTTGCCGTGACCCAGGGTCTGAACGGGACCGAACGGGTCGTCCTGCGCGCCGGCGGCTTCCTCAACGAAGGCGAGTCGGTCAATCCGAAGCTTGAGAAGGCATCGGGAGAATAACCATGGATTTCCGCAACATCTCGGCGTGGTCGATCCGCAACCCGGTCATTCCCATGGTTGCGTTCGTCGCGCTTCTGCTTGCGGGTATCCTCAGTTTTGCCCGGATGGACGTGGTGAACAATCCCGACGTCGAGTTCCCGGGCGTCAACGTCACCATTTCGCAGCCAGGCGCCGCTCCGACCGAGATCGAGAACCAGATCACGCAGCGGGTCGAATCCGCAATCCGGTCGCTCAACGGCGTGCGCAACCTTTCGTCGACCGCGTCGGAGGGCAATTCCAACACCTTCGTCGAATTCGAGATCGGCACCGACCCCAATGACGCCGTCGCCGAAGTGAAGAACGCGGTCGATACGGTGCGCGGCAGCCTGCCCGACGGCATTCTCGAACCGCGTATCAACAAGGTCGAGATCGCGGGCGGCTTCCTCGGCATCTATGCCGTCGAAACCAGCGACATGACCATCGAACAGCTGAGCTGGTTCATCGATGACGTTGTGGCCAAGCGCCTGTTGTCGGTCGAAGGCATGGCTGACGTGGGTCGCTTCGGCGGGGTCGATCGCGAGATCGAGGTGATCCTCGATCCGGCCAAGATGCAGGCGCTCGGGGTGACTGCGGGGCAGATCAACGCGCTGCTGCGCCAGGACAATCTCGACGCCGGCGGCGGCGTGGCCGAAGTCGGCGGGACCCGCCAGTCGGTCCGCGTCCTCGGCAACAACGACACCGCCTACCAGCTGTCGCAGCGGCAGATCCAGCTTGGCGGCGGCCGCGCGATCAAGCTGTCGGATGTCGCCACGGTGCGCGACGGCTATTCCGAACGGACCTCGATCAGCAAGGTGCGCGACAAGGAAGTCGTGAACTTCTTCATGTCGCGCGCCAAGGGCGCTTCCGACGTGACGGTCTTCGACGAGGCCAAGGAGATCATCGCAGCGATCGAGAAGGAAAACGCCTCGGTTCGCTTCATTCCCTTGTTCAACACCGTCAAATATACCGAAGATCAGTACGAAAGCTCGATTGCGGCCATGATCGAGGGTGCAATCCTCGCCGTGGTCGTGGTGTTCTTCTTCCTGCGCGACTGGCGCGCGACGGTGATCTCGGCCATTGCGATCCCGCTTTCGGCCATCCCCACCTTCTGGTTCATGGACCTTCTGGGGTTCAACCTCAATTTCCTCTCGCTTCTTGCGCTGGGCCTCGTCGCCGGCGTGCTGGTCGATGATGCCATCGTCGAGATCGAGAATATCGTGCGCCACATGCGCATGGGCAAGTCGGCCTACCAGGCGTCGATCGACGCGGCAGACGAAATCGGCCTTGCGGTGGTTGCGACTTCCTTCTGTATCGTCGCGGTGTTCCTCCCGGTGGGCCTGATGCCCGGCGTGACCGGCCAGTTCTTCAAGAACTTCGGCCTGACGGTCGTTGCCGCCGTGCTGATGAGCCTTGCCGTCGCCCGCATGATCACCCCGATGCTCGCCGCCTACTTCCTCCAGGCCAAGGGCGTGGCGGACCACGGCGGGGGCAAGTGGATGGACCGCTACATGGAAATCCTGGGCTGGTCGCTCGATCGTGGCAAGCTGCATGCGCGGCGCGAAGGCCTGCCCGGACCGAAGCATCGCTGGCTCTATGTGCTGTCGTTTATCCTCCTGATCCTGCTGCTGATCGTAGTCCCCGGGATCATCGTCTTCTCGGCCTGGGGGCCGATGTCCAACGCCGACATTCCGGGCAAGCTGACCGCTGCGATCGGCCTCACGGCCACCGATGGCATCGGCTTCCTCCTCAGCCGGATCGTCCTGATTCTCGAACTGGCCTTTGTCGTTGCGCTTGGCTTCGGCGTGGTGCTGGCATTGCTCGCAGTTCCGCGCTGGCTGACGCGTCTGTTCGGCACCCGGCTGCATCAATCGTGGCGATATCTCGAAGCGCGCTTCTACGACCATCGCGTGTGGATGCTCGGCCTCGGCTACTTCGCGTTCATGATCACGATCCTGCTGTTCATGAGCACGCCGTTCCAGTTCGACCCCGAGATCAACGACGACAACAGCCAGATCGAGATCGAGATGGTGCCGGGGACCACCCTCGCATCAACCGAGGCAGTCGCGGACAGCGTCGCCGACCTGCTCTACCAACAACCCGAGGTCGAGCGCGCTCTTGAGCGCGTGCGCGATGGCGGACGGGCAACGATCTACATCACGCTCAAGAAGGAGCGGGAGAAGACCTCGTCCGAATTCGAGCGCGGTCTGGCACCTGTGCTGGCCCAGATCCCCGACGCGCGCGTGCGTTTCCAGAGCCAGAACGGTCCGGGCGGCGGCGGCAGTGGGCGCGACCTGACGATCATGCTCGCCGGTTCCGACCCCAAGTTGCTCAACCAGACCGCAGCGGAGCTGGTCGAGGAAATGAGGCGCCTCGATTCGATCGTCGCGCCGCGCATCAGCGGCGACATCCCGCGGCCCGAGATCATTATCCGCCCGCGGCCCGACCTCGCTTCGGAACTGGGCGTGAGCACGGTGGCCCTGAGCCAGGCCATCCGAATCGCGACCATGGGCGAGATCGAACAGAACGCGGCGAAGTTCTCGCTGTCCGACCGCCAGATCCCGATCCGGGTCAAGCTGCCCATCTCGTCGCGGCGCGACCTTTCGACGATCGAGAACCTGCCGGTGCCGATCGCCACCGGCGGATCGGTTCCACTCGGCCGAGTGGCCGATATTTCGTTCGGTGCAGGCCCGACGTCGATCCAGCGCTACAACCAGAACCGCCGCGTCTTCATCGGGGCCGATCTGGCCGAGGGTGTCCTGCGCGGCAACGCGATGGACGAGATCAACAAGCTGCCGACGCTGACCAGTCTGCCCCAGGGCGTGATCCGCGATGCCGTGGGAGCCGACGAGCTGCAGCAGGAACTGCTCGAGAACTTCAGTGTCGCGTTGATCTCCGGGATCCTGCTGGTCTTCGCCGTGCTGGTGCTGCTCTACAAGCGCTTCATGTCGCCGCTGGTGAACATGACCTCGCTGGCGCTCGCGCCGCTTGGCGGGATCTTCCTGGTCTGGCTGGTCGGCCAGCCAACCTCGCTGCCGGTGCTGATCGGCATCCTGCTGTTGCTGGGGATTGTCTCGAAGAACTCCATCCTGCTGATCGACTTCGCGATCGAGGAAATGGCGACCGGGACGCGCAAGCTCGACGCGATCATGGAGGCCGGCCACAAGCGCGCCCAGCCGATCGTCATGACGACCGTTGCCATGACCGCAGGCATGATCCCGACCGCGATTTCGCTCTCGGGTGACGGTGCCTGGCGCGCGCCGATGGGCACGGTGGTGATCGGCGGCCTGATCATGTCGACCGTCCTCACCCTGCTTATCGTGCCCGCCGGATTCAGCCTCGCCGACGGTTTCGAGAAACGGGTCGGGCCGTGGATGCGCAATCGCTTCCTGACCTATCGCCCCGGCGACGAAGCGCGCGGCGAGCGGGGAGGCGACGGCGAGCTTGCAGGGCCCGAACCTGCCGAGTAACGCTCAGCTGGTATGACCGGCGCCAAGCCTCTTGCCTACACCCTCGGCGGTGAGCCGCTGACGGTTGATCGGGCCCGCCGGATGCGCTGGACTGCAACCGGATTGCTGGTCGTGATGGCGGTGCTGTACTTCCTGTCGAAGCAGTACCTCCCGCTGCACCCAGGCATGGGTTATTTGAACGCCTTCGCCGAAGCGGCGATGGTCGGCGGGCTGGCGGACTGGTTTGCGGTAACCGCGCTGTTCCGCCACCCGCTCGGCATTCCGATCCCGCACACCGCGATCATCCCCGAGAACAAGGACCGTATTGCCGACACGATGGCGCAGTTCCTGCGCGAGAATTTCCTCACTCCCGCGGTGGTCGCGCGGCGCATGCAGGGAATGAACGTCGCCGCTGCACTGGGCGATTTCCTCGTCGCACCGCGCGATCCGGAGAGCAGTGTCGACAACCCCTCGCGCATCACCGGCGGCGCGGCCGAGCTGCTGGCCGAGGTGCTCGAATCGCTCGACCCCGACCGGCTCGGCAACCAGGTGCGCAGCGGGCTCGCCAGCCAGGTCGCCAAGATCGACATCTCCCCGCTGCTCGGACGCATGCTTGAAACGGCCATTGCCGACAATCGGCACATGCCGCTGATGGACGGTTTCATCCGCTGGGCCGGCCTCACGCTCGAGGACAATGAGGAGACCGTCCGCGAGGTCATCCATAACCGCGCCAACGCCGTGCTGCGCTGGACCGGCCTCGACGAGCGCATCTCCGCCTCGGTGCTCGACGGGCTCTACAAGCTGCTGGCCGAGGTGCTGGTCGACCCACAGCATCCATTGCGCTCCAAGATCGAGGAGGGGCTGGAAAAGCTCGCACAGGACCTGCAGCACGATCCCAAGACCCGCGAACGCGTCGAGGAGATGAAGCGCGAGTTGATCGAGAATCCGGCGGTCACCGAGTGGTGGCTGGGCGTGTGGGAACGCATTCGCCAGTCTCTTATCCGCCGCGCCCGCGACCCCGAAAGCGCGCTCGGCGAGGAAATGCGAAAGGGCCTGGCCGAACTGGGCAAGGCGCTGCAGGAGGACGTTCGGCTCCAGCACCAGATCAACCGTTTCGCGCGCCGCACTGCGGTGGGGATCGCCACCCGCTATGGCGCGCAGATCGTCCAGCTGGTCTCGGAAACGGTCAAGCGCTGGGACGCCGTCACCATCACCGGGCGAATCGAGAGCGCGGTGGGGCGCGACCTCCAGTTCATCCGCATCAACGGCACGCTGGTCGGCGGCCTGGTGGGGCTAACGCTGCACTTCATCGACGGCCTGTTCTGACCGATTAGGTAAAGCTGCCTATTGGCCCCGACCGCCCGGGCCGCTCTCTACAATGCTGCCATGAAACGCGTGATCCCACCTCCGCTCCCGAGCGAAGTGCGTCTCGACACTGGCGCGCAGGCGGTCGTCAACGGCGCGCTGGTTACCGCGGTGACCCCCTGCTGGTTCGAGGTCGGTTCGGGTGGCTTCGTCCTGACCGGACGAGGGCTGTGGCCTGATCGCCCGGCCGTGGAACTGACCCGCGAGCTCTACCTCCTGCTGATCGAAGCGAGCCTGGCGGAGAACGGGCTCGAAGCCCGGCGCAAACCGCTGTTCGACCTACTTGGCCGGGCGGTGGCGCAAATGCGAACGCATGAAGCACAATCGGAATGTTCGCTCTGTGCCGCCGCGATCCTCTCGGGCGACCTCGACGCGGCACTTGGGAGCGCCCGGCGCCTTACCGCCTCGCAAGATCGACCGGTCGCGCGCCGAACCACCGCACCGCATCCGGCGCGATTGCTCATACGGGACAGTACCTAGATCGGGATGAGGCCCGCGGTCAGCACGGCGGGGTTAGCCAGCACCTCCTGAGGAAAGGAGGCTGGTCATGGGTGTTTCGGGAAGCGCGCTGGAGCGACAGGTGGCGCAGATGGGTGTCCGGCCCGCGCCGGGCAATGTCGAGGCCGCTCGGTGGGAGGCGCGATTTGCAGTGCTGCTGGAACTGCTGGCCCCGCGCATCGGCCATCTCATCCGCACCTACGGCCTCGCAGACTGGCGCGAGGACGCCGAGCAAGCCTGCGCAATTGGCGTGTTTCGCGCGCTCGAAAGCTACGATCCGGGCAAGGCGCGCTTCACCACCCATGTGACCTGGCAATTGCGCGGCGAGTTGCAGAGCCTCCGCCACCGGGTCCGGCTCGACCAGCGCCAGAGCGCCCGTTCGGCAAGCGCGCGCACAGTGTCGCTGGAAGGGCTCGGGGCCGCAGCGGGAGAGGGCAACGCGATATTCGAGATCGTGGACGAGGAATCCCTGGCCCGCACCGAAAGCGGCGCGAGCGATCATCTCGCGGGTAGCATGCTCGCCAAGCTGCTCGAACGGCTCGACGCGCCAACGGAGGAGCGCAGTATCGTCTTGCACAGCATCTTCGGCGAAGACGGCGACATGGCACCCGACCGCGCCATGCGGGAGCGGCACCGGCAAATCACGCGGCGGACCTTCCGCAATTGCGCGAAACTGCTGGCGGCTTAGCTGGCCGTCCGAAGTCGCAGTTCAGTGAGGTCTGTGGGATAGCATTGTCGTGTAATACGAGCGCATAGCGCTTCCCGTCATGTCACGTGCGGGTTCGAAACGTGCTCGACGCTTCATGTAGTCGCAGGCCTTCTTGAAATCCAAGTCGGTCAGTGACTTCCTGTGAAGAATGCAGTTGGAGGTTGTTCCATCCTTTTCCACTATGAACGTTAGTGCATAGACAGCGGCGAAGTCGCTATCTTCGACTTCCTTCAACACAGTCCTGATAAGGCCACGAACTATGCGATCGTTATCGCGCAAGGATGGGCGGTCCGAGTATGCCTTGTGCTGCTCAAGATTGAGCCCCCAATGACGGATCAGGTCCTGCGAGCATTGATTCAGCGCCTCAAATGCCTGCTTCATGCCTCCGGTCTCGAGAACGATCCTGCTTTTCGCTTGTGAGAGCGTCAGTTGGGTGATCTTGGCAGTCGCTTCAAGATCGATTCTTTCGATCCCGAGGGTTTCATCCGATTTCGCCTTCTCGCTGGATCCGTTTTTCTCGGCCTCGTTTGGAAAGCTGGTCCAGAGTTGGAAGCTTGATCCAATATCCTTGATCTCGCCCCAGAGGATTTGCCTTTTCTCAGGACTCCACTCGTCCCCAAAGCCGACTACGACGGGTTGTTTCGGCTGAAGGAACTTGATGCTGGGCCCCCCGACCATCAGAGTGGGATTGTCGGTCGGAGTCGACGTTTCGAAGTAGAGCAGGTGCCGATACTCAGGCGGACCGAAGTAGCGGTTGAGGCGACAACCGGAATCGGCGAAGTCGAGCACCCAAGGAGTGCTTGGTTGAAGCACGACGGTGTCGCCAGCCTCCTCGGCCTTAACCGGCGTTGACGAAAAAAACCCGCCCACCAGAGCAAGAAAGAATACTGACCAGCGACCCATATGAGAAACCTCCGGCAAGCTTATTAGCCTACCGGAGGTCTCAAACAACTTCAGAAAAACTGAATGTTACAGCTTTTCGGTCAGTTCCGGCACGGCCTTGAACAGGTCGGCGACGAGGCCGATGTCGGCCACCTGAAAGATCGGCGCGTCCTCGTCCTTGTTGATCGCGATGATGGTCTTGGAGTCCTTCATGCCGGCAAGGTGCTGGATCGCGCCCGAGATACCGATGGCGATGTAGACTTCGGGAGCCACGATCTTGCCGGTCTGGCCGACCTGGTAGTCGTTGGGGACATAGCCCGCATCGACCGCAGCGCGCGAAGCGCCGATGCCCGCGCCGAGCTTGTCCGCCAGAGGCGTGATGACTTCCTCGAAAGTCGCCGCATCCTTGAGCGCGCGGCCACCCGATACGATGACTTTCGCGCTGGTCAGCTCGGGGCGTTCGCTTTCGGCAAGCTCGGCGCCGACGAAGCTCGACAGGCCGGCATCGCCCGGCCCCGAGACGGTCTCGACCGTGCCTGAACCGCCTTCGGTCGCGGCCTTCTCAAACGCTGTGCCGCGTACGGTGATGACCAGCTTGGGATCGGAGGATTCGACCGTGGCAATCGCGTTGCCGGCATAGATCGGCCGGGTGAAGGTCTTGTCGCCTTCGACCGACAAGATGTCCGAGATCTGCATCACGTCGAGCAGCGCAGCGACGCGCGGCGCGATGTTCTTGCCGGTGGTGGTGGCGGGGCAGATGAAGGCATCGTGGTGACCCATAAGGTCAGCCACCAGCGGCGCGATGTTCTCGGCCAGCGCATTGGCATAGGCGGCATCGTCGGCGACATGGACTTTGCCCACGCCCGCGACCTTGGCGGCCTGCTCCGCGACGCCGCCGCAGCCCTGGCCGGCGACCAGCAGGTGCACTTCGCCAAGCTGCGAGGCGGCGGTAACCGCTGCCAGCGTCGCATCCTTCATCTCGTTATTGTCGTGTTCGACCCAGACGAGCGTTTTCATGTGTGTGATCCTTTCTTCGTCCAAGAAGCTCAGGCGATGCCGAGCGCTTTGATCTTGGCGACGAGTTCGTCGACGTCGGCGACCTTGATCCCGGCCTGGCGGACCGGCGGTTCGGCCACATTGGTGGTCTTGAGCCGCGGCGTGGTGTCGACGCCGAAGTCTGCGGGGGTCTTGTTATCGAGCGGCTTCTGCTTGGCCTTCATGATGTTGGGCAGCGAAGCATAGCGCGGCTCGTTGAGGCGCAGGTCGGTGGTGACGATCGCGGGGAGCGAGAGCTTGACCGTCTCGAGGCCGCCATCGACTTCGCGCTTCACGGTGACGCTGTCGCCTTCGACCTCGACCGTATTGGCGAAGGTACCCTGCGGCCGGCCCATCAGCGCAGCCAGCATCTGGCCGGTCTGGTTGCTGTCGTCCGAAATCGACTGCTTGCCGAGCATCACGATGCCTGGCTGCTCTTCGTCGGCGATCGCCTTGAGGATCTTGGCGACGGCCAGCGGTTCGACATCCACATCGTCGTCGACCTGCACGAGGATCGCGCGGTCGGCGCCCATGGCGAGCGCGGTGCGCAGAGTTTCCTGCGCCTTGGCCGGGCCGATCGAGACCGCGATGATTTCCTCGGCCTTGCCCGCTTCCTTGATACGGATCGCCTCTTCGACCGCGATCTCGTCGAACGGGTTCATGCTCATCTTGACGTTGGCCAGATCCACGCCCGAGCCGTCGGCCTTGACGCGCGGCTTCACGTTGTAGTCGATCACCCGCTTCACGGGCACGAGGATTTTCATCGGAGTACCTTCCTCTCTAGAATCATTCGCCGCGGACCTAGCTTGCGTTTACGTAAACGTCAAGCAAGCCTCCGGCGAGTCTGAACCTTCAATGTGCTTCGGACCCCTACTGTTCCTTCGGCACTCAAACTACAAGAGCGGACCTTCATGCGAAGGCCCGCTCTTTTGTTAGGCGGCAGGTCGTGACGGCGCTTGTAATCAAGCCGCCTGCTTCACTTCGGCCACGATCTTGCGGGCAGCATCGCCGAGGTCGTCGGCGCTGACGATCGGCAAGCCCGAATTCTCGAGAATGTCCTTGCCCTGCTGGACGTTCGTGCCTTCGAGACGGACCACCAGGGGAACCGAGAGGTTCACGTCCTTGGCGGCGGCGACGATCCCGTCAGCGATCACGTCGCACTTCATGATCCCGCCGAAGATATTGACGAGAATGCCTTCGACCGCCGGATCCTTGAGGATGATCTTGAACGCGGCCGTCACCTTCTCGCGGCTGGCACCGCCACCCACATCGAGGAAATTGGCCGGGAAGGCGCCGTTGAGCTTGATGATGTCCATCGTCGCCATGGCCAGGCCCGCGCCATTGACCATGCAGCCGATGTTGCCGTCGAGCTTGATATAGGCGAGGTCGTATTCGCTTGCTTCGACTTCGGCCGGATCTTCCTCGGTCACGTCGCGCAGCGCTTCGACGTCCTTGTGGCGGAACAGCGCATTGCCGTCGAAGCTCATCTTGGTGTCGAGGACGAGGAGATTGCCGTCCTCCGTTTCGACCAGCGGGTTGATCTCGAGCATCTCGCAATCGAGGTCCATGAAGGCGGTGTAAAGCTGCTTGGCGAGCTTCTGCGCCTGCTTGTTGAGGTCGCCCGACAGTTTGAGCGCGAAGGCCACCGCGCGCCCGTGATGCGGCATGAAGCCCTGCGCCGGGTCGATGGTGATGGTGGTGATCTTCTCGGGCGTCGAGTGGGCGACTTCCTCGATGTCCATCCCGCCTTCGGTCGAGACGATCATGGCCACGCGGCCCGATGCGCGGTCGACCAGCATCGAGAGGTAGTATTCCTTGGCGATGTCGACCCCGTCGGTGACGTAGAGGCAGTTGACCTGCTTGCCCGCATCGCCGGTCTGGATCGTCACCAGCGTATTGCCGAGCATTTCCTTCGCATTGGCCTCGACTTCCTCCACCGACTTGGCGAGGCGGACACCGCCCTTGGCGTCCGGACCCAGCTCCTTGAACTTGCCCTTGCCGCGCCCGCCCGCGTGGATCTGCGCCTTCACCACATAGAGCGGTCCGGGCAGCTGTTTCGCAGCGTCGACCGCTTCTTCGACGGTGAGCGCGGCGTGGCCGGCCGGAATGCCGATGCCGTATTTCGCGAGCAGTTCCTTGGCCTGGTATTCGTGGATATTCATCGGGAGTGAGTTTCCTTTGCTTGGCTCGGCAGGAATCGTTTGGCCCGCGCATAAGCATGATCTGCCCATCTTGCAAAGCAGACTTTCGGTGTAATGGGCATAGCGATGATTTCATGATTAATAGGCAGGGTCTCCTGACGGATTTCCATGATTGACCGCATTCGCCTCGAAGAAATCGTCCGTGAAGCCGCGCGCATCGCGCAAGGCGCATGGCCGGGCGATGGCCATGCGGTGGAGATGTGGGAGAAGACGCCCGGCAATCCGGTCAGCGCTGCCGACATGGCGGTCGACGCATTTCTCAAGCGCGAACTGTGCGCGCTGCTGCCTGCTGCCGGATGGTTGTCGGAAGAGACTGCCGATGATGTCTCGCGCACCGACCGTGGGTTGATCTGGCTGGTCGACCCGATCGACGGCACGCGCGATTTTGTGCGTGGGCGAAGCGGGTGGTGCATATCGGTGGCGCTGATCAGCGCCGGTCGTCCGCTGATCGGCATGCTGGCGGCGCCGGCCCGCGGCGAGGAGTGGATCGCGGTGGCGGGTCAAGGGGCATGGCGCAACGGCGAGGCGCTTCGTGCTTCGACCCGGGCGATCTTCTCCGGATCACGCGTGCCGACCGACAGCCTGCCGCGGGAGGACCGCGACCTGGTCACGGTCGACAAGCCCAATTCCATCGCCTTGCGCATTGCCATGGTGGCGGCGGATGAGGCGGACCTGGTTGCGACGCTGCGCTGGGGATATGAGTGGGATATTGCGGCCGCGACCCTGATCGCGCGCGAAGCCGGGGCGGAAGTGACCGATGCCTTCGGCCACCCGCTCGTCTACAACAAGCACGATCCCAGAGCCTTCGGCCTGCTCGTCTGCGCCCCGCAGATCCATGGCGCGGCGGTCGAGCGGCTGGCCGATCGCGCGGCAGAGTTGGCACCAAGAACAAAGGGCTGACCCCGCAGGATCAGCCCTTCGCCTGTCTGGTTCGGTCTGGCGGGCTTAGTTGCCCTGCGCGGCCTGAGCTTCAGCGACATCCTGTTCGTCGAACGGGATGACCTTGATCTCGACGCGGCGATTGAGCGGCTCTGCCACATTGTCTCGGGTCTGGACGCGAAGCTGCGTCTCACCGAAGCCCTGCCAGCGGAGGCGGGCGGCCGAGACACCGCGGCTGATCAGGTAATTGGCCACCGCCTGAGCGCGCCGTTCCGACAGCTGCTGGTTGAACGAGGCCGAACCGACCGTGTCGGTATGCCCGTAAACGTCGATGATCGAGTTGGGATACTTGACCAGGCTGGCTGCGACCGAATCAAGCGCGTCCTGGAAGCTCGGGCTGATCGACGCGCTGCCGGTCGCGAAGGTCACGTCGGGCAGGTTGACGAGGAAGGCGTCGCCGCCGTCGACCTCGGTCACATCAACGCCGGACCCTGCGGTCTGCTCTTTGATCTCCTTGATCTGCTGGTCCATCTTGTAGCCGACATAACCGCCGGCGGCTGCGCCACCGACTGCCCCGACGATACGGCCGGTCTTGCCGCCGATGGCTCCGCCGAGCAGGCCGCCGAGGACGGCACCGCCGACGCCGCCGATGGCGGTGCGAGAAACTTTCTTTTCACCGGTATTGGGGTCGGTGACACAGGCACTGGTGCCGACCAGCGAAAGCGCCGCGACACTCGAGAGAATGAGTTTGGATTTTTTCATTATTCGGTCCTCCAAATAGGTAAGCGGACGAGCTGTTTTCCCCACGCGTGGGCCGACGCGCCCACCCGCGCCTCGCGCAACCAACAATTGCGGCGCGCCTATGTTCCCCAGAACTGGTGCCTAGAAGCACTGGCAGACGTAAACATTTGTGCTAGCGAAGCACTGTGACACCCTTTCCCTGGACAGACCTGGTCATCATCGGATGCCTGATCGTGCTGAACGGCATTTTTGCGATGTCCGAACTGGCGATCGTTTCGGCGCGCACCGCACGCCTGCGCTCCGCGCGCGACAAGGGCTCGACCGGGGCCAAGGCCGCGCTGGCGCTGGCTGCCGATCCGGGCAAGTTCCTCTCGACGGTCCAGATCGGGATCACGCTCGTCGGGATTATCGCCGGTGCCTATTCCGGCGCCAGCCTGGGCGGTCCGGTGGGCGAACGACTGGCGCGCCTCGGCGTGCCGGGCGACATGGCGGCGGAGGCGGGATTCTTCCTCGTGATCGCGCTAACCACCTATTTCAGCCTGGTGATCGGCGAACTGGTGCCCAAGCAGCTCGCGCTGCGCGCGGCGGTGCCGATTGCCCTCGTGATGTCGCGCCCGATGGCACTGGTGGCGCGGGTCGCCGCGCCGCTGGTCTGGTTGCTCGACACGTCCTCGGGCGTGATTGTGCGCCTGTTCGGCCTGCGCCCCGGGGGCCAGTCGGCCGTGACCGCCGAAGAGCTGCACATGATCTTCGCCGAGGCGACCCGGTCGGGCGTGATCGAGGCCGAACAGCACCAGATCCTGGCCGGCGTGGTGCGCCTGGCCGAGCGACCGGTGCGCGAACTGATGACCCCGCGAACCGAGCTCGACTGGATCGACGTCAATGCCGACGAGGCCGAAATCCGCCGAGTCATCGAGGAAAGCCCGCATTCGCTGCTTCCCGTCGCCGACGGTTCGCCCGACACGGTGCTGGGCGTCGTCAAGGTGCGCGAAGTGCTTGCCGCGCTGGTGGCGGATCGTTCGGTCGATCTGAGGAGCCTCATCAAGAAGGCCGAGGTGGTGCCCGATCAGCTCGACGCGATGGATGCGCTGCGCGTCCTGCAGCAGTCGGAAATCGCGATGGCGATGGTGCACGACGAATACGGCCATCTCGACGGGATCGTCACGCCGGTCGACCTGCTGACGGCGATCGTCGGCGAGTTCGTCAGCGACCAGGACCAGAGCGAAGGGCCGTTGCTGGTCGAGCGGTCCGACGGCTCGCTGCTTGTCTCCGGTGCTCTATCGGCCGATGCGCTGGCCGATCGCCTCGGCCTCGAATATCCCGACAGCCGCGAATTCGGCACTGCTGCAGGCTATGCCCTGTCGATCTTCAAGAAATTGCCGATCGAGGGCGAGCACTTCAACGACCAGGGGTGGCGGTTCGAAGTGGTCGACATGGATGGCCGCCGGATCGACAAGCTCCTGGTGAGCGAAGAGAAATCCTGATCCCCGCCCGCCCATTGGCGTACGATGTCATCGCTCCCGCGAAAGCGGGCTTGCAAACAAGAATAGGTGATTTCCGGCGTTAGCCCGGGATCACGGCCTGGGCCGACTGTCCGTCACCTTCGGGAGCGGCGATGATATCGCGCGTCACGCCGCCTTTGGCGACGGTATTGGTGCCGGGGTCGCCGACGGTCGAACGGATCCCCGGTTCGGCCGAGCCGGCACGGTCGAGCGCGCTGGTTTCGACCTGGCTGCGCGGGGCGGGGCCGCCGAACAGGGCTTCGAGTGCCTGTTCCTGCGTGGTGCCTTCGGCCGGACGCGGCGCGCCGGGCGCGGGCGGGACGAGGTTGAAATCGGGCGGAACCACCAGCGGGGCCTGCCGCTGCACAGCGAACTCGTCGGGGCGGTCACGGTTGAAGATGCCGGTGCCACCGCAACCTGCCAGCAACATGCTGGCGGCGCCGAGGACGAGGGTGGATTTCAGAATTCGCATGGGTCAGCTCTCCGCGGGCTGCGTGCCCGCCTGTTCGTTTGCCGTGTCCTTGTCGCTTACGAAGAACGAACGGGCAAGGATTATCAGGACGCCGATGGTGATAGCGGCATCGGCGATATTGAAAATGAGGAAGGGGCGGAAATCCCCGATATGGAAGTCGGCATAGTCGATGACGTAGCCAAGGTAATAGCGATCGATGATATTGCCGAGCGCCCCGCCCAGGATCAGGCCCAGCCCGGCGATATCGCCCAGCGCCTTCTCGCGCAGCATCCACACCAGCACCACCAGTGCGATCAGCGCTGTGATAGCGACCAGCGCCCACCGCATCTCCATCGAGGTTGCCTGGAGCAGCCCGAGCGAGACCCCGCGATTTTCCGTGTAGGTCAGGTCGAAGAACGGCAGCAGGTCGATCTTGCCGACCTCGCGCAGCTTGAGCGGGCCGATCACCCACCATTTGACCAGTTGGTCGAGCGCGAAGATCACGCCGGCAATCGCCAGTCCGATCACGCGATTGCGGGTCAGGAGTCCGTTCATGCTGCCACCTCGTCCATCGCGCCGACCACGCTCTCGCACCGTCCGCACAGATCGCCGTCTTCGGCGACTTCGGGCAGCAGGCGCCAGCAACGGCCGCATTTGTGGTCATTGGTCTTGGTGACGGTCACGCCGTCTCCTTGGCCGCGTGTGACTGACGCGGTGATGAACAGTTCGGCGAGCTGTTCGTCGGAAAAGCCGTCCGGAACCGCGCTGGCGGGCACGGTCACCTCGGCCTCGAGGCTGGAACGGATCACCTTGTCGCGGCGCAAGGGCTCGATCGCCTCGTTCACGTCCTCGCGCAGGGCGCGCAGCTTGTCCCATTTCGCCGTATCGGCGCCGACCTTGGGCACCGACGGCCATTCCAGCAGGTGGACGCTGCCGCCCTGCTCGCCGTCCTCGGGATAGCGGGTCTGCCATACCTCCTCGGCGGTGAAGACCAGCACCGGGGCGGCATAGCGCACCAGCGCGTGGAACAGCAGGTCGAGCACGGTGCGATAGGCATTGCGGCGGCTATCGTCCGGCCCATCGCAATAGAGGCTGTCCTTGCGGATATCGAAGTAGAAGGCCGACAGGTCCTCGTTGACGAACTCCGACAACAGCCGGGTGTAGGTGTTGAAGTCGTAATCGACGACCGCCTGGCGCAGCTTGCCGTCGAGATCGGACAGCAGCGAGAGGATGTAGACCTCGAGCTCGGGAATCTCGGCCGTATCGCCGAAATCGCCGACGAAACCGTCGAGCGCGCCGAGCAGGTAGCGGAAGGTATTGCGCAGCTTGCGATACTGGTCGGCAACGCCCTTCAGAATCTCGTCGCCGATCCGGTGATCCTCGGTGAAATCGACCGACAGCGCCCACAGGCGGATGATGTCGGCGCCGTAGGTCTCCATCACCTTGATCGGGTCGACCGTATTGCCGAGGCTCTTCGACATCTTGCGCCCGTCGCTCGCCATGGTGAAGCCATGGGTCAGGATCTGGTCGAAGGGCGCGCAGCCGCGCGTGGCGCAGCTTTCGAGCAGCGAGGACTGGAACCAGCCGCGATGCTGGTCGCTGCCTTCGAGATAGAGATCGGCGGGCCATTGCAGCTCGGGCCAGCGGTCGCCCTCGAGCACCCAGGCATGGGTCGTGCCCGAATCGAACCACACGTCGAGAATGTCGGTGACCATCTCGAAATCACCTGCATCGTGATCGGGACCGAGGAAGGCGGCCTTGTTGCCCTCGTTCCAGGCATCCATGCCCTCTTCATGGACCGCCGCGACGACGCGCGCATTGACCGCCGGGTCCTGCAGGTAGGAGCCGTCGGGCCGCACGAACAGCGTGATCGGCACGCCCCAGGCGCGCTGGCGGCTGAGCACCCAGTCGGGGCGCCCTTCGACCATCGAGCCGAGGCGGTTGCGGCCCTTCTCGGGCACGAAGCGGGTGTCGGCTATCGCCTGCATCGCGCGCTGGCGCAGGGTCGAATGATCCTGGCTGACGAAGGGCGCGATGGCGCCGCCGATCGCGTCGGGCACGCCGGTGTCGAAATCGCCGGTGCCGAGCGGCTTGTCCATCGGCACGAACCACTGCGGGGTGCAGCGGAAGATGACCTTGGCCTTGGAACGCCAGCTATGCGGGTAGGAGTGCTGGTAGTCGTCGCTTGCCGAAAGCAGCGCGCCCGCTTCGCGCAGATCCGAACAGATCGGGCCTTCGGGCGAATTGAACGGCTTGTTGATGACGCTGCGGCGGCGCTCGTCGCTGCCACCCAGCCACAGCCAGTCGTCGCGATAACGCCCATCGTTCATCACCGCGAACTGCGGTTCGATGCCGTGTTCCTTGCACAGCTCGAAATCGTCCTCGCCATGGTCGGGCGCCATGTGGACGAGGCCGGTGCCGCTGTCGGTGGTGACGAAATCGCCCGGCAGGAAGGGGCGGGGCTTGGCGTAGAACCCGCCGAGATGGTGCATCGGGTGGCGGGCGACGGTTCCGGCGAGGTCTGAGCCTTTGCCACGCCACTGCTCTTTCAATCCAAGCGTTGAATGAGGAAAACCGTCTTCGACCGATTTTTGAACTCGGCGCCTAAAAGCATCGAGCAGCTGTTCCGCCACAAGGAAGGTCTTGGCCATCCATTGGTTGAGCGGATTGCGGTCTTGCTTTGCGGCTAGATTTTCATTGCCGACTGAAGAAGTGCCAACGGACCAGACCTTAACAGCAACATACTCAACCTCCGGCCCATAGGCCAAAGCCTGGTTCACCGGGATCGTCCACGGCGTGGTCGTCCAGATCACGGCATGCGCGCCGACCAGCTCGTCAATCGGCGATTCCACGATCTCGAACGCCACGTCGATCTGGGTCGAGGTTATGTCCTCGTATTCGACCTCGGCTTCGGCCAGCGCGGTTTCCTCGACCGGGCTCCACATCACCGGCTTCGAACCGCGATAGAGATTGCCCGCCTCGGCCAGCTTCATCAGCTCGGCGACGATCACCGCCTCGCTTTCCTTCTGCATGGTGAGATAGGGATTGTCCCAGTCGGCCATAATGCCGAGGCGCTTCAGCTGTTCGCGCTGCACGTCGACCCAGTGCTGCGCATAGGCGCGGCATTCGTCGCGGAAGGCCTTCACATCGCCTTCGTTGCGGCCGCTGCCCGACAGCACCGGCTTGGCCTTCTTCTGCTTGCGGTACTGCTCCTCGACCTTCCATTCGATCGGCAGGCCGTGGCAGTCCCACCCCGGAACATAGGGCGCATCCTTGCCGAGCAGGTTCTGCGTCCGGCAGACCATGTCCTTGAGCGTGTGGTTGAGCGCATGGCCGATATGCATGTCGCCATTGGCGTAGGGCGGGCCGTCGTGGAAGATGAACTTCTCGCGGCCGGCGCGGCTCTCGCGCAGCTTCTCGTAGAGCCCGATTTCCTGCCAGCGCGCGGCAATACCCGGCTCCTTCTGCGGAAGGCCGGCCTTCATGGGGAAGTCGGTCTTCGGCAGGAAGACCGTATCTCTGTAGTCGCGCTTTTCTGTCATTATGCCCAATTCAAGTTTGGGGGCCGCTTAGTAGAGTGCGCGCGCGGTCGCAATCCTTCTCCATCTGGGCGATCAATTCCTCGAGGCTGTCGAACTTGGCTTCGGGCCGCAGGAAATGGTGGAAGGCGACCTCGATCTCCTGGCCGTAGAGATCGCCCGAGAAATCGAAGAAATAGGGTTCGAGCAGTTCCTTGGGCGGTTCGAACTGGGGCCTGACGCCGATATTGGCCGCGCCCTGCAGCACTTCGCCCGTGGCCAAGATCCGCCCGGTCACCGCATAGACCCCGTATTTGGGGCGCAAATACTTGTCGATCGCAAGGTTGGCGGTGGGATAGCCGATATCGCGTCCGCGCTTGTCGCCATGCTCGACGATCCCGCGAATGGCGAAGGGGCGGGTAAGCAGTTCCGCCGCGACTTCGGGCTTGCCTTCGCGCAGGGCCTCGCGGATGCGGCTGGAGGAGACGATCTCGCCGCCATCCTCGACCACCTCGACCACGCGCGATTCGAGGCCGCGCTCGCCCCCCAGCGACTGGAGCAGTGCGACATTGCCCCTGGCCCCCTTACCGAAGGTGAAATCGCCGCCAGTGACGACGCCATGCGCGCCGAAGCGCTGGCACAATATCTCGCTAATGAAGTCCTCGGCGCTTGTTCCGGCAAGCTCGGCGTCGAAGTGGAACACCAGCATCGCGGTCGCCCCGGCGGCGAGATAGAGTTCCTGTCGCTGTTCGAGCGTCGTCAGGCGGAAGGGCGGAACGTCGGGCTTGAAGAAGCGCACCGGATGCGGATCGAAGGTCGCGATGATCGAGGGGCGGCCTTCGGCATGCGCCCAGTCGATCGCCTGGCCCGCGACCGCCTGGTGCCCGCGGTGGAAGCCGTCGAAATTGCCGAGCGCAATCACCGCGCCGCGCAGCGCCGCGGGCACTTCGTCGCGGTGGTCGAGCCATCTCATGCGGAAGGTTCGCTGGCTGGCTCGGAGGGCAACTCGGCCAAGGGGATCAGGCCGTTGCGGATCAACCGCAAAGCATTCTCGCCCATCGCGGCGCGGATTTCCGCCTCACTGAAACCCTCGTCGAGCAGCGCCTGCGTCACCTGCGTCAATTGCGAGGTGTCGAAGCGCACCGTGGTCGCTCCGTCATAATCGCTGCCGAGGGCAACATGCTCGATCCCAACGAGGTCTCGGATATGCTTCATCGCTTTCGCTGCCGCGCGCGGATCGGTGCTGCAGATCGCACCGTCCCAATAGCCGACGCCGATCACCCCGCCGGTTGCCGCGACCCCGCGAATCTCTTCGTCGGTGAGGTTGCGATTGACCTCGCAGGTCGCCTGCACCCCGCCGTGGCTCGACACGACCGGGCGGCGCGCCATGCTGAGTACTTCGGCGACGCATTTGTGGCTGCAATGCGCGATGTCGACCACCATGCCCATGTCTTCCATGCGGCGGACGACCTCGCGGCCCATCTCGGTCAGGCCGTCCTTCTTCTCGCCATGCATCGACCCGGCCAGCTCGTTGTCGAAGAAATGGGTCAGCCCCGCCATGCGGAAGCCCGCCTCGTAAAGCCGGTCGAGATTGGCGATGTCGCCTTCGAGATTGTGGAGCCCTTCGATGCTGAGCATGGCGCCGACCGGCGGCCGCTTGCCCAGCTCCCGCGCGCGTTGCAGCCGGTCGACGTCTTCCGCCCCGCGCACTTCATACAGGGTGTCGCGCGCTTCCTCGACCGCGCGCACCAGCTTCTCGGCATGCCAGAGCGAGCGCTCGAGCAGGCTGTTCCAGGTCCGGGTCGGCTGGAGCTGGCCGATCACCAGCGCGGTCAGCTGGTCGGTGTTCGACGGGTTCGAATCGTAGTTCTGGTCCTCCGGCGACTTGGTCACGCTCGAGAACACCTGCAGCGCGACATTGCCTTCCTCGAGCCGCGGCAAATCCATGTGCCCGCGATCCGCCCGCTCCAGCATGCTACGCTTCCACAGCAGCGTGTCCGAATGCAGATCGACGATGGTGAGCGTTGCGTGCAGCGCCTTCGCCTCGTCCGAGACTTCGATCAGCGGCTCGCCGTCGACCCGGTTGGTCTGTGCCTCGAAATAGCCCGGCGCGAAGACGAAGAAACCCGCAGCCGCGAGCGCGATCAGGATCAGCAGGGCGTAGAGAAGCTTGCGCATCAGGATTCCTCTTCCGCCCTCGTGTAGGTGACAAAGCTGTGAGGCGGAAGCTCGCCCGCCGCCTCATGGTCTTCGCGCGCAGCGACTTCCCATTCGCTGCCGAGCGGGGGCATGAAAGTGTCGCCCGCGGATTCGGCGTGGATTTCGGTGAGTTCGATGCGGTCGGCGCGGTCCATGAAGACGTCATAGATCGCGGCGCCACCCACCACTGCAATTTCGCCGGTTGGGTTGGCTTGTCGTGCCAGCCCGATCGCTTCATCGACCGAGCGCGCAACTTCGGCGCCGGTGCTGTCCCAGCTTTCGCGCCGGGTGAGCACGATATGGCGTCGCCCCGGCAGCAGGCCGGGCAGGCTCTCGAACGTCTTGCGCCCCATGATCATCGGCTTCCCGATAGTGAGCGCCTTGAACCGCTTGAGGTCGGCCGGAAGTCGCCAGGGCAGGTCGCCGTCGAGGCCGATCGCGCCATTGGCAGCGCGCGCGTAGATCAGGAACAGGCCCGGTTCGATTTCGCTCACGCGGCTGCGTTGCTCACGCGCGTTACGTGGCCCATCTTGCGTCCGCCGCGCGCTTCCTTCTTGCCGTAAAGGTGTAGGTGCGCCTCGCCATCTTCCGCCAAAATCGTATGTGCGGTCAGCGCATCCTCGCCGACGATGTTGCGCATCTCGACCTGGGCGAAGCGCGTTTCGGTCGAACCGAGCGGCAGGCCGCAGACGGCGCGGATATGGTTCTCGAACTGGCTCGTCGCCGCGCCCTCGATCGTCCAGTGGCCCGAATTATGGACGCGCGGCGCCATCTCGTTGAACACCGGACCATCCTTGGTGGCGAAGAATTCGAGCGTCAGCACGCCGACATATTGCAATGCCTCGGCGACCTTTCGCGCAATGCCGCGTGCCGCATCGACCTGCGCGGCAATCGTCTCGCTGGCCGGCAAAGTGGAGGTCGCCAGCATGCCGTCCTCGTGGACGTTCTCGGACGAATCCCAGAACAGCACTTCGCCATCATGGCTGCGCACGAGGATGACCGAGAATTCGGCTTCGAAGGTCACGAAGCCCTCGTAGACGCAGGCATTGCCGGGAAAGCGCACGCTGTCCGCATCGCGGACCGAGGCGACCCGCCACTGGCCCTTGCCGTCATATCCGTCACGCGCGGTCTTGAGGATGCCGGGCGCGCCGATCCGTTCGACCGCGGCTGCGAATTCCTGATCCGATCCGACCGAGGCATAGGGCGCGGGCCTGCCGCCAAGTTCCTCGACGAAGCGCTTTTCCTTCAACCGGTCCTGCGCGATGCCGAGTGCGCGCGGATGGGGCGCCAGCATGTGCGGCGGGATCATCTCGACCGCCGAGAGCGGGACGTTCTCGAACTCCCAGGTCACGACGTCGCATTTCGAGGCGAAGGCGGCGAGCGCAACCTTGTCGCCCCAGCCCTTCTCGAAGAAGTCGTGGCACACATCCGCCATGACATTGTCGCCAGGGGGTGCATAGCCGGTCACCCTGTAACCGAGCTGCGCGGCGGCCATCGCCAGCATCCGCCCGAGCTGTCCTCCGCCGAGGACGCCGATCGTGGATCCGGGCGGGATCATGCGTCGCTCGGGCGTTCGGCCACGGCAGCGCTGCGGGCGGCGCGCCAGTCCTGCAATCGGTCAGACAGCTCTTCGTCGCTCAGGGCAAGGATCGCCGCCGCCAGCAGCCCGGCATTGGTCGCACCCGCCTCGCCGATGGCCAGCGTACCGACCGGGATCCCGGCGGGCATCTGCACGATCGAGAGCAAGCTGTCCTGTCCGTTGAGCGCCTTCGACTGCACCGGCACGCCGAGCACGGGGAGATGCGTCATCGCCGCGATCATGCCCGGCAGATGCGCCGCACCCCCGGCACCAGCGATGATGACGTCAAAGCCTTCGCCCTCGGCTCCCTTGGCAAAGGCGGCCATTCGGTCGGGTGTACGATGGGCCGAAACGATCCGCGCCTCGTGCTCGACTTCGAGTTCGTCGAGCACCTGCGCGGCGCATTGCATGGTCGGCCAGTCCGACTGGCTTCCCATGACGATGGCAACCTTTCCCCCCATCCCTACGTCCTTACTCAGCTGTCCTTGAGGTAATAGCGCTCGCCCGGCGCCATGCTATCGTCAAAATCATAGATGATCGGCTGGCCGGTGGGAATCTCCAGCCCGGTAATGTCCTCATCCAAGATGTTCGAAAGATGCTTGACCAGTGCGCGCAGCGAATTGCCGTGCGCGGAGATGATCACCGTCTCGCCGCTTGTCAGCACCGGCAGGATGTCGCATTCCCAATAGGGCAGTACCCGTTCGATCGTGAGCTTGAGGCTTTCGGTATAGGGCACGTCGATCCCGGCGTAGCGCGGATCGGCGCCCGGATCATACTCGCTGCCCGGCTCCATCGGCGGCGGCGGCACGTCGAAACTGCGGCGCCAGATATGCACCTGCTCGTCGCCGTGCCGGTCGCGCGTCTCTTGCTTGTCGAGCCCGGTCAGCCCGCCATAGTGCCGCTCGTTGAGGCGCCAGTCCTTGGTCTCGGGGATCCACAGCCGGTTGCAGTGCTCGAGCGCCAGGTGGAGCGTCTTGATCGCGCGGGTCTGGAACGAGGTGAAGGCGCGTGTCGGCAGGACGCCCTTGTCCTGCATCAGCGCGCCGGCAGCCTTGGCCTCCTCGACGCCCTTGTCGGTCAGGTCGACATCCCACCAACCGGTGAAACGGTTTTCGAGATTCCACTGGCTCTGGCCGTGGCGGACGAGGATCAGTTTTGGCACGCGTTGCTCCGGTTTTCAGGAGCACCCGGCGTTAGCTGCGCTCACTGTCTTTGGAAAGGCCTTCTGCACCCGATTCGCCGCTTTGCTGCGACATTTCCCGGCCTTGCGCTTTCCTGCGGCGCAGGTTTTCGCGCAGTTTGGCTGCCAGCCGCTCTTCGCGCGACATATTCTTGCCGGTCTCTTCATTCATGCGAAATCACATGCCGCTATTGCGCCCCAAGCTCAAGATGCTTGCAGGTCCTGCTTGACATTGGGGGCTTGCGCGACAATAGCGCGCCCGCCTGACGGAGCGCTGCTGTAGCTCAGTGGTAGAGCGCACCCTTGGTAAGGGTGAGGTCGGGAGTTCAATCCTCCCCAGCAGCACCAGGCCATCTCCCATATCTTTTTCCGGCCACGAAGGCGCGTTGCATATTCGCGCGCCTGCGCTAGCCTGCCGTGACGCTGGACCCCCGGCAGGGAGAGATCGATGACATGGCAGGGTGAGAATTTCGGCTTTGCGATCAAGGCTCTGGCCCAGGCGATCGAGCCGGAACGGCCGGCGCTTGTGCATGGCGACCGGGTGATTGCCTGGGGCGAGTTCGACCGGCTGACCGACAGCATCGCCGCTGGCTTGCTGGAGCGCGGGCTCAAGCAAGGCGACGTCGCCGGGCAAATGCAGCGTAATTCGCCCGAATACCTGCTCGCCTTCTTCGGGGCGCTCAAGGCGGGCGTGACCCCGGTCAACGTCAACTACCGTTACAAGGAGCGCGAGCTGGCGGATATCTTCGCGCGCTTTGGTCTCAGCGCATTGTTCGTCGACGCGGAGTTCGCCGGGATCGCGGCGGGCGCCATGCCAGACGGCGCGCTCGACCCGCTCGTCGCCGAGCCGGGGCAGGCCGAGTGGGATTCGCTTTTGGGGGCGCCGCTTCCGGAGGGTTTCGAGGTCTGCGCCGACCGTTCGGTCACTTTCTTCATGGCGACCGGCGGCACCACCGGCATGCCCAAGGCGGTGATGTGGCCGTGCGCCGATTTCTGGCAATCGAACGGAGTTTCGACCTTCGCGCGCGACCTGACCGTCGAGCCCTTTGTCGCTGCCTCGCTCAGCGAGCATGTGGCCGCGGCTGCCCGGCTGGTCCCCGAACACCCGGACACGCAGGCGCCGATGCTGCTGCTCTGCCCGCTCATGCATGGCACCGCGCAATACTCGGCCATCGCCCATCTCCTGCGCGGCGGAACGGTCGTGACCATACCCGGCGCCAATTTCGATGCCGATATCGCAATCGACACCATCCGCGATCACCGGGTGCGAACGACCGTCATCGTCGGGGATGCACATGCAATCCCGCTGCTCGCCGCGCTCGAAGCGCGTGCCGATGCGAAGGAGGCGATTGCCACGCTGCACCAACTCGGATCATCGGGCGCGCTGTTCTCCGGCCCGCTCAAGGAGCGGTTCATCGCGATCAATCAAGGGCTGATGATCCTCGACGTGCTCGGCTCCAGCGAAAGCGGCGGGGGGACGGCGGTGCGCCTGACGACCAAGGACGGCACCACCGGAGGCGGCGATTTCACGATCGTGCCCGACCGGGCGATCACGCTGTTCGATGAGGATTTGGTCGAGATCCCGCCCGGCAGCGACAAGATCGGGATCGTCGCCCGGGGCGGCGCTCTGCCACTCGGCTATCTCGGCGAGGACGCAAAGAATGCCGAGACCTTTCCGACCATCAACGGCAAGCGCTATTTGCTCACCGGCGACCGCGCGCGGTGGGGCGCCGACGGTTCGATAGAATTCATCGGGCGCGACAACATGTGCATCAACACCGGCGGCGAGAAGGTCTTCCCGGAGGAGGTCGAGGAAGTGCTGATGGAACACCGCGGCGTCCACGACGCCCGGATCGTCAGCACACCCGACCCGCGCTTCGGCCGCAAGGTCGTGGCAGTCGTGCAACCCAAGCCGGACGCCGGCGATCTCGAGCGTGATCTCGACGGCTATGTTCGCGACAGGTTGGCCGATTACAAGGTGCCGCGGGCCTATGTCTTCACGCAGGATTCGCTGCGGCTCAACAATGGCAAGCCCGACTACAAGGCGGCGCAAGCCATTGCCGATGCCAGCCTGACCTGACGCAAATCCTCTTGCGCGGCGCAGCCGTATTAGCCATCTGACACAGCATGGACGAGGAAACCCCCAAACCCGTCGAGACGCTCGACGATGACGCGCTCACCCAGCTTCACCCCAACCACGTCAAGGTCTTGCGGATCCAGGCGGCGCTGGTCTCGCTGCCGTTCCTCGCCGGGTCGCTGATCCTGGAGAGTGCGGACTTGCTCCCGACCGGGGCCATCTTCGGACCGGTCCTGGCCATTGCCGTGGTGGCGATCTTGCGACTGCCGCTACGCCGCCACCTGGCGCGCGGCTATGCGATGGGCGCAGATCGCTTGCGGGTCGTGCGCGGCATCTGGTTTCGCGCCGATACGGTGGTGCCGTTCGGCCGGGTGCAGCATATCGATGTCAACCAGGGTCCGCTCGAACGCGCATTCGGCATCGCGACGCTCACGCTCCACACCGCCGGAACGCACAATGCCTCCGTCAATTTGCCGGGGCTCGAACACACCCTGGCGATGGACATGCGCGAGGAAATCCGCAGCCACATCAGGCGCGAGACCCTGTGATCAGCCTTCCGGCAACCACCGACGGCGAGGCGCAGCGGACCGATCCCAAGAGCTTCCTGGTGCGCGCGGTCGCGCTGATGGGGCAGATGATCATCCCGCTGGTGATCGGGGCCTACACCATCATCGACGACGGCAAGCTGGCGGACGTGATCGCCTACGTCATCCCGCTCATCATCGTCGTGATCGGCATCAATGTCGCGCTTGCCTATCTCGGCTGGCTGCGCTTCACCTATCGCGTGGGCGAGGAAGATATCCGCGTCGAATCGGGCATTGTCAGCCGCGCCGCGCGTTCGGTCCCCTATGAGCGAATCCAGGACGTCAGCCTCGAGCAGCAGCTTATCCCGCGGCTGTTCGGCCTCGTCGAGGTCAAGTTCGAGACCGGATCGGGCGGCGGAGAAGACCTCAAGCTGAGCTATCTCACCGAAGGCGAGGGCGCGCGGCTGCGTGAACTGGTCCGTGCCTGGCGCGCGAGCGATGCTGAAGCAGCGACCAAAACGGAGGCGGCGCTCGAGCCGATGGAGGAGCAGTCGGAAACCCTCTTCGCCATGCAATCCCCGCGCCTCCTGAAGTTCGGCCTGTTCGAATTCTCGCTCGCGATCGTCGCCGTGCTGTTCGGCGTAACGCAGCAGTTCGAATTCCTGCTGCCATTCGAACTGTGGGATCTCGATGCATGGCAGCAACAGCTGGCCGGGCCGGGTGCCTGGCTCGCCGGCCTTGGCCCGCTGGCGCAGGTCCTGGGCGCGTTCATCGCGGCCTTGTCGCTCATCCTTGTCGGCCTGGTGACCGGCATTGCCCGCACCTTCGCGCGCGAATGGGGCTTCCTTCTGGAGCGCACATCGCGCGGTTTCCGCCGCCGTCGCGGACTGTTTACCCGCACCGATGTGGTCATGCCTGCGCATCGGGTACAGGCGATCAAGATCGGGACCAGATTCCTGCGCTATCGCTTCGGCTGGCATGGATTGAGCTTCGTCAGCCTGGCGCAGGACGCCGGATCTTCCAACCATGTGGTCGCGCCCTTCGCGCAGATGGAAGAGATCGCGCCGATCGTGCGCGCGGCCGGTTTCGCTCCGCCGGCCAGCGATCTCGAATGGCACCGTGCGAGCAGGCGCTACCGCTTCGACAGTGCCTTCTACGATTCGCTGCCCTTCGTGCTGGTGGCGATCCCTGTGGCGATTGCCGCACCAGTCGGATTCGCGCTCCTGCCGCTGGCAGGGGCTGCCATAGCTGCCGCCGCAAATCTCTATGGCTGGCAGTTTCACCGCCATGCCCTCGACGACAATCAGGTTCTGTCGACCAAGGGCTATCTCTCGCCCGCGACCCAGATCGCGAGCCGGGTAAAGCTGCATTCGATCGAGATATCGCAGGGCCCGATCGCCCAGCGGCGCGGCTATGCCACCGTCAATCTGGGGCTCGCTGGCGGAAACTTCTCGATGCCCGGCATCCCGTTGGAGCGGGCCCGCGAGCTGCGCGCCGCAATCCTCACGAGCATCGCGACGAAGGACTTTTCCGAACTCGCCTAGCTGGCGCGTAGGTCCGCCCAGTCAGGATTCTCGTCGAATTTCGCGGCGACGAAGGAACATTGCGGATCGATCAGGAAGTCCTTGCGCCGGGCATGGTCGATCAGGTGGTCGACCAACCGGCTGGCGATGCCGCGACCGCCGATCTTGCGCGGCACGATGGTGTGCGTGGCGACGCGCACTTCCTTGCCGTCGCAGTCTTCCCCTGGCTCCCATTCGAGATAGCCGGTCGTGCTCTCTCCCGCGGGATGGGCGACGTACTTGCCGCCCTGGCCCTGCACATGGTGGGTGATGGTGACGTCGAGGGTGTCGCTCATTGTGTCCAAGCTCCTTCTTGCCAATAACGCAGGCCGCGGTAAGGCCGTTCCCCGATGGATCGTAAGCCCTTCCTCTCCGACAATGCCGCATCGGTACACCCGCACGTGTGGGAGGCCATGCGTTTAGCAGACCAGCCAGATTCGCCATATGATGGAGATCAAATTAGCGCCCGGCTCGATGCGCGCTTCAGCGAGTTGTTCGGGCGCGAATGTGCCGCGATCTGGATCGCCACCGGGACCGCCGCCAATTGCCTGGCGCTCGCCACCATGTGTCAGCCGCACGGCGCGGTGGTGTGCCATGAAGAAGCGCATATCGAGGTGGACGAGGGCGGCGCGCCTGGCTTCTTCCTCCACGGGGCCAAGCTGATGCTGGCAAGCGGGGACGGCGCCAAGATCACTCCAGAGGGGATCGCTGCACTGATCGATCCGATCCGCGACGACGTCCACCAGGTTCAGCCGCATGCGATCTCTATTACACAGGCGAGCGAATATGGGCTGAGCTACCGGCTAGGCGAGTTGGCCGCCATCGGCCAGTTCGCGCGGGAACGTGGGCTGGGACTGCATATGGACGGCGCGCGCTTTGCCAATGCGGCCGCGTTCCTCGGCGGCAATGCTTCGGAGGCTGCCGGCCCGGTCGATACGCTCAGCTTCGGTTGCATCAAGAACGGCGGCATGAGCGCCGAGGCGCTGGTGCTGTTCGATCCGGCGCAGGCCGACCTGGTCAAGTACCGCCGCAAGCGGGCGGGGCACCTGCAATGCAAGGGGCGCTACCTCGCCGCGCAAATCCTGGCGATGCTCGACGGCGACCTGTGGCTTGCCAATGCGCGCGCCGCGAATGGCGCCGCTGCCGAGATCGGCCAGGCGGCGAGCGACAGGCTGATGTACCCGGTCGAGGCCAATGAGGTCTTTATGCGGCTGACCGCAACCGAGCGCGAAGCGTTGCGGGCGCAGGGTTTCGATTTCTACGATTGGGGCGCGGAGTCCGCCCGCTTCGTCACCGCGTGGAACACGGCGCAGGATGATGCCGTTGCGCTGCGACGGGCGATCGCCAGCCTATGAGCGACGCCCCTCCGCCGCATGCGCTGCTGCGGCCCCGTATCGCTCTCCCGTTTCTCCTCACTGCGCTAATCTGGGGTTCGACCTGGTATGTCATAACCGGGCAGATCGCCGATGCCTCGGCCAGTTGGTCGATCGCATGGCGCTTCATGATAGCCACCCCGGCGATGTTCCTGGTCGCGTTGCTGATGCGCCGTCCGCTGGCGCTTGGACCACGGGGCCAGATGCTGGCGGTGATGATCGGGCTGTTCCAGTTCTGCGGCAATTTCAACTTCGTCTACCGATCGGAGATGCACCTGACCTCGGGCATCGTCGCGGTGATGTTCTCGATCGTGTTCGTTCCCAATGCGCTGCTCGGGCGAGCGATGCTGGGCGAGCCGATCAGCGGGCGTTTCCTGCTGGGCAGCCTGGTGGCGCTGTCGGGGATCGCCCTGCTGCTGGTGCATGAAGCCCGGGTCAGCCCTCTCGGCGGGAACGTGGTGCTGGGAATAGGGCTCGGGATGCTGGGCATGCTGTCGGCGTCCTTCGCTAACATCATCCAGGCGGGAAGCGTCGGACGGGTCCTGCCGATGGCGAGCCTGCTGGCCTGGTCGATGCTTTACGGAACGGCTTTCAACATCGCGATAGCGTGGTGGGCCGAAGGTGTGCCCGTGCTGCCCGTGGTTCCGGCCTTCTGGTACGGCCTGGTGTGGCTCGCCTTGGCGGGCTCGGTCGTCACCTTCCCGCTCTATTACCAGCTCGTGCGCGAGCTCGGGGCGGGCCGTGCCGCCTATAACGGCGTGGCGGTGGTCATCATCGCCATGCTGATCTCGACCTTGGCGGAAGGGTATGGCTGGTCCTTGCTGGCCATCGGCGGGGCTTTGCTCGCCCTGTTCGGCCTGCTCATCGCGCTCAGGGCGCGGCAGGCCTAGAGCAAGCTCGACAGCCCCTCGCGATAAGTCGGATATTGCGGATGCCAGCCCAGCAATCGCTTGGCCTTGCCGTTCGCGACGCGGCGGTTCTCTGCATAGAATCCGCGCGCCATCTCGCTCAGCCCGGCTTCCTCGATCGACTGCAGTGGCGGTGGATCGACCTCGAGCAAGCGGCAGGCCTCCTCGATCACCGCATTGCCGCTGGCGGGAAGATCGTCGGCGAGGTTGTAGACTCCGGGCGGCGCGTCATCGTCGATCGCCGCAACCACCCCGGCCACGATATCGTCGACATGCACCCGGCTGAAGACCTGTCCGGGCAAATCGATCCGCCGCGCCTTGCCTTCGCGGACCCGGTCGAGCGCAGAACGGCCCGGACCGTAGATGCCCGGTAACCTGAAAGCGCGTGCGCCTATCTCAAGCCACTTTTGGTCTACCTCAGCGCGCGCATTGCGTCTTCCAGATGCACCGGAAGTTACCGTCGGCGCGCTTTCATCGACCCACGCGCCCTCGGTGTCGCCATAAACCCCGGTCGAGGAGAGATAGCCGATCCAACGACCCTGGATCGCGTTGCCATAGCGTTCGAGCACCGGATCGCCGCCGGACTCGCGATCGGGAGGGACGCTCGACAACAGGTGGCTGGCATTTGCGAGCGCCTCGCGCACCGCCGCTTCGTCGCCGAAATCGAAGTTGCCCTTGCTGCCCGTCGCATCGACCTGCCACCCGCATTTTTCCAGCGCTTCGGCAATCTGTCCTGCCGTGTAGCCGAGGCCAAATATGAACAATCGTCCCATTTCGCCGTTCTAAACGTTGGACCCAGTGTCAAAGCAACCTAAATCGAGCGCCATGGATATCGTAGCAACGCCCAATAACCCCGAAGGCAACCCCGAACTCGCCGATGCGGCGCCGACTCCGCACGAACCGGCGATCATCTATCGCAAGGACTATAGGCCATTTGCCTGGCTGGTGCCGGAAACGAAGCTCGATTTCGAGCTTGGCTTGGACTCGACCAAGGTGACCGCTATCCTTTCGGTCGAACCTAATCCCCAGGCCGAGGCCTCGGGCCGGATCCGGCTCAACGGCGATGGGCAGGCGCCGCTTTCGGTCAAGGTCGATGGCGAGGCGGTGAACAGCTGGTCGGTCGACGGGGAGGACCTTATCATCCCGCTCAGCGCCGAGTCTCACGAGATCGAGATCGCTACCCAGATCGATCCCAGCGCCAACACGCAGCTCGAGGGACTCTACGCCTCCAACGGCATGCTCTGCACGCAGTGCGAGGCTGAGGGCTTCCGCCGCATCACCTATTTTCCTGACCGGCCAGACGTGCTGTCGATCTTCTCGGTCAGCATGCGCGGGCCCGCCGACCAGTTCCCGGTACTGCTGTGCAACGGCAACGAGGTGGCGCGCGGGACCACCGACGACGGGATCGGCTGGGCGGACTGGCACGACCCATGGCCCAAGCCGAGCTATCTCTTCGCCCTGGTCGCTGGCAATCTGGTGGCCAACAGCGGCACCTTCACCACGATGAACGGACGCGAGGTCACGCTCAATATCTGGGTGCGGCAGGAAGACCTGTCGCGCACCGACCACGCGCTCGAATCGCTCAGGAAGTCGATGAAGTGGGATGAGGAGGTGTTCGGTCGCGAGTACGACCTCGACCTCTACAACATTGTCGCCGTGTCTGACTTCAACATGGGCGCGATGGAGAACAAGGGCCTCAACGTCTTCAACACCAAATATGTGCTGGCCGACGAGGACACCGCGACCGATGCCGATTACGACGCGATCGAAGGCGTGATCGCGCACGAATATTTTCACAATTGGTCGGGCAACCGCGTCACCTGTCGCGACTGGTTCCAGCTCAGCCTCAAGGAAGGCTTCACCGTGCTGCGCGACCAGCTGTTCAGCCAGGACATGCAGGGTGAAGCGGTCAAGCGGATCGAGGATGTGCGGATCCTCCGCGCGGCGCAATTCCCCGAGGACTCTGGCCCGCTCGCCCATCCGATCCGGCCCGACAGCTATCGCGAGATCTCGAATTTCTACACCGCCACCGTCTACAACAAGGGTGCCGAGGTGATCCGCATGATCCGGACCATGGTGGGCGAGGCACGCTTCCGCCAGGGTACCGATCTCTATTTCGACCGCCACGATGGTGAAGCGGCGACTTGCGAGGATTTCGTCAAGGCGATGGAGGATGGAGCGGAGGTCGATCTATCCCAGTTCCGCTTGTGGTACTCGCAGGCCGGCACGCCGAAGGTCGAGGCATCGCTGCTGCATTCGGGCGATACGACGCTGCTCGCGCTCAAACAGGAGGTGCCTGACACGCCGGGCCAATCCCGCAAGCAGCCGATGGTCGTGCCGCTCAAGGTCGCCCTGTTCGACCGCGATACCGGCAAGCATTCGGGCGAGCAGCTCCTGATCCTCGACGAGGCGCAGAAGGGCTTCAATTTCACCGGTTTCGACAAGCCGCCGATCCTTTCGATCAATCGCGGCTTCTCCGCCCCGGTCACGATCCAGCGCGATGTACCGCGTGACGACCTCGTTTTTCTGGCCGCGAATGATGACGACAGCTTTGCGCGGTACGAGGCAATGCAGGAACTGGTGGTCGGGCACCTGGTCGCCGCTGCCAGGGACTCGCTATCGGATACGGAGCGTACCGCGGGCGAAGACGCGATTGCACAGGCGATGCGCGCGATTCTTGCCGATGAGGCGCTCGACGATGCCATGCGCGGCGAGCTGATGATGCTGCCGAGCCAGACTTACCTCCTTGAACAGGTCGCGCGCGACGGCGCGACGGCCGACCCCGGCACGATTCACGAACAGCGCGAAGGGCTCAAGGCACTGCTGGGAGCGCGGCTCGCGCAGCCGCTGCGCGACATCTACGAGCGCGTCGCAAATGTTCCGTTCAATGGCGAGGGTGCCCGCGGTGCGCTCAAGGTAAAGACGCAGGTACTGACCTACGTCGCTGCCAGCGATCCGGAAACGGCAGCCGAACTCGCGGCCCGTCAGTATGACCAAGCCGACAACATGACCGACCGCCAAGGTGCGCTGATGGTGCTGTGCGGCCTCGATCATCCCGAACGCACCCACAAGCTGCTCGATTTCTACACGCGTTATCGCGGCAATGCGCTGGTGATCGACAAGTGGTTCACCCTCCAGGCGCTGTCGCTCCACCCCGATGCGCTTGAGCATGTGAAGGCGCTCGCGGAGCACCCGGATTTCAATCTCAAGAACCCCAACCGCGTCCGGTCGCTCTACATGGCCTTCGCCGGCAATCCGTACGCGTTTCATGTCGAGAGCGGCGAGGGCTACCGGCTGATCGCCGACCTCATTCTGGCGCTCGACCCGATCAATCCACAGACTGCGGCGCGTTTCGTCCCCTCGCTCGGCAAGTGGCGCAAGATCGAGCCAAATCGCTCGGAGTTGATGCGCAGCGAGCTCGAACGGATCCGCGAGGCGGCCAAGCTATCGCGCGATACCTACGAGCAGGTGGCGCGGAGCCTTGATGGCTGACCTGCCACTCGACATTGCGCGATCCCGGTTGCTGGGGGACATCCCGCACGGGTTCGTCGGTCACGCCGACTCCGGCTGGCAGTTCGGCTTTGGCGGTGAAGGTTCGCCGCCCGACATTGCGGCCATGCGCGCGTGCGCAGCGGATGAGGTCCTCGCCGGGTCGGTACTTGTCGCCCCGCACCAGGTTCATTCGCCCGACGTGGTGACCGTGACGCAAGCATGGGAGGATGCGCCCACGGGCAGGCCGGTCGCCGATGCCGTCGTCACCGACAGGCGCGGCATTTCACTCGGCATCGTTACCGCCGACTGCGCCCCGGTACTGTTCGCCGATGGCGAAGCCGGCGTGATCGGCGCTGCGCATGCGGGTTGGAGAGGCGCGCACGAAGGAGTGCTCGAAAACACCCTTGCAGCAATGGAGGCTCTCGGCGCCAGGCGCGCGCAGATCGCTGCGGCGATCGGTCCGACCATCGCGCAGGCCAGCTATGAGGTCGACGACGGTTTCCGCGCGCAGTTCCCGGCTGACGATTCGCGCTTCTTCGTCGAAGGCCGCGAAGGGCATTGGCAATTCGATCTTCCTGCCTATGTCGCGGCGCGGCTGGCGCGCGCCGGGCTCTCTAGAATCGAGGACCTCGGCCTCGATACCTACGCCAATGAATCGCGCTATTATTCCTATCGCCGCGCGACCCACCGCGCCGAGCCGAACTATGGGCGACAGCTGAGCCTCATCGCACTTGCATGAAACTGCACAATTCATGCTGAAAACACGGTTGGCTTTGACGGCCATTGCGTCTATCAGCGCGCCCAAACCGGGCTTGGAAACCGCATCAGTCGGTCGAAATCCCGGGGTAGCCGTCGCGGGGGCGCGGACAGTTTCCCCAAGGCGGTTGAACGCGTATCTGCCCCGCCATTCGGCAATGGGGCGCTTGGCTCGAGCAAGGTTAAGGCTGATGGCTGAAACAACTGGCACCGCTACGCCCGCAGAAGTCGCTGAACACAGCGAAGACGGGGTTCGGCGGCGCGATTTCATCAATATTGCCGCGGTTGGCGCGGCAGGCGTGGGCGGCGTGGCCACCCTGCTTCCGCTGATCAGCCAGATGGCGCCTTCGGCCGACGTGCTGGCCGAAAGCAGCACCGAGGTCGACATTTCGGCCATCGAACCGGGCCAGGCGATCAAGGCGGTATTCCGCAAGCAGCCGCTTTTCATCAAGCGCCTGACCCGCTCCGAAATCGAGGCCGCCAACGCGATCGAGGCCGATTCCCTTCGCGACCCTGAGTCGCTGGGCGACCGCACCAAGGAAGGGCACGAGGATGTGCTCGTCACCATGGGCGTGTGTACCCACCTCGGCTGTGTCCCGCTCGGTGCCGCCGAAGGCGAGATCAAGGGTGAATTCGGGGGCTATTTCTGCCCCTGCCACGGGTCGCACTACGACACGGCAGGCCGCATCCGCAAGGGACCGGCGCCGACCAATCTCGAAGTTCCGGAATATGAATTCACTTCCGACACGGTCATCCGCGTCGGCTGAGGTCTGAGAGACGATTTATGAGCTTTCCCTGGGCACGCCAGTACGAACCGCAGAACGGTTTCATGAAGTGGATGGACGAGAAGCTTCCGCTTCCCCGTCTGGTCTATAACGCCGTCGGTGCCGGATATCCGGTTCCGCGCAACCTCAGCTACATGTGGAACTTCGGCGTCCTCGCCGGATTCTTCCTGGTCCTGCAGATCGTCACGGGCATCATCCTGGCGATGCATTACGCCTCCGACGCGACCGTGGCCTTCGGCAAGGTCGAGCACATCATGCGTGACGTCAACTGGGGCTGGCTGATGCGCTATGCCCACGCCAACGGCGCGAGCTTCTTCTTCATAGTCATCTACCTGCACATCTTCCGCGGCTTCTATTACTCGTCCTACAAGGCGCCGCGCGAGATGATCTGGCTGCTGGGTGTGGTGATCTTCCTGCTCATGATGGCGACCGCCTTCATGGGCTACGTCCTGCCCTGGGGCCAGATGAGCTTCTGGGGTGCCAAGGTCATCACCGGCCTGTTCGGTGCGATCCCGCTGGTGGGCGAGCCGCTGCAGATCTGGCTGCTGGGCGGCTTTGCGCCCGACGATGCGGCGCTGAACCGGTTCTTCTCGCTGCACTACCTGCTGCCCTTCGTGATTGCAGCGGTGGTTATCCTGCACATCTGGGCGCTGCACATTCCGGGCTCTTCGAACCCGACCGGTGTCGAGGTGAAGCAGGAATCGGACACTGTGCCGTTCCACCCGTATTACACCGCCAAGGACGGCTTCGGCCTCGGCGTCGTGCTGCTGATCTTCTTCGCGATGGTGTTCTTCAGCCCCAACGCGCTGGGTCACCCCGACAACTATATCGAGGCGAATCCGCTCTCGACCCCGGCGCTGATCGTTCCGGAATGGTATTTCTATCCGTTCTACGCGATCCTGCGCGCCTTCACCTTCGACTTCATCCTGCCCGCAAAGCTGTGGGGCGTGCTGGCGATGTTCGCATCGATCCTGGTGTGGTTCTTCCTGCCCTGGCTCGACCGTAGCCCGGTCCGCAGCGGCCACTACCGCCCGCTGTTCCGCAAGTTCTTCTGGTTCGGCCTGATCCCGTGCATGGCGCTGCTGTTCTATCTGGGCGGCGCACACGCCGAAGAGCCGTACATCATGCTCAGTCAGATCGCGACGGCTTACTACTTCCTGCATTTCCTGGTGATCCTGCCGATCGTCAGCCTGATCGAGAAGCCCGAGCCGCTGCCCTATTCGATAACCGAAGCCGTGCTCGGCTCCGACAAGAAGGCGGTCCTGGGCGAGAACGCCGAACCCGCGGTTTGAGGACGAGAGAAAGAGACCTGACATGATCCGTCTTATCGCAATGCTGGTTGGCCTCGGTTTCTCGGGCGTCGTCCTCCTGGCCTTCCTGTTCGGTGTCGGCCCGGCGTTCTCGGTCTTTGCCGAGCATGGCCGCTTCGTGGCGCCCACTGCCGAGCATGAGTTCCACAAGGAATCGCACGCACCCGAGGGTGGCTTCAGCTTCGCCGGCCCGTTCGGCAAATATGACAAGCAGCAGCTGCAACGCGGCCTGCAGGTCTATGCCGAGGTTTGCGCGGCCTGCCACAGCCTCAAATATGTGTCGTTCCGCGACATCGAGGCGCTCGGCTACAGCGAAGCGCAGGTGAAGGCTTTCGCCGCCAGCAAGCAGGTGCCGGGGATCGATCCCAATACCGGTGAAGCGACGACGCGTCCCGGCCTGCCGACCGACCGCTTCCCTTCGCCCTATCCCAATGCAGTGGCCGCGGCGGCTGCGAACAACAACGCGATCCCGCCGGATCTGTCGCTGATGGCCAAGGCGCGCCACAACGGTTCGGAATACATCTATTCGCTGCTGACCGGCTATCAGGCGCAGCCAGCCGAATTGCTGGAGCATTTCCCGGACGCCAAGACGCCCGACGGCCTCTATTACAACCCCTATTTCGCCAACCTCAACCTGGCGATGGCTCCGCCGCTCAGCGACGGTCAGGTGACCTATGGCGATGGCAATCCGGAACCGACCATCAGCCAGATGTCGGCCGACGTTGCAGCCTTCCTCACATGGACGGCCGAACCCAAGATGGAAAAGCGCAAGCAGACCGGCTGGGCCGTGCTCGCCTTCCTCCTGTTCGCCACGATCCTCGCCTACCTGTCCAAGAAGCAGATCTGGGCCTCGATCAAGCCGCGCAAGGACTGACGGGCAAGCGGATCAGACAACTCCGTTTCTTGACGAACATGAGGCGCTCCGCCGTCCGCACAGGATGGCGGGGCGCCTTGCGTTTGGAGATCCCGTTTGTCCCTTCGGGGCACCTGATCCGGGCGTGCGGGAAAGATTGTCCGGCCCATGCATTGAAGGGAAGGGCTCAGCTTCAAATGAGGACGGCGGGATAGCCTGATGGAATCGCAAGCAATTGTCATTGCCACGATCGGCGTGCTGGGTATCGGCGCGCAATGGGTCGCATGGCGGACTGGCTGGCCGGCGATCGTCCTCATGCTGTTCGCGGGGTTCATGGCGGGTCCCGTGCTCGGCATCATCCATCCCGAAGAGGCTTTCGGCGACCTATTGGAGCCGATGATCGGGATCGGGGTCGCGCTGATCCTGTTCGAGGGCGGCCTGAGCCTCGACCTGAGAGAGCTGCGCCACTCGGGGGGTGCCGTCTGGCGCCTCGCCACGATCGGCGTGATCGTCGGCTGGGCGCTCGGTGCGGCGGCCGGCTTCTACATCGCCGGCCTGGTGTGGCCGGTCGCGGTCCTGTTCGGCGGTATCCTGATCGTGACAGGTCCGACCGTCGTCATCCCGCTGTTGCGACAAGCCAATATCCAGACCCGCCCAGCCTCGGTCCTCAAGTGGGAAGCGATCGTCAACGACCCGACCGGCGCCTTGTGCGCGGTGATCGCCTACGAATATTTCCGCAAGGTCGCCGAAAGCCCGGGGGCGTCGGTCATCGAAGTGGTGCCGCCTCTCATCATTGCGGCCTTCCTGGCCGGTGGTATCGGCTATGTCGCGGCGCGCATCATCGCCTTTCTCTTCCCGCGCGGCGCGGTCCCCGAATATCTCAAGGTCCCCGTGCTGTTCATCACGGTGATCTTCGTATTCGTGCTGTCGAACAAGATCGAGCACGAGGCAGGCCTCGTCGCCGTGACCGTCATGGGCGTGGCGCTCGCCAATATGGGCGTCACCAGCTTGCGCAGCATTCACCCGTTCAAGGAAAACATCGCGGTCCTGCTGGTTTCGGGCATTTTCATCCTGCTTTCGGCCAGCCTCCAGTGGGACGAGCTTGCCTATTTGCAGACGAGTTGGCGGCCTTTCGCTTTCCTGCTGGCGCTGCTGTTTGTAGTCCGTCCGCTCACCGTGCTGATCTCGTTGCTCGGTTCCTCGGTCCCGTGGAACGAGCGGTTGTTCATCGCCTGGATCGCCCCGCGCGGTATCGTGCTCGTGGCGATCTCGGGCCTGTTTGCGCTGCGCCTGGGCGATCTCGGTATCGAAGGTGGCCAGATTCTGATCGGGCTGAGCTTTGCCGTGGTGGTCGCGACCGTCGTCGCGCATGGCTTCACCGTCGATCTGGTCGCCCGGCTGCTGGGCATCAAGGGATCGTCGCGCCCCGGGCTGCTGATCGTCGGATCTACCCCCTGGACCATCGCCCTCGCGAAAGAAATGAAATCGCTCAAGACCCCGGTCATGATCGTCGATTCGAGCTGGCAGCGGCTCGGTGCGGCCCGGCGCGAGGGGCTGCCGTTCTATCACGGAGAGATTCTCAACGAAGCGACCGAGCATAATCTCGACACGACCCCATATCAGGTGCTGGTCGCAGCGACCGACAATGAAGCCTACAACGCGCTGGTCTGCAATGAGTTTGCGCACGAGATCGGGCGCGATTCGGTCTACCAGCTCGGCGAAAGCGCCGATGATGACGATCGCCATGCCATCCCGCCGTCGATCCGCGGTCGCGCCCTGTTCGAAAGCGGTTTCGGTGTTACCGATGTCAACGAACGCCAGGCGATGGGCTGGATCTTCCGCAAGACCAAGCTGAGCGAGGAGTTCGATTTCGCCGACGCGCAGGAGAAGCTGCCCGATTCAGCGCATATGCTGCTGCTCGTCCGCAAGGGTGGGCGGCTGCGCTTCTTCACCCATGCCGCACGGCCCGAACCGCGGGTCGGAGATACGATCATTTCCTTCTCTCCGCCGCAGAACAAGGCGGCCGAGAAGGCCGCCGCCCGCCGCGCCGAGGGTGACGGACAGAAGCCGCAACCGGCATGAATTGAGGGGTGCGAAGATGAAACTACACTCGCTGGGATCCACGGCTCTGGCCTGCGTGTTGGTCGCGTCCTGCAACAACGACACGGCTGAACCCGGCTCGGAAGCCTCGCCGAAGCCATCGGGAACGCCGGTTTCGATCCTGCGCCCCGACGTCGAACAGCCCCCGCAGAAGGCCGACCTCGCCCCGCTCACCGCACGCATCGGTTTCCCCGAGGGCGGTGCAGAGCTGAGCGAGGGAGCGCTGGCCGAACTCGCTACCGTGCGCGAATCGCCACAAGTTGCAGAGGGCGGCCCGATCGTGCTGCGCGGTCACAGCGATGCCGGGGGCAATGACGAAGCCAATATCCGGGCCTCTCAGGCCCGCGCCGAGGCGGTACGCGACTGGCTGGTCGAGATGGGCGTGGGAGAAGATCGGATCACGATCATCTCGTTCGGTGAGCAGAATCCGGTCGAGCCCAATGCGCTTCCCGACGGTTCGCCCAACGAAGCGGGTCGCGCCGCCAACCGCAGGGTCGATATAACGGTGAGCCTGCCGCGCGCGGGCTCGAAGAAGCCGGACAATCAGCAACAAGCGGACAGTTCGCAAAGCTCCGACTAGGCCGTCAAAGCGGTTGACGAAAGCGCCGCAACCGTGGCAATTGCGCGCGCCCGGTGCGGTTCAATGCATCGAAGCGGGTATAGCATAGTGGTAATGCTCCAGCCTTCCAAGCTGGCTAGAGGGGTTCGATTCCCCTTACCCGCTCCAGCCTTTTCTTCATCGGCAGTCACCCCCGCAATCGCGCAATTGAAGGCTCGGCGAGCAGCCCAACGGGCGCTCGGAATCTCGACTCTTGCAGGGTAATGATAGGCCGGACGCCCGGGATTTACCCGTGACGTCCGGCGAGACCCGAAGGGCGCGATGCCCGTCTGGGAATTGCGACTAACAGGTCGGATTCGCTTTGGCTTGTCCCCAAACTGAGGGTCAACATTTAACATTTGTTACAGAGCTGGAATCAGGGGTTCCACCGGGGTCGATGTGCCGCCTTCTTGCTGTGCCTGCCAGGGGCGATGAGGCCCAGCGCAACTGCCTTGACGGCCGCCGCAGTGCGGTCCGAAACGCCGAGCTTGGCGAAGATGCGTTTCACATAGCTGTCGACCGAATATTTCGAGATGCCGAGGATTTCGGCGATCACCGCATTGCTCTTACCTTCCCCGATCCAACGGATCACGTCGAGCTCACGTTGGGAGAGGTCGGGCAATTCCTCGCTGAACCCGCTGACGAGTGCGCAATAGCGCTGGAAGCAGAGTTGCGCTGCGACCGAGACCTTGCGGATCATGGCTTCGTCGATGGCTTCGGGATCAGCAGGCAGTCCGACGCCGACGAATCCCGAGCGCGCATTCGGGGCGGCGCACAGGACAGCAACGCCTTCGCCCATGCCGAATTCCTCGAGACGCTCGAGATACTGTCTTTCCGCCAGGGTCAGATCCCGCAACTGGGGTGCGTCGGACCACCGGAAACCGCTCGAACGGCCGAGAGCGATCGTCGGCAGTGGGTCGGCGCTGCGGTCTTTCTCGTTGTAGTGCTTTTCCCACTCCTTGGGGAAGCCGACATTCCACAACACGCGGCCGACGCGTCGATCGGCAACCACCGGTGCGAGGAAGTAGACCGCGCCGAATTCAATCGCCTCGAGTATCTTGTAAATGGCACGGCGGAAGGAAACGACGCTTTCCGCGTGTGCCGCCAGGGCGAGGGCATCCCAATAACCGATCTGTGACTCGTTCATGACCTCCCAATGACGCATTCCGTAGCGTTACGGAGACTTGTAACTTAGGTGCCCGAGTCCCACCAAATCAGCCGGCCCCGACTTTCATGTTATCGATCAATCGCGTACCGCCAATCCGCGCGGCAACCAGCAAGCGCGCAGGGGCACTTGTGAGGGCGGCCAATTGCTCAAGTGTCCGGGCATCGACCAGCTCGGCGTAATCAACCTCGTCGAAACCGGCGCTGAGCAAATCGTCCTCGAGCGCGGCGAGCGCGCGCGTGACGTCGGCGCCTTCCTCGATCCGGGCGATCGCCTCGCGCATCGCGCGCGGCAGCGTGGCGGCGCGTTCGCGGTCGCTCGGCGAGAGATAGCGATTGCGGCTCGACATCGCGAGACCATCGGGCTCGCGCACGGTGGGCACCCCCACGATTGCGCTCGCATGCGGGCGCGACAGGTCGAGGTCGCGCGCCATCGCCCTGATGACCGTCAGCTGCTGGAAATCCTTCTCGCCGAAAAACGCCTGGTCGGGCATGACCTGATTGAACAGCTTGCACACGACGGTCGCGACCCCATCGAAATGGCCGGGCCGCGAGGCGCCACAGAAGTTCTCTGTCAATTTGCTCACGGCAACCTCGGTGCCGAAGCCCTCGGGGTACATCGCCTTTACGTCCGGGGCCCACAGCAGCGAGACCCCCTCCGCCTCCAGCATGGCGGAATCCTCCGCCAACTGGCGCGGATAGGCATCGAGATCTTCGTTGGCGCCGAATTGGGTGGGGTTGACGAAGATCGATGCCACGACATGATCGCATGCCTGTTTCGCTTCGCGCACCAGCGCAAGATGGCCCTGATGCAATGCGCCCATGGTCGGGACGAGAGCGATGCTCGCACCGTCGCGGCGCAGGCCCGCCATGGCAGCGCGCAGCGCGTCGAGCTCGCTCACGGTCTGCATGGCCACGGCTGTCCCCTTCTCGCCTATCCCTGAGGCTCCATGCCCCGAGCGACCTGCTGGATCAACTCCCACGCCTCCTCGACATGGCGGGTCTCGGTCATCTGGCCGCCGACCTGGAAGCGGATGACGAACCGCCCGCGAAAACGATTCTGGGTGAGATAGATCCTGCCGCTGTCGTTGAGCCGGGCAAGCAGTTCCTCGTTGACCGCATCGAGCTGGTCCTCGGTTACGCCTTTGGGTCGATAACGGAAGGAGAACAGCGACAGCCTGAGCGGCGAGGTTATCTCGAAATCCTCGGCCGCGACGACCTTGGCATAGAGCGCCGCCGCGAGCGTCATGTGCGCACGGATCTTCTCGCGCAGCCCCTCGGCGCCATAGCTGCGCAGGACGAACCACAGCTTGAGCGCGCGGAAGCGGCGGCCGAGCGGCACCGACCAGTTCTGGTAGTCGGTAACCTGATCACTCTCGCGCGACTTCAGATACTCGGGAACGAGCGCCAGCGTACGTTCGAGTGCACCGGCATCGCGCACGTAGTACGCCGAGCAATCGAAATTGGTGAACAGCCACTTGTGCGGGTTGAAGACGAGGCTGTCGGCCAGCTCGATACCGTCGATGAGGTGGTGCAGTTCGGGGCAGATCAGCGCCGATCCGGCCCAGGCCCCGTCGACATGCAGCCAGACCTTTTCCGCGCGCGCGAACTCGCCCAGCGGGCGAAGCGGATCGATCGCGCCCGTGCCCGTCCCGCCGAGCGCGGCGACAATGGCGAGCGGCGTAATGCCGACTGCGCGATCCTCCGCCACGGTGCGCGCCAAGACCTCCAGATCGATCGAGAGGTCGTCGTTCACCGCGATCTTGCGTAGGTTATCGCGCCCCAGACCGATCACCTTCAGGCCTTTTTCAATCGAGCTGTGCGATTCCTCGCTGCAATAGACGGCAAAGCGCTGACCTTCTGCGCCAAGCGCGAACAGCCCAGCGTCATTGCCCCGCCAACCGCTCGCCTGCTCGCGCGCGGTAAGCAGCGCAACGAGCGTCGCGCTGGTGGCGCTATCCTGGATCACGCCGCGGAAGCCTTCGGGAAGGCCGATCAGCTGGGCAAGCCAGTCGAGCACGCGCCCTTCCATCTCGTTGGCCGCGGGCGAGGTCTGCCACAGCATGCATTGCGCGGCGATGGCGGCGGTAAGGAATTCGGCCAGCACGCTCGGCGGGCTCGCATTGGCTGGAAAGTAGGCGAAGAAGCTGGGGTGCTGCCAATGGGTGATGCCCGGCATGATGTCGCGTTCGAAATCCGCCATGATCTCGGCCATGGCGGTGCCGCTCTCGGGCGCGGAAGCGGGCAGCTTGGCCGCGATTTCGCCCGGCTTGACCTGCGCGCGCACCGGATAGCTTTCGATATTGGCGAAATAGTCGGCAATCCAGTCGACCATGGCGTGGCCTGCCGCGCGGAAATCCTCGTTATTCAAGCCGGTTCACCCCTCATATACCGCTCAGCGTTAGCCTCCGTACTAACCAGTTCTCAACCGCTACGACCAATCTGCGGTTTGCCAGTGCAAACTTGGTTCAGATATAGTTCGCGCCGTGCATAAGGCCCTCTGGGGCAAAGCAAAGCGCCAATAGCAAGACAGTAGGAGTTCGTCGCAGCGTGTCCAGCAATCGCCCCCATCGGATCGTTTTCGCCAATGAGAAGGGCGGTACCGGCAAATCGACCACGGCGGTCCATATCGCGGTGGCGCTGGCCTATCGCGGGGCGCGGGTGGCGGCGATCGACCTCGATCCGCGCCAACGCACCTTTGCGCGCTACCTCGAAAATCGCGCCGAAACCGCACAGCGCCGCCAGATCGACCTCCCGACCGCCGAATTCACCGTCTACGAGGGCGAAGTCGATGGGCTCGAGGCCTTGTCGCAGGAAATGGGCGACCGCGCCGACTTCCTGATTTTCGATACCCCCGGCCGTGACGATCCGCTTGCGCGCCATGCCGCGACCGAGGCCGACACGCTGGTCACGCCGATGAACGACAGCTTCGTCGATTTCGACCTCATCGGTCAGGTCGAGGGCGAGACCTTCAAGGTCAAGCGGCTCAGCTTCTATGCCGAGCTGATCTGGGAAGCGCGGATCAAGCGCAGCCGCGCGACGATCGAGCAGCAAAGGCGCGAGATGGACTGGGTCGTGGTCCGCAACCGCACCGGCCATGTCGAGGCGCGCAACATGACGCGTATCGAGCAGGCGCTGACCGAGCTGTCGAAGCGGGTCGGTTTCCGCGTGGCGCAGGGTCTGTCCGAACGCGTGATCTATCGCGAGCTGTTCCCCTCGGGGCTGACGCTGCTCGACAAGGGACACCTGGGCGAGCTCGGGACCAGCCATCTGGTCGCGCGCCAGGAGCTGCGCCAGCTGGTCCAGTCGCTCAACTTGCCCGCGTTCACCGGCGCCGAGCCGAGGCTGGAGTTCGCCTGAGCCATGCTGCGGCTGGTCATCATCGTCGCGATCGCGAGCGTGTTCTGCAAATGGGCGCTGGGCAAGTGGCCATGGGACTATCTGCGCCCGACTTCGACCCGGCAGCAGGCGATCTTCAAGGCGCGCAAGCTGCTTGCCGTCCGCGAGAATGCGACCCACTCGGAAATCCTCGAGGCGCACAAACGGCTGATCACCATGGTTCATCCCGACCGTGGCGGCTCCAACGACCAGGTGCACGAGGCCAATGCCGCGCGCGACCTGCTGCTCGACGAACTCCCCGACGTTCTCCCCGACCAGAACTGAAACAATTAGACTTCACAGCCACGGCTCGGCCCGCCACAACGGGGCGAGATCCGAATTGAAGGGGCATTCTGCCAAGATGAAGCACGATTTTCACCCGACCGTTCTGCGCGAATACGACATCCGCGGGATCATTGGCGAGACGCTCGGGCCCGACGACGCACGGGCGATCGGCCGCGGCTTCGCTACCTTGCTCAGCCGCGCCGGCGGTTCGAAGGTCGCGGTCGGGTTTGACGGGCGGGTGAGTTCGCCGATCCTCGAACACGCGCTGATCGAGGGGCTGACCTCGAGCGGCTGCGACGTGGTGCGGGTCGGCATGGGGCCAACCCCCATGCTCTATTACGCGGAGGCATCAGCCGAAGAGGTGGACGGCGGCATTCAGATAACTGGCAGCCACAATCCCGCCAATTATAACGGCTTCAAGATGGTATTTCAGGGGCGCCCCTTCTTCGGGGAGGACATCCAGACGCTCGGCCGGATGGCTGCCGAGGGCGACTGGATCGATGGCACCGGCGAAGTCGAGAACCGCGAGATCATGGGCGAGTATGTCGAGCGGCTGCTCGCCGGGCTCGATGGGATCGACCGCGATGCGCTCTCCTCGCTCAAGGTTGGCTGGGATGCCGGGAACGGTGCCGCCGGACCTGCGCTTGAGGCGCTCGCCGCGCGGCTGCCGGGGGAGCATCACTTGCTGTTCACCGAGGTCGACGGCAATTTTCCCAATCATCATCCCGATCCCACTGTCGAAGCCAATCTGGAGGATCTGAAGGCGCTCGTCGCGGCCAAGCAGCTCGATTTCGGAGTGGCTTTCGATGGCGACGGCGACCGGATCGGCGCAGTCGACGGCGAGGGGCGTGTGATCTGGGGCGACCAGTTGCTGATGATCTATGCCGAAGACCTGCTCACGCGCCGCGGGAATGCGACGATTATTGCCGATGTGAAGGCCAGCCGCGCCCTGTTCGACCATGTCGCGAAATGCGGTGGCGAGCCGCTGATGTGGAAGACCGGCCACTCGCTGATTAAGTCCAAAATGAAGGAAACTGGTTCGCCGCTGGCGGGCGAGATGAGCGGACATGTGTTCTTCGCCGACACCTATTACGGCTATGACGATGCGCTCTACGCGGGCGTGCGGCTGATCGCCGCGGCGGCGCGGCTGGGCAAATCGGTGACACAGTTGCGCGGCGAAATGCCCGCCATGCTCAATACGCCCGAGATGCGATTCCAGGTCGATGAGAGCCGCAAGTTCGCCGCGATCGAGGAAATTGCTGCGCGCATTGCTGCCAGCGATGCCGTGGCCGACACCACCGATGGCGTGCGCGTCACGACGGACGACGGCTGGTGGCTGCTGCGCGCATCGAACACGCAGGACGTACTTGTCGCCCGCGCTGAGAGCGAAACCGAGGCGGGCCTCGGGCGCTTGCTGGTGCAGATCGACGAGCAACTGGCCCTGTCGGGCCTCGAGCGCGGCGAAAGCGTCGGGCACTGATCCAAATTCTCGGAGGGACAACTCACCATGATCCGCAAATCAATCCTGGCCCTTGGCGCCGGTCTCGCACTGGCCACCCAGCCGGTCGCGGCCCAGGACGAACCCGATGCCGAAGCCTTCGCCGCGCTCAGCGAGATGTTCAAAGTCGAACCGCTGACCGCCGAGCAGCAAGCGCGCTTGCCGCAGGCCCAGGCAATCATCGAGCGGATGATTCCCGAAGGCGCGATGGGCGAGATGATGGGATCGATGTTCGACGGGATCATGACGCCGATCATGGAAATGGCGACCAAGGCGCCGCGCGGCGACGTGGCCAAGCAATTGGGGGTCACGCCCGCCGAACTCGAAATGAGCGACGAGGAGCTCGTCGAACTGGCCGATATGCTCGACCCGATCCGCGAGCAGCGCAACGCCCGCTTCCTTGAGGTCATGCCCGCGATCATGGGGGAAATGATGACCGCGATCGAGCCGACCATGCGCAAGGCGATGGCAGAGGCCTATGCCGTCTATTTCGACGAGCGGGAACTGGCCGACATCGATGCCTTCTTCTCGACCCAATCGGGGCTGTCCTTCGCGCGCAAGAGCTTCACCATGTCGAGCGACCCACGCGTGGTCGGCGGAATGATGGAGGCGATGCCAGCGATGTTTGCGTCGATGGCGACCATCGAGGCGCGAATGGAAGAGGCCACCGCCGATCTGCCGCCGGTGCGCGACTTCGCGCAGCTTTCGGCAGCCGAACGCAAACGGGTGGTCGAGCTGACCGGCTTCAGCGAAGCGGAGCTGCGCGAATTCCAGGCGGCCGCAGCCTCGATGGAAGCGTCGGAATAGAACAACAGAGAAGGAAGCCCCATGTCGATCACCCTCTCCATCAGCGATGACATTGCCACGATCACGCTCGACGATGGCAAGGCCAATGCGATCAACCCGGAATGGCTCGACCAGTTTCTCGAGCGCTTCGGCGAGGCTGAGAAGGGCGCGAAGGCGATCGTCATCGCCGGACGCGAGGGCGTGTTCAGCGGCGGGTTCAATCTCAAGTGGATGCCCACGGCCACGGCCGAGGAGATGGGCGGATTGCTCGATACGGCGGGCGAGCTGTGCTGCCGGGTCTATGGCAGCCCGCGCCCGGTGGTCGCCGCCTGCACCGGCCATGCAATCGCGATGGGGCTGTTCTTGCTGCTGAGCTGCGACACGCGGATCGGCGCGCAGGGCGAATTCCGCTTCGGCGCCAACGAGACGCTCAATGGGATGAACTTGCCGGTCTTCGCGCAGGAGATGTGCAGGGCGCGGCTCGACTCGACCAAGCTGACGCTGCTCGTCACCCAGGCCTATATGTACGGGCCGGAAGAGGCGCTCGCTTTTGGCGCGCTCGACAAGATCGTCGAACCGGCCGAGGTGATCGCGACGGCGCAGGCCACGGCGCGCCTGCTCGCACAACTGCCGGGCGGCGCCTACGGCTGGAACAAGCAGGCCATGAACAGCGCGACCATCGAGCGTATTCGCGCGACCACCAACGGCTACTAGCGCTGCCCGGAGATTTGCCGCATGGATTGCGGCATGCCGCGCGAAGGGCTTCCCTCGGAGATAAGTGACTGGTTTTCCAGCCGTGGCTGGCGCGTGCGGCGGCATCAGGCGGACATGCTCGAGGCTGCGGACAAGGGGCAGCACGCACTGCTGGTGGCGGATACTGGCGCGGGCAAGACGCTCGCGGGCTTCCTGCCGACGCTGGCCGATTTCTGCCCCTCGCGGCTGGACGGAGCGAAGCCACCCGACGGGTTGCACACGCTCTATGTTTCGCCCCTCAAGGCGCTGGCGCATGACGTGCAGCGCAACCTGCTCACCCCGGTCGAGGAGATGGGGCTACCGATCCGGATCGAGACGCGCAGCGGCGATACGCCATCGGATCGCAAGAAACGCCAGCGGCTGAAACCGCCCAATGTGCTGCTGACCACGCCCGAAAGCCTCTCGCTGCTGCTGTCCTACCCCGACAGTTTCGAGATGTTTCGCGGCCTGAAACGCGTGGTGGTGGACGAGGTCCATGCCTTTGCCACCGGCAAGCGCGGCGACCTGCTCGCGCTCGCGCTGACACGCCTGCAGGCGATCGCGCCCGAGATGCAGCGCGCGGCCTTGTCGGCAACCGTGGCCGATCCAGAGGGGTTCCGCGCCTGGCTCGCGCCCTGGGGAGATCTGGACGCGGTCGAACTGGTCGACGGCGAGAAGGGGGCGGAACCGCAGGTCGAGATCCTGCTGCCCGACGAAGAACGCGTGCCCTGGGGCGGCCATGCCGGGCGCTGGGCGATCCCGCAGCTGTACGAGGAGATTCGCCGCAACCAGACCACGCTGATCTTCACCAATACGCGCTTCCTCGCCGAGTTCATCTTCCAACTGCTGTGGGACATCAACGAGGACAACCTCCCCATCGGCATCCATCACGGCTCGCTCGCCAAGGAGGCGCGGCGCAAGGTCGAAGGCGCGATGGCGCGGGGCGAACTGCGTGCGCTGGTCTGCACCGCCAGTCTCGATCTCGGGGTCGACTGGGGCGACATCGACTGCGTGGTGCAGATGGGCGCGCCCAAGGGGTCGTCGCGCCTGCTGCAACGCATCGGCCGGGCCAACCACCGGCTCGACCAGCCGAGCCGCGCGATCCTCGTCCCCGGCAATCGCTTTGAATTCCTCGAGGCCACGGCGGCCAAGGACGCAGTCGACGATGGCCAGCGCGACGGCGAGGATTTCCGCCCCGGCGGGCTCGATGTGCTCGCCCAGCATGTCATGGCCTGCGCTTGCGCCGGGCCGTTCCACGAGGACGAGCTCCACCGCGAAGTGAGAAGCTCGCTCGCCTATGCCTGGGTCGAGCCGGAGGATTGGCAGCGCGTGCTCGGCTTCGTCGAGAACGGCGGCTACGCGCTCAAGGCCTATGACAAGTTCAAGCGGATCGTCCGCGACCGAGAAGGCGTGTGGCGGCTGACCCATCCCGAGCATGCGCAACGGCACCGGATGAACGCCGGGATCATCGTCGATAGCGAGATGCTGACCGTGCGCTTCCGAAACGGGCGCAATCTCGGCAAGGTCGAGGAGCGCTTCGCCGCGACGCTTTCGCCGGGCGATACCTTTTTCTTTGCCGGGCTGAGCCTCGAGGTCGAACAGATCAAGGATATGGACGTCGTGGTGCGCGCGGCGAAGAAGAGCGCCACCATCCCCTCCTACGGCGGCCAGCGGCTGCCGATCTCGACCCATCTGGCCAGCCGCGTGCGCGAAATGCTGGTCGACCGGGCGGGCTGGGCGCGGTTCCCCGACGACGTGCGCGAATGGCTAGAAGTGCAGGACTGGCGCAGCCAGATGCCGGGGCCGGGGATGCTGCTGGTCGAGAGCTTTCCGCACGCGAAGAAGCACTACAGCGTTTACTACACTTTCGAAGGGTGGAACGCGAACCAGAGCCTCGGCATGCTGATCACGCGGCGGATGGAGGATCGCGGGCTGCAACCGGGCGGCTTCGTCGCCAATGACTATTCGCTTGCGGTGTGGGGCCTGAAGCCGGTCACGGATCCGGCGCCGCTGCTGTCGCCCGACATCCTGGCGCATGAATTCGTCGAATGGGTGCAGGAAAGCTATTTGCTCAAGCGTGCCTTCCGCGAAGTGGCGGTGATCGGCGGGCTGGTCGAGCGCCAGCACCCGGGCAAGCGCAAGACCGGGCGGCAGGTCACCTTCTCGACCGACCTGATCTACGACGTGCTGCGCAAGTATGAGCCCGACCACGTCTTGCTAGAGGCGGCCTGGGCCGATGCCCGCGCGCGGATGACCGATGTCGGGCGGCTTGGCGACCTGCTCGAACGTTCGGAGCGCGAGCTGGTCCATGTCGAGCTCGAGCGCGTGTCACCGCTTGCGGTCCCGGTTATGACGATGATCGGGCGCGAGGCAGTCCCGCAGGGCGCGGTCGACGAAGAGCTATTGCTCGAGGCGGAGACGCTGGCGGGCGAGGCGATGCGGGTCGAGGAGCGGCCAGCTTCGGAAGGCGACAACGATCAGTAGAAATACGGCGAACATTCCGCGCTTTGCGCCGGCAGAGGTTCCGCTAGATCAGGGGCGACTTCGAATCTGCGGTACCGCGCGGTTTCGGCAAACCGAAAGCATCTATCGACCAGGCCTTCGCGGCGGATGATGTCCATCACTTCAAGCGCACGCTCGTAAGATGCGTCCGCGTCCGGGTGGAACAGCAAGGCAGGTTGCGGAGAATCGTCGTACGTACCTGCCAGGATCAAGGCCAGTTCGCTGTCCGAGACGACAGTGCCGTTCCAGCGCGTTGTGTCGTCCGCCGCAATGGTGACGCGGTTGTAGGTGGGTGTCAGCACATCGAGAAAATCGGGTGGCGGGGGCGCGGGAAGCTGGACCAGCAAGGCATGCCGGGGATTGACGTAGACGCCCATCAGCAGCGCGGCCCCGATCAACCAGATCGACGCGAGCGGTGCGAGGCTCGGGCGCCACAGCGGCGGCTCCCGATGCAACTGGCTGATCGCCGCGCGGCGCCGCCCCACGAACCTTTTCATCGGTCGAAATTCCTGTGCCGTTCGTTTCCGACAAAGGCGAAGTTCTTCGCGCCGGCATCCTTGATCAGCGCGATGGTCTTCGCCGAGGTGTCGTAGCTTGCGAGCGGATCGGGCTCGAAGCGCAGCACCGGTCGGGTGGGCAGCGCGCTGGCATAACCAACCTGCGCCTTCAGGCGATCGCGCGAAACGGGTTCACCGTTCCAGAATAGCCGGTCGCCTGCGTCAATGACGACAGTATTGCCTTCGCTGTGGCTGAAGCATCCCGGGCACGGTCCGGGCAAGTCGATCTCGGTCTTATGGGTCGCGATCGGCACCACCATGATCAGCATGATAATGAGGACCAGCAGGACGTCGATGAAGGGGGTGACGTTCATCTCGGACATCGGCCGTGCGCGGGCGTAGATGTCGGGGCGGCGATAGGTCGTCGGCATTGCAACTCTCCCACTGCAATAATGCAATGTTATATCACAACGCCTCGTTGGGCAAGAAGAGCTTGATTGCGGCTGGCGGGAGCTTTCCTGTGTTCCAACTGAAGCGAGAATTGCGCCCTTGCTCTTGGGCAAAGAAAAAGGGGCGGATCGCTCCGCCCCTTCTCGCTATTCGATAGTGATCCGCTGCGCTTACTGGACGCCGCCGATCGAGCCGAACTGACGATACTTCTCGTTGCCGACGAAACCGAACTTGGTCACGCCCGAGGCCTTGATGATGTTGAGCACCTTGGCCGAGAGATCGTAGCTCGCGAGCGCTTCCGGTTCGAACTGCAGTTCGGGCTCGACCGCCATCTGGGTCGATTCCGCCAGCAGCGTGCGCAGCTGCCCGGCATCGATCGGGTTGCCGTTCCAGAGAATTTCGTTGGTCTGAGTCAGAACCAGCTTGTTCTTGATCGGCTCGACGATCACGTCGGGTGGGGTCGGGCTCGGCGCAGGAAGGTCGATATCGACCGAGTGCGTCGCAACCGGGATGGTGATGATGAACATGATGAGGAGAACGAGCAGGACGTCGATCAACGGCGTCATGTTCATTTCCATCATCGGCGAGCCATCATCCTTGCCGCCTGCCATTGCCATGGTGTGTTACTCCTGTTTCTCTGCCGGCCCGGTCAGATGCCTGGTTCGACCGGGTTGGAGATGAAGCCGACCGTAGGGTAGCCAGCAGCCTGGATGTTGTAGATCGCACCGGCGACACAGCGCCATGGCGCGTTCACGTCACCGCGAATGTGCACCTGCGGGATCGCCTCGGGATCTTCCATGATCGCTTCCGCGCCACCGGCGCGCTGCACGATCGCGTCGAGACGTTCGAATGCCTGGTCGTAGAGCTCTTCCGAGGTCACCGGGGTCACGTTGTTGAAGTAGACCCGGCACTCTCCATTGCGAGTCGCACCTTCGAACCCAGGTTCACCAGCGCTGCGGCCGTTCGCATCCGTCGTGCTCACAGTCAGCAGCAGGTTCTCGACCTTGTCCTTCGACTCCACCGACTCCATGACGGGGATCTCGAGCTTCTCGATCGTCTGGATCGCCACCGGAACCGCGATGAGGAAGATGATCAGGAGCACCAACATCACGTCCACGAGCGGCGTGGTGTTGATGTCTGACATCGGGGTCTCTGCCCCGCCTCCCATCTGAATGGCCATTGCTAAATCCTATCCGTAAAACTTCGCCAATTTCTGCGGATGCGGGGGCGACACGTGGCCGCCCCCGTCATCGACGGATCAGGCCTTCGGGGCCGCAGCCGGAGCAGCAGCAGGCTTGGCAGCGGTCTTGGCCGCCGGAGCAGCCACGACAGCGGGCTTCACCGCACCGTTCGAGTTGAAGTAGGCCAGCAGTTCGGTCGAGAAACCGGTCAGGTTCTCGGCGATACGGCGATTGCGGCTCTGCAACCAGTTGTAAGCAAGCACGGCCGGAACCGCGACGAGCAGACCGATGGCGGTCATGATCAGTGCTTCACCAACCGGGCCAGCGACCTTGTCGATCGATGCCGAACCGGCGAGACCGATGTTGATCAGGGCGCGGTAGATACCGATAACCGTACCGAGCAGACCGACGAAGGGAGCGGTCGCGCCCACGGTTGCGAGGAACGGGAGGCCGCCGTTCAGGCGTGCCATGATCGAATCTTCCGACCGCTGCAGCGAACCGTGCAGGTAGTCGTGGGCTTCGAGGCTGTCGGTCATCTTGGCAACGTCGTCGTTCGCCTTGTTGGCATCGTCGACGATCTGGCGCCACGCGCTGTTCTTCTCGAGCTTGGCCGCGCCGTCCTTGAGGCTCGGAGCGCGCCAGAAGTTGGTGCGCACGCCCTTGTACTGGCGCATGATCTTGTTCTGCTCGAGCAGCTTCGTGATCAGGATGTAGAACGAGCCGACCGACATGATAACCAGCACGCTGAAAATGAACCAGGCGATGGCACCGCCCTGTTCCATGGCTTCCCAAAACCCAAACTGGGTCTTGGGACCCGCTTCACCTGCTGCTGCAAGAAGTTCGATAATCATTGCGAATAGTCCTCTTAAAAAATTGTCCCCGTGAAACCCGGCTTTCGCGTCCGGCGAGCAGGGTTCAGATCAACGTCTTTAATTCAACCGGTACGTGATTGCGGTGGAATAGCTGTCCTGGATCGCATTGCCGGCGGCATCGAGCGCAGGATCGAATCGAGCGTAACGCTGCATGCCCTGGCAAGCGGCTTCGTCGAGAATGCTCGACCCGCTCGACCGCGACACGCGGCAGCCGGCAACCCGGCCATCCGTTCCGACCGTCACGGTAACACCGACGGTACCCTGGATTTCCTCACGCAGTGCGCGCGAAGGATAGTTCTCCTGGATACGTGCAGCCCAGCGACCCTGACCCTTCGGCGACGCGCCTCGCGCCTTGGAAGGCGGCGGCGGGGGAGCCGGAGGTGCCGGCGGCGGTACCACCAGCGCCGGGGGTGCAGGCGGCGGAATCGTCGGCTGCGTTCGGATCGGCGGCGGTGCCGGCGCGATGTTGATCGGCGGCGGCGGTGCGACCGGCGGCGGCGGAGCCTGGTCAGGCTCTGGCGGCGGCGGCTCGTCCGGTTCTTCGGGGGGCGGTGGTTCCTCGATATCGACGGTAGTTACGCGCTCCACAACTTTCTTGGCTGCCTCGTAGGCGAGCCCGCTGATGAGTACGTAGCCGATACCCACATGAATCAACGCCACGATGATCAGAGCGATAATGCGGTTACCGCTCATTTGTTGGTCAGCGTAGGCCATCCAGTCGCTTTCTCTCCATTTCCGAGTCGGACCGAAGCCCGACAATCATTCGCCGCAGAACCGAACCTGCGGGAATCCCAATCCATTTTCCTCCCTGGCCGAGAGAATTCTCTCGGTTGGGACGGCGAGCCGGGCCATGACCGGACCGCATCCCGGACGGTGGCGAGAATGTCCCCAACGCCACCCAATCCGGCGCCCGCTTTAACCGCCATACCCCACCCGCGCAAACGCTTTATCGGTTAACGGCTGATTCACAGGCTGTTGTATGGAACATACAGGCAAGCAGAAAGTTTCCCGGCCACCGCGATGATTCGATGGTAACCTGGCCCCAGCAGGATAGTGAGCAGCATGAACTTCATGAGACATTTCGGATATTTGGTCGCGGCGACCCTGACCCTTGGAACCGCGCAGATTTGTGCGGCCCAGCAGGTCGAGGTGCCGGCCGACGCGCTGACCTATGCCGACGTGGCCGACCTCGCCGATCCGGCGCAGCTGGTGGTGCGGGCACAGGTGAAGAAACAGATCGAAGTCGAGCCCGAGCGGGCTCCCGGTCTCGCGCCCGGATTCGTTCGGCTCTATATCGAGGCCAAGACGCTGGCGCTGATCTCGGGCCGCGTCCCGATCGGCGAATCGCTGCGTTACCTGGTCGACCTGCCGCGCGATGCGAAGGGCAAGGCGCCGAAGCTCAGGAAGCAGGAAGTGCTCCTGTTCGCCAACCCGGTGGCCGGGCGCCCGGGAGAGCTGCGGCTCGTCGGCCCCAATGCCCAGCTTGCCTACTCACCCGAGCGAGAGGCCAGGATCCGGCCGGTCTTGGCCGAACTGGTTGCAACCGATGCGCCGCCGGTCGTGACCGGGGTCAGCGATGCGCTGTCGGTCCCCGGGAACCTCGTCGGCGAATCGGAGACGCAGATTTTCCTCGAAACCGCCGACCGATCGCCGGTCTCTATCACGGTCCTGCGGCGCCCGGGGCGCGATCCGGTCTGGGGCGTGTCATGGGGCGAGATCATCGACCAGGCCGCCCTCCCTCCACAGGCCAACACGCTGGCCTGGTATCGCCTCGCTTGCGCCCTTCCGGCGCGCCTGCCTTCGAACGCGAACCTCTCGCGCGAACCCGCCAGCCGCGCCCAGGCGGAGCGCGATTACTCGCTCGTGCTCGGTGCGCTCGGGCCCTGCGTGCGGACCCTGGTGCGACCATAGCGCGCGCTCCGGCCAAGCCGATCTAGCGTCACCTCAAGACAAAGTGGTTCCATCACACCCTGTCCCCGCGCTAGGGGCAGGACCGATGAGCGAACCCTTCAAACACACTTTTCGCGTGCGCTATGCCGAAGTCGACCCGCAGTCGGTCGTCTTCAATTCGCGCTATCTCGAATATGCGGACATCCTGGTGACCGAGTATTTCCGCGACTGCCGCGAGCGCGGCATGCCGGCGGACCTGGAGTTCCACGTGCGCCGCGCAGAAGTGGACTATCTCGCCCCGATCAGGGTCGATGAGTTGATCGAGGGGCGGCTTACCGTGCCCAGCATCGGCAATTCGAGCATGGAGCAGCGCATCACGCTCCATGGTGCCGATGACGATTCGCTGCGCGCGGAAATCCGGCTGGTGGCGGTGTTTGTCGACCTGCCGACCGGCAAACCGCAACGCATTCCCGATGCCGCCCGCAGCGCGTTCGGGCATCCGGTGGAGGAGGCCCAGAATGGCTGAGCCGCTGCGCATAGCCCTTGCGGGACTGGGCACCGTCGGGGCCGGCGTCATCCGCCTGATCGAAACCAACCGCGACCTGCTGGCCGCGCGCGCCGGTCGCGAGCTCAAGGTGGTCGCAGTCAGCGCGCGCGATCGTGCGAAGGATCGCGGCGTCGACCTGTCACCCTATACCTGGGAAGACGACATGGCGGCGCTCGCCGCGCGCGACGATGTCGACGTAGTGGTAGAACTAGTTGGCGGCGCGGACGGCCCTGCGCTCGCGCTAGCGCATGCAGCGCTCGACAATGGCAAGGCTTTGGTCACAGCCAACAAGGCGATGATTGCGCATCACGGCATCGCGCTCGCAGAAAGCGCCGAGGAGCAGGACGTCGCGCTCAAGTTCGAGGCGGCGGTGGGCGGCGGCATTCCAGTAGTGAAGGGGCTGCGCGAGGGCACTTCGGCCAATGCGCTCGAACGGATCTACGGCATCCTCAACGGCACCTGCAATTACATCCTCTCCAAGATGGAGGACACCGGCGCCGACTTCGCCGAGGTTCTCTCCGAGGCGCAGCGGCTGGGCTATGCCGAGGCCGATCCGACCTTCGACATCGAGGGCGTCGACGCCGCGCACAAGCTCGCCATCCTCGCCGCGATCGGCTTCGGCGCGCGGCTCGATTTCGCCGCCGTGCGCACCACCGGCATCACCCAGGTCAAGGCAGCCGACATCGCACAGGCCGATGCGCTCGGCTTCGTCATTCGCCTCATCGCCATGACCGATGTGGAGGAGAGCGACAGCGGCGAACCGCTGCTGCTCCAGCGCGTGCGCCCCTGCCTCGTGTCGAAGGGTCATCCCCTGGCGAGCGTCGACGGTCCGACCAATGCGGTCGTCGCCGAGGGCAATTTCTCCGGCCGCCTGCTGTTCCAGGGCGCAGGTGCGGGCGATGGCCCTACCGCCAGCGCGGTCGTCGCCGACCTCATCGACATTGCGCGTGACGAAGTGGGCGCGCCATTCTCCATCCCTGTCGCCCAGCTCGCGGCGATGCAGCCGACCGAACCGGGGCACCGGATCGAGAGCACCTACCTCCGCTTTACCGTCAACGATCGGCCCGGCGTCCTGGCCGAGATCACTGCGGCGATGCGCGACGCAGGGGTCTCGATCGAAAGCCTGATCCAGCAGGGACGGGCGGTCGATGGCGGCGATGTGCTGGTTGCCATGGTCACGCATGAGGGGCCGGAGCGCTGCGTGCGCGAGGCGCTCGACCTGCTCGACGGTTCGGAAAGCCTTACGGCTCCGCCTCTGGTTCTGCCGATCCTGCGGGATTAGCGGCTGCGTCAGGGCGCGCGACGGTGCTTGGCGGCAAGCCCAGCACGCCGCTCTGTTGTGATCGGGGGGGCGCATTCGCGGCATCGCGGCCCAGCGGCGGCAACCCGCGCGCGATACGATCGGCATCGGATCCGGGTGGGGCCTCGGGCAGTGCTTCGATATCGATGATCAGGGCGGGGTCCTTCGGGCACGGCGGGATAAAGCACAGGCCGCCGACCGTGGCAGGTCCGCGAAATATGCCTTCGCCTGCCACATCCGGCGGCAGGATGTCTCCGGCATGCATGGTCTCGCGGGCGTAGCGTTTCTTCGCATCGCTTTCCGGCATGGTCCGGAACTTGCGCTGGTCCTGCTTGCGGCGACAGACCACGATCTCGCCCGACAGAATGGCGGCTTCCTGCTCGTCCGAGCAGTCCTCCATCGGCGGTTCGGGACCGTATAGTTCCTCGGTCGTGGCTAGCACGTCGATCCGCGTGCTGCCGTCAGGCGCGGTGGTTTCGCGCTGCTGGGCGTGCGCTGGCGTGGCGCAAAGGAGGCAGAGCAAGATGAGCGGGAGGGGGCAATTGCGGATGATTGGCATAGGTATGCTCGACAAATCCGCCTCCCCCGGTCTAAGCGCCCGACAACTCACAGCCTTGGACTGAATTGCTCATGAATACCGACATCCTCGCGAAGAAGCCGAAATCCTCCAAAGCGCTCGACCGCGTGCTCGTGCTCGAGATGGTCCGCGTGACCGAGGCGGCTGCCGTCGCGGCATCGCAATTGATCGGTCGCGGCGACGAGAAGGCGGCCGATGCCGCTGCCGTCGAGGCCATGCGCCGCGCCTTCGACGATCTCTACATGGATGGCACGGTGGTGATCGGCGAGGGCGAACGCGACGAGGCGCCGATGCTTTATATCGGCGAGAAGGTCGGCGGTGCGCCGGGCAAGGGCCCCAAGATCGACATCGCGCTCGACCCGCTCGAAGGCACCACGATCACTGCCAAGGCCGGACCCAATGCACTGGCCGTGCTGGCCGCGGCGGAAGAGGGTTGCCTGCTCAATGCGCCCGACGTCTATATGGACAAGCTCGCGGTGGGCCCCGGCTATCCCGAAGGCATCATCGACCTCGCCAAGTCGCCGACCGACAATGTGAAGGCAGTGGCCGAAGCCAAGGGTGTCGACCCGTCCGACATCATCGTCTGCGTGCTCGACCGCCCGCGCCATGCCGAGCTGATTGCCGAACTGCGCGGCCTCGGCTGTGGCGTGGTGCTGATCGGCGACGGCGACGTTGCGGGCGTGATCGCGGTGACCGACGAAGACACCACGATCGACATGTACATGGGTCAGGGCGGGGCGCCAGAAGGCGTGCTCGCGGCGGCGGCACTGCGCTGCGTCGGCGGCCAGTTCAACGGACGGCTCGTCTTCCGCAATGAGGACGAGAAGGCCCGCGCCCGCAAATGGGGCATCGAGGACCTCGACCGGATCTACAAGCTGCAGGACCTCGCCAAGGGCGACTGTATCTTCGCTGCGACCGGCGTAACCTCGGGCTCGCTGCTCGACGGGGTCAAGCGCCTGCGCAGCGGGGTGATGACGACCGACAGCGTGGTCATGCGCGCCTCATCGGGCACCGTGCGCTGGATCAAGGGCGAACACCGGATCGGGTAGTCGCCCCTGCTGGGCAAAACGGCAGCCCCTCCCCTGTTGCATTCCCATGACTCTCGTCTAGGCGGGGGCAACATCTGCATCGGGGATTCGCATCATGAAGATCATGTCGGGCAATTCGAACCTGCCGCTCGCGCGTGCGGTCGCGGCCTATCTCGAAATCCCGCTGACCGATGCGAGCGTCCGCCGCTTCGCCGACGAGGAAGTCTTCGTCGAGATTCATGAGAATGTCCGCGGCGAGGACGTTTTCCTCGTCCAGCCGACCAGCTTCCCGGCGAACGACAATCTGATGGAGCTGCTTATCTGCATCGATGCGCTCAAGCGCGCGTCGGCCAAGCGGATCACCGCAGTGGTGCCCTACTTCGGCTATGCGCGGCAGGATCGCAAACCGGGCCCACGCACACCGATTTCGGCCAAGCTGGTCGCCGACCTTATCACCCGGGCGGGCGCCGACCGCGTGCTGGCGGTCGATCTGCACGCGGGGCAGATCCAGGGCTTCTTCGATATTCCGACCGACAATCTCTATGCCGCGCCCGTCATGGCGGCCGATATCCAGGCCCGCTACGGCGACCAGGACCTGATGGTCGTCTCGCCCGACGTCGGTGGCGTGGTCCGTGCCCGCGCTTTGGCGAAGCGGCTCGACAACGCCCCGCTGGCTATCGTCGACAAGCGCCGCGACCGTCCGGGCGAAAGCGAAGTGATGAACATCATCGGTGACGTCTCGGGCCGCCACTGCATCCTGATCGACGACATCGTCGATTCGGGCGGCACGCTGTGCAACGCCGCGCAGGCGCTGCTCGACGAAGGCGCAAAGAGCGTGGCCGCCTACATCACCCACGGCGTGCTGTCGGGTGGCGCGGTTGCGCGGGTCGACGGTTCGGCGCTCAAGGAACTGGTGATCACCGATTCGATCCGGCCTACCGAAGCGGCCGAGGCTTCGGCCAAGATCCGTATCCTCACCATCGCACCGCTGCTGGGCGAGGCGGTGCGCCGGATCGCCGACGAAAGCTCGGTTTCGAGCCTGTTCGACTGATGCCCGGGCTGCGGTCCCCGGCTGTGCTGCTCGCGGCGGCGCTGGCGGGATGCACCACGCAGGCCAAGCTCTACGACCCACCTGCTGTTCCCGGCGTGGCCTTGCAGGGGCCGATCATGTCGGCGCCTGGCCGGGCGCTCCGCAGTCGTGACCTGTCGCTGCCGCCCGGAGCGATCGTGCCCCAGCATTATCATGCCGGAGAGGAATTCGTTTACGTGATCGAAGGCGACGTCACCCTGCGCCGCAAGGGGATGCCCGATCTCGTGATGCGAGCGGGCGACGGCTTGCGAATTGCGCCCGGCACGGTTCATTCGGCCGAAGCCGGCGACAACGGCTTTCGCGCCATCGCCACCTATGTGCTGATCGAAGGCGAGCCAGAGCGAACGCCGGTCGACTAGGCTCCCCGATTCAGGGCTGCCAGGGGCGGCGTTCCCCCGGCTCCAGGCGCTCGAGCTCCTCGAGACGACGGGCCTGACGTTGCTCCATCGCGATGGTCATCAGCGGTCGAGGCTCGGCGCGGAACTTGTGCGGTGTGACCCCGAAGAAGCTGGCGAACTCGCGGATCAGGTGCGACTGGTCGAAATAGCGCAGGATGATGTCCTGCTCCTCGTCTTCGTCGACGACTCCACATAGCGAAGAGGCGAGGTCGAGCGCCCGCGCACGCCGCATCACGAGCCGCGGGGTCAGCCCAAAGTCGCGCTTCACCACCCGTTCGAGCTTGCGCAGGCTGATGTTGAAGCTCTCGGCGAGCTCGCTCAGCGATCGCGTCGGATTCTCGAACGCAGCCATTTCAAACGCGGCCGAGATCGGGTCGGGCGGCTCGGGGTCGTGCTTCTTGATATAGCGCCGCAGGGCTTCCTCGAGCGCAATATTCCATTGTTCAGGGGTATATTGGTCCGTCAGCACGTCCTGGAAATCGGGGTGGCCGATGCCGAAGATATCGACCCGTTCGATCCGGTCGACGATCTCGACCGCGCTCCGCTTGGTCAGCGCGTGCCAAGCGCCGGCGCGCAAGCCGAACCCGGCCGACATGATGTCGCCTGTCACCGTCAACGGCATGTAGCGCGCGTGTTGCCCGAACTGCAGCACTTCGTTGTGATAGGTGCCGTGTCCGTCCCGCGTCATCGCGGTCCACCGCCCGTTGAAGACGTAGCGGGTGTAATCCATGTCGTTGCACATGCCGCAGGCGAGCAGCATGTCGGGATCGTTGGTCGCCTTGGCCGAGATGAGGCGCGCAACCCACGGCGCGATGTCGCTCGCCGGTGCACGATTCTCCGACAGCGGCAGCCCATCGCGAGAGGTGCCCGACAGCGGTGCCAGGTTCCTTCTCCAGATATCGGTGTAGGTGCTGTCTGCCATTTACCCCATGCGACCTGCCGTTTTCCGGCCTCTATACGCGATTTTACAAAGCGATATTGGAGTGATCCGCCATTTAACCGTTTAACGCCGCCATGGCGGCAAAGTCCCCGGATGATTGCGGCCGAGCACTTCCAGCCTGCGCTGCTGCCGGGCTTCCAGGGTCAAAGTCATCAAGGGCGCGGGAGAGCGGGCAAATTGCTTGGGCGTCATCCCGAAGAAATGCGAGAATTCGCGGATCATGTGCGACTGGTCATAATAGCGCAGGGCCATGACTTCCGCTTCCGCATGGTCGGCGACTCCGCGCAGATCCGCGGCGATGTCGAGCGCCCGGGCGCGCCGCAACACCTTCTTGGGCGTCTGGCCGTAGGCGCGCTTGATCAGCCGCTCGAGTCGCCGCTGGCCGATACCGTGCTCGTCGCAGAAATCGCGCACGCTGAAATTGGGGTTCTCGAATGCCGCCCGGTCGAAGGCACCGATGATCGGGTCCGGCCGATGCCCGCCGTGCAGAGCGATCAATTGGCGCATGAGCTTGTCTGCCACGGCCAGCCAGCGCTCGGGCGGTCCGGCGGGGTCGAACCACTTGATCAGCGTCTTGCTCCTGCCCCATTCCTGATCGCCGTAGACGTCGTCGTAATAGATCACGCGATCGAGTGTTTCGGCGATCGGCGGGCCGTTGAGCGCATCGACCGCACCTGGACGTAGCGCGACTCCCAGCACGGCAAAGGGGCCGCGCACCGTCACTGGCATGACCTTGGTCTGGGGGCCGGCGAAGACCGCGGTGCGCTTGTAGCGGCCCTTGCCGTAGATCGTCTCGGCGGTCCATTCGCCGCGGAAGATGACGCGCAGGATCGGCGTGTCCGACAGGATCCCGCAGCGCACCACATTGTTCGGATCGGCGTCGATATCGGTGGCGTAGATGCGCGCCACCCAGGGCGCGATGTCGCTCGCCGGGGCTCGGTTTATCGAGAGCGGATCACCGTTGCGGGCATGACCATAGGCCGAGCGCAGCCCGCTGGTATTTCCCTCATGGTTGTCTTCCTCGGACATTTCTATATTGGCCCCAAGTGATCAACCATTGCACAAGACGGCGGTTCCGCACAACTTGTCGATCTTGCCGCCCGGGAAAGCTTTCATGAAATTGCCTGACGTCGAATTGGCCAATCGTCTCGCCGATGCTGCCGGCCATGCCATCCGGCCGCTGTTTCGCGGCGATTGGAGCCAGGAGAAGAAGGGCGACATGACCTTCGTTACCGAGGCCGATCGCGCCGCCGAGGCCGCGATGCGCGCGATCATCGAGGCCGAGCGCCCCAATGACGGTATCGTGGGCGAGGAATATGGCACCCGCAACGAAGGCGCGGGGCGGCAGTGGGTGCTCGACCCGATCGACGGCACCACCAGTTTCATCGCCGGGCGCCCGATCTTCGGGACGCTGATCGCGCTGGTGCAGGACGGTTGGCCGGTGCTCGGCGTGATCGACCAGCCTATTCTAAAGGAGCGCTGGGTCGGGCTGATCGGCGAAGGGACGACCTTCAACGGCCAGCCGGTGCGCTGCGCCCCGTGCAAGGACTTGGCCGATGCGGTGCTGGGCACGACGACGCCGCACCAGTTTTCGGGCGATGACGTCGATGCCTTCATGGGGGTCGCCAAGTCGGTTGCCGAGCGCAAGATCATCTATGGCGGCGATTGCTACAATTATGCACTCTGCGCCTCGGGCCACGTCGACCTCGTGGTCGAGGCCGGGCTCAAGCTTTACGACTATGCCGCGCTGGTGCCGGTGGTCGAAGGCGCCGGCGGGATCATGAGCGACTGGCAGGGCAATCCGCTCGACGCCGGTTCGGACGGACGGGTCATAGCGCTGGGCGACCCCGCGCGGCTGGAGGATGTGCTGGAGGCGATGAGCGGGGTCGAACACGATCACCACTAGGGTGCGCGACCATCAACTATCGAAGAGTTGGCTTAGACATCAGCTCCAGCGAGCTTCAATCCCGAACGAAGCATTTCTCGCGCTTCGCTATCTCGGAACCAGTTCAGAAACCTCACTAGTTGCATTTCCGGCTTTATCTGCGCCAACGCCGTTCGAGCCGCGTCCATTTCTCCCAGATGGGCACCACTTGCCGCAGCAACCATAAGGGCGGGAGTAAAGTTCTCTCTGCGAAACGAGATCTCGTTCGCCCGTTCGGCTGCTAGAGCATATTCGCCAAGCTCGAAGTGACACGCCATTTGTGCCGCCAAGACGTAGATATCACCTTCCCAGTTTGGATTGAGCCGGATGGCGGTATCGATGTGTCTCCTGGATGCCTCGGTCTTTTGTCCCTGGAAGGCATTGATGCAGCCCAGCGTAATGAACAGTGACGGATTATTGGGCGTTTTCGCCAAAAATCGTTTGGCCATGGCTTCAAGTGGAGCAAGATCGCCACCAAGAGTCATTATCGCCATAAACAGAAACTGGTGAGTGGTAGAATCCTGTTCTGCGCCGCGCATAGCTTTGGCCGCATGATCTAGTGCCCGGCGATGAACCTCATCCAAGTCCCAGTCTCCTTTCTCCATATAAAGGGTGGCATAGTGGCGAGCTGCAAGAGCGTGAGCGATTGCCAGATGCGGTTCGAGCGTGAGGGCTTTTTCCGCATATCCGAGAGCCAGTTTGATGGAATCCGGGTCAAGGTTCGCGATGAGCGCGATTGATTTTAGGACCAGATCTGCTGCCGAGTGATGAGCCTCTGCAGAATTCTGCAATCGAATGACTTCGGCCTTGAAAATATGTGACGAAAGCTGCGCTTCAATGGTCGAAGCAATCTGTTCCTGAAGCGCGAACTCATCCTCCCTGGCTCCATCGAACCGCTCAAACCAGAGTTGTTTACCGTCGCTCGACTGGACCAGTTTGAATGTTACACGCAGCCTGTCGGCCGAACCGCGCACACTTCCTTCAAGCCGGTAAGGTGTATCGTGGCCTGCAGCTTCAACCAGCATTGTGTTGGAAAGGGACGCTAATCGACCGCGTATCTCCTCATCGAGGCCTTCGATAAATGTCCGCTGATCCTTTGCGGCGCTGAGATCGGCAAAAGGCAGCAAGGCTAGCTTGGCTGATTCGGATTTGCCGTTGACGGATTTCGATGGCTGCGCGCTCGCCAGCGGAACTTTCTCGACCAACAGGTCCTTTCCGACAAGCGATTGCACATCGTGCACAAAACTCCGCCAAGCCGAGTCTTCCTCAGCTCCTCGCCAATGGCCAAGATCAGCCGTCTGGGTGAGCTCAAACATGATCGGTAGTTCGCACGGTTCGATCATCACGGGCATCAGTGTTTTGTTGCGATCCGCGACGGTCGCTTCGGCGCGAACCCATCGGGACGCGACCGAACTCTTTGACCATAACACGACGACCGATTTCGCGCCGCGCAAGGCCGCTTCGATTGCTTCGTCGAATGCCTCGCCCGAACGAATGGCGGTGTCCCACCAGACGTCGAATCCTTCCTTCGCAAAAGCGTCGGCAAACACCTTTACTCGCTCCGCATCCCGGCGGCTGTAAGAGAGGAAGACATCGGGCGCGGGCAAAAACAGGCTCCAAGGAATGCAATAGCAACTCCCACCCAACCACAGATGATGTGGCGCTGGCAATCTCCACACCAATGTAGCTGGCCAACCCCCGCGCCTTCGTCGCCCCAATCGGAAGCTCCTTGCGCGAGACAATTGATGAGGAGAATCAACTCTGCCCTAGGTCCGCAAATGCTTCGCTAGAGGACGATGAAATGCGGCGATCGATCGGGCCGCTGTCGGTTTCTGCGCTGCGGCGCTTAAGCTTTCCTACCCGGCATGCGAGCAGCTATCGTCCGAGTGGCTCTTTCCAATCGTCGATCCCCACAAGCAATGGCGCGTTTCCGCAAGGGTTACGGTCCTGCGTGTCTGAGGGTCACACTCTGGCCGGCGAGGTTGACACATTTGCACAGCGACGGTCACGGTTTCGCGCCAAAAGTCACACTTTGCGCGGTCTACAGTCACACAAAGGCGCTTTCGCCCTTGGACCGTGTTCCAAGTGTTCCATCAAGTAGGAATCCAGCAACCCGGCAAGGGTGGGAATCGACGCCCAAGGCGTCGCAAGGGCGACTGCCCGCCCGCAGCGACCGAAGGGAGCGAGGAAAGCCAAGCGAGCGGAGGCGAGCGCCGGCGCTTGAGGCGCAAACAAGCTTGCATTTCGCGCGAGAATCGCTATTTCGCGCGCCTTCACCGACACATGAATCGGAGATTGGCCTGGCCGAAAGGGCTGCCAGGGCTAATCGGATGTGTCTCTGACTTTAGGAGATGAAAATGCCCAAGCTGAAGACCAAGAGCGGTGTGAAGAAGCGCTTCAAGATCACCGCAACCGGCAAGGTCAAGCACGGCGTCGCTGGCAAGCGTCACCGCCTGATCAGCCACAATGCGAAGTATATTCGCCAGAACCGCGGCACCACTGTCCTGTCGGAAGCCGACAGCAAGACAGTGAAGAAATGGGCCCCCTACGGCCTCGACTGAGCCAGGTTTAAGGAGAACACGAAATGCCTCGCATCAAACGCGGCGTCACCACGCGCCAGAAGCACAAGCGGCTACTCGACCAGGCCAAGGGCTATCGCGGTCGTCGCAAGAACACCATTCGCGTTGCACGTCAGGCCGTCGAAAAGGCCGGCCAGTACGCCTATCGCGACCGCAAGGTTAAGAAGCGCAACTTCCGCGCCCTGTGGATCCAGCGCATCAATGCGGCGGTCCGCGCCGAAGGCCTGACCTATTCGCAGTTCATGCACGGCGCCAAGCTCGCCGGCATCGAACTCGACCGCAAGGTGATGGCCGATCTCGCCATGAACGAAGGCGCTGCCTTCAAGGCCGTGATCGAGCAGGCCAAGAAGGCGCTGCCCGCCTAAGCCTCGCCAAACGAGACAAGCAAGGGCGTCGGGACTTCGGTTTCGGCGCCCTTTGCATTTGTATATTTGCGCCAAATCGGCCATGTCTGATGGTCATGGAAGGGTTCGCTGCGTCCAGCGGAAGCGACAACACGAACTATAAGGTCGGCTGCCGCTTCTTTGCTCCACCGGAAGAATTCCGGGGCTGCTTCACGACATTCTATCAACTCGATCTTGAGGTTGCTGGCGGCGGGACCGTGAGCGACTATTTGCAGCCGGAGTGGTCGAACCTGCGCTTTTTCTGCGGCGCGCTGCCCATGTCTCGCATCCCGGGCCGTGAGATCCTTGCGGCGACGGACTTTACCGCGACCGGTCCCAGCAGCCTCCCGGTCCAGTTCGAACTCGGTTCGTGCCGTATGTGGGGCATCGGTCTGCTGCCGCTCGGCTGGTCGCGGCTGTTCGGTGTCCAGGCCAGCTCGCTCGCCAACGTGATTTGCGACGGCCGCAAGCATCCGGCCTTTGCCAAATTTGCGGAACTCGCCGAGGTTCTGTGCGAAGATTCCTGCAGCCCGGAAGAGCAGTGCGATGCGATCGTCGAAACGATGCGCAAGCTGATGAAGCCGTCGCGCGACGAGGACAAGATCGTCACGGTGCACCGCGTGCTGGTCGAGGACAAGCCCATCAACGTGAAGGAGTTCGCGGAACTCGCCGGGCTGAGCATTCGGTCGCTCGAACGACTGTGCCATCGCTATTTCGGGTTTCCGCCCAAGCTGCTCATGCGGCGCCAGCGCTTTGTCAGGACCCTCGCCACCTTCATGCTTCACCCAGGCGGCAAGTGGACCGAGGCCATGGACGAGGAATATCACGACCAGGCCCAGTTCAGCCGGGAGTTCCGCGAATTCATGACCATGAATCCAAGCGAATACGCCGCTTTGGAACACCCTGTCCTGGCGGCCTTCATGGAGGAACGGGCGCGGGTGTGGGGTTCTCCGGCGCAGGCGCTCGACCGCCCGGGATAATCCAGACGGGTTTGGCCTTGATGCTTTTGTAACAAGCGCATAACGCCCGCGGGTGAACTCGGCAGCGTTGGCTGGTGCATGGATCGCGTGAGTAACGAGGGGCGCCACATTTCTCAGCAGCAGATGTTCTCGGCTTCGCCCAGGGTCCACTTCGCCCTGCCGAGCGAGAAGCTGCGCCCTTTCGTCACGACCTTGTACCTGTGCGAGTACAACCCGGCTGATCCGGCGGCGTGGATCGAGGATTATTTTCACCCCGAATGGGCCAATCTGCGCATAGTGCGCCAAGCTTCGTGGATTGCACCTGCCGGGGCGAAGGAACTCCAGCCGTCCAAGGATTTCGCCGTGAGCGGCCCGACCATGCGCGCCTCGCGCTTCCGCATGGGCCGGGGCAGCACCTGGGGGATCGGGCTGATGCCGTTGGGCTGGGCTAAATTTATCGACGCATCGGCCGAAGAATTCGCGAACCGTTTCGTCGACGGTCTGTCCGAACCTGCCTTTGCCGCCTTCGCGCCGCTGGCTGAACGGCTGTTGGCGGAAGAAGGCGATTTCGCCAGCGGCCTGGCGCTGATCGAGGAACACTTGCTCGGCCTGCTCGATCGGCCGCTCGAGCACGAAAGGGCAATATTGGCGGTCAACGCGGCACTGGTCGACCCGGGCATCGACACGGTCTCCCAACTAGCCGAGGCGGCTGGAATGGGGGTCCGGACGCTCGAACGCATGTCGCACCGCGCCTTCGGCTTTTCGCCCAAGCTGCTGCTTCGGCGGCAGCGATTCCTGCGCTCGCTGGCGCAATACATGCTCGATCCCTCGCTCAAATGGCTTGGCGCCATCGACTCGCACTTCCACGACCAGGCCCATTTTACCCGCGAGTTTCGCTTCTTCATGGGCATGACGCCCAGCGCCTATGCCAAGCTCGACCATCCGCTGCTGGGCGCTGCCGCAAGGGCGAGGGCGGAGATCGCGGGAGAGGCGATGCAGGTGCTCCACGAGCCCAAGGCGACGCGCTGACCATTCGCGCTTTGCCTTGCGGGCGATTTGGCGCTAGCGGGGCGCCCTTCACGTAAGAAATTTGGCGCAATGACGGAAATGAATGCACAGAAGGATGCGGCGCTCGCTGCGATCGCCGCGGCGGAGACGCTCGACGCGCTCGAAGAGCAGCGCGTTGCCGCGCTCGGCAAGAAGGGTTGGGTGAGTCTCGCGCTGAAGACGCTGGGGCAGATCAGCCCCGATGAACGCCAGCAGGCAGCGCCGGCAATCCAGGCGATCCGCGCCGAAGTGTCCGACGCGCTCGCGGCGAAGAAGGACGCGCTGGAAAGCGCCGCGCTCGATGCGCAGCTTTCCGGCGAAACGCTCGACCTGACCCTGCCGGCGCCGCAAGCGCCGCGCGGCACCGTGCATCCGGTCAGCCAGGTGATGGACGAGCTGGCGGAAATCTTTGCCGACCTCGGCTTTGCTGTCGCCACCGGCCCCGAGATCGAGGACGACTGGCACAATTTCACCGCGCTCAACATGGATGAGAGCCATCCCGCGCGCGCGATGCACGACACCTTCTACTTCCCCGATCGCGACGCGGAGGGGCACCAGATGCTGCTGCGCACGCACACCTCGCCGGTGCAGATCCGCACCAAGAAGGAAGTCGCGAAGGCAAATCCCGGTGGCGCTCCGATCCGCATCATCGCGCCCGGCCGCGTCTATCGCAGCGACAGCGATGCGACGCACACCCCGATGTTCCACCAGATCGAGGGACTGGTGATCGACCGCGACATCCATCTCGGCCATCTCAAATGGACCCTCGAGACCTTCCTCAAGGCGTTCTTTGAGCGCGAGGACATCGTCCTGCGCCTGCGTCCGAGCTACTTCCCCTTCACCGAGCCGAGCGTTGAAGTCGATGTCGGCTTCGAAGTGGTGAAAGGCAAGCGCGTGCTTGGCGGCAGCGGCGATGCGCCAGGGCACGGCTGGATGGAGCTGCTCGGAAGCGGCGTGGTCAACCGGCGCGTGATCGAGTTCGCTGGGCTCGACCCAGACCAGTGGCAGGGCTTTGCCTTCGGCGTCGGCGTCGACCGGCTCGCCATGCTCAAATACGGCATGGATGATTTGCGCGCCTTCTTCGACGGCGATGTCCGCTGGCTGCAGCACTACGGCTTTTCGCCCTTCGACCAGCCGACCCTTTCCGCAGGCGTAGGAGCGAAGGCATGAAGTTCTCGCTCGAATGGCTGAAAGACTTCCTCGACACCGATGCCTCGGTGACCGAGATCGCGGCCGCGCTCAACGCGGTGGGGCATGAGGTCGAGGAAATCGAGGATCCCGCCGAGAGGTTCGCGGGCTTCCGTATCGCCAAGGTGCTCACGGCCGACCGCCACCCCGATGCCGACAAGCTGCAGGTCCTCACCGTCGACATGGGCGAGGGTGATCCGCTGCAGGTCGTGTGCGGCGCGCCCAATGCCCGGGCGGGCATGAAGGGCGTGCTGGGCCTGCCCGGCGCGGTCGTTCCGGCCAATGGGATGGAACTGCGCAAGAGCGCCATCCGCGGGATCGAATCGAACGGCATGATGTGTTCGGTGCGCGAGCTTGAGCTTGGCGACGAACACGACGGTATCATCGAGCTACCTGAAGATGCGCCGGTCGGCTCCAGCTTTGCCGACTATCAGTCCGCTTCGCCCGTGTTCGATGTTGCGATCACGCCCAACCGCCCCGATTGCATGGGCGTGATGGGTATCGCGCGCGATCTTGCGGCGGCTGGCCTCGGCACGTTCAAGCCGCTCGATGTCCCGAAGATCGATGGCCAGTATCCCTGTCCGACCGAAATCCGAACCGACGACCCAGAAGGCTGCCCGGCATTCTATGGCCGAGTGATCAGGGGCGTGAGCAACGGCGCATCGCCCGACTGGATGCAGCGCCGGCTGCTCGCCGCGGGGCAGCGCCCGATCAGCGCTCTGGTCGATTGCACAAATTACCTGATGCTCGCGACGGGCCGTCCCGCGCATGTCTACGATCTTGCCAAGCTCGATGGCGCTGTCATCGCGCGCCGCGCCAAGGACGGCGAGACGGTCGAGGCGCTCAACGAGAAGACCTATACGCTCGACGACAGCATGACCGTGATCGCCGACGACAGCGGCGTCCACGACATCGGCGGCATCATGGGTGGCGAGCATTCTGGTGCGAGCGAGAGCACAACCGATGTCCTGCTCGAGATCGCCTATTTCGATCCGGCCCGTATCGGGGTGACGGGGCGCAAGCTCGGCCTTGCGTCGGACGCGCGCACGCGGTTCGAGCGCGGTGTCGATCCGGCCTTTCTCGACCATGGTCTCGCGATACTGACCGATCTGATCATCCGCACCTGCGGCGGCGAGCCGAGCGAGGTCGTGCGGGCGGGTTCTCCGCCGAGCGATCCTCAAGTTGTGCGGTTCGATCCTTCGCTGACGGCGCGGCTTGGCGGCGTCGATGTGGCCGAAGCCGACCAGCGCCGGATTCTCGCGAGCCTCGACTTCGCGGTGGCGGATGACTGGCAGGTCACCTGCCCGCTGCGCCGCCACGATATCGAGGGGCCAGCCGACCTGGTCGAGGAAGTCGTGCGCATTCACGGGCTCGACAAGGTCGAGAGCGTTGCCCTGCCGCGCGTTGACGGTGTCGCAAGGCCGACCGCCACGCCGCAGCAGATGCTCGAGCGCAAGCTGCGCCGCGCGGCCGCAGCGCGCGGCCTCAACGAAGCGGTAACCTGGTCTTTCCTCCCGACCGACGAGGCGGAACATTTTGCCGAGGGCGCGCAGCTCTGGGTGCTCGACAACCCGATTAGCGAAGACATGAAGGCCATGCGGCCCTCGCTGCTGCCCGGCCTGCTCAGCGCGGCGCGGCGCAATCTCGACCGCGGCGCGTCCTGGCTTCGCCTGTTCGAGATCGGGCGCCGCTACTTCCGCGGCAAGGATGGCGCCAGCGATGAGAAGCTGACGCTCGGGATCGTGCTGGCGGGCGACAAGACGCCGCGCGGTTGGGCGAACGGCAAGGCGAGCAGGTTCGATGCTTACGACGCCAAGGGCGAGGCGCTTGCGCTGCTCGAGGCCGCCGGTGCGCCGGTCGACAATCTGATGGTGATGGGCGCGGCCGGCGGCCAGTTCCATCCCGGCCAGTCCGCTACGCTCCGGCTCGGGCCCAAGAACGTGCTCGCGCGCTTTGGCGCACTGCACCCCAAGACGCTGGCAGCCTTCGATGTCGACGGCCCGGCAATGGCGGTCGAGATCTTCCTCGACGCAATTCCGGCGAAGAAGGGGGGCGGCACATTCGCTCGCACCGACTACGCGCCGCCCGCCTTGCAGGCGGTGACGCGCGACTTCGCCTTCCTAGTTCCCTCGGAGGTTGCGGCGGGCGAGCTGCTGCGCACAGTCAGGAATGCCGACAAGGCCAATATCGTCGATGCGCGAATCTTCGACATCTTTGCCGGCCAGGGCGTCCCTGAAGGCAAGAAGTCGGTCGCCATCGAGGTGACGCTGCAGCCGCAGGACAAGAGCTACAAGGACGCCGATCTGAAGGCGATCTCCGACGCGATTGTCGCAGCCGCAGCCAAGCAGGGGGCGGAACTGCGCGGTTGACGCGCGGAGCTGGAGTACCATGTCCAATCGCCGTACCTTCGCGATCATCTCGCACCCTGACGCGGGCAAAACCACGCTGACCGAGAAGCTGCTGCTGCAAGGCGGCGCGATCCACCTTGCTGGCGAGGTCAAGGCGCGCGGGCAGGCCCGCCGTGCGCGCTCCGACTGGATGAAGATCGAGCAGCAGCGCGGCATCTCGGTCACCTCCAGCGTGATGACGTTCGAGAAGGAATATGAAGGCGAGACGATCACCTTCAACCTGCTCGACACGCCGGGGCACGAGGATTTCTCCGAAGACACCTATCGCACGCTGACGGCAGTCGATTCGGCAATCATGGTGATCGACGCCGCCAAGGGGATCGAGCCGCAGACGCGCAAGCTGTTCGAGGTCTGCCGGTTGCGCAGTGTGCCGATCATCACCTTCGTCAACAAGGTCGACCGCGAAGGACGCCCGGTGTTCGAGCTGCTCGACGAGATCGCCGACATGCTGGCGCTCGATGTGTCGCCGCAGATGTATCCGCTCGGCATGGGGGGGCAGTTCGAAGGCATTCTCGACTTCGCGAGCGGCAAGGTCGCGCGTCCGGAAGGCCCGTCGAAGGAATTCGCCGGTCAGCGCGACGACAATGTCGAGCTGGCGGGCGAGATCGCCGAGAATGTCGAACTGGCGCAGATCGGCTATCCCGAGTTCGATCTCGAGGCCTATCGCAATGGCGACCTGACGCCGGTCTATTTCGGCTCGGCGCTCAAGAACTTCGGCGTCGAGGAGCTGATCGACGCGATTGCCCGCTACGCCCCGCCGCCGCGCCCCCAGCCGGCGGGGGAAGAGCAGATCAGCCCCGAGCGCGACGAGGTTACCGGCTTCATCTTCAAGGTGCAGGCCAATATGGACCCCAACCACCGCGATCGCATCGCTTTCATGCGGCAGGTTTCTGGCACCTTCAAACGCGGCATGAAGCTGACCCCGTCAGGCCTCGGCAAGCCGATCGCGATCCATTCGCCGATCCTGTTCTTCGCGCAGGACCGCGAACTGGCCGACACCGCCGAGGCGGGCGACATCATTGGCATTCCCAACCACGGTACCTTGCGCGTGGGCGATACGCTGAGCGAGAAGAACCAGGTTCGCTTCACCGGCCTGCCCAACTTTGCGCCTGAAATCCTGCGCCGTGTGGTGCTCAAGGATCCGACCAAGACCAAGCAGCTCAGGAAGGCGCTCGACGACCTCAGCGAAGAGGGTGTGATCCAGGTCTTCTATCCCGAGATCGGTGGGCAATGGATCGTCGGCGTCGTCGGTCAGCTCCAGCTCGACGTGCTCGTCTCGCGGCTCGAGGCCGAATACAAGGTCGGCGCAAGTCTCGAAGCTTCACCCTTCGCCACGGCAAGGTGGCTCAAGGGCACCGATGCGGCGCTGAAGAATTTCGAGGATTTCAATCGCGCCAATCTAGCCAAGGACCGCGACGGCGACCTGGTGTTCATGGCCAAGAGCCCGTGGGACGTCGGCTATCAGCAAGAGAAGAACCCCGAGCTCACCTTCTCGGCGACCAAAGAAAGGTGAGCTTGCGACTGTCCATGCTTCGCGGCATGGAAGCGGCATGACACTCACCGGCCCGAACTCGCAGACCTTCATTTCGCAGCGTCTCCGGCTCAACTATCTCGATTGGGGCAATCGCGGCAAACCGCCGCTGATCCTCGTTCATGGCGGCCGCGATCACGCGCGCAGCTGGGATTGGGTTGCCGAGGAATTGCGCGAGGACTGGCATGTCGTGGCGATGGACCACCGTGGCCATGGCGATAGCGACTGGGTGAGCGACGGGAACTACAACAGTAGCGACATGGTCTATGACCTCGCCCAGTTGATCCATCAGCTGGGGGTAGGCCCAGTCACCATCGTCAGCCATTCGATGGGTGGCAATGTCTCGTTGCGCTACGCCGGCACCTTCCCCGACATGGTCACCAAGATCGTTGCCATTGAGGGTCTCGGCCCCAGTCCAACACGCCAGCAGGAGATGCGCGAAAAGCCCTATCCCGAGCGGCTGAACGAATGGATCGGCAAGAAGCGCTCCGCTTCGGGCCGCATCCCGCGCAAATACGAGAGCATCGAGGCGGCCTTCGCCCGGATGATCGAGGAAAACTCCTACCTCACCGAAGAGCAGGCGCGTCACCTAACCATCCACGGCGTCAACCGGAACGAGGATGGCACCTATAGCTGGAAGTTCGATCCGCATCTCAACGTCTGGGCGGTTGAGGATATCGCCGACGAATTCATCCAGCAGACCTGGGGGGCGATCACTGCGCCGACGCTGTTGCTCTACGGCGCCGACAGCTGGGCCTCGAACCCCGAGAAGGATGGCCGGATCAAGTATTTCAACAATGCCGAAGTGATCGAGTTCGAAAAGGCAGGTCACTGGCTGCATCATGACCAGTTCGACCGGTTCATGGGCGTTCTGAGGGAGTTTCTCTGATGGCGGATTTCTTCGACGCGCTGAACGACAAGCATGTCGCGATGATCGATAAGCAGCCCATGTTCTTCGTCGCCACTTCGGCACCGATGGGCCGGATCAACCTCAGCCCTAAAGGCTATGACGCGTTCCGGGTGCTCTCGCCCAAGCGGGTTGCCTATCTCGACCTTGGCGGCTCGGGCAACGAGACCCACGCGCATCTCGCCGCCGATGGGCGCATCACGGTGATGTTCTGCAATTTCGACCGGCCTGCACTGATCCTGCGCATCTATGGGCGCGGGGTGCCCGTGTTGCCGCAGGATGATGGCTGGGAGAAGCTCGCCGCCAATTTCACCCTGCTGCCCGGCACGCGGCAGATCTTTGTGATCGATGTCGAAAGCGTCCAGACCAGCTGCGGCTGGGGCGTGCCTTTCATGGAGTTCGAGCGCGAGCGCGAAACGCTCAAGAAGGCGCATGCGCAGTCCGACCCGGGCGAATGGGAAGCCAAGATGGCGACCCGCATTGCGAGCATCGACGGGCTGCCGACACGTGCGACCGATCGCTACATCGCGGGCGAGGTCGGAACGGAAGCCGACTAGGCTCATTGAGCGGGCAGGGTGCAGCTCACTTTCGCCAGCTACAATATTCACAAGGCGGTCGGTCTCGACCGCCGCCGCGATCCCGAGCGGATCATCGCGGTCCTGCGCGAACTCGATGCGGACGTCATCGCCTTGCAGGAAGCCGATCGACGGGTTGGCCAAAGGGCCAGCGTGATCCCGCGTGCGCTGCTGGACGACACCTCGTGGACGGCCGTGCCCGTGGCCAAGCGGCGGCGCAGCCTCGGCTGGCATGGCAACGCCCTGCTGGTGCGGCGTTCGATGACTTGTCTCGCTGCCGGGGCGCTCGAGTTGCCGACGCTGGAGCCGCGCGGCGCAGCCATGGCGGAGCTGTCACTGAACGGGGCGCGAATGCGGGTCATCGGGATGCACCTCGATCTGTCGGGTTTTCGTCGCCGCGACCAGATCCGGGCGATCCTTCATCGGCTGGAGCGCGAGAATGGCGATTTGCCGACCGTGATGATGGGGGATTTCAACCAATGGGGCATCCGGACCGGAGCGATGGACGAGTTCGACGGGGGTTGGCAGATGCTGGCACCCGGGGCGAGCTATCCGGCCCGCCGCCCGATCGCGCGGCTCGACCGGATCATCGCTTCACCAGATTGCCGGGTGGTGGCAGGCGGGGTGCATCACAGCTCCCTCGCAGCGCAGGCCTCGGATCATTTGCCGGTATGGGCCACACTCAAAGTGCCTAAATAACGATCACATGATCAAAAATTAGGCAAAGCCTGTTTCGGTGCCATGCGCCGTGATCAGAAAAGCGTTTTATTACAGCACCCTCCCTGTTTGGCATGGCATTTGCTGCATCTGCGAAAGCCGGGTCTTCCGGTCAAGTAGAAAGGGGCAGGGATGAAATTCATCATCGCCATCATCAAACCGTTCAAGCTCGACGAGGTTCGCGAAGCATTGGGCGGCATCGGCGTCGCAGGGATGACCGTCTCCGAGGTCAAGGGTTTTGGACGCCAGAAAGGCCAGACCGAGATCTATCGTGGCGCCGAATACTCCACCAACATGCTTCCCAAGGTGAAAATCGAGATCGCCGCTGCCGACGAGATCGCACCACAAGTGATCGAAACGATCCAGCAGGTCGCCAGCACCGACTCGATCGGGGACGGCAAGATTTTCATGTTCGACCTTGCCGGCGCGACCCGCATTCGCACCGGCGAGACCGGCGACACCGCGCTGTAGAAATCCATGAGGGGTACAACAATGATCCGCAATTTTGTGCGCGGCCTCGGGGCGCTGGGCGCCTCGACATTCGCCGCATCCGCCGCGCTGGCGCAGGAGGCTGCCGAAGCCGCAGCAGCTGTGCCGAACCCCGGCAACAATGCCTGGATGATGACTGCGACGATCCTCGTCCTGCTGATGATCCTGCCCGGTCTCGCGCTGTTCTACGGCGGTCTGACCCGCTCCAAGAATATGCTCTCGACCATGACCCAGATCGGCGCGACAGCCGCGCTGGCAATGATCATCTGGGTGATGTGGGGCTATTCGCTCGCCTTCGGTGACACCACCTATGAAGGCACGCTCGGCCTCTTCATCAGCGGGGGCAGTTATTTCCTTGCCGGTACCGATGCGAGCAGCACGGCGGCCACCTTCACCGATGAAGTCATCAGCAAATATGTCTTCATCAGTTTCCAGATGACATTCGCCGCGATCACCGCCGCCCTGATCCTGGGCGCGACGGCAGAGCGCATGAAGTTCAGCGCGGTCATGGCTTTCGTGCCGATCTGGCTAACCATCGTCTACTTCCCGATCGCACACATGGTGTGGGCGGGCGGCGGCCTGCTGTTCGAAGACGGCGCGCTCGATTTCGCGGGTGGCACGGTGGTGCACATCAACGCTGGTGTTTCGGGCCTCGTGCTCGCCTACCTGCTCGGCAAGCGTCGCGGCTGGCCCCAGGAGCCGATGATGCCGCACTCGATGACGCTGACCATGGTCGGCACCGGCCTCCTGTGGGTGGGCTGGTTCGGCTTCAATGCCGGCTCGGCACTCGAAGCGGACGGCTCAGCTGGCCTTGCCATGATCAACACTTTCGTCGCCACGGCCGCCGGTGCGCTCGCCTGGATGGTGATCGAGCGTCTTGCCGGACACAAGGGCTCGGCTCTCGGCTTCTGCTCGGGCGTGATCGCCGGCCTCGTCGCCGTCACCCCAGCGGCCGGCAACAGCGGCCCGTTCGGTGCTATCCTGCTCGGCATCCTGAGCGCGGCGATCTGCTACTTCTTCGTCGCCAAGGTGAAGGCCAAGTTCGGCTATGACGACAGCCTCGATGCTTTCGGCATCCACGGCATCGGCGGCATCGTCGGCGCGATCGGCACCGCGGTTGTCTACCAACCATTCCTCGGTGGTCCTGGCGACGGCTCGACCGCGCTTGGCACCCAGCTCGGCATCCAGGTCTTCAGCGTGATAGTCACCATCGCCTGGGCTGCTATCGGCACGCTTGTCGCTGGCATGATCGTGAAGGCTCTGGTCGGCCTCCGGGTCAATGAAGAAGCCGAAGTCGACGGGCTCGACATCTCCGAGCACGGAGAGCGCGCCTACAACTGATCGAAGAGATTGGCGGGGCGGGGATCGCATCCTCTCCCGATACCTGCCCCGCCAACCGATGTTCCTCCTGCGAACAACCGACTGATAAGGGCCGGAGCCAGCCGCTCCGGCCCCTTTTTTGATCTGTTGCAAACTGGTTACAGTCGCGGTCCCTTGAACGCGGGACACGAGAAAGACTCTTGCTCGGAACCCCTCCCAAACGCCAGATTCCGAAAAAATATCAATCCTGGGAGGATCATATCAATGAAAACCGTGCGTAACGGCGCCTTTGGCGCGAAAACCGCCCTGCTATGCGGGGTCGCGATATTTGCCTCCGCCTCGCCGGCAATGGCGCAGGATGCTGGCGATGCTTCTGCTTCTGCCGCGACACAGCCCGCAATTATCGTCACCGGCACCCGCCAGTCGGATCGCTCGGCCGCTGATACCGTCGCCCCGGTCGATATCGTCACCGGTGAGGAGCTGACCAACCAGGCCGATACCGACATGAGCAACCTGCTCCGCGTCGCCGTGCCTTCGTTCAACGTCAACACCCAGCCGATCTCGGACGCGGCGACGCTGGTCCGCCCGGCCAACTTGCGCGGCCTGTCGCCCGATAACACCCTGGTCCTCGTCAACGGCAAGCGCATGCACCGCGCGGCCGTCATTACCTTTCTCGGCGGCGGTATCGCCGACGGTTCGCAAGGGCCCGACGTTTCGACCATTCCGACGATCGCGATCAAGCAACTCGAAGTGCTGCGCGACGGCGCTTCCTCGCAATACGGTTCGGACGCCATCGCCGGGGTCATGAACTTCATCATCAAGGACGCACCAGAAGGTGGCATGGTGTCGGCCAAGTGGGGCTCGACCTATGAGGGTGACGGCGACAATTACCAGATCGGTGCCAATATCGGCGTTCCGCTGGGCGACGCCGGCTTCTTCAACATCAGCGCCGAGTACGGCGAATCCGATGCAACCAGCCGTTCGGTCCAACGCGACGATGCTGCCGCCCTGATTGCCGCTGGAAACACGGCGGTTGCGGATCCGGCGCAGATCTGGGGCCAGCCCAACGTCAACGACGACTTTAAGCTGTTCGCCAATTTCGGCGTCGACTTGTCGCCCGAAATCGAACTCTACGCTTTCGGCAACTATGCCGAGCGTAACGTGGACGGCGGGTTCTTCTTCCGCAACCCGACCAACCGTGCCGGCGTCTATGCTGGCCCCACGGTCGACCCGGCCACGGGTCAGCCGCTCGCCGCTAACGCAGGCGGCGTGCCCTCGGTCCTCGTCGGCGACCTTTCGCTCGACACCGCTGGTGACTGTCCGGCCGGCATTCCGCTGACCCAGGGCGGTGGACTGATCCCGGATCCGACCATCCTTGCCGTGGTTCAGGCCAGCGCCAACTGCTTCTCGTTCGTCGAGCTGTTCCCGGGCGGTTTCACTCCGCGCTTCGGCGGTGATCTCGAAGACTACTCCTTCGCCGGCGGCATTCGCGGCCAGGTGCTGGGCGGTCTCGATTTCGACCTCAGCTATCGCTACGGCAGCAACGACGTCAGCTTCTTCATCCGCAACACGATCAACGCTTCGCTTGGTCCGAACACGCCGACCGAGTTCAATCCGGGCGGCTATCGCCAGCAGGAAAACCTGGTCAACCTCGACCTCGGCTACGAGATCCCGATGGGATCGGGCAGTGTCTACGTCGCGGCCGGTGCCGAGTATCGCAAGGAGAAGTTCACTATCACCCCGGGTGATCCGGCCTCCTTTGCGCTGGGCCCGCTTGCCCAGCCGAGCGTCGCCTATCCGGTCGGTCAGGGCTTCTCGACCAGCTCGAACGGCTTCGGCGGTTTCAGTGACAATGCCGGCGGCTCCAGCACTGAAGACAACAAGGCCGGGTACATCGACATCGAAGCCGATCTGGCCGATGCTCTGACCCTGCAGGCGGCGGTTCGGTACGAAGACACCAAGAGCTTTGGTAACACCACCACCTGGAAGGTCGGTGCGCTGTACAAGCTTTCGGATGCCCTGCGCCTCCGCGGAACCTACTCGACCGGCTTCCACGTCCCGACCGCCGGTCAGGCCAACGTCATCAACGTGACGACCCAGTTCTCCAACGGCCAGTTGCAGGACGAAGGTACCTTCCCGCTGTTCAGCCCGGCCGGGGTGATCGTTTCGGATTACGTGTCCGACACGGCCAATCAGGGTCTCGGACTTGCTCGTCCGACGCTTGGGCCTGAGAAGTCAGACAGCTTCACGCTTGGTATGGCGGGCGACTTTGGTGACGTCACCTTCACGCTCGACTACTTCAACATCAAGCTGAAGGATCGCATCTCGCGTTCGTCGACGATCAGCTTCCCGGCAGCGCTCTGCTATCTGGCAGCACGCGAAGGGGTGGCCACGGCTTGCCCGGCAGACTTCGCCAACGATCCGCTTCCGCGGACGGCCGACCTGCTGGCGCAACTCGACACGGCTGGGGTCATCGATCGCAATGACTTCACCGGGTTCGAAGATCTGACGGCATTCGCCTTCTTCAATAACGCGTTCGACACCCGTACGCAGGGTATCGACTTCGTTGCCAACGCGCGGATCTTCCCGATCCCGGGCGGCACCACGCGGGCGACGCTGGCGATCAACTACACCAAAACCAAGGTGCTGAATGCCGACCCGACGATCTCGGCGGGCCGTATCCGTCAGCTCGAGGAAAACCTTCCCCGCTGGAAGGGCTTCCTCAACCTGACGCACGAGCAGGGCCGCTTCCGTGGACTGCTGCGCGCCAACTACTTCGGGAAGTTTTGGGAAGCTCACCTCGATGACGATACCCTGCCGATCGATGCAGGTTCGGAAATCACGCTCGACGCCGAACTCGGCTATGAAGTGATCGACGGCCTGGAGATCGCGCTGGGTGCGCAGAACTTCCTCGACAACTATCCGGAATCGAACCCCTGGGCAGGTATTGCCGGTGCCAGGTACGCGGTTACTTCGCCGTTCGGTTTCAACGGAGGCAGCTACTACATTCGCGCCCGCTTCCAGTGGTAACACCGAATTCAGCCATGCTAGGGAAAGGGGCGGCCTGCGGGTCGCCCCTTTTTCGTTGGGAGAGGCGCGAAACATGCTGACCATTCGACCGGCTGGGCCCGCCGATGCCGCATCTATCGCCGAATTGATGGGGCTTGCTATCGCCGAACTGCAAAAGGGATTCCTGACGCCCGAGCAAATCGAGTCTTCGCGCGCGGGCATGGGGCTCGACCTGCAACTGATCGACGATGGTACCTATTTCTGCGTCGAGGAGGATGGGGCCCTGGTGGGCTGCGGCGGGTGGTCGCGGCGAGCGACGCTCTACGGCGGCAATCATTCGGCGGGGCGCGACCCACGGCTGCTCGATCCCGCGACCGAGCGCGCGCGTATCCGGGCTATGTACACGCACCCCGATCACACCCGGAAAGGGATCGGCCGCCTAATCCTTGAAACCGCCGAGAATGCCGCGCGGAACGAAGGGTTTCGCGAGCTCGAGATGGCTGCCACGATGTCGGGCAAGCCGCTCTACCGTGCGTGCGGCTACGAGGTGGAAAGCGAATGGTTCGACCAGAACGGCGCGGTGCCCGTGCCGCTCGCCACCATGTGGAAGAGGATCGGCTGAAGCCCTATCCTGATCGTGGCCAAAACCACCAGGCAAGCGCTGCGATCGCGATAATCCATATCCCCACCACTGCAATTGTTCCGGCAAGGGAACGCGGTCGATCCTGCAAGCTATCCGCCTTTGCGCGGTAGTCCCGCATCAGATCGGGCGGAATCATTCGCAGCACGAGCCAGATCCCGAGCGGAAGCAGAATGACATCGTCGAGCAACCCCAGCACCGGAATGACATCAGGAATGAGGTCGATGGGGCTGAGCGCATATCCGGCCACGGCGAGCGCCAATAGCCGCGCCGCCAGTGGTGTGCGCCTGTCGCGCGCTGCGATCCACAATGCGAGAATGTCCCGCTTGAGCGCTTTGGCCCAGGCCTTGAGCCTATCCAGCCGTCGCCGCCTTGACGAAGTCGGCGCAGCGCTCGCCGATCATGATGCTCGGCGCGTTGGTGTTGCCGCTGATAAGGCGCGGCATGATCGAGGCATCGGCGACCCATAGGCCTTCGATGCCGCGCGCCTTGAGCGTAGGGTCGACCACATCGTTATCATTCGGCCCCATGCGGCAGGTGCCGACTGGGTGATAGATAGTGTCTGAGACTTCGCGGATACGTGCTTCGAGAGCGTCATCGTCATCGTAATCGATTGGATTGCGATCCTTTGCTCCGGTCTCTGACAGTGGGGGTGTGTCCGCGATCCGTGCCATCAGCCGTGCGCCTTCCTTCATCAATTCCATATCGCGCTCGTCCGAAAGGAAATTGGGATTGATTGCCGGGGCATCGGCCGGATCTGCGCTATTGAGCCTCACCCAGCCCCGGCTTTCGGGGCGCAGCACGCAGACATGGAGGGAATATCCATGCTCTCGCAGCTTCTCGCGGCCATGGTCCTGAATGATGGCGCGCATGAAGTGATACTGCACGTCGGGAGCGGGTGCGTCCGGCCGGATCTTAGCGAAGCCGCCGGTCTCAGCGATATTCGATGTCAGCAGGCCGGTGCGGTGACGACGATGTTCTATGAACGCTTTGGCGACCGCGATGATGCCGCGCAACGAACCGCCGAACAGGCTCATGTCGTTGAGCTCATAACTGGTGAGGTAATCGCAATGGTCCTGCAGGTCGGCGCCCACCGCTGGTTTTTCCAGCTTCACCTCGATGCCATGACGCCGCAATTCCTCGCCTGGGCCAACGCCTGAAAGCATGAGGATCTGTGGTGATCCAAAAGCGCCTGCGGAGAGGATGACGCCTGCATTGGCGCGAATCGTTTCTCGCTTGCGCCCGCGGCGAATGGTGACCCCGGTTGCGCGGCCGTCCTCGATCTCGATCTTCTCGACCATCGCGCCAGTTCGGATGTCGAAATTCGGCCTTCCCTCCAGCGGCTCGACAAAGGCGCGGGCCGCGGACCAGCGTTCGCCATTGCCTTGCGTCACCTGGTAGACGCCGAAGCCTTCCTGCCGGGCTCCGTTGAAATCAGTGTTGTGCGGGAGTTGCAGCCGAGTAGCGGCCTCGACAAATGCCTTACCGATCGGGCTCGGGCTGATCAGGTCGTTGACTGGTAGCGGGCCGCTGCCGCCGTGATATGCATCGGCTCCGTGGGCGTTGTTTTCCTGCCGCTTGAAGACCGGCAACACGTCTTCCCAGGCCCAGCCGGTGCAACCGAGCGCGGCCCAGTTGTCATAGTCCCACGGGTTGCCGCGAATATAGACCATCCCGTTTACCGCAGAAGACCCGCCCAAGCCTCGGCCGCGAGGCTGGTAACCGATTCGACCACCCAGCGATTCCATAGGTTCCGTATCGAACTTATAGGTGCTTTTCTCCGGCATGAAGCCCAACAGGCCGGGCGTGCGGGTGAAGATATGCTTGTTTTCGCCGCCAGCTTCCAACAGGCACACGCGCCGCCTACCGTCCTCGGCCAGCTTGGCTGCTGCCGCGCTTCCCGCGCTGCCGCCGCCGATCACTACATAGTCGAACGCGTCCATATCCTCTCCTTGTCGAGAGAGACGTTAGGCAGGCTCGCCGCTACCCGCAATCGGGTTTTCGCTTGAAACTGTTTTCATATCGCCCTGCTTGCCTTGCCGAGCGAGCCAGGCATCGCGGATCATGTCGCTGGTCTCGCGGCTTCCATCGTGGGTCCAGCCGGGTTCGCGCAGGAGGTAGGACAGTTTGTGCTTCCACGGCGCGCGCCACATGTCCTGGACGATGCCGACCCATTCGTGAAAGACGGCCCACAGCAGGTTGAAGCTGCCGAGCTGCTTGACGATGCCGTAGCGGATCTTCTCTTCATCGGTTTCGGGCTCGAAGGTGCCGAACAGCTTGTCCCACACGATGAAGACGCCTGCGTAATTGCGGTCAAGATAGCGCGGGTTGGTCGCGTGATGGACGCGGTGATGGCTGGGCGTGTTCATCACCGCTTCGAACCAGCGCGGCGTGCGGTCGATCGCCTCGGTGTGGATCCAGAATTGGTAGATCAGGTTGAAGCCACTGCAGATCGCAATCATGATCGGGTGGAAGCCGAGCAGCACCAGCGGCACTGCGAAGAGAAAGCCGAAGGTGAGGAAATTCGTCCAGGTCTGCCTGAGCGCGGTCGACAGGTTGTAATGCTGGCTCGAATGGTGGTTCACATGGGCCGCCCACATCCAGCGAATCCGATGGCCCGCTCGGTGCACCCAGTAATATTTCAGATCGTCGAGCACGAAGCACAGCGGCCAGGCCCACCACACGGCCCACCACTCCGGGCCGAAATCGATCAGGCGATATTCCCAGACCGCAAGGAACAGGACGAAGAAGAACCCGCCGAACAGCAGACCGGATACGGTGCTGCCGAGTCCGAAGGCAAGGCTGGTCAGCGTATCCTTGGGCTCATAGGCGTCGGGGCGCTTGCGCCACGCCCAGATCATCTCGATCAGGACGAGGAGAACGAAGCCGGGCACGGCATAATCGACTGGCGAAAAATCAGGCATGGTGCTATCCCTTTACCGCCTCGAACGCTCGCACCCAAGCTGAAGGATCCTTCAGTGCCAGCGTAAAGGCGCCGTAGCGCCTCTCTCCGGTGTCTATCACAAGTTGCTCCCCTTCCTGGCTCAGCCTTGCCAGCGGTGTCAGGATACGCCCTGCGAAATGGCTGCCGTGAGGGCGCAGCAACAACAGCCGGCCGGCCGCATCGCGCATGATCGCACCGCGGCCATTCTGGTCGAGGCCGATCTCGACCGGGTCGAACCCGCTGACCGCCTGGTCGGCGGCAATGCGCGCTTCCTCCGGACTTTCGATGCGGGGCTGTGGACCCAGCTTGAGCCAGAGCGCAATCCCGGCGAGCGCCAGGATGGCGATCAGCGAACCAAGGAATTTGAGGACGTCGGGCGGAATTTCCATGCGCGCCGGATTGGCATGGCCCGCGGTTTGCGGCAAGCATCCGCGCAAGGGAGTATGCCATGAATCGAATCGCCGCCATTTCCGTTGGCTTTCTCGCTTGCGCGGCAACGCCGCTCTTGGCGCAGTCCGTTCTGGACCCGGTCGCCACAGTCGAGGCGCAACATAACCGCACCACCCGCGTAGCGCAGCAGCTGTGGGATTGGGCAGAAGTGGGGTATCTCGAAACCCGCTCCAGCGCTCTATTGCAGAGCGAACTGGCCAGCGAGGGCTTCAGGATCGAGAGTGGCGTTGCCGGCATTCCCACCGCATTCGTTGCGGAATGGGGCAAGGGTGGTCCGGTCATTGCAATCCTGGCCGAGTACGATGCCTTGCCGGGTATCAACCAATCCGCTTCGGCCAGCCGCGATCCGATCGAGAGCAAGGGGGCAGGTCATGCTTGCGGGCATAATCTCTTCGGAGCGGGCTCACTGACCGCGGCGATTGCGGTCAAGCGGTGGCTCGAATCCACCGGCACGCGCGGACGCATTCGGCTTTACGGCACGCCCGCCGAGGAAGGCGGATCGGGCAAGGTCTATATGACTCGCGAAGGCCTGTTCGAAGACGTCGATATCGCGATTCATTGGCATGCCGACGACGAGAACAGCGCGGCAGCCCGCACGAGTCTCGCGAATCGGTCGGCCAAGTTCCGCTTCACCGGGTTCTCTGCCCATGCAGCTGGCGCACCCGAGCGCGGAAGAAGCGCGCTCGATGGCGCCGAGGCCATGAACATGATGGCCAACATGATGCATGAGCACATGCCGCAGGATGCGCGCATGCATTATGTCATTACCTCGGGCGGAAATGCTCCGAACGTCGTGCCGGATTTCGCCGAAGTGTTCTACTATGTTCGTCACCCCGATCCGAAGGGCGTAGACGAGATCTGGGAGCGGCTCGAGAACGCAGCGCGCGGGGCCGCGCTCGGGACCGGCACGAAGGTCGCGTGGGAAGTGATTCACGGCAACAACCCCCTGCTGGTGAACGAGACACTCGCCAGGGTGATGGACGCCAAGCTGCGCCAGGTGGGCGGCGTGAATTACACCGAAGAAGAGCGTGCCTGGGCGGCCGAAATCGCAAAGAGCCTAGGCGATGCGGCTGAGCCGCTGGAGAACGCGGCGCGCATCGAGCCATACAATAAGTCGCTTGGATACGGCTCGACGGATGTCGGCGACGTCTCATGGGCCACGCCCACCGTCGGCTTGCGCGCCGCCACCTGGGTGCCAGGCACGAGCGCGCACAGCTGGCAGGCGGTCGCGGCGAGCGGCAACTCGATCGGCTTCAAGGGAGCCCAGGTTGCAGCAAAGGCGATGACGCTGATGGCAGTCGAGCTCTTCACCAATCCCGAATTGCGAGGTGCCGCCCGGGCCGAATTCGACGCTTCGCGCGGGCCCAACTACCAATATAGCTCGCTGCTCGGTGATCGGGACCCTCCGCTCGATTATCGCGAGTGAATCGGGCCAAGCATCTGCAAACAAGCGTTTCTTTGTGAAAATGTCACAATTTTGCGCCAGGGATTGCCGCAACGTTAAATCATTCGCATAGCGCGTTATTCTGCGCTATGAACGTTTGTTCAGGAGGTGGGGGATTCCGCATTGCCGGATAGCCTGCCGTGTGAGTTTCGGCCGTCGTCCGCCGTTTCCGCACAAGCAATACAGGGGCGGCGGGACAAGGTACGACGTAGATTATGGGTTACGATAGAGGGCGCCGCCGGGGCCGGGACAAGCGCGACGGTTTCGGCGAGGACGGCTTCGATCCCTTCGGCGGCGGCATGGACAGCTTCCAACCGCCCCAAAATTTTGGTGGCGATCGTTTCAATGACGACAGGCGCGGTGGCGACCGTGGCCCCGGTGGTGGTGACCGTTTCGGCGGTGGCGATCGCTTCGGTGGCGGTGGTGGCCGCGGGCGTGGCCCGGGCGGAGGCGGCGGTGCTGGTGGAGGCGGATTCAACCGCATGCCGGCGCAAGTTGTCGGCACCGGCAAGGGCACTGTGAAGTTCTTCAACTCGCAGAAGGGTTTCGGCTTCATCCAGCAGGAGACCGGCGGGGAAGACATCTTCGTACATATCAGCGCGGTTGAACGCGCCGGACTTGAGGGACTTGCCGAAGGGCAGGAGCTCGAGTTCAACCTGGTCGATCGCGGCGGAAAAGTTTCGGCGCAGGATCTCCAGGTGGTCGGCGATGTCATTCCGGTCGCTCAGAAGAGCGCCGCGCCGCAACGCGAACTCACCGGCGAGAAGGCAACCGGCACGGTCAAGTTCTTCAATTCGATGAAGGGCTTCGGCTTCCTCACTCGTGATGACGGCCAGCCGGACGCCTTCGTGCACATTAGCGCAGTCGAGCGTTCGGGCCTTTCGGCCCTCAACGAAGGCGAGCGTTACGAATTCGATCTCGAGGTCGATCGACGAGGCAAGTACTCGGCGGTCAACCTTGTGCCCGTTCAAGGCTGACGCCTTCGGCCAATTGCTGGTTTGACCGGCGCTTGGCGACAATCTAAACGGTGCGAAATGGCGGTTCCTTGAGTCCTAGTGACTTCGGGGCCGCCATTTCTCTTTTACCAAACTCGCAAAGTTCAAAGGTGCCCGATGTCGATCTCCCCCTTGATGCCTGTCTATCCCCGTTGCGGTGTGCGCCCGGTGCGCGGAGAGCACTGCCACCTGATCGATGAGGACGGCACGCGGTACCTGGACTTCGCGAGCGGGATTGCCGTGAACCTGCTCGGGCATTCGCATCCCGGACTGATTGGCGCGATCCAGAAGCAGGCCGAAACGCTGATGCATGTTTCGAACCTCTATGGCAGCCCGCAGGGGGAAGCGCTGGCACAGACGCTGGTCGACAACACTTTTGCCGACACCGTATTCTTCACCAACTCGGGCGCCGAAGCGGTCGAATGCGCGATCAAGACCGCCCGCGCCTATCACCAGCATCAGGGCGACACGACCCGGTTTGAGCTGATCACGTTCGCCAACGCCTTTCATGGCCGCACGATGGCGACCATCAGCGCCTCGAATCAGGAAAAGATGCACCACGGCTTCTCGCCGCTGCTCGCGGGGTTCAAGTACGCCGAGTTCGACAATCTCGAATCCGCCAAGGCGCTGATGGGTCCCAACACCGCGGGCTTCCTGGTCGAGCCGATCCAGGGCGAAGGTGGCATCCGTCCCGCTTCTGACGAGTTCATGCAGGGCCTGCGCCAGCTCGCCGACGAGCACGACCTGATGTTGGTGCTCGACGAGGTACAGTGCGGGGTCGCGCGGACCGGAACGCTTTATGCCTATGAACAATACGGCATCGAGCCGGACATTCTTGCTACGGCAAAGGGCATCGGTGGCGGCTTCCCGCTCGGCGCATGTCTCGCCACGGAGAAGGCGGCGCGCGGAATGGGGTTCGGCACGCATGGCTCGACCTATGGCGGCAATCCGCTGGCGATGGCAGCAGGCGGCGCCGTGATGGAAGCCGTGGCGAATGACGAGTTTCTCGCCTCGGTGCGCGAGAAGGGGGAGCGCCTGCGTTCGCGGCTCGAGCAGTTCATCGGGAACTATCCCGAGCTCTTCGAACTCGTTCGCGGCAAGGGGCTGATGCTGGGGATCAAGATGAAGGTCGAAAGCCGGCCCTTCTTCGTCCATCTGCGCGACAATCACCAGCTGCTGACCGTGGCTGCTGGCGACAACACGCTGCGCGTGCTCCCGCCGCTGGTGATCGGCGATGCCGAGATCGACGAGTTTTTCGAGAAGCTTTCTGCCGGCGCGGCGAGCTTCGAAATTCCTGCGGGGTAGCTCGATGCGGCATTTTCTCGACCTGAACGATGCCGGCGGCAATGCCATCGCCGCAATGATCGGGGACGCGATCGACCGCAAATCGGCACGGCAGGATTGGCCCAAGGGGCGCCCTGATGGCGATGCGCCATTGGCAGGACGCGTGCTCGGCATGGTCTTCGAGAAAAATTCGACCCGCACCCGCATCAGTTTCGACATGGCGATGCGGCAACTGGGGGGAGGATCGCTGATCCTCGATTCGGCCTCGAGCCAGCTCGGTCGGGGAGAATCGATAGCGGACACCGCACGGGTTCTCAGCCGCATGGTCGACGCCATCATGATGCGCACCGACGATCATGCGAAAATCGAGGAAATGGCGCGTTACGCAACCGTTCCGGTAATCAACGGGCTGACCGATCGCTCTCACCCCTGCCAGATCGTCGCGGACCTGCTGACCATGATTGAACATGGCAAGGCCCTGCCGGGATTGGAGCTGGCATGGTTGGGCGACGGGAACAACGTTCTCCACTCGATCCTCGAAGCGGCCGGGCTAATGAAGTTCAATGTTCGCGTGGCCACGCCCAAGGGGTATGAGCCCGAACCGGAATTCGTCGAGATGGCGCGTTCCGGCGGCTCCACAGTCACGCTTACAGACGATCCCGACGCCGCGGCAGCGGGAGCCGACGTCGTGGTGACCGATACCTGGATCTCGATGGGGCAGGACCATGCACACAACAAGCTGGCGGCGATGGCTCCTTACCAGGTGAATTCGGCACTGATGGCTGGGGCGAAAGATGAAGCCATCTTCCTGCACTGCCTTCCAGCGCACGTCGGCGAAGAAGTGAGTGAGAGCGTGTTCGAAGGATCGCAGTCGGTGGTGTTCGACGAGGCGGAGAACCGGATCCATGCCCAGAAATCCGTGCTCCTGTGGTGCTTCGGCCTGATCGACTGATCGCCGAACAACAGGGCCTTATTTTCGCTGTGGGCCGCCCCCATATTGGCCGCCATGAACGAACAGGCTGAAACTTTTACCGACCATTTGCTCGCGTTCACCTTGCCTGACAGGGGTGCTCGCGGGCGTGCTGTACGACTCGACCGGGTGCTCGACGAGATTCTTTCGGCACACGCATATCCGGCCCCCATTACGCATCTGCTCGCCGAGGCGCTGGTCGTGGCGGCACTCATGGGTGCGCTTCTCAAGGGGGAAGGCGCCCAGATGACGATGCAGGCGCAGACCGAGGAAGGACCGGTTAAGCTGCTGGTTTGCGATTATCGCGGCGGCGAAATGCGCGGCTATGTCGATTTCGATGCCGGTCGGTTGGCGGAACTCGGCGCTAATCCTTCGCTGTTTGCGCTATTCGGCAAGGGCTTCCTTGCGATCACCTTCGAAACGGAGAAGGGCAAAAGGTATCAAGGGATAGTTCCTCTTGAGGGTGGATCGCTTGCGGCCGCTTGCGAAAGATATTTCGTCCAGTCTGAACAGGTGCCGACGTTATTGCGGGTCGCTATCCGTTCGGGCGCTGCTGGCTGCGTGGCAGGTGGGATCCTGCTGCAGCACCTGCCGGATGGAGAGGAGGGCCGTGAGCGGCTGCATGTCACGCTCGATCATCCCGATTGGGAGCATGTCGAAACGCTGGCCGCCACGATTAGCCATGACGAATTGCTCGATGAGGCGCTCTCCATGGAGGGGATTGTCTGGCGGCTGTTTCACGAGGAGGAAGAAATCCGCGTGCGGCAGGGCGACAGGCTTGAAAAGGGTTGCCGCTGCAGTGTCGAGCATTATCACGATGTAATCGCCCGTTTTCCTGCGGATGAGCAGGATGCGATGCGCAATCAAGACGGCCTGATCATCGTTGATTGCGCGTTCTGTTCCCGGGAGTTCGTGCTCGAGGCGTGAACCATTCGTCGCTGTTAAGCAACGGTTTATCGCATGCATGCCATGGCATACAAGGATGTTGGCGACCAAACGCCAATTAAGAGACTGAATGAAACACGGATTGAGACTGAAGATCGGCAGACTTGCCGTCACCGGGGCTGCCTTCGCGGCAGGACTTTCTGTGCCTGGTACGGCGCAGGCGCCTGGTCTCGTCATGCTCGACGGGCTGGCGAAAGGCGAATGGACGATCAAGTCTCGCGATGGAACGATTGACCGGAGGGTCTGCGTCCGGACAGGGCGCGAGCTTATCCAGCTCAAGCACGGCGGCCCGGAATGTAGTCGCTATGTCGTGGAAGACAGCGCCGGAGAGGTGACCGTGCAGTATACCTGTACGGGAGACGGATACGGGCGGACGAATATTCGCAAGGAAACCGCGTCCCTCGTCCAGCTTCGCAGCCAGGGGATCTCGGGCGGTCTGCCTTTCCAGTTTCAGGCGGAGGCTCGCCGGACCGGTTCCTGCCGCTAAACCAGGTCGAAAATTGCCGGAGGCGATTGCATCGTCCGAGGGGTCCGCTAAGCCCTTGAGCGATGAACGAGATTAGTCACGGACGCGCCAGTGCAGTGGTGTTGCTTTCAGGCGGGCTCGATTCGATGGTGTCGGCCGCGATTGCAAAGTCCCGGGGCTATGAGGTCCACGCGCTTACGATTGATTACGGGCAACGCCACAGACGCGAGATCGACGCCGCGCGGGTGATCGCGCAGCGCCTCGATCTGGCGTCGCATCGCGTGCTCGCATTGGATTTGAGCGCCTTCGGTGGATCGGCGCTGACAGATGACATTCCGGTGCCGAAACACGGCGTTGGTGACGATATTCCAATAACCTATGTCCCGGCGCGCAATCTGGTTTTTTTGGCGCTGACGGTAGCCTGTGCCGAGGCGTCCGGCGCGTCGGATATCTTCATCGGGGTCAATGCGCTCGATTACTCCGGGTATCCGGATTGCCGTCCCGAATTCATCGCCAGCTTTGCAGAGACTGCGCGGCTTGGCACCAAGGCGGGTGTCGAAGGCGCGCCCTTCAACATCCACGCTCCGCTGCAACACATGACCAAGGCCGACATCGCGACGGAATGTGCCCGATTGGGCCTCGATCCTGCCTGGAGTTGGTCCTGCTACGACCCCACGCCAGAAGGAATGGCTTGTGGTGAGTGCGATTCGTGTCGATTGCGCAAGAAGGGCTTCGCAGAGTCCGGACAAGAAGACACCACAACCTACGCAAGTTGAGGCTGAGGCTGCGGCTAAGGCATCGGATCGGGAAGGATCATGATGAGCGAAAATTCCAGCGAGACTACGGATTCTGGCACGATCAAGCCACCCCTCGCGGATCAGCCGGTTCCGCCATACAGCTGGTATGCACTGAGCGTCTTGGTGCTCGTCTATGTGTTGAATTTCATCGACCGCCAAATCCTTTCGATCCTTGCCAACGATATCAAGGCCGACTTGGGGGTGGACGACGCCTACCTTGGCTTCCTCTACGGCACGGCCTTTGCGATATTTTATGCGCTCTTCGGGATCCCACTCGGCAAGCTGGCCGACAGTTGGAAGCGCGTCAGACTGATGACGATTGGCTTGGCGCTCTGGTCGGCCATGACCGCATTCTCGGGATTTGCGAAGGATGCCGCGACTCTTACCGTCGCGAGGATCGGTGTCGGTGTTGGCGAAGCGACTGCAAGCCCCTCGGCCTACTCGCTGATCTCTGACTGGTTTCCGGCGCGACTGCGGGCCACGGCTCTCGCGATCTACAGCTCGGGACTTTATATTGGCGGCGGCATCTCGCTCGCCATCGGCGGAGTGATCGTCGATCGGTGGAACGCTGCCTTCCCTGCAGGTGACCCCTGGCTTGGCTTCGTTGGTTGGCAGGCTGCGTTCATTGCCGTCGGACTGCCGGGCCTGTTGCTGGCAGTGTGGGTCTTTACACTGCGTGAGCCTGTGCGCGGAGCAATCGACGGGCTGCCGACCGAAGAAGACCCGCAGCCGTTCAAAGGGTTCATGGGAGAACTCTACACGATCATTCCGGGCTTTACGTTTTTCGGTGCAGCGGCCCGGGGAATGCAGAGCCTGGCCATCAATGTGGCGGCTTTTCTCGGCGGGATGGCGATAGCCTACGGCCTGACCCTGGTGCTGGAATCGGGCCCGGGCCGAATTTTCCCACCCATCACCGACCAATGGTTCTTGCTTGCGATTGGATATTACGCGGTCTTTTCCTGGGCGAGTGCCCTGCGCGTGCGCGACTATCCCACCTTCCGACTGACTTGGGGGTCGCCCGCCTTTCTGTGCACGATCCTTGGTTATGGCACCGTCGCCTTCATGGCCTACTCGGCCTCCTATTGGGGCGCACCCTATGCGGAACGTGTGTTCGACGTCTCGAAAGCAGAGCTTGGCTTCTGGCTCGGTGGAGGAGGTGCAGCGGGCGGCTTCCTGGGTGTGATCCTTGGCGGGCGGATGGCCGATGCGCTGTTCATTCGGCACAAGTCCGGGCGCGTGTGGGTCATTCTGTTCGGATTGCTCAGCCCGATCCCCTTCGCCATCGCACAATATACGACGGAAGGCTTCTCGCTCTTCATCATCCTCAATGTGGTGGTCGGGGCACTCGCTGCGTCGGCGCTGGGAGCTGCCGCCGCGACGAGCCAAGCCCTGGTTCTGCCGCGAATGAGAGGCACTGCGACGGCAACATTCTTCCTGGCGACGACTTTGGTAGGCCTGGCTCTTGGCCCCTATACCGCCGGCTATGTGTCCGCCCAGAACAACGGTGATCTGAGTGCTGGTGTCTTGTCGACGCTTTGGATTACGCCGATCGGGCTGCTGCTCTTGATTGCCGCCATCCGGCTAGTTCCGGCAGCAGCGGCATCGGTTCTGGATCGAGCCAGATCTGCCGGTGAACCTGGCTAGGAGAATCCGTCCGACACGCAATTCCCACTGATAGGATTGGGACCGCTGCTAAAGGTGCTCGGGCCAGCAGCGTCGTTGGGATGTATCGATTGATGGACGGGACCGAGTCGCACCAATGTAGTTGTGACATCGCGAAGCGGTGAACGCGGATTCACCGGTACCTTGCGTCATTTCGGTCCTGGCTACCCACGGTGGGGCGCCGCCCGTATGTCATAATGATGGCAAGATTTCACCGGCGGGCTCAAGTCGGATGATTGAGCCTGCCGCTGCCCAGCCTTGAGCAGCATGTCTGAGGGTAAGCCTCTCGATCCTCTTGGGGTCAGGCTTGTAACTGACATTGCTCTTGGGGGGTATGCGCAAGCTGTCGGCGGAGGGTAGCGATCACCTTTGTGGGACTTGATGGCCCTCCAAAAGAAAAGGGGCCGGATTGCTCCGGCCCCTTCGTATCGTCTGCTGTGAAGCGACTTACATGCCCGAACCCGGACCGTAAGTGATTTCCACGCGGCGATTCTGCAGTTCGCGAACGCCATCGGCGGTCGGAACGCGCGGCTGCGATTCACCGAACGCTTCGCTGGCGATGCGGTCGTCAGGAACGCCGCGGCCAGTGAGGTAGTCACGCACGGCGGCGTTACGACGCTCGGATAGGCCGACGTTGTAAGTGGTCGAACCCGAACGGTCAGCGTGACCAGCAAGCATGACGCTGGCAGTGCCGCAATCAGCATAGGCGCTAACCGCGTTGTCGAGGATGGTCGCTGCCTCAGGCGTGATGTCCGATTCGTCCCAGTTGAAGAAGACGATGTACGGCCCCGTGTTGCACACCGCAGCCGGCGGAGGCGGCGGAGGCGGCGGAGGCGGCGGGGGCGGCGGAGGCGGCGGGGGCGGCGGAGGAGGCGGCGGAGCCTCTTCACCACCGAAGTTGTAGATCAGCGAACCCAGCAGCGAGTGGCTCGTCAGGTCGCCAGCAACATCTCCACCTGCGGTATCAACGAAGTTCAGGTCTGGGGCGTTGAAGTAACGATACTTCAAACCTACGTCCCAATTTCCGCTCAGCGGAGCGCGAACGCCAGCGAGCAGTTGCCATGCAAAGCCGCTGTCCGAATCGTCGATCGCGCCAGGGCCATTGACGTTGAAAGTGCCTTCGATCGAAGTCCGCGCAACGCCGACGCCGCCACCGACGAAGCCCTGAAGGCCGTCATCGTCTCCGAAATCGAGCAAGCCGTTCAGCATGAAGCTGAGGACATTGGTTTCACCGATCGCATCGACCAAACCACCGGTTGAACGAGCCGCAGGGTTGGCGCCAATGAGACCGACGTTTCCGAGGTTGAACTGTTCGATATCAGCTTCACGGTAGCTGGCTTCTGCTTCGAGACGGAAGCCGCCGAAGTCGTGGCCGACTACTGCACCGAAGTCATAGCCGGTATCGTGATCGACAGAAGTGCCATCCGAAGTACCGTTGATCTTGAGATCAGTGTCTTCGACAAGCATTACACCGCCGTCGACACCGACATACCACTCATTGTCGCGAGCAAACGCCGGCGCGGAGAGCGCCGTCGAAGCCATCGCCATTCCTATGACGAGTTTGCGCATTATAATATTCCCCTTCTTAGCGAACTGGAGCCACCAGCCAGTGTCTAACTTTTCCGCTGGATGGTGGCAAGCAGGCATTCCGCCCAAACTGTTGCAAATTAGCCTCTATTTTAAACAGAACAGCCTTATGACTGATCACGACCATTAGTCGTGAGTGGGCAAAACGCCGCAAAGGAATGAAAGTTCCGCTAATTTCTTGGAAAAATTCCAAATTGGCGAAGCGCTTCGACAACCTCGGAGAGGGCCTGCCGAACTTCGATATCGACAACTGAGCCGCCGTCGGGTGCTATGGGAACTCCAGCGGCGGTCCACCCGTCATCGAAGAACATTCGAACCTGATCCTGAAGATTGAGCAGCACCATTCCAGGTCGCGGAGGCGCGAAATGCCAGGTTCCGCCGGCAAAGGTGCAAAGATGGTGATCAAATCCCGACCACGCGCCATCAGCCTGTTCGCCGGCCAACCACGTATCGCCTTCCTGCGGCGATGGCGGGGGAGTCGTCGCCACCCCGGTCACCTCCGTGTGTAGCAAGGCATCGATCAAAGCATGCGCTTCGTTGACCGAAAATTCTTTCTGAGCCTGCCCCGGGTGAAGCAGGGGAAGTTCAAATCTGGGAGTCCGCGAAGAAAATGCTGTCGCCTCTGCCATGTCGTAAGTCTCGCAGTAGTTTCTAAATGAGGTCGGTGATCAAGGTGGCAGGAGAGCGCCCGTAGGTGCCAATCTGACGCACCCACACCGGCGCGCCTGGAAAGCTGGCCAGAAGCGACGCAACTTCCGCCGCTGGAAGATCGAGACCTTCGCTGGCGACCGTCCAGGAAACGGACGGGCTCTCGACCGAACCGACACCTACTTCGAAAGACTGGGTCTCCTCGACGAGCGGCGTGTCGACATGATCAGGCCAGAGCCATTGGCCGCGTGCCCGGCGAACCCAACCCAGATTCCAGCCGCCATCCTGCGTCAACCTTTGGGAGGTGTGCACCGGCGAGAGGGGGCGCCGAGTGGCGTCGCCAGCAGCCAGGTTCGCTATGACGGGCGCTTCGTCGCCTAAGCCGATCGCAGCGATTCGCGTTTCCGGTGTCGCTGGAACTTCGGCCGGGTCGAGAGGAACCAAGGAATTGTCGAGCAAGATGGCAGAAGTTCCGGCGGCGTGGCCTGCTGCAGCCAGATGTTCAGTCCCGCCTCGCCCGCGCAGCAGTCCCGATAGGCGCCAGATACGGGAAGAAATCTGTCTCGCATCGAGAAACTGCAGGATCTCTTCACCCACCAGCAGACGGTTTTCTCCGTCTCCAATCCCGGCAGCGGTGGTGGTCGCGAATTCGAGATCGTCCCCAACCAACTCGACCTCTAGGGCAGCTTCGCGCTCGAAAAAATTCGCGCTCGAGGGGCGGAGCGCGCTCACCAGATGCCCGGCAACCGCGCGTCTGGTCGCCGCCTGGTCGAGATCGACCAGTTTACCCATTCGGTCGAGGTAAAGCGCACTTCCCCGCCACGCTGCGTTCTCCGCCGAAGCGGCCGCAAAGATCATGCGAGCGCTGGAGGATGAGGCTCCGTCCCATGGCAACTCGAACACCCACAGTTTGCTGGCGGGTTGCTGCTGGTCTGTAGGTGGAACGATCGCCCCCGAATCCGAAGACAAGACAGCGTCCGCCGCGGCCTGCACGCGCTCAAGCGAAAGCTGGATGCCGCGATCATGCCATTCCCAATTGCGCACCAGCCACAGGCCGGGTTTGCCCGGGAGCTTCACGATCGAACCGGGCTGAATCGATGGGTCCAGCTCGGCGATTGCCCAGTCCAGCTGTTCAGTCCGCCACCGCGCTCGGCGTGTAATCCGGTTGCAAAGTCTGACGGCCGCCGGAGCGTCGAAGACCGCCGGTAGTTCCACGACCTCCTCGCGTCCCGTCCCGGCCTGTCCGACCGAACGCTGGACGCCAGGTTGGTAATCCCGCGATCTATCATAATAACGCAGTGATCTTGGCGCTGCGCGTTCGTTTGCCGCCCGATGGATGTAGCCGCTGCTGCTGTAATCATTCCCTTCTTCGTCGCTGCCGAAATCGATCATCGGGGGCAGCATTTGCGGATTTCTGCGAGCCGTCTCGAGCAGGGCCAGTTCCACCCCGTCTCGCGAATTGATGCAGAGAAGCGGATAGCCTTGCTCCAACAGTTCCAGGTTGGAGAGTAGTGACCCTCCTTCATCGCTGAAGCCTGACATGTCCTTCAGTTCGAGAGTGGCTTGACCGAGACCTAGGTCGGGTACGATTTGATCGAGAGCGACTTGCTCGAACCGGTCGGCGATAACTTCGAAAGTCAGTGCGGGAATTCGGTTGCCGAAATCTTCCAGTTGAAGGTCCTCGAAGACGACATAGGCTGTGTCGCGAAAGCCGGGGCAGGTTTCATCGATAGCCCCGCTCAGCAGAGGATCGGGGAATTCGTCGCCGTCGCCGCGATACCATCGCATTTGGCCCCCGACCTTGAGATCCCCGGCTATGCCTCGCAACAATTTACCATCGGCCCAGATCCTACCGAGCGCGTTGATCGGACGGCTGCTCAGGGCCACCGCGAAAGAAGTGCTGTAGCTATAGCTCTTGGTCTTGGGCTTTCCCTTGCCTCCGCCAGTCGTTTGGGATCTCTCCGCAAGTTCCGCTGCCCAGATGATCGAGCCGGCGACCCGGGTTCGTCCGAAATGGCGCGGAATGGGAACGCCATAGCTGGACGAAGTCACCGACAGATCCTTGAGCCTTGGCGCAGCGTGCTTGCCGGGCGCGAAGATCCGGCCATCGACTTGCCGTCCAATGACCGCGCCGATCGCACCCCCGACGGAACCGCCAATCAATGTGCCGAGGCCGGTTAGAAGAAGCGTCGCCATGGAAATTCCCTAAAATTGTCGATCGAGGCGCCAGTGCCTCAGGATTGGCCACGGAAGGTCGGCAGCATGCCTCACGATCTTGCCCAGCCCGGCATGCGCGTGGACGAAGCTTCGCTCGCTTTCAGCGATCAGGATGTGGCTCTGAGCTGCTCCGGGAACGACTAGGAGGATATCTCCGGCGATAACCGGGCCGCGAGCGTCGGTCAGTGAGCTTGCCTTGGCGCAGTTCAGCCAAGGTTCGATACTCAGGTTGCGCAGCGCATATCCGACGGGATCCGACACGGTCACCTCGGCTCTGGTCAATGCAACAACGAGCAGGCCGACGCAGTCTAGACCGTATTCGGGCTGGCGACCGTTCAGTCTGAACCGGGTCCCGATCAATGCGGCGGCTTCCTTCGCCAGCCGCTGGCCGGGTGTCATTGCCGCGGCGAGGGGTAGCGAGCGAGCAGATCATTGCCCGGAAGAAAGGGCTCGCCGCGAAAATTCAGGGCATTACCAAACCGGTAATGACAGGTCGCCAGCGTGTGATCGCAGCCTTGGCGCAGCACCGCCATCGTTCCGCCCAAGAGGCCTGGCGCGAGCGGCCGGTCGAGAAAGAGCTGCGAGCCCTCCGAGTGAACTACAGAGAATGCTACGCCGACCTGCGGCCCGCCAAGGAATCGGACGATCCCGTCGATGTATTCTGCTCCGGTAAGGCCTGCGAAGCTGACGGAGTTCGCTTCGTAGTCGACCGCCTCCACCGCTTTGCGAGAAAGGAATCTCTGGCTCGATAGGCTGCAGCCTTTGCCGCAGAAATCGGCTCGACATACCGGGCTGGTCCTCGGCACAAGGTCGCGCTCGAGCGCAGATTTCGCTGATTGTAATTCGACGGTAAAGCCATGCTTGCCTCGTTCGATTTGGCCGACCGTGCCGGAATAGAGAGACGTGCTCTCCAGGCTCTCCCAGTCGACCGCGCCGATCTCGATGTGAGCCCCGTCGTATAGGCCCGCGTCGAGATCGGCTTCCCGGACCGCGTCGTGACTCAGCGCACCGCTGACTTCCGCTGAATCCGAGGTCAGGTTGGCAGTCTTGCGGATGGCGGAAGGCACCATACCCGGTGCCGCGTGATGCATAACTCCGCCGAAGAAGAGCGCCTGATCGTGACTGGTGAAGCCCAGACCGATGCCGTCCCGCCGGAAGATCCGCCAATAGGTTGCAACCCCCTCGAGTTCGGTGGCGAAGAAGACCGGCATCACTCGACCTCGCGAATTTCGACCATGGGAACGGAGGGCGCGTCGCCGGCGGCGAAGTTGACCGCGGAGACATCCAGTCGGTCCTCGGCAAAGCGCACGGGGACGTCGAACAGGAACCCCGCGCGGACCTCCGCTCCTTCGGGCGGAGCACTTGCCAGACGGACTCGCCCGTTGGCTTCCAGCGACCAGTCGCTCTCGATGACCCCGTTCACGCTTACAATGATTGTTTCCGCTTTGGGACGCGAGATCGGTCGGACCTGCGGTTCCTCGCCGTCGCCGTAGCGCTTTACCAACTGGAAATCCGCCTTCAGTCCATCGCCCATTCCGATAAGCTGATCGGTTGCCGACGGTGTTCCGATCATGCCGCTGGAACTGAAATCGAAGGGGTCTGTGAAGCGAAATCCGCGGGCCGCGCCGCGCCGCGCCCGGAAGAAGGCCAACAACTCGGCCAGTTCGTCCTCCGAGCGGATGCCGGGCCCCGCATCGAAGTGCATGCGGGCATCCGACCACAGCGAGTTCCTGCGCTCGTGCCCCGATGCGGTGACCACTACCGAAGTCGAGAACTCGGGGCTGGCCGAGGCATCGCGGCCGAGTGCAAAGGGATAGAGCACATCATCGAAGGCTTGCATGTCGTCATCCTGTTCGAAGGAGGGTAAGCGCACATATCCGTCGCGCGAGATTTGCGGCAGCGCCCAGACGAAACGACGCGACACGCCGCGCGCTTCTGCCTCGTCGAGCGCGGCATCGATACGGGGCCAGAGCGCTTCGCTGTCTTCTGCCCTGAGCACGAAGCCCGAGAGATAGTCCTGCGCAGCGATAGGATAGCCGAGCCGCTGGTCGACTTGGGCATAGGCATTCCGGCGCGCCGCATCGGCACCCGCAGTGACCCAGTCGTAATCCTCCAGCTGCAGCCGGTCGAAGGCCGGGTAGGCCCAGCCGCTCGGCAGATTGGCGCGATGGAGCTCGGGCATCTGCGGATCGAGTATCGTCGGTGTGAAGGCGAGGAGCAGGACCTCTGCACCGCCCGTCGCGGCCTCGCGCACGGCCTGTGCGACGCTGGCGGTTGATTGCGCGAGCAATGTCCCGGCATGGTCGAGCAGCGCGGTCTGCGCAGAGGACAATGGCGCGCGCATATCGGTGATGACCGCTGGCGAGCCGCCGAATGCTGTCATCGCCGCTTCGTCATAGAGGCACGGCCGCCCGTCGGCAGCCACCCACCACCAGGGCTCGCCAATCTGAAAGCGGACCGGCAGGCCGGCCTGCTCCTGCAGCAAGACGAACGCGGTCGCCGCCTGCTGCAGCCACTGCATCGCCTCCGCTTGGGCAGGCGAGAGGAGGGTAGAGGGCGGCACCCAGCCGGTCAGCGCGGCCTCGCCATCATGCGTGCGCTGTTTCCAGTCTGCGGGGCAATACTCGTCGAACAGCTCGTAGGAGAGCGAGGCGATCACCTCGAATTCGTTGTCGCGGCAATGCCCGAAGAAACTGCGGTGCCATTGCTCGGCAGGGGACGAGATGACTGCTGGCGCGACCACTTCGACCAACCCGCCAACGGCGGCCAATCGCATGAAGTGGCTCATGCCGACGTAGTGCAATATCTCGTCGCGATAGCCGAGGCCGATCGCGCTGCGGACCAGCCGTGCAGGCGTCTGGTTGTAGGCGTCGTCATAGGCAGTGGCGATGCGGACCCCGTGCGTTGGCGTGAGCACATCGCCCGTCTCGAGCATCGAATGCGCACCGTCGCAGGAAATGCCGCTGATCGTGACCGAGCCGTTGGCGCGCGACGCCAAGGGAACTTCGCTCCCCGACACATAGCCCGGCGGCACCAGCGAAATGAACATCCGGTCGATCGCGGAGGGATGGACCTTGTCGCCCGGCAGGAACCATCCGCCCTCGAGGTCGGAGAAGCGGAGTTCGATTTGCGCGTCGGTCGGGCTGCCAGTGGCATAGTTCCACAGCCGGACATACCAGGTTCGCGCGTTGCCTGACGCGTCGCGCCCCTCGATCGTCAGCGTCGGGCCATTAGCCTGGTCGAGCGCGATCAGGCCGGTCGATTGCCAGCGGAAACGCAGGGCCGTGTGGGCGTAATTGCGCCTGGTCTCGTAAGCGAGCAGCGGATGATCCCACTTGTCCTCGCTGTCCCAGATCAGCCCGACCAGTTCGCCTGCATGGTGAAATTCGCAATCCACCCGCATGCTATCGGGGCCGGTCGTGACGACCGAAGCGAGCGCGGGGCGGGGGAAGTCGACGGTCCAGAAACGCGGATCGAACCGCTGGATCCAGCTCGTTTCCTGCCCCCGCCTTCTGCTGGCGAGCCAAAATGCCATGTCGGAAACTCCTCAGCTGTCTTGCAATGCGCGGCGCACCGCGCTGGCCACCTGGCGTGACGAGCGGCGCAGCGAGGTGGGGGCGGAGGCACCGCGCGGCGTGGCCAGCTGGATCGAAACCCGAACATCGCGCCCCGATGGCTGGCCGGGCATGCCCGCTTCGACCCGGCCCGCGCTGGTCGGCACGAACAGCTCCGGCCCGCGTTCGCCAACCACATAGCCGCGGCCCGGCGACACCGGACCGCCGGTCGCGCGCCCCGGCAGTCCGAGCAGCGACGTCAGCAAGCCGCCGACCGCGCCGCCCGTTCCTCCAGAGCTGCCGAAGATCGCATCCAGGCCCATCTGCAATGCGCGTGATGCAATCTCGTCAAGCGCCTGCATGGCGTTGCGTTTGAGTTCGCCGAAGCCCAGGCTGCCGCTGCGGATCGCCTTCGCCAGCCCGCGCTCGAGCACCGAACCCGCGCGCTCGAAGCCATCGAGCAACGTGCTGTCGAAAGCGCCGCGCATCTGCGCCAAATCACTGGCGAAGCCGTTGGTCGCCGCGCGTACCTCGACCACCAGTTCGTCCATCGGTTCATCCATTGCGGTCACGCTCCATCAGGGTTTCAAGATCGCTGCGGCTCAGCGCCCCCTCGGCACCAGGCGCGCGCGGATCGGCCAGCGAGGTGGCCAGTTCTTCGGGCGTGGCGCGCCAGAACTCGTCGGGTTTCCAGCCGAGCGCCTGGGCGCTCACGGCTGCGAGTTCCCGGGCCGAGCGCGCAAAAGTGTCGCTCACCTGCCGCCCTTGAGCACTTGAGAAAGGATTGTGCGGATCGGCTGGGTCGCCCGGACCAGGCCCATCGCCATCAGCGCTTCGCCCACTTCGCTGCGATCGGGGCGCTGTTCGCGCGGCAGGCAATGCCACGCCAGCGCGCCCATCTCGCCAAGCGTGAGCTTCCCTTCCGAAGCGCGCTCGACCAGCGCGAAGAGCGGGCCCACTTCCTCTTCAGCGGCAACCAATGCTTCGAAGCTGGGGCGCAGGGTGAACAGACGCCCCGTGATCGCGATGCTGGCCTCGCCGCGATGCGGATTGGCCGGATTCTTGTCCGTGGCGGCCTCGCTCACGCGGGCACCACCGGGCCGGAACTTTCGAGCTGGAGCGTGTAGTTGCGCTCGCCGTTGAAGTCGCCCGCGTAGTCGAGCCGCTGGACGAGGAACCTGCCGCGCAGCTTCGCGCCATCTTCGAAAGAGAGTTCGTAATCTTCGATCGTCCCGGAGAGGGCATGCGACCGGACGGAATCTTCGGCGGCCGAGCCGAGGAAGATTCCGGCCGCGCTGACCGAGACCGAGCGCGTGCCCGCGCCCGACAACAGCTCGCGCCAGCCGCCCGATTCCTTGTGCGTGACAACCACCGTGTCACCGTTGATCGACATCTGCGTGGTGCGCAGCCCGGCGACGGTTTCATAGGCAGGCGGCTGGGTGCCGTCTCCGATCTTGAGGAGGAAGGCAGAGCCTTTCTGGGCAGTCATGGGCGGTTACTCCGTTGGGGTTTCGAGAAGGCGGAAACGGTATTCGAGCAGGACCGCGCGCATATTGTTCGGGCGGCGTTCGGCGCGGGCGCGCAAGAACCGTATGGTGACGAGCTCGAAGCCCGGTTGCGCGGGCGGCATGGCTTCGATCCGGCGGCCGATCTGGTTGATCGTGCTGCCGTCTGCGGCAGCATCGTCGCCACGGGTGAACAGTTCGAGCGCGACGCGGATTTCGCGACCGGTTCGATCCTTGGTGCTCCAGTCGATCGAGGCGCTGGCCGCGATGCCGAGCCAGGGCGGACTGACCGACAGCGGGCTCTCCTCCTCGACCGCATTGAGGTGGGCGAGCGCTGTGTCGGTGCGCAGCCAGTCGATCAGCGCGGCGCGCAATTGGTTTTCCATGAGCTAGTGCTCCCTTCCGAAAAGCGGCCAAAGCAGGCGGGCATCGCGCCAATGCGAGCCGTCCTGCTTCGCGGCGCGGCGAAGACTTGCGCTCCGCGCCTCGGCCAGTCCGACCAGCTTCGTCGCCATGCGCGACTGCAGGGCACGGCTGGCGAGCGCGAGCCGGGCGCGGATCATGCGAGGCGCAGCCTGCGCCAAGGTCGCCACAGTGCGGCGACGCTCGCGGGCGGGCCGAGCGGCTCGCTCGCATCGCGGTCGCGGTAGTTGTGCGCGGCAAGGCGGATGATGCCGTGGCGCAGGGCATCGGGCAGGCTGGCCCATTCGGGCGCGATTCCCGCCACGAAAGAGACAACCAGTGTTCGATCTGATGGCTCACCGGTCAGGCGGATTTGCCCAAGCCCGGTCGCGCCGATCTCGATCTCGTATTCGCCTGTTGCAAGCGCGTTGCGCGATCCGTCGGCAGTGAGCGTTTCGACCGAGGTGATGGCGCGCACCGGTCGCGTGTCGAGAGCAAGCCAGCCTTGCGTTGCCGCAAGGCGCTCCTCGCAACCCTGTTCCAGTGGCATTTGTGCAGTGAAACTTTCGCACAGTTCGAGGCTGGCGCTCAGCAGCATTGCCAGCTGGACACTTTCATTCGCGCTCGAGATCCCGAGCCATTGCTTGAACTCGGCAAGGGCCGCGCCCGATAGATCGGCAGGTTGGACGATCGTCCGCTTCATCGCGGTCTCCCTGAGAATGGGTCGGATTGGGTGCGCCCGCACCGCCTTCGCTTCGCGGGGGAGGTGCAAGAGGCGGGCAGTGCGGGCGCGGGGTGCGGCGAGGGAGGAAAGGGGCGTCCTCTACCTCGCCGGGAGAAACGCAGTCTGGTTCAGGCTCAGTGCCGACGCGCCGCGCCTACTGGCGCGAAAGCCTAAGGGGCCGGATGGCCCCGCCGGCGACTGAGGCCAATCAAACTACGCTTCGATCTTGAGGAGCTTGATCGCGTTGGAGTCGAGCACCTGCCCGCCGACGCGCTTGGTGGCGTAGAAGTGGACGAAGGGCTTGTTGGTATAAGGGTCGCGCAGGATCTGCGTGGCCCCGCTCTCGGCGATCAGATAGCCGTGGCGGAAATTGCCGAAGGCGATCGGGAAGGCGCCGCCCGTGATATCGGGCATGTCCTCGGCCTCGACCACCGGATAGCCGAGCAGGCGGTCGGGCTGGCCTTCGACCAGGCCCGGCTGCCACAGGAAGGCACCGTCGGCGGTCTTGAGCTTGCGCACCTCGGCGAGCGTTGCGGAGTTCATCACGAAGCTGGCACCCTGGCGGTGACCCGATTTCATCGTGTGGATGAGGTCGACGAGCCGCGCATCGGGCGCAGCGTCGAAACCGGTCGCATCGCCCGATCCGATATACTGGATCGAGCCGAAGACGCGGACAGCGTCCTCGGCAGTCGAGGTCGGCGCGGTCAGGAAGCCGGCGGGCTGGTTGACGCCGCTGCCATTGACGAAGGCCGAACCTTCGGCGCGGGCGAACTCCATGGCGATCTCGCTCGCCAGCCAGCCCTCGATATCGAAGTCGGCATCGTCGAGCATGGCCTGGCTTGCCGCCGGATTGGCGTAGAGCTCGCCGGTCGGCGGGGCGATCTCGGTGAACTGCGGCGTATCTGTTTCGGGCCGTGCGGCGGTTTCGCTGACCCAGCCCGAGGCGGTGCCGCCGGTCGCCATCAGCTTGCGATAGCCCGAGGAGCCGGTCTGGACGACCTGCGCCAGCGCGCGGATCGGGCTGATCTCGGCCAGCTCGCTGGCGATGCGCTGGTCGACCTGCTGCGGCACGGCATAGCCGCCGTCCGCCGGCACCGCGCCGCTGACCGATTTGATCTCGCTTTCGCGGCCGCGGCGGAGGTAGCCGTCGACGAAGCCCTTGATCTCGGGTGCAGCGTCGGTGGAGCCGATCGCGGGGCGGGCGGCGGCACGACCGATCTTGTCGATGCGGGCTTTCACCTCGTCGACATCGCTGCGCAGGGTCGCGATGGCTTCGTCGGCCTTATCCTGGCGGGCGACGATGTCGAAGCTCTCTTCGAGCTGGTCGGTCTGGGAAGTGGAGTGAATGTCCATGGGGGTCCTTTCTTGGGGGGCATTTCAGGCGACGAGGTGGACGCGCGCCGCGTGCTGGAGCGGGTGCGTGACGAGGCTCACCTCGAAGAGGTCGATCTCTTCGAGCACGCGGCCCGATTGTTCGTGGCGGAAGGAGCGGGCGCGGTAGCCGAAGCTGAGACCGCTCACGGCGCCGTGCTTGAGCATGGCCGCCGCGCGGCCAGTGGGATTGTCGATCCGGGCGATGACGCGCAGGCCCCTGGGATCTTCCTCGGCGCTTTCGACCAGGCCGATCGGCTGGTCGGGCCGGTGCTGCCAGTAGAGCGGGAGGGGCTCGCGCCGCGCCGCGAGCGTGCGCGCAAAGGCGCCCGGCAGGATCGTATCGCGCGCGCCGTCAGGCTGGCCGAACAGCGCCGCATAGCCCGCAAATCTCAGGCTCATTGCAGCAACTCCCCGACGCCCAGCCGCACCGCGATCCCGATCAGCAGCAGCGCCAGCGCGCCGCGCACCGCCCAATCGACGAAGGCCTTCCAGGCGGAAGCCTTGGCATCGCGCCAGGCCCGCAGCAGCTCGCGCAATTCGTCGAGATCGTCCTGCGCGCCGCTGTCCGACAGGCCGAGGCGCTGGAGCACCCGGTCGGCGGTCATCTCGCTGGTTTCCTCGACGATAGCGCGCAGCGTCACCAGTTCGCCGCCTTCGCTGACGGCCTGCGCCATCAGTCGCGCGAGCAATTCTTCGCGGGTCATTGCGTCTCTCCTTCAGGTTCGAAGCCAAGCATCGCGCGTTTCTCCGCGCGGGTGAGGAAGTCGGCCTCGGACAGCTGCTTCCACAGCCGCTCGCGATCCTCCGACAGCGCCGGGACGCGGTCGAGATCGACCGCCAGCTTCGCCTCGGGGAACCACGGTGCCAGCCCTTCCTGCAGTGCCGCCAGCAGCTTGTCCGCGAGCGGCAACAGCGTCAGCCGCCACAGCGCGCGGTTGGCCTCGCGGTAATTGGCGTAGGTGTTGTCGCCCGGCAGGCCGAGCAGCATCGGCGGGACGCCAAAAGCGAGCGCGATGTCGCGCGCCGCGCTGCTCTTGAGCTCGGCGAAGTCCATGTCGGCGGGCGAGAGCGCCATCGACTGCCACTTGAGCCCGCCGTCGAGCAGCATCGGCCGCCCGGCATTGGCCTGGCCAGAGAAGGCCGCGGTGAGTTCCGACCTGAGCCGCTCGAACTGCTCGCTCGTCAGGCCCGCCCCGTCGGGCGCATCATAGACCAGCGCGCCCGAGGGCCGCGCCGCATTCTCGAGCAGCGCGCGGTTCCACTCGGTCGCGGCGTTGTGGAGCGCGATCGCCCGGTCCGCGGCAGACAAGGCGCCCGCGCCGTAGTGATCGTCGGCGGGATGCAGCGCCTTGATATGCACGATCTCGGGCCAGCCATTGTCGTCCTCGAGCGCGATGGTGAGCTTGCCCGCACCGACGCGGTACTCGTAGCCGCAGGGCCAGCCGTCCTCGCCCGCGACGACATTGATCCGCTTTGGCCGGAGCGCGAACAGCTCGACCGGCCGGCCGGCTCCGTCTTTCAGGATCTGCACATAGCCATTGCCGTGGAGCAGCAGCTGCGCGGCAAGCGTCTCGACCAGCGGCTGGCCCGCGCTGGTGGCGCTGATCAGGCCGGCCACCGTATCGTCGCTGATCGCAAGCGGCGCGCGTCCGACGCCCTCGGCCACGATCCGCACCGCGCGCTGCGCAATGGGGTTGGCAAGGAAGCCCTGCCGCACCGCCTCGCGATAGTCGAAGGGGCGGTGGCCCGAGGCATGGCCGACGGCCAGCGCCCAAGGCGAGGTAAAGCCGCGCGCGAGCGGCACGCGACCTTCGCCCCCGCCCTTGAAGGCGGAAGCGATAGTTTCGAGAAACGACATGAAAGCTCCTTGGTTGAAGCGTCAGATTTGGGTCACGCGCGGTGCGCCGCGACGGGAAAGCATCAATTCACTCAGCGCCCAGACCAGCGCATCGGCGCGGTCAGGGCTGCGCCCCGGCCCCTCGTAAGCGCCGCCTGCCATCAGCCCGCACAGCTGGTCTTCGAGCCGCGCGAACATCCCGCAATGCTTGACTCGGCCGGCCTCGTAGAGCGCGGCAACCGGCTCGGCGCGGGCCACCTTGCCGCGGCGCGCGTGCACCAGCTTGAGCGGCAGCGATACGTCAGCCGCGCGCAGCACGCTGGCGACCATTGCGCCGCCCTGATTGGCTTCGGCGACCACGCGGTCAGCCTGCCAACTGTCGGCGGCCTGCGCGACCGCTCGCGCCCAAGTTTCGGGGCTGGCCTGCTCGACCGAGCAGTCGGCCAGGACCCGCGCAATTCCATCGCCACCCAGCGCCGCGACGACGATCCCGCAGGCATCGCCGCGCGCGGAGGCAGGTGGATCGACCGCCACCACGACCCGGAGATGGTCGCTGGCGGCAGCAGCAGTCTCGCGGCACTGCTCCAGCAGGGCTCGGTGCCACAGGGCGCCTTCGACATCGGCGATGAGCTCGCCCAGCAGCTCCTGCCGCCCAAGCTGCGTGTCGCCGAATTCGCGTTCGACCGCGTCGATGAAGCTGCGCGGGAGGTTGGCGTGGTTCTCATGCGTCGCTCCGCCGGTTACCCGCGTGTCCTTGCTGTCGAGCAGCCGCTTGACCAGCGGCACGTTGCGCGGCGTCGTTGTCGCGACGATGCGCTGGTCCTCGCCCAGTCTCAGCCCGAGCAGCAGATTGTCCCAGCAGCGGCTCGCGCGTTCGTGCGAGAGTGGCCACTTGCCGATCTCGTCGCACCAGGCGTGCGAATGCTGAGGTCCGCGCAGACTTTCCGGCTCGGCAGCCGAGTAGAGATAGGCCTGCGCGCCATTGGGCCAGCGCAGCCGGTGGAGCGATGGTTCGAATACCGGGCGACGCTCTTCGGGCGAGCAGGCGATCAACCCGCTTTCGCCTTCGACCATCACGCTGCGCGCCTCGGCCAGCGATGCGGCGACCAGCGCGATCCGGGCGCGTTCGTTGTTCTCGGCGACCATGCGCACCCATTCGGCCCCGGCGCGGGTCTTGCCAAAGCCGCGCCCGGCCATGAGCAACCAGACCAGCCAGTCGCCGTCTGGCGGCAACTGCCCGGGATGAGCGGTGTTGAGGAAATAGCTTTCCCATTCATTGCGCTCGTCCTGGCCCAGCTTGGCGATGAAGCGGCTTCTCTGCGAGGGTGATGCGGCGGCGAACAGTTCGGGCCGCGAGGCCGGCTCGCTCACCGTTCCTTGCGCGCCCGTTCGGCGGAGACCTGCTGGCGCAATGCCTCGACCTTGCGATCGATCGAGGCGCGCACTTCGGCGGCGCTGACATTGGTGCGCACCGCGCGTTCTTTGGCGATGGTTTCCTTGTGCGCGGCGAGCAGGCGCAGCGCGGTGGCGACGTCCATTTTCCGCTTGGGATCCGGATCGCGCAGGAAGCCGAGCACTTCCATCTCGAGATTGACGTAGCCTTCGTAGAGCGCCGCCTGCCACTTGCGCGCGAATTCGCGATCCTCGCGCCGCAGCTTGTAGACTTCGCGGGTCGAGGTCCCGGCGCGTTCGGCTGAGGCGGTGACGTTCGACGTCTCTCCCAGCGCCTCCAGAAAGGTGCGCTGTATTTGCGATGGCGAGGGTGCGCGACCGAACCTGACGACGCTGTCCAGTACGCGCTCGCATTCGCGCTTGAAATTCGGGTTGCGATCGATCTGACCGTAATAGGCGCCAGTGGTAACGCCGGCTTCTTCGACCGCACGCTTGATGATTCCGATCTCGGCCAATGCCTTGAAGAAGGCCGGTTCCCACGCCAGGCGCGGCTTGTAGGTCGTGCTCATTGTTGCGCTCCCATCGTTCGGTCCGGCTGGCGGAAAAGCAAAGGGGCGCAGCACCTTGCGGTGCCCGCCCCGTTCGAATCACATTATCGCGATGTTCCTGATATGTACCTAAAGAGCGTGACGATGTCAATAAGAAAGTGCCAAAACGGTTAATTCTAATTGCAGTTGCGCGGGCACGCCCTCTGCCCTAATCGCCGCAATTCCTCGCGAAAGGTTCCCCGCAATGCTGATGAAGCCGCTCCGCGGTCTCTACGATTGGACCATGGACAAGGCCGCACACCCGCATGCGCAGGGGTGGCTGGCCTTCTTCTGTTTCATCGAGGCGAGCTTCTTTCCGATCCCGCCGCACCCGCTGCTGGGCCTGATGTGCCTTGCCGAGCCGCAGAAGGCGATCCGCTTCGCCATCATCGCCACGCTTGCTTCGGTCGCCGGGGCCGTGCTCGGCTATGCGATCGGTTGGGGCCTTTACGACACGGTGGGCGAGCCGCTGCTCGGCCTGCTGGGGCTGCGCGAAAGCTTCCCGGTCGCGGCCTGCTACCTGCGCGAATACGATATCGAGGCGATCCTGATCGCCGGCGCGACCCCCGTTCCGTTCAAGCTGCTGACCATCACGGCCGGCTTTATCGAGATGGCCTTTGTGCCCTTCGTGCTCGCCAGCCTGGCTGCGCGCGCGCTGATCTTCATGACCGTGGGGATCCTGTTCCGGGTCTTCGGGGCGCCGATCAAGCGGATGATCGACAAATATCTCGGCACGGTCACGACGCTGTTCATCGTGCTCGTGGTCGGGGGTTTCATTGTCCTCACGCAGTTTTCGGGCAGCGACGAAGAGGTGAAGGACAAGTGCGAGGCGGCCACCACGGTGAAGCCAGCCTGACATGGACGGGGCGGCAAGGCCGGACCTGTCGCGGCGCCTCGCCGCCGAAGGGATCGGAAGCTTCTTCCTCTTTGCCGGGGTGATCGGCTCGGGCGTGATGGCCGAACAGCTGGCGGGCGGTAACGTGGCCATTGCGCTGCTCGCCAATACCATCGCGACGGGGGCGATCCTCTACGTCTTGATTGCCATGCTCGGTCCGATCTCGGGCGCGCACTTCAACCCGGCAGTGACGCTGGCCTTCGCCATCCGGCGCGAAATCTCGCTCGCGGCGAGCGCGGCTTTTGTCGCGGTCCAGCTGGCAGCCGGGGCAATCGGCGCCTTCGCCGTCCACGTGATGTTCGACCTGCCGGTCCTGCAGTTCTCGACCAAGGCGCGCGCCGGGATCGGCCAGTGGACCGGCGAACTGATCGCGACCTTCGGCCTGGTGCTCACGATCCTGCTGCTGGTTCGGCTGAGGCCCGCAGCCATCCCGGCGGCAGTCGGGCTCTACATCGCGAGCGCCTACTGGTTCACCTCGTCGACCAGTTTCGCCAATCCTGCGATCACCGTGGTTCGCAGCCTGTCCGACACCTTCGCCGGGATCGCTCCTGCCGACGTGCCGATGTTTATTGCCGCGCAACTCGTCGGGGCGGTGATCGCCACCTTCGTGGCTGGCTGGATGACCGCTGGAGCTGAAGGCTCAGCCGAGCGCGGCTAGCGCCAGCTCCTCGGGCGCGAGGATTTCCACCTTGCCATAGCTGCGGCGGATTGCGCCCTGGCTTTCGAGTTCGCCGAGCGCGAGATTGACCGTCGCGCGGGTCAGGCCCAGCAGCTCGCCCAGCTCCTGCTGTGTGGTCGTGACGGTGGTTGCGGCCCCTGCCGACAGGTTGACGAGCAGCCCGGCGATCCGCGCGAGACCGGTGCCGCGCCGGATTCCGGCGATGATGTCGAGCATCTCCTGCAGTTGCAGCGCCATTGCGCCGAGCATCACTTGCGCGGTTTCGGGCCGGGCGGCGAACAGCTCCTCGATCGCCCGCGCCGGTACGAAGCGCAGTTCGCTCTCCCCGCGCGAGATCGCGTCGACGACCCGCGGGCGGCCCGAGAGCATGGCGAGCTCGCCATAGGAATCGCCTGGCCCCAATAGTGCCACGCGGCGGAATTCCCCGTCGGGATGGAACCGCCCGACGGTGACCGCACCGCGCTCGATCCACCACAGGCCTTCGCCCTTGTCGCCGCGCTGCTGGATAATCTGGTCGGGCGCGAAGCGGCGCAGCGAACTGCGCTGGCGGAGGAAGTCCTGCGCCGCCTCGTCGAGCACCGAAACCAGCATCGGCGCCACCAGCGAGCGCTGGCGGCGCGGCCGCTCCGACGATTGTAAGATTTCCGACATTTCGTGTGAGCGATACCCGCTAAGAGTCGCGAGGTCAAAGGAGAGGACCATGCCCGCCTACACTTACGCCGTGCTCGGCATCTATCTCGGTTACGCGCTGCTCGAACTGTTTCGATCGAACCTGTTCGCGAAGGCCGAGCAGACCCGCGACGACGGGATCGTGGAAGCGATCAGCATGACCATGCTCCTCGCCTTCACCCAGCCGGCGGTGCTGTTCCTGTCCGCCGGATTGATGGCAACCTTTGCGCCTCAGCTCGAAGGCGCCTTGTCGGACATCAACTTGTTTGCGGCGATCGCGCTGTTCCTCGTGCTCGACGACATGACCCAGTATTGGTGGCATCGCGCGAGCCACAGCTTCCACTGGCTGTACAACCTTCACCGGGCGCATCACAACGCGAAGTACATGTCTGTGCGGCTCGTATACCGCAACAACGTCATCTATTATGCGATGATGCCCGGGATCTGGCTCTCCGGCGCGCTGATCTACATGGGCCTCGGTTGGGTGTACGCCGGTTATCTCGTGGTCAAGATGGCGGTGATCATCGGCGCGCATTCGGACGTCGCCTGGGACAAGCCGCTCTATCGCATCAAGTGGCTCTCGCCGGTGATGTGGCTGGTCGAACGCACGATCTCGACCCCGTCGACCCATCATGGGCACCACGGCCGCCACGCCGACGATCCGGCGGTCAACTACAAGGGCAATTACGGCAATTTGCTGTTCTTCTGGGATGTGCTCTTCGGCACCGCCAAGATCACCCGCAGCTATCCGCACAGCTACGGCGTCGAGAACCTCGCGCCGGCCACGCTCGGCCAGCAGCTGCTGTGGCCGATCTTTCCGGAGAACAAGGAAATGCCCAAAGAGGTTGGGGAGAGGGCGGCTCTCGAAGCCGCCTGAAGGGCGGCGGCCGGGGTTTGGGAGAGGACCCTGGCCGCCGTTGACCATCGAAGGCGAGGGGCGCGAACCTAGAGGAATGCCTGGCCGGCAACCCACAGGCCGATCGCGATGACCATGATGGCAAAGCCGATCTCGAGCACCCGCTTGCGGCTCGCCAGACGCGTGCCGATCCAGCGACCGAGGGTGCTCCCGGCGATACCGCCTAAGACAAGCCACATGATCAGGCCCCAATCGAGCAGGCCGGATACGGCGTAGGAGACGGCGGTCGTCGCCCCGAGTGCGGTGATGACGAATAGCGATGTGCCGATCGCGAGGCCGATCGGCATCGCAGTCGCGAAAATCAGCCCGGGCACGATTAGGAAGCCGCCGCCGATCCCGAAGAAGCCCGATAGCAAGCCGACGGCTAGGCCGGTCGGCAGGATCCGTGCCAGCATCGTACGAGCGTTCTGCATCGTCAGGCGAACCTCGGGATTCTCCGCGGTCTTGCGCTTGCGCATCATCATCAGCCCGACGATCACCATCAGGATCCCGAAGAGGCCGACCAGCCGCTCGCCATCGAATGCCTTACCCAGTTCGGCGCCGATGGCTGCACCGACCATGCCCGCGAGCGCAAAGGCCAGCGCGCAGCGCCACCGGACATTGCCCTGCCTTGCATGCCCGATCAGGCCCGCAAGCGCGTTCAGCGTGACGGCAAGCGCCGAGGTCCCGATCGCATAATGCGGCTGCCCCACGCCCACGAAATAGACGAGCAGGGGCACGGCGAGGATCGAGCCGCCGCCGCCGACCAGGCCCAGCACGAACCCGATCAGCGCGCCGCTTAGTAATGCGGCGAAGGCGATGCTCGCGGGCTCCATCGGCTCAACTCACAGGGTGCACACTGGCTGCGAGGACGACATTCAGGCGAGGCCGCATCTTTCAGTCCTCCCGGCAATAGAGCTGGTGCAGCGTCGCGAGCAGGCTCTCGCAGCGCGGATCGGCAATCCGATACCACAGCGCCTGGGCTTCGCGCCGATACTCGACGAGACCCTCGGCCCGCATCTTCGCCAGATGCTGCGACAGCGCCGATTGGGACAGGGCGACCTCGTTCGCCAGATCGTTGACGCGCATCTCTCCGTGTTCGGCGAGCTTGCACATCACCATCAGGCGTTTGCGATTGCCCAGCGCCTTGAGCAGCGCGGCAACCTCGGCGGCATTCGCCTCGAAACTGGCGAGGTCGAGCGGGGTGGGGGTAAGGACCTGTTTCATTAGCACTTGCTAATTAAGCAAATGCTCATATATGTCAAGGGCATTGCTATGGAGACCAAGATGAAGACCCCCGCAATCCGCGCCTTCTTCGATGAGCCGACCTACACTGTCAGCTATCTGGCATGGGACGAGGAGACCAAATCCGGTGCCGTGATCGATCCCGTACTCGATTTTGACCTCCCCTCGGGCGAGGCGGATGTGCGCTCGGCCGAAGCCATCCTCGCAGCAGCAAGGGAGGAGGGCATAAGCATTGAATGGGTGCTCGAAACCCATGCCCATGCCGACCATCTTTCCGCTGCACCCTTCATCAAGCAGCAGACCGGCGCCAGGATCGGGATCGGCCGGCACATCACCGAGGTCCAGAAGATCTTCCGGCCGGTCTTTGCTCTTGCCGGACAAACCACCGACGGGAGCGACTTCGACCGCTTGTTCGATGACGGCGACAGGTTCGAAGTCGGCGGGCTCGAGGTCGAGGTCCTGCATGTTCCCGGTCATACGCCCGCCGACGTTGCCTATCTGATTGGGGACGCGGCTTTCGTCGGGGACACGCTGTTCATGCCTGACTACGGCACCGCACGCGCGGACTTCCCCGGCGGCGACGCACGCCAGCTTTACCGATCGATCCGCAAGCTGCTCGACCTGCCCGAAAAGACACGGCTGTTCATGTGCCACGATTACAAGGCACCGGGCCGCGACGAATTCGCATGGGAAACCACCGTGGGTGCGCAGCGGCGCGGCAGCGTCCACGTGCACGACGGCGTAAGCGAGGATGAGTTTGTCGCCATGCGCGAAGCGCGTGACGCCGGTCTGGCCGTGCCGCGCCTGTTACTGCCCTCGATCCAGGTGAACATTCGGGCCGGGAAATTTCCCGAGGCCGAGGACAATGGGATCGCTTATCTCCGCATCCCGGTGAAGCCGGTCCGACATGGCGTCGCTGCAGATTAGATAATCCCGACCGCTTTCCCGGCGCGTTCGAACATGCCGAGGATGGTGTTGACTTCCTCTTCGGTATGTTCGGCGCACAGCGAGCAGCGCAGCAGCGTCATGTTGGCGGGCGTTGCCGGCGGGCGCGCAAGGTTGACGTAGAGGCCCTCCCTCAGAAGCGCTTCCCACATCGCCGCGCCGCGCTCGAGATCGGGCATGATCACCGCGATGATCGCGCTTTGCGGTTCCTCTGTACCAAGCTGGAAGCCGAGATCGGCTAGCCCCTTGTGCAGGTTCTTCGAATTCTCCCACAGGTGGGCGCGCTTGTTCGAGCCGTGCATCAGCTTGCGGATCGAGGTCGCCGCAGTTGCCACCACCGAAGGCGGCAGCGAAGCGGTGAAGACATAGGGGCGGCAGACCAGCCGCATGATCTCGAACTTGGGATGGTTCGAAACGCAGAAGCCGCCAACCGTGCCCACGCTCTTCGAGAACGTACCGATGATGAAATCGACATCATCGATCACGCCCTGGTCTTCGACAACGCCGCGACCGTGTTCGCCGATGAAGCCCATCGAGTGCGCTTCGTCGACCAGCACCATCGCGCCATATTTCTTGGCAACCGCAACCATTTCCTTGAGCGGGGCAACGTCGCCGAGCATCGAGTAGACGCCCTCGAGCACGACGAGCTTGCCCGCACCTTCGGGAATACGGCGGAGGCGCTTTTCCATTGCCTCGATGTCGTTGTGCTTGAACGGGACAACTTCGGCATTGCCCATCGCGCAGCCGTCCCAGATCGAGGCGTGGCTGTCGATGTCGAGCACGATGTAATCGCCCTTGCCGGCGATAGTCGAGATGATCCCGAGGTTGGCCTGGTATCCGGTCGAAAACACCATGGCATGATCCATGGCGTAGAATTCCTTGAGCGCTTCCTCGCACTCCTTGTGACCCTGGTAGGTGCCGTTGAGCACGCGGCTGCCGGTGGTGCCCGAACCGAAATCGGCCAGCGCCTGCTTGCCTGCCTCGACCACGTCGGGATCGAAGGTCATGCCCATGTAGTTGTAGGTGCCGAGCAGGATCGTGTCGCGCCCGTTGCAGATCGCGCGCGTCGGCGACAGCACTTTCTCCATCACCAGGTTGAACGGATCCTCGACCCCGCTCGCGAGCAGGCCCTCGCGCATTTGGATCAGGTCGTCGAACTTGGAGAACAGATCCTTCCCCTCGCCTTCGATTGCGACCGGCTGGTCGGGTTGGCTGATGCCTTCGCTCATGCTGGGGGCGCCTCTCAGTTGTCCTGGAGCTTGGTTACGGCGTCGACCAGTTGACCGTAATTCTCGATCTCGGCCTGCTGGTTCATGCTGATGATCACATCGAATTCGTCTTCGATCTCGGCGACGAAATCCATCACCGTCAGGCTGTCGAATTCAAGGTCGCCCGCGAAGGTGGTGGCTTCGCTGATCTCGACGCCCTTCTTGTTGAATGGCTCGATCAGCGAGCGGATGCGGGTGTCGACTTCGGCACGATCCATGTGTGAACTCTCTTTCTCAGATCTCGTCGGCTGGCGGCGCCTGCCACGTTATTGCGGCGGAAAAGCGGTTGTTGGCCGCGCTTGTCAAGCTTTGAGCCTACCGGCAGGTTCCGCGGGCCGGACCGCCCTCGGGGCAATCCTTTGGTTTAATGGGGTTTTTCAGAGCAGGGCCTTCACCGCATTCATGAAGGGCACGATCGAGACCGGCTTGGCAAGATAGCTCGCCGCGCCCGCATCGCGAATGCGCTCTTCATCGCCCTTGCCGGCATAGGCGGTCACTGCCAGCACCGGGATCTCGCGCAGGGTCAAGTCCCGCTTGGCCTGCTCGATCAGGTCGACGCCCGAAACATTGGGCAGCTGGATGTCCATGATGATGAGATCGGGCGACACGCGCCGCGCAGTGTCGAGCGCCTGCTCGCCGTCGGCTTCCGGCTCGACTTCGAATCCATTGGCCTTCAAAACATCGCAGAACAATTTCCGGTTGAGGTCGTTGTCCTCGACAACCAGGATTCTCTTTGCCACTGGCACTAGCGCTCCCACATTCGGCACCTAACTAGATTAATGGAATGAACCCCACAATTCGCAATTCGACTGAATCCCCCAAGGATACCGGCGCCGAACCTTCCACCTTGGCGCTGGCAGCGCTCGGCTGGGTGCTGCAGGACGGCGATCGGGCCGATCGGTTTCTCTCGCTCACCGGCCTCGATCCGGACACCTTGCGGACAAGCCTCTCGGAACGTGGCGTACAGGCATCGGTGCTGGAATTCCTCGCCAATCACGAGCCGGACCTGATCCGCTGCGCCGAGGCGATGGCGGTCACGCCCGAGGAATTGGTCGCCGCGCACCGGGAACTGGCCCGATGAGTCGCCCGCTGATCATCAGCGATTGCGACGAAGTGCTGCTGCACATGGTCGCGCCCTTCAAGGACTGGCTCGAAGAAAGCCAGGGCGTGTCGTTCAATCTCGTCGGCAACAACTTCGGCACTGCCATGCGGTGGAAGGAAAGCGACGAGTTGGTCGCACATGACGACGTCTGGCGCCTGCTCAACGGTTTCTTCGATACGGAGATGCATCGCCAGATGCCAATCGACGGCGCAGTGCACGGCATCAACCGGCTGGCCGAGGATTGCGACGTGGTCATCCTTACCAACCTGCTCGACAAGCGCCGCGACAACCGGGCGCGGCAATTGGCCGACCATGGCGTGCATGTGCGCGTCTTCACCAATCAGGGCCCGAAGGGGCCGACGCTCAAGGCAATCGTCGAGGAATACGCCCCCTCGCACGCGATCTTCATCGACGATCTGGCCCAGCACCATCAATCAGCCGCCGAGACGGTGCCGCACCTGACCCGGCTGCACCTGTGCGGCGAACCCATGATCGCCGGGCGCATTCCCTGCGCCCATGAAGCGGGGCACGCCCATGCGCGGATCGACAACTGGGCCGAGGCGCTTCCCTGGCTGCTCGGCGAGCTTGAAAAGGACCAATGATGAGCATCGACGCGCGTTTGGAAGAACTGGGAATTACCCTGCCCGAGGCAGCCGCTCCGGTGGCGAGCTATGTGCCGGTCGTGGTCGCGGGCGGCTTCGCCTATGTCTCGGGCCAGGTCTCCTTTGTCGACGGCCAATTGCTCAAGGGCCGCCTGGGCGACGATGTTTCGCTCGATGACGGGGTCAAGGCAGCGCGTGGCTGCGGCTTGATGATCCTCGCCCAACTGAAAGCCGCCCTGGGCTCGCTCGACCGGGTGGAGCGGATCGTGAAACTTGGCGGCTTCGTCAATTCGACTCCCGAATTCGCCGACCAGCCCAAGGTGGTGAACGGCGCGTCCGACCTAATGCTCGAGGTGTTCGGCGAGGCGGGCAAGCATGCGCGCGCTGCAGTCGGCGCTCCGTCGCTGCCGCTCGGCGTCGCGGTCGAGGTCGATGCGGTGGTTGCCGTTCGCGCGTGACTGGCAGGACCGCTCCCGACTGGCTGACGCAATGGGAATATGCCCATCGCGGCCTGCACGGGAACGGCATACCCGAAAACTCGCTCGAGGGTGCGCGGCGGGCGATCGCGGCCGGGATGGGCATCGAATGCGATATCCAGCGCAGCGCCGACGGATCGCTGATGGTGTTCCACGATTGGGACCTGCTGCGGCTCACCGGTACCGAGGGGCTCACCGAAGGGCGCACTGCGCTCGAACTGCGTGAGTTGCGCTATCTCGACAGCGACGAAAGCCCGGCCACGCTGTCGGACCTGCTCGGTGAAGTAAACGGCCAGGCGCCGCTGCTGATCGAGATCAAGTCGAAGCGCGGCTATGATGTCGAACACACCTGCAAGCTGGTCGCAGAGGCGCTCGCCAACTATCGCGGCCCCCATGCGGTGATGAGCTTCGACCCGCGGGTCTCGCGCTGGTTTCGGCGCAGTTCAACAGGCACGCCCTATGGCTTGGTCATGCGTGAAGACGAGCACGGCTATACGCAGCAGGCGTGGCAGCGGCGGCTGGCCTTCGCGATCGCGCGGCCGCAGTTTCTCGCCTATCATATCGCGGCGCTGCCCAATCCATGGGTGGCTGGACTGCGCGCCAAGGGTCTGCCTGTCCTCACCTGGACGGTGAATTCGCCCGAGACCCGCGCGCGTGCACTCACTTGCACCGACGCGCTCATCAGCGAGGGCGCCGGGCTGGCATGAGCAGCGAAGAGCTGACCGTCAAACTCTCGCCCTCGGTCGGCGCGTTCGATGCCGCCGAATGGAATGCCTTGGGCGGTTATCGCAATCCTTTCGTTAGCCATGAATTCCTCAGCGCACTCGAAGATTCGGGCAGCGTGGGTAGCGGTACCGGCTGGGATCCCGTGCCGATCGTGATCGAGGATGACGCGGGAAAGCTGCTCGCGGCCATGCCGAGCTACGCCAAGGGACATAGCCAGGGCGAATATGTATTCGACCACGCCTGGGCCGACGCGCTCGAGCGGGCCGGGGGGCGCTATTACCCCAAGCTGCAGATCGCGGCGCCTTTCACCCCTGCCAACGGTCCGCGGCTGCTGCTGAAGGACGAGAGCCTTGCCCCGCAACTGCTCAAGGCGGCGTCCATCGTTTGCCATCAGAACGGTCTGTCATCGGCGCATGCGACATTCATCGAGGACGCCCAACTGCACCTGTTCGAAGAGGCCGGCTGGCTGATGCGCAGCGATATCCAGTTCCACTGGCACAATCGCGGCTACGGCTGTTTCGACGATTTTCTCGGCGAGCTCGCATCGCGCAAGCGCCGGAGCCTGCGCAAGGAGCGCGCTGCGGCGCAGGAAGGTGTCGAGATCGTTCGGTTGACCGGCGACGATATCAAGCCACACCACTGGGACGCCTTCTGGATCTTCTACCAGGATACCGGGGCCAGGAAGTGGGGCTCACCCTATCTGACGCGCGAGGCCTTCAGCCTGTTCGGCGAACGGATGGCCGACCGGTTGGTCCTGATCCTGGCGCAGATCGAAGGTCAGCCGATCGCCGGTGCGCTCAATTTTATCGGGAGCGATGCGCTTTATGGGCGCTATTGGGGGTGCACGCTCGACAAGCGCTTCCTGCATTTCGAGCTTTGCTATTATCAGGCAATCGATCTGGCGATTGAGCTGGGACTGGACCGGGTCGAAGCCGGCGCCCAGGGCGGACACAAGCTCGCGCGGGGCTATGAACCGGTCAAAACCTGGTCGGCGCACTGGCTGGCCAACCCATCCTTCAGTGAAGCTGTTGCCGATTTTCTCGAGCGAGAACGCGAAGGCGTTGCACTCGACCAGAATTACCTCGGCATGAGAACGCCCTTCAAGAAGGGCTAAAGGCGAATTTCAGGCGGCCTTGCGGCGTTCGTCGGCCAGCCATTCGCGCGCGCGGCGCTGGGCTTCGGCAATTTCGCGTGCGCACATCTCGTCGGAGATGTCGGCGCGGCACCAGCTTGCTTCCTCGTGACCCTTCGAAGCGGCGAGGTTGAACCACTTGTGCGCTTCGATCAGGTCGCAATCGGCGCCATGGCTGCCGGTCGAGAAAGCGACGCCTAGGTCGAAATAGGCCGAGATGTCACCTTGCGCCGCAGCGGCAAGGCAGCGCGCGACCAGCAGGTCGCCCTGGTTTGTCTTCAGTTCCGTGGCTGCGCCACCATCGATACCCTTCAGTTCCATATTTGGTCCCCCTGTGGTCGGCAGCCCGAGCCCCCTTTGCGCTGACTGCCTGACCCGGAGATCGCCCCAACATGGTCAACAAATGGTTAATTGGTGATGCAATTATTCATCATGCTATCCGGGCAAATGATCGAGGAGCGCGCTGCGCAGGAGGCGCTCACCGATGAATTCATCGCTTTTGGGCGTTCCGTAATGATTAATTTTTCCACGCTAAAGGACTTCCCGGTCAAACCGTCTTGTATGGCAATCCGGCCCCGCCTATAGGCGCGCCAATCGACCAAAGCCTGGGGTCGGACCGCGCTACCGGAAAAATCCGGGGCGTCACTATTGGACGGTCTGACAGGTTAGCGATTGGGGTACGAGGACCAAATGGCCACTGCGGCGTCTAACGACATCGACATTCTCGCTAAAGCAAAGCGCATGCTCGCCGAGGACTACGTTCCGAGTGAGGACGAGCCCTATATGAACGAGCAGCAGCAGAACTATTTCCGCATGCTGCTGATCGAATGGAAGCGCTCGATCCACAGCGCGGCCGACCAGACCTTGCATGCCTTGCAGGATGGCCCGATCCGTGAGCCCGACCTCAATGACCGCGCATCGAGCGAGACCGACTGGGGGATCGAACTGCGGACGCGTGACCGGCAGCGCAAGCTGATTTCCAAGATCGACTCGGCGTTGCGCCGGATCGACGAAGGCGAGTACGGATATTGCGAAGTAACCGGCGATCCGATCGGCCTGAAGCGCCTGATCGCGCGTCCGGTCGCGACCATGACGGTCGAGGCGCAGGAAGCGCACGAGCGCAAGGAGAAGATCTCGCGCGACGATTGAGGCGCGAGTTCTTCCACCACCCAGATATTGTCTTGAGACCCGCTGCGCGCTGCGACCAGCGGTGCCGCGAAGGTTTAGGTTAAAGCTTCCTTAGGCTCTTCGGGTTAGCTTCCCAAACATACGTCCGATGATGGGCGTATTGGTGCTTAACGCGAGGATTTTGGTAAGGATCTCGATCAGACATGGCTGGTGTAGAAACTCGGAATCTGGCCCGTGAAAGCCTGATCATGATGGCGGACATGCGGGTCGAGAACGTGGTTGCGAACTACCGTATCAAGGTACGCAACCTGTCGCCTGGCGGCATGATGGGCGCCGGAGAGGCGCGGGTCGTACTCGGTTCGCGAGTTACCATAACCCTGCGCGGACTCGAGCCGGTCAACGGAACCGTTGCCTGGGTGCAGGGCGATCGGTTCGGCGTGGCATTCGATGTCGAGGTCGATTGCGAACACGCCAAGCACGTCTATTTCAACAGCGCCGCCAGCCGTTCGCTTGAAAGCGCCATTGTCGAGCGCCCGGGCGGCTCGACCCGGCACGAGAAGTACCGCCCGATCTGACGGGCGATATCGCGATCAAACTTCGCTGACCTTTGCTGCGCATGCTGCTAACGCCGGTCGCATGGTGCGATTCTGGCTGGCCTTCCTGCTGCTTGTGACGACCGCCGCTTGCGGCCAGTCCGGCGGCGGCGGGCCGGTCAATGTGGCGGTGATCGGCGAGCCCGCCAGCCTGTTCCAGAAGGGCGTGCGGCTGTCCTACGGCGCGCAACACTTGCGGTCGGCCACGCATGAAGGGCTGATCGGCTTCGACGCCACCGGTCAAGTCGTTCCCGCGATTGCCGAACGCTGGCTCGTGACCGACGACGGGTTGAGCTACATCTTCAAGCTGCGCGACTCCACCTGGCCGGGCGGCGAGCGGATTTCCTCACGCGACGTCCAGCGCCTGCTGCGCGAGAATATCCGCCAGCTCGAAGGGACGTCGCTGGGGCACGATCTCGCCAAGATCTCAGACATCCGCGCGATGGCGGGGCGGGTTATTGAAATCCGCCTGTCGAGCCCGATGCCCGAATTCCTTCGCTTGCTGGCGCAACCCGAGATGGGGCTGATCCGCGGTGGGGAAGGGACTGGGCCCTTCGCCCTCACCCGCGAGGATAACAGCAGCATCGCTCGCCTTGCCCTCTTGCCACCGGAGCTGCGTGGGTTGCCAGCAGCCGACGACTGGCGCGGCCGCAGCCGCGATTTGACCTTTCGCGCGCTCCCTGCCGGTCAGGCGGTAACCGCATTTTCCAATGGGGAGGTCGATCTGGTCCTTAATGGGCGGCTGGCAGAACTGCCGCTGGTTGATACCGGCCCCCTGACCCGTGGCACCGTCAGGCTCGACCCTGCCCTCGGACTGTTCGGACTGCTCGTCCGGAGCAACGAGGGATTGCTGGCCGATCCGCGCATGCGTGAAGCCCTGTCGATGGCGATCGACCGCGATACGATGATGCAGCCCTTCAGCATCGGCGGCTGGCGCCCTTCCTACGAGATTGTCCCGCGCGAGCTGTGGGGCGACGTCGTCCCACAACGCGTGGTCTGGGAGGACTGGACGATGGAGCAGCGCCGCGCCGATGCGCGCAATCGGATCGGGAGCTGGGCGCGCTCTCAAGGCGGTAACGCTGTCGTCTCGGTCAGCCTTCCCTCAGGCCCCGGTAGCGACCAATTGTTCGAACGGATCGCGCGCGACTTCCAGGCGATCGGCGTGACAGCACGGCGCGCCGCCGCGGGCCAGCGAGGGGATCTGGAGCTGTTCGATAGCGTCGCCCGCTATGCCTCTCCGCGCTGGTTCCTCAACCAGTTCAATTGCGGTATTCGGTCGGGCCCGTGCTCGCCGCAAGCCGATGCGATGGTCGCCGAATCGCTCAATGAGGCTGACCTCAACGAGAAATCGGCGACTCTGGCCGAGGCGCAGCTGGAACTGCGCGCTTCGAATATCTTCATTCCCTTCGGGGCGCCGATCCGCTGGTCGCTCGTGCGCGGGACGATTGCCGGGTTCGAAGACAATGGCTGGGTGCTGCACCCCTTGTCCCCGCTCGCGGAACCCACCAATTAGGTGGGAAAGGAGAATCCGATGAACGGCCCTGAGCGTCCTCGCCCCATGGGCATGGCAATTCCAACCGGTAACGACCCTCATTCGGTTCGCCAGCGGATCGAGGCGATGGAGAACTTGTTAGAACGCAGCTTCCGCATTCCCGGCATCAATTACCCGGTCGGCCTGGACGCGGTGGTCGGGCTGATTCCGGTTCTCGGCGAGATCGTCACTACCGCGATGGGCGCCTATCTCGTCTGGGAGGCCCGCAATCTCGGGATGCCCAAGTGGAAACTGTGGCGGATGGCTGGCAACGTCGCATTTGATACTGCGCTGGGCGCAGTACCGATCGTGGGCGACGCGGCCGACTTCTTGTTCCGTTCGAACACGCGCAACCTCAAGATCGTCAAACGCCACCTCGACAAGCATCACCCCTCGACACAGATCATCGAGAGCTAGTTTCATTTGCTACTAGTCTGGGTTAGGGCTCGCCTATGAGTCAAGACGTCACCTACTCCAGCTATCTCGATCTCGACCGGGTCTTGTCCGCGCAGCACCCATCGTCCGACGCGCATGACGAGATGCTTTTCATCATCGTTCACCAGGCGAGCGAGCTGTGGCTCAAACTGTGCCTGCACGAGCTTACCGAAGCGCGCGATCATATCGCCGCGGACAATCTGCGCCCTGCCTTCAAGATGCTCGCCCGCGTGGCCCGCGCGCAAGGGCAGTTGATCCAGAGCTGGGACGTGCTGAGCACAATGACGCCGCATGACTACTCGACCATCCGTCCGCATCTCGGCTCGTCGAGCGGGTTCCAGTCGGCGCAGTACCGCTTGATGGAATTCATGCTCGGCGGGCGCAATCCGGACATGATCGCGATCCACGAAGCCGTGCCGGAAACCGCCGGAAAACTCCGCGCGGAAGCCGCCCGACCGAGTCTTTACGACGAGGCAGTGCGGCTGCTTGCACGGCGCGGATTTGCGATCGACCCATCGGTCCTCGAGCGTGACGTGGAGACGCCCTACGAACACTCCCCTAGCGTCGAGGCTGCCTGGGCCGAGGTCTATCGCCATCCCAACAAGCTGTGGGATCTGTACGAACTGGCCGAGAAGCTGGTCGACCTCGAGTACCATTTCCAGCGCTGGCGCTTCGGCCACCTCAAGACAGTCGAGCGGATCATCGGTTTCAAGACCGGGACCGGGGGAACGCCGGGCGTGCCCTATCTCGCGGGCGTGCTGAAACGCGCCTTCTTCCCCGAATTGCTGAGCGTCAGGACTGCGATCTGATGGCGGAGAGGCGGATCTGGGACATTTCCCAACGCCTCCGTCCGGGGATCCCCGTGTGGCCGGGCGATACTGAGTTCCAGCAGGCCGGCACCTGGCAGATGGGTGAGGGATCGCCGGTCAACGTTTCGGCCCTGACGCTCTCGACACATACCGGCGCGCATGCGGATGCCCCGCTGCACTATGCCGCAGGTGCGCCCGACATCGCCAGCGTGACGCTCGAACCCTATCTCGGCGAATGCGTGGTAATCGACGCCCGTCAATGCGGCGACCTGATCGAGCCGCAGCATGTCGTCGACCTTGGCGGTGCGCGCAGGGTGCTGTTCCGTAGCTACGAAGCCTTTCCAGATGATCGCTGGGAGGAGCTACACACCGCCATCGCGCCGGCAACGATCCGGGCGCTGGCCGATGCTGGCGTAATCCTTGTCGGCATGGACGGTCCATCGCTCGACCCGCAGGATTCGAAGACCATGGATGCGCACATGGCGGTGTTGGCGGCGGACATGCGCGTGCTCGAAGGCCTGGTGCTCGATGATATCGCGCCGGGGCGCTACGAACTCATCGCCCTGCCGCTGCCAATTGTTGGCGGAGATGCCTCGCCCGTGCGCGCTGTGTTGCGGGAACTGCCCGATGCTTGATCGGGCGCGGGAACTCGACGCGGCCGATCCGCTGAGCGGCTACCGCGACCGGTTCGATCTGCCCGATGGCGTGATTTACCTCGACGGCAATTCGCTCGGCGCGCTGCCCAGGGCGACCTCTGCGCGCATGCAGCAGGTCATCCGCGAGGAATGGGGCGAGGGGCTGATCCGGTCGTGGAACGATGCCGACTGGATCAGCGCGGCGCGCCGCGTCGGCGGCAAGATCGCCCCGCTGATCGGGGCGGGTCCGCGCGAAGTCGTCGCTTGTGACAGCACCAGCGTGAACCTGTTCAAGCTGATTGCAGCCGCGCTCGATATGCGCTCAGGCAGGAAGGTGATCCTCAGCGAGCCGGGTAACTTCCCGACCGACCTTTACATGATTGCCGGACTGGAACGGCAGGGACTGGCCGAGCGTCGGCTGGCCGAGCGCGACAAGCTGATCGGGGCGCTCGACGACGACGTGGCGCTGCTGCTGCTGACGCAGGTTCACTACAAGAGCGGCGCGATGCACGACATGGCAGGGCTGACCAGCGCTGCACACGGCGCGGGCGCGCTGGTCTTATGGGACCTGTCGCATTCGGGCGGCGCGATGCCGGTGGACCTCAATGCCTGCCACGCGGATTTCGCCGTCGGCTGCGGCTACAAATATCTCAACGGCGGTCCCGGCGCGCCAGCCTATGCCTTCGTTGCCGAGCGGCACCATGCCGCGCTGCATCAGCCGCTGACCGGCTGGTTCGGGCATGCTGCGCCGTTCGAGTTCAGCGATGACTATGCGCCCGCCCCGGGCATCGACCGCCTGCAATGCGGCACCTCGCCCATACTCGGCCTCGCGGCACTCGAAGTGGGTGTCGAACTGATCGCCGAGATCGGGGTCGACCGGCTTTTCGGCAAGTCGCGCGCCCTGTCAGAGTTCTTTCTTGAATGTCTCGTCGAGCAGGATCTCAAGCTGGAGCTTGTCAGTCCGCAGGATAGTGCCGAGCGGGGGAGCCAGCTCTCCTTCCGCCACCCTGAAGCCTACGCCATTTGCCAGGCGCTCATCGCGCGCGGCGTGATCGGCGATTTCCGCGATCCCGATATCTTGCGGCTGGGCTTTGCCCCTGCCTATCTGCGGTTCGAGGATATGGCCGAGGCGGCGCGGCATCTGGCCGAGGTCCTGCGCACCGGCGAGTGGGAGCGGCCCGAGTTCCGCGAACGGGCGGCAGTCACCTAGGGGCAGGCGATCCGCGCGGCGCGGAACCCTCGCCTGGACCTCAAGTCAGTTCTTCGGCGCGGGTCCCGTCTGTTCAACCAGCCGCCCGTACTTGCGCAGCGCAGCTTGCAGGCGGTCATGCGGTATTGCGTGCGCCGTGTTGCCGTTGATGCCTGTCATGGTCTTCGCCGCGACAAGGGCGTTGATCACTGCCTCTTCGGTCGCTTCGACGGTCGCCCGGAAAATCGGGCTCAGCGAGTCGTTCGACAGGCTCGCGACCTTTGCCGTTTCCTCCCTGCTCCACGCGCCCGGGTTGCCGGTCGAAAAAGCAATGAAGATGTCGCCCGAACCGTTTGAGGCGTAGGAGCCGTTGCGGGCGACGCCCATGGTCGCGCGCTGCGCCACGCGCTTGAGCTGGTGCGGCAACAGGGGCGCATCGGTGGCGATCACGATGATGATCGAGCCCGTTTCCTGGTTATGATCGCCATAGGTCGCGGTGAGGTCCGTGATCTCCCGGCCGACCGGCACGCCTGCGACGGTGAATGTGTCCCTAATCCCGTAGTTGGACTGGACCAGCACGCCCACGGTGAACTCGCCGCCGCCGGTGGTCACGACACGCGACGACGTACCGATCCCGCCCTTGAAGCCGTGGGTGATCATCCCTGTGCCGCCGCCGACATTGCCTTCGGCAACCGGACCGCCCTTCGCGCCGTCAAGCGCGGCGAAGACATGCTCCTTCTTCACATGGAAGCCGTTGATGTCGCTCAGATCGCCATCATAGGTCTCGCCTACGACCGGGAGCATCCAGAAGGTATCTGGTTCGCCCGCCAGCGGCGCGAAGAATTTGCGCTGGTGCGCCCATTCGATGGTCGAATCGCGCACGGTGCCGACGCTGTGCGTATTGGTGATCATCACCGGCCCTTCGAGCCAGCCCGATTCCTCGACCCAGGTGGTGCCGGTCAGTTCGCCATTGCCATTGAGCGCATGCCAGCCGGCATAGACCGGATCATAGGTCTTCCCGCGCGGCAGGATCGCGGTCACGCCCGTACGCACTGGTCCCTTGCCGGTCACCAGTTTGCCTTCACCCGCGATCAGCGTGGTGTGCCCGACTTCGATCCCCGGCACATCGGTGATCGCATTGAGCGGACCAGGTGTCCCGTCGAAGGGAACGCCGAGATCCCGTGCGCGCACAGTTTGAGCGGCGGGCGGTGAGGTTTCGGCCTCGCTCATCGATGGCAATACAGCCAGAGCCGCGACAAGCGAAACGGCCATTGCCCGAGCAAAAATTAGCATTCGTTTCCCCCATTTCCCATCGATGCATTCCCTCCGGCCCTAGCGATCCGGCAGCTTGCTGATCCGGCTGTCTAAATAACGCTACCGACTGGACTCTTGGTGGGAATAGGTGGCCCCGGATAACGTCACAGGCAACAGATTCATGCGCAGATCTTTCCGTTGATCTCGTGGGATCTGAGCCTCACTCCTCCAGCTCGATGTCCCAGTAAAGGTAATCGCGCCAGGTTTCGTGGAGGTGGTTGGGCGGGAAGAGTCGGCCGCGTTGCTGCAATTGCCAGCTGGTCGGGCGAATCGGCTTCTCATAGAGATGCATCTGGGCCTGCTGGGGCGTACGCCCACCCTTCTTGGCATTGCAGGGCGCGCAGGCCGTGACGATGTTCTCCCAGGTGGTCTTGCCGCCCAATCGGCGCGGCATCACGTGATCGAAGGTCAGGTGGCTGTGGCTCCCGCAGTACTGGCACTGAAAGCTGTCGCGCAGGAACAGGTTGAAGCGCGTGAAGGCGGGGAACTCGCTCTGCTTCACATATTGCCTGAGCGCGATTACGCTCGGGATCTTCATGTCGAGCGAGGGCGAATGGACCTCGCGGTCGTAGCTCGCCACGATATCGACCCGGTCGAGAAACACCGCCTTGATCGCCGTCTGCCACGGCCACAGGCTGAGGGGGTAATAGGACAGCGGCGTGTAGTCCGCATTGAGCACGAGCGAAGGGCATGCCGACAGGTTCCTTGTCGGATCTTCATCGGCGCTGCGAAAGCGCGCGGCCCGTTCGATCAGTTCGGCCTTGAACAAATCTTGGCTCCCTCCCTGACTGATGCCAGAGAATCATTTGCTGCCAAAAGCGTCAACCCCGTTACAAAGATGCTTTCCACAAGAGGGATTTGACTGAAAGCGTGAGCGAATCGCAATTCGAGTCAAGCGCGGCGGTTACCCGCTTTGCGCCTAGCCCCAATGGCATGCTGCATCTTGGCCACGCCTATTCGGCCGTCGTTGCGCATGACCTGGCGCGAGAGCGGGGCGGGCGCTTCCTGCTGCGGATCGAGGATATCGACGGCGCGCGCAGCCGCCCAGAACTGGCCGCCGAGTTCCACCGTGACCTCGAGTGGCTGGGGCTGGAATGGGACGAGGTGTCAGCCCAGTCATCGCGGTTGGCCAGCTATGAGGAAGCAGCGACCCGCCTGGTTCAAGAGGGGCTGGTCTACCCCTGTACCTGCACTCGCAAGCAGATCGAGGCTGCCAAGCCGCGATTGGGGCCGGACGGCCTGATCTATCCCGGGACCTGCAAGGGACGATTGCTGGATCCCGCCAGGCCTGCCGCATTGCGGCTCGATATCGAGAAGGCCCTGATGCAGGTCGGCGAGCTCTCCTGGTTCGACGAGCTGGCGGGCGAGCAGTCAGCCGACCCCCTCCAGTTCGGCGATGTGGTGCTGGTGCGCAAGGACGAGCCGGCGAGCTATCACCTGGCGGCCACGCTGGACGATGCGGCGGACGGGGTCACACTGGTGACGCGCGGGGCCGACCTATTCGCGGCCACCCACATTCACCGGCTGCTGCAGGCGCTGCTCGGCCTGCCCGTGCCGCGCTGGCATCACCATGCGCTGCTGCTCGATGAAACCGGCAAGAAGCTGGCCAAGCGCAGGGAAAGCCCCTCGCTTGCCGAAATGCGCGAAGCCGGCGAGGATGGGCTGGCACTGGCGGACCGATTGCGGGCGGGGAACCTTCCCGCTGGAATTTCGCTTGGGAGTCCCTAGATAGGACCAACCATGACAACGCTTCTCATCATCGTTCTCGCCATCCTGTGCCTGATGGTCGTCGTCTCGCTCGTGCGCGGCATCATCGCCTTTCTGCAGACCACCAAGGTCGATCTGGAGAACAACACCAGCGAGAACATCACCGAGATGCAGCTGATGCAGAACCGCGCGATGTTCGCCCGGATCAAGTATCAGGCGCTGGCGGTCGTAGTGGTGGCCATCATCCTGATGATCAGTCGCTAACCTGCCCGGATTGCGGGGGAGGGCGCATGGTCAAGCTCAACAAGATCTATACGCGCACCGGTGATGATGGTTCGACCGGCCTGGTCGACGGATCGCGCACCGCGAAGCATTCTGCGCGCATCGTCGCCATCGGCAAGGTCGATGAGGCCAACTCGTCGATCGGGCTGGCAGCCGCCGCGCTCGGAGAAAGCGAACACGCTGCCGCGCTTTTCCGCATCCAGAACGACATGTTCGACCTCGGCGCCGACCTTGCGACGCCGAGCGAGGACGGCGACTTCGCGCCATCGGAAATGGTGCTGCGGGTCGTCGCGAGCCAAGTGGCGTGGCTGGAGCAGGCGATCGACGCGCTCAACGAAGGGCTCGAGCCGCTGACCAGCTTCGTCCTGCCGGGCGGTAGTGAAGCCGCTGCCCGCACGCATGTTGCCCGCGCCGCATCCCGCGCGGCTGAACGTGCGGTGGTAGCCTTGGGCGATAGTGAACCGATAAACCCGCAGGCACTCGCCTATATCAACCGACTTTCCGATTACCTTTTCGTGCTCGCGCGAGTGCTCAATGACAACGGGTGTGCCGACGTAAAATGGGTCCCTGGCGCCAATCGATAGCGCGTCGGGCAAACCCGCCCAAACAGCACTAGCCACACCCTTGCCGAGCCGCTAACAGGCGCACTTTGCTGCAGGTGCGAAGGGATTTCAGATGCGAACAGTCGCGGTCATCGGTGCGGGCCAGATGGGAACGGGCATCGCCCAGACTATCGCCCAGCATGGCATGCAGGTGCTGCTGTCGGATGTCGATCTCGCCCGCGCCGAGGCGGGCAAGGAAAGCGTCGACAAGGCACTGACCAAGCTGGTCGGTCGCGGCAAGCTCGAAGCCGCCGATGCCGAAGCGACACTAACGCGGATCACGCCGGTCGCCGACTACTCACCCATGACCGATGCCGAACTCATCATCGAGGCGGCGACCGAACGCGAAGAGATCAAGAAGAGCATTTTCGAGGCTGCCGGCAAGATGTTGGGGCCGGACGCCATCATGGCTTCGAACACCAGCTCGATCCCGATCACCCGGATGGCGAACTATTCACCCGATCCGCAGCGCTTCATCGGGTTGCACTTCTTCAACCCAGTGCCGGTGATGGGATTGATCGAGGTGATCCCCGGCCTTGCCACCGCACAGAACACCACCGACCGGATCACCGCCTTTGCCGAAAACCTGGGCAAGCAAGTGGTGCTGAGCCAGGACGAACCCGGCTTCGTGGTCAATCGAATCCTCCTGCCGATGATCAACGAGGCGATCTTTGTGCTTGGTCAATCGACCGCCGGCATCGCCGATATCGACAAGGGCTGCCGCCTCGGGCTCAACCATCCGATGGGACCGCTCGAACTGGCCGATTTCGTGGGGCTCGACACCTGTCTCGACATCATCATGGTGCTGTACAAGACGACGCGCGACGCGAAATACCGGCCCGCGCCGTTGCTCGTGAAGTATGTCGAGGCCGGTTGGCTGGGTCGAAAGACGGGCCGCGGCTTCTACGATTATTCAGGCGAAGCTCCTGTTCCGACACGGTAATATCCAGATTGCCTACCAGAAGGTAGGGTAAGTGCAGGCGGCGTCCGGTTTCTCCCTATCTATCGGTAGGTTCGAGGGTTAACCGGAACGCTGGCCGTGCTGGCCCGTTGGTCTGGCAAAGGAGAATTTGCATGACCGAAGGTATGCCCAAGATCAAAGAAACCGAGTCCGAACTCGCGCCTGAAACGCACAATAGCGAACAGGACGATGCGATGAGCCAGGCACATAATATCGCCCAGCAGGCGCGCGAACACGCCAATGCCGTCGCCGGTGCGACGGAAAGCGTGAAGGGTCCGAATGGCAGCGATATTCTCGGCAATTCGACCCAGGACACCATCGATCACATGCGCGATATGGAGAGCTCCGGACGCATCGATATGGATGCCTTCGCGGGCGAGCCCAACCATGACGACAACGTCGACAAGTATGGCGAGAGCAACAAGCTCGACGACTTGCCGGGCGACGGCTCCTAGTCAGGCGCGAGCGTTCCGTCGCTCAACACCCAGAAGGCTACGATCAAGAGCACTGCACCAATCGAGATCGAATAAGCGATCAACTTGATGTTGGGTAGTTTGGGCGCGTCAACCGCGTGCGACGTCAGTCGATCGAAGGCGCGGCATGCTCTCCGCTCTGCACCGAGCGCGAACAGGATCGACAGCAACAGGAACCCGGTGGCGATCGCCTTGGCCAGCCAAGGCGGGTCGAATTCCCCGAACAGCGCACGAAACCCTATCCCGATGGCGATGGCTGCGAAGGAGGTACGCATCCAACCGGCGAAAGTCCGCTCGAGCGCCATGATCGTGCGGTCTTCCGCCCAATCCGTGCGATCCTCCGCCATCTTGGTGCTGGGGTCTGAGGGTTGGGTGGTGTCGTCGGTTTCGGCCATATCAAGCTAGGCTAGTGCCTTGACCCAAAAGGACAAGGCGCAAGACTTGGCTGCAATGCACCGGGAAGCTGCTTAGGTATCCGGGCCGTCGATGCCGGGGCGCATCATTGCCCCGTTGACCGAGCCGGCAAATGGGTCCCGCTCGAAGATCGCATTGGTCGGACTGGTATCGTCTGGCGTCGGATCGAAGCCTTCCGGATCCGTGCCTTCGTAGTCGGACTCCTCGCCGTAGCGCCCAAGGTCGGCGTCTTCGCTCTGCCCGAACAAGCGTTCGGAGCGATCGCGCTCGTCGACGATGTCTTGCGGCTCGTAAGCATACTCCGGACCAGCCGCGTCGAAGGCGGTCTCTCCGCTATTCGAATCCACGGTCATGATCACGCCAAAGACGATCGCCCCCGCAAAGAAGAGGGCCTTCTTGGAATCGGTGAGCATTTCGATCCGCATGGTGCGGAAAATTAGCGGCGGGGCGGTTAACTTTCGGTAGATTGCGCCATGCGCTTCAATTCATAAAGAAATTCAAGTGCTTCGCGCGGAGAAAGTGCGTCGAGATCGGTGTCTGACAGGCGAATCGTCACCGAATCCGCTGGATCGACCTCTTCCTCGTCGGCCAAGGTCGCAAATAGCGGCAATTCGCCCAATCCTGCCGCGAGGCCGCCCGTTTCGGCCCGACCTTTCTCAAGCTTGTCGAGCACCTGCTTCGCCCGCTTCACCACGGGGTTGGGAACGCCGGCAAGCCGTGCGACTGCAAGGCCATAGCTCCGGTCCGCTGGCCCCTCGGACAGTTCATGGAGCAGCACGAGATCACCCTTCCATTCCCGTGCCCTGACATGGTGCAACGACAGCGCCTCACAACTGTCCGCCAATCGCGCGAGTTCATGGTAATGCGTTGCGAAAAGGCAGCGGCACTGGATGGTGGAATGCACCGCTTCGACCACCGCCCAGGCCAGCGCCAGCCCGTCGTAGGTCGACGTGCCGCGCCCGACCTCGTCGAGAATGACGAAGCTCCGCTCGCTCGCTTGGCTGAGGATGGCAGCGGTCTCGACCATCTCGACCATGAAGGTCGAACGCCCGCGGGCCAGATTGTCCGATGCGCCCACGCGGCTGAACAGCCTGTCGACAAGCCCGATCGTGGCGCTGTCCGCCGGGACGAAACCGCCTGCCTGCGCCATCAGGACTATCAATGCGTTCTGGCGCAGGAAGGTCGACTTGCCGCCCATGTTGGGGCCGCCGATCAGCCATAGACGGTCGAAGGTCGATAGCGAGCAGTCGTTGGCGACGAAACGCTCGCCCTGCCGCGCCAACGCCGCCTCGACCACTGGATGTCGGCCTGCAGTAATGTCGAGCATCGGACGCTCGTCGATATCGGGGCGGCACCAGCCCCCTTCGGCCGCGCGCTCGGCCTGTCCGGCGCTGACGTCGATGCGGGCGAGGGTGGCAGCGGTGGTCGCAATGGGAGTTGCCCTGGCGCAAACCTCGGCAACCAGTTCCTCGAAATGCGCCTCCTCGGCAGCAAGTGCGCGTCCACCGGCTTCGGCGATCCGCGTTGCCTCCTCGTGCAGAGCGACCGAGTTGAAGCGCACGGCACCTGCCATGGTTTGGCGGTGGGTAAAGCCGCTGTCAGGCGCCATCAGCGCATCGGCATGTTTCGCAGGTACTTCGATGAAGTACCCCAGCACCCCGTTGTGCTTGATCTTCAGCGCAGTGATGCCGGTGTCGTCGCGATAGCGCGCTTCCATCGCGGCTATCGCGCGGCGGGCGTTGCCCGAGATTGCGCGCAGTTCATCGAGCGAGGCGTCGTAACCTTCCGCGATATAGCCCCCGCTCTGGCGCTCTGTGGGTGGCGAGGAGACCAGCGCTCGGTCCAGCAAGTCGGTCAATGCGCCATGTCCGGTGAGCCGCGGCAAGAGTTCGGCCAGCAGTGCGGGCGTGTCGGGCAATGCGCCAAGCATCTCTCCGATGCGACGCGCGTCCGAGAGTCCGTCGCGCACCTGGCCGAGATCGCGCGGGCTGCCGCGCCCGGCGACCAGGCGTCCGAGCGCGCGACCCAGGTCTGGCACGGCGCGCATTGCCTCGCGCAATTGTGCGCGATTGAGCGGATCGACGTGCAGCCAGTGCACCAGGGCCAGCCGCGCCTCGATCGACGCGCGGTCGAGCAAAGGGGATGACAGGTCTTCCGCCAGCAGCCGTGCGCCTGCCCCGGTCACGCAGCGGTCGATCGCCGCCATCAGGCTTCCTTCCCGCCCGCCGTTCTGCGCAGCGAGAATCTCGAGGCTCGCACGCGTTGCCTCGTCCATCAGCATGGCCTGCCCGCTCGCGCGCAGGGCGGGCGGGAGCAGCAGCGGCAAACTGCCACGACCAACGTGTTCTAGATAGGCGATGAGGCCGCCAGCTGCCGCCAGCATGGCCCGTGAGAAGGTGCCAAACCCGTCCAGCGTGGCGACGCCGTGCAATTTCTTCAACCGGGCCTCGCCGTCGTCGCTCGAGAATTCATGACGTGGGCGCTCGATCACATCGTCGATGCCGCATTCGAGTTCCTCGGCCGCGACCAGTTCACTCGCCCCGATCCGTGCCAGTACCGCACCAAGCTGTCCGGGCTCGCATTCCTCGAGCACCATTGCGCCGGTGGAGATATCGCAGCTGGCAATGCCAATGGCTCCGCGCACCTCCGCAATGGCTGCAAGCATGTTGGCGCGGCGCGGTTCAAGCAGCGCCTCTTCGGTCAAGGTGCCTGCCGTGACGAAGCGAACGATATCGCGCTTGACCAGTGCCTTGGACGAGGGTGTCCCTTCGCGCTTGGCGCGCGCCTTGGCCTCATCGGGCGTTTCGACCTGCTCGGCGATCGCGACGCGGCGCCCGGCCTTGATCAGCCGCGCCAGATAGCCCTCCGCCGCATGCACCGGCACACCGCACATCGGCACGGGCTCCCCGCCGTGTTCGCCGCGTGAGGTCAGCGCGATGTCCAGCACGCCTGCAGCATCGCGGGCATCGTCGAAGAACAGCTCGAAGAAATCGCCCATGCGATAGAACAGCAGGCAGCCTTCCGCCTCCTGCTTGAGGGCGAGATATTGCTCCATCATGGGAGTGGGCTTGGCCCCGGTGGCAGACGTTGCAGCCATAAACTTGGCCTAACCCCGCTCTAAGCGATTCGAAATGGTGCGGCCCGCGGCTTTCCCCTATCGCTTGCGAGAATCACGCTGTAGGGCGCCTGACGTTACGTAAAGGAAGGTTCGAAATTGGCCGAAGAAGAGAACAGAGTCACTTTCACCGAGCGCGAAGCGTTGTTCTATCACGAAACGATTCGCCCGGGTAAGATCGAGATCATCGCTTCTAAGCCGATGGCGAGCCAGCGCGATCTCTCCCTGGCCTATTCTCCCGGTGTTGCCGCGCCCGTCGAGGCCATCGCCGCCGATCCCAAGCTGGCGGCGCGCTATACTGCACGGGCAAACCTCGTCGCGGTAATTTCCAACGGCACTGCGATCCTCGGCCTCGGCAATCTCGGCGCGCTCGCTTCGAAGCCGGTGATGGAAGGCAAGGCAGTGCTGTTCAAGCGCTTCGCCGACGTCGATTCGATCGACATCGAGCTCGACACAGAGGACCCGGACAAGTTCATCGAAGCTGTCGCGCTGATGGAGCCGAGCTTCGGTGGCATCAACCTCGAAGATATCGCTGCGCCCGAGTGCTTCGTGATCGAGCAGGCCCTGCGCGAGCGCATGAACATCCCCGTGATGCATGACGACCAGCACGGCACGGCGATCATCGCTGCGGCCGGACTGATCAACGCGATCCACCTGACCGGGCGCGACATCAGGGATTGTCGCATGGTCGTGAATGGCGCCGGCGCCTCGGCGCTTGCCTGTACCGCGCTGATCAAGGCGATCGGGATACCTCACGCCAATGTGATCGTGTGCGACCGTTCGGGGCCGATTTATCCCGGGCGCGCGGACGTCGATCAGTGGAAGAGCGCGCATGCCGTGCCGACTGAAGCGCGTAGCCTCGAAGAGGCGCTCGTGGGCGCCGATATCTTCCTCGGTCTGTCGGCAGCCGGCGCACTAAAGCCCGATTGGGTGAAGAACATGGCGGATCAGCCGATCATCTTCGCCATGGCCAATCCCACGCCCGAAATCATGCCCGACGAGGCCAAGGCAGTGCGGCCCGACGCGATTATCGCGACCGGACGCAGCGACTTCCCCAACCAGGTCAACAACGTCCTCGGCTTCCCGTTCATCTTCCGCGGCGCGCTTGACGTGCAGGCGACCGCCATCAACGAGGAGATGAAGGTTGCCGCAGCGCAGGCGATTGCCGATCTGGCGCGCGAGCGCGTGCCCGAAGAGGTCGCTGCTGCCTATGGCATCAATCACAAGTTCGGGACCGATTATATCATTCCCGCTCCCTTCGACCCGCGGCTCATCGAGGTCGTATCCTCGGCCGTCGCCAAGGCTGCGATGGATTCGGGCGTGGCGCTGGCCCCGATCGAGGATCTCGACGAATATCGTCTTTCGCTCAAGGCGCGGCTCAACCCGACCACATCGGCGCTCACCCGCGTCTACGAGGAGTGCAAGGCCAACCCCAAGCGAATGGTCTTCGCCGAAGCGGAAGAAGATGTCGTGCTGCGCGCGGCGATCCAGTATCGCGATTTCGGCTACGGCACCCCGATACTCGTCGGCCGGACCAAGAACGTGGTCGACCGCCTGCACATGCTCGGGGTTTCCGATCCGGGCAGCTTCGTGATCGAGAATTCGGCGGTGTCGGAGCATGTCCCCGCCATGGTCGACTATCTCTACAAGCGGCTGCAGCGCAAAGGTTATACCGAGCGTGACGTCCGTCGCATGGTCAACCAGGAGCGCAACGTCTTCGCTGCCCTCCTGGTCGCGCTCGGCCATGGCGATGCGATGATCTCGGGGGCGACGCGCACCTTCGCGCAGACCGCGCGCGAGGTGAACCTGGTGCTCGATCCCAAGCCCGATGCGGTGCCCTTCGGTATCCACATGATGATCGGGAAGAACCACACGACCTTCCTCGCCGACACCACGATCAACGAGCGTCCGAGCGCCGAGATGCTCGCCCATATCGCTCGGGAGACAGCAGCAGTCGCGCGCCGCATGGGCCACGAACCGCGCGTCGCCTTCCTGTCCTATTCGACCTTCGGCAACCCGTCCGGACAGTGGCTTGGCAATATCCGCGATGCGGTGGCGATCCTCGATGCGGAAGATCCGGGCTTTGAGTATGAGGGCGAAATGGCGCCCGATGCCGCGCTCAATCCCAAGGTGATGGAACTCTATCCCTTCAGCCGCCTCTCGGGACCGGCGAATGTGCTCGTCATGCCGGGCCTGCAATCGGCCAACCTCTCGGCCAAGCTGCTGCGCGAGCTTGCCGGCAATGCCACGGTCGGCCCGATGCTGATCGGTATGGAAAAGCCGGTCCAGATCGCGCCGATGACGGCGATCGCGCCCGATGTGCTGACGTTGTCGGTGCTCGCGGCAGCGGGCGTGGTGGGGTAGAGCTGTCCCGACATTATCCGGCTCGGGCCAGCTGGAACAACACCTTCGCATTTCGCCTTTGAGGGGCGCTGACCGAAGCATCAGCGCGCCAAAAGACAATTCGATACAAATTGCGACGTCGCACTTGCCCAAACCCGATTAAGGTCTGCGGGGTAGGAGAAGATGCGATGCGCGGCACGACAACCACTGCATTCAATCGCTTCGGGCTGGGGGCTCGTCCGTCCGACCATGTCGGGGGCGGCGCGCGAGATTGGTTGCTCGACCAGTTGACGCGGTTCGAAGTCCAGCCCGCCGCACTGGCGGGCCTGCCCACCCGCGCCACGCTGGTGACTACCTTTCGAGACTATCGTGAGCGTGTCGTGGCCGCGCGCGATCGCCAACAGGACGCCGCTCAGATGAGCGAGAATCCGGATGATCCGCAGGCTTCTGAGAACAGGCCGCGCAATCTGGGCGAACTTAACGGCATTCGCATGGCCTATATCGAAGCGAGCAACGCGCGCCTTGCCTCTGCCCTGCAAAGCGATACTCCCTTTGTGGAGCGGCTGGTGCATTTCTGGGCAAACCACCTGGCGGTATCGGCAGACAAGCAGCCCGTTGTGCCATTGGTCGGCAATTACGAGTTCGAGGCGATCCGCCCCAATATCATGGGGAGTTACTTCGATCTTCTGAAAGCGGCGGTGCTCCATCCGGCGATGCTCCTGTATCTTGATCAGGCGCAATCGGTGGGGCCGTCGAGCGAACTGGCGGAGCGCCGCCGGAGCCGCGGCGGGGCGCGCAAGATCGGCCTCAACGAGAATCTTGCCCGCGAGATACTCGAACTGCACACGCTGGGTGTGCGGACCGGATATTCGCAGAGCGATGTGACCGAACTGGCTCGAGCGCTCACCGGCTGGACAGTCGCGGGATTGCGCCGCGGGCCACTGGAACGGCTGGCGCGCGACGCCGAGCCGGGCGAGGCACTGTTCGTTGCCGCCCTGCATGAACCGGGTGAGCGGACGATCATGGGCAAGCGCTATCGGGAGGGCGCTGCGGATCAGTCGCTGGTGATCCTCAAGGATCTTGCGCGCTCTCCCATTACCGCACGTCACGTTGCGACCAAGCTGGCACGGCACTTCGCTGCCGACGACCCGCCGCAAGCCATGGTGGCGCGGCTTGAGACTGCGTATCTCGACAGCGACGGTGATCTGCCGGCGCTTTACCGCGCGCTCATTGCCTCGCCAGAGGCGTGGGATGGCGTCAACGTCAAGTTCCGCAGCGCATGGGACTGGGTCGTTGCATCGCTGCGCGCTACGGGGATTGAGCGGCTGCCCGGGAAACGCGGAGCCACGGCCATCTTTCAGCAACTTGGTCAGCCGATCTGGCGACCCGGTAGCCCGGCCGGGTGGGGCGATACGGCCGCCGATTGGGCCGGACCCGGCGCCCTGATGAGCAGGGTGGAGGTCGCGCAGCAGCTTTCGGACAGGATCGGAAGTGCAATCGATCCTCGTGCTATCGCGACATGGATCATGCCCGACGGCTTTGGCGAAGCGACATTGCAGGCCATCGCGCGGGCCGAGTCGCCATCCACTGGCCTCGCCCTGCTGCTTGCCAGCCCCGAGTTCTTGCGGAGATGAGACTATGACCACCGCATTCAATCGCCGCCTCTTGCTCAAGCTCGCCGGTGCCGCGGGCACAGCACTTGCCTTGCCAGGCATGGCCTTTGCCGCGGCTCCGACCGCCAAGCGCCTGGTCTTCATCATCCAGCGCGGGGCCGCGGATGGCCTGGCGATCCTGCCACCCTTGGGCGATCCCGACCTGCCCCGTTTGCGCGGCGCGCTGATGGATGAAGAGGCAGTCAAGCTCGATGCAATGTTCGGACTGCATCCGGCGCTCGGCACCATGGCGGAGCTGTTCCAGTCAGGCGAGGCGCGCGCCTGCCATGCTGTCGCCACGGCCTATCGCGACCGTTCGCATTTCGATGGACAAAACGTGCTCGAGAACGGCGCCAGCGAGCCTTATGCGAGTGAAACAGGTTGGCTTGGCCGGCTGCTGCCGATGCTGCCCGGTGACCAGGCGCGTGGACTGGCTCTAGCGCCGGCGGTGCCGCTGGCGTTGCGCGGACCGATCCCGGCGGGAACCTATGCGCTCAACGGCTTGCCCGATGCCAGCGAGGATCTGCTGCTGCGCCTGACCGGCCTCTATGACGAAGACCCGCTGCTCGCGCCAATATGGAGCGAAGCGATGAAAACGAAGGGGCTGGCGGGCGATATCGGCGGGAATGGCGGTCGCAACGGTGGCAAGCTCGGCAAGCTGGCAGCGTCGCTGCTTGCACCCGATGATGGCGCGCGCGTCATGATGATCGAAACGAGTGGCTGGGACACGCACTCGAACCAGCGCGGCAGATTGGCGAACCATTTGCAAGGCCTCGACCAGATGCTGGCCGCGCTCAAGTTAGGTCTTGGCCCGGCCTGGCGTGACACTCTGGTGATCATTGCGACCGAATTCGGCCGAACCGCTGCGGTCAATGGAACGCAGGGGACCGATCACGGCACCGCTTCCGCCGCGTTTCTTCTGGGCGGTTCACTGGCGGGAGGGGCTGCAGTCACCGGCGATTGGCCGGGCCTGTCGCAGCCCGCCTTGTTCGAGGGCAGGGACCTGCGGCCCACGACGCGGTTCGGCGATTTTGCCTCGGCCGCGTTGGCGCAACACTTCAACCTTGATCCACGCGAGGTCGCATCGCTGTTCGCCTAGGCGCCGATTACAACCGCCGGTAGCGGAAGTACCATACCTCATGCCCGTAGACCGTGCGGGCCTTGTGCTCGTAGCGCGTCTCGGGCCAGCCGGACGGGCGCTGTTCCCAGCTTGAGCGATCCTTGACCTGCCATTCGAACGTGTCGGTGTGACGTTGCATCACCATCAGCGCATGTCGCAGGTAGATCGGGTGGTCGGTGCCGAAGCGGAACTCGCCGCCGGGTTTGAGCTTGGCAGCGAACATCTGCACCGGGCCATCGTTCATCATTCGGCGCTTGGCATGCTTGTTCTTGGGCCAAGGGTCCGGATGGAGCAGGTAGAGCATGGTAAGTGAGTCGTCGGGAACGCGGCTCAACACCTCGAGCGCGTCGCCCATATGGAGGCGCACGTTGGCGAGCTTCTGATCCTCGATATGGGTCAGCGCCTGAGCGACGCCATTGACGAAGGGCTCTGCCCCGATGAACCCGTGATCGGGTAGCAGATCGGCGCGAAAGGCGAGGTGCTCGCCCCCGCCGAACCCGATCTCGAAATGCAGCGGGCGTTCATCGCCGAACAGCGTCTGCGATGTGACCGGCCCTTCTTGCGGCACTGCGATCTGCGGCAGCAGATTATCGACCAGCCCTCGCTGGCGGGCACGCAGCGGCTTGCTCTGGCTGCGCCCATAGAGCCGGTTGAGCGTTGTCGGGTCGCCTTCCTTGAATGCTGACATGGGCGGCGCGCTATGCCAATTAGCACCCGTTTGTCCAGAAGGTCGCGCGTCAAGCCTCAGCGATCAGAACGTGCGCGGTCATTGGTGCGAGCAAAGCACCGTCGGTTTGACGAAAGGGCGCGGTCGCATCGCTGACACGGGCGATCAATCGCTCGATTATCGTATCGTTTGCGGGATCGGCGAAATCCAGGATCGGTTGCAGCGTACCGTCGGCCGCAGGACGTCCGAGAAACGAGATGTCGAACAGCACAAAGGTGCGAACGTCAGGTAGCGGAGAGAGGCGGCTCTCTTTTTCGAGAGACACAACCTTGAAACCGGCGTCACTGGCGAGGTCCTCGATCTCCCACCGATTGCCGAATGAAAACGGTCCGAATGGAAGGAGATCCGGGCCCAATTCTTCTGCAATGATCTGCTCGAACGCATCGAAAACGGGATTGCCGTCGGCCGCAAAGGTCCAGGTTGAGATGGCTGCTTTCGCGCCGCTTCCCAAAACGCGCCGTATCTCTTTCATCGCGGCGAGACGATCGGGGAAGAACTGCAGTCCTTGTTGGCAATAGGCGCACTCAAATTCGCCGTCGCGAAACGGGAGGTCGTCGGCGCTTGCCATTGAATACTCAATTTTGGACCCTCGACCTAGGCCGAGGCCTTCCGCCTTGGAAATCATTGGCGGAGCAACGTCGATCGCCTTGATTGCGTCAACGGCTCCATCTTCGGCCACCTTGCGGCTGACGAGTCCGGTCCCGCAAGCGATATCAAGTACGAGGCCTTGCGGAGGCAGACTCTCTAGCAGGGCATTTGCCCAAGGCTCGAACGCAGGCGAAAGATATTCGTGATAAAGATCGGGCGGGGTTCGCCCGGCGAAGAATTCGGGCAGCAATGGCATTCGTGCCTCCTGTGTGGAGGTGTGCAATCATCGCAGCTTGCAGGACCTGCGTCCAGCGAGGGCGCTGCATGGCATGCCGCACTAGTCTCGGTTGTGCGTTTCTAGCGTGCGGAGCCACTCGGCGACCGGCGTCACGAACAGCTCGGGCCGGGCGGTGCGGTTGGCGAAAGACAAGGCATCATAGGGATTGGCATAGGTCCCCAGATCGTGTCCGGCCTGGGGAATCTCCAGCCATGTCGCGCTTCCCGGTCGCAGCCGATTGATTGTGTCGACGATGACCCGATGGCCATGCCGGCTCTCGAACTGCTCGTACTCACCAAAGACGACCATGACCGGCGCCTCGACCTGCGCCCAGGCAGCAAGCCAGTCCTTGTCGGCTGCCTGCCAATGCCAGGCAAACGGGCGGCCGTAATGTGGCTCCTCGTCGGTACCGCGCAGCGACCTCCACACCCCGGCAAGTTGGGGATGGCGCTGCTCGACTTCTGTCGGCGTAAGCTTGCCGTGGAGGTAGTGAAGTTGGAATTCGATCCGGCGGCGCATCTCTCGGTCGAGCGACAGCGGATCGAAAACCGGCTGACGCTCGAGCTCGATGCGATCGAAATGCAGCATCCGTTCGAAGTAGGTCAGCGCCCCGGCGCCCTGCACGATCACCCCGGCAACTGGCTTGCCCAATGCGACGAGCGGCGCGGTGGTCGAGCCGAGGCTGCTGCCGAAGACGACCATGCGCTGGCGATCCACCCAGGGGTGCGAGGCGAGCTGGTCGAAGGCCTCGCGATAATGCCGGACCTCGGTATCGTAATCGAGCTTGTCGCAGCCTGGCCCATCGCTGTCACCCGTGCCGGCGCGATCGACCCGAACCAGCGCGTAGCCAGCGGCGAGCGCCACCCGCTCCTCCATGCTGGTCCGCGCGGGATTGGGCTTGATCGTCCCGCACGACACCCATTGCGTCAGGAACAGGGCAGGGCGCGGCGCCGAACTCCCAGTGGGCCGCGAAACATAGGCGGCGAGCGAAAGCCCTTCCGTCGTGGTGACGCGAATGCTGTCATGTTCAAGCGAGGTGGCAGCGCTCTCGGCCCTGGCTGCTGCTGGCGACCAGGCGAGGATCACTGCGGCGAGCGTGGCGACAAGCCGGGGCAATCTGTTCATGCCCACCAGGCAAACAGCCGGCACGCAGCCGTTCAAGCCACTTGGGACGAAGGGACGAGTTAGAGCGCGTCGAGCGGAGCGCGGAAGGCGTTGCCGATGGGAATCCTGGTCCCGTCCCGCAGGCGCACATGCGCGCGCTCGACCCTGGCGATGTGGTCTGGCGCCACCGCGAAGGAGCGGTGAACACGCAGCAACGATGCGTCCGTCTCGTCGACCAGGCTCGCCAGCGTCGTGCGCACCAGCCGGGGCTTCCGGCCGCGCGCATGTAGCTCGACATAATTGCCGGCGGCGCGCGCCCAGTCGCAGGACAGGCTCTCGGCGGTCGCAGTCGTGGCGGCAGCCTGTTGGCTGACGCGATGGCTGCGCCAGAGCTCGAGCACGGCGAGGACCGCGATCGTGGCCGCCGCCCCGGGAATCCGGCGGATGATCGCGAACCCGTCGGGCAATTCGCCGCCGATCATCGCGCCCAATGCCAGTGAGATGGCCGCCGCGGCGAGGATGACGAGCCCGACCATAAGCTTGCGCGTCACCTGCCGCCCCAGTTCCACCGCCGCAATCCACGGCGCGATGTTGATCACGCCCCACCAGAAAGCTTCGGTCAAGGTCTCGGGATGGCCTGCGCTATAGGTGTAGGCGAGGCAGTAGAGCGCGTTCAGGATCACCGCGACGCCCATCGCCAGCACCAGGCGAAGCAGCGGATCATAACCTTCATAGCGGATCAGCAGGGCGTTCATCGCGCCCATCATATGGAAGGAAGTTCACGCTGCAAGCGCGCAAAGAAAAACGCCCGAGGCTGGAAGCCCCGGGCGCCTTGTCCCCATCCCCTAGGAAATTCGGGTGTCGTCAGGCAGCTTCGGCCTGCTCTTCGGGGTCGCGCAGCACGTAGCCGCGGCCCCAGACGGTTTCGATGTAGTTCTCGCCGCCGCATGCATGGCTGAGCTTCTTGCGCAGCTTGCAGATGAAGACGTCGATGATCTTGAGTTCCGGCTCGTCCATCCCGCCATAGAGATGGTTGAGGAACATTTCCTTGGTCAGCGTAGTGCCCTTGCGCAGCGAAAGCAGCTCGAGCATCGCATATTCCTTGCCGGTCAGGTGAACGCGGGCACCATCGACCTCGACGGTCTTGGCATCGAGGTTCACGGCCAACTTGCCGGTGCGGATGATCGACTGGCTGTGGCCCTTCGAACGGCGCACCACGGCGTGGATGCGAGCGACCAGCTCTTCGCGGTGGAAGGGCTTGGTCACATAGTCGTCGGCACCGAAGCCGAACGAGCGAATCTTGCTGTCCATCTCGGCAATGCCCGAGAGGATCAGTACCGGCGTCTGCACCTTGGCGACGCGCAACTTCTTGAGCACGTCATAGCCATGCATGTCGGGCAGGTTCAGGTCGAGCAGGATGATATCATAATCATACAGCTTGCCCAGATCCAAGCCTTCCTCGCCGAGGTCGGTCGAATAGACATTGAAGCCTTCGGTCGTGAGCATGAGCTCAATGGCCTTGGCCGTTGTCGGTTCGTCCTCAATCAAAAGCACGCGCATGGGTGGTCCCCCTTTGCCCCAAAGCTTGCGGTAACCTCGCGATAAGAGAGGTTGCCTTGAATTAACCACACAAGGTCTGAACGGAAAAGGTTAATTTCTCGTAAACCGAGGGAATCCGGCGAGTCGCGGCCGATTGTGAGTCTTTTGAGTCACACTTATCCACAGCGCCTCGGGCGAGTGTCAGAGCCCCTGCAGCTTCTTCTGTCGCCGCCGCTGGGCGCTTGAGCCGATCCCGATCGCCTCGCGATATTTTGCGACCGTGCGCCGCGCCAGATCGAAGCCTTCCCCCTTGAGGATGTCGACCAGTTTCTGGTCCGACAGGATCTTCTTGGCGTCCTCGCCATCGACTAATGCCTTGATCCGCGCCTTCACCGCTTCGGCGCTGGCGCCCTCTCCATCGGCCCCTTCGCCAACCCGGCCGACCCCACTGGAGAAGAAGTATTTGAGCTCGAAACAACCGCGTTCACAATGGAGGTATTTGTTGCTGGTAACGCGGCTAACCGTCGATTCATGCATGTCGATCTCTTCCGCCACCTCGCGCAAGGTCAGCGGACGCAGTTCGGACACCCCGCGCCGGAAGAACCCTTCCTGCTTCTTCACGATCTCGGCGGCGGTCTTGAGAATGGTCTTCTGGCGCTGGTCGAGCGCCTTGATCAGCCAGTTGGCGTCGGCCAGCTTTTCCCGCAGCCAGCTCTGGGCTTCCTTGCCGGGTGAGCCGTTGCGCAGCTCGACATAGTAGTCGCGATTGACGACGAGGCGCGGCAACGTCGCCTCGTTGAGCTTGATATCCCAACTGTTGTCGTCGCCCCGCGTCACGAGGATATCCGGCACCACCGCGCTCGCCTCGCTGCGGCCGTACGCAAGGCCGGGTTTCGGGTTGTAGCTGCGCAGCTCGGCCAGCATTTCGGCGAAGTCCTCGTCGTCGACGTCACACATGCGCTTGAGCCGCTGGACCTCGCCGCGGGCGACCAGTTCCAGATTGTCGATCAGCCGCGCCATGCAGGGATCGTAACGGTCGGCCTCCTTCGCCTGCAGCGCGAGGCATTCCGACAGCGAGCGGGCCCCGACCCCGGTCGGGTCGAGCGACTGCACGATCTCGAGCGCGCGTTCGGCCTCGGCAATTCCGACGCCGAGGTCGGCGGCGATATGTCGCAACTCGCCGACGAGATATCCTGCCTCGTCCAGCTGGCCGATGATTGCGCGCGCCACAAAGGCCTCGCGCGCATCGCCGGCTGCCGCACCGACCTGTTCCTCGAGATAATCGGCCAGGGTGGTCTCGTTGCTGGCCCGATCTTCCAGGCTCGGCAGTTCGTCGGCCACCGCGACATGGGCGCCGGCCGCGCCCCAGTCGCCATCGCCGGTGTCGCGATCGCGGTCGAGCGCGCCGGCGTCGATGTCGAGCGCCTGATCGCCGTCTCCGGGTGACGCGTCATGGATTTCGAGCTCGACTGATTCCGGCGGCGCTTCGCGATCTTCGACCCGCATTTCGCCCGCTTCGAGCAGCGGGTTGGCCTCCAGCGCCTCTCCGATGAAGGCCTCGATTTCGAGATTGCTCGCCGCCAGCAGCTTGATCGCCTGCTGCAGCTGCGGCGTCATCACCAGCGATTGCGATTGCCTTAGGTCTAACCTTGGACCCAGCGCCATGGTTCAATCCCTGCCAGTACTCACAGGGTGAATCCTTCGCCGAGATATAGCCTGCGCACATTCTCGTCGGCGACGAGATCCTGCGGTGTACCGGCGAACAACACCTGGCCCCCATAGACAATGCAGGCGCGGTCGACGATATCGAGCGTCTCGCGCACGTTGTGGTCGGTGATCAGTACGCCGATGCCGCGCTTTTTGAGGTCTTTCACCAGGTCGCGGATGTCGCTGATCGAGAGCGGGTCGATCCCGGCGAACGGCTCGTCGAGCAGCATGATCGACGGCTTGGCCGCGAGCGCACGCGCGATCTCACAGCGTCGCCGCTCGCCGCCCGACAGCGCCATTGCAGGCGAGCTGCGGAGGCGTTCGATGTGGAACTCCTCGAGCAGCCGTTCGAGTTCGGCAGCTCGTGTTTCCGCATCGGGTTCGACCATCTCTAGAACGCAGTTGATGTTCTGTTCGACCGTCATGCCGCGAAAGATGCTGGTTTCCTGCGGGAGGTAGCCGAGGCCGAGGATCGCGCGGCGATACATCGGCAGGTGCGTCACATCCTCGCCATCCATCAGGATCCGTCCGGCGTCGGGGCGGACGAGGCCCATGATCGAATAGAAACAGGTCGTCTTGCCCGCGCCATTCGGGCCGAGCAGGCCAAGCACCTCGCCCTTGCCGACCGTCAGCGAGATGTCCGTAAGCACCGCCCGCTTGTCATAGCTCTTGGCGATGGAGATGACTTCCAATCCGCCATTGGGAAGAGGGGCGGTGGCGTCTGCGGGGCTCGCATGGAGTGTCTCTGCGTCGCTCATTGGGCGTGCTTTAGCAGCGCATTTCCGACAAGAAAGCCCCCTTTGCGGCGAATTGGCAGGATTTATGCATGAGCCCTTGCTGGGTCGTTCGAAAATTACCGGGCAAGTGTGCTATGGTTACTTTTCTTGCATGTGCGGCCCAAGTTTGATCTAATTCGAATCGAAGTGAGAGGAACGCTCCAAAAGGGGCACGCTGGGGGAGCTGGCTGGATGAACGATGCGCTGAAGAAGCAAGCGTATGACGAGACCGCGCGCGATTGGCGCAAGTCTGCAAGCGATCACGTCGCTTACGCATTGTTGGTCTACACTGCGCTGCAGATTTTCGTAACGGTCGACGCTTTGAAGGCGGGGTCTTCGACGATCCTGCCCTATTTTGCATTGGTGGTGCTGGTCGGCGGGATCATCCCGGCGTGCCGCTGGTTCGAGAAACGCTGGGTCGGCCTGTCTGACGAGGCGGGGCACGATCCCGGGCTGGCCGGGGATTTCAAGCGCGACATGGTGATGTTGTGGGGGCTCGCCATCGGGTTGCCGTTCCTGTTGACCGGATGCTTCAAGCTCGTTTCCACCGTCGCCTGAGCAGGCCTTGCGGGAACCACATCGGCGATTGGATCGCTTAGCTAGGGCGAGGCCGCGGGTCTCGCCTTTCGCTTAGGCAGGGGACAGACGCCGTGGTCAACCTATTGCGCATGCTGGCGCTCGTTGCGGTCTTGCTGGTCGCGCCGCTGTCGCATGCGCCTGCAGTGGCCCTGATACCCTCCGCCCCCGAACCGACCGAAACCGCCGCGCCGGTCGAGCAGGTGATTGAGGCAACCCAGGACGAGGGAACCGATCAACGCATCGGCGAGCGGATCAGGGGCATCTATGCCGAACTGCCGGCGTTCCAGGACGTCTCGGTCGACGTGAACGAAGGCGTGGTCTCGCTCTCGGGAACCGTTGCCGACCCCGACGCGATCGATCGCGCGGCCAATATCGCCGGGCGGGTTTCGGGCGTGGTCACGGTCGAGAATTCACTCGAGCGCGACCTGTCGGTCGAAAGCAATCTTTCGATCCTCGGCAAGATGTCCGAGATCGTGGCGAGCTTTCTCGAACTGCTTCCCCTCCTGACGGTGGCCCTGGTCGCGGCGATCGCCATCGGCGCACTCGGCTATCTTATCGCCTTCCCGGCACCGCTGTGGAACAAGATCGCCCCCAACGCCTTCCTTGGCGAACTGATCCGCAGTGCGATCCGGTTCGTCTTTGTCGTCGGGGGAATCGTGGTCGCGCTCGACATGCTCGGCGCTGGCGCGCTGATGGGTGCGGTCCTCGGCGGTGCGGGCGTGATCGGCATCGCGCTCGGTTTCGCCATGCGCGATACGATCGAGAACTATGTCGCCTCGCTGATGCTGAGCCTGCGCCAGCCGTTTCGCGCCAACGATCACGTGCTGATCGACGACAAGGAAGGCCGGGTGATCCGCCTGACGAGCCGCGCCACGGTGCTGATGACGCTCGACGGCAATCATCTGCGCATTCCCAATGGCCAGGTCTTCAAGGCGGTGATCCTCAATTACACGCGCAATCCGCAGCGCCGCTTCGAGTTCGAACTGGGCATCGATGCCGACGATGATCCGCGCGCCGCGATGGCGCTGGGCCGCGAGGTCCTGCAGGGGCTCGCCTTCGTACTCGACGATCCCGAGCCCGCCGCGCGCATCCAGAACGTGGGCGATTCGAATATCGTCATCCTGTTCCTCGGCTGGATCGACCAGACCGAGGCGGACTGGTTCAAGTCGCGGAGCCTTGCGATCGCCGCTGTCAAGGAGGCGCTGGAGGATGCCGGCTTCGCTCTGCCGGAGCCGATCTATCGCCTGCGGTTCGACAGCCGGACGGGCCCGCTCCCCATCGGCCAGACGGCGAGCGTAACCGAGACGACGCCGCGCAAAACCAGCAAGGTGGCCACGCAGCCCGAGATTCCGGCGCGCCGCGAAAACGACGTCAGGCCCGAGAGCGAGATTGCCGCGATGGTCGAGGAGGAGCGCCGCGGCGATGGCGAGCAGGCCGAGGACCTGCTCGATGCCAAGCGCCCGGTAGAATGATCACTGCCGATAGCGTTCGATCGCCTCGGTGACGATCTGCCGCGCTTCCTCGCGATTACCCCAATTGCCGATCCGCACCCATTTCTCCGCTTCCAAGTCCTTGTAATGCGTGAAGAAATGTTCGATCTGCTGGAAGATAATCGACGGTAGATCCTTGGTCTCTCCGATATCCGAATAATAGGGAAAAGTAGTGTCAACGGGCACACAGATAAGCTTCTCGTCGCCGCCATGCTCGTCTTCGAGATTGAGCACGCCGATCGGCCGGGCGCGGACCACGCAGCCGGGGATGAACGGGCTGCGCGCGATCACCAATGCATCGAGCGGATCGCCATCGGGGCTGAGCGTGTGCGGGACGAAGCCATAGTTCGCCGGATAGCGCATCGGCGTGTGCAGGATGCGGTCGACGAACAGCGCGCCCGATTCCTTGTCGAACTCGTACTTCACCGGTTCGCCGCCGGTCGGGACTTCGATGATGACGTTGAGGTCGTCGGGCGGGTTGCTGCCCACGGGGATTTTGCTGATGTCCATTTTCAACTCTTCTGCAATGCGCCGCCCCTCTCCCCAATCGGCCGCGCCAGTGAATTCCCCGCGCCCCTAGCGGCACCGGCCGCGCGCGCCAACAGGCAATTGGTCTAACGCGAGCTTATTGCGGCGAGCGGCACACTCGCCTAATCGCCCCGGCAATGATCGAGAAACGCCCATGAGCAAGAACACCCCGCAGGCCATTCGCGGCACCCAGGACATCTTCGGCGCCGAGGCCGAGGCTTTCGCCTTCGTGGTCGAGACTTTCGAGCGCGTGCGCAAGCTGTACCGCTTCCGCCGGGTCGAGATGCCGGTGTTCGAAAAGACCGAGGTGTTCAGCCGCGCCATCGGCGAGACGACCGATGTGGTGTCGAAGGAAATGTATTCCTTCCTCGACCGCGGCGACGAGAGCCTGACGCTGCGTCCGGAGTTCACCGCCGGGATCGCGCGCGCCTATCTCACCAATGGCTGGCAGCAGCACGCGCCGCTCAAGCTGGCGACGCACGGCCCGCTGTTCCGCTATGAGCGCCCGCAGAAGGGCCGCTATCGCCAGTTCCACCAGATCGATGCCGAGATCATCGGTGCAGCGGAACCACAAGCAGACGTCGAGCTGCTCGCGCTCGCCGACCAGGTGATCAAGGAGCTGGGGATCGAGGGCGTGACGCTCCACCTCAACACCCTGGGCGATGGCGATAGCCGCGAGGCCTGGCGCGCGGCGCTGATCGAGTATTTCGGCGCGGTGAAGGGCGAATTGAGCGAGGATTCGCAGGAGCGGCTGGAGAAGAATCCGCTGCGCATTCTCGATTCCAAGGATCCGCGCGACCGCAAGTTCGTCGCCGATGCGCCGAAGATCGACGACTTCCTGACCGACGAGGCGAAGGCGTTTTTCGATGCGGTCACGAGCGGTCTCGATGCGGCAGGGGTGAAGTGGCAGCGCGCGGAAAGCCTCGTGCGCGGCCTCGACTACTACCGTCACACCGCCTTCGAATTCATCCCCGACGAGGGCAGCGAGGCCGCCGGCAAGCTCGGCAGCCAGAGCACCATCCTCGGCGGCGGGCGCTACGACGGCCTGATGGAAAGCCTCGGCGGCGCGCCTACGCCTGCGGTAGGGTGGGCCGCGGGTATCGAGCGGTTGGCGATGCTTTGCGATGGTGCCGGGGGCGAGCAACTGGAAGTTGCTATCGCTGCTGAGAGTTCCGATCGCGAAGGGGAGGCAGGAGAAATGGCAGCTGCGTTCCGCAATGCAGGATTTTCGACCGAGGTGTTCGCGAGCGGCAGCCCGAGGAAGAGATATGACAAGGCGCGGAAGGCGGAGCCAGCGATCCTGATCTCCCTCGATCTGCGCGATGGAGAACTCTCAAATAATTTCAGCGCGTTGGACCAGGATTTTCAGCGCGAGGCCGATGCTGCCGAGATATTCGCAGCCCAGACTATTGGCTGAAGAGTCATGAAAGTCCCCGCAGAACGCCTCGACCAGATCGCCCATCGCTTCGCCGAGCTCGAGGCGCGCATGGCCTCGGGCCAGCTCGAAGGCGATGAATTCGTCCAGGCGAGCCGCGACTATGCCGAGCTGGAGCCGGTTGCGAAGGTTGCCGCCGAGGTGCAGGCCATGCGGGCCGAGCTTGTCGATCTCGAGGACATGCTCGCCGACCCCGAAATGAAGGCCATGGCCGAAGAGGAAATCGCCGCGCTCAAGGAACGCCTGCCCGAAACCGAACGCCAGCTCGCCGTTGCCATGCTGCCCAAGGATTCGGCCGATGCGCGCCCGGCAATGCTCGAAATCCGCGCCGGCACCGGCGGCGACGAAGCAGCGCTGTTCGCGGGCGATCTCTACCGGATGTACGAACGCTTCGCCGCCGAACAGGGCTGGAAGATCGAACCGGTCAGCATGAGCGCCTCTGAAGTCGGCGGCTTCAAGGAAGTGGTCGCCAACGTCACCGGCACCGGCGTCTTCGCCAAGCTGAAGTTCGAAAGCGGCGTTCACCGCGTCCAGCGCGTGCCCGAAACCGAGAGCGGCGGGCGCATCCACACCTCGGCTGCGACTGTCGCGGTGCTGCCCGAGCCCGACGAGGTCGATGTCCAGATCGATCCCACCGATCTCAAGATCGACGTCTATCGTGCCAGCGGCGCGGGCGGCCAGCACGTCAACACCACCGACAGCGCGGTCCGCATCACCCATTTGCCGACGGGCACGGTCGTGACCTGCCAGGACGGCCGCAGCCAGCACAAGAACCGCGAGAAGGCGATGCAGGTGCTCCGCGCGCGGCTATACGAGGCGCAGCGCGAGGCGACCCAGGGCGCCGAGGCCGAGGCGCGCAAGGCCATGGTCGGGTCGGGCGACCGCTCCGAGCGCATCCGAACCTATAATTTCCCGCAAGGCCGCGTGACCGATCACCGTATCGGGCTGACGCTGCAGAAACTGCCGCAGATCATCGCCGGACCGGGCCTGACCGAGTTGATCGACGCGCTGATTGCCGAGGACGAGGCCAAGCGGTTGGCGGCGCTGTCGGAATGACCGTCGCCGAGGCGATCCGCGATGCCGCGCAGCGCCTCTCCCACACCAGCGACACCGCTCGGCTCGATGCCGAACTGCTGATGGCCCGAGTGTTGGGCACTGGCCGGTCGGAGATGCTGCTGCGGAGCATGGCGGACCCGGCCCCGGCCGGATTTGCCGAACTGGTCGACCGGCGCGCGGCGCACGAACCCATTGCCTATATCCTGGGGCAAGCGGAGTTCTACGGGCGCAGCTTCCTCGTCAATCCGGGCGTGCTGATCCCCCGCGGCGACAGCGAAAGCGTGGTCGAGGCCGCGCTCGCCCATGCGCCCGGCGCGGGTCGGGTGCTCGATCTCGGCACCGGTTCGGGCGCCCTGCTGCTCACGATCCTGGCGGAACGCCCCGGGCTGACCGGCGTGGGGATCGATGCCTCACTCGCCGCGCTGCCGGTGGCCGCTGCCAATGCTGCGCGGCTGGGGCTGGCCGAGCGTGCACGGATGCTGCGGGGCGACTGGCGCCAGTCCGGCTGGGCCGACGATATCGGCCGGTTCGAGCTGGTCATCGCCAATCCGCCCTATGTCGAAACCTCGGCCGAGCTCGACCCCGATGTCCGCGATTTCGAGCCGACCTCGGCACTTTTCTCCGGAGAAGAAGGGCTTGACGACTATCGCGCGATAATCCCGCAGCTTGGCAAGCTGATTTCTCCGGGCGGCGTGGCCGTACTCGAAATCGGGCGCGATCAAGGGGATAGCGTTGCCCAGATTGCCCACGACTCAGGGTTCTCGACCACGCTCGTGCGCGACCTTGCCCACAGGCCGCGTGGGCTGATTCTGAGATAAGCACTTGGCAAAAGCGATTCGCGTGTTTACCTGTAACTCAGGTCTCTGGTCTGCCCGCGTTGGTTACCACTAGGCCAAGCTCCGCATTTTGGATGAATTGGCAGCACATGGGTGCTTGCCGGAATCTGCGGATAGGGGTGCGCTGCCAGGTTGGCGGTGCGCGTGACAAGGGGTCTATGGACCGCCGGACAATTGAGTTCCGCACGCGGTCACGAATGAGGAAAAACTCTCCTTGAATAACAATCGCAACAATCGCCGCCGCGGTCGCGGCAATCGCAGCCAGCAAGGCGGCGGCAACAGCGCCAATCGGATCGACAGCCGGGCGCGAGGCAATGCGCCGCAGCTGCTCGACAAGTACAAGAAGCTGGCTCAGGACGCCCAGCACAATGGCGACCGGGTGCAGGCGGAATACTACCTGCAGTTCGCCGACCACTATTTCCGCGTGATCGCCGACAACAAGGCGCGCCAGGACGAGGCGCGCGGCAAGCGTCAGGACGATCGCGACCTCGCCAACGACGATGACGACAACGAGGACAATGACGATCGCCGCCGTGGCAACCGCCGCCAGCGTTCGTCGCGCGACGATCGCGACGATCGCGACGACGGGTCGAACGAGGGCTCGCGCGGTCGGGATACCGATTCCGCCGACCAGTCGGACGACGATGACGGTGACAGCGAAGCGCGCAAGCCGCGCCGTACCCGCCGCAAGCCGCGGACCGAGGAAGCCAGCGGCGAGATCGATGCCGGCGTGCTGCCGCCCTCGATCGGGGGCGGAGACGACGATGAGGATGAGAAGCCGCGTCGGCGTCGGCGTCCGGCCAAGGCCGCATCCAGCGACGAGCAGGACGACGATCTGCAGGCCTTCGGCTGACCCAGACTAGCAGGGCGGGCCGGACCGGGAGCGTTATTCTGGCATGACCGAGCGGCTCGCCTCGATCTGGAACGCAATCGAGCGACATCCGCGGCTGGCCGCGCTGGCCCTGGGCGCGCTCGGGGCGACAGCCTACCCACCGCTGCACCTGTGGCCGATCGGGCTGCTTTCCGTCGCCGGACTTATCGCGCTGCTGCGCAAGGCGGATGGCTGGCGCAACGCGGCGGCGCTCGGCTGGCTGTTTGGCTGGGCGCATTTGTCGGTCGCCAACAACTGGATCGCGACTGCCTTCACCTATCAGGCTGAAATGCCCGCCGCGCTCGGCTGGATCGCGGTGCCGCTGCTGTGCATCTATCTCGCGGTCTATCCCGCGCTGGCTGCGGTGGCGGCGCACCGGCTCGGACGCAGTGCCGGCCCGCTGGCCTTCGCAGGGCTGTTCGCAGCCTGTTGGATCGTGACCGAGTGGCTGCGCAGCTGGGTCTTCACCGGCTATCCCTGGCCGCCGCTCGGCCTGATGTTGCTGGGGGAGTGGAATGCGCCGGGCATTGCCCGCCTGCTGCCCTGGTTCGGGACCTATGCGCTTTCCGGCATCGTGGTGCTGATCGCGGGCGGCCTGGCCCTGCTCGCGGCCCGCCGCCGGTGGGTCCCGCTGCTGGCCAGCGCGGTCGCCCTTGCGGCCCTGATGTACTGGCCCGCGCCCGAACCGGCGCAAGGCACGGTGCGTTACACGCTCGTCCAGCCGCTGATCCCGCAGGAGGAGATCAACGATGCCTCCAAGTTCGAGGAACAGTTCCAGCGAACGGCGCGGCTGACCGCGCCCGGCGGCGAGCAACGCCGCCTGGTGCTGTGGCCCGAGAGCGCGGTGCCGGACTATCTCGAGGACGGGTATCCGCAGCGCTACTACGATCACACGACGGCGAACGCCGATCCGGCCTTCGCCCGCCAGCGGATTGGCTCGATCCTGGGCGATGGCAACATGCTGCTGACCGGCCTAGTGCATCTCGACATCGGCGAGGTGGGCGGGGTCCGGCGCGCCCTCAGCGCGCGCAACGCGGTCAGCGCGATCGACAGCGAGGGCGATATCGAGCTGACCTATGCCAAGGCGCATCTCGTGCCTTATGGCGAGTACCTGCCGCTCAAGTGGCTGCTCGAACCGCTCGGGCTCACGCGGCTGGTGGCGGGCGGGATCGAGTTCGAGCCGGGGCCGGGGCCGCGCACGCTCGACCTCGGCGCATTCGGCAAGGCTGGGATCCAGATCTGCTACGAGATCGTCTTCTCTGGCCAGGTGGTCGAGCACGGGCGGCGACCCGACTACATCTTTAACCCCTCGAACGACGGCTGGTTCGGTGCCTGGGGCCCGCCGCAGCATCTAGCGCAGGCGCGGATGCGCGCGCTCGAGGAGGGGCTGCCGGTACTGCGCGCGACCACCACCGGGATCAGCGCGGTGATCGACGCCGACGGGGTGGTGCGGGATGCCATCACGCGCGGCCGCGCCGACCGCGTCGATGGGCTGATCCCCCCGGCCGAGGACCCGACGCTGTTCGCCCGGCTCGGCAACCTGCTCGCGCTCCTGTGGGCGGGGCTGATCGGCGCTGCATCTTTGGTTGCCATGCGCCGCCGCCGCGTCTAGGAGGTCATGCAGACATAAAGAACTCCTTATATCCAATCCCGACAGCTACCGAGGTCCCATGCGCAGCGAATTCCTGTTCACGTCCGAAAGCGTTTCCGAAGGCCATCCCGACAAGGTCTCGGACCAGATCTCGGACGCTATCGTCGACCTCATGCTGGCCAAGGATCCCGAGGCGCGCGTCGCCTGCGAGACCATGACTACGACCCAGCGCGTAATCCTCTCGGGCGAAATCCGCTGCGCTCCGATGTACGACCTCGAGAACGAGGAATGGGCGGTCAACGGCGGCTGGGCTCCCGGCGCGAAGGAAGAGATCGAACAGGCGGTTCGCAGCACGGTGCGCGACATCGGCTACGAGCAGGGCGGCTTCCACTGGAAGACGCTGGAATTCGAAAACCACCTCCATGGTCAGTCCGCGCACATCGCGCAGGGAGTCGATGCGGGCAAGGACGGTTCGAACAAGGACGAAGGTGCGGGCGATCAGGGCATCATGTTCGGCTATGCCAGCGATGAAACGCCCGACCTGATGCCAGCGACGCTCGATTACAGCCACAAGATCCTCCAGCGCATGGCGCAGGACCGCAAGAGCGGTGCGGCACCCTTCCTGGAACCCGACACCAAGAGCCAGGTGACGCTCCGCTACGCCAACGAGCGGCCGGTCGAAGCGACCGCTATCGTGGTTTCGACCCAGCACGCGCCAGGATACTACTTCCACGACGGCGAAGGCGACGCCGTCAAATACGCCGAGCTGCGCGACTATGTGAAGGGCGTGATCGCCGACGTGTTGCCCGCTGAGTTGCTGACCGTGAACACTGTTTATCACATCAACCCGACGGGACGCTTCGAGATCGGCGGCCCCGACGGTGATGCCGGACTGACCGGGCGCAAGATCATCGTCGACACCTATGGCGGCGCGGCCCCGCACGGCGGCGGTGCCTTCAGCGGCAAGGATCCGACCAAGGTCGACCGTTCGGCTGCCTATATCACTCGCTACCTCGCCAAGAATGTCGTTGCAGCCGGCTTCGCCCGGCGTTGCACGATCCAGATTGCCTATGCGATTGGCGTGGCGGAACCGCTGTCGATCTATGTCGATCTGCACGGGACGGGCAATGGCGTGAGCGAGGACCAGCTCGAAAAAGTGCTGCCCGAACTGGTTAGGCTGACACCCCGCGGCATCCGCACGCATCTCGGTCTGAACAAGCCGATCTACCGCACCAGCGCAGCTTATGGCCATTTCGGCCGACAGGCAGACGGCGACCTGTTCCCTTGGGAACGCACCGACCTGGTCGATGCTCTGAAAGCGGCGCTGGGCTAGGGACAAGGCGGGCAAACGAGCCGGTTACGGACCGGCTCGTTCCCGGCGTCTTTACGCGATTGGTTCGGCTGGCCGTGCCTGGGCTGCCCATTGTTCCTCACGGAACCATCCACCGACCTTGCGACCAAATTTCGCGATGGCGTTCATGTTGAAGAAGTGCATCGCGCCAAGCACGATCACGGCGATTCCGATCTTGCTCGACAGGAAGCGAATGGTGTCCGCCAGTGTTGCCGGTTCGCTTCCGAACCTTAGCGTCAGCAGAATCCAACCGAGGTTGACGAGATAGAAGCCGACAACCAGCAGATGGTTGGTCGAACGAGCCAACAACTCGTCGTGGCCGAAGCATTCGACCAGGAAGATTAAGCCGTTTTTTGACAGCGTCTGCGCAACCCAGGCAGTCAGCCCGATGCTGATCACGAGGTACAAGATATAGGCGGGTACGATGTACATCATTTCCTCCTGTTGTTTCTGAAATTACAGAAATATATAGCTATGGTTGTGGCTTACAGGTGACCTCCTTTCCTTAGTGGCTCATATTCAGGATGAAGTCTTGCCGGACCCCGGCAATAGCCGCGCCACGCGGCTGCCCAGCTTCATTAGTTTGACTAGGGTTGTCTTGGGCAATCGTCGAACGTCGACGTACCAGTTGCCAAGAGTGCCAATGAACTCGTGCATTCGGCCAATCCGTTCGCGCACGTGCACCGGGATATCCTTACGCCCGTCCAGACTCTCAGCGAGCTCTCCCAAGAGCTGAATTGTGGGATCAATCTCGCGCCGCTTTCGCTCGGCGGTGATTTTCATCAACATGTCCCACAAATCGGTTTCAGCAACAAAATGATCGCGCCGGTCCCCTTCGACATGAACCCTGCGGACGATGCCGTAGGATTGAAGCTCCTTGAGGCCATTGGAGACATTTGACCGGGCCAGTCCCAGTCGCTCACAAATCTCCTCGGCATGCGAGGGTCGGTTTGACAGGTATAGGAGGGCGTGCAGCTGCGCGACTGACCGATTCACGCCCCATTGGCTGCCCATCTCTCCCCAATGGAGTATGAACTGGCGAACTTCAGGAACATCCATCATTTCGGCCACGACTCGATACCTCCTTCCATTTCTGAAATTACAGAAATAAACGGAAATGTCAAACCTGCACCGCTGAATCGGTTCGCGCGCCTCACATTCCTCTGCAAATTTTTCTGCTTCTCCGCGGGAACAGCGTCTTGAAACTCATACACCATCTCGCGCTATCAATTGCTGTGGGTGCAGCATTGGCCAAGCTAGCTGCAGCGCAGCTTATGGCCATTTCGGCCGACAGGCAGACGGCGACCTGTTCCCGTGGGAACGGACCGACCTGGTCGATGCGCTGAAAGCGGCGCTGGGCTGATTCAGGCCTGCTGGCGCGAGCGCGCCTAATCCTCGACGTTGCGCTGGTAGGTGTTCTGGAAATTGTCCTGAAGGACTTCGGTCCTCCCGCCGGAAGCGAGGACGAGGTCCTCATCCAGGATATCAACCCTGAACTGCCAACCTTCGGGAAGGTCCAGCTTGCCGCCCAGGCTATCCAGCTGGTCGATCGTCTGGGTCTTGTCGATCGCCCTCGTCGCGGACTGCATGGTGTAGACCTTCCCATTCGGGTCGATCAGCCGGTAGACCTTTGAGCCGGCGAAATAGGTGTAGATTGTGTCCCGATCCACTCTCGTCGGGATGTAGGGTTCTCGGGACATCAGCTCCCAAAGGCTGAGACTGACATAGGCCGGAACAAGGAACTCGTGGTTGCCCAGTTTCCGCTTGGGTGCTTCGCGATAGCTTTCGATCTTGTCGAGCACCCAATAGCGACGGCCATTGGGGATGACGAAGGACGCGCCGGTTTCTTCCTTGATAGCTTCGAGATCCAGCGCGTCGAATTCCTCGTCTGAAAGCACGTCGTTCAGATCGTTGTAGACGATGATTTTCACGTCGAACCACGAACGATAGGCCAGCAGGACCTCATTGTAGGGAATCGGCCGCCCGCTATATCCGCCCAGCGTATCGGTCTGCCTTGCTTGAGGGTGGGGGATCCGATCATCGGGAACGCCCCTCAACAGATAGAGCGCCCCTGCGAGGACGATGAGTCCGGCGATGATGAAGGGAACGATCCGTTTCACTTCCATCCCTCTCTTGATGCTCCCGGTTCCGAATGGCTGGCTCTATCCCAGCGTTCAGTGGACCTTTCAGCCGTCCTTGTCATCAGCCTCGCCCAGCATGGGCGAGGGGCGGTCGAGCGCCAGTTCCGCTTCGGAGAATGTGAAGGGGCTGCGCACGCCGGGGATGCCGCCAAGCTCGACCTGCATTTCGCGCGCCTTCACCTGGGGGTCGGCGAAGACCCGATCGAGCGGGTTGATCGGGCCGGCGGGAATGCCATCCTCCGCGCAGTCGGCGAGCAGCACGGCCATCTGCCACTTGACGGTTTCTCCCGCGATGATCGCGTCGAGTTCGGCCCGGTTGGCAAGTCGGCCTTCGTTGGTGGCGAAGCGCTGGTCCCCCAGCAGGTCGTCGCGGCCGAGCAAAGAGAGCAACCGTCGGAACAATCCGTCATTGGCCGGTGCCAGCACCACCTCGCCATCGGTGGTCGGAAAGACGCCATAGGCGCTGACCTGCGCATGCTCATTACCCATGCGCGGCGGGTTCTCGCCGGTGGTGAGGTAATGCGTCGCCTGACTGGCCAAGAGGCCGACCGAGCATTCGAGCAGCGCCATGTCGACATGCTGGCCCCTTCCGGTGCGCTCGCGCATCGCCAGAGCGGCCTGGATCCCGATCACCGAGTACAGCCCGCAGGCCAGGTCCGACACCGAGACCCCCATCTTCATCGGCTGGCCCTCGGGCTCGCCGGTCAGCGCCATGAAACCGCTCATCGCCTGGATGACGAAATCGTAACCCGCTTCATGCGCGCGCGGCCCGGTCTGGCCGAAGCCGGTGATCGAGCAGTAGACGAGCCGCGGGTTGCGTGCCGAGAGGCTCGCATAGTCGAGCCCGAACTTGGCGAGCGCGCCGGTCTTGAAGTTCTCCAGCACCACATCGGCCTCGCCGATCAGCGATTTGATCCGGTCGAGGTCATCCGCATCCTTGAAGTCGGCCACAGTCGAGCGCTTGCCGCGATTGGTCGCGTGATAATAGGCCGCCTCGCGCCGGGTCGCGCCATCCGGCCCCTCGCGAGTGATCCAGGGTGGCCCCCATTTGCGGGTGCCGTCGCCATCGGGGCTTTCGACCTTGATGACGTCTGCGCCCAGATCGGCGAGGATCTGCCCGGCCCAGGGGCCAGCGAGGACGCGGGCCAGTTCGACCACTTTCAGGCCGGCGAGCGGAGCGTTGCGATTGCGGGGTTGATCGAGCCACATGGGGCGCGGATTGCGCGCGGTCCGAAGCAAGGTCAAGCGCCTAGGTCGCGTAGACCGTCGGATCCTCGTCGGGCCATGCGGTCAGCCGCGGGCTGCGCCGGTCGAGGAACACCGCGGGCAGCTTGGCCAACATGAGCGACTTGTGGATCCAGTAGTCGGTCCACAGCTCGCGCCAGCGCGGCTTGGGGCGGCGGCCATTGGCGCGCAGCCAAGCGTCATAGGGCATCCAGTGGCTTGGCTCGTCACGCTCGACCACCTTGAAGATACTGGTCATGCCGCGGTCGGAGAGGATGTGCGGGTTCTTCAGCAACACCTCGACCTGGTCCATCCCGCGCTGTTCGGTGATCATGATGACGCGGCACAGTTTTTCGAATTCGTCGCCATCGGCGATGATGGCGTCGGTATCGAGATCATCGATCGTACAACCGAACACGCTTTCGATAAAATGGTCGATATGCCCGCAGGTGCGGTCGACCTTCAGCGGCATCTTGCCCTGGACTTCGAACCACCGCTTGAACATGCGATAGTGCTTCTCCTCGTCGGCGCGGTGCTTCTCGACCTCGGCGATAAAGCTCGGGTTGTCGGCACAGCGCGCGCGCACCGCCTCGAGCACGCGATCGAGCGAAGTGTACCCGCGATGCTCGTTATAGATGTAGATCGACGCGAGGACGTCGAGGAAGCGAGCGCGGAAGGCTGATGCGATACCCATCGGGCGAGTGTGTCACACCTCGCCGAGTCCCGCCAAATTTCATGCGGTTAGAGCGCGACCTCGTAATTGGCCGTGGTCATCGAGGCGATTTCTTCCTCGGTCACGCCCGGCGCCAGCTCGATCAGGCGGAAAGGGCTGTCATGATCCTTGCGATGGAACACGCCGAGGTTGGTGATCACCATGTCGACCACATTGGTGCCGGTCAGCGGCAGCGTGCATTCGGGAATGAACTTGGGGTCACCCGCCTTGCTGGCATGGTCCATCACCACGATGATCTTCTTGACGCCCGCGACGAGGTCCATCGCGCCGCCCATGCCCTTGATCATCTTGCCCGGGATCATCCAGTTGGCGATGTCGCCATTCTCGGCCACTTCCATCGCGCCGAGCACGGTCAGGTCGATATGCCCGCCGCGGATCATTGCGAAGCTGGTGGCGCTGTCGAAATAGGCGCTGTGCGGAAGTTCGCTGATGGTCTGCTTGCCGGCGTTGATCAGGTCGGGATCGACCTCGTCGTCATAGGGGAAGGGGCCGATGCCGAGCATGCCGTTCTCGCTCTGCAGCGTGACATGCATGCCCTCGGGAATGTGGTTGGCGACCAGCGTCGGGATGCCGATGCCGAGGTTGACGTAATAGCCGTCCTCCAGCTCCTGCGCGGCGCGCGCGGCCATTTCGTCGCGGGTCCAGCCGTGTTTTTCGTCCGACATCGATCGTGTCCTATTCCTGTATCAGCGGTGAGGGGGTGAGAAACCAGCCATTGCCGAATATCGGCTCGAGCGCCACGGCCTGGTCAGGATTCTTGAGGTAGCGGAAAAGCTCGTCGAAATCGCTGCGGTGATCGCCTGCGATTGCGAGGACGCAATAGTCCTCGGCGAACTCGCGGCGCCGCGTCTGCTTGCGGTCGTCGGCGTAACGCATCAGCAGCAGCGTATCTTCGCCAAGCGGATCGAGCAGGCTCTGCGCCAGCGCCGTGCGGATCACGCTGGCATCGTCGGCGAAGCGGCCCGAAATCCAGCCGATCGTGATGTCCTGGCGCCGCAGGGAATCGAGTAGGATTGCAAGGCGCGGCTCGGCGCGAAACATGCCGGCCGATGCGAGCCGACCGCCTTCGGGATCGAGGTCGATCAGGACGGCGGCAGGCTTGCCGGCACATGCGATCCTCTTGCCGTCGAGCGCGCCGGGATTGCTCAGCATTGCCGAAGGGTTTGCGCTCTCGCCATCGGCGGGCATCGCCGCTTGCATGGCATATTGGGCAAAGCTGGCGAAACTCGTTCTGCCAAGATCGGCGGAGGACCCCGCTGTGGTCCCATCGGGTGCGGGAAGCTCGGTCAGGTCGAGAATGGTCGCGCGCTGGCCCTCGGAGGAAATCACCTCGGTCGGCATCTTCGGTGGGTTGGCCGGTGCGACATTGGGTGCAGGCGTGCCCCGCGCGACCTCGACGCTCTTGTCTGGCTGTTTCTCGCTGCCGGCGAAGCCATCCTCGATGACGTCCTTGGTCGCCAGTGCGCTGCCCGCGAGGACCGGGATTGCAGCCGCGAGACAGCCCTGCAGCATCAGCGCCGCACCCGCCAGTGGGATCGAGCACAGCAGCCGGGGCCGCCAGCGCAGCATCAGAGAATCTTGCCCGTTTCCGGATCGATCTCGCGCGGTGTATCGGTTGGATTGTCGCGCTCGGCATCGAAGCCTGCCCAGATACGTTCGATCGCGTCTTCCTCGCTGATCCCGACCGCATGGGCATAGGCCTTGGCGCCGTGGCGGATCGTGTCGACCATGGCCATTCCGAAAATCGCCGGATCGGCGCCAATTCCGCGCGGCTCGATGATTGCGACAAGGCCATCGCTTTCGCCGTGCCAGAGGCGCGCGAACTCGGTCGAGCCCTTGAGGAAGTCGAAACTGGCGACATCGATTTCGCCGGGCATCCCGCCCTTCTTGCCAAAGATCATGCGTTTGCCCTTTCCCGGGTGGTGCGGAACTCGATCTTCTTGTCGTAGGGCGCGCCCACAATCATGCGATTTACGAAGACGCCCGGCAGGTGGATGCAGTCTGGGTCGAGGCTGCCGATCGGCACCACTTCCTCGACTTCGACCACGCAGACCTTGCCGCAGGTCGCGGCAGGCTGGTTGAAATTGCGGGCGGTCTTGCGGAACATCACGTTGCCGGTCTCGTCCGCTTTCCACGCCTTGACGATCGACAGGTCGGCGAAGATGCCGTGCTCGAGGATGTAGTCTTCGCCGTTGAAGCTCTTCACTTCCTTGCCTTCGGCCACCTGGGTGCCGACGCCGGTCTTGGTGTAGAAGCCGGGAATGCCCGCACCGCCGGCGCGCATACGCTCGGCCAGGGTACCCTGCGGGCAGAACTCCACCTCGAGCTCGCCCGAAAGGTATTGCCGCTCGAATTCCTTGTTCTCGCCGACATAGGAACTGATCATCTTCCTGACCTGGCGCGTACGCAGCAGCTTGCCGATGCCTTCATTGTCGATCCCGGCGTTGTTGCTGGCGAAGGTCAGGCCCTTCACCCCGCTGTCGCGGATCGCGTCGAGCAAGCGCTCGGGGATGCCGCACAGGCCGAAGCCTCCCGCGGCGATCAGCATGTCGTCCTTCAGCAGCCCGTCGAGGGCAGCGGTGGCATCGGGATAAAGCTTGTTCATCGGACCTCCGTTACGGCATCGCCTGTTAGGACGGAGCAAGGCGCGTGTCACCCCTTGCTTTGCGGCCCGACACTTGCACGCGTTGAGTTGCGTTCCTTGCAACGAACCGTGATCTTTTCGCACTTGCGGAATCGCGTGCTGCACTGCACATAGGACGGGCCTTTCAGGCATCCTCTCCCAAAACTTCCCAGCCCGGTCGCTTGCGACCGGGCTTTTTCTTTTGGTCGCCGATCGGTTCGCCAGCGGGGCCTTTTCCAGCCGCTCACACTAGGTATTTTCTCCGGCAAGGGCACACTTCGGCAGTTCGCTCATTTGCAATAGTGACGCGGCTCCCTAGCTTGGAGGCGCGACCAAGTGGATTATTGCGACGGGAGAATTGCCTCATGGCCGATGCGGATGCCGCGACGAAGGACAAGACCGACGAAAAAACCGTTCGGCTCCAGGTAGCAGCGGCCCGGCAGGAAGAATCGGGGCAGGGTATCGCTCGCATGCCGCGTTCGGCGTTCCAGGCGCTGGGTATCACCGAGGGTGACGTGGTCGAAGTCACAGGCAAGCGCTCGACGGCCGCGATTGCGATGGCAGCCTATAGCGAGGACGAAGCGCTCGACGTCGTCCGTCTCGACGGTCTGCAGCGCGGCAATGCTGAAGTCGGTTCGGGCGAGCATGTGAAGATCGCCCGCGCCGAATCGCGCCCGGCGACACGGGTCGTCTTCGCCCCCGCCCAGCGCGAGATGCGGCTGCAGGGGCCGGGCCAGGCGCTCAAGCGCAATTTCTTCGGCAAGCCGCTCGTGGCAGGCGACCTCGTCGCCACCACCGGGCAGCAACCGGTGCAGAACATGCCGCCAGACGTGCGTCAGTTGCTGCGCACCCCCGCCTATGCGCTCACCCAGATCCGCCTCTCCGTCGTCTCGACCACGCCCAAGGGCATCGTCCATATCGACGAGAATACCGAGGTCGAACTGCGGGCCGAGTTCGAGGAACCGCGCGATGCCCGCGCCGTGGTCAATTACGACGACGTCGGCGGAATGGGCGACACCATCCAGCAGTTGCGCGAAATGGTCGAGCTGCCGCTGCGCTATCCCGAGCTGTTCACCCGCCTGGGCGTCGATCCGCCCAAGGGCGTGCTGCTGCACGGCCCGCCCGGAACCGGCAAGACCCGGCTGGCGCAGGCCGTGGCCAACGAAAGCGACGCCGAGTTCTTCACCATCAACGGCCCCGAGATCATGGGATCGGGCTATGGCGACAGCGAGAAGGCGCTGCGCGAAGTGTTCGAACAGGCGAGCAAGTCGGCGCCCGCGATCATCTTCATCGACGAGATCGATTCGATCGCGCCCAAGCGCGACCGCGTCCCCGGCGAGGCCGAGAAGCGCCTGGTCGCGCAATTGCTGACGCTGATGGACGGTCTGGAAGCGCGGGCGAACCTGGTCGTCATCGCGGCCACCAACCGCCCCGATGCGATCGACGAGGCGCTGCGTCGACCCGGTCGCTTCGACCGCGAGATCGTGATCGGCGTGCCCGACGAGAAGGGTCGGCGCGAGATCCTCAGCATCCACACCCGCGGCATGCCGCTGGGCGACAAGGTCAATCTCGACGAGCTTGCCCGCGTGACTCACGGCTTCGTCGGGGCCGATATCGCGGCCCTGTCGCGCGAGGCGGCGATCGAAGCGGTGCGCCGGATCATGCCCAAGCTCGATCTCGACGAGCGGACGATTCCGCCAGAAGTGCTCGAGGAACTGTGTGTCACGCGCGAGGATTTCCTCTCGGCGCTCAAGCGCATCCAGCCTTCGGCCATGCGCGAAGTCATGGTGCAGGTGCCGCGCGTGTCGTGGGACGATATCGGCGGCGTCGGCGATGCGATCGACAAGCTCAAGGAAGGGATCGAGCTGCCGCTCAAGAACCCCGATGCGTTCATGCGGCTGGGCATTCGCCCGGCCAAGGGCTTCCTGCTCTATGGTCCGCCGGGGACCGGCAAGACGCTGCTGGCCAAGGCGGTTGCCAAGGAAGCCGAAGCCAATTTCATTTCGATGAAGTCGAGCGATCTGCTGTCGAAATGGTACGGCGAAAGCGAGCAACAGATCGCCAAGATGTTTCAGCGCGCGCGTGCCGTTGCGCCCTGCGTAATCTTCATCGACGAAATCGACAGCCTCGTGCCAGCGCGCGGGTCGGGCCAGGGCGAACCGCAGGTGACCGGACGGGTGGTCAACACCATCCTTGCCGAGATGGACGGTCTCGAGGAATTGCAGTCGGTGGTCGTCATCGGCGCAACCAATCGCCCGGCGCTGGTCGATCCCGCGCTCCTACGCCCCGGCCGCTTCGATGAACTGGTCTATGTCGGAACGCCCGACAAGGAGGGCCGCAAGCACATCTTAGAGATTCACACCGAGGGCATGCCGCTCGCCAAGGGCGTCGACCTGGGCGCGATTGCCGCGAAGACCGAGCGCTTCACCGGCGCCGATCTCGAGGACGTGGTGCGCCGTGCCGGCCTCAATGCACTGCGCCGCGTGGGTGGTGAGGTGAAGGAAGTCGCCAAGGAAGACTTCGATGCCGCGCTCGAGGATTCGCGCGCCACGGTGACCAGTCAGATGGAAGCCGAGTACAAGAAGATGCGCGGCGAACTGAAGAAGCGTGCGGCGGAGGTCAATCCGATCGGCTTCATTCACGAAGGGATGGTCGAGCCGACCCGCAACCGCAAGCACAGCGAGCCCGGAGACAGCGGGATCGAGTAGCCCGCAGCGAGTACCCTAGGGCTCGCCCGCTTTGGGGTGTCCGTGCGGCACTTCTAGGCGGTGGCGGATGAGCGCATCGGGCATCTCGGCCTGCAGCCAGCTGATCATGTGCTCGCGCACATCGCAGCGCAGTGCCCATAGGTCTGAGATCGACGCCGCGCTCATCGACAGGCGCAGTTCGATGCTCTCGGGATAGGTCTCGGTCATCAGCAGCGCCTTGTTGCGCCCGTCGAACAGCTTGTGCTCGTCGAGGTAGCGCTCGAATTCGGTACGGATCGGCGCGATCTCGGTCGCAGGGTCTAGATGCAGGAACACCGGGCCGGTCAGCCTCTCGCTCTTGCGTGACCAGTTCTCGAAACTGTCGTCGAGGAATCGGGTGGTGGGGACGACGAGGACGCGCTCGTCCCAGGTGCGCACGGTGATGAAGCTCATCCGCACTTCTTCCACTCGCCCGACATGGCCATCCACCTTGACGAGGTCGCCGATGCGGAGCGGCTCGGTAAAGGCCACCTGCAGACCGGCGATAAGCGATTTGAGCGCGGGCTGCGCCGCAGCGCCCACCGCCAGTGCGGCGAGGCCCGCCGATGCCAGCAGCGTGGTCCCAATATCGCGGACGCCTGGCACATCGAGCAGCATCAGGCCGACGGTGATCACGATAATCGCGATCGTGGCGGTGCGTGACAGGACCGCGATGCGCGTGCGGCGGCTGCGCACGGCGACGGGGTCGTCCGATATCTCGAGCCGGAATTCCAGCGCCGCGGTGAACGCCTTGACCAGCGTATAGGCGATCCAGCCGAGCAGTGCCGGACGCAGGAAACCGGCCAGCGGTTCCCACACCCGCTCGAGCTCGGGCATGGATTGCGCGACGAGCGTTACGCCGAGTGCGATGAAGGACCATTTGACCGGTCGCCGGACCCGGTCGACGATCATCTCGTCGATCTCGGTCTCCGACAGCTTGGTGAGGCGCTCGACGATCGAGAAGACGACGCGATAGACGATCCAGGCGAGCACGATCGCGACGGCGACCGCTGCTCCGCCAACCATTACCGTTTCCCAGTCGATCGACCAGTTGAGAGGATTGTAACGCTCCAGCATCCCGCCCGACCTATGGGGCTTGGCGAGGGGATTCAAGCTCGTCGCTTGCGACCTCGACAGGTATCGTGATGGTGACCGTGCAACCGCCGGGGCCGAATCTGCGCTCGATCGACCCGCCGAGTTGCCGCGAAGCGCTCGTCATCAGCATCGAGCCAAAGCCTTCCCGGTCGGGTTCGGGGCAATCGTCAACGCCGGTCTCGCGCCACTCGATAGTGATCGCAGCACCCTCGACCTGCCAGGTGACGATCACGGTCCCGCCATTGGCCCACGCGCCGTATTTCACCGCATTGGTGGTCAGTTCGTGGAGCACGAGGCCGAGCGGCGTGACGCTCTTGGCCGGGAGCAGGAATTCGGGGCCGGAGACCTCGGCGGGCTGGCTGTTCGACCGATAGGGCGACAGGGTAGTCTCGACCAGCGCGTGGATCGAGGCGACCGGCCGGTCGAGCGCACCCTGCGTCACCTCGTGCGCAGTGAGCAGGGCGCGGATGCGCGTGGCTATGCTGTCGACCACGGGCTTTGCTTCCGGCTTGTCGCGTCCGCTCATCTGCACGATCGCAAGGATCACCGCGAAGAGGTTCTTGACCCGGTGGTTGAGTTCCTTGGCCAGCAGGTCGGCGCGATCATGCGCTTCGGCCAGCGCACTGGCCTGCGCGGCTTCTGCTTCGGCGCTGGCGGTGCGTGCCACCAGCCGGACACTGAAGATGATGAACACCAGCACCAGGAAAAGCAGCAGGCCGAGCAAGGGGAAAAGCCTGGCCTCGGCCGCGGCGGTGGCCTGGGCCTGGTCTTCCAGGATAACCTGCTCGATATTCTCCATCTCGCCGATCGATGCCTTGAGCGCGGCCATCGCCTCCTGGCCTTCGTCGGAAAGCACCTGTCGGCGGGCTTCGAGCAGTTCGCCGTCCTCGAGCAGTTCGACCGTGCCCTCGAGCTCGGCCAGCTTCGCCTCGGCCTGTTTCTCGATTGTCGCCATCAACTGGGACTGTCGCTCGGTCGCGACCGGCGCGAGCAAGCGCTGCAGCCGATCGATCGCGGGCCGCATCTCGGCGCTGCCTTGGCGGTAGGGGTCGAGATATTTGCGGTCGAGCGTGATGAGATAGCCGCGCTGGCCGGTTTCCGCCCGCAGCGCGGCGCGCTGGATATTGCGCAGCTCGAGCAGGATCTGGTTGGTCATGCGGACCTGCTCGCGCTCGGCCCGCTCGGCCTCGATAGTCGTGAAGATCAGGTAGAACGCACCCAGCAGCGAGATGGCGATCAGGGTCAATAGCGCCAGATTCCGCCAATTGCGGTGCTGGCGCGACCTTTTAAGGCCGAGGATCGTTCGGTCAGGCACCGGCGGTCGCTAGACGAGGCGCAAGTCGCGGACAAGTAACTTCAATGGGCGGCATCCCAGCTCTTGCCGGTGCCGATCTCGACACCCAGCGGCACCGACAGCGTGACGGCGGGGGCGGCCGCTTCGGCCATGACCCGCTCGATGATCGGGCTGGCCGCCGCGACATCGCCTTCGGGCAACTCGAACACCAGCTCGTCATGCACCTGCAGCAGCATGCGCACATGGCCGAGACCGGCCTCGCGCAGTGCGGGCATCATCCGCGCCATTGCACGCTTGATGATGTCGGCGCTGGTGCCCTGGATCGGGGCGTTGATCGCGGCGCGCTCGGAGCCCTGGCGTTCGGCCTGGTTCTTCGAATTGATCCGCGGAAACCAGGTCTTGCGCCCGAACAGCGTCTCCGAATAGCCGCGCTCGCGCACCGTCTCGAGCGTCTCCATGATGTAGCGCTGGATGCCGGGAAAGCGCTGGAAATAGGTGTCGATCATCGCCTGGGCCTCGTCGGGCTCGACCTCGAGCCGACCAGCGAGGCCCCAGCGGGAAATGCCGTAGAGTATGGCGAAGTTGATCGTCTTGGCGCGGGCGCGGGTGTCGCGGGTCACTTCGCCGAACATCTCGGTCGCGGTGCGCGCGTGAATGTCTTCGCCATTGGCAAAGGCTTCCTTGAGGGTCTCGACATCAGCCATGTGCGCGGCAAGCCTCAACTCGATCTGCGAATAGTCGGCCGCGAGCAGGACATTGCCTGCATCGGGCACGAAGGCTTCGCGGATCTGCCGCCCGATGGCGGTGCGGATCGGGATGTTCTGGAGGTTGGGATCGGTCGAGGACAGGCGTCCGGTCTGCGCACCGACCAGCGAATAGCTGGTGTGGACCCGCCCGGTATCGGGGTTGATCGCCTCTTGCAGGGCATCGGTATAGGTCGATTTGAGCTTTGCCAGCTGGCGCCATTCGAGCACCTTGTTGGCGATCGGCGCGCCTTCTCCTGCCAGCCGTTCGAGCACGCTCTGGTCGGTCGAATACTGCCCGCTTTTGCCCTTCTTGCCGCCCTTGTGGCCGAGCTTGTCGAACAGGATATCGCCGAGCTGCTTTGGGCTACCGACGGTGAATTCCTCGCCGGCAAGCTCGTGGATTTCCTTCTCGAGCCGCCCGGTCTCCTTGGCGAATTCCTCGGACAGGCGAGAGAGGTGCGCCCGGTCGACCTTGATCCCGTGGCGTTCCATCTGGGCGACGACCGGGATCAGCGGACGGTCGACCCGCTCGTAGATCCTGGTGCCGCCCTCGATCGCGAGGCGCGGCTTGAGATGCTGGTAGAGCCGCCAGGTCACATCGGCGTCTTCTGCGGCGTAGGCGGTCGCCTTGTCGAGCGGCACTTCGCCGAACGGGATCTGTTTCTTGCCGGTGCCGCAGACCTCCTTGAACGGGATTGGCGTGTGGCCGAGATGGCGTTCGGACAGCTCGTCCATCCCGTGCCCGCCGCCGATGCCGTCCTGCCCGCGGCCTGCGTCGAGGTCGAAGCTGATGATCATCGTGTCCTCGATCGGGCCGACCGTGATGTCGTAGCGCGCGAGCACGTTGAGGTCGTATTTCCCGTTCTGAAAGACCTTTACCACCTCGTCGGCTTCCAGCAGCGGCCTCAGCGCGGCGAGCGCCTCTTCTAGTGGCACCTGCGTCGGCTTCTCGGCGAACATGTCGCTGCTGCCGTGGCCGAGCGGGATATAGCAGGCATCATTGGGCCCGAGCGCCAGGCTGACGCCGACCAGGTCGGCCCGCATCGCGTCGAGCGAGTTGGTCTCGGTATCGACCGCCACCACCTGCGCGGCCAGCGCACGCGCCACCCAGGCCTCGAGGCGCTCCAGCGTCTGCACCGTCTCGTACTTGCTGCGATCGACCGCCTCCATTTCGGGCAGCGGCTGGCGATTGCCCTCCGCAGTTCCGGCATCGCCCTTGGTCGTCGCCTTCTCGGGATGGAGGTTGTTGGGACGGTCGGGGCTGCCCCTGCCAGCATCGAGCCGCCGTAGCAGGGAAGTGAAACCATGCTTCTCAAGGAAAGCCGAGAGCGGTTCGGGCGGGACGCCGTCGAGCTTGAAGTCTTCCAGCGGCTCGGGAAGGTCGCAATCCTCCTTGAGCTCGACCAGCACACGGCTCATTTCCGCGTCGGCGCGATTCTCGAGGAGGCGTTCCTTGAGTTTGGACTTTTTCATGTCCTCGGCCGCGTCGAGCGCCGCCGTGAGCGAGCCATGTTCGGCGATCAGCTTGCTGGCTGTCTTGGGTCCGATCCCGAAAATGCCGGGAATATTGTCGACGCTGTCGCCCATCAGCGCCAGGACATCGCCTACAAGTTCGGGCTTCACACCGAACTTCTCCTCGACCTCCTCGATATAGATGCGCTGGCTCTTCATCGTGTCGAGCATGTCGATCCGCGCGCCATCCACCTCCCCGACCAGTTGCATCAGGTCCTTGTCGGACGAGACGATGGTGACGTTCCAGCCCTCGCGCTGTGCGGCGCGGGCGTAGGAGGCGATGAGATCGTCCGCCTCGAGCCCCTGTTCCTCGATGCAGGGCAAGCTGAAGGCGCGAGTCGCGTCGCGAATCAGCGGGAATTGCGGCACCAGGTCTTCTGGCGGCGGCGGGCGATTCGCCTTGTATTCGGGGTAGATCTCGTTGCGAAAACTCTGCGAATCCTTGTCGAGAATCACCGCGAGATGAGTCGGGCCGTCGGCCTTGTCGAGATCGTCGGCGAGCTTCCACAGCATGGTGGTGTAGCCATAGACCGCACCGACCGGGGTGCCCTCTGGATCGGTTAGCGGCGGAAGTCGGTGGTAAGCCCTGAAAATATAGGAAGAACCGTCGACGAGATAGAGATGCTGCTGCGCTGCCATGGCTGCTGTGCTAGCAGCGCGCGGGCACGCTGGTAAGCGGCTTTTCCACGCGGCGTATTTGCCATCGAGAAGCACCGGGTGAGACGTTTTTTCACCGAGGTAAAATGAGGCGAAATGATGGCCAATTGTGGCGAATCCGCTTGCGTTGCCACAAATTGGCCATTATTTAGCCACTCGAAGCCCACCGATACTCGGTTGGCTTTGCGCCAGATTTGCCTTGCAGGTCAGGTGCTTATCACTCGCTGATCTAAGGAATATAGACCTATGCGTAAGATCGTTCTTGCTGCCGCAATCGCAACCTCGGCTCTCGGCCTGGCTGCTTGCTCGGAACAGACCGAAGACGCTGCTGAAGCAACCGCTGACTCGGCAATGGCCGACGCTGAAGCAGTTGCTGACGAAGCTACCGCTGAAACCGCTGAAGCTGCTGGCGACGTTGCCGCTGCTGCTGACGAAGCTGCTGCTGAAGCAGAAGCTGCCGTCGAAGGCGAAACCGAAGCGGAAGCTCAGGCTGACTAATTCGGCTGATCGATTTTTCGATTTGGTTAGAGGGCGGTGCCGCAAGGCGCCGCCCTTTTTCTATGCCCGAAGCGATTCGCGTAGCCGGTGCGGATCCCTTGTCCGGCCGGTCGGACTAGCCGCCGCTTGAGGTCGCGCTGGTCCAATTGGGGCCGCGAGTGCGGGCCCTCACTTCGAAACCGTCATAAAGCGCACGCGCGATCTGGGCGATGCGCTGCTCGCGCGCCAGGCGCGATCCCTGGCCCGTCACATAGATAGCCACCGCGATCGCGCGGCCATCGGGGGTCTCGATAATGCCGATGTCGCTCGACGTGTTGTTGAGCGAGCCGGTCTTGTGGCTGACACGCGCTTCCATCGGCATGTTGGCCGGGATGCGCCGCTTGCCAGTTCGCGTCCGGCTCATCGCGCCGAGCAAGACGCGCCGACCCTCGGCCGACAGATATTTGCCCTGGTAGAAACCCTTGAGCATCTCCGCCATCGCCCGCGGCGTTGCCGCATCGCGCTTGTCGATGAAGGAGGCGGGATCGTATTCGCCATCGTCGCGTACGAGCGTGGCGATGTCGCGGTCGATGCTGAATTCCTTGATCCCCTGGCGGCGCACCCAGTCATTGACTTTGGCCGGACCGCCGACAGCCGCAAGCAGGGCGTCGGTCGCGGGATTGCTCGAGCGGGTGATCATGATCTCGATCAGGTCGATCGCCTGCATGTACTCGCCCTTGCGGACTGGTGCCTTGCTCGACGAGAACTTGGCCGAGGCGACGGGAATCATGAGCGGGAATTCGCTGGTGAGCGAATATTTGCCCTGTTCGACCATCTCGAGGAAGGTGGCGGCCACGGCGATCTTGCTGGTGGAGGCCATCGGGAAGAACTGGTCGCCGAGCACTGCCACTTCCTCGCCCGTGGCGAGGTCGACTGCGGCCACCCCGATCCGTCCGCGGTCGCCGTCGGCAAGCTGCGCAATGCGGCGCTCGAACGAGCTATCGTAGATGGCATCGTAGGTTTGCGGCGCGCGGAGCTCGGTGCCTAGCGCACGATCGAACGCCGCTTCAAGGTCCGCGGTTTGCGCCATTGCAGGCGCCGCGGTGGCGGCAAAGGCAGCAAAGGCTGCGAGGCTCAATTGCTTGAATCGGCTACGCATCTGACCCCAATAACATGCGTCTGGTTTTTGGCAGATTAACGGATGCCGATTCCTCCGAGCAAGAAATTTACATTCGCATGCGATGAAAAGTGCATTGCGAGCGACGGGATTCATCGTCGCTCGCAATATTGTGATTCAACTAGGCCGATGCGATGGCCTTTTCGATATTGGCCAGCGGTTCGCCGGTCAGCGTCTTGGCGATCTCGCCAACCAGCCGCTCCTTCAGCTCGACGTGATAGTGCTGGCGCATTTCGCCCAGCGTCTTGGGATCTGCGATGATCAGCACATCGCCCAGCGTGCCGGCGATCGCCTTGCTGTTGAGCCATTCGGCGGCGGCGGCACCGTGGGCCAGTTCGTCGAGCTGGGTCCGGCCGAGCTTCTTGCCGACATCGTCCTGATGGCGCACCCCGGCGCTGAAGTTGGTCGGGTTCAATTCGGGTTGCTCTTCCTTCGAAAGCTTGGGCTCGAAGGCCTGGCCGGTGTTGCGGAAGAGGGTGAAATTCTCGCCATCGACCATGGCGACATGTGCCTTGTGCGGCAGTTTCATTCGTTTTTCTCCTTCTCTCCGGATCCAACGCACGAACGCCGCTTTCGCTCCAAGCTTGGGCCCGACTTCACGCAAAGAAAAAGCCCGGCGGATCGCTCCGCCGGGCCTTCGCTATGTTCCGTAAGTCGGAAGGAGCTCTTAGAAGCCCATTCCGCCCATTCCGCCCATGTCGGGCATTGCCGGGGCCGGTTTGTCTTCCGGCTTTTCGGTGATCGCAGCTTCCGTCGTGATGAGGAGGCCGGCAACCGAAGCCGCGTCCTGCAGCGCGGTGCGAACGACCTTGGTCGGGTCGATCACGCCGGCTTCGACGAGGTTCTCGTAAGTGTCGGTGGCGGCGTTGAAGCCCTGGGTCTCGTCGCCCTCGCGCAAGAGGTTGCCCGAAACCACGGCACCGTCGTGACCGGCGTTCTCGGCGATCTGGCGGATCGGCGAAAGGATCGCCTTGCGCACGATGTCGATACCGCGGGTCTGGTCGTCATTGGCGCCCTTCAAGCCTTCGAGGGCCTTGGTGGCATAGAGCAGCGCGGTACCGCCGCCCGGGACGATGCCTTCTTCGACCGCAGCGCGGGTCGCGTGGAGCGCGTCGTCGACACGGTCCTTACGCTCCTTCACTTCGACTTCCGAAGCGCCGCCGACCTTGATCACGGCAACGCCGCCAGCGAGCTTGGCCAGGCGTTCCTGCAGCTTCTCGCGGTCGTAGTCGCTGGTGGTCGCTTCCATCTGCGTCTTGATCTCGCCGACCCGCGCCTTGATGTCTTCGGCATCACCGGCACCGTCGACGATGGTGGTGTTGTCCTTGTCGATGGTGACGCGCTTGGCTTCGCCCAGCATGCCCAGCGTGACGTTCTCGAGCTTGATGCCGAGATCTTCGCTGACCATTTCGCCCTTGGTGAGGATCGCGATGTCCTGCAGCATGGCCTTGCGGCGGTCGCCAAAGCCCGGGGCCTTGACCGCAGCAACCTTGAGGCCGCCGCGCAGCTTGTTCACGACGAGGGTCGCGAGCGCTTCGCCTTCGATGTCTTCCGCGATGATCAGCAGCGGGCGGCCCGACTGGACAGCCGCTTCGAGCACCGGCAGCATCGACTGCAGGTTCGACAGCTTCTTCTCATGGATCAGGATGTACGGATTTTCGAGTTCGACCGTCATCTTGTCGGGGTTGGTGATGAAGTAGGGCGAGAGGTAGCCGCGGTCGAACTGCATGCCTTCGACGACATCGAGTTCGAATTCGAGGCCCTTGGCCTCTTCCACGGTGATCACGCCTTCCTTGCCGACCTTTTCCATGGCTTCGGCGATCTTCTCGCCGACTTCCTTGTCGCCATTGGCCGAGATGATGCCGACCTGTGCGATTTCAGCCGAACCGGCGACGTCCTTCGAACGGCCCTTGAGGTTCTCGACGACCTTGTCGACCGCGAGGTCGATGCCGCGCTTGAGATCCATCGGGTTCATGCCGGCCGCAACCGACTTCATGCCTTCGCGCACGATGGCCTGGCCCAGCACCGTGGCGGTGGTGGTGCCGTCACCGGCGAGGTCGTTGGTCTTGCTGGCAACTTCACGCAGCATCTGCGCGCCCATGTTCTCGAACTTGTCCTTGAGTTCGATTTCCTTGGCGACGGTGACGCCGTCCTTGGTGATGCGGGGAGCGCCGAAGCTCTTGTCGATCACGACGTTGCGGCCCTTGGGGCCGAGCGTGACCTTGACGGCATTAGCGAGGGTGTCGACGCCGCGCAGAATGCCTTCGCGCGCGTCACGGCCGAACTTTACGTCCTTGGCAGCCATTGGTGTTTCTCCTGAATGTGGTTTGTCTGTTGGGAAGCGTCAGGATCCGGCGATCAGCCGATGATCCCCATGATGTCGCTCTCCTTCATGATCAGCAGGTCTTCGCCGTCGATCTTGACTTCGGTGCCCGACCACTTGCCGAACAGCACGCGGTCGCCAACCTTGACGTCGAGCGCGATGCGGTCGCCGTCGTCGTCACGAGCGCCGTCGCCGATCGCGACGACTTCGCCTTCGCTCGGCTTTTCCTGGGCGCTGTCGGGAATGATGATGCCGCCGGCAGTCTTCTGGTCGGCTTCGATGCGACGAACCAGTACGCGGTCGTGCAGCGGACGAAATGCCATGGTGATGACCTTTCTCATTGGGTTGATAATGTCAATTGGCACTCTCCCCTCGAGAGTGCCAGCGAGGCGCAAATGGGGATGCGCCGACCGTGAGTCAACGGGCTTTTGGAGAAAAAAGATTCTGGCGACGGGGCAGCTGGCGCTGCTGGTTCGGCAGCGGGTCAGGTCAGCCCGAGCCGTTCGCGACGTGTCCAGCGCCAGGTGAGCAGGATCGCGGAGAACACCAGCCCGATCGCCAGCCCGATCCACACGCCGGTACCCTCCCACGCCGTATAGAAGCCGAGCCAGATAGCGACTCCGAATCCTGGCACCCAATAGCTGAAGATCGCGATCAGCATCGGCACGCGCGTATCCTGCAAACCGCGCAGCGCGCCGGCGGCGACCGCCTGGATCCCGTCGAACAGCTGGAAGGCCGCGGCGACTTTCATGTAGCGGATCGCGAAGCCGACCATCGCCGCATTGGCGGCCAGCGTCGGGTCGACATAGATGCGCAGCAGCAGTTCGGGCGCGAGGATCATCAGTGCAGCGGTGAAGCACATGAAGCTGCCGCCCATCGCGATGCCGACCCAGCCGGCCCGCCCGATGGCCGCCGTGTTGCGCGCGCCGAAGTGATAGCCGACCCGGATCGTCGCGGCCTGTCCCACGCCGAAGGGAATCTGGAAGGCGAGCGCTGCGACCTGTAGCGCCACGGTATGCCCCGCCAGCTCCGACGCGCCGATCCGTCCCATCAGGAACGCCGCGCCGCTGAACAGCCCGGCTTCAGCGATGATGATCATCATGATCGGGCTGCCCAGGCGAAGGAGGTCCATGAAGCGCGACCATTCGGGCTTCCACCAATTGCCGAAAACCCGGTAGCGCCGCAGGCGCCGGTCCCAGCTGATCGCGATGAGATAGCTGGCCAGCACGAACAGCGAGGTGATGACGCTGGCGAGCGCCGAGCCCTCAAGCCCCATCGCCGGTGCGCCTAGATTGCCGAACACGAACGCGTAATTGCCCAGGATGCTGGCACCCAGGGCCAGCGCGGTAATGGCGGTGGCGAACACCGGGCGGCCGAGCGCCGAGACGAAGTTCCGCAGCACGCTGGCGAGGATCATCGGGATCATCGCCCACATTACGATGCGCATGAAGGCGCCCGCACGCTCCGAGAGCTGCTGCGTTTGCCCGGTCGCGAGCATGATCTCCTCGCCGTACCAGCATACCGCCATTCCGACCGCGCCGGACAGGACCGCCAGCCACAGGCCCATGCGCACCGACCGGCGCACTTCCCGCACGGCGTGCGCCTTGCGCCCCAGTTCTTCGGCGATTAGCGCGGCGACGATACCGGTAAGGCCCGAGAACGCCCACATCAGCAAGCCGAAGACCGAGATGCCGAGCGCCGATGCGGCAAGCTCGACCTCGCCCAGCCGCGCGACGAAGATCACGTCGACCGCATGCACCAGCATCTGCAACAGGTTGGCGAGCGCCAGCGGCCAGGCAAGCCGAAAGGTGGCGACGAATTCGTCGCGCCAGCCATCGCTGCTCAGGGGCAGGGGCTTCAAGGCATGGTCCTGGGTCATGACGTCGGTCGAGGCCAGCCGATCCGGATAGGTAAAGCGCGCAGCAGGCTCAAACCCTTGGTTTGTGGCAATGGAATTTCACCTTGAGAGTGCGGCGATCTGGGCACACAAGGTCAGGCTTCATCTTGCAGCAATGGCAGCCCTGCGAAGGGCGGTCGTTCTTTGGGACGTTTGGAGTGGTCGCGATGGGAAGAGCCCGCATTCTGGTTTTCAGCGCCGCGTGTCTCGCGGCCCTAGGGCTGGCGAGCGCCGCGCAAGCCGGCGAGGTCTATGGGGGGATCTATGCGCATGAGGTGGATACACCGCTGACCTTTGCCACCAACGAGGGCGGGGTCGATTTCCAGCTAGGCTACCGCTTCCATCCGATCGAGGGGGCGTGGAAGATCGAACCCTATCTCATCGGCTCGCTCAATAGCGAGGGCGATACGAGCTTTGCCGGCATCGGTGTCGGGCGGAAGTTTCACATCGGGCCGGTCTATGTCAGGCCCGGCGTAGGCCTGGTGGTGCATGACGGGCCGGGCTTTCGGATCGATCCCGATTCCGGCCGGCGTACGGACCTTGGCAGCCGCGTGCTGTTCGAGCCCGAGATCGCAATCGGCACCTATCTGTCCGAGCGCGTCACGATCGAAGCGAGTTGGGTCCACATCAGCCATGCACAGCTGTTCAATTCCGAACAGAACCCCGGCATCGACATGATGGGCGTAAGGCTGAACCTAAAGCTCTGAAGGTTTCGCGGACGAAACCGACAGCGTAGCTGATCCCGTCGCATCTTCGGACCCGCATCCTAGCGATAGGCAGGTTCGCCGATCACCCTGTCCCGCTTGGCATTGCCGACCGTGTCATTGGCCAGCCCATAGCGTTCGAACCAGTTTTCGAGCAGCCACTCCTCGTTCCCGGGTAGCGCAGTGACGGTCCGATCCTGTGCCAGCATCTGCGCATACTGTGCGGCGGACATGGGGCTGCCATGCACGGCGAGGTATCTCTCGATGGTGCCGACCGTCCCTGCCTGCTGCTGACCGCGAACCCAGTCGTCGAAATGACGGATGGCGTAACCTGCGCCCTGCCGCGGCCCTTCACCGCCGAAGCCGATCCAGATGTCCGCCTGAAAGATGGCGCGCGCCGCGGGAACATAGGCGACGACCATGTTCTCGGTATGGGGAGCATTGGCATAGACCAGGGCCCGATAGGTGGTGCCGCCACTGTCGAGCGTCAGCACCTCGTCCTCGATGAATGCGAAGCTTGCCTCGCGTTGCGGCCCCATTCCATCGACCGTGCGCGCGAGCAGTTGCCTGAGTTCGCCTTCCTTGTCTCGGGTGGTGAGAATGGTCGTGCCGATGGTGGTATAGAATTTGATCGCTATCGCATGATCGTCGTGGTGATGCGTCGGGACGATATAGCGCAGCGGCTCTCCTGCCATGTGAGGCTGCATCGCTTGGTAGACCTCCCGCGCATAGTTCGGCATGCCCCCTGCTTCGGTGGCTACCCAGAATTCCCCGGTATCGACATAGAGGATGCGGGTATCGCCGTTCCCGGCCAGCCAGACCCCGTCTGCGATCTCGATCGTCTGGATCGACCACCCCGTCCCGTCGTATCCGCTCGTATCCTCGGCCAACGTGAAGCCTTGGGGCACCTCGAAATAGCGCGCACTGTCTTCGGGCGAGAAGTCGATCGCGGCCAGCAGATAGTCGCCGGTTGCCGTGCCGCTGCGATAGTAACGCGCGCGACGATTGACCCAGATCCCGTCTCGCCGGAAGTACTGGTCGTAGACGCGCAAGGTGTCGTCCTCGACCCCCATCATGCCGGGAGCAGCTGTCTGGGCCAGCGCATGGATCAGCCCGGTCTCCGGATGGAGGTAGATGGTGACCTGCCCATCGGCATACTGGATCGTGTCGTATCGGATGCCGCGCAGCTCGCGCTCTCCAGAACGGACGAGGTCTGCGCGAGGGTTGAGCAGCAGGTCGCGCACCCACGCCCATCCTTGCCGGACGCGAACCGCGTTAACGGCGCTATCGAACCCGTGCATCTCGGCCATGCCGCCCGGCGTGTAGGTTTTCTCGATCGTGTTGAGGGAGATCGCCCGGTCGGCGGTGTAGATGTACCGGTTCCCCATCGACAGATCGCCGGCCCAGGCGCTGATACTGTCCTCGACCCCGCGCCGCGACCGGTAGTCGAGATAATAGAAGTTGCGGGTGGGGATGCGATCGTATGGCGGCTCCGTATGGCGGCTCTGGAACCTCGCGTGGAAATATCCGACCCAGTCGATCTCGACCTCGGCGATTGCTTCGAGCCGCTCTGGCCCGCCATAGGCCTCGGCCAGATCGGCAATGATCGCCTCGCTGTCATTCCCCTCGGCGTAGGCGGGCGCCCCACAGACCAGGCCCAGCATCCACGCTGCAACGACCAACATTCGCATCTTTGGTGTCCTCCCGGTGCCGAATTGGGAGGGCTAGTCCAGTCGTTGGTAGAAAATCTTGAACGATCGGTGCATCGGCGTTTGACTTGATCGGGCATAGTCACGCAGCCTCCCCCCATGCCCGAGGCACATTGCACCCACTGTCGCGAGCCACATGCTGGTACGCAGTTCTTCGGTGAACCCGAATACAGGCGCAGCCTCGACGGGTTGCAAATCGCCGAGGTGCATCATCGGGCCGGTTGTGACGTGCCGCGTCACGCGCACACATCAGCATTCGTCAGCGTGCTGCTGACCGGCCGTTATCAATCGCGCTTCGGGAATACGGTGGCGGAATTCGAACCCGGCCGCGCCGTCTGGCACGAGGGTGGCTTCGATCACGAGGATTCGATCGCGGCGGGCGGCGCGCGTTTTCTCTGCGTCGAGGTGGACGATCGCCGACTGGCTTGCCTGCGCGATTATCATCCGCGTTCGCCCGCTTCACAGACGCTCGACGACCGCGCCTCCTTCGCGCTGCTTCGCCTGTTTGCCGCCAACCGGGCGAGCGACGACGACCTCTCGATCGAGGCACTCGGTGCGGAGTTTCTCGGCCTGATGTGCGAGCCGGATTGCTCCGCCGATGAGGGGCGGGCGCCGTGGCTCGATCGGGTGTGCGATCGCATCACCTGCGCGCCGGGAGATCGGGCCAGCCTGTCGGAGCTTGCGGCGATCGCGGCGGTGCACCCCTCTCACCTCGCGCGCAGCTTTCGCGCACGGTACGGGTGCAGTGTCGGCGAGTATGCGCGCGCATACCGGCTTACGCGGGCGTGGCACCTATTGGCTGGGCGCCGGCTGCCGGTGGCAGAAGTCGCCTATAGCCTCGGATACGCCGACCAGTCCCATTTCACCCGCGAGTTCTCGCGGCAACTGGCGATCCCTCCGGCGCGGGCGCGGCGTCTACTGCGTCAAGGCGGGGCCGTTCTCGACGCATAGAAAAAGGGCGGCACCCGCAGGTACCGCCCTCTCCTGAACCAATGGGTTCGAAGCGTCGTTGCGACGCGAACTCTTACTTGAGTTCGACGGTGCCGCCGGCTGCTTCGATCTTGCCCTTGATTTCTTCGGCTTCTGCCTTGTTGACGCCTTCCTTGAGGGGCTTCGGCGCGCCTTCGACAAGAGCCTTGGCTTCGGTGAGGCCCAGGCCGGTGATGGCGCGGACTTCCTTGATCACCTGGATCTTCTTGCCACCGTCGCCGGTCAGGACGACGTCGAATTCGTCCTTTTCTTCGGCAGCGGCGCCACCATCGGCACCACCAGCGGCGGGGCCAGCAACGGCAACAGCAGCAGCGGCGCTAACGCCCCACTCTTCTTCGAGCGCCTTGGCAAGCTCAGCGGCTTCCAGGACGGTCAGCTTCGACAGTTCTTCAACAAGCTTGGCGATATCGGCCATGATGTTTCACTCCAAAATATTCGGCTGGGATGCCCCTGCGGGGTCGATCCCGGAAAAAATCGCGTTTGCGAAAACCTCGTCTTACGCAGCTTCCTTGGTGCCATAGGCACCAAAGACGCGGGCAAGCTTGGCAGCCGGGGCATTGACGACCTGGGCAACCTTGGTTGCCGGGGCGTTGATGAGACCCACGATCTTGCCACGCAGTTCGTCGAGGCTGGGCATCGAGGCGAGTGCCTTGACCCCTGCTTCGTCGAGCACCTGCGTGCCCATCGAGCCACCGACGATTTCCAGCTTGTCGTTCGACTTGGCGAAATCGACAGCGGCCTTGGCAGCCGCGACCGGGTCTTCCGACCAGGCCAGCGCGGTCGGGCCGTTGAGGAATTCCTCGAGCCCGACGTAATCGGTGTCCTTCAGGGCGAGCTTGGCGAGACGGTTCTTCGCAACCTTGTAGGACGCACCGGCTTCACGCATCTTCGAGCGCAGTTCGGTCGACTGGGCGACCGACAGGCCGAGGTTACGGGTGACAACCACCACGCCGACCTCGTTGAAGACTTCGTTGAGCTGGGCGACCGCATCGGCTTTCTGCGAACGATCCATGCCATACTCCTTCACTATGACCATCCGGGATGGCTCCCGCATGGCCGGCTCACATTGTCCATGCCGCAGCGAATGCTCCGACACGGGCTAGGTCCGTCGACAAAGGGAAGGAGGGGTGCATGCGCCGAAAGGAGCATGCGAGCGAGCGCCAAATTTGGCGACCCGCGAAATCTCTTTTCCCCGTCTAGGCTGCAAATTAAGGTCAGGCAGATCCTGGCCAGCAACTGTCTCGGACGGATGACCGCAAAAGCAGTCGGGGCGCGCCAATAACGGCTTGTACGGACGAGTCAAGGAGAATGCCGCGTGTCGGACTCGCTTTGTCGCCTGCAGAACCGAAGTTTCGCAAGGGCGATTGCGGGCTAGGTTAGCGGCGATGGAACCAGCCCTGCAAATCACTGGCACCGCGCCCGATCACCGGACGGGCTCCTATCGGGCATGGAGGCTCCAGCATCAGGGTTCCAGCATGGTCGATCTGGCCTGGCACAGCCGGGTCGATCACGGCCGACCCGAAGCGCATCGCCTCCTGCCGCACAGCGAACCCTCGCTGGCGATAAGGCGAAGGTTTGATCGCAACGGGCTGACGACCGGCTATCGGTTCGACATCACCTGCGTTCGCCCGGATGGCGGGCACTATTGTCCCGAACCGGGCGAGGAGATCTACGGTCTGAGGCTCGCCCCGGAATGGATGGAATCTGCGCTTGGCCTACGAGCGGCAGAACTGCATGAAAACGATCGGGAAGTTCCCGCACACCTCCTGCACCTGTTCGGTGACGTCAGGAAATTGGCCGACGCGGACGACTTTGTCTCCGCCTGGAAGTGCATGCTCGAAGTGACCGCCCGGCAGGGCGCAGATGCCGAGATCGACCGGCTCGGCTATGCGGCGGCGCTGTCGCGGTCTGCCGAAGGGCGGATCACGCCGGGCGAACTGGCCGACCGCGCCGATATCAGCCCGCGTCACCTGCGGCGCGGTTTCGTCGAACGGTTCGGGTTGTCGCCTCGCGGTTGGGCGCGGCGTTTAAGACTGACGGCGGCACTGCTCGAAGCAGAGCGGTACGACCGGCCCGATTGGGCCGGGATTGCGGCGGGCAACCGGTTCTCCGATCAGGCGCATCTGATCCGCGAATGCCGCGCGATCCTGGGCGAGAGCCCGCGCGAATTCCACGCCCAAAGGCGTGGCATGGCCGTTTCGTTCAATCCTTGAGCGCTGCGCTCGGCTTCCCTGCCGGAAATCACCGATTTTCCGGAGGTATCGATGCCCAAAGCTCCCGCCATCTTCCCTCTCACGTTCGTGCTGGCGAGCCTCGCCATGCCACTGGCCGCGCAAGACAATCCGCCCAGCTTCGGCGGTTACGAGTTGAAGGTTCTCGCCAATGCCGACGGCGTTTCCGTTGCACAGCGCGACGGACGCGAGGTCCTCACGGTCAGCCGTGCCGCGGTCATGCTCGCAGATGCCGAATTTGCGGAAGGCGTCATCGAATTCGACATCAGCTTTGCCGATCAATTCGGTTTCGGCGGTGTGAACTGGCACGTCTCGGACGATGGCCAGGATTCGGAATATTTCTATCTCCGCCAGCACAAGTCGGGCGAACCCGATGCCGGCCAATACACGCCGGTGCGCGGCGGGCTGACCTCGTGGCAGATCTTCACCGATGCCAATGCGATCGCCCCCTTCGCCTACACCCATGAAGGCTGGAACAGGGTCAGGATCGTGGTCGCGGGCGACAAGGCCGACTTCTATTTCAACGGCAGCACTGCCCCGGTCATCCATGTGCCCGATCTGGCAAGCGACCGCGGAACCGGGGGGATCGCATTTCGTTCGTCCGGCCCTGGCGGCAGGATCGACATTGCCAATCTGGCGATACGGCCGCTGGCGCCGGGCGAGGCGATTATCGGCCAGCCCGCGGCGGTCGAGACACCTCCGGATGGGGTGATCGGAAGCTGGGCGGTCTCGCAACCGTTCGACGAGGCGCTGGTGTTGGGCCAGCTCGCTCTTCCGCGCGCGGTGGCGAGCCTCCCCCAGATCGCCACGGTCGCGGTCGAAAGCTTTGGGATTGCCGACTTGTCGCGCGCCGCTGCGCCCGACGACGGGGCGGATACGGTACTCGTATCGACCCGGATCAATGCAAGCCGGGCCAGGCGGGTACGACTGAATTTCGGCTATTCCGACCGCGTTCGCCTGTTCCTCAACGGCGAACTCGTGTTCGAAGGTGATGCCGGCTGGCGCGTGCGCGACCACTTCTTTCTCGGCACTGTCGGTTTCAAGGACGCCGTCATGCTCGACCTCAGGCAAGGTGAGAATGTGCTGACGGCAGCCGTGTCCGAGACGTTCGGCGGCTGGGCCTTTGCCGGAGCGATTGCCGATCGTGAGGGGTTGAAGGTGGATGCCCAATGAAAAGGGCCGCCCCCGGGGGAGGGGCGGCCCGCGACTTGGACCGGAAAGCGAGAGATCAGTCCGCGTCGTAACCGAGCAGGTCGCCTGGCTGGCATTCGAGCTCGCGGCAGATCGCTTCGAGGGTCGAGAAACGGATCGCCTTGGCCTTGCCGGTCTTGAGGATCGAAAGGTTGGCGAGGGTCAGACCTACACGGTCGGCCAGTTCGGTGAGGGTCATGCGGCGGTCGTGCAGCAGGTCGTCGAGTTTCACGTTGATGGTCATCACACGGTCCCCTCCAGGTCTTCGCGCATGGCCGCGCCGTGGCGGAACACGCGGGCGAGGATGAACAGCACGATCACCAGCAGGATCGCCGAGAGATCGACCCCCGCGTCGATGTGAATATCGGCGCCCTCGAACTGATCGGCCCATTTGGCGACCAGAACACCCAGCGCTGCAGCGGGGATCAGCAGGACCTGGACCCCGAGCGTCAGCCAGGCCATCAGGTTGAGCCTTTCGGCATTTTCGGGCGCGAAGGGATCGCCGTCGCCGACGGTCTCGATGATCTTGCGCAGCTTGCCGAAGAAGATGAACGCGCCCGTCACGATGATGAAGCCCAGCAGCATGAGGCCAACGACCGTCAGGGTCGGGAAGGCCGAGGCGGCATCGCCATATTTCTCGGCGATCTCTAGATTGATCCTGCCCCGCATGAGCAGGATCACGGGGGTGGCGATGGCGAGGGCAACTGCGGCGAAGCCGAGCAGCCCCTGCATGATGATGGTCAGCACGCGGCCGGCCAGCAGCAGTGGGTCGTTGCGGTGGGAAAACATCAGGGGGTCCTTTCGCGGTCCGAAGCGGCTCAGGCGAGCACGGGGGCGACGATCACGGCTGCCTCGACGGCCGGGACGGTCACGATCGCATTGAGCGAGGCAACGGTGACGAAAAGGGCAGCTACGAAAGCGGCGGAATGGGAAGCAAAACGTGTCATTTATCGATCTCCTTTAATTTCAATATCGATAATCAATAAGGCGAGTCTCTCTTATTGTCAATCGATAATATCGAAAATCGATATTTCACTTATTGTTTCGCGAGATAGCGGCATATCGAACATCGATATGTGAGGAGCTGAGGCGTCCGAATCCGGCACGGATTCCCGATTCGCCGCCGAATCGATGCTAGTTTTGCGCTGGCACGACCGACATCAGCGCCAACGGCCGTCCGTCATTGTCCTCGACGAAGCCCATCCACTCTTCGCTGCCGTCCTCATGGGTATGGATGCGATGCGGCGCTGAAAGGACCTTGGCGCCCCGCTCTTCCAGCCGGGCGAACTCGCCGTGAAGATCATCGACGCGAAAATAGAGCAGCGATTCTGCCGCAGCCTCACCCTCCGTCAGCATCAGCCGGACCCCGTTGCAGGCAAAGAAGGCGAGCGTCCCGGCGTCGAACAGCGGCTCCAGCCCCAAGACGTCGCGGTACCAGCGTCTCGATTCCTCGATGTCGCTGACCGAGCGGGCGATCTGCCCGATGGTGCCGAACGGAATTTCCTCGACCATGTCGATCCTCCTTTGCATGGCGCTCATGGCGTCGATCCCCGGCCAGCGCTTCAATTCCGCCCGCGACCGCATCCCCAGCTTCGAGAGGATGTTGGAGACATGGAACTTCACCGCGTTGGCGCTGATCTCCTGCCTTCGCGCGATTTGCTGGTTAGTCAGCCCATGGCGTACGCCCTCGGCCACGCGCCATTCGGCCGGCGTGAGGATGTCGGGATGGGCGGGTCGGCCACGAAGTCCGGTTGGCGACATATCGGCTCAACTAGCACCGCTCGTGGCGATTTTCCCTACCCACTCGGTTTTGATCGCCAGCGATTCCTGCCTATGCTATTGCGAGAACGATGTTTTCGTCCGGGGTTTGGGAGGGGCAAGGATGAGAGTGGCACGCCTGTTCGTCCGGCTGACGCTATTCTATGCGCTGGTCACGGGAATTGTGTTTGCGGCCGTCTCGATCCACCCGCCGCTGGGCGAATTCCTCCCGATCGGCGGCGCGCAGACACTGCTTTCCGGTCCCAAGGGCAACCCGCTTGAAAGCGTGAACATCGGCGCGGAACGCGCAGCCAACCTGGGCGGATCGGTCACCTGGCTGTTCGTCGCGGTGGCGGGCGCGCTGCTCACCACCCTGCCGGTGACCTGGGTCTACATGGCTAGCCGCAGCCGCAAGGAATACGACCAGGCGCTGGTCGAAACCATGATCGTGCTGCCGATCGCGGTCACCGCCATCGTCGTGATGGTGCACAATTCGCTGGCTCTGGCATTCTCTCTGGCGGGAATCGTCGGCGGGGTAAGGTTCCGCAACACGCTCAAGAGTTCGGGCGATGCGATCTACATCCTCCTGGCGATCGGGATCGGCCTGGCAGCGGGCATCGGCGCGCTCGAGATCGCACTCGTCATGACAGTGATGTTCAACTACGCCTTCGCGTTCCTGTGGGTGGCCGACTATGGCGGCGTCACCGGGACGCACCGCTATCTCAGGCCGAGTAATCCCGAAGACGAGGTGGAAGGCGCAGGCCCCATTGCCGAGGATCACACCCAATCGGGCGAGGGCAGCGAACGCGGCTAGCCGCCTGGGCCGGCAAGCCTAGCGGCACTTCGAAAGCAGGTTCTTTTCCAGCGCCTGATCGTCGGCAATGTCATCGAAGAAGCCGCCGAGATACTTCTCCATGTCCTGCAGAGTCTTCGGCTCGAGCCCGGGGATGCTGCGCAGTTCGGCCAGCAGGGCAGGGCGCGCATCGCGCAAGCGCTGGGCTTCTGCCGGGACCAGCGCGTTGACGCTGCAATAGCCGCGATAGACCCGCTGGGTGACCGAGCGGATCTTGAGCACGGCATTGGGCACCGCATAGGGGGCATCGACCAGACCCGAATTGTCGAAATCGTAAGGCAGGGGCGTAAGGTCGCTCCGCGCTTCCTTGCTGGCGCCGAGAACCTTGGAATTATGGCAGCAATCCTTGGGATCGGGCCCCATGGTCATGTCCCAATCCGTGTTTCCGATCATGTACTGGAACAGACCGTAACGCGCGGCGTCCTGCGGGATGAGTGCGCTGGAGCGGAAATTGCCGGTGTCGACCTCTTTCAGGCCGAGCCGTCTTGCCGCATCGTCGGCATCCTCGATCAGGAAACCGAGGCGGGTGGTCAGCACCTTGCCGTCATCGTTATAGGTGATGCGCGCCAGCCGGACCTTGAGGCTTTCGGGCGTCACCGCATTATAAAGCCGGTAGGCGGCGTATTCGCGCAGCACCGTCTGGTCGTAGCTGCCCTGGTCGCGGCAATGCGAAACGAGCTTGAGGCTGCCCTGTTTGTGCATCAGCGAGGTCTCGGCGGGCTTCTCCGACAGGCGGATGCGCAGCGGCGGGAAGCGGCAATTCTCGCGCCGACGCCGCGAGATTCCGCGCGCTGCCAGCGTGATCGCGTGGCTCTCGCCCGCCGTCTCAAGCGTCGCAGGATAGGCATCGGTCGAACGCTCGGCTCCGCGCGCAATCTTGTTGATCGGGCCGGAGAGCGTAAGGTCGAGCGGCGTATCCTGGGCGAACAGCGGCGTCACCTTGTCGGGAGCCTCCTGCGCCGATGCCACACTGGCCAGCGCCAGCGTTCCGGCCAGTCCGAACAGAAACCTCTTCATGGCGTAACCTCCCCGGTCAGTGGCAATTCGCGGCTGGTCCATGTCCCATCGGGCGCACGCTGGTGGGCGATCGCCCGTTCGCCGATCAGCTCGAGATAAGTCGCGGGGCCTCCGTAATGCGCCGCGATCCCGGTATCGACGCGCAGCAGGCGGCCACCATGATCGGCCAGTATCCCATCAAGTGAAGGCGTATGCGCCACCACCAGTCGGCTGGCCGAATAGCGGGTCAGGACCTGGGCCAGCTCCTCGGCGATCGCAGGACGTTCGACCTCTTCCGGCGCGCGCGTGATATTTCCGCGATACCACAGCGGCCCAAGCGGATCCTCGAGCACGCTGCGATCCACCTCTTCGCCGGGCGCCAGCGCCGCCGCAAATCGCGCGTTGAGCACATCGAGCGGCTCGACCGCGCGCTCGGCGCTCAGCCCGCCATGGACAAAAATCGTCGTGCCGACCTGCACCACCGCAGGCCGGCCAGCGGCCCATTGCGCCAGTTCGCCTCCCGGCGACCAGGCACGTCGGTGCTCGAGCTTGCCCAGCGGGGTGTCGGCGAACCAGCGTTCCTTGGCTTCCTCCGGCCCGATCGGCGGATCAAGGGCACCGTAGCCTGCCTCGATCATTTCGCGATTGGCCTTCCAGGTCAGGTCGCGGCGCCGCTTAGACTTGCGGTCGGCGAAGGCGGCGTATTCGCCGGGATGGACATAGCGCAGGTCGCCGATGACATTCATCGCCTCGTGATTGCCCAGCAGGACAACGACACGGCCACCGCTCTTCGGCGCATCCGCTTCGAGCGCCTGGAGGCTGCGAATGATCTTGAGTGAATCGGGGCCGCGATCGGTCACATCGCCCATCTGGACGAGGACGCTATCCCCTCCGGTCCAGCGGCCCTTGGCATCCATCAGGCCCGCTGCGCGCGCGATGTCCTTCCACGCCGCGTGGTCGCCGTGCAGGTCGCCCACTGCAATCACGCGCGAAGGTGCTTCTTCGGCCCATGAAGCGCTCGCAAGCGAGAGGATTGCGAGCAGCGCCGCGAATGCCTGCACCAGCGCCATACCGAATCTGCCAGCCATGCCTCAATCCCCCGGCGTCGATTCGCATATAGCACAAAAATCACCGATACTTACGAGCCTCGCATTGGTCGGCGATTAGCGGGTTTGACAAACCCTGCCGCTGTTCCTACATGCCACTCCAACCGCGTGCTTCGAGCAAGGCTGATTCATGCGCGGGGATCGGCCAAGGAATGGAAGCAGCGGGCTCCATATTCGCGACGCTTGTCAAAGCTGCAGCTGCGCTCCGAGAGAGGTGCGCCTATCGCTGCGGCCTTTTTGCGTCTCGATATCGGAGCCCTTTTCCGTGTGACCGACACGAGTTCACGAGACCGGGGATCATGTGCCCCGGCGCAACACAAAGAGGTTATCTCCCTCATGGCTACCAAGGCGAAGGCCCCGAAAACCAAGGCTTCGGGTACCGCGAAGCGACGCATCCGCAAGATCTTCGGCGACATCCACGAAGTCGTCCAGATGCCGAACCTGATCGAGGTTCAGCGCGAGAGCTACGAGCAGTTCCTGCGGTCGGACAAGGAAACGGGCTATGTTTCCGGACTCGAAAAGACGCTGCGCAGCGTTTTCCCGATCCGCGACTTCGCCGGCACCGCCGAACTGGACTTCGTCCATTACGAGCTGGAAGATCCCAAGTACGACACCACCGAATGCCGCCAGCGCGGGATTACCTTCGCTGCGCCGATGAAGGTCACGCTGCGCCTGATCGTGTTCGAAGTCGACCAGGAAACCGAAACCCGCTCCGTCCTCGATATCAAGGAGCAGGACGTCTACATGGGCGACATGCCGCTGATGACGGACAACGGTACCTTCATCATCAACGGTACCGAGCGCGTCATCGTCTCGCAGATGCACCGTTCGCCGGGTGTGCTGTTCGACCATGACCGTGGCAAGACCCATAGCTCGGGCAAGCTGCTGTTCGCTGCGCGCGTCATTCCCTATCGTGGTTCGTGGCTCGATTTCGAATTCGATGCCAAGGACATCGTCAACGTCCGCATCGACCGCAAGCGCAAGCTGCCGGTCACTGCGCTGCTCTATGCGCTGGGCCTCGACAGCGAGGAAATCCTCGACTTCTTTTACGACAAGATCACCTGGGAACGCGCCAAGGACGGGTGGAAGATCCCGTTCGTGCCGGAACAGTGGCGCGGCCAGAAGCCGGCCTTCGCGCTGGTCGACGCCAAGACCGGTGAGGAAGTCTTCCCCGCCGGCCAGAAGATTTCGCCCCGCGCCGCCAACAAGGCGGCCAAGGACGGTCTTGCCAACCTGCTGCTGCCGACCGAGGAAATCTTCGGCCGCTACGCCGCCAACGACCTGATCGACGAGAAGACCGGCCGCATCTACATCGAGGCGGGCGACGAAGTTGCACCCGAGAACCTCGAAGCGCTCGACAATGCCGGGATCGACAAGCTCGAACTGCTCGACATCGATCACGTCAACACCGGCCCGTGGATCCGCAACACGCTCAAGGCCGACAAGGCCGAGAACCGCGACGAGGGCCTGGAGGCGATCTACAAGGTCATGCGTCCGGGCGAACCGCCGACGAAGGAAACCGCCGAAGCGCTGTTCGAAGGCCTGTTCTTCGATAGCGAGCGCTACGACCTTTCCGCGGTCGGCCGCGTCAAGCTCAACATGCGCCTCAGCCTCGACGCCGAGGACACCGTCACCACGCTGCGCAAGGAAGACATCCTGGCCGTGGTGAAGGAACTCGTCGGCCTCAAGGACGGCAAGGGCGAAGTCGACGACATCGACAACCTCGGCAACCGCCGTGTCCGCTCGGTCGGCGAACTGCTCGAAAACCAGTACCGCGTCGGCCTGCTGCGCATGGAACGCGCGGTCAAGGAACGCATGAGCTCGGTCGATGTGTCGACCGTGATGCCGAACGACCTGATCAACGCGAAGCCCGCCGTGGCCGCGGTGCGCGAGTTCTTCGGCTCTTCGCAGCTTTCGCAGTTCATGGACCAGACCAACCCGCTGTCGGAAGTCACCCACAAGCGCCGCGTTTCGGCGCTTGGCCCGGGCGGCCTCACCCGCGAGCGCGCTGGCTTTGAAGTTCGCGACGTTCACCCGACGCACTATGGCCGCATCTGCCCGATCGAAACGCCGGAAGGTCCGAACATCGGCCTGATCAACTCGCTGGCCTCGTTCAGCCGGGTCAACAAGTACGGTTTCATCGAAACGCCCTATCGCGAAGTGAAGGACGGCAAGGTCACGCAGGACGTGGTCTACCTCTCGGCGATGGAAGAGCAGAAGCACACCGTCGCGCAGGCTTCGGCCGAACTCGACGGCAAGGGTGCCTTCGTCGAGGAGCTGATCTCGGCCCGCCAGCACGGCGACAACCTTATGGCCCCGCGCGACCAGGTCACGCTGATGGACGTCAGCCCCAAGCAGCTCGTCTCGGTTGCGGCATCGCTCATTCCGTTCCTGGAAAACGATGACGCCAACCGCGCGCTGATGGGCTCGAACATGCAGCGCCAGGCCGTACCGCTGGTGAAGGCCGAAGCGCCTTTCGTCGGCACCGGCATGGAGGAAACCGTGGCGCGTGACAGCGGCGCGGCGATCACCGCCACCCGCGGCGGGATCGTCGACCAGGTCGACGCGACCCGTATCGTCATCCGCGCTATCGGCGACGTCGAACCCGGCCAGTCGGGCGTCGATATCTATCGTCTGCAGAAGTTCCAGCGTTCGAACCAGAACACCTGCATCAACCAGCGTCCGCTGGTGAAGGTGGGCGAGACGGTCGAAGCCGGCGACATCATCGCAGACGGTCCTTCGACCGACCTCGGTGAACTCGCGCTGGGCCGCAACAGCCTCGTCGCGTTCATGCCGTGGAACGGCTACAACTACGAAGACTCGATCCTGATCTCCGAACGCATCGTGAAGGATGACGTGTTCACCTCGATCCATATCGAGGAATTCGAGGTCATGGCGCGCGACACCAAGCTCGGTCCGGAAGACATCACCCGCGACATTCCCAATGTTGGCGAGGAAGCCCTGCGCAACCTCGACGAAGCGGGCATCGTCTACATCGGCGCCGAAGTGCACCCGGGTGACATCCTCGTCGGCAAGATCACGCCCAAGGGTGAAAGCCCGATGACGCCGGAAGAGAAGCTCCTGCGCGCCATCTTCGGTGAGAAGGCATCGGACGTGCGCGACACTTCGCTGCGCCTGCCGCCGGGTGTGGCCGGGACGATCGTCGAAGTGCGCGTGTTCAACCGCCACGGTATCGAGATCGACGACCGTACGCGCGCCATCCAGCACGAGGAAATCGAGCGCCTGCGCAAGGACAGCCAGGACGAACGCGCGATCCTCAACCGGGCGACCTACAACCGTCTGCGCGACATGCTGCTCGGCCAGACCGCTTCGGCAGCGCCCAAGGGCATCAAGAAGGGCGTCACGATCGATGAGGCTCTGCTTGAGGAAGTCGAGCGCCACGAATGGTTCAAGTTCGCGGTCGCCGAAGACAACCGCCAGGCGCAGATCGAAGCCGTCAAGTCGCAGTACGACGAAGCCGTCAAGGGCATCGAAGACAAGTTCGAGGACCGCAAGGAAAAGCTCGAACGCGGTGACGAACTCGCTCCCGGCGTGCTCAAGATGGTCAAGGTCTTCGTCGCGGTGAAGCGCAAGCTGCAGCCGGGCGACAAGATGGCCGGCCGTCACGGTAACAAGGGTGTGATTTCGCGCATCCTGCCGGCCGAAGACATGCCGTTCCTCGAGGACGGTACGCCGGTCGACATCGTGCTCAACCCGCTCGGCGTTCCTTCGCGCATGAACGTCGGCCAGATCTTCGAAACGCACCTCGGCATGGCCGCGCGCGGTCTCGGCCAGCAGGTTACTGCTGCGCTCGAGGAATGGCGGGCTGCCAATCCGGACGCCGCCGAAGACTATGCCAAGGCCAAGCCTCCGGCAGCCGTCGTCGAGAAGCTGAAGGACGTTTACGGCGAGCAGTACCACGACGAGATCGAGGCGCGTTCCACCGCCGAGATCGTCGAGCTGGCCGGCAACCTCACCAATGGCGTGCCGATGGGCACCCCGGTGTTCGACGGCGCGCGCGAAGGCGATGTCACCGCGATGCTCGAGAAGGCCGGCCTCGACGGTTCGGGCCAGGTAACGCTCTACGACGGGCGCACCGGCGATGCCTTCGACCGCAAGGTGACCGTGGGCTACATCTACATGTTGAAGCTCCATCACCTCGTCGACGACAAGATCCACGCTCGCTCGATCGGCCCCTACTCGCTCGTCACCCAGCAGCCGCTGGGCGGTAAGGCGCAGTTCGGCGGCCAGCGTTTCGGCGAAATGGAGGTCTGGGCGCTGCAGGCCTATGGCGCTGCCTACACCCTGCAGGAAATGCTTACCGTCAAGTCGGACGACGTGGTCGGTCGGACCAAGGTCTACGAAGCGATCGTCAAGGGCGACGACACCTTCGAAGCGGGCATTCCGGAGAGCTTCAACGTGCTCGTGAAGGAAATGCGCTCGCTGGGCCTCAACGTCGAACTCAAGTCGCTGACCGAAGGCGACGAAGACGAGGACGAATGGCCGGAGGCAGCGGAATAAGGGGAGCGGGCCGAGTTATTTGCTTTTTGGCCCCCTCCTCATCCGCGCCCTAGAATTTCACCCGTACGGGAATTGAAAAATGAACGAACTGACCAAATTCACCAACCAGCTCGCAAAGCCGGAAACCTTCGACCAGATCCAGATCGGGATCGCCAGCCCCGAGCGTATCCGCTCGTGGTCCTTCGGTGAGATCAAGAAGCCCGAGACGATCAACTATCGGACCTTCAAGCCCGAGCGTGACGGCCTCTTCTGCGCCCGCATCTTCGGCCCGGTGAAGGATTACGAATGCCTGTGCGGCAAGTACAAGCGCATGAAGTACAAGGGCGTCGTCTGCGAGAAGTGCGGCGTCGAAGTTACCGTGACCAAGGTTCGCCGCGAGCGCATGGGACACATCGAACTGGCTGCGCCGGTCGCGCACATCTGGTTCCTCAAGTCGCTGCCCTCGCGTATCGGCCTGCTGCTCGACATGCAATTGAAGCAGCTCGAGCGCGTGCTCTATTTCGAGAGCTACATCGTTACCGAGCCTGGCCTGACCGCGCTTGAGAAGTTCCAGCTGCTGACCGAGGACGAACTCCTCGAAGCGCAGGACGAGTATGGCGAAGACGCCTTTAGCGCCGGCATCGGTGCCGAAGCGGTCAAGCTGATGCTGATGGATCTCGACCTCGAACAGGAACGCGAAGACCTGCTCGAAGAGCTCGCGACCACCAAGTCCGCGCTCAAGCCGAAGAAGATCATCAAGCGCCTGAAGGTCGTCGAAAGCTTCATCGATTCGGGCAACCGTCCCGAATGGATGATCCTCGAAGTCATTCCGGTCATTCCGCCGGAACTGCGCCCGCTCGTCCCGCTGGACGGCGGTCGTTTCGCGACCTCGGACCTCAACGATCTCTATCGCCGCGTCATCAACCGTAACAACCGCTTGAAGCGCCTGATCGAGCTGCGCGCGCCGGACATCATCGTCCGCAACGAAAAGCGCATGCTGCAGGAAGCGGTAGACGCGCTGTTCGACAACGGCCGCCGTGGCCGCGTCATTACCGGTGCGAACAAACGTCCGCTGAAGTCGCTCAGCGACATGCTCAAGGGCAAGCAGGGTCGCTTCCGCCAGAACCTGCTCGGTAAGCGCGTCGACTATTCGGGCCGTTCGGTCATCGTGACCGGTCCGGAACTCAAGCTGCACCAGTGCGGTCTGCCGAAGAAGATGGCGCTCGAGCTGTTCAAGCCGTTCATCTACGCCCGTCTCGACGCCAAGGGTCTTTCGATGACCCTCAAGCAGGCGAAGAAGTGGGTCGAGAAGGAGCGCAAGGAAGTCTGGGATATCCTGGATGAAGTCATCCGCGAGCACCCGGTTCTCCTGAACCGCGCGCCGACGCTTCACCGTCTCGGCATCCAGGCGTTCGAGCCCGTGCTGATCGAGGGCAAGGCGATCCAGCTTCACCCGCTGGTCTGCGCTGCCTTCAACGCCGACTTCGACGGCGACCAGATGGCCGTGCACGTACCGCTGAGCCTCGAGGCCCAGCTGGAAGCGCGCGTGCTGATGATGTCGACCAACAACATCCTCTCGCCCGCCAACGGCAAGCCGATCATCGTGCCTTCGCAGGACATGGTTCTCGGTCTCTATTACCTGTCGATGGAACGGCAGGAAAAGACGCCCGAGTACATCGAGGAAAAGGACGGCACCAAGATCGAGAAGCTGCCGCGTTTCGCCGACATGGCCGAAGTGCACCAGGCGCTCGAAGTGAAGTCGGTTTCGCTTCACAGCCGCATCATCGCCCGCGTTCCGCAGGCCGATGAAGACGGCAATGTCGAGATGAAGCGCTTCATCACGACCCCGGGTCGCATGCTGCTGGGCGAATGCCTGCCGAAGAACCACAAGGTTCCCTTCGACATCGTCAACCGCCTGCTGACCAAGAAGGACATCGCCGACGTTATCGACGAGGTCTATCGCCACACCGGCCAGAAGGACACTGTGCTTTTCGCCGACGCCATCATGGCGCTGGGCTTCCGCCACGCGTTCAAGGCCGGCATCTCGTTCGGCAAGGACGACATGATCATCCCCGAAGAGAAGATCGAACTGGTCGAACAGACCAAGTCGCTGGTGGCCGATTACGAACAGCAGTACCAGGACGGCCTGATCACCCAGCAGGAAAAGTACAACAAGGTGATCGACGCCTGGAGCCGTTGCGGCGACCAGGTGGCCGATGCCATGATGGAAAAGATCAAGTCGCGCCCGATCGACAAGGACGGCAAGGAAGCCGAGATCAACTCGATCTACATGATGAGCCACTCGGGTGCCCGTGGTAGCCCGGCGCAGATGAAGCAGCTCGCCGGTATGCGCGGCCTGATGGCCAAGCCGTCGGGCGAGATCATCGAGAACCCGATCATCTCGAACTTCAAGGAAGGCCTCAACGTTCTCGAGTACTTCAACTCGACCCACGGCGCTCGTAAGGGGCTGGCCGACACCGCGCTCAAGACGGCGAACTCAGGTTACCTGACCCGCCGCCTGGTCGACGTGTCGCAGGACTGCGTGATCGTGACCGAGGACTGCAAGACCGAGAACGCGCTCGAAATGCGTGCGATCGTCCAGGGCGGCAGCGTCATCGCTTCGCTCGGCGAGCGTATCCTGGGCCGCACCGTGGCCGAGGATATCGTCAACGCCTCGACCGGTGACGTGATCGTCAAGGCCGGTACGCTGATCGACGAGCCGATGGTGAAGGAAATCGAGGAGGCCGAAACGCAGGTCGCCAAGATCCGCTCGCCGCTAGTCTGCGAAGCCGAACAGGGCGTTTGCGCGACCTGCTACGGACGCGACCTCGCCCGCGGTACGCCGGTCAACATCGGTGAAGCGGTCGGCGTGATCGCGGCACAGTCGATCGGTGAACCGGGCACGCAGTTGACCATGCGTACCTTCCACATCGGTGGTGCGGCGCAGCTCAACGAAACCTCGCATCTCGAAGCGGTGTCGGACGGCAAGGTCGTTTATCGCGACATGCCGACCATCGTCGACAAGAAGGGCCGCATCCTGTCGCTCGCTCGCAATGGCGAGCTGGCGGTCATCGACAAGGAAGGCCGCGAGCGCGAAATCCACAAGGTGCCTTACGGTACCGTGCTGATGCACAAGGATGGCGCGCAGGTGAAGGAAGGCGAACGCCTGGCAGAGTGGGATCCGTTCACCCTGCCGATCATCACCGAACAGTCGGGCGTGGTTCGCTATCAGGACCTGATCGACGGCACCACGATGGAAGAGCGCGTCGACGAAGCGACCGGCATTGCCCAGCGCGTCGTCACCGAACTTCGCGCCAGCGGCCGCAAGAAGAAGGAAGACCTGCGTCCGCGCCTCACTCTGCTGGGCGAGGAAACCGGCAAGAAGGGCGAAGAAACCGAAGCGGCACGCTACATGCTCGCTCCGGGTACCTCGCTTTCGGTCGAGGACGGCCAGCACGTCGATGCGGGTGACATTCTTGCCCGTGCTTCGCGCGAAGCAGCCAAGACGCGCGACATCACCGGCGGTCTGCCGCGTGTTGCCGAGCTGTTCGAAGCGCGCCTGCCGAAGGACAATGCTGTCATCGCCAAGATTTCGGGCAAGATCGAATTCGTCCGTGAATACAAGGCGAAGCGCAAGATCGCGATCGTGCCGGAGGAAGGTGATGCAGTCGAGTACCTGATCCCCAAGACCAAGGTGATCGACGTGCAGGAAGGCGACTTCGTGAAGAAGGGCGATACGCTCATCTCGGGCTCGCCCAACCCGCACGACATCCTCGAAGTTCTCGGGATCGAAGCTCTGGCCGAGTATCTCGTGAACGAGATCCAGGAAGTCTACCGACTGCAGGGCGTGAAGATCAACGACAAGCACATCGAGGTGATCGTTCGCCAGATGCTGCAGAAGGTCGAGATCACCGATGGCGGCGATACCACGCTGCTGCCGGGCGAACAGGTCGACCTGGCCGAGATGCTGGAGATCAACGGCAGGCTCGCCAAGGGCAAGGCTCCGGCGCAGGGCACTCCGATCCTGCTCGGGATCACCAAGGCCTCGCTGCAGACCCGTTCGTTCATCTCGGCGGCTTCGTTCCAGGAAACCACGCGCGTGCTCACGCAGGCCGCGGTCGAAGGGAAGAAGGACACGCTGATCGGCCTCAAGGAAAACGTGATTGTCGGCCGTCTCATCCCCGCCGGTACCGGCGCGGGCATGAATCGCATGCGCGTCACCGCTTCCAGCCGCGACGCTGCGCTCCGTGCGCAGTGGAAGAAGCAGCAGGAAGCGCTGGTTGCGGCTGGCGAGACCGAAGTCGAGCCCGAAGCCGACGCCATCCCCTCGGAAGAGGCGATGAAGGCGGCGATGGGCGGCTCTGGCGGCGGCAGCGAAGCTCCGGCAGAGGCAGCCGCAGAGGAATAATCCTCTGCCCGCCAGTCACTGGCTGACCAACAATGACCCCGCTGGAGGCACACGCTTCCGGCGGGGTCTTTTTATTCGTCCGTGCGTTGTCGCGGAATGCGATGGTTTACGGCTTTGCTCGCGTTCCTGGCACTGGTCGCCTGCCAACCTGACTTCGTGCAGGAAACGCCGGAAGACCGGGTGGGGGCTCCGAACGAGCCATCCAACTCAGGCGCGCTTGTCCCGATAGAGAGCCTGGCCGGAGAATGGCGCGTCGCCGGTATCGACGGTGAGGCGCTGGACGAGCGCTACGGACTGACGCTTAGTGCGGATGACAACGAGATATGGTGGGAGCCGCGCTGTGCAGGAGTGATCCGCAGCTACCGGATCGACGGCACGGCTCTAGCGATCGGCTCGCCACGCGCGTCGGGGTCTCCAACACCACCGGGGGTTCCGCCGCCGCCGATCTGCACCATTGGTTGGCCACCGCGTCTGGTCGACGTGGGTGTGGCGCTGGATGCCGCCGTCACGATCGGACGTACGCCCTCGAACGGCATCGAACTGTCCGGCGGCGGACATAGCCTCACGCTGTTCTCGCAATAGGACCGAACCCGCGCTAAGCGCTCGGCTATGACTACAGTTACCCGTTTCGCTCCGTCTCCCACCGGGCGGCTTCATGTCGGCAATATCCGTACCGCGCTCCACAACTGGATGCTCGCGAAACAGGCGGGTGGGCGGTTCCTGCTGCGGATCGACGACACCGACGCCGAGCGGTCGCGCGAGGAATATGTCGAAGCGATCCGTTCCGATCTCGCCTGGCTCGGCATCGAACCGGAAGGGGAAAAGCGACAGTCGCAGCGGCTCGCGACCTATGACGCGGCGTTCGAGAGGCTACGCGAAGCGGGGCGGGTCTATCCCTGCTACGAGACTGCGCAGGAATTGGATCTCAAGCGCAAGGTGCTGCTTGGTCGCGGCCTGCCCCCCATCTACGATCGCGGCGCGCTCAAGCTGAGCGATGCGGAGCGCGCGGCGAAAGAGGCTGAAGGCACGGCGCCGCACTGGCGCTTCAAGCTCGACCACGATGCGCCGATCGAATGGGACGACGGGGTCCGCGGCAAGCAGCATTTCGATCCCGCCGCGCTGTCCGATCCGGTGGTCCGCCGCGCCGACGGCAGCTGGCTCTACATGTTGCCCAGCGCGGTCGACGATATCGACATGGGTGTGACCGATGTTCTGCGCGGCGAGGACCATGTTTCCAACACCGCGGTCCAGCTCCAGATGTTCAGCGCGCTGGGCAGCGAACCGCCGCGCTTTGCGCATGAGGCTCTGTTGGTCGGGCGCGAAGGCAAGCTCTCCAAACGGCTCGGTTCGCTCGGCTGCGATGCCTTCCGCGAGAAGGGAATCGAACCCGATGCGCTGGTTGCGTTGCTCGCGCGGCTCGGCACCTCGCTCCCGGTCGAGCCGATTGCCGACCGCCAGGTGCTGCTCGACAGCTTCGATCTGTCGACCTTCGGTCGCGCCCCGGCCAAGTTCGACGATGCCGAGCTTGAGCGGATCAATACTGCCATCGTCCACCAGATGTCCTACGCCGATGTGCAGGAACGCCTGCCTGCCGGGATGGACGAGGCGGGCTGGCGCGCGGTGCAGCCCAATCTTTCGACCGTCGGCGAGGCGGGCGAGTGGTGGCGGCTCGTCACCGGCCCGATCGACCAGCTCGAATTTTCGGCCGAGGATCGCGCATTTCTTGCGCAGGCGGCAAACCTGTTGAGCTGGGGCGATGACCCCTGGCATCAGCTCACCGGCGCGCTCAAGGAAGCGACCGGGCGCAAGGGCAAGCCGCTGTTCCTCCCGCTGCGCCAGGCGCTGACGGGCATGGATCATGGCCCGGACATGAAGGAACTGCTGCCGCTGATCGGTGAGGCGGAAGCGCGGGCGCGGTTGGCGCATGCTAGCCTGCACGGCTGATCTCGCTTAGCAGTCTCTTTCATGAGGCTGTTCTATCACCCTGCGCAAATGGGCCATGCGCCCGAACGCGAACTACACAATGGCGATTGGGTTCCTTTCGCCGAAAGCCCTGACCGATTGGCGCAGATTCTTGCAGTTTGCGGTGGTGGCGAGGAAGCCCGCGATCATGGCATGGCTCCGCTCGAAGCGGTGCATGATCCCGACTATCTCGCCTTCCTGCGGGCCGCGCATGATGAGTGGCTGGCCGCGGGCCGCCAGGGCGATGCAATCGGCTATGGTTTCCCGATCGTGCGGCGCCGCAAGCTGCAGTTCGAACGGATCGATGCCAAGCTCGGCGCGTGGTCAATGGATGCCGCCACTCCCATCGCTGCAGGGACGTGGGATGCCGCCTATTGGTCGGCGCAAGCGGCACTGTCGGCGCTCGATGCGATTGCTGCTGGCGATCGCCATGCCTTCGCGCTGTGCCGCCCGCCGGGCCACCACGCGGGGGCCGACTACATGGGCGGCTATTGCTTCATCAACAATGTCGCGGTCGCGGCGCGCGCGGCAAGCGCAATGGGCCTGGGTCCGGTCGCCATTCTCGATGTCGACTATCACCATGGCAACGGCACGCAGGACATCTTCTACGAGGATGGCGAGGTGTTCTTCGCCTCGATCCATGCCGACCCGGTGACCGATTACCCGTTCTACTGGGGGCATGCCGACGAGCAGGGAGAAGGTTCGGGCGAGGGCACGACTCTCAACCTTCCGCTGCCGCGCGGGACAGATTGGCACGGCTACCAGGGAGCGCTGGACCAAGCGCTCGAGGCGATCGTCGGCTGGGGGGCACGACTCATTGTCGTTTCTTTCGGGGCGGACACATTTGAAGACGATCCGATTTCAAGCTTCGCGCTGCAGACGAAAGATTTTTCGCGCATGGCCCGGCGCATTCACGCCACCGGCCTGCCGGCGTTAATAGTCATGGAAGGGGGGTACGCGGTCAGCGCCCTAGGCAACAATGTCGCCGCCTTCCTCGGCGGTTTCGACGTTCGGCCATGATCCCGGCGGCCGGATTGGGCGAAGTGTTTCCGAATTAACCGCGTTCCGCAACTGCGCCTGTCAATGCCGCGGTGTAACGCAAAATGCGCCATGATCGGTACGATGCTGGCAAACATCGCAGGTTACTCCTTCTGAAGCACACCGGATGGAACGAGAGAAAGGATAGTCGCGATGATGACTACACCGGGTTCGCAAGGCAGGAAGCTTCCGCAGGTGGAATGCCGCTATCGCAACGGGCGCAAGATGGTGCTCGATATCCTCGATATCTCGCTCGGCGGCTGCATGGTCGACGCCCGCGGCTGGGGCGCGGACGTGTGGGAACGCGTTTCGGTCAAGCTGCCCGGACTCGGTTGGCAGGGCGCCAGCGTCGTGTGGATCGAAGATCAACGCGCCGGAATTGCACTCGAGGAGCCGCTGCACGAGGCGACGCTCGCGCACATCATGGGACAATCGCTGCTTGCTGCGTGACGGGCTTATGCCCGAGAGAGCGTATCAGGGGCGGTCGGCCGAACCAAGCTGCGCCGCGCTCCACGCGCAGGCCGCGGCGGCACCGAGCTTGTTCTGATAGGTGAAGATGCGGGCGGCGATGCGCGATGCATCGGCCAGATGGGCGCTGCGTTCGGCAGACTCGACCGCGTCCCCGGCACGGATCAAGGCCTCCTGGTGCGCAGCATATTCGAGGTTCAGGTCCATTCTGGTTCTCCTGCTCCGGCGCGGTTCGCGCGGAGAGTGGTGCGGTCGCATTCGGTGCTTCAGTCGACCATCGCGGCGACGAGCTGTCGCAATTCGGGAATCGACAAGGCTGCCGGAAGGGTCATCGCCCCTGTCGGGGCAATCGGTTCGGCAATATGCCTCGGCTGCGTAGGTGCGCGGCGCGCAAACGCGCCGAAAATTCTGTAATTCATTGTCTTCTCTTCAGCGGCGGTTCGCCGCAATTCTATGTGGGTATCAGCGCCTGAAGTTGCGCCTGCGTGCGCCCCTGGTGCCTTGGCCCGGGGTCGGTTCACGGTAGATGATCCGTCCCTTGGTCAGGTCGTAGGGCGTCATTTCCACGTGCACCCGGTCGCCAACGACCGAGCGGATACGGAAACGGCGCATTCTTCCGGCCGTGTAGGCGATGATGCGATGCTCATTGTCCAGCGTTACGCCGAAACGACCGTCGGGCAGGATCTCGTCGATCTCGCCTTCCAATGTGATGAGCTCTTCCTTCGCCAATTGATTTCCTCGCGTGCAGGAGTGTCCCGCACACGGGAGAATCCCTGCGCGGAGCCATGCAGCGTGAAAGGAAAGAGGAGCCGCTTGGGCGGCGATCAACTTCCGTCGCAAGCGACGTTAGGCAATTCCCATATAGCGGATTGTAAAAAAATTACAAGGTAGACGCCCGATCCGGGCATTGTGACGGCCTCGGCGGCCGGTCACATTTGCCCTGGGCATCGTGCCACAATGGGCCGGTGCCGCCGTGTGACTCCGTTCTGCAACAAGGCTGGGGTAGGGGGACCAAGCGACCCGAAGGGCTCAGGCTTTGCCTATGAGCTCGAAACTCAAAAAACCCCCGCTTCGGCGGGGGTTCTTTTTTGAAACGGCAGGTCGACTACTCGCCGAAACCCTTGAGCTCGTCGCCGTGGAGGGTGACGACGTGGAGCAGATTGGTGGCGCCCGGGGTGCCGAAGGGGACGCCGGCGAGCGCGATCAGCTTGTTGCCTGCCTTGCCGAAGCCGTGGCGCAGCGCCATCCGCTTGCCCTTGGCGATCATCTCTTCGAAGCTGCCGATGTCCTTGGTCGCCACGGCATGGGCGCCCCACAGCAGGCCGACGCGCCGCGCGGTCCGCATCGAGGGGGTGAGCACCAGCATTGGCGTATCGGGCCGTTCGCGTGCCACCCGGCGCGCGGTCGAGCCCGACGACGTGAACACGGTGATCGCGCTGATCGAGACGGTGTCCGCAATGGTCATGCAGGCATGGCTGAGCGCATCGGCGGTGGTCGCATCGGGCGGCGTGTCGAGAAAGCGCACCCGCGCCTTGTAGTCCTCGCTGCGTTCGACCTGCACCGCGATCTTGTCCATCATCGCGACCGATTCCTCGGGCCACTCGCCCGCTGCGCTCTCGGCCGAGAGCATCACCGCATCGGCCCCGTCATAGACGGCGTTGGCGACGTCGGAGACCTCGGCCCGCGTCGGGGTCGGGCTCTCGATCATCGATTCGAGCATCTGCGTTGCCACGATCACCGGCTTGCCCGCCATGCGGGTGGCGTTGACGATCTTCTTCTGCAGCGGCGGAACTTCCTGCGGTTCGAGCTCGACGCCAAGATCGCCGCGCGCCACCATGATCCCGTCGGACAGCTCGATGATCTCGCCCAGCCGCCGTACCGCCATCGGCTTCTCGATCTTGGCGCATAGCGCGATCCCAGGCCCCATCAGCTTGCGCGCTTCGGCCAGGTCTTCAGGCCGCTGGACGAAGCTGAGACCGATCCAGTCGACCCCCTGTTCGACCGCAAAGGCAAGATCCTTGCGGTCCTTCTCGGTCATCGCGGGGATCGGCACTTCGGCATCGGGCACATTGACGCCCTTGCGGTCGGAGATCACTCCGCCGACTTCGGCCGAACACAGGATCTCGTTCGCATCGGCCCGGATCACCCGCAGGCGGATCTTGCCGTCGTTGATCAGCAGCCGCTGGCCCTTCTCGAGGATGCCGAAGAGTTCGGGATGCGGCAGCTCGACACGGTTCTCGTCGCCGGGTTCGGGATTGCGGTCGAGCGTGAAGTGGCCCGAATGGCGGATCACCGCCTGTCCGTCCTTGAACTTGCCGACGCGCAGCTTGGGACCCTGGAGGTCGGCGAGGATCGCAATCGGCTTGCCGAATTCCTTCTCCAGCGCGCGGATCGACCGGATCGTCTCGGCATGATCGGCGTGCTCGCCATGGCTCATGTTGACGCGAAAGGCGTCGGCCCCCGCCTTGACCAGCTTGGCCAACATCTCGCGATCGCGGCTCGCAGGGCCGACCGTCGCAAGTATCTTCACCTTGCGACCTCGCGGGTCGAGCTTGGCGAGGGTGGTTTTCTGGGCGTTGGATGTTTGCATCGAACGCCTGCTATGACACAGAACAATGGCAACTCAAGGAAAGGTTTCAATGGATACGAATGCGCCAGATTCGCTCGATCGGCTCGACGATGAGGTAGCCGCGGCCGCGTTCCGCCGGCTGGTACGTCATCTGCGCCATCGCCACGATGCCCAGAACATCGAACTGATGGGTCTCGCGGGGTTCTGCCGCAACTGCCTCGCCGAATGGATTCGCGATGCCGGCTACGAGGGCGACAAGGCCGAGGCACGCGAATTGATCCACGGCATGCCGATGGATGAGTGGAAGGCGACCCGTCAGAAACCCGCCACCGATGAACAGCTGGCGGCGATGGAAGCGAGCCTCGCCAAAAATAAGGTGGATTGATCCCTTCGCGGGTTCACGCCCGCCCATGCGCTGGCTATCGAAGGGCGCAAGCCGATTCTCTCGGCCAACCTCAAATCCATGGAGCTGACTAAAGATGGCCGAAGCCACCGACGACCGCCTGCGCCTCTTGATCGAGCGCATCGAACGCCTCGAGGAAGAGAAAAAGGGCATCGCCGACGATATCCGCGACGTCTATGCCGAGGCCAAGGCGGTCGGTTACGACACCAAAATCATGCGCCAGATCGTGCGCCTCAGGAAGATGAAGCCCGACGATCGAGCAGAGATGGAAATGGTGCTCGAAACCTACAAGGCGGCACTCGGCCTCGCTTGATTCGATCGATTCGCGTATTATCTAGGTAATACAGCAGTCACGGAGGTAAATATGGCAGGTCCCTGGAAAGATTCGCGCGGCGTGATCGTCACCACCACCCCCACGATCGAAGGTAGTCCGATCCAGGACTATCTCGGGATCGTTACGGGCGAGGTGATCGTCGGCGCCAACCTGTTTCGCGACCTCTTCGCCAATATCCGCGATATCGTGGGCGGCCGTTCCGGCAGCTACGAGCGGATCCTCGCCGAAGCGCGCGAGCAGGCGATCCAGGAACTGCAGGCCGAAGCAGCGAGCCGCGGCGCCAATGCCGTGGTTGGGATCGACCTCGACTATGAGGTCATCGGCGACACCGGTTCGATGCTGATGGTTTCCGCCAGCGGTACGGCCGTGAAGGTCTGACCGATTGGTGAAGGGGGCACGCCGCGAGTTCGCGACCGCAGACGGGCTTACGCTCGTCGGCGACGTCGATGGACCTCACGATGCCCCGCTCGTCCTGCTCCTTCACGGCGGTGGGCAGACCCGGCATAGCTGGGCCGGTGCAATGCGCGCGCTGGTCTCTGCCGGCTACCGCGTGGTCAATCTTGATGCCCGCGGCCATGGCGAAAGCGAATGGTCGGCGGACAGGGCCTATTCGATCCACGACCGGATCAAGGATATTCATGCCGTGGTCGACGGCGTGTCCGGGCCGTTCGCCCTGGTCGGGGCATCGATGGGCGGCTTGAACGCGATCCATGCCGTTGGCGAGGGCCTTGCACCGGCGGCGCTGATACTGGTCGACATCGTGCCCGACATGGAGCCCGAGGGGGTCGCCCGGATCGTCGGCTTCATGGATGCGCACCACGCGGGATTCGCCTCGCTCGACGAAGCGGCGGATGCGGTCGCGGCCAATTATCCCGAACGCCCGCGTCCGAAGGATCCGAGCGGTCTGATGAAGAACCTGCGGCGGCGGGCCGATGGTCGGCTCTACTGGCACTGGGATCCGGTGATGTTCGGGGTCGAGGACCCCAGCGAGTTTCGCGATCCGCTCGAACGTTCGACCGAGAAGCTGGGCCAGCGCCCGGAGCTTCCGGTGCTGGTCGTGCGCGGCAAACTGAGCGATATCGTCTCGGACAAAAGCATCGCCGCCTTCCGGCGCAAGGTCCCCCATGCCGAAGCTGCCGATGTCAGCGAAGCAGGGCACATGGTCGCAGGCGACAAGAACGATGCCTTCAACGCGGCAGTGATCGATTTCCTCAAGCGCCACATGCCGACCTGACCCGCGGTCGCGGTTCCTCCGTTGCCCGCCGCCCGTCGCTCGGCTAGGGGCACATTCCAGATTCACCCTTCATCCAGACGGACAGATTGCAGCCATGGCAGGCCATTCCAAATTCAAGAACATCATGCACCGCAAGGGTGCACAGGATAAGAAGCGTTCGAACCTGTTTTCCAAGCTCAGCCGCGAAATCACCGTGGCGGCCAAGATGGGCATGCCCGATCCCGACATGAACCCGCGCCTGCGCCTGGCGGTCAATGCGGCCAAGGCGCAGTCGATGCCCAAGGACAATATCCAGCGCGCGATCGACAAGGCTTCCGGCGGCGACGACGAGAATTACGAGGAAGTGCGTTACGAAGGCTACGGCCCGGGCGGCGTTGCCCTGATCGTTGAAGCATTGACCGACAACCGCAATCGCACCGCCACCAATGTGCGAACCGCTTTCAGCAAGAACGGCGGCAACCTCGGCAGCGAGGGATCGGTCAGCCACGGCTTCGAACGGCTCGGCCTGATCGAATATCCGGCCAGCGCGGGTGACGAGGAGAAGGTCCTCGAGGCCGCGATCGAAGCCGGCGCGGATGACGTAGAGAGCTCTGACGAAGGTCACACCATATGGACTGCCGCCGACGATCTGCATGCGGTCGCAAGCGCGCTCGAGGGGTCGTTGGGCGAGGCGGAGAACGTCAAGCTGGCATGGAAACCCAACTTGACCGTCGACATGGACGAGGGTGCGGCTTCGACTCTGCTCAAGCTGGTCGACGCGCTCGACGACGATGACGACGTCCAGACTGTGTGGGGCAATTACGAGATCTCCGACGAGATCATGGCCAAGCTGGAGGGCTAACGATTGCGCCGTTCGTGTCGAGCGAAGTCGGGGCAGGCGCGCGCTTGCGGATTCCGGCTTCGCCCCAACCGCACGGAACGCGACGGTTAGATGATCATTCTCGGCCTCGATCCCTCGCTTTCCTGCACCGGATGGGGCCTGATCCGTTCCGAAGGGTCACGCATCGCGCATGTTGCCAATGGCGAGGTCAAGACCGACGCCAGTGCGCCCATGAGCGCACGGCTCGACCATCTCTACAGCGCCATCGCCGCGGTGATCGCAACGTATGCGCCCGACCGCGCGGCGGCGGAAGAAGTCTTCGCCAATAAGAACCCGCAATCGACGCTCAAGCTGGCGCAGGCGCGGGGGGCGGTGCTGGCTGCCTGCGGGGCGGCGAACCTCGCGGTCAACGAGCATGCCGCGCGACTGGTCAAGAAATCGGTGGTCGGCACCGGCGGGGCGGACAAGGCACAGGTGCAGGCCATGCTCAAGGTCCTGCTGCCCGGCGCGCAGATTGCCGGGGCGGACGCGGCCGATGCGCTCGCGGTCGCAATCGCCGATGCGCATCTGTCCTACTCTCCGACCGCGCGCTAGAATTCGCACATGCAGCGTTCAGCCAGGTCCTTGCAATTTCGTGCTTTCGCGCCGGGTTTTCGCCCTGAAGATTCCCGACCCAGGACCGTGTTCCATGTGTTCCATCCTGTAGGATTTCGCCCCAAGGAGCTGCAATGATCCGACTTTACGGCATTCCCAATTGTGACACGGTCAAGAAGGCGCGGAAGTGGCTCGACGCGAAGGGCGTCGATTACGCATTTCACGATTTCAAGAAAGAGGGCGTGAGCCCGGCCAAGCTCAAGGCATGGATCGCGCTGCACGGCGTCGATACGGTGCTCAACCGGCGCGGGACGACCTTTCGCAAGCTGTCCGACGAGGACAGGGCCGATATCGACGAGGCCAAGGCGGTGCGCCTGCTCGAAGCCAATCCGAGCATGATCAAGCGGCCCGTGGTCGAACATGACGGCGGTGTGCTGGTGGGATTCAAGGACAGCGAATGGGAAGCAGTGTTGTGAAGCGCGCGGCTCAGTCTCCGCGCATCGCCTCGCGCCCTGTCAGTTCGCCGGCATTGCCGTCGGCAACTTCGAGGACTTCGTCCTTCACCTCGATCGGGTCATAGCCTGCGGCCCACAGCCCACCGAATGCGAGAACGACCACAATGATCAGCTTCTTGAACATGGCCCGCAGATTTTCGGATTTCGCGGTTAAGCTTGGGTTTCCTGCAATGCTTGCTGCGTTGTTTGCCATGGGCGGGATTGCGCAGGCCGCCGAAGGCCCGATTATCATCGCGCATCGGGGGGCAAGTGCGGAGCGACCCGAGCATACGCTGGCCGCTTACGAACGCGCGATCGACCAGGGCGCGGATTACATCGAGCCGGACCTCGTTGTGACCAAGGACCTCGTGCTGGTGGTGCGGCACGAGAACAATCTTGCCGACACCACCGACGTGTCGAGCCGCGAGGAGTTCGAGGATCGCCGCCGCGACAAGACCATCGATGGCCAGAAGATCGCGGGCTGGTTTGCCGAGGATTTCACGCTCGAGGAGCTGCGCATCTTGCGCGCCAAGGAGCGGATCCCTGCCATTCGCCCTGCCAATGCCCGCTTCAACGGGCTTTACCAGGTGCCGACACTGGAGGAGGTGGTGAAGCTGGTCCGCGCGAAAGAGGCAGAGACCGGGCGCCGAATCGGCATCTATCCCGAACTCAAACACCCCAGTTTCCTGTTGCAGGAAGCCGGGATCGACATGGTCGACCTGCTGCTCAAGGAGTTCCGCACGCTGGGCGTCACAGAAGCAGATCCAGTCTTCGTCCAGAGCTTCGAGGTCGGCACGCTCCAGCGGCTCAACCAGCGTAGCGACTTCAAGCTGGTGCAACTGGTAAAGCCGGAGGATGGCCCGGCGGACGAACCGGACATGCGCTATGCCGAAATGGTCACGCCAAGCGGGCTGGCCGAAATTGCCGAATACGCCGATGCCATTGGTGCCCATATCGGCCTGATCCTCGGCCCGGACGGCTCCCCGACCACGCTGATTGCCGATGCCGGGGCCGCTGGTCTGGAGGTACACGCCTGGACGCTGCGGCCGGAGAACGCGTTCCTTCCCCCCTCGCTCCAAGGTGAAGGCGGAGACCAGGGCCGCGGCAAGATCGATCTGCTGAAGCGAATGCTTGTCAGCGCCGGGGTCACCGGGATTTTCACCGATGCGCCGAACCTCGCGGTTCAGGTCAATTCACAAGCGCGCTGACGATGTAATTGAGGCTGAGGTCGTCAGACAGGTGGAGCCCCTTGCCCGGACGCCAGGTGATGCCGCGTGGTTCACCCATTGCGAGGCCAGCTTCGGCGAGCAGCTCGCCCAATTCCCCGGGCGTGACGAAGTCGTTCCAGTCATGCGTGCCGCGCGGGACATAGCCTATCCGTTCGGCCGCCTCGACCAGCAGAAGCTTGCTCGCCGGCGTGCGATTGGGAGTCGAAAGGACCAGCAAACCGCCGGGGGCGAGGCTTGTCGCGAGATCGCGCAGGAAACGCGGCTTGTCAGCGACATGCTCGATCACTTCAAGCGAAGTGACGAGATCGAAGGTGCCGAGATCGAGCGCACCGATCTCGCCGGTCATGTAGCGGATATCGAGGCCCGCCGCTTCGGCATGGGCGCTGGCTACGCCGATGTTCTCGGCCGAGGCATCGACGCCGGTCACCTCAGCGCCCAGACGGCGGAGCGGTTCGCACACCAACCCGGCTCCGCAACCGACGTCGAGCGCGCTCTTGCCAACGAGCGGACGGGCAGCGCAAACGTCGCCGCCCCAGTGCAGGTCGATCGCTTCACGGATGAACTGAAGGCGGACCGGATTGACCTGGTGGAGCGAAGCCATCGGCCCCTTGGCGTCCCACCAGTCGCGCGCCAAAGCCGAGAAATGCGCTGCCTCTTCGGGCCGGATAGTTGTGCCGCCCGAAGATTTGGTTTCACCGCCAGATATTGCATCGCTCATGCCGCGCCCCTAACAGGCCTCGATTGCTCGCACCAGTATGATGGGAGGCGATAGTTGGCGCGGATCGTGATTAAATTCGGCGGCACCTCGATGGCGGGGACCGAGCGGATTCGCCGCGTCGCCAATATCGTGCGCAAGCAGCAGGCCGCAGGTCATGAAGTTGCCGTGGTGGTGAGCGCCATGGCGGGCGAGACCGACCGGCTGGTCAATTTCTGCCGCGAAGCCAATGCAATGTACGATCCGGCTGAATATGACGTGGTCGTCGCCAGCGGCGAGCAAGTGACGAGCGGGCTACTCGCGCTCACCCTGCAATCGCTCGGTTGCAAGGCGCGCAGCTGGCTCGGCTGGCAGTTGCCGATCAAGACGGTCGAGGCGCATGCCAAGGCGCGGATCGAGGACATCGAAGCTGAGGCGGTGATCGCCTCGATGCAGGCGGGCGAGATCGCCGTCATTCCTGGCTTCCAGGGAATCGGCGAAGACGGCCGCGTGACTACCCTGGGGCGCGGCGGCTCGGATACATCGGCGGTTGCAGTGGCGGCGGCGGTAAGGGCCGATCGCTGCGACATCTACACCGATGTAGATGGGGTCTACACCACCGACCCGCGGATCGTCGCCAAGGCGCACAAGCTGAAGGCGGTGACCTACGAGGAAATGCTCGAGCTCGCCTCGGTCGGGGCCAAGGTGCTGCAGACCCGCTCGGTCGGCCTCGCGATGAAAGAGGGCGTGCGCGTGCAGGTGCTCTCGAGCTTCATCGGTGACGACGCCATCCCGGCCGACGATTTGCCCGGCACTCTGATCGTGTCGGACGAGGAAATGGATCAATTAGTGGAGAACGGCGACATGGAACGCCAACTCGTAACCGGCATCGCGCATGACAAGAACGAGGCCAAGGTGATCCTCACCCGCGTGCCCGACCGGCCCGGCGCGGTGGCCAATATCTTCGAGCCGCTGGCCAAGGCCAGCATCAACGTCGACATGATCATCCAGAACGTCGGCCGCGACAAGGGCGAGACTGACGTAACCTTTACCGTGCCGCAAGCCGACCTCGCGCGGGCGCAAGCGCTGCTTGAAGACAAGCGCGACGTGATCGGCTTCAACCGCATCATCACCGACAGCCAGATTGCCAAGATCAGCGTCGTCGGTGTCGGCATGAAGAGCCACGCCGGCGTCGCCAGCACTATGTTCCGCGCGCTTAGCGAGCGCGGGATCAACATCCAGGCCATCTCGACCTCCGAGATCAAGGTCAGCGTGATGATCGACGAGGACGAGACCGAACTTGCGGTGCGCGTGCTGCACACCGCCTATGGGCTCGATGCCAAGGAAGATGCCGCCTGAGCTAGCGCGCGGCCTCGTCGACAAGTTCGAGGATATTGTCGGAATCGAGCCGCTGGCGATAGTCGGCGGTGACGAACTTCGCCCTGACCGTTCCTTCGGGCGAAAGCACCAGCACCGCTGGCCGCGGTACGCCGTGGGCGTAATGGCCCTCCGGATACTCGGGATCGCGCAGCCCCGCGGCGTCGACAAAGCCGATCGTGCGGTCGCTCAGGAGCTCGAACGGAATTGCATTCTCCTTGGCGAATTCGGCGAGGATCTCGGGTGCGTCGTAGGTGAGGCTGGCAAGCTTGTAGCCGCGCCGTTCGAGCGGCTTGACCACCGCTTTGTGTTCCTTGATCTCGGCCTTGCAGAAGGGACACCATTCGGCGGAGCGCTGGAGCACGAGGACCAGCCCGTTCTCGCCGCTTGCTTCGGAGATCCGCAGTCTGGCACCGCTGGTATCGCGCACGAACATCTCGACCGGCGCTCTCTCACCCACCTCGATGCCGACCTCGAGATGTTGTGGAGGCAGAAGGGCCGGGCCCAGTCGCCAGAGAGCTATCGCGGCCACTGCCAGGACGGCCAGCCCCAGCGCCCACTTCACTCTCGCCTCGCGGTTGGGCTCATGGCCCATCGATACGTTCTCCTTTGATCTGACATTCGGGCGCGACGTCGAACCTGCTTTCGCGACGGCTCCCGCAGTTCGTCCCGCGCAAGCCATCCTTGCGCCGCACGTAAGATACCAAGCTAACCATTCCTTAACTCCCGCAGCCGAACCATTCGCGCAGGCGAAGGAGCAGGACCCATGGCGCTGAAAGCGCATCTCGACACGACATTTTCGACGACGGACGACAATCGCGGCAGTGATCGGCGGAGCCTGTTGCTTGCAACAAGCGGCTCGCTGCCGTCGGGCAAGGATGCCAATGTGACGGTGCACAACATCTCGCAATCAGGGATGCTGCTCGAAACGAGCCTCCCGCTAGCCGAGGGTTCCAGCATCCTGGTAGATCTTCCCGAAGCCGGCGAGGTCGAAGCGAAGGTCGTGTGGGGCAGCGGAATCCTGTTCGGGTGTCGTTTCGAAGGCGAACTCAATCCGGCTGCGCTTAGTGCGGCGCAACTCCGTGCGTCCGCACCGCTACCTCCCGGGGTCGGGCAGAGCGCTGTCGGTCGCCGATTGACAGGCGAGGTGTTCGGCAAGCGGATCGAGCAGATGCGCAAGAGACGCGGCCTCACTCTGGCAGAAGTGGCCGAGGTTCTGGGGGTCAGCAAGCCGACCGTCTGGGCATGGGAAAAGGGCAAGGCGCGTCCGGTGGCCGAACGCCTTCCCGCGCTCGCGCAAGTCCTGGGCATTGACGAAGCCGAACTGGTTAGTTTCCGTGAGCCGCCAGGCATAAGCGAACTCCTCGATACGAGCCGCGAACGCATCGCCGAGAGTTATGGGACTACTCCCGACAAGGTTCGCATAATGATCGAGCTATAATGCACCCTCCGAAACAATTTGTAAAATCGGACGCACGAAAACAATAATATGGTAAACAATAACTGTAGTTGATTCGTTTTTTAGTTAAGTAATGTTACGTAGCTAACGAGAAATAGCTGTCTAACTAGTACAACGCCACATAATCTGAACAACAAGGCGATTCGGGTTAGTTAACTGTAACAGCTTGACCAAGAGACGGATGAACAGGGGGTTGGTCGTCAGAGCCGGGGGCAAGCGGCATGTTGAGGGGTATTACCGTCGTTGACGGTTCTGTGCTTTGCGGGTTGTTGGCAGAGAGTGCCGACGACATCATTCTGAAACTGGATGAAAGAGGCTTCATTTCCTATGCCTCGCCCGCGATCGACCAACTGGGCCTGCGCCTGTCCGAACTGCTCGTTCCACCACATCTGTCTGATCTGGCGCTGCAGTCGCATGGCGATGCGCTGAGAACCTATTTCGGCGATGCTCTCGCGGGGATGGCACCTCGTGACCGGATCGAGTTCCCGGCGATCGGGTCGGAACGATCGGGGATGGCAGACAGGTGGTATTCCCTCAGCCTCCGTGCAGCACCTGAAGAGAACGGCGATCGCGGCGGTGCCCTAGGGGTGATGCGCTCGATCGGCGCGGGCGCTGGTATCGAGCGCGACATGCGCGCCGTCTCCACCATCGACCCGCTCACCGGGTTGAGCAATCGATCGGCCTTCGTCGCGATGTTGTCCCGCGCTCTTGCATTCGGGGAGTCAGGATCGGTCGTCGTCTTCTCTATCGACCGGTTTCGGGCAGTGAAGATGCGTTATGGCCAGGCGCGGGCCGACGAGGTCCTATGGGCATTTGCCCAGTTCCTGCGCTCAATGCTGGGCGAGATGCCCAGCCTGACGCGGCTTGAGGGCGAGCGTTTCGCGGCAATACTGCCGGGCGCGGAGCCTCCATCGGCGATGGCTGCGGCCCAGGAGACCGTCCGCACCTTCGCCGAGCTTTCCACCGGGCGCGGGCGCGACGATCTTGCGCTTTCAGCCAGTGCGGGCATCGCGGCGATGACGGAGGAGGTCGACAGCGTCTTGTCGCGCGCCGAGCTTGCGCTCAAAGTGGCTTCGAGCGCCGGCGGACGCCGAGTAGAGTTGGCCGACAAACTACCTTCGTGCCTGCGTTACCGGCGTAGCGCCTGACACGTCTTGCCCACCCGCGCAGACGCGCCTAAGCGCCGCACGCATGACTACCTACAGCAAGACTTCGCGCCTGATGCAGCGCGGTACGGACTTTCTCGGCTGCGACTACGCCATTTTGTGCGGCGCGATGAGCTGGGTGTCGGAGCGCAACCTCGTTTCCGCCATTTCGAATGCGGGTGGTTTCGGTGTGATCGCATGCGGGGCGATGACGCCCGAATTGCTCGACACGGAAATCGCCGAAACGAAGAAGCTGACTTCCAAGCCATTCGGTGTGAACCTGATCACCATGCACCCGCAGCTGTTCGAGCTGATCGAGGTTTGCCGCAAGCATGCCGTCGGCCACGTCGTATTAGCGGGCGGAATACCGCCCAAGGGTAGCGTCGAGGCGATCAAGGGCGAAAGCGGCACGAACGCGAAGGTGATCTGCTTTGCGCCGACGCTCGCTCTTGCGAAGAAGTTGCTGCGTTCGGGCGCAGACGCCCTCGTGATCGAAGGAATGGAAGCAGGCGGCCACATCGGCCCGGTTTCAACCAGCGTCCTGGCGCAGGAAATGCTGCCCGAACTGGCTGAGGAGCACCTGATCTTCGTCGCTGGGGGTATTGGCAAGGGCCAAGCGATCGCCGGTTACCTCGAGATGGGGGCGGCAGGCGTCCAGCTCGGCACGCGCTTTGCCTGCGCAAGCGAGAGCATCGCGCATCCCGACTTCAAGAAGGCTTTCTTCCGCGCCTCGGCTCGCGACGCGATCGCCAGCGTCCAGGTCGATCCGCGCCTGCCGGTAATTCCGGTACGTGCACTCAAGAACAAGGGTACCGAGGAATTCACCGCCAAGCAGATCGAGGTCGCCGGCATGCTTGACCGCGATGAAGTGGCGATGGACGAGGCACAGCTGCGGATCGAGCACTATTGGGCGGGAGCGCTGCGCCGCGCGGTCATCGATGGCGATGTCGAGGGCGGCTCGCTGATGGCAGGACAGTCGGTTGGAATGGTCAAGTCGGAAGAGCCGGTCGCCGATATTATCCAGACGCTGATGGCGGAAAGCGAAGAAGCGCTGACCCGGCGATAATTCAGCGAAATCAGCTGGCTGCCCCAACCCCCGGATCCTTGCTGGGGCCGGTATCGGAATGTTCACATTGGCGCGCCATAATGTCTGCAAAAGGAGGCAGCTTGGTGCAGATAAACCGCCGGGAAGTGATCTGGGGCAGTGCAGCGACACTCGTCGCCTTTGGCGCGCTGTCTACAGGCATGTCTGCCAGCGGCCATAGCGCCAATGCCGGTTTGCAGCTGATGCCGGATCCACGAGGACTGCTCGACCTTCCGGAAGGATTTTCGTACCGCCTCCTGAGCCAGACCGGTCAGCCGATGAGCGATGGCTTCCTGACTCCCGGCAGACCCGATGGCATGGCCTGTTTCCCTCATCCAACGGAAGGGGGGCAAGTCATCCTCGTCCGCAATCACGAGATCTTTGCCGACGTGAACGATGGCAAGCCCTTCGGCGCGAATGGTGAAATGCTGTCACGGGTCTCGCCAGCAAAGATCTACGACGCGCGCCGTCCCGACGATCCGTTCTACGGCGGGACCACCAACCTTGTGATCGACACTGCCAGTGGTGAAATCGTTCGCGACAATCTGTCCTTGCTCGGCACGGTCGGAAACTGTGCCGGCGGGGCGACGCCGTGGGGCAGTTGGCTGACCTGCGAAGAGCAGATGCTCAAGCCAGGCGAAGATGGTGCGCAGCAAGCCCACGGCTTCGTTTTCGAGGTTCCCGCAACGGCGGTCGGGCTGGTCGATCCGGTGCCACTGAAAGCGATGGGGCGCTTCGCCCACGAGGCGGCCTCTGTCGATCCGGGAAGCGGCATCGTCTATCTGACCGAAGACAGTCTCACGGGTCTCTTCTACCGATTTATCCCGTACTCTCCGGGCCAGCTTGCCAAGGGCGGCCGGTTGCAGGCCCTGGGAATTATTGGCTGGGATAGCGCTGATACCCGCAACTGGGCGAGAGACTGGAGCACTGCGAGCGCGCGATCGATTGCGCTCGGGGAAAGTTTCGCGATCCGGTGGATCGATCTCGAGGATGTCGAGGCTCCCGAAGCCGATCTTGCCGCACGGGGGTTTGCCGCTGGCGCCGCCATGTTCTGCCGCGGCGAAGGTATGGCCTATGGCGCGCGAAGCGAAAGCGACAAGGCGCACTTCTTCAACTGCACGCAAGGCGGTCGCGACCGGTCGGGTCAGGTCTGGCGCTACGAGCCTGGCGCGGGCGAGGGCACGTCCGCCGAACAGCCAGGCAAGCTCACGCTGATCTATGAGAGCCCGGGCGCCGACACGCTCGATATGTGTGACAATCTGGCGGTCGCGCCGTGGGGGGACCTGATCCTGTGCGAGGACGGCCGCGGCGATAACTATCTGCGCGCGCTGACGCCCAAGGGGCAGATCTACGACCTGGCACGCAATGCGCATGGTGGACGGGCCGAGTTTTGCGGCGCGTGCTTTTCGCCTGATGGCCGGACAATGTTCGTCAATGTGCAGGAGCCTGGATTCACTTTCGCAATCACCGGCCCGTGGGACAGCCTGCGTAGCTAGCGCCATCCCGCGCAACACGCTCTTGTCGTTCGAACACTTGCGGCATAGCCTCAGCGCTCTAGCCGAGATACCGGGAGCGAGACGATGTGCGATGAACGCGATTTTGCCGAATGGGACAGGAAGATCGCTGCAGGCAGCTTGAGCAGGCGCGAGTTTGGCGCGCTGTCGGGTGTCGCGGCGATCACCGCCTGTTCGGGAGACATATCGGCCAACGGTACAACGGTTGCCGGGCAATCCCTGACAGAAAGCCGTGTGCTGATCGATACCGAGGATGGCGAGATGGATGCGTTCTTTGTCCACCCGGCCAGCGGCAAGCATCCGGGGGTTATCCTTTGGCCTGACATCGCATCGCTGCGAGAATCGAAGCGCAGCATAGCGCAGCGACTTGCAGGTAAGGGTTACGCGGTCCTCGTCGCCAATCCCTATTACCGCGACGTGCCTAGCGACCAGTTCGAAAGTTCGGTGGCGTTCCGGCAGAGCGGCGGCTTCGAGATGGTCAAGCCGTGGCGGGACAAGCTGTCGTCGCGCGCCATAATGCGCGATGCCGATGCCCTAGTGGGTTGGCTCGATGGTCAGGAAGCGGTCGACAAGGCACGCGGTATCGGTACGCAGGGCTATTGCATGGGCGGACCCTTCACCGCGTATACTGCGCATGCGCGGCCCGACAGGGTCAAGGCGGCGGCGAGCTTTCACGGCGGCGGCCTGGTGCGCGACGACGAAGACAGTCCGCACCGAATACTCGAACCTGGCACCAGCTACCTGATCGCTATTGCGCAAAACGACGACGCTCGCGCGCCTGATGAGAAGTCCGAATTGCGCCAAGCGGCCGACGCTGCGGGTGTCTCGGCAGAGATCGAGGTCTATGCGGGCGACCACGGCTGGACGGTACCCGACAATCCCGCCTACGTCGAAGGTCCGGCAGAGAAGGCATGGGCGCGGCTTCTCGCGCTTTACGAGGGCGCGCTCTAACCTCTCTACAGCCATCTGTTTCTACGGCTCTCCCAGACGGGATCTGGAAAGAAAATGGGTCGGAGCTTGACCCCGACCCATCCGATGCACGACGACAGGACTGGAAGTGTCGTGCAAGCAGGTCTCGGACCGGGCGCAAACCCGGTCCGATAGAGTGTTACTGGAACTTGGCGCGAACGCCGGCATAGAAGAAGCGACCGGTCGGATCGTAGAGCGAACCCGCTTCGGTACCGAGCATGTCGTATGGCGGAAGAGTATCCGTCACATTGTCCACGCCCATGTAGAACTTGAAGTCCTCGGTCGCGTCGAATTCGAAGCGCACGTCATGGTACCAGCGTTCCGGGTAGTACGGGAACGGCGTTGCATCCGGATCGAGCGGTGCGCGACCGTCAATACCGAAGAAGGTCTCGTACTGGCAGCAGTTGACGATCTGCTTCCCGATATACTGCAACTGATGGCCAATGCTGATGTCGCCGAGCTTGAGCTTCGTCGACAGTTGGAATCGCCACTCCGGATCGCCCACCTCCGATTTGAGCCGGTTGCGGAAGGTAGGATCGGTAACGTCCGTATAGGTATCGCGTGCGATCAGATAGCTCGCGATACCGCGGAACGTCAGGTTCGAATCTTCTCCGAAATCGTGCCTGTAGCTCAGATCGGCGTCGATCCCCTTGGTATCGGTTTTGGCGTAGTTGAAAGGCTGGCCAAGGCTCGCGAATCCGGGATTGTTCAGGACAACGACGTTGCCGTTATGGAAGACGTTGTTCTGCCCGGCGAGCGTGCCGTTCGGAAGTCGGGTAATGACGGCACAGAACGGGTTATCGATCCCGCTGGAGCTGTCGTAACACTGGTTGACGACCGTGGCCGGCGCCAGCGTGTTGATCGCATCCTTGATCTCGATGTCGTAATAGTCGACCGACAGCGTCAGGCCCGGAAGCATGCTCGGCTGGAACACCACGCCCAGGGTAAAGCTGGTGCCGGTTTCTTCCTGCAGTTCCGGGTTGCCGCGGTTGGCTGCACCGATGCCCGATGACGGGCGGTTGGTGAAGGGTTCGGTCGTCGTCACCCCGCCGGTGGTGAAGGTCTGCGTGGTCGGAACTCCGGCCGCCGCACAGTTCGCAACACGGAACGGGTTGTTGTTGATGTTCTGCTGACCGCAGGGATCGGCAAAATTGTTCATGAAGGTCTGCGTGGGCGAGGAGTACAGATCGCCCAACGAAGGTGCGCGGACCGAGCGCTGATAGCTGGCGCGCAGTCGGATATCCCGGACCGGGGAATAGATCAGGCCACCGTTGTAGGCGACCACCGTCCCGGTCGTGCCGAGATTGTAGTCGGATACGCGGGCAGCGCCTTCCACCGTCAGTTCTTCGGCGAACGGCATGCCGGCCAGGATTGGCAGGCGAAGCTCGGCGAAGGCTTCCTTGATCTTGTACTTGGGCGGATTGAACTCCGGCAGCAGGTTCAGGAACGTCAGTCCCTGCGCCGTTGCATCGTCATAGGCACCGTACTGGTCCTCGACGCGGTATTCGCCGCCAACGGCAAACCCGACCGGGCCACCCGGCAGGTTTAAGAACGCACCCGTGTCGCCCGAGATGAAGCCCGACAGAATGTATTGCTCGTTGGTCTGGTCGCGGGTCGACGTGTAGCCGAAGTAATTGAGCGATTCCTCGCTCACCTGGCCCGCGCCGAACAGGTTCACCGGGATACAGGCGGGATCGTCATTGGCCGCGTTCGCATCGACGTTGATCGAACAAGCCACACGCTGGCCGGCGGCGTTCAGCGCGAACGGACCGGAATATGTGGCCGGGGCCAGGACTGCGTTGATCGCATTGGCGAACCGGGTGCGAATGTAATTGCCCGAGGTCGCGTAGAAAGATTCGAAGCGGCCGTAGCTGCCCGAAATCTCGTAACGCAGATTGTCGCTCAGATCGCCCCGGAAGCCGATCACCCCACGGAAGGTCTCGCGCTCGTGATCTTCGCCGCGAACCCCGAAATCGAGATTCTGCCGATCCATGCTGAAGGTCGTCGCCGTCGGCGAACTCAAGCTGCGGATGAGGTTGCGCGCCTGGGTCGTCAGGAACGGGTTGTTGATGCTGAAGGTCTGAGCACCGAACGTCGGCGAGCTTTCCTGCAGTGCATCAATATGCGTGTATTGCGCTTCGAGGAACGCTTCGAAGGCCGAGGATACCTCGAAATTTGCGAGCATTGTCGCATTGATCCGTTCGAGTTCCGGCTGGAACATGCCGCTCTCGCGCAGGGTGGAACCGAGACCGCCGATGCAGTTGCCCGAGCCGAAGCCGCGGAAGTCGGTGACACAGCCATTGGCGGTCAAGGTGCCGTCGGGAAGGAAGGCAAAGGCATTGCCGAACTGGCTTAGCGCATTGGTGCTGCCCGGGTTTGAGATCCCGCTGCAGGAGATCGCCCGGCGGGCTGCGAATGCAGTGGCGGATTCGCCGGTTGCAGCAGCCGTCGGGCATACTGCGGTGAAGGTCCCGCCAACCGAGGTGCTGACTCGCTGGAGCCCGCCAATGAAGGCGGTGTCGGGTATGCCGTCACCGGTCGCAGGTTCGCCGGTCGTCCGGATCGGACCGTTGGCAGGGTTCAACTGAGCGCCGAGGTTCTGAACCAGCTGGAACTGGCGGCGGTCGCGCCCCTGTTCGCGCTCCAGGATAAAGAGCGCATCCTGCTTGGCGTATTCCGCGGCAAAGGTGATGTTGCCCCGGCCGTCGCCGAAGTTCTTGCCGATGATCCCGCTGACGAAGTGCGACGCGCTGTCACCCTCGTCCGAAATGCCCATCTGTCCGCGCAACTGGATTCCATCGTATTCGCGCCGCAGCACGAAGTTCACGACGCCTGCAATCGCGTCCGATCCGTAAATGGCCGAGTTGCCTCCGGTGACGACATCCACCCGGTCGACGAGGTCGGCCGGAACGTTGTTGACGTCCCACCGGAAAGTACCCGGCGAAGTGGAGACGTGGCGGCGCCCATTGACGAGAACGAGCGTACGCTCGGTTCCAAGGCCACGGAGATCGAGAAAGTTCATGCCCGCGGTGCCGATGAAGCGGGTCGAGTTCGCCTGACTGAAAGTCGAGCGGAGTTGAGGCAGCTGGTTGAGCTGGTCGCCGACCGAAATCTGGCCGGTGTCCATAATGTCTTCGCTGCTCACCACGGTAATCGGGATGGTGCCGTCGATCGCCGCCGAACGCGCAATGCGCGAACCGGTAACGACGATGGTATTGGCAGTATCCGCGGTGGTTTCGGTTTCTGCGATGCTTTCCGCATCTTCCTGATCGTCCTGCGCGTAGGCAGGGGATGCAAGGACAAGACCAGTCGTGGCCGCAAATGCAAGCCAGGCATGACCGGTCGAAGCGCGAAGCGCGCCCTTCATGATCGTTTTCACTTTTTCAAGAACCCCCAAAGGCGGGCCCGCAGAGCATGGTCACCGCCAGACTTCAACAAGCCTTGCACGTGACCGGCGGGGCCGATTCGCCTCGTAGCAAAAGCGGATTTGCTCTCAATTGAAACCAAATGCAAGCGCAAAAAATGGCCGGAATGTGACGGGGAATCTCGGGCCAATCATGGCGCTTTTTCGTGCAATATCAGCGCGGATTCGGCCTTAGATGGAGGAATTTTAACTCTTTAAAATCAATCGTTTCCACGGGCGGGCGGCAGGTTCGTCACTTTCGGGCGGGTTCCATACAGCGGTCATACGCCCGCGTGCCTCCGGCTCGGGAGTGCCGCCCTCCAGGTCGAGCAAATACATGAAGGCGGTAACGCGATAGTTCATGATGCAATGGACGTGGATTGGGCCGTCGGCCGCTGCGATCGCGTCTCGCAACCGAGCGACATGCTCGCTCGTCGGCGCGTCGAACGGGACCGGGATATGGGTGTAGCCGATGCCGACCGCTGCCAGCAGTTCGGCCTCTCCCGGCAGCGCCTCGGGATGCTCATCAAGAGCGAGGTTCACCACATGCTGTACGCCGATCGCGGCCAACCGCGCGGGATCGCCCGGCTCCAGTTTCCCCGAAGTGGTGATCCCGTCCGGCCTGCGCTGCCAATTGCGGATGTCCGATGGGTCGGCAGCGCCCATCAAGTCCCTTCTAACGCCTTGTCCTCGTTGGCACGCTTGATGATGTACTGGCGGATCGCCTCTGCATCCTCCGCCTTGATTGCGGTCTTGAAGCTGACCATGCCGTTATGCTCCAGCGCCCCGTCGACCACGATCGAGCGGATCGCTTCCGGGCTGGTCAGGGTCGCCGAATGCCTGAGATCAGGATTGAGCACTCCGGCGATTGCCGCATCGCCGTGGCAGGCGCTGCAGTATCTCCCGTAAAGATCCTGGCCTCGTGTCGCTTGCTCAGGTGTGCCCTTGAACGCCGGCGGGTCGAGCACCCGCTCGGCCAATGGCGGCACCGCCGGCAGCTGGCCGTTCGCGCCCAGCTTGAACACCATCAGGCGGCTGATGTTGGGCGTGTAGCCTGATTTGGTCGCGGCGATGCCCCAATTGACGTCCCACAAGCCGCCCCAGCCGACCAGGATGGCAACATATTGCTCGCCGTCGATGGCATAGGTCATCGGCGCGGCGATGATCCCGGTCTGTGACGGGAACGACCAAAGCTGCCTGCCAGTATCGGCGGCATAGGCACGAAACTCGCCGCTCGCGGTCCCCTGGAACACGAGATTGCCCGCAGTCGAGAGTGTCCCGCCGTTCGACGGGCCCGGATACTCGACCCGCCACGCCTCTTTCTGCGTAACTGGGTCCCACGCCAGGAGATGCCCCGTCATGGCGGCGAGTATCTCGCTCCGGACCTTGGGATCGGCGGGGGTCGAAACGGCCCCGGCGTCCAAACCGATCTGGAAGCCGATATCCGAGCCTTCGAAATCCTCGTCCCCCAGATATGCCTGCATGGTGTTGTTGGCCGGAATGTACATCAGCCCGGTTCGCGGGCTGTAGCTCATCGGGTGCCAGGTGTGGGCGCCGTAGGGCCCAGGCGTGCCGATGAACACCTCGCCGGTCTTCTCGTAGCGCGCTTCCGGCACGATGTTCGGGCGCCCCGTCTCAGGGTCCAGCCCGTCGGCCCAATTCACCACCCCGAAGGCCTCGCCCGAGAGGAACTCACCGGTCTTGGCATCGAGGACATAGAAGAAACCGTTCTTGGGCGCGTGCATGACTACGCGGCGCTGCTGCCCATCGACTTCGAGATCGGCCACGGTGATCTGCGAGTTGGAATCGAAGTCCCAGCGATCCTCGGGGGTTTCCTGGAAATGCCAGGCGTACTCGCCCGTGTCCGCGTCGACCGCGACCACCGAGGCGGTGTAGAGCGCGTCCCCATCGCCGCGGTCGTTGACCTCCGGGTTCCAGGGCTCGGCATTGGCGGTGCCGAAATAGACGAGGTTGGTGCCAGGGTCGAAGGTGATCGAATCCCACACGGTTCCCCCACCGCCGAACTCCCACCAGTTCCCGGCCCAGGTTTCGGCCGCCTTCTCCATCGCCGCATTCTCGAACCCGTCTGCGGGATTGCCCGGGACGGTGTGGAAGCGCCACACCTCCTCGCCGGTCTTCCAGTCATAGGCTGCGAGGAACCCGCGGGCGCGATACTCGGAGCCTGCGCTACCGATCAGCACCAGGCCCTTGGCCACGCGCGGAGCGCCGGTGATCGCATAGTTATCCTGGTCGGGAACCACGACTGTCGACCAGGCCTCCTCGCCGGTCTTCTGGTCGAGCGCGATGAGGCGCCCGTCGAGCGCGGCGACATAGACCTTGTCGCCATAGAGCGCGACGCCGCGATTGACCGCGTCGCAGCAGACCTGCGCCAGCACCTGGCGCGGCACCTCCGGATCGTAGGACCACTTGAGCGCCCCAGTCTTGGCGTCATAGGCCTTCACCATGCTCCAGGCGGTCGAGACGAAAATCGTCCCGTCATGCATCAGCGGGGTGGCTTCCTGTCCGCGCGCGGTGTCGAGATCGGCAAACCAGGCGAGCCCCAACTCGCCGACATTCTCGGCGTTGATCTGTTCGAGCGGGGAGAAGCGCTGCTCGTCATATCCGCCGCCATAGGACAGCCACTCATCGCCCACGCCGGCCGCGATCATCGCGTCGGTCACGCCTTCGGTTGCGGGATCGGAGCGTTCCGCCGCCCGCTCTCCGCATGCACCCAAGACCAGCGCGAGCGCCAGCACCCATCCAGCTTTGACCATGATTCTCTCTCCCTTGCGTGGCATGTTGCAACGCATTTTCGAGCTTGTCCATCGGCGCGGGAAGCTCCGCTTTTGCTTGGGTTTGCGGTCGACGCGGGCTAGGCTGGCGTATGGGACGGAAAATGGGAGTTTGTTCGTAATGGAATTCGTGCTGGTTGCGCTGATGTTCCTGCTGGTCGTGTTCCTGCTGATGGCGGTGCGCGTGGTGAAGCAGGGTTATGTCTATACGATCGAACGCTTCGGCCGCTTCACGACAGCGGCGGATCCCGGGCTCCACCTGCTCATCCCCTTCTTCGACCGCGTCGGGCAGAAGGTGAACATGATGGAACAGGTGCTCGATATCCCGGGGCAGGAGATCATCACGCGCGACAACGCGATGGTCGGGGTCGATGCCGTGGTCTTCTTCCAGGTGCTCGATGCGGGCAAGGCAGCATACGAGGTGCACAATCTCTACGCCGCGATCATGGCGCTGACGACAACCAACCTGCGCACGGTGATGGGCTCGATGGATCTCGACGAGACACTGTCGAAGCGCGACGAAATCAATGCGCGTCTCTTGTCGGTGGTCGATCACGCCACCTCGCCGTGGGGGGTCAAGATCACCCGCGTCGAGATCAAGGACATCCGCCCGCCGCACGACATCTCCGAAGCGATGGCGCGCCAGATGAAGGCTGAACGCCTCAAGCGCGCCGAAATCCTCGAGGCCGAAGGCGAACGCGCCAGCCGCATCCTGCGTGCCGAAGGCGAAAAGCAGTCGGCCATCCTCTCTGCCGAAGGCAAGAAGGAAGCGGCGTTCCGCGACGCCGAGGCGCGCGAGCGCTCTGCCGAGGCGGAAGCCAAGGCCACGCAGATGGTGTCGGATGCGATCGCCTCTTCGGGCAATCAGGCGATCAACTATTTTATCGCGCAGGAATACACCAAGGCGGTCGGCAAGTTCGCCGACAGCCCCAACGCCAAGACCATTCTCTTCCCGGTCGAGGCGACCCAGCTGATCGGTTCGCTCGGTGGTATCGGCGAGCTCGTGCGCGAAGCCGTCGGTGGAAAGGACGGCAATGTCACCACCTCGGATCCCAGCCGTTCGGGGCAACAGCTGCCCTCGAGCCGGCCGCGGGCGAGCGTCCCGCGCTCGGGTGACAGCTGATGGACAGTCTAGGCGGATTCGACGCCCATTGGGTGTGGATCGGCATTGGCCTGGTCCTCGCCGCGCTCGAGATCATGGTGCCGGGCGTCTACTTGATCTGGCTGGCTGTGGCCGCGATCATAACCGGCATGCTGACCTTCGGGTTGGGGATCGGGCTTCCCGCCCAGGTGGTCATCTTCGTCTCGCTTTCGCTTATCGCCGCCTTCAGCGCCAAGCGTATCCTGCGCGACCAACCCATCACCAGCTCGGATCCGCTGCTCAACCAGCGCGGCGGCCGCCTTGTCGGTGAAATGGCGGTCGTGACCCAGCCGATCGAGAACGGCACGGGGCGGATCAAGCATGGCGACAGCGAATGGCTCGCTCGCGGTCCCGAACTCGACATCGGAACCCGCGTGCGTATTATCGGCAATGACGGTGCGATCCTGATCGTCGAGCCGGCTACGGCATTGCCGCCACCCGAGGCTGAGGAAGACGCCTAGCCTCGCTCAGCCGGCTGCGGCATGGCGACCGGTAAAGCGGCCGTGCTTGCGGTAACGCACCATCCATTTCTCTAGGAACAGGCCCAGCGGCTTGGGCTCGATGCCGAGCCGCTTGAACCCCGGATGGTCGCCCGAGACCGTGTTGCCCTGTTTCAGAAGCGACCATTGATCATTGTTGATCGGGGTTCCGGGCAGCGCTGCGGTGAGTGCCGAAACCGCGTCGGGCACGGCGATGAAACTGCGCTTGCGCCCCTGCGCTGCCGCAATGCGGCGGTTGAGTTCCATCATCGTCATGACCTCTGGGCCGCCGAGTTCGTAGGTCTTGCCGCCGTGGCTGGCTGGATCGCTGAGGGCGATCGCGATCGCCTCGGCAACATCGTCGACATAGGCCGGCTGGAGGGTTGAATCCGCTCCGAATACGGGCAGCACGGGGAAGAACTTGATCAGCTGGGCGAACATGTTGACGAAATTGTCGTCCTTGCCGAACAGTGCTGAAGGCCGAATGATGGTGGCGTTGGGAAACGCCTTGCCGACCAGTTCTTCGCCCAGTGCATTGGCGCGGCCATAAACCGATGCGGATGCGGGGTCTGCGCCGATCGCGCTGATATGGACGAGCGCAGTCGCGCCCGCTTCCCTGGCCGTCTCGGCGGCGTCTCCGGCTGCATGTCCCATCAGCTTCATGAGGTCGCCGGAAAAACTCCCGACCATGTTCACCACCGCGTCGGATCCGCTCACGGCCGCGCGCAGGCTGCGTTCGTTGGTGATGTCGCAGCGAGCGAACTGAAGCTGGCCGAGATTGGCCAGCGGCTTGAGCGACCAGCCCTTTTCGGGATGGCGACTGGCGATGCGCACGCGCGCCCCGCGCGAGAGCAGGCCTTGGGCGACGTAATTTCCGACGAAGCCGCTTCCGCCGAGAACGGTGACGAGCTTGTCCTGCAGGGGGGCGTTGTGGGCCATGCGAGATCCGTTGCTTTGAGTATCGTGACTTATGCCGGGCGCATTGCCGTAACGCAGGCTGGACTGCAAGCGTTCCGGGGGCTGCGGGCGCGAAACAGCCGTTGACAGGCAAGGTGGTGCTTCGCTAGTGGCGCGCTCCTACCCGCGAGACGGCATTGGATGACCGACTCGCCTGTGTGCCCAGATGGCGGAATTGGTAGACGCACCGTCTTCAGGTGGCGGCGCTCGCAAGGGCGTGGAGGTTCGAGTCCTCTTCTGGGCACCATTTTTTCACCGAAGTTGGTCAATGCTTGCGAGGAATCGCGCGCAACCCCTGTTGGCATCGTCGCTCATAGTCTCCCACCTGCTAGCAATGCCTCCATCAGCATGGGAGCCTTGAGGTGGCATGCTTTGACAATCCTCGACAGCACGGCAATCCTGCGCAGCTAACGGAGGGCAGGATGCACTCGCGCGACAGATTGAGAAGGACGCAGGTGGGCGGCAATGACGGGCCCATCATCCGGGGTGGCAGCATGGAGGGTTTTCGCGGCCTACTGCTGGAGCTGGGGTATGATCCGAAACCCATCCTAACGAATGCTGGTATCGAGGACGAGGTCCTCAACCAGCCCGACATGACCATTACGACGCGCGCTTACAGACGGGCGCTCAACCTCGCCGCCCAAGCGACCGGACTGCACCACTTCGGTTTGCTGCTCTCGCAAAGGCAGACCTTCGAGAAGCTAGGGGCGGTTGGTTATCTGGTGCGGCATGCTCCCAACCTCAGCATTTCGGTCGATCGGTTGATCCGGCACTTCCGTACTCACGACACTGGTTCGATGACCAGATTGCAAGCCGACGGTCCAGTGGCCTTGTGGATGCATGGCCTTTCTGGAGTGGCAGAGGATGCGGCGATACAACAGACCGAACTTGCGATCGGATTGGCTTGTCAGTTCATGCGATCAGCATTGAGCGAGACCTGGGATCCGGTAGCGGTCTATTTCGAGCATTCTGCACCGCGCGACTTGCAACCGTATCGGGCGGTGTTTCGCTGTCCGGTCCATTTCGGACAGACGATAACGGCGATGGAATTGAAGACTGCCGATCTCTTCAAGCCACTGCGTCAATCGGACCCGGGGCTCTTCAAGATACTCGAACAGCATGTCGAGAGTATCGAGGAAGGATTGGGAGAGGATCTCAGTTCGGAAGTGCGCAAGATACTCCAGCAGAATCTTGAGAGCGGACTGGTCCACCTCGACGAAATTGCGCGGCGAATTGGGTTCAAGCGACACATATTGCAGCGTCGGCTCAAGGCTGAGGGCACCAGCTTCCAAGCCATACTCGACGATGTTCGATACGAGATGGGCCGCCGCCTGCTGCGAGAAACACGGACCTCGATCTCTGAAATCGCGGGAGCTCTTGGCTATGCCGAGTCTGGTGTGTTTACCCGCGCCTTTGCCCGCCGCTCCGGCATGTCACCGCGCGACTGGCGCCGCGCGAATTTGTCGCACTGACGGCGGTTCATGATGGCGATTCAAAGTTCGGCGACGATGAGAGGTGTTCCTGCGCCCCGCCTAAACCATGACTAAGACGCCTGGAGCAAAATTGATCCTGCAAGACTCGCAATGTTCTGGAAGATCATTTCCTGATAGCCTTGGCTGGTAGGGAAATGCGACAATGCGGGGCGCCGGACTTCCGGTCCACGCTTGATAGATGGAGAGCAGGATGAACGGTGCGGAAGCCTTGATCGAAACACTCGCCGGTTGCGGCGTGGACGTATGCTTCGCCAATCCAGGGACCTCGGAAATGCAGTTGGTCGCCGCGATCGATCAACAGCACGGCATGCGCGCCATACTGGGGTTGTTCGAGGGTGTGGTGACAGGGGCTGCAGACGGTTACGGCCGGATGGCGGACAAGCCTGCGGCCACCTTGCTGCACCTCGGTCCAGGATTGGCAAACGGTCTGGCCAATCTGCACAATGCCAAGCGTGCCGGATCGCCGATCATCAACATAGTCGGCGATCATGCAACCTACCATCTGCAATATAACTCGCCGCTCACCAGCGACCTCGAGGGCGTCGCCAGGCCGATGTCGCACTGGCTCAAGGTTTCTCGTTCCGAGCGCGATCTCGCCCAGGTGGGGGCGGAGGCCTGGAGCGTCGCCAGTAGCTACCCCGGCAAGATCGCGACCGTAGTGACACCCGCTAATCACGCGTGGAATGAAGGCAGCGCCCCGGTTGCCGTAGCTGCCATCCTCGCGCCTGCCAATGTGCCTGAGGGCGCGATCAAGGACGCGGCCGAAGCATTGGGCGCAGCGGACGGTTCGAAGGCGATTTTCCTAGGTGGCCGGGCCTTGCGCGAAGGCGCGCTAACGCAGGCAGGTCGCATCGCCGCCGCAACGGGCGCGCGTCTGATTTGCGAAACTTTTCCTACCCGCTTGGAGCGTGGTGCCGGTCGCGTCGCGGTCGAACGCCTGCCGTATTTCGGTGAGCAGGGCGAGGAATACCTCAAGGATTTCAAGACTATCGTTTTCTGCGGCAGCGAGCCACCGGTCTCGTTCTTCGCCTATCCGGGCAAGCCCAGTTGGCTTTCACCCGAGGGCGCTCGGCTGGTCCGGCTTGCTTCGATGGAAGAGGAAGCCGAGGATGCGCTGACGCGCCTGGCAGATGAACTGGGCGCCCCGGCAGAGCCTGCTCTGGTCCAAGAAGCGACACGACCGGCGGAGGTCGAAGGCAAGCTCGACCCGACAAAGCTCGGGGCGGTCATTGGTGCGATGATGCCCGAGAATGCGATCGTCTCCGACGAAGCGGCAACGGGCGGGCTGATGATCTTTCCTGCGACAGCCGGTGCACCGATGCACGATTGGATGACGCTCACGGGCGGTGCAATCGGCCAGGGTCTGCCACTTGCAACTGGTGCCGCTGTTGCCTGTCCGGACCGCAAGGTGCTGGCGCTGCAGGCTGACGGAAGCGGGATGTATACTCTCCAGGCGCTGTGGACGATGGCGCGCGAGAATCTGGATGTGACCACCATCATCCTCAACAATGGCAGCTATGCGATCCTCAATATCGAGCTGATGCGCGTGGGCGTCCAAAACCCGGGCCCGAAGGCTCTCTCCATGCTCGACCTGAGAAATCCCGCCCTTGACTGGGTCGCGCTGAGCGAAGGCATGGGCGTACCTGCGAAAAAGGCCGAAACAGTCGCGGAATTGCACGAGGCACTCGCTGAAGCCCTGGCCCACAAGGGGCCGCGCCTGATCGAAGCCATCCTCTAGTCACACACCATGCCAACGCTCGATCTTGTTCCCGCCAGCGTCGAGGATTTTCGACGCAGGGCCGAGAAGCGCCTGCCGCGCTCGTTGTTTGACTATGTCGATGGCGGAGCCGGAGCGGAAGTCACCTTGCGCGACAATGTCGAGGATTTCGAGAAGCTGCGGCTGCGCCAGCGAGTCATGCGCGACATCTCGGATACGAGCACGAAAATCGAACTGCTCGGCGAGGAATTGGCTTTGCCGGTCATACTCGCGCCGGTCGGCATGGCGGGGATGATGGCGCGACGCGCCGAAGTGCAGGCCAAGCGAGCCGCGGACGCCATGGGCATTCCCTTCACCCTCTCGACGGTCGGGATCTGTCCCATCGACGAGGTCGCGGCCGTGTCCGATAAACCGGCCTGGTATCAGCTCTACATGCTGCGCGATCGCGGCGTCGTTCAGGAAATCCTTAGGCGAGCATGGGAATACGGTGTGCGCACGCTGGTCTTCACTGTCGATCTCAGTGTGGTCGGGACCAGATACCGCGATATCCGCAACGGATTGGGCGGCGGAACGAGCACCTGGGGCAAGCTGCGCGGCGGACCGATCGAGTACTTCTCCCATCCACACTGGCTGTGGAATGTCGCTTTGCGCGGCGGGCCACTGACTTTCGGCAATATCGCCCAATACGCTCCAGCGGCGCGCGCCTTGACCGATTTCAAGGAATGGGTGGACAGCCAGTTCGACCCGTCCGTGAACTGGGGAGACATCGCCTGGCTGCGTGATCAATGGAAAGGGGAGCTGATCATCAAAGGCATTCTCGATCCGCAGGACGCGCGTGACGCCAAGCGGATTGGAGCCGATGCCCTGGTCGTTTCCAATCACGGTGGGCGCCAACTCGATGGTGTCGCATCGGGCGCTGCAATGCTTCCCCGGGTCGCGGATGCCCTGCATGACGACTTGCCCCTGATCGTCGATGGCGGTGTGCGGTCAGGTCAGGATGTGGTCAAGGCGCTTGCGTTGGGGGCGCGAGCAGTGATGATCGGCCGTCCCTGGATCTACGCTGTGGCAGCGCAGGGTGAGGCGGGGCTGCTGCGCCTGCTCACGATGTTCAAACTGGACATGAAAACAGCACTGGGATTGAGCGGATATCCGCATGCCAGCCAGGTCGATCGGGGTGCGCTGTTGCAGGATCTGGGCGAAAGGGCATGAAAGACGAACTGCTATCGCAATTTCGTGCAGTTTGCGGTGAATCCGGTGTCATTTGCGGAGAGGATCTGGCGACGCGGGCTGGCGATTGGCTCGGCCAGTCCAGTTGCGGGGCTGTCGCCATCGTGCGCCCCCGTTCGACCGATGAATTGTCGCAGGTCTTGCGCCTTTGCCATGCGAACGACCAGCCGGTGGTCGGTGCAGGTGGGCTGACCGGCCTCGTTCACGGAACCGATGCGACGGGCGAGCAGGTACAGATTTCTTTCGAACGCATGCGAAGCGTGATCACCGTCGATCCGGTGGGCCGAACAATGGCCGTCGAGGCCGGCGTGCCGCTACAACTCGCACAGGAAGAGGCACAGAAGCACGGGCTGATCTATGCGGTCGATCTCGGTGCACGGGGTTCGGCGACCATCGGGGGGACCATCTCCACCAATGCCGGCGGCAACCAGGTTATCCGTTACGGGATGACGCGCGAGAACATACTTGGCCTCGAAGCGGTTCTGGCTGACGGAACCGTGGTCTCGTCCATGAATACGCTGCTGAAGAACAATGCCGCATACGATCTCAAGCAACTGTTTATCGGAACTGAGGGAACGCTTGGATTGGTGACGAAGGCCGTGCTTCGCCTGCATCCCAAACCGTTGACCACTTCGACCGCGCTCCTTGGCGTAGAATCGTTTGAAGACGTGATGACACTGTTCGGTAAGGTTTCGGGCAAGCTCGGGCCGATGTTGACGAGCTTCGAGGTGATGTGGAGGTCGCATTACCGCACAGTCGCCGTCGAGAGCGGGCGGCACTCGCCGCCTCTGTCGGGTGACTACGGATTCTACGTCGTTGTCGAAGCATCGGGTATGGACCCCGAGCGCGACTGGGAGTTCTTCACCGAGTTGATCGCAGCGTTGCTGGAGGAAGAGCTGGTCGCCGATGCCGTCATTGCGTCCTCCGATACCCAGCGCAAGGCCATCTGGAACATTCGCGAAGACGTCGAGGGTCTGTTGCATGTTGTGTCACCGGTCGCGATCTTCGATGTCAGTCTCCCGATCGCGGCAATGGACCGATACATCGGCGACCTCGAAGCGGCAGTAGCGGGAGAGTGGGGCGATGAGGCCCGGGTCGTTACCTTCGGGCATCTCGGCGATAGCAATCTGCACATTGGTGTAGCCCCGCGACCGTGGAGCGAGGAAGCTCGGCATCGCGTCGAAGAACTGGTCTATTCGCCGCTTGCCGAATTCGGCGGATCAATATCGGCCGAGCATGGGATCGGCCTCGAGAAGCGCGATTGGTTGCATGTCACCCGCAACCCCCAAGAGATCGAGTTGATGCGCCTGCTCAAAGCGACGCTCGATCCCAAGGGCCTGCTCAACCCAGGCAAGGTTCTTGCCAAGCGGTCTGACTAATGGCGCCTATCCACCATGTCGTGTCTAATGGCAGCGACCGCGGTGGTTTTATCGAACTCGATTTCTCCTGCGACCCCCTGCAACCTCAGGTGAGCGATGCAATGGCGATGCAGCACAGGGTCGCGATCACCGGGATGACCACCGTCACCACCGCGACATCGCGATAGGCGTTCTGGTGCGTCAAACGGGTGATTGCGAGCATTGCGATGATCGCTCCGCAGTGCGGCAATGAATCGAAGCCGCCGCTTGCCATAACCGCGAGACGATGCAGCTCTTCTGGTGCAATGCCCATGGCGAGGTAGCTCGGCGCGAGCGTTTCCATGAAGATTTGAAGCCCGCCGGATGCTGATCCGGTGATGCCGGAAACCGTGCTGACCGCGCCGAACATCGACAGCAGCGGATAGCTGTCGAAGGACATGAGCGCTGAAGCAAAGCTGCCGAAGCCCGCGGTCTGGACAACCACCCCGCCAAAGCCGATCACCACCGAAGTTGCGAAAAGAGGCACGACTGCGTCCTGCATTCCTTCTCCTGCCACGGCGAGCGGCCGCGTGCGCACCGCATGAAACAGCACCAGACCAAGCAGGCTGCCGATGAAGAGGGCCAGGGATGGCCACAAGACGGGCTGCGCTTTGGCGAAGGTGGCGAGCGTCGCGGGCATGGCATCGCCGAGCACGCTCGGTGAGACGATGATCGCGATCACGACGACGAGCGGCAAGATCGACGGGATCAGCGCGGGCAACACCTCCTTCAGTGGCTTGCCATCGGCATCGACCAGCGCGCCGATCGGATCGCCCGGTGCTGGATCAAACCCTTCGCCTGCCACCTTCGCCTTGCGGCGCTGCCATTCGAGATAGGTCATGCCCAAACCGAACATGATCGCGCCCCCCACAAAGCCGAGCAGCGGTGCGGCATATAGATCGGTGCCAAGCGACAACGTTGGAATTATGTTCTGGATCGACGGAGTTCCTGGCAGCGCGGTCAAGGTGAACGTGCCGCCGCCCAGTGCCAGCGCCGCACAGAACAGGCGCTTGGGAATGTCGGCTTCGCGGAGCAGGCGCAAGCCAAGTGGGTACATAGCGAAGATCACCACGAAGACTACCACTCCACCATAGGTGAGCATGGCGCAGGCCAACACCGTGATCCAGAGCGCGCGCTCGGCCCCCAGCTTGCGAACAAGCGCCAAGGCGATGCTAGCTGCTGCGCCGCTATCGCCCATAACCCGGCCAAACATCGCTCCAGCCACAAAGAGCAGGAAGAAACGCCCCGCGAAGGTAAAGGCACCGAGCTTGCCGAAAAGATAGCTCTGGTCGAGCGTCTCCCCCAAGGGGAGCGCACTGGTAACGATCACGATCAGCGAGCACAGCAACGAAGCGAGAATGATGTTCACCCCCCGCAGCGCGAGGGTGATCAGCAGCGCGAGGCTGGCTAGTAGGCCGAGCGCCGAGATCACGAGAAGGCTCGCGGCTGGAGGACTGGATCAATCACCGTTCCTTCGGCAAGGAAGCTGGCGATATTTCCAAGTCCGCGCTGGATGATATCGCTGCGGCAATGCGCGGTTGCGCTGCCGATATGCGGGGTAAGCACAACCTGTTCCATTTCGAGCAGTTCCCTCTGTACTCTCGGCTCGCCATCGAAAACGTCGAGTCCGGCGGCGGCTATTTGCCGCGACCGGAGGGCCGCAATGAGAGCCTCCTCATCGACCAATTCGCCCCGGGCCGTGTTGACCAAGATCGCGCCATGCTTACAGGACGAAAGAGCTCTGGCATCGATCAGGTGGCGTGTCTCGGGAGTCAATGGGGCATTGATCGAGACGATGTCGCATTCGGGGAGCATCGCAAGCAGGTCGGCTCGATACATAGCTCCCAAGTCCTTGGCGGCTTCCGGTATCTCGCTGCGACTGTGATAGAGAATTGTCATGCCAAAGCCGGTGGCTCGGCGCGCTATCGCTTGGCCGATTGCGCCAAATCCTACGATCCCAAGCGTAGCGCCGTGAACGCGCGTTCCGAGCGGAGGCAGTGGGACACTGCCCCAGTCACCTCGGCGCAGGAAACGCTCGCCTTCGCCCACTCGCCGGGCCGCAGCAAGAATCAATGCAAACGCGAGATCCGCGGTATCTTGTGTAACGACCGGCGTGTTCGAGACGAGCAGATCACGGCGTGCGGCAGCGGCAAGATCAATGTTGTCATAGCCGACACCGAGATTGGCGATGAGGCCGATCGTCTCCGGAAAGGCGCCGATCACTTTCTCGTCGACCGGATCGACGGCAGTTGCCAGATAGACTACGGCATCAGGAGGGATCGCCAGGGCATTCTGTGCATGCACAAAGCGAAGGTGCTGCCCGGCCAGGTTCATCTCTGTCAGCGGCAGTGGCTGGCTCATGGCGATGGTCGCTTGCACGGCTCAGGCACCTTCCGGGGGCAGTCGCACTCCGCCGCGATCGGCACTGGTTGCGAAATGGGCATAGATCCTGAGCGCGTTCGAGACTTGGCGATTGCGCATGCCTTTTGGCATCCAGCCCTTGGCGTGCGCATCCTCTTCCGCCTTGCGCCGCGCCAGTTCCTCATCATCGACCAGCAGGTTGATGCTGCGATTGGGGATGTCGATTTCAATCTGGTCGCCCTCTTCGACAAGGGCAATTTCGCCTCCAGCCGCCGCTTCGGGCGAAATATGCCCGATTGACAGGCCCGAGGTTGCGCCAGAATAGCGTCCATCGGTGATAAGCGCACAGCTTTCAGCCAGACCCATGCCCTTGAGGATCGTGGTCGGCATCAGCATTTCCTGCATGCCTGGACCACCCTTTGGCCCCTCGTAGCGGATCACGACAACGTCCCCGGGTGCGATTACATCGCCCCTACCGATGGCAGCAACGGCGGGGTCCTGCGCATCGAACACACGAGCGCGCCCGACGAACTTGAGCATGTGAGGTTTGACCGATCCGGTTTTCACGACGCAGCCGTCGCGGGCGATGTTGCCATATAGGATGGCGAGACCACCTTCCTGACAGTGTGCGTGGTCGACATCGCGCAGACAACCGCTCTCGCGGTCGAGATCTAATTCACCGCGGGTTTCGTGCGACAGAGCTTGAGCCCCAGTCACACCCGAAGCGTCAGCGGAATACCACTGGATTACGGCCTCGTCCTTGGTCAGCTTGACGTCCCATTTCTTCAGCACATCGCCGAGCGAGCCGCCAGGTTCGGCGAGGTGTCGCGCCGAAGTGTCGATCTTGCCCGCCCGCTCGAGCTCGCCTATAATCGCCAGCACGCCGCCGGCTTTATGCACGTCTTCCATGAAGTAGTCGGCAGTAGCCGGCGCGACCTTGCACAGAAACGGCACTTCGCGCGACAAGCTGTCGATATCTGCCATCAAGAAATCGACGCCGCCTTCCTCGGCAATTGCCAGCAGATGCAGGATGGTGTTGGTTGATCCGCCCATTGCGATATCCATTGCCATCGCGTTGAGGAACGACTTGCGAGTTGCGACTGAGCGAGGAAGCACGTTCTCGTCGCCCTGCTCGTAATATCGCTTGGTGATGTCCACTACCGTGCGCCCAGCCAATTCGTAGAGGCGTCCTCGATCCGCGTGGGTCGCGACCAACGAACCGTTGCCCGGTAGAGCCAGCCCCAGCGCTTCCGCCAGGCAATTCATCGAATTTGCGGTGAACATGCCAGAGCACGAACCGCAGGTGGGGCAGGCATTCTCCTCCACCTCTTGCACCTTCCCGCCCAGATGCTCGGGGTTGAGCGACGAAATCACGGTGTCGGTCGCGTCCATGCGGTGCGTCGCGCCATTCACCTCGATCCTGCCAGCTTCCATAGGTCCGCCGGAGACATAGATCGTCGGCAGGTTCAGGCGCATCCCTGCCATGAGCATGCCGGGCGTTATCTTGTCGCAATTGGAGATACAGATCAGCGCATCGGCGCAATGGCCGTTGACCATGTATTCGATCGAATCCGCAATCAGGTCGCGGCTAGGTAGCGAATAGAGCATGCCGTCATGCCCCATCGCAATACCGTCATCGATCGCTATCGTGTTGAACTCGCGAGGGATGCCGCCGGCCTCCCAGATCGCATCGCAGACAATGCGCCCGATACCGTTGAGATGGACATGCCCAGGCACGAATTCGGTAAAGCTGTTGGCGACCGCGATTATGGGCTTGCCGAAATCGCTGCCCTTTACGCCACCGGCGCGAAACAGCGCCCGCGCGCCCGCTGCCAATTGCCCGGTAGTGACTTTGTTCGATCTGAGTGCCATGCGATGCTTCCTCGACGGATTGAGGTCGCTTCCTAAGCAGTCTTCATCAACGGGATTTGACTTTGCATCCCAATTTTATGTCATGAAAGATCAAGGGTGGCAGGGGTTGCGAGGCCTCTAATCCAGCCGCGGCGTCAGCAGTTTCGGTCCGTAAGCGATCAGGAACAGCACAAAGGCGGCGATCCAGGACGCCGCGGCGACCTCTAACAGCGCCCGATGGAAATCCGCGACCAGCGACGCGCATACGCGGGCAAGGACCGCCAGCTGGATCGCAGCATAGCACGCCTTGGTGGGCCAATCCGCTTCCAATGCTCGTCCCGTGTGGCCGAGCGTCGCCCGTGACATGACAGCCAAGATCATGGTCGCCATCGCCCCGACGGTGAGCGCATGAATTCCGGCGCTCGGCGGAATGGGAAGCCCCAGCCCGACTGCCGCGAGGAGGAGCAGGCCGATCGGGATCCAGGCGTAGGCCACATGGAGGATGATGACGATCGGCGAGAACGTGGTGCGCCAGCCCCGCCAGCGCCATAGCCGCACGAACTGGAGCAGCCCGGAAATCGCGAGGAGCGCCGATGGTAACTTCCCATAGCCGGCGATAATCCAGGCGAGAAGCGCAGCAGCGGTCGCGATGATGACCGCAATATCGAACTTGCCGGGTTGTGTTGGCATGGTCCCCGACAGCTTCTCTCGCTGCATCCAGTTGCGCGTGAATGAGGGCACGATCCGGCCGCCAATCAGCGAAACCAGAACCACCGCCAGCGCGATGCCGAAGCTGATGCCCAGGCCTTGATCGACTGAGCCCGCGACGCCCAAGTAATCGAGGGCGTTGGCGACGCCGAAGAGACCGATGACTGCAGCCACCGGCACATTGCGGTTCTTGGCCTGAAGGATCTCGCGAAGGATCAGGAGCGCCAGCCCGATGTAGAAGCCGGCGTCGACCAGCACCAACAGGAACAGCGGCAGGGCCGGGAGCGCGAAAGGCAGTAGCCGCGCGGTCAGCCACCACGAGGCAAGTGCCGCGAGCGGCCACCCGGCAATCGGGAGTCGGCCAGTCCAGTTGGGAACCGCGGTGAGCGCAAAGCCGGCAATGGCCGCGCCCACGAAACCGAACAACATCTCGTGGCGATGCCACGCGAGAGGATCGAGCGCTCCGATGCGCATCGCGCCTGTCTCGAGCGACCAGAACCTGATCGCTATCGCGACGACCGCCCAGATCCCTGCGCCAAGGAAGAAGGGGCGGAAACCGCCTCGCAGGATCGGCGGAGCCTCGGCCATGCGGCGGCGGCGGAGTTCCAGTCGTTCGCGGTTGTCCATCTGTTCCGTCAGTCCGCAGTGTCGAGGAAATCGACCCGGCCGCTGTCGAGATGATAGTAGGCGCCGACGACCCGAAGCCTACCTGCTTTTTGCGGTTCAAGCAGCGCGGGAGAGGCTTCCTCGCGCAGTTCACGCACCACCTTGCGTACGTTGCAAAGCGCGGCGGCGTTGACGAGATCGGGTGCCCATGGGTCGGCCTCCAGCACTGCGGGCAGTAACGACTGCAGCACCTTGCTGACATTGCCCGAGAACTGGCGCTGCTCGCGCGCCACCGCAACAGCGGCGCGCAGCGCCCCGCAGGCCTCGTGGCCCATCACCACGATCAACGGGACCTGCAGGTGCGCCACGGCGAATTCGAGACTGCCGAGCGCGCTCGAGCACAGCGTGTTGCCGGCGTTGCGCACTATGAAGAGCTCGCCGAGCCCGCGTTCGAACAGCAGCTCCGGCGGGACACGCGAATCCGAACACGACAGATAGGCGGCGAACGGGCGCTGCGCTGCCGCGAGGTGGAGACGGTGCAGTCGATCCATCGGCGGTTGATAGGGCGCATCTTCGAGGAAGCGCCGGTTGCCCTCCTTGAGGCGCTCCAGCACCTCGGCAGGCGTTAGCGGCAAGACATCGGATTCTTTCATATGAAGCGGCCATACCCTAACCGCGCTCGGCTTCTTTGACAAAAATCAATTACTGGTGCGCCTGGGTCGGTATCTGAGCGACATGAATCAAGCAACTCTTCCGCTCGCCGCGCTGATTGTTGCAGCGCTTGTCCCCTCGGTCGCGCAGGCCGAGACCGACGCAAATCCGGACATCACGCCTTACGCCGATATTCGTTACCGGCTTGAACTGGTCGATCAGGACGGCTTGCCGGAGGACGCCACCGCGTCGACCCTGCGCGTCAAGGCGGGCGTGAAGCTTGGCGAGTGGAACGGATTCAGCGCGCTGGTCGAAGGCGAAGCCATCGCCCGCCTTGGTCCAGAAGATTACAACGACACGGTCAACGGGCGGACCCAGTTTCCCGTCGTCGCGGATCCCGCCGATGTCCTGCTCAACCAGGCCTATCTTCGGTGGCGGCCCGATCCCGCGATCGAGACGACCGTGGGTCGGCAGGCCGTCAATCTCGACAACCAGCGCTGGATCGGTTCGGTCGGCTGGCGCCAGAATGACCAGACGCTCGACGCGGCCCGCCTGACGGTCAAACCGGTCAAAGGCCTTACCGCGGACTATTTCTATGCCTGGCGGGTCAACCGGATCTTCGGGCCGGATTCGCCCCAGGGCATCTGGCGCGACAACGACATTCATGGCCTCCGCGTTGGTTACGACATTGCGAATATCGGCACCCTGTCGGCCTATGGCTACTGGCTGGACATCCCTTCCGCTCCAGCCGCTAGCAGCAAGACCGTTGGGGTGCGGATGGCTGGCGCGCACTCGGTGGGGGAAGGCGGCAAGCTGCTCTACACCGCCGAATATGCGCGCCAGTCCGACCATGCCGCCAATCCGGCGGATTTCGAACTCGACTACCTGCTGCTTGAGCCGGGCTTTTCGGCCTCGGGCTTCACCGTCAAGGCGGGGCTTGAACGCCTGGAAGGCGACGGGACCACGGCCTTGCAAACCCCGCTGGCAACCCTTCATGCGTTCAACGGTTGGGCCGACAAGTTCCTGGCCACGCCTGCCAACGGATTGCGCGATCTCTACGCGGATGCGGCATACAAGTTCGGCGAGGGGTCGGCACTCAAGGGACTGACCTTGCGGGTCGCCTACCACGACTTCGATTCGACCCGTGGCGACATCTCCTATGGGAGCGAATGGAACGCGCTGGTTGCGTATCCCCTGACCAAGCAGATCAGCCTGCTCGCGAAGTTCGCCAGCTATGACGCCAAGGAACTGGCGACCGACACGCGCAAGGCGTGGTTCCAGGTGGAGGCGAAGTTCTAGCGGTTCAGACGGGTATCGGGTCGGGCCGCGCGAAGGCGCAAAGCGCTTCGCGATCGACGATCGCAATATTGCTCCCGTCGACCCGCACCCCATGCCCCGCCAGCATCGAGAAGGCGCGCGAGAGGTTCTCGGGCGTCATGCCCAGCAGCGAGGCGAGCAGGCGTTTTTCGGCGCGCAGTTGAATGACGCCGCTTGTGGCTTGCCGCGTTTCCTGTTGCAGCAGGTAGTTGCCGAGCCGTTCGGCAGACTGGCGCAGTTTCATGTCGGCCAGGGCGCGGACGAGGTCGCGATAGGCCAGCGCCAGTTCGCGCATGGTCGCCTGCATCAGCGCCGTATCTTGCCGGATCACTTCGCGGATCAGCGCTGCGGGGACGAGCAGGATACGCGATGGTTCGAGCGTGCGCGCGGTCATCAGATAGGGCAGATCGTTGACCACTGCCGCCAGGATGAAGCTGGTGACCGGCTCGACGATGCGCATCGTTGTGTCGCGTCCGCCGCTGGTGGCCGAGAGCTCGACGAGGCCATCGACCAGCACGTGGAGGAAGTCGGCGTGCTGTCCCGTCTCGAACAGCGTCAGCTGCGGCGGGAAGACCTGCAGGAAGGAGCCGGCAAAGACCCGTTCCCGCTTCGCGTCATCCATTTCGCGAAACAGGGGTAGCCGGGCAATCTCTGGCTTTTCGCCGATTCTCACGAACGCATTCACCTCCCCTCGGTATCAGCCGCTCTTAGCGCGTGAATTGATGATTATCAATTCAACCCTTGATCAAGATTGGGCAGCTATCGGACATGGATCAGGCGCCCGATCGATTGCAGCCGCCGCAGCGTGCCATTTGATCGATGTCAAAGAGAGACGGGCGGAATCCCCGGATGCCATCCCTGCCAACCTTTCAGGTTCAGGGAGCACGTCATGTCACCACGGGAAATCGCCAGCGCAGGAGAACAGAACCGCGCATTGGGGCTTAGCACTTTCGCCTTTACGATCTGCTTTGCCGTCTGGACGATCTTCGCGATCATCGGGATCGAGATCAAGGAAGAGCTGGGGCTCAGCGATACGCAATTCGGCCTGCTGGTCGGCACGCCGATCCTGACCGGGTCGCTCACGCGCCTGTTCCTCGGGGTCTGGACCGACCAATACGGCGGCCGGATAGTCTTCCCGTTGACGATGTTGGCATCGGCGGCTGCCACTTTCCTGCTGTCCTACGCATCCAGCTACTCGGTGATGTTGCTTGCCGCGCTCGGGCTGGGCGTCGCGGGCGGTACCTTCGCCGTCGGTGTGGCCTATGTTTCCAAGTGGTATCCGCAGGAGAAGCAGGGTTCCGCCCTCGGGTTCTTCGGCATGGGCAACGTCGGTGCGGCGCTGACCAAGTTCGTTGCACCCTGGGTGATGGTCGCGCTCGGCTGGCAGGCCGTCGCACAGATCTGGGCCGGGGTCGCCGCGGTCGTGGCCGTGGTGTTCTACCTGTTCGCCAAGGACGACCCGGAATTCGCCGCGCGCAAGATCAGCGGCGCCAAGCCGATGACGCTCAAGCAGCAGCTCGAACCGCTCAAGAACGAGCAGGTTTGGCGCTTCTCGCTCTATTATTTCTTCGTGTTCGGAGCCTTTGTCGCGCTCGCGCTTTGGCTGCCGAAATACATGGTCGGGCTCTACGATCTCGACGTGAAGACCGCCGGCATGCTGGCCGCGGCATTCTCGCTCTCGGCCAGTATCTTCCGCGCCTATGGCGGCATCCTGTCCGACCGCTACGGCGCGCGCAAGGTGATGTACGCCACCTTCGGCGTGTCGCTCGTGCTGCTGTTCATGTTGTCCTACCCGGCGACCGACTACGTCATTCACGGGATCGAGGGCGATATCGTCTTCTCGACCTCGATGAGCCTGGTGCCCTTCGTGATCACGATCTTCGTGCTCGGCTTCTTCATGTCGCTGGGCAAGGCCGCGGTCTACAAGCACATTCCCGTCTATTACCCCGGCCATGTCGGCTCGGTCGGCGGTCTCGTCGGCCTCGTCGGCGGGCTGGGCGGCTTCATCCTGCCGATCGTGTTCGGCGCAGTGAGCGACCTTACCGGCATCTGGACCAGCTGCTTCATGGTGCTGTTCGCGCTGGTCGCGGTCGCGCTCGGCTGGATGCACTTCGCGATCCGCCAGATGGAGCAGAAGGCCGCGGGCATCGACACCCGCTCGCTTCCCGAGTTCCCCGAGATGGCGGAGCTCCACGACGAGACCAAGGACGTGGTGGCAACCCCATCGAAGGTACTCACCGAGTGGGCGCCAGAGGATCCCGGATTCTGGGAAAGCACCGGTGAGCGCATCGCCCGGCGCAACCTCTACATCTCGATCCCCGCGCTGCTGCTCGCTTTCTGCGTGTGGATGGTGTGGTCGGTGGTGGTCGCCAAGCTGCCTTCGATCGGCTTCGACTATACGACCAACCAGCTGTTCTGGCTGGCGGCGCTGCCGGGCCTGTCGGGTGCGACGCTGCGGATATTCTACAGCTTCATGGTGCCGATCTTCGGCGGCCGGCTGTGGACCACGCTGTCGACCGCCTCGCTGCTGATCCCGGCATTCGGCATCGGCTATGCGGTCCAGAATCCCGATACGCCCTACTTCATCTTCCTAGTGCTGGCGCTGCTGTGCGGCCTTGGCGGGGGCAATTTCGCTTCCTCCATGGCGAACATCAGTTTCTTCTTCCCCAAGGCGCAGAAGGGCAACGCGCTGGCGCTCAATGCCGGTCTCGGCAACCTCGGCGTCTCGGTGATGCAGTTCGCCGTGCCGCTGGTGATCGCGGCCAGCGTATTCGGTGCGCTCGGCGGGGCGGCGCAGCAGACTGCCGAGGGCGGCCAGCTGTGGCTGCAGAACGCGGGCTTCATCTGGGTGCCGTTCATCATGGCCTCGGCCCTGCTCGCCTGGTTCGGCATGAACGACATCGCCGATGCCAAGGCCAGCTTCGCGGAACAGGCGGTGATCTTCCAGCGCAAGCACAACTGGCTGATGTGCTGGCTCTACACTGGAACCTTCGGCAGCTTCATTGGCTTCTCGGCGGGCCTGCCGCTGCTGGCCAAGCACCAGTTCCCCGACATCGACGTGCTCAAGTTCGTCTTCCTGGGGCCGCTGGTGGGCGCGCTCAGCCGGGCCGCAACCGGATGGCTGTCCGATCGTTGGGGCGGCGGCCGCGTGACCTTCTGGGTCTTCGTCGGCATGATGCTGGCGGTGGTCGGCATCGTCTACTTCATCGAAGCGGGCAATTGGTGGGGCTTCCTCGGAATGTTCATCGCCATGTTCTTCCTGACCGGCGTGGGCAATGCGTCGACCTTCCAGATGATCCCGATCATCATGCGACAGGAAGTGCCCCGGCTGATGCCGCATCTCGATGCTGCCCAGCGCACGCGCCAGGCGGAGAAGGAATCGGCGGCAATCGTCGGCTTTACCTCGGCCATCGCAGCCTACGGCGCCTTCTTCATCCCGAAGAGCTTCGGCACCTCGATCGAGGCCACCGGATCGCCGCTGACGGCCCTGTGGGGTTTCCTGATCTTCTACGGAAGCTGCGCGGCGCTGACCTGGTGGGCCTACACCCGCCGCGGCGGCCTGCTCCATGATATCGAACGCGGCAATGCGCCCGCGCCCATCTCCACCCCTCTAGCGCTGAAGGAGGCTTGAGATGAGCCAGCTTCTCGACCGTCTCACATTCTTCAAGCAGGCCAAGCAGCCGTTCTCCGAAGGCCATGGCGTCACCACCAACCAGAGCCGCGAGTGGGAAGACGGCTATCGCAAGCGCTGGCAGCACGACAAGGTGGTCCGCTCGACCCACGGCGTGAACTGCACCGGCTCGTGCTCGTGGAAGATCTACGTCAAGGGCGGGATCATCACCTGGGAAACGCAGCAGACCGACTATCCGCGCACCCGGCCCGACCTGCCCAATCACGAGCCCCGCGGCTGCCCGCGCGGCGCGAGCTACAGCTGGTACATCTATTCGGCGCAGCGGCTGAAATATCCGCTGGTGCGCTCGCGCCTGCTTAAGCTGTGGCGCGAGGCGCGGGCGGTGCGCACCCCCGTCGCGGCCTGGGCCTCGATCGTAGAGGATCCGGTCAAGCGCAAGAGCTACACCGCGATCCGCGGCCACGGCGGTTTCGTCCGCTCGACCTGGGACGAGGTGAATGAGATCATCGCCTCGGCCAATGCCTATACCGCCAAGACCTATGGCCCCGACCGGGTGATCGGCTTCAGCCCGATCCCCGCCATGTCGATGGTCAGCTACGCGGCGGGCTCGCGCTATCTCTCGCTGCTCGGCGGCACCTGCATGTCGTTCTACGACTGGTACTGCGACCTCCCGCCCTCGAGCCCGATGACCTGGGGCGAACAGACCGACGTTCCCGAAAGCGCCGACTGGTACAACTCCGGCTTCCTGATGATGTGGGGTTCGAATGTGCCGCAGACGCGGACGCCCGATGCCCACTTCATGACCGAAGCGCGCTATCGCGGGACCAAGGTCGCAGTGGTTAGCCCCGACTATGCCGAGGCGACCAAGTTCGCCGACCTGTGGCTCAACCCGAAGCAGGGGACCGACGCCGCGCTCGCCATGGCGATGGGCCATGTGATCCTGCGCGAGTTCCACCTCGACCGGCAGGCCGAGTATTTCGAGGACTACTGCCGCAAATATTCCGACTTCCCGATGCTGGTGCGGCTGGTTGCCAAGGACGGCGGCTATGTGCCTGACCGGCTGCTGCGCGCCTCCGACTTCGAAGGAGCGCTGGGCGAAGAGAACAATCCCGAATGGAAGACGGTCGCGATTGACGACACCAGCGGTGCGCCGGTTGCTCCGCTCGGCTCGGCGGGCTTTCGCTGGGGCGAGAAGGGCAAGTGGAACCTCGAGGAGAAGGACGGCAAGGGCAGCGACACCCGGCTGCGGCTGACCTCGATCATGGACGGCCAGCACGACGAGGTGGTCGAAGTCGGCTTCCCCTATTTCGGCAATCGCGAACACGACCATTTCGAGGGCACCGACCACCCCGACGTCCTCAATCGCCGCGTCCCCGCGCGCGAGGTCGAACTGGCGGATGGCAAGGCGCTGGTTGCGACCGTGTTCGACCTGTTCTGTGCCAACTACGGCCTCGATCGTGGTCTGGGCGGCGAGCATGTGGCGCGGGATTACGCCGAGAACGTCCCCTACACCCCCGCCTGGGCGGAGAAGATCACCGGCGTTCCGGCCGAGCAGATCGTCACCGTCGCGCGCGAATTCGCGGGCAATGCAGAGGCGACGAACGGCAAGTCGATGGTGATCCTCGGGGCCGGTCTCAACCACTGGTACCACATGGACATGAACTACCGCGGCATCATCAACCTCTTGGTGATGTGCGGGTGCGTGGGCCAGTCGGGCGGTGGCTGGTCGCATTATGTCGGGCAGGAGAAGCTGCGCCCGCAGACCGGTTGGCTGCCGCTCGCCTTCGCGCTCGACTGGGGCCGCCCGCCGCGCCAGATGAACTCGACCAGCTTCTTCTACGCGCACACCGACCAGTGGCGCTACGAGACGCTGGGCGTGGACGAGATCCTCTCGCCGACCGCGCCCGAGGGCGATTGGGACGCGAGCCTGATCGACTACAACGCGCGGGCGGAACGTATGGGCTGGTTGCCCAGCGCGCCGCAGCTCAAGACCAATCCGCTCGAAGTGGGGCGCAAGGCCAAGGAAGCGGGCGTCGAGGCCAAGGACTACGTCTCGGGGGCGCTGCAATCGGGCGAGCTCGAGATGTCGTGCTTCGACCCCGACGATCCGGCCAACTGGCCGCGCAACCTGTTCGTGTGGCGTTCGAACCTGCTCGGCTCCTCGGGCAAGGGACACGAGTATTTCCTCAAGCACCTGCTAGGCACGGCGCACGGCGTGCAGGGCAAGGACCTGGGCGAAATGGGTCACCAGAAGCCCAAGGAAGTCCGGTGGCACGACGATGCGCCGAAGGGGAAGCTCGACCTGCTCGTCACGCTCGACTTCCGCATGTCGACCACCTGCGTCTATTCGGACATCGTCCTGCCGACCGCGAGCTGGTACGAGAAGGACGATCTCAACACCTCCGACATGCATCCCTTCATCCACCCGCTGTCGGCGGCGGTCGACCCTGTATGGGAGTCGCGCAGCGACTGGGACATCTACAAGGGGATCGCGAAGAAGTTCTCCGAAGTCGCGCCCGAAGTGCTCGGCGTCGAGCAGGACGTGGTGCTGGTCCCGATCCAGCACGACACTGCAAACGAGATCGCCCAGCCCTTCGACGTGGCCGATTGGGGCCAGGGCCAGACCGTCCCGATCCCGGGCAAGACCATGGCCAATGTTGCCGTGGTCGAACGCGATTACCCCAATCTTTACAAGCGTTTCACCGCGCTCGGCCCGCTGATGGACAAGCTCGGCAATGGCGGCAAGGGGATCGCCTGGAACACCGAACATGAAGTCGCGAACCTGCGCGCGCTCAACGGCGTTGTGACCGAGGAAGGACCGACCAAGGGCATGGCGCAGATCGAAAGCGCGATCGATGCCTGCGAGGTGCTGCTGATGCTCGCGCCTGAGACCAATGGCGAAGTCGCGGTCAAGGCGTGGGAGGCGCTGTCGGCCAATACCGGGCGCGATCACTCGCATCTGGCGCGGCCCAAGGAAGAGGAAAAGATCCGCTTCCGCGACGTGCAGGCGCAGCCGCGCAAGATCATCTCCTCGCCCACCTGGTCGGGGCTCGAGAGCGAGCATGTCTGCTACAACGCCGGCTACACCAACGTCCACGAGCTGATCCCCTGGCGCACGCTGACCGGGCGCCAGCAGCTTTACCAGGACCACATGTGGATGCGGGCCTTCGGCGAGGCGCTGTGCGTCTATCGTCCGCCGATCGACACCAAGGCGGTCAAGCCGATGCTCGACGAGGCCAAGGATGCGCCGCATGTCGTGCTCAACTTCATCACCCCGCACCAGAAGTGGGGGATCCATTCGACCTATACCGACAATTTGCTGATGCTGACGCTGTCGCGCGGCGGGCCGATCGTGTGGATGAGCGAGACCGATGCCGCCAAGGCCGGGCTGGAGGACAACGACTGGGTCGAGGCCTTCAACGCCAATGGCGCGCTGGTCGCCCGCGTGGTCGTCTCGCAGCGCATGAAGGAAGGCACGCTCTTCATGTACCACGCACAGGAGAAGATCGTAAACGTCCCCGGCTCGCCGCTCACAGGCCAGCGCGGCGGCATCCACAACTCGGTCACCCGCGCCGTACTCAAGCCGACCCACATGATCGGCGGCTACGTCCAGCAGAGCTACGGCTTCAACTACTACGGCACGGTCGGTTCGAACCGCGACGAATACGTGATCGTCCGCAAGCTCCAGAAGGTCGACTGGCTCGAAGGGGCGCTTGCCGAAGGGGAGAATGCAGCATGAAGATCCGCGCCCAGATCGGCAAGGTGCTCAACCTCGACAAGTGCATCGGTTGCCACACCTGCTCGGTCACCTGCAAAAACGTGTGGACCAGCCGCGACGGCATGGAATACGCCTGGTTCAACAATGTCGAGACCAAGCCCGGCATCGGTTATCCCAAGGACTGGGAGAACCAGAAACGCTGGAACGGCGGGTGGGAACGCACCCCCGCCGGCTCGATCCGCCCAAAGATGGGCGGCAAGTGGCGGGTGCTGGCGAAGATTTTCGCCAACCCCGACCTGCCCGAGATCGACGACTATTACGAACCCTTCACCTTCGATTACGCGCATCTGCAGAAGGCGGGCGAGAGCAAGGCCTTCCCGACTGCGCGGCCGCGCTCGCTAATTTCGGGCGAGCGGATCGAGAAGATCAAGTGGGGGCCGAACTGGGAGGAAATTCTCGGCGGCGAATTCGCCAAGCGGTCTGAGGACTACAACTTCGAAGGGGTCCAGAAGGAGATCTACGGCCAGTTCGAAAACACCTTCATGATGTACCTGCCGCGGCTGTGCGAGCACTGCCTCAACCCGACCTGCGTCGCGGCCTGCCCCTCGGGCGCGATCTACAAGCGCGAGGAAGACGGCATCGTCCTGATCGACCAGGAATCCTGTCGCGGCTGGCGCATGTGCGTATCGGGCTGCCCCTACAAGAAGATTTATTACAACTGGAAAACCGGGAAGAGCGAGAAGTGCATCTTCTGCTACCCGCGCATCGAGGCCGGCCAGCCGACCGTGTGCTCGGAAACCTGCGTCGGGCGCATCCGCTACCTCGGCGTGATGCTCTATGATGCCGACCGGATCGAGGAAGCGGCGAGCGCGGAGAATATCGAGGACCTGTACCAGGCCCAGCTCGATATCTTCCTCGACCCCCATGATCCGGCCGTGATCGAACAGGCGCGCAAGGACGGCGTGCCCGAAGCCTGGCTCGAGGCTGCGCGCAACTCGCCGGTGTGGAAGATGGCGATGGAATGGAAGGTCGCCTTCCCGCTTCACCCTGAATACCGCACGCTGCCGATGGTCTGGTACGTGCCGCCGCTCTCGCCGATCAGCGCGGCGGCAAGCTCGGGCGACATCGCGGTCAACAACGGCATGCCCGACATCCGTTCGCTGCGGATCCCGCTCAAATACCTCGCCAACCTGCTCACCGCGGGCGACGAGGAGCCGATCGCGCAATGCCTCGAACGCATGCTCGCGATGCGCGGCTACATGCGTGCGAAGACGGTCGAGGGCGTGACCGACGCCAGCATCGCCGAGAATGTCGGCCTCACCGGCCTGCAGATCGAGGAGATGTACAAGGTCATGGCGCTTGCGGACTACGAAGACCGCTTCGTCATCCCCACCGGCCACCGCGAAGATGCTGAGGATATGTACGACGAACGCGGAGCCTGCGGCTTCTCCTTCGGCAACGGCTGTTCGGGCGGATCCAGCGACACCAACCTTTTCGGCGCGCCAGCGCGTAAGAAACTCCAGACTCCGACGGAGGTGTTCTGATGAAGAGCCTGCACCTGATCTCGCTGCTGCTGCAGTATCCGACCACCCAGCTCGTTGACGTGCTTGATGAGCTGCGCGACCGGCTGGCCGCCGATCCGGCGCTTCCGCCCGGCACCACCGAGCGACTGGCGCCGCTGATCGACCGGCTCGCGGCGAGCGATATCTACGATGCGCAGGAAGCCTATGTCGAGCTGTTCGACCGCGGCCGGGCGCACAGCCTGCACCTGTTCGAGCATGTCCACGGCGAAAGTCGCGACCGCGGGCAGGCGATGGTCGACCTGCGGCGGCGCTATCTCGAGGCCGGGCTCGATCCGGTGGCGAAGGAACTGCCCGACTACTTGCCGCTGTTCCTCGACTATTGCTCGACCTTGCCGGAGTCAGAAGCGCGCGACACGCTGGCAGAGCCCGGTCTGGTGCTGGTCGCGCTGGCTGCGCGCCTTGCCGAGAAGCAATCCGACTATGCCCCGCTCTTCGCGCTGCTGTGCGACATCGCCGGGATCGAGATGGACGCGGAAGCGGCAAGTTCGATGCCGCCGCCCGAGGATCCGGAGACGCTGGAGGAACTCGATGCGCAATGGGAGGAGAAGGAAATCCGTTTCTCCGCCGAGGCTGCGCCCGATCCCAACGCTGCGTGCCCTCAGGTGAGCGCGATGCTCGAACGGATGCGCGATCCATCCCTGGCCGCGACCGACAGGAGGAATTGAGCCATGAACACCTATCTCAACCACCTGCTCTTCGGCATCTATCCCTACATCGCACTGGCGACGCTGGCGGTCGGCTCGATCATCCGCTTCGATCGCGAGCCTTACAGCTGGCGATCCGGTTCGAGCCAGCTCCTGCGCCGCAAGCAGCTGATGTGGGGTTCGGTGCTGTTCCATGCCGGCGTGCTGTTCGTGCTGTTCGGCCACATCGTCGGCCTGCTGGTGCCGATCTGGGTGTTCGACTCGCTGGCGGTGAAGCACGAATGGAAGCAGGCGCTGGCGGTCTACGGTGGCGGTTTTGCTGGCACTATCGCCTTCATCGGCGCCTCGATGTTGCTCCACCGGCGGTTGTTCGACCCACGCATCCGCGCCAATTCGACCTTCGCCGACACCGGCATCCTGGCGCTGCTTTGGATCCAGCTTGCGCTTGGCCTTGCCACCGTGCCGCTGTCGCTCGGCCATATGGATGGCGAGCAGATGGTGCGCTTCATGGCGTGGGCGAATGGCATCTTCACCTTCAACCCCACGGCTTCGTTGTGGCTCGACGGTTCGCACTGGATCTTCCGGACCCATATCTTCCTGGGTCTGACGATCTTCCTGCTGTTCCCCTTCACCCGGCTGGTGCACATGCTCTCCGCGCCCGTCCGTTACCTGTGGCGGGGCGGCTACCAGGTGGTCCGCTCGCGCAAGGCGATCGGCCATGGCTGATGTGATCGAACGCGAGGCCGTGACGGTCGGCGGTGTCGAGATCTCACCCGCCGCCATCGCTGCCGAGGCGCAAAACCATCCGGCCGGAGACGCCGAGGAAGCGTGGCAATCGGCGGCCGAGGCCCTGGCGATCAAGCACATGCTGCTCGCCGAGGCCGAACGGTTGGGGATCGAGGCGGGCGAGATCGAGGATGCCGCGGGTCGCAAGCTCGCCGGCGATGATGCCAGGATCGAAGCCCTGTTGGCGCAGGAGATCACGGTTCCTGAAGCCAATGAGGCAGAGGCGCGCCGGTTCTACGCGCAGCATCGGGACCGCTTTGCCAGCGAGGCGCTAGTCGAGGCCGAGCACATCCTGCTCGCCGCATCGCCCGAGGATACGCTGGCCTACAATATGGCGCTGAGCGATGCGCGCGGCCTGATCCGCCAGGTCGCGGCTGATCCAGACAGTTTCGCGCGACTGGCCCGCGAGTATTCCGCCTGCCCGTCGAAGGAGCAGGGCGGCAATCTTGGGCAGATCGGCGTGGGTCAGACCGTCGCCGAATTCGAGGAAGCGCTGTTTGCGCTCGCCGAGGGCGAGCTGTGCCGCGAGCCGGTCCGCACCCGGTTCGGCGTCCATGTCATTCGTGCAGGCCGCCGGGCGGAGAGCCAGCAATTGCCGTTTGAGGCGGTCGCCGCTTCGATCCGCGCCTATCTCGAGGAGGCGAGCTATCGCCGCGCCGTGGCGCAATATCTGTCGATCCTCGCCAGCCGAACCGAAATCCAGGGCGTCGAACTGCCAATCGCGGATGGACCCCTGGTCCAGTGACCGCGGATTCTCGCTGACACTCACCTTCCGACCGGAGAGCGAACATTGCCAGGCATTGACGAAACCCTGACATTTCATCCGCTGAATATCGCGATACTGACAATCTCTGATACGCGGACGCTCGAGACGGACACTTCGGGCGAGCTTCTGGCGTCGCGTATCGTCACTGCTGGCCATGACTTGATCGCTCGGGCGATCGTCAGGGATGACGTTGCCGCCATCCGGGCCCAGCTAGAGGCGTGGCTGGCACAACCCGAGATCGAAATCATCCTTACGACCGGCGGCACCGGTTTCTCGCCGCGAGACAACACGCCGGAGGCTGTCAGGCCGCTGTTGCGGCGCGAAATGGACGGTTTCTCGGTCGCCTTCCACCAAAGGAGTCTTGAATCGGTCGGCGTCGCTACGATGCAGTCGCGCGCCTTTGCAGGGCAGGCCCGAGATGCCTTCGTCTTCTGCATCCCGGGATCGACAGGCGCCTGCCGCGATGCTTGGGACGGGTTGCTTGAGTTCGAATTCGACAGCCGCCACAAGCCGTGCTCGATCGCAGGAGCGCTGCCGCGATTGCGGGAAGTGTGTGCCTGAACACCAGTTTCGAAAGCCCCGGCTGCCTCAAGGCTGGCTCGAGCGCCAAGGCTGTAAACTTCGCCGCGCCGGCGAGTGAAGAGCCGATGCTCTCATACTTTCGTCGTGCTTGGACGCGCGGGCCGACTGAAGTAGAACCGGCAACACATGGATACCTCGCTTCTCCATGAAATAGACGGTTTCCTCGTCGATGTTCCCGCGTTCGCTGCGCTCGACATCGCGACGCGCCAGACCGTATCGAAGCAGATCGAGATCTCGTATTTTCGCCGCGGGACCCCCATCACGCAAGCCGGCGACGACAATCAGTTCCTTTCGATCATTCGTTCGGGCAGTGTCGAACTGCGCCTTGGCGGAACGGAATTGCATGCCCGGTTGGGCGAACGCGATTGCTTCGGATATCCCTCGCTAATCCGCCGCGGACCAGCGCAAAACGAGGCGACCGCCAACGAGGATTGCCTGCTCTACCGGCTGCCTGCCGAACGCTTTCACAGGCTGTGGGAAGATCATCCGGCGTTCAGGCACTTCTTCGATCTCGACGAAGCCGGGCGGCTACGGCGAGCGGTTGGGTCGCTACGGGCTGAGAACGCCGGCTCTGCCCCCGAAGAAAGCTTCGGAACGCATATCCCGCTCGGCAAGATCGTTTCGCCGCGAGTTCTCGTCTCCTGCGATCCGGGACTGACGATCGGCGATGCCGCCAGAATGATGGCGGATCAGGACGTCTCCGTACTCCCGGTGCTGGAGCAGGATGCGCTGGTGGGAATCCTTACCGACAAGGACTTGCGGCGCAGGGTTCTGGCGGTGCAGCTCGACCTCACCGTGCCGGTGGCGCAGGTGATGACGCCCGATCCAATCACCGCCGGCGAGAGCCAGACCGTGCTCGATGCCCTAGTCGCCATGACCACGCACAATATTCGCCATCTGCCGGTGGTCGATGCATCGAATGACCTGGTTGGGATCGTGTCATCTAGCGACGTACTGTCCCAGCTAGGGTCGAACTCGTTTCACCTTGCGCGCGAAGTGCAAACTGCGCGCGACCTGCCTTCGCTGGTCGACGCGAGCGCCCATTTGCCGCGGGCGGTCGCGGGCCTGGTCGAGGCGGGCGTCGATGCCGATCCCGTCGCGCGTTACGTCAGCTCGATAGGCGAGTTGTTCCACCGCCGCATCCTGGCCTTGGCCGAGCAGGAGCTCGGGCCGCCGCCGGTTCCATACGCGCTGGTTTGCTTCGGGTCGCTGGCGCGCAGCGAAGTATCGCTCGGATCGGATCAGGATAACGGATTCGTCTTTGCAGAGACCTATTCGCGCGAAAAGCATGACGGCTATTTCGCCGAGCTCGGGCGACGTCTGGCAGACGGGCTCGACAGCACCGGATATCGCTATTGCCCGGGGGACATCATGGCGTCCAACCCGGAGTATCGGGCGACGGTCGGCGAATGGATCGAGCGCTTTGCCGGATGGATCGAAGATCCCGACCCGCAGGCCATCCTGGAGAGCGGCATCTTCTTCGACATCCGTCCCGTTACCGGCGAGGCGAGGCTGGTCGAACAGCTTCGGACGGAGACCTATCAGAGGGCGGCAAAAAACCGGATCTTCACATCGTTTGTCGCGCGGGCTGCAGCGAGCTCGGCCGTCCCGCTCGGCTTCTTCCGCAACTTCCTGCTCGAGAAGGACGCGGTCGAAGGCAAGGTGCTCGACCTCAAGGCGCAGGCGATAAACCCTGTTATCGATCTTGCGCGAACCCACGCGATTGCCAACGGAATCGAGGCCACCAACACCGTCGAGCGATTGCGCGCCGCCAGCGATGCGGGGGCGCTCGACAAGGAAGCTGCACGCGATCTTGCAGCCTGCTTCGAGTTCGTGCGTGATGTTCGCTTCCGGCATCAGGCAGCACAGATCCGGCGGGGCGAGTGCCCCAGCAACAAGCTCGATCCAGCCGAACTATCGCGCTTCGACCGGGAGCATCTGCGCGACGCATTCAAGCTCATCCGCGCCGAGCTCGATCGGTTGCGCACGGCCTATGCCGGCGGTTTGACCTGAATGTTTGACCGGCTTTTCGGCGGTCCCGAGCGCCAGCTTGAGCGGGCCTTCGAACGCGCCTCCGCGAAGATTTCATCAGGGCCGCTGGCCGATTACTATGCCCGGGGGCTTCCAGATCTAAAGGCCGAGGTGAGCGAGGTCCCATTGCTGGCGATCGATCTCGAAACCGACGGTCTCGACTCCTCGCGCGACATGATCCTTGAATCGGGTTCGGTCGCGCTGGACATGGGATCGATCCAGGGAGGATCGGCGCGAAGGATCAGGTTCCGGGCCGAGCGACCGCTCAATGCCGAAGCCGTTGTCATTCACAGCATTACCGATGACGAGGCGGCGGACGCGCTTCCCGCCGAGGAGGCCTTGGCCCTGGTCCTGGAGCAATGCACTGGCCGGGTGCTCGTGGCGCATTTTGCCGAGATCGAGGCGGGGTTTCTCGATGCAGCATGTCGCAAGCGATACGGAGCGCCCTTCGTCGCGCCGTTTATCTGCACGATGCAGCTTGAGGCGCGCTGGTTTCCGCGCTCGCGGGCGCGGGACGGATTGAGGCTCGGCAAGCTGCGTTCGCAATACGGCCTGCCACCCTACCGCGCGCACGACGGGCTGACCGATGCGCTGGCATGTGCGGAGGTGTTCCTTGCCCAGCTGGCCTACGCGAAGCGGGAGCGTGCGCCCGTCGCCGAACTGCTCCGAAGCTAGTCGCCGCCCGTGCGGGCATTAGACCAAAGTCGCGCTGTGAAAGATCGGGCCAGGCTCTAGGCTTGATGGTGGACCGTGGAAGATCCGCGGCACTCGTATCCATTCGAGGGGGAGGCACTTAATATGTCTGATCAAGATCCCAATGCCGCGTCGGCGGGCGCGTATTGGAAAGCCAATATCCGCCTGCTCGTCACACTGATGGCAATCTGGTTCCTGGTGTCGTTCGGCGCCGGGATCCTGTTCCGTCCGTTCCTGGACCAGTTCATGATCGGGGGTTTCCCGCTCGGCTTCTGGTTCGCCCAACAGGGTTCGATCTACGTCTTCATCGTGCTGATTTTCTATTACGCGTGGAAGATGAAGAAGATCGAACGCGAATTCGATCTCGACGATTGAGGAGGGGACCATGTCGACACAAGCATTGATCTATCTCTTCGTCGGGCTGAGCTTCGCGCTCTACATCGGCATCGCGATCTGGTCGCGGGCCGGATCGACCAAGGAATTCTACGTCGCGGGCGGCGGGGTCCACCCTGTCGTCAACGGTATGGCGACCGCCGCCGACTGGATGAGCGCCGCGTCCTTCATATCGATGGCAGGGCTCATAGCCTTCATGGGCTATGACGGCTCGGTCTACCTGATGGGCTGGACCGGCGGTTACGTGATGCTGGCGCTTCTGCTGGCGCCCTATCTCCGCAAATTCGGCCAGTTCACCGTGCCCGACTTCATTGGGACGCGATACTATTCGAACGTCGCGCGCACGGTCGCCGTGATCTGCCTGATCTTCATCAGTTTCACCTATATCGCCGGGCAGATGCGCGGCGTGGGTATCGTGTTCAGCCGCTTCCTCGAAGTGGAAGTCACGATGGGCGTGATCATCGGGATGGCGATCGTCTTCGTCTATGCCGTGCTCGGCGGGATGAAGGGCATCACCTACACGCAGGTGGCGCAGTACTGCGTGCTGATTTTCGCCTACCTGGTGCCGGCTATCTTCATCTCGCTGCTGATCACCGGCAATCCGGTGCCCCAGCTGGGCCTCGGATCGATGGTGAACGACGGGTCCGGCATGTACGTGCTGGAGAAGCTCGACGAGAGCCTGCAGATGATGGGCTTTGGGGCCTATACCGACGGCAGCAAATCGATGATCGACGTGTTCTGCATCACCGCAGCGCTGATGATCGGGACCGCCGGACTGCCGCACGTCATCGTCCGCTTCTTCACCGTTCCCAAGGCTTCGGATGCCCGTAAGTCGGCAGGTTGGGCGCTGATCTTTATCGCCTTGCTCTACACCACTGCTCCTGCGGTGGCGGCCTTCGCCCGGATCAACTTCAACGAGACGGTCGATCAAACCGCCTACGAGGAAGCTCCGGCGTGGTTCAAGAACTGGGAAAGCAACAAGCTGATCGCCTGGACCGACAAGAACGGTGACGGTGTGATGCAGGTGGCCAAGGGCGATGCCTTCAAGGGTGCGCCCGAATACACCGGCGAAACCGGTCCACTGGGCCAGCAGCTCGTCTCGAACGAAGTGCTGAGCGACAATCCGAACGAGGTCTATGTCGACCGCGACATCATGGTGCTCGCCAACCCGGAGATTGCCAATCTCCCAGGATGGGTGATCGCCCTGGTCGCGGCGGGTGGTCTTGCCGCCGCCCTGTCGACCGCAGCCGGGTTGCTGCTGGTGATCTCGACCGCGGTCAGTCACGATCTGCTCAAGTCGACCTTCCGTCCGGAGATTTCGGAGAAAGGCGAGTTGCTCGCAGCCCGCGTGGCGGCGACGGCGGCGATCGTTGTGGCCGGCTATCTCGGCATCTATCCGCCCGGATGGGTGGCGCAGGTGGTAGCCTTCGCATTCGGACTTGCCGCGGCCTCGCTGTTCCCGGCCATCTTCATGGGGATTTTCTCCAAGTCGATGAACAAGGAGGGAGCGATTGCAGGGATGGTTGTCGGCCTCGCCTTCACCTTCCTCTACATCGCCTACTTCAAGCTCATGGTGGATCCCGCGATGAATGTGGAGGCCAACTGGCTGTTCGGTATCTCGCCCGAAGGGATCGGCGTGGTCGGAATGGTTCTCAACTTCATCGTGGCGATCGTGGTGGCCAAGATGACGTCGGCACCGCCGGCCGAGATCGATCGCCTAGTCGAATCGATCCGCGTTCCGCGCGGAGCCGGGGAGGCCCACTCACACTAATCTCCTCCAGGAGTGAGGGTCTCCGGCGGGGGCGACAGGAAACTGTCGCTCCCGTTTGGATTTGCCGTTAGGCTCGCGTCGAGGGAGGGATGCCAGGGCGATGTCAGCTTGGTTCGTGCCGGTCTTGGTTGCAGTGGCATATGCTGCGCTGCTGTTCTGGATCGCCCATGCCGGCGACCGGCATCCGGTAAGCGAATTCGCCAATCGCCACCGCCGCATTATCTACGGGCTGTCGCTCGCGGTTTATTGCACCAGCTGGACCTTTTTCGGCGCGGTCGGCACCGCGATGGGTTCGGGCCTGCGCTATCTTCCGATCTATCTCGGCCCAATCATCATGTTCGTGTTCTTCGCGCGCTTCCTCGAGCGCGTGCTCAAAGTCGGCAAGGCGCAGCATTCGACTTCGATCGCGGACTTCCTGTCGGCGCGTTATGGCAAGAGCGCCTGGGTCGCCGCACTCGTAACGCTGATCGCCCTGTTCGGCGCGCTCCCTTACATGGCGCTGCAGCTGAAATCGATCAGCCAAACGCTCGCGGCACTATCGCCTGGCATCACCCAATATTTGCGCGACGGCGAGATCGTGATGGCGGTGGCTGGAGCAATGGCTGCCTTTGCGGTCCTGTTCGGTACCGGCCGCCTCGACCTCACCCAGCACAACCGCGGCATGGTTCTCGCGATTGCAGTCGAAGCGCTGATCAAGCTCATCGCGATCGCAGCAGTGGCCGCATTCGCCATCGCGCTTTTGCTGACAGAATCGAGTCCGTCCGGAGTGGGGCGGGTCGCTGCCGAAACCTTCTCCTGGTCGCAGATCGACGCGCGTTTCGTCACGCTTACCGCCATCTCCGCCATGGCGATCATGTGCTTGCCGCGTCAGTTTCACATGCTGGTTGTCGAGGCGCAGGAAAACCGACTGGTCGGCCCGATGCGGTGGCTGTTCCCGGCCTACCTGGTCTTGATCTGCGCCGCGGTACTGCCTGTGGTCCTTGCGGGCGCGACCCTGATGCCCGAGAATGCCCAGGCCGACATGCTGATGCTCAGCCTGCCGCTGGCCTATGGCTCCGATGCGCTGGCAATGCTGGCGTTCATCGGTGGTTTCAGCGCCTCCACCGGTATGATCATTGTCACTAGCATTGCGCTTTCGGGCATGGTGACCAACGACCTGATCGTCCCGGTGTTCTTTCGCGACCGCCTGCTTCAGCGCGGCGAAAAACAGGTTGTCGGCCCGGTCCTGATCCTGGTCCGGCGCCTGACCGTCGTCGCTCTCCTGCTGCTGGCCTATCTTTACGTGCGGGCGGTGGGTAGCGGGTCCACGCTTGCCGGCCTGGGCGAGATTGCATTCGCAGGGGTGGCGCAATTCGCGCCCGGCCTGCTGCTCGGCTTTACCTGGCGCAGGGCGAACCGGGTCGGGATGATCGCTGGCCTGATCGGCGGATTCGCTGGCTGGCTGGTTCTGCTTGCCGCGCCGGTGTTCGATCCATCGATAGCGCCTTTTGTGATCGGGGACGATCTGCTGGTGTCGGGCACGGTGCTGAGCCTTGCCACCAATACCGCGCTGCTGGTGATATTCTCCCTCGTTGGTCAAACCAATCTGGCCGACCGCGTCCAGGCGATTGCCTATGTCGATCGACGCGCCCTGTTGCCGGACCCGGACGAGCTTTCCACCGAAGCGCATGTCGCCGACTTTCGCCTGCTGCTTGAACAGTTCGTCGGCGACGTGCAGGCAAAGGAAGTGCTCAACGGCCTGCGGCTCGAAACCGGCCGGAATTACCGCGACGCGGACCGGGCCGATGCGGCCTTGCGCAACGCCAGCGAGCGCGTGATCAGCGCGATCATCGGCAGTTCTTCCGCGCGCGCGCTGATCCAGTCGACGATCGAGGGCGACCCGGTCTCGCTCGAGCATGTGGTGGCGATGTTCGACGAGACGTCACAGCGGCTCCAGTTCGGGGCGGGGCTGCTCCAGATCGCGATCGAGAACATCGACCAGGGGATTTCGGTGGTCGACAAGGACCAGCGGCTGGTGGCCTGGAACCGTCGCTATGTCGAGATGTTCGACCTGCCCCAGGAGCTCGTCGAGATCGGCCGCCCGATTGCTGACCTGCTGGGCTTCAACATGCGAGCCCTCGGCTTCCCCGAACCCACGATCGAAAGCGAGGTCGAAAAACGGCTCGGTTTTCTGCGGGCGGGAACCCGCCACAGCACCGAGCGGGTGCTCTCCGACGGGCGGGTTCTGCGCGTCCTCGGCAATGCGGCGCCCAACGGCGGCTATGTCACCAGCTATTCCGACGTGACCGCCGATCGTCTCGCCGAACAGGCGCTGGAGGCGAAAGTTCTCGAGCGGACGGAACAATTGGTCAGGTCGAACACGGCGCTCGAAGCCGCGACGCGCTCAAAGACCCGGTTTCTCGCGGCAGCCAGCCACGACCTGGTTCAGCCGCTCAATGCTGCGCGGCTGTTCGCCAGCGCGCTGAGCGAAGAGATTGATCAGGAACGCCCCCGCGAACAGCGCCTGTTGGGCCAGATCGATCGTTCGATCCGTACAGCTGACCGGCTGCTCAGGGCGTTGCTCGATATCTCGCGGCTCGACGGCGGCAATGTCGATATTGCTACCACGCGGTTCTCGCTCGATCTCGCCTTTGCCGAGATCGTCAACGAGTTCGAAGTGCAGGCCCAGGCGAAAGCCATCCAGCTGATCGTCCAGCCCTGTGGTCTATGGATCGAGACCGATCGCGGCCTGTTCGTGTCGGTGTTGCAGAACCTGGTGACCAACGCCGTGCGCTATACCGAAAGCGGCAAGGTGCTGGTGGGCGGCAAGCGGCGCGGGACCGAAGTGGAAATTCTGGTCGCCGATCAAGGCCCGGGTATTGCGCCAATGGATCTCGGCCGGATTTTCGACGAGTTCACCCAGCTCGGGAAAGGGCGCGAGAGTGAGGGTCTCGGTCTCGGCCTCGCTATCGTGAAACGGATCGCTGCGATGCTGGGAACACGGGTCGACGTCAGATCCGAACTCGGTCGGGGAAGCTGTTTCTCCTTCAGATTGCCGGTGGTCGAGCCCGCAATCGTCACGGAGGTTCGCGACGAGGCGAGCAGGCAAGCGATCGCGCACGATGGCGCGAGCGTGCTCTGTATCGACAATGATGGGCCGAGCTGCGAGGCGATGGTCGCGTTGCTGAGGCGCTGGGGTCTCGATGCGGTCGGGGCGCGCCACCCGGACGAGGTTCCAGCCGATCTGGAGCCGGCGCTGATCCTGCTCGATTACCGGCTCGACGACGGGCTTACCGGCGACATCGCATGGCGAACCCTGGGTGAGAAGCTGGGCGAACTCCCGCCGGTCGTGCTGCTGACAGCGGAAGATACCGATGAAACCAAGTCGGCCGCCGCTGCCATGGGCGCGCAACGGATGATCAAGCCGGCCAGTCCGGCGGCGCTGCGCGCCCTGATCAATGCGGTACTAAGGATTGATGCCTGACGGCTCGCCGATATCCAGCTGCTTCGCCACCAACACCGCCTGGGTGCGGTTGGTTACGCCAAGGCGCCGGAAAATCGCCGTGATATGCGCTTTGACGGTCGCTTCGCTGATGTCCATTTCATAGGCGATCTGCTTGTTGAGCAGGCCTTCCGACACATAGCCCAGGATGCGCGCCTGGGCGGGAGTGAGGCTGGCGAGCCGCGTTACGGCTTCACCGCCGCTGTCATCGGTATCGGGAAACACCAGATCGCCGTCGCCGATCTGTCGTAGCGCGTCGGTCATCTCGGAGAGCGACGCAGTCTTGGAGATGAAACCGGAAGCACCCAGTTCGCGGGCCCCCGCCACGACGCGACCGTCCTCGGTCGCGGAGATAACCACCACCGGCACGGCCGGGCACAGCTTGCGCATTTCCAGCAGGGCGTTGAGGCCGCTGCTGTCCTGCATGTGAAGATCGAGTGTGGCGAGCTCGACGTCCCCGGACATGATCTCGGACTTGGCCGCGGCCGCATCGCTGACTTCGACGATGTCGTGGGTGGGCCAGACCTTCTCCACTGCCGCGCGGATCGCGCCGCGCATCAGGGGATGATCGTCCGCGATGACAATTCGTCGCGTCATGGTGTCACCGGTTCAACCTTCCTTCGACCAGCGTTTCGACGATGCTCGGGTCGGCCAGCGTCGAAGTGTCGCCAAGCGAGCCGAATTCGTTCTCCGCGATCTTGCGCAGGATCCGGCGCATGATTTTGCCGCTGCGGGTCTTGGGCAGCGCGGGGGTAAAGTGGAGATGGTCGGGCGAGGCGATCGGGCCAATCTCCTTGCGCACCCACTGCCGCAGTTCCCCCGTCAGGACGTCGTCTGCTTCCTCGCCGGAGTTGAGAGTGACATAGCAGTAAATGCCCTGACCTTTGATATCGTGCGGGAAGCCGACCACGGCGGCTTCGGACACCTTCGGGTGGAGCACCAGGGCACTCTCGACCTCGGCGGTACCCATACGGTGGCCGCTGACGTTGATCACGTCGTCGACGCGGCCGGTGATCCAGTAATAGCCATCGACATCGCGGCGGCAGCCGTCGCCGGTGAAATACTTGCCGCGATAGGTGCTGAAATAGGTCTGGATGAAGCGTTCGTGGTCGCCGTAGACGGTCCTCGCCTGCCCAGGCCAGCTATGGGTGATGCAGAGGTTTCCTTCGGTCGCGCCGTCGAGCACCATGCCATCGCCATCGACCAGTTGCGGGCAAATGCCGAAGAAGGGCTTGCCCGCGCTCCCCGGCTTCATGTCGTGCGCGCCGGGCAATGTGGTGATCATGATCCCGCCGGTTTCGGTCTGCCACCAGGTGTCGACGATCGGGATTTTCCCGTGGCCGACCGTGCCGTGATACCACCGCCACGCCTCAGGGTTGATCGGCTCGCCGACCGAGCCGAGCAAGCGCAAGGATGACAGGTCGTGTTTGGTGACGTGGGCGTCGCCTTCGCGCATCAGGGCGCGAATGGCGGTCGGCGCCGTGTAGAAGATATTGACCTTGTGCTTGTCGCAGACCTGCCAGAAGCGATCGTGATCGGGATTGTTCGGCACGCCTTCAAACATCAGCGCCGTCGCGCCGTTCTGCAGCGGTCCGTAGACGATATAGCTGTGCCCCGTGACCCAACCGATGTCCGCGGTGCACCAGTAGATCTCGCCCGGGCGATAGTCGAACACGTAACGGAAGGTGGTTTCGGTCCAGACCGAATAGCCTCCGGTAGTGTGAAGTACACCCTTGGGTTTGCCGGTGGAGCCTGAAGTATAGAGAATGAACAGCGGATCTTCCGCGTCCATCTGCTCGCACGGGCACTCCTCGCCGACATCGGCGGAGAGGTCATGGTACCAGTGATCGCGGCCCTCGGTCATGGCGACGTCGCCGCCGGTGTGGCGCACAACCAGCACCGCTTTCGCAGCGACCTTGGCGAGCGCGGCGTCGACATTGGCCTTGAGCGGGATCTTCTTCGATCCGCGCAGCCCCTCGTCGGCGGTCACGATCCAGTCGCTCTGGCAATCCTCGACCCGCCCGGCGATCGCATCAGGCGAGAAGCCTCCGAAAATCACCGAATGGATCGCGCCGATGCGCGCGCAGGCGAGCATGGCAAACGCGCCTTCGGGGATCATCGGCATGTAGATCGTGACCCGATCGCCTTTCTCGACGCCCATTTTCTTGAGCGTGTTCGCCATGCGCACGACTTCGCGCTGCAAGTCGGCGTAGGTAATGTGCCGGTTCGGAGCCGCCGGATCGTCAGGCTCGAAGATCAGCGCTACCCGCTCGCCGTTGCCGGCCGCAACGTGCCGGTCGACCGCATTGTGGCAGATGTTGAGCTTGCCGCCTTCGAACCATTTGATGTCGACCGGATCGAACGACCAGTTGGCGATCTTGCCGGGCTTTTCGAACCAGTCGAGGCGGTCGGCCTGTTCGGCCCAGAAGCCATCCGGATCGTCGACGCTGCGCGAATACATCGCCTGGTACTGGTCGAGCGTGCATGCCGTCCCGTTCGCAGCCTCGCCCGGCTTGCGGACCCATTCCTGGTCGTGCGCGGTGTTGCTCATAGAGGTCTCTCCCGATGTCTCGATCGCAGCTGTCGCTTGTTGCGCGAGCTTATCCCACTCGGCCCGTCAATGCGTTACGACCTTAGTCTTATAGACCATCTGCCGATAGACTAGGCGCGGTAATTGCTGCGATTTTCCAACCCGCAAAATCAATCGTGGGGAGGGATACTCGTGGTCAGTTCTTCAAGCGGAATCGGCAGGAGGAAATACGCCATCGCGCTGCTGGCTGCCAGCATGCTGGTGCCGGCAACGGCGCATGCAGCGGACGAACGCGAATCGGTCGACGACCGGCTTGACCGGCTGGAGGCGATGATCGTCGCCCTGCAGCAGCAAATGGCCGGTCAGCAGGCCGGTGCCGCCCAATCCGAAGCGGTCAGCCAGCTCAGCACCGCGGTTGCAGAAACGCGTGCCCAGAACGAAGCACTGGCCCAGCAGCAAGCGGAGACCGAGGCCCGGGTCGCCCAGGTGGAGAAGGATTCGACCAACGGCTTCCGCGTCGGCGACACCACCATCAAGATCGGCGGGTATGCCAAGATGGATGCCAAGAGCATCCGCACCAGCGGTGGCCAGCTGCCCGGCGACTCGGTCGGGCGCGACTTCCTGATTCCCAGCCTGATCCCGGTCGGCGGTTCGTCGTCCGATTGGGACACGCATTTCCATGCGCGGCAAAGCCGCTTCATCATCTCGACCGCCACTCCGGTCGGCGACAAGTCGATCGGCAGCCATCTCGAACTCGACTTCCTGGTCACGGCGGGCGGCGATCAGCGGGTGTCGAACAGCTACACCCCGCGCATGCGGCAGGCCTTCATCACTTACGATGGCTGGACGTTCGGGCAGGCGTGGTCGAACTTCCAGAATGTCGCGGCATTGCCCGACAGCGTGGACTTCGTCGGGACAATGCCGGGCACGGTCTTCGTGCGCCAGCCGATGATCCGCTACAAGAGCAAGAGCGGCTTCTCGGTCTCCGTCGAAAATCCCGAAACGGCCATCACGACCAGCACCGGCGGGCGTATTCTCCCGGCAGACGACAAGCTTCCGGATATTACCGCGCGCTATGACGGCAAGGGCTTTACCGTTGCGGCGATCGTTCGCCAGCTAACCGCGTCCGATGCTGTCCTGCCGAACGGATCGGATTCGGCGTTTGGCTATGGCCTCAGCATCTCGGGCAAGGTCCCGATCGGCAGCGGCGGCGACGATTTCCGCTTCATGGGAACTGTCGGTGAAGGGCTGGGCCGTTACCTCGGCGCAAATATCGTCAACGATGCCGCGATCGATGCGAGCGGCAACCTCGATCCGATTGCGACCTATTCCGGCTTCGCGGCCTTCCGGCATGTGTGGAGTCCGAAGGCGCGCTCCACCATTGCAGGAAGCTACTTCAAGGCTGACAACCCGGTCCTGCTGACCAGCGGTGCCCCGACCGACGAGGTCTGGAATATCCTCGGCAATATCATCTACTCGCCTGTGCCCAAGCTCGATCTGGGGCTCGAGTACATGTACGCCGAGCGCACCAACGAGGCCGGGCTCGACGGCAATTTGCAACAGGTCCAGGTCATGGCAAAATACAGCTTCTAATTGCGGGAAGCTCGGCCAGGTTTGCGACGAGGGCGGTCCCGCTGGGGCCGCCCCACGCTTGACACAGAGTAGGAGAGAGCATGTCTTTAGCCGATGTCGCCGCGAGCGCGGCGCGGGATCCGCAGGCCTTCTGGCTCGATGCCGCAGCTGGCCTCGACTGGACGCGCTTTCCCAACCAGGCGCATGACGCCGCAAGCGATAGCTGGTTTCCCGACGGCGAACTCAACACCTGCTTCAACGCAGTCGACCGCCACGTCGAGGCTGGCAGGGACGATGCCACTGCACTGATCTACGAAAGCCCGATCACCGGGAAATCGGCGCGCTTCTCCTTCGCAGAGCTGCAGGAGCGCGTGGCGCGCACCGCCGGGATGATTGCCGCGCAAGGGGTCGAGAAGGGCGATCGGGTCATCATCTACATGCCGATGGTACCCGAAGCGGTCTTCGCCATGCTGGCCTGCGCGCGGCTTGGCGCCGTCCATTCGGTCGTCTTCGGTGGCTTCGCCGCGCCTGAGCTGGCGAAGCGGATCGACGATTGCGAGCCGAAGCTGGTGCTGAGCGCTTCCTGTGGGTTCGAACCGGGCCGAACGATCGCCTACAAGCCGCTGCTTGATCAGGCGCTCGAACTGGCACGGCACAAGCCGACCGCCGCCATCATCCTGCAGCGGGAGGAGCTGTCGGCCGCGCTGCAAGAGGGTCGCGATCTCGACTGGCAAGCGAACTATGCCGAAGCCGATCCGGCGCCGTGCGTGCCGGTCGCATCGAGCGATCCGCTCTACATTCTCTATACCTCGGGCACGACCGGCACCCCCAAAGGCGTCGTCCGGGACAATGGCGGCCATGCGACCGTGCTGCACTGGTCGATGGGCAGCATCTACGGGATCGACACCGGGGATACCTACTGGGCCGCATCGGACATCGGTTGGGTCGTCGGGCACAGCTACATCGTCTACGGACCGCTGCTGAAGGGCTGTGCGACGATCCTCTTCGAAGGCAAGCCTGTGGGAACGCCCGATGCGGGGATCTTCTGGCGGTTGGTCGACCAGCATCAGGTGAAGGTGCTGTTCACCGCGCCCACGGCGATCCGCGCAATCCGTCGCTCCGATCCCGATGGCAGCTTCATCGACGATGCCTCGCTGTCCTCGCTTCAGGCCCTGTTCCTGGCTGGTGAACGGGCCGACCCTGACACTTTGCTGTGGATCGCAGACAAGCTGGGCAAGCCGGTGATCGATCACTGGTGGCAGACCGAGCTGGGCTGGCCGGCCATCGCGACCTGTTTCGGATTGGGTGAGACCGAGATCCGCGCGGGGAGCGCAGGACGTGCGGTGCCCGGATACCGGTTCAAGGTCAGGGACGATGCCGGCGATCCGGTCGATGCCGGCGTGGTCGGCAATCTGCTCATCGAGCAACCCCTGCCGCCGGGCGCCTTCCGCTCGTTGTGGAACAATCCTGTGAAGTTCCAGGCGGGCTTCGTCGACTTCCCAGGACATTACACCACCGGCGATGCAGGGATGATCGACCAAGACGGATACATCCACATCATGGGCCGCACCGACGACATCATCAACGTCGCCGGGCATCGCCTCTCGACCGGCCAGATGGAGGAAGTCGTCGCCAATCACCCGCAAGTCGTGGAATGCGCCGTGGTAGGGGCGACCGACGAGTTGAAAGGGGAAATGCCGGTCGGCTTCGTGGTAACGCGCCCGGGCTGCGCGCGACTGGACGAAGTCCATAGCGAACTGGTCGCATCGATCCGGGGCGACATCGGGCCGATCGCCAGCCCGCGCAGCATCTATTTCGTCGACGGCCTGCCCAAGACCCGTTCGGGCAAGATTCTGCGCAACCTGCTGCGCGACATCACCAATGGCGCCGACATCTCTATCCCTCAGACCATCGACGATGCGGGGGTAATCGAACCGATCATCGAACAGGTCGAGCGTAAGGCACCAGCCTGACGCGCGACTTACTTGGGATTGGCGGGTGGGGTGCTGCGACGGCTAGCCGCGCGCGTTCTTGTCATCCTTCCTAGTCGTGGTCGGACTCGGAGAGGGAGAATAAAACTATAAATTTCAAATGCTTAATATCGAAATGGCGTCGATTCCAACGCAAAAACAGCGGAATCACGCCAAGAAACTGCAAAGATGCTACCGTTTTCAGGTAATTAGCCGGGTTATACGGCGACTAATTGCTTGTTGAGACGACAAAGATTCTCAACTCGTCGCCTTTCTGGGTGCGCTCGTCGGGAAAATGTAACATTGATCTTGTTAGGTTCGTCCCGACGCCGAATAGTTTAGGGCATCGGGCCGCTCTTCGCTTTCTAACCTAGCGAAGAAACTACAAAAAATTTTCCAAGGCATGCAGCAAGGACGCCGGGGCAGCGGCCATGCGCATTCGTGCTTGCGAGGGAGCAATCCCTCGATGGCTCGGTCACCGCGTTTGGCGGGGGCTGGCGGCAATGTGCGACGCTCGAGGGAGGGCGAAGAATGAAGGGCGATTCCATTATCGGAAGGGGCGCGCTCAACACGTATGAGGGGCAATTGATGCAGCCGTCGTCGCGACTGGATGTTCTTACCGCGGAGAATGTGCGCCCCGCACTCGATGCCGTTCTCACAGGCATGGAGAAACTCGACGATCGGGCCCGGTTGGTGGTGCAACGTGACGGGACCCTATTGGCGGCTGGCCGCCACTTCCCCGAATGGCTCGAGCGCTCAGACTGCCTCTTTCTGAGGGAGAACACCTTGCGGGCCCTGGGGAACGAAGCCCAGGTCAAGCTGCACAAGCTGTTCAACGTCGGCGTCGGCAAGGTCGATAGCCAGGTGCTGGAACGCTATGCCACCGAAGGTCACTGCATCGTTCGCGGGGCCGGGCTGTGCACCGAAGCCATCGCGGTTACATTGCAGATCGCGCACAACGGGTTCGAACCGAAGATGGCGGACCTCGAGGAGGCTTTCGGCCTCACGCCCAGCGAGACCCATATCGTCGAGCTATTGCTGCAGGGATGCGGGCCGCAGGAGATCGGCCATGACCTGGCGATCTCGGTGCACACCGTCCGGGCGCACCTGCGCCATTGCTACGAGAAGCTCGATGTCTCGTCGCGCGAGGAGCTGTGGCAGAAACTCGCCCCCTATCGACTGAATTGACCGCTAATCTGTCGATTTTATACCATTATTCTAAACCAGCACTCTAAAGATAGTTAATATTGACTACTTTCAATTGACGATGTGCGGGTTTGCGAATCGGTCTAGAACTCAAGTCATAATCTAAAGGTGGGTCGTCCGGACATTACAGTCCGATTCAACACCAGCCTGTTTCACAACAGCTGTCCGAATTGAAATTACTTGCATCTTGCAAGGAGGACGACGTGCGTGATCTTGAGATCAAGCGCAGGATTCTGCGCGCCGGTAGAGCTGTGCTCATCGGATCGGTAGCCGGGGCCGCCCTGGCATCCCAGCCCGCGTTCGCGCAGGAGGAGGTCTGGCCCTCGAATGCCGAGGCCCATCCCGGCGAGATCGTGTACTCCCGCGACGTTCCCTACGGCACGGCCACCCGCCGCTTCGCTCAAGGCGAGGCGCGGACCGTCAACCCCGATCAGACCATCCTGATAGAGAACAGCCTGCTGGTCGGGCTCCAGCCATTGAGCGACGCGGAACAGGCTGCTGTTTCGGCCCCGCTCGTGCGCTCGCTGGAAGTTGGGCGCAATGCCATCGACGTCGGGCTGTCAGTCGTTACCGCGACCGGCAGTGGCGGCGACTTCACGCGTTCCGAGAGCGGCGCAAGTTCAACCGGTAGCATCATCAGCCAGGGGCTGAGCGTGCTGCCTTCAGCGCTTGCCGTCATCGGCAACACCACCGGGAGTGGGCAATGATCGCGGCCCCATCGATTGGCCCGCTCCCGGTGCTTTTTCTTCTATTCGGAGCAGTCCCGCTCGCGGCCCAGGACGATCAGGGAGCGCAGGACGAAGTGCTGGTGGCCGAGGGCAGCACCAGTGGAAACTCCGGTCGGATCGCGGTGAACGTCGCGGCTGGTTCGCAAAACCAGCAGGCGGGTTCGGCCGTGATCGCGATCGGCGATATCCCCATCGGTGCCAATGCGGTGTCCCAACACATCGCTACGCCGGACATGACCGACCGGCGCACCGCGGTCGCCGTGGGACCTGGCGCCCTTTCCAACAATTCCGGCTTGCTGAGCGTGAACCTCAGCGCCGGCAACCAGAACCAGTCGGCGAACCTCGCGACGCTGACGATCGGAACAAGCGGAGTGGTCTCTGACCAGATGCTCGCCCAGACGAGCGCTCCCACCAATCCGGCCGGGCAATCTGGCCCGGGCCTCGAAGCCCCCAATGACGCCATCGCAATCGATGACTCGGCGTTGGCGGGGAACAGCGGCCTGGTCCAGATCAACCTTGTCGGCGGCGAGAGGAATTCCTCTGCCAACACCTTCGCGCTGAACGTCTCGGCCGGGGGCAATCCATGAACCGAAGCAAAGGAGACAGGATCATGAAGTATGCACTGCTAGCGGCAGTTGCAGGATCGGCCTTGGCCGTATCCGGCACTGCCATGGCGCAGGACAGCGAACCCGGCAGCTATGATGGCGAATCCGGGGTCGAGGTCGATCTGCGCTATGCCAACAACATCGACACCAGCGTGACGACCGATGTGACCTATACGAAAGACGTTGCCCTGCGCGGCGCTGTCCGTCTGCGGGGGACCATCGACGTCGACAGCTCTGCTGTCGCGGTCACCGATGCCAAACAGTTCCTGACTGGCGTCGAGGTAACCTATCGTGAAGAGAACGAGCTGAACGGCGAGAACGGCTATGTGGCCGAAGTGTTCGGGATTGGCTGGAGCGAACCAGGCTTCAACGGCCCTTCGCCAGACCCGTTTGCCAATGGCGTGCCTGAAGATCAGATCCGGGCGGGCTTCTTCGCCCCGATCATCAACACGGTGGATGCCTTCAACGTCGATTCGTCGGGCAATGTCGGGGTCAACCTCGCTGCGGGTTACTTCAACCAGCAGATGAACAGCGCCTCGATTGCGGTGTCGGAAGACAACAACGAAGAAGCAGCCGGCGGCTGGGCCGAAGCGTCCACGACCGGACTGCAATCGTTGATCGGCGTGGCGCAATATGCGGCGCGCGGCTTCCTCGACGAAGACGATCCGGAAGAAGGTGGCGGACAGAACAACTTCCGCGACCGTAACACAATCCTGGGTGCGACGATCACCGGATCGGGCAACATCGGCGTCAACGTGGCGGCCGGCAGCCTCAACCAGCAGTCCAACCTGATGACTCTGGCTGTCGCCAACAATGCCGATCTGGCCGAAGCCAATGCTGGCCTCATCCAGACCGCGTTGCTGAGCGGTGTCGAACAGCAGGACAGCATCAACTCGATCTCCGGCCTGGATATCAGTGGTGCATCCGGCAACATCGGCGTCAACATGGCGGCCGGTGTCGGCAACCAGCAGACGAACTCGCTCACCATTGCAGCATCGCAGGGTGACGGTTCGGGGAACCCACAGACCGGCGGCGGGATCAACGACCCAAGCTGATCAACCGCAGGCGGGGAGGGGGAGACCTTACCCTCCTCCTCCCCATCTCCCCGGCCGTGGTGCGGCCGGAGCGATATCCCACCCGCGAAAGGCAGGATGCCAGCTGCCCGAAGCAAAGGCAGGACCCCCAATGTCCCAGAATCTCAGCCCCAGGTCAAAGATTGGTGCAGCCGCAACGCTCGGAATCTGCGTTGTTGCTCTCCATGGCTGCGCCATGCCGGAGTCCGATCGGACGCCCGTCTGGCTGGGCCAATTGAGCCCGGGCGCGCCGGTGATGGGTGCTAGCCCCGCTAGTTGGAAGGCGATGCGGTTCGAGGACGTCGTGCGCCAGCAGGCCGACTTCAGTTGCGGCGCAGCCGTCATGGCGACGATCCTCAACTACGCTTACGGCCACGAGACGACCGAACGCCAGGTGTTGGTCAACATGCTCAAGGTCGCTGACCCCGATCTCGTGCGGCAGAAGGGCTTCTCGCTGCTCGACATGAAGACCTATGCCCAGGTCATCGGCCTGTCGGCCGAAGGCTATAAGGTCGATTATCCGACCCTTGCCTCGATCAATATTCCTTCCATCGTCCTGCTCGACATCCGCGGCTACAAGCACTTCGTGATCGTGCGCCGGATCTTCGGCGACAGCATCGCGATCGGCGACCCCGCGCTCGGCAACCGCGTAATGACGCGCCCCGAGTTCGAAGCGGCATGGAACGGGATCGCCTTCGTCGTGATGGGCGAAGGATACGATCCGCAGAACGTCCTGCTCGACCCCCCATCGCCCCTTTCCGCCCGACAATTGCTGGCGACCAGCGCCAGCCTGCCCCCCGCGCAAGCCGCCGAATTCGGCTTCTCGCCGGGCTACGACTTTACTTTCTGAGGAGGCTATCATGGCCATTCAGTCCACCACTTGCAGACGATTGACAGGCAGGAGAATCCTGTCCGCGATAGTTCCTGCGCTCGTGCTCTTCGGGTTCGCGCTTCCGGCACAGGCACAGGACGAAATGGTCGATGACGAGACCGTCGGCCCCCCGCTTCCCGATGCGGAGCTCGCAGAAATCCGCGGGAAGTTCATTCAATCCGACTCGGTCTCCTTCTTCGGGATCTCGATGGTCACCAGTTGGCAGGACGAAAGCGGCGTCACGACCGTCGCCCGCCTGGCGTTCAACGTCGATTTCCTCGCCAATGCGAGCACCGGCAAGCCTGATGCCAAGCTGATGGTCGGCTGGGTGCGCGAAGGCGATCCGGCGATGGACGTGACGACGAGCCATTCCGGCTACACGCCGCTAATCGTCGGCGAGAGCGTCTTACCCGTTGGCAGCCTGGGCGAGACCAAGGGTGCGGCGCAAGCCAATGTCATCGCGGGCGCCGACAATGCAGCGCTCAACGGCATGCAGATCGCGCTGATCCCGACGTCAAGCCTGCCACAGATGGGAGACAGCGGGCTGACGGCGATCAGCGATACGACCGCGCTCAGCTTTGCCGATGGCGATAGCCTGGAATTCCGCCTCGGTGCCAATGAACTCGGTCTCATCCTCATCGGGAACAACGGAAGCGACAGCACGCTCCAGAGCGTCGGCGGTGATGCTGGACGAATGCTGCAACAGACGGTGCTCAACAGCGACGGCAACTCGGTCCTCAACAACGCCGCGGTGGTGATCGGGACCGACCTGAGCGCGCAAGGCTTCGACGCCATCCGGGCGTCCGAAGCGCTTTCATCGATGAAAGGACACGGATTCTGAATCTGCAAGGAGGTAAGGCTATGCGGATCGTAAATCTAATTGCTGGCGCGATACTGATCGCAGCCTGGCCGGGCGTTGCCCAGGCCGAAGACGAGGAAAAGCAGTTCGCCGTCGAAGGCGCGGGCCGGCTCGACTGTGCGACCTTCACCAAGGCGCGGGTCGACAAGGGTTCGGCCGAGTTTCAACGCTTCATCGGATTCGTCGAAGGCTATCTGAGCGCAGCCAACCGGTACGAGCCCAACACCTTCGACCTCTCGCCGTGGCACAATGCTGCGGCTTTCGACCTCATTCTCGAAAAACACTGCAACGAGAACCCGCAGGAGGCACTGGTCTCGGTAGTCCAGAAGATGGTCGGAGCGTTGCGCCCGGTCAGGGTCGCCGAATTCTCGCCGATGGTCGAGGTCGGATCGGGGGAGAACCGCGCTTTCGTTTACGAGACCATCCTGCGCCGCGCGCAGGCGGTTCTACGTACACGCGGTCTCTACAGCGGGGCGGAAGACGGAAAGTACTCCCCGCAGATGCGCGATGCCTTGCTCACCTTCCAGAAGAACTCCGACCTCTACGCAACCGGTGTACCGGACCCGGCCACGCTGTGGACGCTGCTCAATCCCTGAATCCGGAACATTAACAAGCGAGGGAGAAAACCCATGCTCAGGAAGACAACCTTCACGATCGGACTTCTCGGTACCGCGTCGCTGCTTGCCATGCCCGCCGAGGCGATTGCGCAGGACCAGGCCCTCGAGCAGGAAGTCGAGTCCCTGCGTGAGCAGGTGGCGCAACTGAAGGCGAGGGAGGCACATTCGAACGAGCGCCTGCAGGCACTCGAAACGCGCCTGCTGCAGATGGAGGTCGAGCCGATCAGCACGGCCGAAGCCGGGTCCGTCCGGGGCCGCTATGTGCCCGAACCACAGAAGCCCCATAGCACGACGTCGAATCTCGACTTCTTCCGCAACGGACGGGTTGGGCAGGGGTTCGATCGGCTCGCCCAGATCACCAATGCGCAGGATCCGGATGCCGATCTCGTCAGCGGGCGCACAGTCGACGAGGAGCCGGTCCAGAAGGCGCCCAATCCCACCGAAGCGGTGCAGGACATCGTGCAGCAGCAGCAGGGCACGCAGCGGAGCCGCTTCGGCGCGGAGCTGGCGGTGGGCTACTCGCACTTCGGTGATGCACGCATCAACCTCGATGGCTTTCTCGCGCTCGACGCGATCTTCCTCGGCACTATCAGTATCGACGAGGTCGACGCCGATATCCTGACAACCGAGGCGACCCTGCGTTATGGCCTGACCGACGACCTGTTCTTCGACGTCAGCGCCCCGTTTCTCTACCGCACCTCCACCTTCCGGAGCGGAGGGGCAGGCGGTGCCGCCAACCAGCCGGTCGAGGTTACGAAGAACCATGGCGGCATCGGCGACATGAGCATTGGCGCGAGCTACCAGATACTGCGGGAGACCGCGAGCAGGCCGAACATCGTTCTCAGCGGCCGGGTAAAATTCCCGACCGGGCGCGAACCCTACGGCATCGATTTCGTCGAAGTGGAGGGGAGCGAAGGCAACCTCCAGGTCCCGGCCACCTTGGCGACGGGCAGCGGGGTCTACGGTGCGTCGCTCGGCATTTCGGCGCTCAAGACGATCGACCCGATGGTGGTGTTCGGCAGCCTCAACTACTTCTACAATTTCGAGCGCAATTTCGCCGATATCGACGAGAACCCGGGCGACCAGCCGGGCCGGGTCGATATTGGCAACGCGCTTCAGTTCGGGGCGGGTCTCGCCTTTGCGCTCAACGAGAAATCGAGCATCTCGATGTCCTATTCGCAGCGCCTCGTCGAGCGGTCGCGGCTGCGGCTCGAGGGGCTCGATTGGCAACGGGTAATCGGCAGCCAGGCAAATGTCGCCCTCGTCAACATGGGTGCGACCTTCTCCGTCGCGGAGGCGATGTCGCTCATCACGACGGTCGGCATCGGGCTGACCGACGACAGCCCCGACATGGTGGTCGGCCTGCGCGTGCCCTATCGGTTTTAGCTCTCGCAGGAAGCCGCAACTTGGGCGCGGTGCTTAGCTGACTCTGAGCGCGATCGGCCCCGCGCCGAGCAGTTTCGATCCATAGGCGCGGCGAACATCCATGATGAACAGGTCGCCATTGCAATCGTAATGGTGGCAACCGGTGGTTGCCTTTTCGCGATCGGGTTCGATGCGCCTGATCTCTTTCTCCGCATACCCTTCCATGGAGATCTCGGTCACTTCCATGAATACCAGTCCATAGCCGTAGATCCCATGGCTGGTGATCTGTGCCGGCCGGATCAATCGCCCGTCGCGGACGAACGGTCGACCGGCGTTCCGCGCACAGGTCGTGTCGAGGACAACCGGGTTCAGGGGGTGCGGTTCGACAAAGTTCAGGCCCGGACCGTCGACCCGATAGAGATGCAACTCCATGCAGTGGTCGAGGATGTCCCCGCTACTGAGGCTGGTCAGCAGCCAGTGCTGCTCGTTCCATTCAAGGATCACCGAGTCGGCGGGCGATAATCCCTCGAGGGCCGTGGCATGAAGCTCCCAGCGGGAGGGAAACTCGGTGCAGCGCCAGACCTCGACACGGTTTCTCTGGTGAGTTTCAGGGATCATGAATATCCCTTCCGCGGTTTCGAACACAAACGGGTAGGAGAGGTGGATGCCGCCGAAGTCGAGCTCCTCGACGTCGACCAGCAGCTCTCCTTGGATGCGGCCCACACAGATGCGAGCTGGAGCGCCGCCCGTGCGCCAGCACTCGAAGAATACGTAGGTGTGTCCATCCTTCTCGAACAGGAAAGGATCGGCACGATGCTCGCCATCCGGCTGGTGTAGCTCCTGCAGGTCGTCCATGCCTCCGTTGAGGACGTCCCCGCGGCTGACGACCAGCGACCATCTGCCCGGCCCTCCGCCCACCTTGGCGATCATCGAATCCCCCAGGCGGTGCACGAGGTTTGACGCGAGGTGGCCGACGTAGCGGACGAGTTCGCCCGACGTCATCGCGGAATCGGGCGTCGATACCTCCGTCGATGGCAAAGACTCAGACCAAGCCCCGCTTGAGCTGTCTTGCCAGCGCCGCGCGAGTTCGCGTTCGACGAGCGCGGGCAGATTGCTCTTGGCATGGTGAGCGTTCCTGGCGCCACTGAACTTGGTGTTGGTTGTCAGCGACGCAATCACCTCGTGCGTGCCACCTTCGCGGCGCCGCAAGATCGCACTGCGAGTCAGCGGCGCGCGCCCAAGGCTTTCGCGAAAGCCGAAAAGCTCAGGATTGCCCGCTGGATCGGTATTGAATTGGTATTCCCAGATCTCTCCGCCGAAATCGCCGGGTTCAAATCCCGGCGGCATAGGGGAATGGGCAAGCAGGATGTCGAAGCTGCTCTCGCCGTCCACCAACGCCTCAAGCGAAATTCGCGGTACGCTTGCGAGCGCTTCAGCTTCCGTCAGGGCATGCTTCTTCTGACCGGGGTCGAACAGATATCCATCGATGGCCGACACCACGCGGAAGGCGCCCGAAGGTGGCGCGGCGCGCGCTTCCGCGGGCAAGAGAACCAGCCCCGCGATCGTCAGATTTGGATGTCGCTTCAGTCGCTCGAACAGGGCCAGTTCCCAGGCTTCAAATTCCTGGCCGGAACAAGCCAGGATCCCCGTTCGAAGCGGAGGGCGCGGATTTCCATGTTCGTGCATGCGCGTCTATTGATACCGAGAGGTCGGGGCCGATGCACTGTATATTAAGTGGTACGAGTATTGGCGAAGCGAGTTCTAGATGTCTTGCACTCCAACCTAGTCAATCGATCGATGATTTGATATAAATGCATGAAAAAATTAATCAATTTTTGGAGCTCGATAACCCAGTCGCGTGGGTTGCAAGGCTATACCGCACACGGCCGATGGCGGAATTTCAGGAAACAGGCAGCTAGATCAAGCTGAGCATGATGCCTGCTCAGGCCAAGGCCTCCGTTTCCCGATGAGGAACCCGCTTCGTATTCCCAAGAAGTGCAGTCTTGAGGTGCCGCTGGACCCACTGTTCTGGAAATTGTGCGATCAGCCACGCGTTGACGAGCAGTATCGCCATCAGCACCGTGCCGAGCAGTGCGGAGTTCGAGATCCATCCGGCGAGGATGGGGAGCAGCGCTTGTCCCAGGACGAAGTGATTGAGGTAGAGCGGATAGGTCATCAAGCCGATGGGGCGCATTATCGGCCGTACATCGCGCTTAATGAGGCGATGTCCATGCTTTGCGCCAAGGTAGATCATCACGGTTGCGAGAGCCCAGCACGCAATTGGAACCAGCGCTGCGAAGGATAGTCCTGCCTTGATCAGGATTTGCAGGGAGCATGCTGCGCATAGCGCCCACACGGCCAGCGAGGTACGACGCCCGATCCCGTTATCGATTGCCTGGAACAGCAAGATACCCAAGGCAAAGAAGACGCCGTGCCGAAGCAAGGAAACATCGAAGCCAAACCACGACAGCGATTCAGACGGCACGATTTCCCCGAAGCCACCAAGGTTGGTTTCCGCTGCCAGGTGGACGATTGTGAAGGCTGCACTCGCCAACCCCAGCGCAAACGCAAACTTGCTCAGGGCTCGATCTATGCCGCCGATCAGGGATGAGAACGAGATCACGAGCGTCGTGGCCACATAGAAGATGGCCTCGACCGCCAGTGTCCACACCACCCCGTCGATATACGGTCCCTTCGGGGAGAGGACGATGGTGCGCAGGAATGCGAGGCCCAGTTCCCCAAGGGATTCGCCCCACAGGACGCGAACCAGCAATGCGATGCTCGCTGAAATCCACAGCGCCGGCATCAGTCGAATCGCGCGTTTCTTCAAAAACGTCGACGCGTTGCAGTTGCGCGCACTTGCGGCGATCACGAAACCCGACAGCACGAAGAAAATCTGGACTCCGACCCAACCCATCCACGCGATCGGCTGGAGAGCCGACAAAGGAGCCTCTGCAGCGGGTGCCGGCCAAGCGGGCGACGCGCCGCCGTAGGCCGAAATGTGAAATAGCACGACCAATACGGCAGACCCGAACCTGATCAAATCAAGGGTCCAGAAGTAGGTAGCGGGGGCGGACCTCTTCACAGAGGCGCCGACGCTGCGCGCACAAGCGCTGTCTTGAACTGCAATTTACGACCCATGTTATTTCTTTTCTTGCTTAGCTGCTCTTACTTCGGATGAACATTACCGGGGAATCGTCGGCGTCGTTGGGAACGATCGGTACCTCGGGCATGCCATGGTCGACGTCCGGCGGAATCACGTCGCCGCGAGCTTTGCGAGCGGCGGGATCGCCCTGGGAAAGCCAGTAGTCGACCGATGAAACCTCGGCCCAGTCGAAACCGATCGCTCGCATGGCACTGGCCGAGGCTTCGGCTGGCGACATGGCCGTACCATCGAATTCGACGAGGCCGTTCCCCAGCGCGGTGCAGGTGATGGTCCGATCGCGCGAAAAGTAGAGTTCGGTACCGGCTTCAGCATTGAGTGCTTCGAACCTGACGTTGTCGTGGGCGGTCCTTAGCCGGTCCATCTGGGCGCGATCGAAGGCGGAAATGCCCTGCTCCTTATCGCTTACCTGGATGACCGAAATTGCCGCCAGTTCGATCGCAGCGCGGAGCATGTCGGGGTTGATCTTGAAGAATTGCGCATCACGCGCATCGCAGTAATCGGCAAACAGGTAATGCAGGTTGCGATCGACGAGTTTCACGTCAGGAACCTTGGCCGCGAAATAGAGGCGGAATGGCACAGGCAAGGCCGATTTGTTGACGCGAGAGATCTTGCTCCCCAGGTCATCGCCGGTCGTGTAGTCAACCCGCGAAAAGCCGGGCATCGCATCGTTCGTGAGGATGAAGACCGTGCCTTCTCGTCCGCTCATGAAATCACCCCTCGCTGTGACGCCATACGGGTCTCGGCAAGGATCAGGAGAACGTGATACCGACCCTTCAACCGCGCCATCCGCAGCGCCTTGTTAATCAATCTTCTTTCGCGGATTCGCAGTATGATCGCTGTCATTCGATGGGCAAAGGCTATCTCGGACTAGTTCGATTTTGACTGCGTCGTGAAGCGCACCGTCGGTTCCAGATGACGGGCTCTATGAGAGGGGCGAGCTAGCATGCAAATACCGCAGAAACCCTGGGCAATCCGCGTCCTACCGGGCTCCAACTCCGAGTGGTGCAATAGGGTGTCAGGCGGTGGCCGGATCGGGTTGAAAAGCCTTTTGTGCCGGGGATTTATCACTCTGGATGCCGGACTGGCGCGCCTGTCTCCTCCCATGGGATTAGACCGTATTGGCGCGCGCCTTGGCCCAAGTAGGCGCACCGCTGGAAATAGCGAACTAGGGGTTCGACACGGGATTGTCGGATCGGTCCAAATTTGCGACGTAGAGTTCATCGGTACGGAAATGAACCAGGCAAGGGCGTTCGTGCAGATTAGTGACGGCAAAAAGTCAGATAATCATGACGAAAGGGTCGAAATGCCATGCCAGATTCCGGGACCAGTCAAACCGAGCAAAGCTCAAGTCGACAGCCTTGGTTCTTCGAAGAGCTGCAGATAGACATCGATCAGTTTGATCCGATGCATTACCGCGATCTGGTCGAAGTATCGGACTCGCTCATGGCTGGTTACGCTCGCTTCATTCGTCAGGGCCTCCCCGGCGAAATGGTCGGGGCAGCCATGCTGGGCGCGACAGTCAACCTCTATGACATTTTCGAGATGCGGGACAGCCTACCGCACCTGCTGCGCAGCCTAGCTGACCGGATCGAGCAAGCGGCACTTTCCTGAAACCGATCTAGGCCGTTGCGCCCCAGCTTTGATTGCTAGGCGTCATTGACGCTGGCCTCTGCTCTGCAATCGGGCTCGCTAAGCCGCCGAAGTCTCTTCGCGTGGCGTGGCTTCCTTCCAGCTAAACTGCCGCTCGCCCTTGGAAGGTCGCGCCAAGCCCTCGGCAGCGGACGACCGCAATGCGATGGCCGCCCCCGCCATGATCGAGAACAGGTCGCTTGGGACGGCGTGAGGTGAGGAAATCCCCGCGGGCACGAGGCTCAGCAGCGCGGCCGTGCCAAGCGCCCCCCCGATCGATTGGAGTTCGGTCGGCCCCAGCCCCCAGGTCGACCTGCGCGATCCCTGGAAAACCGTCACGAGATATGTTGCGAAAGTGATGACGCCCACGAAACCCATTGAGCCCAGGATCGCCATGAAGATACTGGAAGAGCGGAAGCTACCGGCGCCGATCCCGAGGCCATAGGAAACGAGAAAACCGTCCCAACCCTGCATGGCCCAGAACAGCCGTTGCTGCCCTGAATCGCTCGTAGGCTTCCCGACCGTCATATCCACAACCAGCTCGTAGACTGCGAAGGGAAGTTCCGGGACAACCGCCATCAGGATGCAAACCAGGAAGAAGATCCCCGCAGCAGAGTAGGCGGCAAGAAGGATCTTGCCCGGCGGAGCGACGGTCGGGAACAGGATGCCACGAAGGACGAAAAATACGCCGTAAACCAGTAGGGCCACATAAGCCGTGGAGGATGTGCTGATCACAAGCACCAGAGCCATCACCGCAGCCGCGAGGCCCGTCGCACGCGTCTGGATCGATCGGTACCACAGCTCCATATTGGCGACGAACAGGGCAAAGCCGATACCGGCATAGGTCGATGCTTCGGGCAGCACCCCTCGGATGCGGACAAAACCCGAGGCTGAGTGATCGAGAAGAACGTATCCGCCATTGCGGAATACCGAGAGAACCTCCTCGAAAGGTGTGCCACGCAAGGCAAGGTCGCTCAGGCCGGTGACGATGTGAATCCAGCAAGCGATCATCAAAACGTTGGCCAGTGTCTTCCCGCCCCTTGGGATCCGGCAGAAAATGTAGCTGGAGATCGCAAGCAAGAGCGCACCGACCATGTAGAAACCCGCGGTCAGATTTTGCGCCGTGGGGCGCAGCGGCACCGTGCCGTACAGCCCGAGCCGTCTATCAGCGTGCATGGGGAAGACGTCGATCGCTCCGGCAAACATGCGCGGTGCGAGATACGCGCTGGCGATGCCGTAGATCGCGAACAACACGATCCATTTGTTCTCGATGATCGCTGTGGGGAGCAGACCGAGATATCCACCCTTGGGCGCCAGGATGCGCAGCGTTGTGAAGAGTAGGGCGAACTGCACTGGCGGGATCGACGAGCCGCCGAGACTGGGCAGCGATATCGCGGCAGAGCCGTCAAACAAGGCGCTCACCACCAGAAAGACGATTGCCGTGCGGACGCTCCCAAGCAGCACGACATATGTCCCGACCACTATCAGGATAATGCCGACAAAGGTCAGTTCCATCGGGCCATCCTTCAGCTCGTCCGTACCACTTGCATGATCTTGCGATCGAATTGTTCCGGCGCAAACAGCCTGGCCTGGTCGACCGCAGCGGCAGGATCGAAATGCTTGAGGAACAATTCCATCTCGTTGACAGCGTCGATCAGCGACTCAGGACTCTGCTGATTGAAGAAGACGCCAGTCCGGCCCGGAACGACGCTATCTCTCACGCCTCCGCGTCCGAAAGCCACGACCGGGCGGCCCGAGGCCATGCATTCGACCGGCGTAATGCCGAAATCCTCTTCGGCCGTCATGACCAGGGCCCTTGAGCGGGCATAGGCCTGTTTCAGGGACTCGAAGTCCAGCCGATCGACGAAGGTGATGTTGGGCCGCGCGATGGCCTTCAGCTTTTTCAGCATTCCCCCGGTGCCGACCATGGTGAGCGGCAGGCCGTTGGCATTGAAGGCCTTCACCGCGAGGTCCGGCCGCTTGTAGGGAACCATCTGGCCGACCCACAGATAGCTGTTGCCAACTTCACTTGACGGCGTGAACAGGTCAGTCTCGACCGGAGGATGGATGACGTCGGACTCGCGGCGCCACACCTTGCGGATGCGCTGCTGGATGAAGTGCGAGTTTGCGACGAAATGATCGACCCGGGCGCTTGACGCCACGTCCCATTGCCGCAGCCGATGATACAGAAAAGGCATGGCCCCGCGCGCGATCGCCGGAGCCTCGGCGCGATATTGATGATAGTGATCCCAGATATAGCGCATGGGCGAATGGCAATAGCACAGGTGCATTGCATCCGGGCGGGTGATGACGCCCTTGGCCGGCCCGGATTCGCTGCTGATGACCAGGTCGTAATCGCTGAGGTCCAGGCCTTCCAGGGCCATCGGCATCAGCGGCAGGTAATACTGGTAGAGGCGACGCGCGAATGGGAGTCGATTGACAAACCCGGCCTTTATCGGCGCCCGGTTGAGCATGGCGGACATGCTCTTCGGGTCATAGACATTGGTAAAGATGTCGGCATTGGGGAACAGGCGCAGCAGTCGTTCGACCACGCGTTCGCCGCCGCGCATTGAGACAAACCAGTAGTGGATGATCGCGACGCGCCGTTCCGAAAAGCTTCCGTGCATCAAGGGATTATCCTGACCCTGGCCTCGCAGAAATGAGACTAGGCATAATATTCCTTGTACTGCGAGTAATAGAAATATGGATCGTGCGGATCGAGGAACGAGCGCCGCTTCATGTCGACCCCGCTGAGCACCATGCCCGCGACATTGACCTGGTCGGGCGGCAGCCTGCGCAGGGCAGCGCGGATCGCAAAACGCGAAGTCTCACGCCACTTGGCCGCCATCACCACGGCATCGGCGCGACTGGCCAGGATGCGGGTGGCAGCGATCGGGAGGATCGGCGGCAGGTCGAGAATGATGCGATCGAAATGGCCGCGCAGGTTTTCGAGCAGTTCGACGAATTCGTCGCCGCGTAAGAGATGCTCGGGCTCCTCCTTGCTCGGCGATAGCGGAAGGACGCAGAAGACATTGTCGCCGACATATTGCTCGAAGTCGATCGGGGCGGAGCCGTTCAGCACATCGATCAGGCCCTTCTGTCCGGCCTGCATATTGAGCAGGCGGCTGATCCCTTGGCGCCGCAGATCGCAATCGATCAACATGGTCTTCTGTCCACCCGCCGCCAGCACGCTGGCGAGGCAGCAAGACATCACGGTCTTGCCTTCGTTGGGCAGCGCCGAAGTCACCGCGATCACCTTGGCCTGGCCATAGCTGGCCAGGTCGATCGATGCGCCCAGCGATCGGAATGCCTCTGCGAAAGGAGATTTCGGGGCGTCTTGAATGGCGGTCGCCGGATGTTCTCCCGCAGTATCGACCGAAGAGAGGAGCGGGATGGAGGCAAGGCACGGCATGCCGAACTCGCGCTCGATCTCGTCGGGGGTCAACACTCCGTTGAAGAGCGCTTCCCTGATATAGGCTGCCAGAATGCCGAGGCCGAGCCCGATTACGAGCGCCAGCGCCAGGTTGAGCGGGATGTTGGGCGAGTGCGGCAGGATCGGGGTCTGCGCCAGCGTCAGAATCTGCGCATTCGCCTTTTCGCTGCCTTCGGCCGCGATCAGTTCCTTGTAGCGATTGAGGTAGGTCTCGTAGATGCCCTGCGAAGCCTCCGCGGCACGCTCGACTTCGCTCAGGCCGACCATGGCATCATTGTTCTGCGACAGCTTTGCCCGGGCTGAGGATAGGCTGCTGTTGAGAGAAGCGAGCCGCTGGGCCGACACTTCCTGTTTGGCGCGCAGGTTCGAAATGACGCGGCCAATCTCGGCCTCGATCCTCCGCCGGACTTCGTCGAGCTGGCTTTGCGCGCGGATGAGCTGCGGATGGTTCGGCCCGTATTTGGCTGAAAGATCGGCCACTGCCGTCGCGGCGAGCGCTTCCTGCGATCGTAGCGAGTTGATGACCGGTGAGCCGAGCGCTTCACCGACATCGTCACCGACCGAACCCGAGCGGAGCTGGGCGAGTGCAGTGCGCAAACGCGCCTGGTCCTCGGCCGCGGCCGCCCGCGCGTTCGTTACTTCCTGGTTGTAGCTGGAGATTTCTTGCTCGGTCAGGGATGCGCCCGAAGTGCTGAGCAGATTATGTTGAATGCGATATTGCTGCAGGGCCTGGGTATCGGCCTGTGCCTGGTCGCGTAGCTCGGCCAAGCGCTGGGCCACGATTTTTCGTGCGTCCTCGTTGCGCTGGCGCTCTTCGGCTACGTCCCAATTGACGTACTGGCGGGTGAACTCGTTGGCGATCTTTGCCGCATCCTCCGGTTCTTCCGCCTGGTAGGCGATGGTCAGGGCATAGCTTTCGCCTGCCCGCCGCGCCGACACGTTTTCCTGCAGTTCGTCGAGGACTTTCCGTCGCTCACCTGCATCGACTCCGTTGGTCAGCCCAAGCGCACCTGCCACGCGATTGGCCATCTCCTGCGAGGTGATGACTTCCATCTGTGTGTCGACCACTTCGGCGCTGAGCGCAGTCTGCGGTGAAGTCGCGGTGGTGGACTGGGTGACAATCGCCGCATCGTTGGTGAGCATGACCGTCGATTCAGCGAGGTAGGTCTTCCCGACAAGCAGCGACAGTGCCAGCCCGCCGAGCAATGCCAGCCCGGTTACGATCAGGATGAGCTTGAGCTGCCTGCGAAAGAAGCTCAGGCTGCCTGACAAATCCATCTGGTCGGAGGGCACCAATGAGCGCTCGCCGTAATGGGCGACCGCAGTCCCGGTCCCGTGATTGTTGCTCCTGACGAGTTCTCGCGATCCACTCATGTTATTGCTCCGCCATGCCGGGAGGAGGGTTGAGCCCAAACTGCCCTTCAAAGATTTTCCAAGTTACCATCACCACGCGACCCTCACGCCTACCGAGGCCGAGAATCCGTCGTACGAACGGCCGAATGCCCCGCCGTCCTGGTCGCGGTATCCCGCCCCAAAGGTCAGGCCGATCTTGTCCGCCAGGCGATAGATTGCCGATGCCCCCGCCACGAACCGCTTGTCCTTGCGAGGCGAGGCGCGGAAGTCCTCTTCAACATATCCCACTTCGGCGCTGACCAGCAGGCGGTCGCCCAGCGCGCGTTCTGCCCCAAGCCTGAATTCATTGGTGATGATCGCAGGCGAATCTAGCCTGCGGCTCGGATCGACTACCTTGCTGGCGCTGGCAGTGATCCGCCACTCGGGCTTCGGGGTCCAGCTTGCCGCCAGACGGTAATTGAACCCCTTGGCCGAACTCACCGCCGGATTGTCGAAGTCCTGGTGGATGAAACCGACGCCGGCTTCGATATCGATCAGTGCGGTCAGTTCGTGCTTCACGCCGACCAGCCCGGCATAGCCGCTGGAGTCGCGAGGCGGGATCGTGGCGATGTCGTAGTCGATCTCGTTTCCGCTGATCTCTGCAAAAAGCCTCGTGCGCGCGTTGAGACCGAAATCGGCTCGCCCGCTGGCCCTGCGAACCGTGACGTCGCGCCGCGATAGATCGACCGGCACGCCGCCGACCAGGGTGTCGGAGTATTCGCGGTCGAGAATTCTGGCAGCGACCGCCAGTTCCAGGCGATTGCCGGTGCGCTTGATCTCAAGCCCGGCGCGCTTGACGTCGAATGCGACCGGCTCGTCGGTCAGGAACAGGTCGCCTGCCGTACCGCGTCGCTCGATCGCGCGGGCGATGCCTGCGGTTGCCTCGACGTCGATCCCGTACCCGAGCTCGAGCAGCGCCAGCGCGTTGAGCCGGTATTGTTCGCTATTCTCGTCGGAGATGTCGAAATAGCGCCTGATCTCGGCGCCGCCTTCGAGCGACACGGCATGCCGGGCGAAATCGGATCGCAGCGCGAATGACGGGCGGAACGACATGACGGCGTCCTCAACCTCGGCATTCTCGAAATTGTAGATGTTGGTGTCGTAAGTGACATCCGCGGTTGCGCGCGGGTAGAGGATAAAGCCCGGCGAAACCCGAATGCCGTCGCCGGCATCCGGATCGAACATCTCGATCGGCGTGATGACATCGGGCGCTTCGGCATGGGCTACGCGCGGCGCGACCATGCAGACGCAGCAGAAGGCGGCGAGGCGCAGCGCGAGGATCCTGTGGGTCTGCTTCTTTGCCGCCGAGCGCACGACAATCGCGCGATAAACGCTTTCGCGGCTCTTGCGCCTCGGAGCGATCAGGAGGCGGACAACAAAGGCAACATCCTGAATTTCACGGAAGAATGCGATCAGCAATCCACCCCCGGCGGCGCCTTGATACCGTGCCCATTCGCGCGGGCCAAATTGCTGGAACCTCCAGCCGGAAAACTGCGTTCTTACCCAGTACCAAGCTTGAGTAATTGCCCTATGGCCTTTCTCAGCCAAAAGGAGTAGGTTGTTAGCCATTATGGATAGTGCGATCGGCGCGAAGAAGTCTTCGACTTCTGTTAAAGTCCGCGGTTCCCGCCGAGCGGCCGTCAAGGGCGCAAGCTTCGGTCGCGGGTTGCTGTTCGCTGTACCGGCAGCGATCTTACTCTGGACATTCATATTCTGGCTCATCTGATCGATCGAACTTTCGGTCATCAGCAGGACCCCTTCCCGGAAAGCACTGCCGGGATCGTCATCAGCAGTATCTTCAGATCGAACATCAGCGACTTTGAACGCGAGTAGAGCACGTCTGCCGCAACCCGGCGCCGATAGCTCGATTCATTGCGTCCCGTTACCTGCCACAGCCCGGTCAGACCGGGGCGCACGCTGAAATAACTTGTAATGTAGCGGCCATAGCGGGGCACTTCATTCGCCACGATCGGTCGCGGGCCGACCAGGCTCATCTCGCCGCGGAGCACGTTGATGAGCTGAGGAAGCTCGTCGATGCTCGAGTGGCGCAGGAAAGATCCGACCCCCGTAATGCGCGGATCCTGCGCAAGTTTCTGGGTGCTGGCCCATTCGTAGCGTAGTTCGGGACGGGCGGCGAGCAGTGCGCTGAGCGCCTGCTCCGCATCACATCGCATGGTGCGGAACTTGAGACATCCGAAGGTCCGCCCATTCATCCCCATCCGCTCCTGCTTGAAGATTATCGGCCCCGGGCTCGTGATAGCGATGCTGGCGGCAACCAGCACCATGACAGGAAGAAGGAAGATGAGCATGGCCAGCGCCACGACGATATCGAGCGCGCGGCTCAACCGACTGTCGCGCTCGCGGGTGTGATTAGCGAGATCGGCAGCCATGAGAATGAGTTCGCGTTCGGAGAGTGAGGAGGCTGTGCTAAACAGCTTCCTGTCCCCCGATGTTTTCGCTTCTCTCAGAGCACTGTCATGTTTTGTCGTGTGCATCAGTCTTTATTTTCTAGTGCTGGCCAATGAACTGCCCTGGCGCACTCTGAGATCGGTTCGATGCAGCAGTGAGCCAATTCACAAGCTTCACCAGTTTGCCCCAACGGACAATCGCGCATCGGTTGTAAGTCGAATCCAGCCAAAGGGGCTAAATGGGATTGCTCGTGGGCGCGAATTCTCCCTCCAAATGGTAATATAAACCCAAGCATCAATCGCTTATCCGTTTCAGTCTGGGTGATGCGACATCCCGCAATCGCGCGGCGCTGCCCCCAAATTGGTCGCAGCAGATTCGAGAGGGAGAAATTTCCGATGGACATTGCAACGAGCGTTTCGAAGCCCCGTCTCTTGGGAACCGCTCTCCTGGTCGCGGCGTGCCTCATGTCGGCCGCTTGCGCGTCGACTAACCTGGGGTCGGTGTCCGTGGCGCAAGCCAACAGCGAAATCTCGACCGGCTATTTGATTGGCGCGGGCGACCGGCTGAAGGTCACGGTGTTCGACGAGGAAACACTGACCGGTGAATACGATGTTGGTGTAGGTGGGATCCTTGCGCTTCCCTTGATCGAACCGGTTGTCGTCCAGGACAAGAAGCCGCCCGAGGTAGCCAAGCTGATCGAGCAGAGCCTCGCCGAAGGCGGCTACGTTCTCTACCCCAAGGTCTCGATCGAGATCATGGAGCATCGCACCTTCTTCATTCTCGGTGAAGTGGCCTCGCCGGGCGAGTATCCCCACAATGGCGAGCTCACGCTGGAACAGGCGGTGGCCAAGGCCGGCGGTTATACTCCGCGGGCGGACAAGGGCTCGGTGATATTGAGGCGCCAGTCCTGGCCTGAAAGCAAGCTGGTCAAGCTCGGCCAGGCGGCGCTGAAGGTTGCGCCGGGCGACACGATCACGGTTCAGGAATCGTTCTTCTAGACAGCAGCTTCGACGGCTTGCTTCATCCGATATCCGGGCGGCGCTGGCCGCTCCGGCATCGCGCTCACAGCGCAGATGGGCCATTCTCGCGCCGATTCCCGGCGACCGAAATGTACCATTCTGTCCCTTTGTGAGACTATTTTAGCTAACTGAAAAAACGCCGTTGATTCTTTGGGGGGATTACAGCACCATATCACTTAGCCGTTCGGAGTCGCTGCCACGGCAATAATTCGTCAGAAAATCCTACCGTGGTTGTGTTGCAATGAACGGTCTGGGGTAAACTACGAAAATCCGAGGAAACTCGAAATGTCCAGCGACCTGTGCCTAGTCAGCCTTCATGATATTTCCCGCGAGGGCTTGCATCGAATCCTGTCCTCTGACGGGTTCAACATTCTTGTGTCTTGCCGAAAAGTCGAAAAAATAATCGAAGCACGGGTTGATTGCGATTTCTCGGTAGTAATCGATCTTCAGGACCGCGACGTCCAGATGAAGGCCATCGAAGAAATAGGCGCCGCCTATCCCTTGGCCAAAATCGCCGTGCTGGTCGAACAGTTCGACATGAGCAGCATGATCGAGTGTTTCGATGCCGGTGTGGACGGCTATATCGTCAAGTCGATGAGCTCGCAGCCGCTGATTACAGCCCTGCGTCTCGTGACCCTGGGCGAGAAGGTGCTGCCGTCCGAACTCGCGAATGTGCTCAGCCAGCACAACTTCGAGCATCCTATCGGCGGCGGCGATCTCGAGCACGAAATGGAAGATGCCAATCTTTCATCGCGCGAGCGCGACGTTCTTTGCTGCCTGATGGCCGGTTATTCCAACAAGGTCATCGCGCGCGAACTCGACGTTTGCGAAGCCACGGTGAAGGTCCACGTCAAGGCGATCCTGCGCAAGCTCGATGTCAGCAACCGCACGCAAGCGGCCATGTGGGCCAGCACGCGGGGCTTCTCGCACTATCACGTCGCCTCGCAGCAGCGCACGCCACTGCCCAGCGCCTGACGCGGGGCGAACCCCGCGGAGCACTCGACTGTTTGACTGAGTTCAGCTGCGTTCGCGCATCAAGTTGAGTAGCGCGCCGCGATCCGTCGGCAGGCACTGGCTTTGCTGCGGTCGCGATGTCCGCTCGCAATCCCACAAGGCGATGTTCATCGACGAAGCGGCATCCCGCACGAACAGGAATAGCGGCCGATCGCGTTCTGATGCGCTGCGCTGCTGGTTCGCCTGGACCTTCCCCCCGTCACCATATCCCAACACCTGGCACGCCCGACGTCCCTCGCACGCCTTCATTGCCGAGATGGCCCAGCGTCCGCTGGCGCTCGCATCCCCCACCTGCATGAAGATCGCATTACTGACCGGGACGGTCGGTGTTCTCGTACCTGGAACCAATCCATCGCCATGCAGGTTGGCCAGATCCTGATCGATTTCACCGTCTTCCAGGCCAGGTCCAATGGCTCCCCGTTCAGTGCTCTTGCGGACCAGTTCGCGATATTCGGCCTCGGTGCCGAAGAACGCTTGCTTGCGGAACGAACCTCTCGCTCCGGCCCAGCGATAGAAGATATGCGGCCCGACCGAAGTTAGTCGTTCCAGCTTACTGCTCCACCACGGATTGACGTAGGAAGCGTGGTAATGTGTTGCGGTTCCGATCGAGGTATCGACGAAGCCATTGAGCGCATCTTCCGACAGCGCCAGTGCCTTCTTCCAGCTGGACTTTGGCGGTTGCCGTCGGGCCAGCGAACCATCGCAGGTAAAGGTGAACTGGCAGCCCGTGCTCAGTTCCGAGCCCTGGAATACGACCCCGCAGACCGTATTGGGAAAGGCCGGATGATTTACCCGGTTGATGACGGTCTGGATGACAGCGCGCTGTCCGACCGGATCATTGCCCGCCTCGTACCAGGCGGCGGCCGCCAGGCAGTCTGCGGCCCTCACCCGGTTGGATACCGAGCCGCCGTAATGGAAGGGTTTTGCATCGATCAGGCTGGCTTTGGCGAGAACGCCTTCGGCTGCGAGAGCGGCCATTCCGGTCTCATTGGCTGCGCCCGTGACGAGTTCACGCCCGAAGTTGACCGTCAACTCGCTGGCCGGTTGTGCACCTTGAGCGCGCGAGTCCCGCTGCGGCAATGGTCCCGAGACCAACAGGACCGCAGCGAAGCAGGTGAATATCGCGGCCGACTTCCTGCGCGACCAAGACGATCGAACAGCATGCATCAACCCGGATAGGCCGGGGAGCTTGCGTTCTGCGATGTCCGAGAGCGCGAGAATCCTCATGGGGGCTTTCAATGATCTGTCCACTTTGCCTCGCCAGAGTACCACCTCCGGCGAATGGCCCGCCATTGCGCTTTAGAGTTAGCTCGGAGAGTAGCAGTGGGCGCTTGGCCTCTACCGGTCGAAACCCCGCCGACAGCGCGGCTCAGCCATCGCCGGCAATCAGGGCGAGCCCAATCGGTTCAGTCGTGAAATCGCGCCAGACTGGCGTGCCGACTACCCCTTTGGGCTGGCCACGACCTTCAGGACCGGATCGTCATTGCGGGCCTTGGCCGAAGCTTTCAGCAACTCGAAATCCTTGGCAAAGGCTTTCTTGGTGGCCTCGGATGTCAGGCTGGGCTCGCCAGCGGCAACGCGCCGCCCATCTGTGACGATATCTTCGGAATGAAGCTCGAGCGGTTCTTCACCGCCTGCCTGCTCTGAGCGCCAGCGGGTGCCGGGAATGCTGAGCTTGCGCAGTTCGGCGAATGCCTCGTCCATCTCGCGCTGATGCAGGTTGATGGTTTCGAGTGCTGCGCGACGATCCTGCTCGGCTTCCTTGAAGCGCGCATCCGCATCGGCAAAGGCCTCCTCTGCTTTCAGAAGATCTGCCTCAATCCCCGCGAGACCCCGCTTTTCCAAACGACCGTTGGCTTCACCCATCGCTTTCACCCTTCACCTTATTTTTTCCCTGATTGGCCCGCTCGGAAAACTGACGGTTTCCGGCCGGCTCAACCGGGGATGGATGTTACAGGTGCGCCATTTCGATTGATATTACCCAAAAGAGTTGCCGCCCAGTGGCATCGGGTAGACGGGTTTTTTCACCGTTCGACGGTGCGTCCAGCGCGGCAGATCCCGCTCAATGCGTCTTTGTCACCATTGCGATGGTCATGCCGTCCTTGGTCTGGCGGAAGCCGACGAGACGATATCCGTTGGCGCCGCGCGTCGCTTCAAATTCGACCTTCCACTCGGTCATTTCCTCGAGGCTGGGCCTGATGCCCACTTCCATCTCCTCGATCCGTGCGCCGGCGTCCGGTTCCGAAAGGTTCGATGACGCTTGCAGCAGCGCTGCGCTGACCATGGTGCGGGAGACGGGGGTCAGAAACTCGCAGCCGTAGGACTTCTCCTTGCGCCAGACGATCCGCGCCTCGCTGGAGCCTATGAACGGGAGGTCGACCATGACGATCTCGTCAGTGGCCAGGTCGGCTGAAGTTTCGAACATGAGGCCGGCTTCTGACAGGTCATGGATCAACACCCGATCCCAGTTGGTCGATGAGCCAACGCTCGCGGTCAGGCGGAGCGTTCGCCGCTCTGCACTTCTGTCGTCCTTGAAGATTTCAGCTTGTAGAGGTTGAACAAGCTTTCCCATTACCGCACCACACCCCACCGGGATAACGCCTATCGCACCCCAGAATACTCCCATATGTTCTGTGTTGGTTGCAAACCCGTCGAGGGGAGACTGCCGCGCGTCATGCACATGCTGTCAGCAAGATAGCGATCTATCAACAGCGCATTTGGAGTATCATCGCTTCCTAAGGTGGGAGACGGTGCCCGAATGTGCTGGCTCCGAACCATAACGAGACCATTCCAATGGCAGACTTGTCGGTCAATTCGGGTCCGGTTACGACGCGATCGAGCAAGCATGTTTACGGAGTGATGGTCATTTCACGCGAAGCCATGATGGTCGGGTCTGTAATCCCCCTAACCAACCTCGGCCTGCTGCTGCAGGGATCCTTTCAATGAGCGAGAAGAGCAAGTTGCCCGTCCTCGTCACGGGCGGAGCCGGATATATCGGCAGCCATGCGGTCCTGGCTTTGCGCGATGCCGGTTGGGCGGTCAGTGTTATCGACAATCTCGTGACTGGCTTTCGCACGGCAGTACCGGAAGGCGTTCCGTTCTACGAGGGCGATATCGCCGATCGCGCGCTGCTCGACCGGATCGTCGACGAGCAGGGCATTGGTGCGATCATGCATTTTGCAGGTTCGATCGTGGTGCCTGAATCGGTGAGCGATCCGCTCAAGTATTACGACAACAACACCGTCAGGACGCGCGGGTTGATCGAAATGGCGGTGGACCGGGGGATCCGGCACTTCATCTTCAGTTCCACTGCGGCGACCTACGGCATTCCTGAAGTGACGCCGGTTACCGAGACGGCCAGCCTCAGCCCGATCAACCCTTACGGCTGGTCGAAGCTGATGAGCGAGCAGATGCTGCGCGACGTCAGCGCGGCGCATCGAATGAACCATTGTGCGCTACGCTATTTCAACGTCGCTGGCGCGGATCCGGATGGCCGCAGCGGGCAGGCCACGCGGAACGCGACCCATCTGATCAAGGTCGGGGTCGAAGCGGCGCTCGGCAAGCGCGATCAAGTCGCGGTCTTCGGGACGGACTACGCGACGCCGGACGGCACGGGCGTACGCGACTATATCCATGTCAGCGACCTTGCGGCCGCCCATGTCCTCGCACTTGAGCATTTGATCGCCGAGCCCGAGAAATCGATGCAGATGAATTGCGGTTACGGCCGCGGCTATTCCGTCCTCGAAGTGCTCGACGCCGTGGACCGTGTGGCAGGAACGACGATCAGGCGCGAGCTGATGCCGCGCCGTCCGGGAGATCCCGATGCGCTCGTCAGCGATCCGGCCCTCATTCGCGCGACACTGCCGTGGCAGCCGCGTTTCAACGATCTCGACCTGATCGTGAAGCATGCGCTTGAGTGGGAGAGATCGCTGGAACGACCGGATTGAATCGCCATGGCGGCGCTCGGCAGTTGAGCCGCCGCCTCTTGCACTCGCGGGTCAGGCCAACCTACAGGCCCGGAATCTTTGCGGTCGTTAGTTTTCCGCGCTAACCTCAGCGGCTGCCATGGTCCTGTGGGGAGCGATTCCTTCGGTGCGAAGATACCCCATTAGGGCAATTGGCTCGTGCTCGCGAAAAGAGCATATTGAATAATAACAAGAAAGTCAGGGTCGCAGGGAACCGCACCTATTGCTGGCGGTGAGGGGTGAATTTGACATGGCTACCGACACGACGATCACGACGGGCGAGGCGAAGCCGAACGGCGCCGCGCCCAGACCTGCCACCGGGCCGACCCAATTACAGCCGGTCCAGTATGGGTTCGATCGCGACAATTTCCGCACCCAGGCGAAGGAGATCTGGGCGCGTATCCCGAAAGATGGAGGCTTGCCGGGAGTGGACTCGCTCAAGTCGCTCCTCCTGCCCAGGTTCCGTGGCCACGGTGTGCTCGTGTCGCTCTCGGGCGATGGCAGCGACGCGCGGATCGGCTATCTCGGGCTGTCCATCGCCGAGAATGCTCGCGTGGCGAACCGGAGCGATTTGGAAATGCTGTCGGATGCGCCCGATGGTTCGATCCTGGCGGAGCTTCCTCGCTTCAACGCCCATGTCGGGCGATCGATGAACCCGATCGAATTCAGCAATCTCAAGGCCATCGGGCCTAAGGGAGAGGCCCGCTTCGATGGCGTGCTGCTGCCGTTCGGAGACGACAGCGACAACATGCTGCACATCTTCGCCGTGATCGATCTGGCCAAGAATTCGCGAGAGGACGAGAACGTGCTCGATCTGACCTCGGAATACTTCGAGGACGATCCGGTCGACACGCTGGAACTGGAGTTCGACCAACTGCTCGTGGAATCCGAAGTCGAGATGGCGCCCAAGCAGGTTCCGCCGCCGCTTGGCGAGACCCCGCTCGCCAGCGCTCTGGACGAAGCACGTACCTTTGCCGAATATGCCAAGGCGTTCGAGCGCCGCTCGCACAGGGCGCTCTATGCCGCGATCAGCAAGGCATATGATTTCGCGCTTCTCGCCTATGCTTCGCCCGACGAGTTTGTCGACCTGATCGAACGGGCAGGGATCACCATGCAGGAACGGGCGCCGATGACCCCGATCGTGAAGCTGGTGTTCGGAGCAGACTTCGACCGCACGAGGGTGACCGAATACGCCACCGTGCTGGCGCACGGCGTTTATCGGGACGTCCCGATGGGCGGAATGTCGGACTTCCTCCAGGACGCAGAAGGCGGGATCAAGGGGATCGTCGCGGAAGCACGCCTGCTTCGGCGTGGTGACGGCCCCTCCGACTCAGTGCGCCGAGAGGTAAGGAAGGCAACCGCGAAGAAGCTCCGCAAGCTCTCGACCAGCCCGCTCGAACGGGTGCGGCTCGAAGGCGGCGAGTTCGGGCTGGTAATGGTGCGCCAGCTTGAGGATGGTTCGGTCGTGATGGTCGGTGAGGTCAGCGACGATGCCGCCATGATCGAGAAACTCGGCAAGCAGATGCTGGCCTCCTCTTAGCCATTTCTTTCCCGCCACGGGTGGGGCCTGATCATCGTAAGGCGTTTGCCACGCGGCGTAGCTCGGCTATGTCGCCTTCCTGTGCCGCGCTGATGGTGCAGACGGGGAGGGCAGGTCAGTTCACCGATGAATCAGAAAGGCCATGAATTCTTTGCCGGCGATCTCTTTGGAGAGATCTACCAGGCGGAAGAACAGGTGCCCGCCGCACCAGGGGCAAGCATCCTGCCTGGCCTGCTGGTATGTGGCACGGCGTCACTGGCGGCGGCCTTCCTTGCGCAGCAATACGGCTTTCCGATCATTCTACTCGGCCTGCTCATCGGCCTCGCCCTCAGCTTCGTTTCGGATGCCGAGTCGACCACACCAGGGCTCGACTTCGCGTCGCGCCACCTCCTGCGCGCCGGGATCGTGCTCCTTGGCCTGCAGGTCACCGCAGCCCAGGTCAGCTCGCTTGGCTGGGCAGTCTTCGCGAGCCTCCTGGGGGTCATGGCCGCGGCCTTCGCGGCAGCCCTGCTGGCGGCGCGGATCGTAGGGGAATCGCGCGCCGCGGGCATTCTCGCAGGTGGTGCAACCGCCATCTGCGGGGCTTCGGCAGCCCTCGTTCTTTACGGCGTGATCGGCCGCGACCGTCTCGACCAGGCGCGCTTTTCCGTGACCCTGGTCGGCATTTCGGTTGCCAGCGCCATCGCCATGTCGCTCTATCCGGCGCTCGCCAAGCTGGTCGGTTTCAGCGACACGCAAGCCGGGTTCCTGATCGGTGCATCGGTCCATGATGCGGCGCAGGCGATCGGCGGCGGCTACAGCTATTCCGATGAAGCCGGCGCCAACGCCACCGTGGTCAAGCTCGCCCGGGTGGCCATGCTCGCGCCCATAGCGGCAGGCGTTGCCCTGTGGCTCGGGTCATCGGAGAAAGGTGGGAAAGCCAGCTGGCGCAAGATCGCACTGCCCGGTTTCATCCTCGGCTTCATGGCATTGCTGGTGGTCAACAGCGTGATCGCGGTGCCGGAGCCGCTCCGCGATGGTGCCCTCACGCTATCCAAAGCGATGTTGTTGGTGGCGGTGACCGCTACGGCAATGCGCTCGCGTTTGTCTGCCCTGCTGGAAACTGGCTGGCGCACGCTGTTTCCGGTCATCGCCGCAAGCCTCGCCTCTTTCCTCGCCGCCTACGCGGCCGCGCTGTGGGTGGCGCAGTAGCGGATCAGTCGGGGCGCGGCAGGACCGTCGTCGACTTCATCTCCTCCATCGAGAAGCTGGAGGTAACATCGGATAGCCCCGGGACACGCGCGATCAGCCGCTGGTAGATGCGGTCGTAATCGGCGATATCGCGAACGCGCAGCTTGAGCATGTAATCGATGTCGCCTGCCATGCGATGGCATTCTACGATTTCCTCGATCGCGGGGGACCACTGCAGTCACATTGCCGAGGAGAATCTCTGCCGCTTCCTCGCGCTTCAGCCGCGCCCATTCTCGCTCCGACATGCCTTCCGGCGCGTCCTCGGCAAAGGCATCGCCGAGGAAATGGGCGCGCTCGTCGAGACTGAGGGCGTCGACCACGCGGTAGGCCATGCTCCGGCTCTCGACGACATTGCCGAGCGTGAAGAAGTAGCGTCCGATTTCGTTCGTCGGAACGGTCGGTGCCAGATCCTGCCCTTCGACGATATTGTTGCCATAGGGCTCGACCCGTACGGTCGAAGTCGCCTGATAGATCGGCGTGGTCAGTAGCGTGAAGAGCAGGGCGGCGAGCATCACGAGGCCGAGCGTTGCGGCCATCGTGATTCGCTGGCGGTAGAGGAAGCCTCTGATTGCAGGAAGCGTCAGCGCCTTGGTCCGCCGCTCACCCTCTTCGCCATCTGGCAGGAATTGATCGAGCCAATATTCGCTCTTGCCACCGCCTGCTTCGACCTTGCTAACTTCGTTCATCGCTCAGCCTACCAGTTGACGTTGGTGAACAAACCGAACGCGGGTAGCGCGCGGAGGAAGTCCTGCCAGAATTGCGACAGCCCCGAGAGGCCGACCACGACCCGGTCGCCCGGCTCGAGGACGGGATCGATCATCGTGCCCTGGCTGACCGAACGATAATCGAACTTGGCCACTGAGATCCCGCCTTCGCCTTCGCGGAAAATCGCGACCTCTTTCAGATTGGCGACCCGCGTGGGGCCATCGGCGAGTGCCAAGGCGGCCGAAAGCCGGTCACCGGGCTGGAAAGTGTAGACTCCGGGGTCCTCGACCCCGCCTTCGACAGTGACCCTGTGCGAGGCGGCGCTGGTGAGGTTCAGGCTGACTTGCGGATCCTTCACGCCCGCTGCGCGCAGGCGGAGCTCGATGTCTTCGGCCAGCTCGTTGGTCGTCAGGCCCGCAGCCTGAACGGCGCCAAGCAGAGGAAGGCCCACGGTGCCGTCGAGTGCGATGGCAACTTCTTCGAGCGAGAGATCGGGTTCGCGGTAGACCACCACCGAAATCTTGTCCGTCCCGCGCAAGCGGTAGAGCGTCGGTGCTGCCGAGCTATAGCTATCCTGACCCATTCCGGTGGCGGGCTGTATAACCGTGGGGCCGATCGCGGGCGGCGGGGTGGTACCGCAGGCCGCCACCAGGAAAGTGGCTGTTGCCATCGCGCCCAACTTGGCCTGACATATTTTCGAGCCCGTGTGTTTCATCGATCCCGTCGCGACCCAAAGGATGGCAGGGCCGATCCTGCCGAATTCATTCGACCGACAACCTAGGCCAAACGGCGGTGCAGTTCACGGGCTGCGCGAAGGTAATGCACCGCTATTTTGCAGTGGATGCGACAGTTTACACGGATCGTATCGTCGCAAGGGCGGTGTATGGTGATCGCCATGCCCGATAGCTCGCCTTCCATGCTCAGCCTGATAGCGGCGGCGCTCTATCTCGGCGTGGCTGCTGTGGCCGGACGGGCAGGGAAGACCTCGGGCCTGGGCGGCGGTGAAAAAGGCGACATGGCGTGGTGGTTTGCCATCGCGTCACTTTTCGTCCTGCTGGCGGCGATGCGGGTGTTTCTCGTCGAGGATCAGGTTCGCATGGCGTTTCGTGCGGTCCTGTCGGGCGCGGAGCTTTACGAGACAAGGCGCAGCCTGCAACGCCCGCTCGCGCTGCTGGCGCTCCTCGCGACTTCTGCCGTATTGGGTGCGATCATCTGGACAGCGATCCGCGAAACGCGCGCGCTGGTCCGGGCCCTGCGACTTGCCCAGCTTGCAGCCTGCGCAATGATTGCGTTGGTCGGCATGAGGCTGATTTCGCTCGGGCCGATCGACTATGTGCTGTTCGGACCCCTACGGCCCAACTGGATTATCGATCTCGGAGCGAGCCTGTGCGTCGGCCTGGCTGCATCGCGCTACGCGGCGCTGACGGAAAATAGAGAACCTAGGCGGTAAGTCGCGCCGGCTCCAGCCCGACACCGTGGCGCTGGGCAATCGCGGCGACGATCCTGTGCGCGGCCTGGCCGTCTCCGTAAGGATTATGCGCCTTCGACATGGCGTCATAGGCAACGTGATCGTCAAGCAGCTTCGATGCTTCGCCGACGATCCTTTCCGGATCGGTCGCAACCAGCCTGGCAGTCCCGGCGGAAATTCCTTCCGGTCGTTCGGTCGTGTCCCGCATGACCAACACTGGCTTGCCGAGGCTCGGGGCTTCTTCCTGAACGCCGCCGCTGTCGGTAAGGATCAGGCGGGAGGCTTCCATCATCGCCACGAAGTTGGGATAGTCGAGCGGTTCTATCAGCGCGATGTTGTGGTAATCTCCCAGCATTGCCCGCATGACGCCGCCGACATTGGGGTTGGGGTGCACGGGATAGATGATCGCGACGTCGTCGCGCGCAGCCAGGGCCGATAGCGCTGTGGCGATATTTCGCATGCCGTCGCCGAAATTTTCGCGCCGATGGGCCGTCACCGCAATGATCTGTTTCCCTGCAAAGCGTTGTTGCAGCTCTGCGATCGCGGGCGCCATTGAGGGGTCCGCCGCAATTCGGCGTCGCGTGGCAAGCAGCGCGTCGATTACGGTGTTGCCGGTGATGAAGATGTTCGCCGGGTCAACTGTCTCTGCCGTCAATGCATCGGCGGCGATCTGCGTCGGGGCGAAGTGGAGGTCGGCGATCACCCCGGTGACGCGGCGATTCACTTCCTCGGGCCAGGGCGAGTAGATGTCGCCGCTGCGCAGCCCGGCTTCCACATGGCCTACCGGGATTCGGCGGAAATAGCAGGCAAGCGTCACCATCATGGTCGTCAGCGTGTCGCCATGGACCAGCACGCGCTCTGGCTTTTCGCGGTCGAGCGCTTCGCCGAACCGAGTGACGATGCGCGCCGAGAGCTCGTCGAGGCTCTGGCCCTGTTGCATCAGGTCAAGGTCGACATCGGGCAGGATCCCCGCCAGTTGCAGGACTTGGTCGAGCAACTCGCGATGCTGGGCCGTCACCGCCACGCGCGTGTCGAACTGGTCTGTTGCGCGAAGCGCGTCGACGACCGGAAACATCTTGATCGCTTCGGGCCGTGTCCCGAAAGTCACGAGGATTTTCGGTCGACTCATCGCTTCAGCATGCCCCGCGTATCATAGACCATCTTGCCCGCCAGCGCGGCGAGGTCGAGGTGCTTGAACGCGTCGTGATCGACCAGCACCGCGACCACATCTGCAGCTTTCAGCGCTTCGTCAAGCTCTAGCAATTCGGCGCCCGTGCCGATGAAATCTCGCGGCAATTCATCGGTGTAGGGTTCGACGATAAGGAGCCGGTCGCCTTCGTCTCGGGCAAGTTCGGCCGCGATCTCCAGCGCAGGGCTTTCGCGGAAATCGTCGATATTGGGTTTGAATGCGAGGCCCAGCAGCGCGACCTTCGCCTCGGGAGAAGCTGCCATCATCGCGCGGATGCGGCTGCCTGTATGGTGCGCCTTGTAATCGTTCACCTCGCGAGCCGAGCGGATGAGCTTGGTCTGTTGTGGCGCGGCAGCGACGAGAAACCAGGGATCGACCGCAATGCAGTGCCCGCCTACCCCCGGTCCGGGCTGGAGGATGTTGACGCGCGGGTGGCGATTGGCGAGCCGGATGACGTCCCACACGTCGATCTCGACGGCGTCGGCCACCATCGAAAGCTCATTGGCAAACGCAATGTTGACGTCGCGGAAGCTGTTCTCGACCAGCTTCACCGTCTCGGCAACGCGCGCATTCGTGACCAGGCAATCGCCCTTCACAAAGCTGCGATAAAGCGACGCGGCTTTCTCGGCGCAGGCCACGGAAACGCCGCCGATGACCCGGTCGTTGGAGACAAGTTCGGTCACGATCTGCCCCGGAAGAACGCGCTCGGGGCAATAGGCGAGGGCAATATCTCCGCCGCGCTCGCTGCCGAAGACCGGCATCGTCAGGTCGGGGCGCAGTTCGCCGATGATTTCCCCGACCCGCTCGGTCGTGCCAATGGGCGAAGTGCTTTCGACGATCACGCATGCGCCGCGCGACAGATTGGGCGCAATGGACCGCGCTGCCGCCTCGACAAAGGAGATATCGGGCTGGTTGCCGGAAGCGAGCGGCGTCGGCACCGCGATCATGTAGAAATGCGCCTGCGGCATGGCGGTCGAGGCCACCAGACGCTCCGCTTCCACGGCTTCGTGCACGAGCCGGTCGAGATCGCGCTCCTCGATGTGAACACCGCCGGAATTGACGGTCTCGACCACGCGCGGAGAGACATCCACGCCGCACACCGACCAGCCATAGCTTGCCAGCACCGCGGCGGTAGGCAGACCGATATAGCCCAGTCCCACGACGGCGACCTGATGATCGAAGGCCGGTTCCGGCCACGGTTTGACGACAGCTTCCATGCCGCCGACATTGCCGCGATCACCTCAAAAACTGGTTAACTCGGGCAGGATTGCCGACTTTACAATTGGCCGTTTTCTGCGGGTTCAGCGCGGTTAACGCAGTTCGCCAAAGCCGATGAAGCCGGAGACGGCGGCTTGCAGCCGAAGGAGTTCCGGCGGATGCCCGTGCTCGACCTCTCCGCACGCCAGTCCGCGGGCGATGGCTCCCGGCAGCTCCCGTTCGTCTATCGCGACGAAAATCCCTTTGCGGTCAGCAAGTTGGCGCGCGGTAGCCAATTGATGATCGCTGCGATGTTCGCGCAGTGTAGCGCGCCGGGGAAGGAGAACGATCGGCTTGCCAAGACGCCTTGCCGCGAGGACCGAGCCGATCCCGGCATGCGACACGATCAGCGCCGCACGCCGCGTGAGCGCTTCGAAATCCGCCGGTGAGTAGGTTTTCGCCCAATCCATCCTGCGCGGAATAAAGCGACCGCGCCCGATCTGCGCGACGAATTCGATACCAATCCCGGGCTGGATCGCGTCCATGGCCCGAATCAGCCGATCGAAGCCGAGTTGCGTCCCGACGGTGACGAGAATCACAGCACCCCTCCGGCGAATTGTACTCGCTTGCCGTCGGCGAGGTGTTCCCATTGCGTGAGGCAGCGATGCGCGATCCGCGTCGCCAGTCGTCCTGACAGCGAAAGGCGTTCGGCGTTGGCGATACTGTCGATCCAGAGCGTTTGCGCGCCCAGCATTCGCCCCCACAGAATGCAGAACAATCCCGGAGCCGCACCGGTCGATATCACCACGTCCGGGCGGCTCCGCACGAGATGTCCCAGCGAGACGATCGCGCATCCCAGGGAACGCAGCGGCTGGCCAAGGTTGCAGTCGGGCAGCGCCATCGCATCCACGACGCCGAAATACTCCGCCTGCGCCGCGGCCGTAGTCGCAAATCGGACTTCGTGGCCCGCAAAGGCGTCGGCGAGCAGCATCAACTGCTCCCAATGCCCGCCGCCCGATGCCACTGCCAAGACCCGCTTCATACGCCCCCTATCCGGCTTCGCGGCGCGCAAAGTCAATCTGCAGCTAACGGAAATCCCACCCTTGCCAGAGCCGGTGACGCGGGCCATGCAAGCGCCAGAGGGAGAAGCGTTTCATGCCGCAATCGAACGGGCCGTTGACTGGCCTCAGGGTCGTCGAATTCGTCGGGATCGGACCAGGACCGCATGTTGCCATGCTGCTGGCCGATCTGGGCGCGGAGGTCGTCCGGATCGAGCGACCGGGCGGACGGATGGCCAACCCCGTGGTCGACCGCGCGCGGCACCGGGTCGAAGTTGACCTGAAAAGCGAGGAAGGTCGCCAGTTCATTCACGACGCCACGGCGCATGCCGATGTTCTGGTTGAGGGGTATCGACCGGGCGTGATGGAGCGGCTCGGGCTGGGCCCCGACGCCATGCTCGCGCACAATCCGCGGCTCGTCTACGCACGGATGACCGGCTGGGGTCAGGATGGCCCGCTCGCCCAGGCGGCTGGCCACGACATCAACTATATTGCGATCACCGGCGCCCTGGCGGCTGTGGGCCGTCCGGGCGAACCGGCACAGCCGCCGCAGAACCTCGTCGGCGATTTTGGCGGCGGCTCGATGTATTGTGCGTTCGGCATTCTCGCCGCTCTCTATGAACGCGAGCGCAGCGGGAAAGGGCAGGTCGTCGACGCGGCGATCGTCGATGGCGCGACCAGCCTGATGAGCTTCTTCTTCGGGGTGCGGCATCAACCGCACCTTTCGACCGACCGCGGCAAGGGCATGCTCAGCGGCGGCGCGCATTTCTATCGCTGCTACGAATGCGCCGATGGGCGCGAGATCAGCGTCGGCGCGATCGAGCCGCAATTCTATGCCGAGCTTCTCGAGCGGATCGACGCCCCGGCTGAGCTTCGCGAGGGCCAGATGAATCCCGCGAACTGGGCCGACTACACCGCGCGCCTCGCGGCATTATTCAAGACGAAACCGGCGGCGGAATGGGCCAGCCTGCTCGAAGGAACCGACGCCTGCGCCGCCGAAGTCCTCGCCTTGGAGGAAGCACGCGAACATCCGCACATGAAGGCACGCAATGCCTATGTCGAGCGCGACGGAGTATGGCATACCGCCCCGGCGCCGCGGTTCGACCGCACACCGGGGACCATCCGCGAAAGCGCACAGGACGGTGCCGAAGTGGTAGAGCGCTGGAAGGCAGGGGGCTGACCGATGGCCGGTAGGTATTTCGACGAATGGCAGGTCGGTGACCGGATCGAGCACGAGATCCGGCGCACCGTGACCGAAACAGACAATCTGCTGTTCACTACCATGACCCACAACCCGCAGCCGCTGCACCTCGATATCGAGGCGGCCAAGGCCAGCGAATTCGGTCAGATCCTCGTCAATGGCACCTTCACCTTCGCCCTGATGGTGGGGCTGTCGGTCGGCGACACGACGCTCGGCACGCTGATCGCGAACCTTGGCTACGACAAGCTGGCGATGCCCAAGCCGGTAGCGATCGGCGATACTTTGCGCGCGACCAGCGAAGTCGCCGAGCTGCGCGAAAGCAAGTCCCGACCGACTGCCGGAATCGTCACCTGGACGCATGAAATGCTCAATCAGCGCGACGAGGTGGTGTGCCGGTGCCTGCGGAGTGCGCTAGTGCAGAAACGCCCGGGCTGAGCCGACAAAGCCTCGCGCCCGGGTGCCGAAACCCTCCGTGGTGCGTTGATTGGCGCGAGGAGGCCAGCAATGTCGCACGAACCACATAGCGTCGAAGAGGCGGTCGAAGCGATCGAGGACCTGGCCGAGAAGCAGGACAAGGTCCGCATCGGCGATGTCGTCGACGAGTTCGGCAGGCGCAGCTACGGCCCGTTCCTGTTGATTTTTGCGTTGCTGGAACTCACCCCGCTGGGCGGCATTCCCGGCGTCCCCAGCTTCCTCGCCCTGATGTGCGCTCTGGTCGCGGTCCAAATGCTCCTTGCGGGCGATCACATCTGGCTACCCAACTGGATCGAACAACGCTCGGTCGGTGCTGACAAGCTCAACAAGTCCGCCCACAAGCTGGAGGGGATCGCTGAAAAGCTCGACCACTGGTTTCACGGGCGGCTCAAGCAGTTCACCTCGGCGCCGATGCAGAAAGTGGCCGCAGTGATGATTCTCCTGCTCTGCCTCACTGTCCCGCCGCTCGAATTCCTGCCCTTTGCCAGCAGCGCCCCGATGTTGGCGATCGCTGCTTTCGGCCTGGCGCTGACCGTGCGCGATGGCCTGCTGATGCTGATAGCAACTGCGCTTTCCGTAGCGGCAATCGGTTTCGGGACCTATTACTACTGGAACTCTAACGGGTCCGGCGGCGGCGGATTCCTCGGAATCTTCTAAAAAGTTTTCCTTGACCACTGGTTCTGAGAGCGCAAGCTTCCTGCGCATATCGCATAGGTGGGAGAGGTTTTATGCGCCGGATTGCGCCCGGATGGGCTTTGGCAGGCGTTGCGGCACTGGCACTGGCTAGCTGCAATGGGATGGGCAGTGTAGATGAGAGCCGGGCGGGCGACGGCGAGGGCACCATCGAACTCGCCGAGTTTCCCGACCGGCCCTATTGGGGCGACACCCACCTCCATACCAACAACTCGATCGATGCCTTCGGCTTTGGCGTCAGGCTTGGGCCGGAAGAGGCGCTGCAATTCGCCAGCGGCCAGGAAGTGACCTCGACCACCGGCATCAAGGCCAAGCTGTCCAGGCCGCTAGACTTCCTCGTTATCTCCGATCACTCGGACGGGCTAGGCTCGACCCGGCGGCTCTATGAGGCACCGCGCGTCGCGATTCTCGCCATGAACGACGAGACCGTGCTGCGCTGGTACGACATGATGCATGAGAGCCCCGAGCAATCGCAGCGCGCAATTGCTGAATTGATCGATGCGGCGGCGAATGATCGAGTACCGGAAGCGCTGCTGTCGGACGAGGAAACGCAGGACAAGGCGACCCGCGACATCTGGGACGCGCATCTCGAAACGCTCGACCGCTACAACAAGCCGGGTCAGTTCACCGCGCTGGCAGGCTTCGAATACACGCTGATGCCGGACGGCAACAATCTCCACCGCGTGGTGATGTTCCGCGATGGCAGCGCGCGGACCAAGCAGGTCATTCCCTATCCCGGCCTCGATACCGAGGTCGAAGGCCTGTGGGACTACATGGCGTCCTACGCCAAGAAGACCGGCGGCCAGGCGCTGGCGATCCCGCACAATTCCAACGTTTCGAATGGCCTGATGTTCGAGATGACCATGCCCGACGGCAGCCCGATGACCGCGGAGTATGCGCGCAAGCGGGCCAACGCCGAACCGGTGGTCGAGGCCACGCAGATCAAGGGTGACAGCGAGGCGCACCCCTATCTCTCGCCCAATGACGAATTCGCCGGCTTTGGGGTCAAGGGTTGGGAACTGGGCAATCTCCCGCTCACTCGCGAGGCGACGCCCGACATGTTCGGCGGGAACTACATTCGCGAAGCGCTCAAGCGCGGCATCTCGCTCGAAGAGAAGCTGGGCGTGAACCCCTACGCCTTCGGGATGATCGGCTCGACCGACAGCCACACGGCCTTCGCGACCGGCGATGAAGACAATTTCTTCGGCAAGCACACCGGCGGCGAGCCGGCGATCAAGGACCGTGCGCTCAAGGGCCAGAACCTTGGCACCAATGCACAGCGGTTCGGCTGGCATTATCTCGCCGGCGGCTACGCGGCCGCCTGGGCCCGGGGCAATACGCGCGCCGAAATCTTCGATGCCTTCAAGCGGCGCGAGGTCTATGCCACCACCGGGCCGCGCATGGTGCTGCGGGTCTTCGGCGGGTTCGACTTCGCCGAGAGCGATTGGGACGGCGATTGGGTCCGTGCGGGATATACGCGCGGCGTGCCGATGGGCGGCGAACTGACCGATGGCGGCCAGGCGCCGACCTTCCTGATCTCGGCACTCAAGGATCCCGATGGGGCCAACCTCGACCGGGTGCAGGTGGTGAAGGGCTGGCTCGATGCTTCGGGCGAGCTGCGCGAGCAGGTCTACGATGTCGTCTGGAGCGATATGGAAACGCGGGTTCGCACCGGCGGCAAGGTTCCTGCCGTGGGCGACACCGTCGATCGCAAGACGGCCGAATACACCAACGATATCGGAGCCACCGAACTCCGGGCGGCCTGGACCGATCCCGACTACCGCCAGGGACAGCGCGCCTTTTACTATGTGCGCGTGATCGAGATCCCGACGCCGCGCTGGACGCTGTTCGACATGGTTCGGTTCGGGATCAAGCTTCCCGAGGAAGCGCTGGCCGATGCCGTGGCTCAGGAACGTGCCTATAGCTCGCCGATCTGGCTCAAACCCGCTGCACTCAAATAACGGGGGCGAAGTGAACCTACCTGCCTGGACCCGCGAACCGCTGGTCCACTTCCTGGTCGGAGGCGCGCTGGTTTTCGCGCTGTTCTCGTTGCGCGGCGGCGAGGTCGATCCATCCAGCCGGGTCATCGCCATCGACCGCGAGACGCAGGCGCAAATCGCGCTCGGGTTCGAACGGTTGATGAGCCGTGCGCCGACCGACGCCGAACTCGATGCGCAGATCGACCGCTACGTCCGCGAGGAAGTGCTCTATCGCGAGGCCTTGCGGCTCGGCCTCGACCAGGACGATGCGATCGTCCGGCGGCGCCTGGCGCAGAAGATGGACATGCTGGCGAGCGGGCGGGCCGAGACCGAGCAACCCGCCGAGGCGACGCTGCGGCAATGGTATGCCGACAATTCTGCGCGGTTCTCCGACGAAGCGAGCTACTCCTTCGACCAGCTCTGGTTCTCGACCGAGGATGAAGCGCGCGCGGCCAAGGCGCGGATTGGTGCCGCGCGGGATTGGCAGGCGCTCGGCGAGCGGATCAGCCTGCCGGTGTCGCTCGACGACGAGCCGCGCCGCGAAGTGCTCGATCGTTTCGGGGAGCGCTTTGTCGCCGAGATCGATGCGCTCAATGTCGGCGATAGTTGGCAAGGACCAATCCCCTCTGGGCTCGGCTGGCACCTCGTGCGGACGAGATCGCGCGAAGCGGGCAGCGTGCCACCGTTCGAGGACGTCCGCGAGGATGTCGAAAACGACTGGCGCAGCGCGACGATCGCCGAACGACGCGAGCAAGCCTACCAGATCCTGCGCGAGGCCTACCGGATCGAGATCGAATGATGTTGCGGCTACTGGCCGGATTGTTCGCGCTGCTGCTGATGGCGGTACCGGCACAGGCCGACGAAGTGCGCCCGGCCTCGATCGACTTTACCGAAACTACTCCCGGTGAATGGTCGCTCGACTGGAAGCAGCCCGTTGCATCACCGGGCGCGGTCCAGTTTATCGTGCCTACGCTGCCGCAGAATTGCGCCATAGAGGGCGAGATTGCGCGTTCGCTCGGGGCCGCGGCACTGATCGGTAATGCGCAAGTGCGCTGCGAAGGCGAGGTCTCCGGCGGTACTATCGGGTTGCCCGAGCTCGCCGGGAAGGCCGATGCGCTCGTGCGGATCGCACCGCTCGACCGTGAGGTTCAAAGCCATCGTTTGACGGCGAGCGCACCGCTTGCGACCATCATCGCCCGGCCCGATCGCTGGCAGGTCCTGCGCAGCTATTTCGTGATCGGGACCGAGCACATCCTGATGGGCTGGGACCATTTGCTGTTTGTCGTAGCGCTTGTCCTGCTGGTGGTCGGCGGCTGGCAGGTGGTCAAGGCGGCGACCGCTTTCACCATCGCACATTCGATCACGCTGGTGGCGACGACGCTCGGCATGACGGGCCTGCCGCAAAAGCCGGTCGAGGCGCTGATCGCGCTCAGTATCGTGTTCCTCGCGGTCGAACTGCTGCACACGGATCGCGAGACATGGACCCGCCGCTGGCCGTGGCTGGTCGCGTTCGGCTTCGGCCTGCTTCACGGCTTCGGCTTCGCCGGGGCCTTGCGCGAAATCGGCCTGCCCGAGGGCGAAGTGCCCGCGGCGCTGTTCGCCTTCAATGTCGGGGTCGAGGCGGGCCAGCTGCTGGTGATCGCCGCGGTGATCGGCCTGCGCCATGCCGTAACGCGGCTGGCACCCAAGGCCGAACAGCCGGCTCTACGGTTCGCGACCTATGGGATCGGCATCACCGCGAGTTACTGGCTGATCGACCGGCTGGTCGGCTGAACGTCGCCGCCCAGAGCCTGCCACAACAGCACGCGCGCGCGCTGCGCCCGGCCCAATGAGGCGGCCGCGCGTTCTCCGCTGGCATCGGCGGCCCGGCGCGCCTCCAGTACGGTGAGGAAATCGGCCAGCCCCGCGCGATAACGTGTGTCGGCCAGCGCGGCGGCGCGTTGGAGCTGGGCGAACTCGTCGGCGGCGGCGGCCGCTTCGGCATCCGCCGCTGCGACCAGGCCATAGGCGGTTTCCGCATCGCCCAGCGCTGCGAACACCGCCCCGCGATAGCGCGCGAAGGCGGCCTGCTTCTCGGCAGCGGCTCCGTCGATCTCAGCCTGGATCCGGCCAAAGTCGAGCAGGGGAGCGAGCAGGCTTCCGCCGGCCGAGCCCACGACTGAATCGCTGTCGAACAATTCACCCAGATCGAAGGCGAGCAGGCCCAGCGCGGCAGAGAGCGTCAGCCGCGGGAAGCGCTTGCGCGCCGCTGCCGCCAGTTCCGCATCGCTCGCCGCCAGTTCGGCTTCGGCACGCGCTACGTCAGGGCGATTGGCCAGCAGGAGCGACGGCAGCGCTGCCGGGGCGGTCGTATCAAATCTATCCGGCGCAGGCGTCTCGAGCGCCGCGGCTACCCACGCCGCATCGCGCGCGGTCAGCGTGACGAGGCGACCGATGAGCCGTGCCTCTTCGCTGGCGAGCGCGGCCATCCGCGAACGCGACTGGCTGGCGGTGGCCTGGGCGCGGACGCGGTCGAAGCCGGGCGCGATACCGGCCTCTTCGCGCTGCCGGGCGAGGTCGGCGAGGCGCGTCGCGGCGGCGACATCCTGCTCCAGCGCCTCGCGCCGGGAACTGAGCGTCCGCCAGTCGATCACGCTGGCGGCAATTTCCGAAATCAATGCCAGTCGTACGGCCTGCGCGCCCGCACTGGCGGCATCGATCCGCGCCAGGGCGGCACGCTCGCTCGCCTTGAGCACGCCGAACAGGTCGGGATCCCAGCGCGCGGTGAGATTGGCGGCGTAGGATGTGCGCTCAGTGTCGATTGAGATACCGGGCGGCAAGCTGTTGCCGAACTGGTTGGGATTGGTGCGTGTTCCGGTCACCGAGGCATCGGCGCCGACGCTCGGCAGGCGCTCTGCGCCCGCGCGAGCGGCTCCTGCTCGTGCGGCTTCTACCCGTGCCAGCGCTTCACCGAGGGTAGGGCTGTCGCTCAACGCTTGGTCCGACAGCGCGACGAATGCGGGGTCACTACTGGGCAGCAGCGCCTCGAGCGCGGCGCTTTCGGTGGTGGCCGGAACGTAGAAGAACGCGCCGGGCAGCGTGGGAACCGGCGTCGCGATCTCGGGCGCAGGACCGGCGACGCAGGCGCCGAGCGCCACAGCCGGGATCAATACGAGGGAGTTGCGCAACCTCACTTGCTGCCGTCCTTCGCAGGGATAAAGGCATCGACCTGCTGGCCGACGTTGAAGCTCTCACGCGCGCTATCGGGCAATGCGTAGATGAGCTGCAGCACGCGGACGTCGACGCGCTCCTGCGCCGAGTTGGTGAGCGAGCGCTTGGGGATGACCAGAGGTTCGGCGCGCACGAATGTCGCTTTGACCTGCATTTCGGCTGCCCCGCGCGGGCTGACGTAAGCTTCTGCGCCTTGCTTGATGCGACCTGCCTCGTCCTCGTCGATATCGATGCGGACGTGCAATGGCTGCGTTTCGCCCATCTGGATGAAGGGCTGGCTTTGCCCGCCCATCGTCGAGAGATATTCTCCCTCGCGAATGTTGACCGCGAGGATCTCACCGGCGATCGGCGCGCGAACGCTGGCGCGACCGAGTTCGGTTTGCGCGGCATTGACCCTCGCGCGGGCCGATTGCAGCCGCGCCTGCGCCAGCTTCAGCCGTTGCCGCGCCATGTCTGCCTCGCCCTCTGCACGGATGACTTCCGCACGGCTCACCGCGGCAGGATCGTCGATGCTGCGATAGAGGTCGAGCTGGCGCTGCGCCGTCGCTAGAGCGCTGCGCGCGTCGGCGATGCTGGCATTGGCCTCGGCAACCGAAGCCTGCGCTTCGCCAAGACCGGCGCGGATCTGGCGCGTGTCGACCGTGAACAGCCACTGGTCTTTCGTCACGCGGTCGCCCGGCTGGACGTAGAGGCTGGTTACAAGGCCCGACAGGGCCGTGCCGACATCGATAATCTCGCTCGACGGCTCGACCACGCCCGCCCCGGCCACCCGCGGCGCATTGGCCAGCGGCCCCGTAGCACGCGCGGGCTGCTCTTCTGGCTCGCTCAGCTCGCGATTGGGTAGGCTGAAGGCGATGAAGAGGACCGCGGCGATGAAGCCGATCGCGGCGATCACCGGCAGCGCCTTGCGCGAGAAGCTGAAACCTTGGGGGAGTAATGCCATGGCGATTGGTCCTAGTGGCCGTCCGGCATCTGCGTGCCGTCATGAATGATGCGTCCGTCCTCGAGCACGAGGATGCGGTCGGCGAGGTCGAAAATGCGGTTGTCGTGGGTGACGATCACGCAGGCGCGGTCGGGCGCGACCGCCACTTCGCGCAGCAAATCCATCACCCGGCGGCCCGACTTGGCGTCGAGCGCGGCGGTCGGCTCGTCGCACACGACGAGGCGCGGTTCGTGCACCAGCGCGCGGGCGATCGCGACGCGCTGCTGCTGGCCGCCCGAAAGCTGGTTGGGCAGCTTGTCTGCCTGGTCCGCGATGTTGAGCGCGTCGAGCAGTTCCTTGGCCTTGGAGCGGGCACGCTCGACCGGCATGCCTTGTGCGATCAGCGGGACGGCGGCATTGGCAGCGGCGTCGATCGAGGGGATGAGGTTGTACTGCTGGAAGATGAAGCCGATGTTCTGCAGCCGGAAGTTGACGAGCTCGTCGTCGCTCAGCGAATAGATGTCGGTCCCGAAGACGCGCACCTCGCCCTCGGTCGGCCACAGGATCCCGCACATGATCGAGATCAGCGTGGTCTTGCCCGATCCGCTTTCGCCGACGAGGTAGGTCATCTCGCCTGGCCGGATATCGGTATCGATCCCGTGCAGCACGCGGATCACCTGCTGCCCGCTTTCGAAATCGCGCGCGATATTGCGGGCGCAGATCGCCGCCTCGGGCGAGCAGCCGCCGATCGCGCTCGTGTCCATGGCCGTTCCCATCAGCGAAACACCGCCGCGGGTTCGGTGTTGAGCACCTTGCGCATGGCGATCCAGCCGGTCATCGCCAGGATCAGGACGACCGCCACGAAACTGATCAGCGGGATCTGCCAGGGGATATAGAATCCCTTGAAGGTCGGGTTATTGCCGAACGCCCAGATGAAGACGGCCGTGCCGACCAGCCCCAGCGCATAGCCGATCGCGCCGACCATGCCGGCCTGCACCCCTACCATGCGCACGAGCTTGCCGTTGGTCACGCCGATCGCCTTGAGCGCGCCGAACTGCTTGATGTTGTCGCGGATGAACAGGCTGAAGGTGAGGCCGACGATCGCCACGCCGACGACGAAGCCGAGCGCGACCGTGATGCCGAAATTGAACGGGATGCCGGTGTTCTCGATGATGAAATCGACCCCGTCCTGCGCGAACTGCTTGCTGGTGCGCGCCCGCAATCCGGTCTGTTCCTCGATCCGCGCGACGGCCTGCTCGGGGGTCGTGCCCTCGGCTACGCCGGCCAGCACCAGGCTCATCCGGTTGCGCGTCCCGGGCACATAGCGCAGCGCCTGCGAATAGGTGGTGTAGAGCACTGCGGTGCTGGTGAAGCTGGGGATCGTGTCGGCCATGCCGCGGATCACCGCGCGCTGGTCGTTGAGCTCCAGCCGTTGCCCGATCGGATCGCCATCCTCGAACATCCGCTCGGCCCCGACGTCGTCGATGATGACCGTATCGGGGATCGAGAGATCCTCCTTGCTGCCAATCAGCAGGTTCTTGGGCAGGCCGATCAGGGTCGTATCGTCCACCCCGATGATCGCCACCTGCTCGAGATCGCCGGTGCTTGTGCGCACGGCAGCGTTGGCGCGCAATTGCGGGACGGCCCATTCGACGCCGGGAACCGAACGCACCTGGTCGAGCGCGGTCGAGGGGAGGGGATAGATCACATCGGTCGTGCGGCTGACCGGGTCCATCACGTAAATCTCGGCATTGGCGTTGTTGTAGACGCCGCTGGCACCCCGCTCGATCAGGTTCACGAAGATGACCAATTGCTGCGTGATCAGCAGCGTCGAGAAGGCGATCCCGAACAACAGGCCGAAGAACTTCTGGCGGTCCCCGGTCAGCATGCGGATGGCTATCCAGAGCATGTGGAGAGGAACTCCTGGTTGGGGTTGCGACTCGCGACCTTATCGGCCATTATTGAACGGTTGCGTTTAATTGTACGGATGCGTTCATTTTGTCAACCCGCCTTCGCCCTGGAGAATCAAGGTTCTGCCCGCGCGCGCGGGCGGGTGCTCGCGGTCGCCCGACCGACCTTGCCAAGCGCGAGGCGATGATTGCCGCTGCCGCGCGCAGCTTCTTCGACGTCGGCTACGAGGCTACAGCAATCGAACAGGTCGCCGCGGATGCCGGCGTTTCGAAGGTCACCGTCTACAATCACTTCGGCGACAAGCGTTCGCTGTTCGGAGCCGCGGTCGAATATGAATGCGAACGCATGCGCGGCCTGTTCGAGATGCGGCCGGCGTCGTCTGGTTCGCTGGTCGATCGCCTGACCGTGATTGGCGAGGCGATGAGCGCGTTCCTCTCGCGCCCCGAACTCGTCCGGTTCGACCGCCGGGTCGCGGCCGAGACCGAACACGATCCGGAAATCGGCCGCGCCTTCCTCAATGCCGGACCTCACCGCATGAAAGGAGCCTTCGCGGGCCTCCTCGAGAGCCTCGTCGAGGCAGGCGAGCTCGAGATCGACGACTGCGCCATCGCAGCCGAGCAATTCGTCTCCATGGTCAAGGGCATGGGCGACCTCGAACGCCGCTTCGGCATGGAGCGCAACGAGGAAGTCGACCGCGCCCGGATCGAGGGAGCGGTCGAGGTCTTCCTTGCGGCCTATGCCGCGGCCTAGTTGAACAGCCCGATCAGCAGCCCGTAGAGCGTAAACTGCAGCGTCGCGTAGCCGGCGTCGATCAGCCACAGCCCGAACTGGCGCTGCGCGAACAGGTAGTTGATGCCGAAGCTCGCGCCGACCCAGAACAGACCCGCAGAGAAGCCGTAGAGCGCGCCTTCCTGCATGGTGATCTCGGGCCCCAGGAACATCGCGAAAACGAAGGCGGCCAGCAGCGACAGGACAAAGGCTCCGCCGAAAATCATGGCCATATTGGCCTTCTTCGCGTCCTCTTCGGTGAGGCCGACATAGGCCATCCATTTCTTGCCGAAGAGCGGCCCGTACCACAGTCCGCCGAGCACGAAGGCGGACACGGCAGCGGCAATAATGCCAATCCAGTTTACTTCCATCATTCCCTCCCTGTTTGAACTTTGGCTGCCGATCGCTCGGCGAGGTTCTGGCGCAGAAGCTCGATCGAATAGACGTTGCCTGCCTTGAAGAACCCGAGCATCTGCGACGAGGCGTCGTCATTGCCGTAGCCTAGCCCGGCAATCCGCAGCCTTGTGCGATCCGGCCCGACAGGCTCCAGTTCGTAGACGCCCCACAAGGGCGCCAGCGTATCCATGCTGACCAGCCCTCTCTCCGGCGCCTGTTCTACCTTGAGCGCGATCATCCGTTCGGGAACGAACGCCAGGATGCGATGACGAATATTCTGCGGGTCGCCCATCGTTGCGCCCTCATGATAGCCGGTTTCGATGGAACCGCCCGCCCGCAAGTCGAAGCGCGCGAACTTCGGGCCCCACATCAGCCATCCCGCTTCGGTCGAAAGTGTCGCCCACACGGCGGCGACCGGGGCATCGATGATCGTCTCGTGGACGAGTGTGCGGGTGCCGTCGCTCTCTTCGATCACCTCGACCGATACTTCGCCTTCCTGCGCAGCGAGCGGTGACGCCAGGCCGATTGTGAGCGCGGCGCATAAGTTCAGGAGTGCACGGCGCTTCATGACGGCTGCCTCGCCTTGTCCATCAGCAGTTCGATATGCGCGCGGAGCACCGCGATGTTGCGATCGAACACGCCGATGTCGCGTGCGGTGCGCGCCTGCATGATCGCGCCTTCCATCGTGGTCAGGATGAACTCGGCCAGCGCGCGGCGGTCGGTTTCCGGCGGCAGCCGATTGCCTGCCTCGAGCAGGCAGTGCTCGACCGCGCCGATCCAGTTCTTGAAGTTGACGTCGAGCAATTCGCGGATGCGCGGATCGGGCTCGGACAGCTCAAGCGCCAGGTTCCCGATCGGGCAGCCGTGGGCGAAGTCGCTCATCAACAGGCCGGTGCGATAGCCGTTAAGCAGCGCGAACACCTTCTCGACCGGATCCTCGACCCCGACCCAGGCGAGGTCGAGCAGGTGTTCCTTGATCCCGTCGCGGTAAAACTCGAGCACCGCGATGAGCAGGTCCTGCTTGCCCGGGAAGAAATGATAGAGACTGCCCGAATGCACCTGGCTGCGGCTGAGGATGTCGGCGATCGAAGTCGAGTTGAATCCCTTCACGTAGAAGAGTTCGAGCGCCGTCATCACGATCTTGTCTCGAGTAGCGATATTCATGCGAATCACCTCTTGATTGAGCGTTCAACCAAGCACAAGTTGATTGATCAATCAAGTGGGCGCTAGCGGTGTCTTTCGGAACCCTCGATTTCTCCAATCGAAAAACAGCCGCGCGAATGGCGGCGCGTTATCTTGCCATTCACCCGCCTACGCCTACATAGTCGAACAGAAAGGAATGCTTTTCCGATGAGCAACCAGAACGACCCGCGCGACCCCAACTCCGGCGGCGAAGGCCCCGAAGGGCCGAACCCCCTCGTCAAGAGCCTGATGATCTGGGGCGGCGTTTTCCTGGCGCTGCTGCTGGTTGTGTCGATGTTCGGCAGCGCGAGCGAGCCGGCCGGAACGCAGATCCGCTATTCCGATTTCCGCGAGCGTGTGGCCGAAGGTTCGGTGCAGGAGGTGCAGATCGCGCCCGACCGGATCACTGGTGTGCTCAAGAACAAGAAGACATTCTCGACCGTGCCGGTCGCGAACGACGACGAACTGCCCAAGCTGCTCGAAGCCAACAGGGTGAAATATTCGGGGGCCGAGGCGGATGAAGGCAATGTGCTGCTCTACATCCTCATCCAGACACTGCCCTTCCTGCTGATCCTCGGGATCGCCTTCTTCGCGCTGCGCCAGGTGCAGAAAGGCGGAGGCGGCGGCGCGATGGGATTTGGCAAGTCCAAGGCCAAATTGCTCACCGAGCGGCAGGGGCGCGTGACCTTCGACGACGTGGCCGGCATCGATGAAGCGCGCGAGGAGCTCGAGGAGATCGTCGAATTCCTCAAGGACCCGCACCGCTTCTCCAAGCTTGGCGGTCAGATCCCCAAGGGCGCGCTGCTGGTCGGCTCACCCGGTACCGGCAAGACGCTGCTGGCCCGGGCCATTGCGGGCGAGGCGGGCGTCCCCTTCTTCACCATCTCGGGTTCGGACTTCGTCGAGATGTTCGTCGGCGTCGGCGCGAGCCGCGTGCGCGACATGTTCGAACAGGCCAAGAAGAACGCGCCCTGCATCGTCTTCATCGACGAAATCGATGCGGTCGGCCGCCACCGCGGCCATGGCCTCGGCAATTCGAACGACGAGCGCGAGCAGACGCTCAACCAGCTACTTGTCGAAATGGATGGTTTCGAAGCCAACGAAGGCATCATCATCATCGCGGCGACCAACCGCCCCGACGTGCTTGACCCGGCGCTGCTGCGCCCGGGCCGCTTTGACCGCCAGGTCGTGGTGCCGATCCCCGATATCGACGGGCGCGAGAAGATCCTCGCCGTGCACATGAAGAAGGTGCCGCTGGCGCCCGACGTCAATCCGCGCACCATTGCGCGCGGCACGCCCGGTTTCTCGGGCGCGGACCTCGCCAACCTCGTCAACGAGGCGGCCCTGCTCGCGGCGCGCCGCAACAAGCGTCTCGTGGCCATGCAGGAATTCGAGGACGCCAAGGACAAGGTCATGATGGGCACCGAGCGGCGTTCGATGGTCATGACCGACGACGAGAAGAAGATGACCGCCTATCACGAAGCCGGGCATGCGCTCGTCTCGATCAACGAACCGGCATCAGACCCGATTCACAAGGCGACGATCATCCCGCGCGGCCGTGCACTGGGCATGGTGATGCGCCTGCCCGAGCGCGACAACTACTCCTACCATCGTGACAAGATGCACGCGAACTTGGCAGTCGCCATGGGCGGCCGCGTGGCGGAAGAGATCATCTTCGGGCACGACAAGGTGTCTTCCGGCGCCTCGGGCGACATCCAGTACGCCACCGACCTGGCGCGCAACATGGTCACCAAGTGGGGCATGTCCGACAAGCTCGGCCCGCTACAGTACGAAGCGAGCCAGGAAGGCTACCTCGGCATGGGTCAGACCGCGCGCACCATGGCGGGCGCGGAAACCAACAAGCTGATCGACGCCGAGATCAAGGCGCTGGTCGAAGGCGGGCTCAAGCGGGCGCAGGACGTGCTCAAGACCCAAGAGGACAAGCTCCACCTGCTTGCGCAGGCGCTGCTCGAATATGAGACACTGACCGGCGACGAGATCGACCAACTGATGAAGGACGGCAAGATCGACCGTCCCGATCGGCCTTCAGGTCCGATTGCGGTCCAACCGGCGACCGGTTCTGCCGTGCCCAAGGCAGGCAAGAAGTTCGGCGGGTCGGAAGGTCCGGCACCTCAGGGCGCTTGAAGCGTTGAGCTCCTGAACCCAAGCTTCAGGAGCCAAACCATGCGCAACATATTTGCCTATTCCATCGCAGCCGTGGCGCTGCCGCTTGCCGCCTGTTCGGAAGAAACGCGCGACAACGCCGAGGTCATGGCCGAACACGCGGCCGACGACACGGCCAAAAATCTCGACGCTGCGGGCGAAGTGCTCGAAGATCACATTGCCGATGCCGCCGCAGGGGTCAGCGAGGGCGCAGATGCGGTCGAGGAACATCTTCGCGACGAGGACGACCCGCAGGACGAGTTGGAAAAAGCACCAGCGTTCAACGGCAACTAAGCGTGCTCAGAACGCTCCCAGCAGAAGTAATATCTGCAGGAACATGAGCAGGATCACGACGACAAAGACCAGCAGCAGGATCAGTCGCCACAAGGCCGAGAAGCGCGAGATCCCGTAGGTCCCGCGCAGCTGCTTGTAGATGTGGACCGGCGGAATGATGGCCAGCGCAGTGAAGACCCATCCCCCTCCGATGCCTGCTGCCGAAAGAAGCGACAGCGTGATAAACAGCATGGATATGAAGGCGAGCGAATAGGTCACGAAGATCGCGTGATCATAGGCCTTGAAGCGACGCTTCCAGGCAAACAGCAGCCATACGAAGGGGATCGAGAGCGGGATCAGCAACCAGCTGAATTTATAGCCGTTCGCCTGCAGCTTGTAGAGCATCAGGTCGGGATTGGTGCGCCACTTGTCGATCACCTTGTCGACCCAGCCGATGCCGGTGCCCTTGAACGTAAATTTGCCATCTGGCCCCACCTGGATGAGGTCGGCTTTCTCCAGATCCTCGATCGTCTTGCGCGTTTCCGCCAGGCTCTTTTCGGTCTCCTCTTTCTCTTGCGAGCCTTCGGGCAAGGACGCAGCGCGTTCCTCCAGCGCCTGTAGTTGTGTAGCAGCGCGTTCTTCCGCGCGGATGACTGCGTCGTCTACCACGGCATCGTCGGGCAATTCGCTGGGCGTGCTGATACCCAGCGCCTGGAACACCGCGAACATCAGGAATACGCTGAACAGGAACATCGCCATCGGGCTGACGAATTTGGCGCGCTCGCCCTCGATATAGCGACGCGTCAGTTCCCCCGGCTTGAACAGCAATTTTGGCAGCGTGCGCCAGGTCTTGCCGTCGAAATGGAGGGCGCCGTGGAGCAGGTCGTGCAGGAAAGCGCCTAGCGTGCGGTGGAGATGTGCCTTCTGGCCGCAGTTGTGACAATGCGCACCCTGGATACTGGTGCCGCAATTGAGGCAATCGCCCTCGGTGAAATGGCCCCGCTCGATTGGGTGGCCATCCTTGTCGGTAAGGGCGCCCTTCTTCCCGCCGAACGCGCGCGAGAACAGGCTGCCTTCGACCGCCGTACCCAATGCTTCGCCGAAATCGCTCATGCCTTTCCCCGTCTGCGACCACTATAGGCGAGCGCGACGCGAGAGGGAAAGGGCGCGTGGCGCCCTATGCTCAGCGGCGCTTGAGCTTGGCGTCGATCGCCTTCCACAGCCGGGCGAACTGCTCGGCCGCGGGCGTCGAGCGGGCGAAAGCTCCGACAGGCTGGTTGCGCACAGCGCATTGCTCGACCGGGCTCGAATAGGGCAGCACGGGATAACGCGGCTGTGCCTCGAGCGCCTCGCGGTGCAGTTTTCGGCGGCCATCGACCATCGAGAACACGGGAAGGATCGACGGCCCCTTGTCGCCAACCCGCTTGATCTCGGCGGTCACCATATCGAGCGCGCGCTGCGACAGTGGGGAGGGCGGGAGCGGCACGATCACGATCTCGGCGGTTCGCAAGACCTGGCTCGAAATCTCGTTGATCCCGGGGGGGCAGTCGAGGATGACTCGGTCGTATTGCTGATCGAGCCCCTTCGCCAGTTTCGCCAGGCGACGCTTCTTGCCCATCTGGGTCAACTGGGTATCGAGCTGGCGCAGGCTGGCATCGGCGGGCAGCAGGTCGAGGCCGGGATAGCCGGTCTCCCACAGCAATTCCTCTGGCGCCTCGTCACGCGAGAACAGGGCGCCTGCGCGTTTGGCCTTGAGCTCGACGCCGAACAGGAAACCCGCGCCGCCGGCAGCGTCGAGGTCCCACAGCAGCGTATCGTGCCCGGCCTCGACTGCCGAGAACCATGCCAGATTGGCCGCGATGGTGGTTTTCCCCACCCCGCCTTTTGCACTGTAGACTGCGATGACAGCCATGCTCTGTTCCGTCTTCCTGCCTGTTCAATCCAAACAAAAAGGGCCGCCCACAACGGAGCGGCCCCTTTGATAATGCCAACCGTCCGGTTTAGCCGTCGTAGTCGCCGCCGAGCGAGGTCGAGCGGGCCGGCGCCGACGCGGTAATCCGCAGCGCTTCGGCCGACTGGCTGAGCGAGCCGATCGCATCGGCCTCGTCCTCGTCGTCCGGCAGGATCTTCTGCAGGTTGGTCACGACCGCTTCCTGCAGGTCCTTGGGCTTGATCGTCTGCTCGGCGATCTCGCGCAACGCAACGACCGGATTCTTGTCGCGGTCGCGATCGATGGTCAGTTCGCTGCCGCCCGAGATTTCGCGCGCACGCTGCGCAGCCAGCAGGACGAGATCGAAGCGATTAGGAACCTTGTCGACGCAATCTTCGACAGTAACGCGCGCCATAGGGCACTCCAATAAAATGCAAGTGTCGGAAAGGCGCTGCACCTAGGGAAGGGGCGGCGATGAGTCAAGAAATTGCTTGTGCCCACCACATGCGTTTAGAGGCATGGCAATGGGGAACGAATTGGCCATGGGCGGGGAAGATGCACGGGGTATCGATGTGCGCGATTTCCGCGATCCCCCGGTCCTGTCGATCGAAGCCGCGGGGCATGGTTTCGAGATCCTCGCGGGTGGCCGCGATCGGCTCGATGCGCTGCTCGCGATGATCGACGGCGCGCAGCACACGCTGAGCCTCGCATTCTACATCTTCGACAAGGACCACAGCGGCTGGCGCGTGCTCGATGCGCTCGTTTCGGCGGCACGGCGCGGGGTCGAGGTCAAGCTGATCGTCGACGGTTTCGGCGCGAGCGGCGACGACAGCCAGTTCCGTCCGCTGGTGCTGGCGGGCGGCAAGTTCTGGCTGTTCAGCCCCAAATGGACCCGCCGCTTCTTGATCCGCAATCACCAGAAGATCGTGATCGCCGATGGCGAGCGCGCGATGGTCGGCGGATTCAATGTCGGCGACGACTATTTCGCCAGCCCGCAGGAGAACGGCTGGAACGACCTCGGGCTCATTGTCGAGGGTCCGGTGGTCGATCAGCTCGAGGAATGGTTTGCCAAGCTCGAATCCTGGGTTTCGAGCCGCAAGGCGCAATGGCTCGCGATCCGCCGGGCGGTGCGCGAATGGAGCGGCGGCGAAGGCGCGGTCAAGGTGCTGATCGGCGGGCCGACGGCGCGCCTGTCGAGTTGGGCACTCAGCGTCAGGCGCGACCTCGATGGGGCCCAGCGGCTCGACCTGATGATGGCCTATTTCTCGCCCTCGAACGGGATGATGCGCAAGATCGCCGCGATCGCGCGGCGCGGGCGCGCGCGGCTGGTGATGGCGGGGAAATCGGACAATGGCGCAACCATCGGCGCTACGCGTTCCTTGTATACCTACCTGCTCGACAGGGGGGCGGAGCTGCACGAGTTTCAGGCGTGCAAGCTTCACACCAAGCTGCTGGTGATCGACGATGTGACCTACATCGGCAGCGCCAATTTCGACATGCGCAGCCTCTATCTCAATCTCGAGATCATGCTGCGGATCGAAGACGCCGCGTTGGCGGCCAAGATGCGCGAGCATGTCGACTGGCATGTGGCAGGGGCCGAGAACATCACGCGCGAAAGCCACCGCAAGAAGGCGACCCTGTTCAATCGGATTCGCTGGAATCTCGCCTGGTTCCTGGTGTCGGTGGTCGACTACACCGTGTCGCGGCGGCTCAACCTGGGCCTTTAGCCCAAGCCCTTATTCGTAACCCCAGTCCGAATAATCCTTGCGGTTGGGACTGGTGAACTTGGTGATCTCGCTCTGGAAATGCAGCGGGACGTTGCCGGTCGAGCCGTGGCGCTGCTTCGCCACGATCAGCGTCGCCTTGCCCACCAGCTCTTCGTGCTTCTCCTCCCACATGCGATATTTTTCCTGCGCTTCGGAGGAAGAGGTCGCATCGGGGAAGTCGGGCTTCGACGCGAGGTGATAGTAGTCGCCACGATAGATGAACCAGACCATGTCGGCGTCCTGCTCGATCGAGCCCGATTCGCGCAGGTCCGACAGCATAGGGCGCTTGTCCTCGCGCTGTTCGACCGCGCGGCTGAGCTGCGACAGCGCGATCACCGGGACGCTCAGTTCCTTGGCCAATGTTTTGAGGCCGCGGCTGATTTCCGAAATCTCGTTGACCCGGTTGTCCTGTGCCCGGCCCGACCCCTGCAGCAGCTGGAGGTAGTCGACCACGATCAGCCCGATATCGTGCCGCCGCTTGAGGCGCCGCGCACGGGTGCGCAGCCCGGCGATGGTGAGCGCGGGGGTGTCGTCGATATAAAGCGGCAGCTCGGCGAGCCGCTGGCTGGCGTAGGAAAGCTTCTGGAATTCCTCGCGGCTGAGCTTGCCTGAACGCAGGCTCTCGCTGCTGATCTCGGCCTGCTCTGCGAGGATGCGCGTTGCCAGCTGGTCGGCGCTCATTTCGAGGCTGAAAAAGGCGACCGGCGCGCCGTAGTTGAATTCGCCGCCGTCGCGCTGCCAGTTGAGGTGCTCTTCGGCACAGTTGAAGGCGATGTTGGTGGCGAGCGAGGTCTTGCCCATGCCCGGACGCCCGGCGAGGATCACGAGGTCGGAATTGTGCAGGCCCGAGGTCTTCTGGTCGATGCTGTCGAGTCCGGTGGTCTTGCCCGACAGGCCGCCACCCGAATTCATCGCTGCCTCGGCCATCTTGATGGCGGTCAGCGCAGCCTGCTTGAAACTCGACGCTTCGCTGCCGGTGGTTGCTCCCTCGGCCACCTTGAACAGGTCCGCTTCGGCCTGCGCGATCTTGTCCATCGGCGCGACATCTTCGGAGGTGTCGAGCGCGCCTTCGACCAGCCCGCGCCCGACGCTCACGAGTTCGCGCAGCAGCGCGAGGTCGTAAATCTGCGCGGCGAGCTCGCCTGCTGCCAGCAGGCCGGCGCCGTCGGCGGTCAGTTGCGCGAGATAGGTCGTGCCGCCCAAAGCCTTGAGCGCCTCGTCGGCCTCGAAATAGGGCTTGAGCGTGACCGGGCTGGCAGTTGCATTGCGGTCGACCAGTTTGACGATCCGCTCGAAGATACGTTCATGCAGCGGCTCGAAGAAATGTTCGGGCCGAATCGGCGTGCGCAGTTCTTCCAGCACGCGGTTGTCGATCAGCACTGCACCCAGAAAGGCCGCCTCCGCCTCGATATTGGAGGGGAGCGTGCGCCCTTGCGGGGCATCCTCGACGGTGCGGATCAACAGATCGGTTTCGGCCATGGCGGCCTTTTGCGCTGCGATGGTCGCAGCGCGCAAGGGCCAATCATGGCATTCGCGCCGCACTGGCTTGTGGATAGCGGGGATGGATTGCCGAAACGCTTGCTAATCGCCCTTCGCATCTGCGAAAGGCCGCAGTGCAATGGCCGACAATCATCGCATCGCGCATATCTCGCTCGACGAGGAAACGATCATCTGGCGCAATGCCGATGTCGAGCAGGAACGGCGCGTGGCGATCTTCGACCTGATCGAGGAAAACTGCTTCAAGCCGGTGCGCAGTGTCGAGCGTGGCGCCGGCGGTCCCTATCGCCTCGGCCTCTCGGTGCAGGACGGCAGGCTGGTAATGGCAATCAGCGACGAGGGCGAACAACTGCTCGAGCAGTTGATCATCGGCCTTGCCCGCTTTCGTCGCCCGATCCGCGAGTATTTCGCGATCTGCGACAGCTATTACCAGGCCATTCGCAAGGCCACCCCGGCCGAGATCGAGACGATCGACATGGCGCGGCGGGGAATACACAACAATGCCGCCGAGCTGCTGATGGAACGCCTGGAAGGCAAGGTGGAGCTAGACTTTCCGACCGCGCGGCGGCTTTTCACGCTCATTTGCGTGCTGCATATCAAGGGCTGATAAGGGGTCGGCTCGAACTTCATGGCACGCAGGAAATCCAGCCTAGGGCGCAAGTGGCGCCTCTATCTTGTCGCAACGTTCGCGCTGGCGCTGCTGGCCGGGGCGCTGTGGTATTGGTGGGACATGCAGCGCTGGGCACCGGACGAGGCGTCGTACCCGGAACAGGGCGCCTATGTGACCGATCTAAACGGCCTGGTGGGGTTCGAAACGGTTCGCGCGCTCGGCGGGCAGTTCGTCTATCTGCGCGCGAGCGAAGGTGCAGCAGCCAAGGATGCGCGTTTCGCGCGCAATGTCGCGGCGGCGGCGCGCGCGGGACTGAAGGTCGGCGCGTTGCACCTGTTCGATCCCTGCGCCAGCGCCGATGCGCAATCGGCCAATTTCGTGACGATGGTGCCGCGCGATGCAGACCTGCTGCCGCCCGCAATCACCTTGAGCGGAACGGGAGAATCCTGCCCGGAGCCGGTCAGCAGTGCGCGGGTCGAGAGCGAGCTGATGACCTTCATCAACCAGGTTGAAATGCATGCCGGCAAACAGGCCATCCTCAAGATCTATCCGGATTTCGAGGCGTATTATCGTTTGGCCGTGCAGATCGAGCGCGATCTGTGGCTCGTGCGCGACCGGATCGCGCCCGATTATGGCGGGCGGCCCTGGCTGCTATGGTCGGCCAACGCCAAGCGCGCTACGGAAGCGTCGGAAGAGAAGCTCGAATGGGTGGTGGTGCAACCGTGATGAAGGGCATGCGATGAGCAAAGACAACAATCGCGACAGCCTGATTGCCGCGGCCCGGGCGGCGCTCGACAACAGCTACTCACCCTATTCGTCGTTTCGCGTGGGCGCGGCGCTGCGCTTTGCCGATGGCACGGTGGTAACCGGGACCAATATCGAGAACGCCAGCTATGGGCTTGCGCTTTGCGCCGAGACCGTTGCTGTGGCCAAGGCCATGGATGAGGGCCATCGCGGCGGGCTGGAGGAAGTCGCCGTGATCGGCGACACTGCCGCACCGATCACGCCCTGCGGCCGGTGCCGTCAGGTGCTGAACGAACTGGCAGAACTTGGCGGGACGGATCCGGTCGTGTGGTGCGCGGGCGAGGAGGAAGTCGTGCAGACCAGGCTGTCCGACCTCCTCCCGCGCGCATTCGGCCCGGCCAGCCTCGGCTGATCGCCGCAGTTCAGGCGGCGTCGGCTGTCATCGCGGTGAAATCGGGACCCTTGCCGTAATCGACCGCGTCGCCGGTGGTGAGGAAGGTTTCCCACGTCACGCCCTGCGGATCGCTGATCCATTGTTTCATCGAGCGGGCATAGCAGCAGGTGGTCGCACCTTCATCGAGGATCGGGCCTTCGGCCGCCTGCAGACGGTCATAGACTTCGGCGAGTTCCGCCTGGTCCTCGACCTGGATTCCGAGGTGGGACACGCCATGGTCGGCGCGCTGCGAGATGGCGAAATTCACGCGCGGGTCGTCGAGCATCCATTTGGCGTAGTCCGGCTTCACGACGGTGGGTTCGGCGGCGAACAGGGTCGAATAGAACCCGATCGAATGGTCGAGATCCTTGACCGCGACATGGACGTGCAATCGTTTCATGATGCTTGCTCCAGTGCTTCGAGCGCTGCGGCGCCGCAGCCATCGGCCTCGCAGCAGTTTTCGAGAAGATAGCCGACCAGCGAATAAATCGCGGAATAGTCGGCGCGATAGATAATGGTGCGGTGCTGCCGTTCCTGCGTCACCAGGCCGGCCTCGGACAGCTGGGCGAGGTGGAACGACAGCGAGCTTGGCGCCATGCCGAGCGCTTCGGCGATGGCGCCGGCCGACATGCCCCGCTCGCCCGCGCGCACCAGCCGGCGAAATGCCGCCAGCCGGTTATCCTGCGCGAGGGCAGAGAGCGAGGCGATGGCCGCAGCGTCGTTCACTTGCGGCAGCCACGCATGTCGGGCCCGCCCAGCATGCGGGTGGGAATATTGCCGACCTCGCGCTGGCAGCACAGGCTGAGCGAGCGCGACATCATGATAAGATACCGTTCGAGGCGATTGGGGGTAGTCACAGCGAATCTCCTTCAATTCGAAGAATGTCGAAATGAAGGATGCGAAGCGCGCTGTCAAGCTCAATTCGAAAAATCTCGAAATAAGGATCGGTCGGCTGCGCGCCCTAATTCTCGTAGCAGCGGATCCAGCGTTGCTTGCCCTGCCACTCGACCGTGCCGTCATAGCTGTGGTTGCGGTCGTTCCATTCGGCGCGCACCGTGGCGAGCGTATCCAGCGCCTGCTCGTCGGTCAGCACCAGCCGCAGCTCCGAGCGGTCGAGCCACCACTGTGGCGTCGTGACAGAAACCTTCTTCTCCTTCACCCATAGATGCCCGCCGATCAGGGGAGCGCCCGGCACGTGCCCGAACCCCACCGCGATCGCGACCTCGCTGCCGTCGGCGGTCTTGCACATATAGCCGCCCGTCGCCTGAGCCGGAGAAGCCAGGGTCACAGCGGCGAGACACGATAGAGCGAGAAGGTTGCGCATGCCTCCTTCTATCCGGCGGTCGCTGAACCGTCGATTGACTGGCCCGCTGCTATTGCTCGCGCGTTTCGAGCCACTCGACCAGCGCCGCCAGGCAGTCGCGTGCCAGCATCTTGCACCGCTCGGGCGACCAGCCCTGCTCGGGCTCGGGGAAGTCGGCCAGATCCTTGTAGGGCATCTCGAGCGTCATCGCGGTGCATTTGAAGCGATGCGCGATCTGCGTGGTCGCCATAGTCATATTGGCCTTGCCCGGTGCCGCCTTGGGATAGCCGAGCTTGGTCTGGAAGTCAGGCGTACGGCGGTCGAGGATCGCCTCGTAGTCATTGAACCCGGCGAGCTGCGCGTCGGTCAGGTCGGGAATGCCTTCGTAGCCGGCTAGGAACACCGCCGGAATGGCCTCGTCGCCATGGACGTCCATCGCAAAGTCGACGCCGGTTTCGTCCATCCGGTTGCGGATGCACAGCACTTCGGGCGAATTCTCTTCGCTGGGGCTTTCCCATTCGCGGTTGAGGTTCACGCCCACGGCATTGGTGCGCAGGTGGCCGCGGCACGAACCGTCGGGGTTGCAGTTGGGAACGACATAGAGGCGGCAGCGCTGGCGCAGCGCGCGACCGACCGGATCGGCCAGATCGGTCAGGCATTCGAGCGCGCCCTCCATCCACCATTCGGCCTGCGTTTCGCCCGGATGCTGGCGCCCGGTCAGCCAGACCCGCGTCTGGCCTTCGCCCATTTCGAGGCAATCGATCGGCTGGCCTTCGACCGACTGGCCGAGACGGACCAACTCGACGCCTTCGCTGGCAGCCGCTTCGGAAACGAGGTCGTGATGGCGCTCCATCGAATAGGGCGCGAAATAGGCGAACCAGGCGATATTGCCTGCGGGCGTGTACTTGATGGTCAGCGTGCCGTCGGCCGCGTCCTTGTCGAACGCGGTTTCGGTGCGCGCCCAGTACTCGCGGTCTTCCGAAACGCAGGCGGTGTAGCCCGGCCAGCCCTGCGGGTAGGCAGAGTTATTGAGGTTGACGATCTTCAGCTCGACCGGTGCGCCAGCCGCGCCGGTAACGCGGAAGTGGAACCATTGCGCGAATTCGGACTGCTTGTCCTTGCGGATCGCCAGCCTGGCCGTGTTTCCGGCGATTTCCAGCACTTCGATATTGCCGCTGTCGAAGGCGGCATCGATCACGATATTGCTCACTTAGTTGACCTTTGTTCTTACGGTTTCGCCATTGCCGCCCGGGAAATCCCGGAACAGGGCCTCGGCAATAATGGATGCATTGGTAGCTGGTTCGGCCTGCGCCGCCTCGGGACCGACCGAGAATTGCGCGCGGCCTTCCCATACCGCCTGGTTGCTCTTCGCATCGCGCAGCATGACCGACAGTTCGGTGCCGACGCGTTCGCGGCTGCGACCACCGCCCAGATTGATGCCCACGCCTACCCCCACGCCCGAGCCGTATGATCCGGTCGATCCGCCGACCCCGACGCTCACCGGGCCGCGACGCTCACCGTCGGAGCCGATGGCGAAGCGATCGACCTCGACCTGCGCGATCAATGTCGCCTCGCTGCGATTGGTCTCGCGATAGCCAAGCCGCGACAGTTCGCGTGCCACTGCGGCCTTGTAGGGCGAGGCGGCGAGGCTATCGCCGCCCCGAGGGGCGCTCTCGATAAAGACGGTGCCGCCCTCGATCACGCTCAGGCCGGCGGGATTGTGGAACCGCGTTACTTCGACCGGGCTGGCCGGCGCTGGTGCGGTTGCACATCCGGCGAGCAAGGCCGCCGCGGCGATAGGTAGAACGAAGCGTGTCATGGGTCCTCTCCGGGGCGCGTTTTGGTCGAGCCGCCTGCCGAGCGCAAGCGCCTATATTCTTACTCAACGCGCGGGAGGCGATTGAAGGCCCCGCTCTTTGTAAAAGGAGTCTTGCGATTTCTTTACGATGACGGAGGTTCGCGGGCTCGACCAAGGCGAAATTCGGCCGCCGACACCGCTTACGACGGTTGACCTTCCACGATTCGGCCTCTATGCGCCCCGCTTGAATTTCCGGCATCGGAGACTACCTCCGGTGCCTGTTTTATTCTCAGGAAGATAACATGAAGATCCGCAACAGCCTCAAGTCGCTGAAGAACCGCCATCGCGATTGCCGCGTCATTCGCCGCCGCGGTCGCACCTATGTGATCAACAAGACCAACCGTCGCTTCAAGGCCCGCCAGGGCTGATTTGAGCCAGTTGGCCGATCGCTTATGGCGGTCGCGCAGCTTACCGGCCCGCCTCCCAACGGAGTGCGGGCCGTTGCTGTTTGAGGAGTTGGGAACGTGACACAGAAGATCGAAGCGGTGGTGTTCGATGTCGGGCGGGTGATCGTCCAGTGGAACCTGCGCCACCTGTTCGAGAAACTGATCCATGACGCGGCCGAGCTCGACTGGTTCCTCGCCAATGTTGTGACGGAGGCATGGCACTTCGAGCACGATGCCGGGCGACCGCTGGCCGAGATGGTGCCCGAACGTAAGGCGCTATTCCCGAAGCATGCGCACCTGATAGATGTCTATGCGACCCGCTTCAACGAGACCATTCCTGGCCGCGTCCCGGGAACCGCTGACTTGATCGAACGGCTCGTGTCCCACGACGTGCCGCTCTACGCGATCACCAATTTCGGGGCCGAATTCTGGGCCATGTTCCGGCCGACCGAACCCTTGTTCGATCACTTTCAGGAGATCGTGGTGTCGGGGGAGGAGAAGCTCGCCAAGCCCGATCCGGCGATCTTCCATCTTGCCGAAGCGCGCTTCGGCCACCGCGCCCAGAGCATGCTGTTCATCGACGACAACGCGGCCAATATCGCGGCGGCCGAGGCGCTGGGCTGGCAGGTGCATCACTTCACCGAGGCCGGCGCACTTGAACGCGACCTCAAGGGGCGTGGGCTGATCCCGGCCTGACAGGAAACGAAAAGGCCTCCGGCGGTTGGGGACAGCCGGAGGCCTTCGGGGACACCCTGGTGGAGAGGACGAGGGTGTGGGGGATTACTTGCCGTTGCAGGTGGCGAGCTGTTCTTCCGCGAGGGCTTCACCCTTGGCGGTGAAGCTGGTCACTTCGCCGAGTTCGCGCGCCAGGCCGCGGCAGATCCGCAGCGGGCGCGAATTGCCCTTGGCTGCCTTGCAGGTGGTGCCTTCGCAATACCAGGCGATGCCCGAGGCAATGGCGCGGCTTTCGCTGGTCGGCTGGGCCAGCTCGGCGGTGTAATAGACCGTGTTCGATGCGGCCTGTGCAGGAGCCGGAGAGGTGACTGCGCCCAGGGTGAGCGTGGTGTAGATCGCGGCAAGCGCGAGCACGCCAAGCCGGTTCGAGCGGGGGAGAGAGAGGGTCATGACGATATTCCTTCACAGCATTGTCTTGCAGCGCTAAGTTTCGAATCGAAACCAGTTGCTATTCACTACCTATTCAAGTAGGTTTCAGAAAGCAACCCAAAAGTGCAAAACTTTTTTGCCCCCCTCGAAAACCCGCGCTAAATAGGTTGCAGGGAAAGGACTGAAATGGGCGATATCAGAGAACCACTGCGCGAACTTATCGAGTGCGGTCTGCCGCAAGCGCTTGAAGTTATGGGAGAACGCTGGTCGTTCATGATCCTGCGCGCCAGCTTCAACGGCCTGCATCACTTCGAGGAATTTCTGAGCGAACTGGGTATCGCGCGGAACATCCTTTCGAATCGACTCGCCAAGCTGGTCGAGCATGGGATCCTCAAGCGCGAACCTTGCGCCGACGATCGCCGCAAGATCGAATATCGCCTGACCGACAAAGGGTTCGACCTCCTCCCTGCCATGCTCGCGCTGCGCCAATGGGGGCAGAAGTATGGCGCCGAGATCGAGGAGAATCCGGTGCTGGTGGACGAGCTCGATCGCCTGCCGATCGGCCCAGTGTCGATCCTTGCCCATGACGGCCGGATATTGAACCACCAGGACCTATGGCTGGTGCGGCCGGAGAATATCGGCGTTCGAGCTGACGGCAGCATCGCGAAAGCGGGCAGCGTTCTGGGGCGCGGAGATGTGATCGACATGGCGCGCGCGAAGAAGGCGGCCGCCGGACGGTAACCCGCCCGCCTGCCTGCCTTGAGCGCCCTCGACCGGGGTGCCTATTCGATCACTTCAGGTTCGAACGCTTCAGGACTGGCGATCCGGCCAACGAACAGCACCTCGCGCGCTTCCAGATCGCGAATCACGATCACGAATGGCCGGTCGGCGATGAACGGGACCGGCTCCTTCTCGTAGATTGCACCGGATGTCACGACAATGCTGATCGTCGTCACTGCCGCCGCCCTGGTTCCCGCGTCGAACACCTGCAGCTTGGTCACGTGGCGGGCATCGCTAACCACCAGCGGCGCTTGGCCTGGCTCCGCCATCGGCGACAGGTCGGCCACACCCTTTTCGAAAGGTGCGGTCACTCCCAGAGCCTGGAGGGCTGGGATGAGCCCGGTCGAATAGTCGACTTCGAATTGCGGGATCAGCAGATCGACGAGCTGATGCTTCTCACCGGCAAGCTTCGCGCCGAGTTCCTCGATCATCTCGGGCGACGGCGCTTCCGCCATGACCCGTCGTTTTTCCGGGATGATCACGTCCATCGTGTAGCGATCGTTGGCGTAGGGAATACGGACAGCCGACCAGCCATCTGCCTCGACCTTGTTCAGCGACAGGACCTTTCCCACGAAGCGGAAGGGTTTCTCCGATCCATCGCCGAACAGGAACGCCCGGATATCACCGTGGGTCAACTTGGTTTCCCATCTGCCATCGAAATAGAGCGCGTTCGCCAGCACGGCGACCATGTCGGGCGTAATCGATCCGGGGGTGATTACTTGCGGGATCAGCCCTTCGGTCGCTTTTTCGGCCCAGTCGTTGATCGTCTTGGCGGTCGGGGCAGGAGTGAGAAAGTCCACCGCTTGAGTGGTCGCGTCGTAGCGTGACTTCGCCGAGCTGACGAAGCTCTGGCGGAAGCGAAATGCGTCGGACAGGAACAGCGCATTGGCGATCCGCACCTCGACGTCGTCCTTGTCGACCCGCAGGTAGTCGGCATTGCGCGGCGCGGGCAGGACCCGGTCGAGCTGCTCGGCCGTGCTGCCCGCGGCACCCAGGCGCAGGAGCCCGAATGCCTGGTCGACGCTCGCGGGCGAGTAGACGATGTTTTCCTTTGGCCCCGCCTCGCGATCGAGAATCGGGAACAGTGCCATCGCGCCGGAGCCATCCCGCTCGACGATGGAATCAGGCGATGTGGCGACGGGTTCGGTGGTTGCACATGCAGCCAGGGCGAGCGGGGCGAGCAGCAAGAGATGTCGTGTCATTCCGCTCGAACGCACGACATCTCAAAGAGTTGCATGATTGCACAGAGCCCGATCGCGGGGCGATCATACCCCGATGATCGCCCTGGCCCGGATCAATCGCCCGACGGGAACTCGATCATCTTTGGCCCCCGCCTCCGTTCCCTCTCGGCATACCAGATGTCGGGAAACAGCGGACCGGCTCCGGGATAGACAGCCCCCGGGCGCCAGGAAGAAAAGAACATCTGCGTTCCGTCCCACGATATCGCCGGGCGCAAATCGATTGCCGGCGAGTTGATCTCTGGGATGTTGTACGCTTCCCCGAATGGTTCGCTGGTGGAGTCGCGCTCCGCAAACCAGATGTCGACCGCGCCGACACCGCCCGGCCTGGTCGAATCGAAGGCGATCACCAGCCCGTTGCGCGAAACCCAGGGACGGTTGTTGGCCCCCGCGGCATTGGGGCCGCCCGCGACGGGCACGGGTGCGCCGCCGTCGACGCTTTGGAGGATCTCGCCGCCCGATCCATCGTTATTGCGCCGCGAGAAGATCACGACCTCGCGGCCCTCCTCGTCCTCGAAGATGCCTACGCTCTCTTCAAGCGCGTTGGTATTGTACTGCGGCAGGAACGGGACGGCGGTCTGCCAATCGCCGGAGGTACGTCGACTCACATACAAGCTACCGGGATCACCCGGCGAGCTGCGGAGGAAATGGAGCGTGTTGCGCCCGATGATCGTCGGGCAGGCTTCGTTGGCTCCGGGTGTATTGACCGTTCCGGGCAGCTTCTGCGGGCTGCCGAATCCCTGCGAGGTATCCGAACGCGCGGCGACATAGATGTCGGCGAGGCCGTCACGGAACGAAGTGAGATAGAGTTCGAGTCCGTCGCGTGACAGGCTGACACAGCCATCGATCGCGCCCGAATTCACGTCGGGCGCCGACCCCGGCATGTTGTTGGCGTTGATTGGCGTGCCCCATTCTTCATAGGGGGGCGCTGCCAGGGTGACGGTCGACGTTGTCAGCAGACAGGATGCTGCAAGGCCGAGACAGAATCTCGGCGAAATCGAGATAGGCATGTTTCTCTCCCCGAAAGGTGACCCCCGGCATGATCGAGGGCCGACGCCTGCAGCAGAGACGGTTTGATCGCCTTAGGCCATGAGCGATCGCCGATCCTTGACGATGGCGGGCTGATGATTTGCCGATGGATCGCGAAAGCCGGCGTTCTTTGGGGTCGGTTCAGGCTCTCGGCGCCTGCCGCCGATAGCTCAGCGCCTCGGCAATGTGGATGCGCCCGACGCGTTCGGCGCCCGCCAGATCGGCGATGGTCCGCGCCACCCGCAACATCCTGGTGTAGCCGCGCGCCGATAGCCGCATCGCTTCGGCCGCCTGCAGCAGCAGTTTCTGCCCCGCTTCGTCGGGCGTCGCCCATTGCTCCAGCGCCGGGCCGTTGAGTTCGGCATTGCTGCGTGCGCCGGTATTCTCCGCCCGGGCGGTCTGGATCGCGCGAGCCGCGGCGACGCGCGCGGCGACTTCCGCGCTGCCTTCGGCGGGTGGAGGCAAGGCGAGGTCGGCGGCGCTTACGGGATCCACCTCGACATGCAAGTCGATGCGGTCGAGCATCGGGCCGGAGACCTTGCTCTGGTAATCGGCCGCGCAGCGCGGTGCGCGCGAGCAGGCGAGCGCGGGATCGCCCAAGTGGCCGCAACGGCACGGGTTCATCGCCGCGATCAACTGGACCCGCGCCGGGAAGGTGACATGGGCATTGGCGCGCGCAACGTCGACACTGCCGGTTTCGAGCGGCTGGCGCAGCGAATCGAGCACCGGGCGCTGGAATTCGGGCAATTCATCGAGGAACAACACGCCCAGATGCGCGAGGCTGACCTCGCCCGGGCGTACCTTAAGCCCGCCGCCGGTCAGCGCGGCCATGCTGGCCGAATGGTGCGGCGCGCGAAACGGGCGCGCCCGGCTGATCTTGCCGCCCTCAAGCGTTCCGGCGACCGAGGCGACCATCGACACCTCGAGCGCCTCGGGAGGGGTCAGTTCGGGCAGGATTCCCGGCAGGCAGCTTGCCAGCAGGCTCTTCCCCGCACCGGGTGGCCCCACCATCAAGAGATTGTGCCCACCTGCCGCCGCGATCTCGAGCGCGCGCTTGGCGGTTTCCTGCCCCTTGACCTGCCTCAGATCCGCTACGGGCGGCGGCAGTTCGACCTCGCCGCGCGGAGGCTCGGGCAATTGCTGCGTGCCCTTGAGGTGGTTGAGCAGGCTGACGAGATCGGGCGCCGCCAGCACCGGCACGCCGCTGGCCCAGCGCGCTTCCGACCCCTGTCCGGCTGGGCAGATCAGACCCACTTCGACTTCGCTGGCGTGCAGCGCGGCGAGCAACACGCCCGGTGAGGCGACGATCCGACCGTCGAGCGCCAGTTCGCCCACCGCGATCCAGTCGGTCAGCTGCTCGGCATCGGTCACGCCCATGGCTGCGAGCAAAGCCAGCGCAATCGGCAGATCGTAATGCGAACCGTCCTTGGGCAGGTCGGCAGGCGAGAGGTTGATGGTGATCCGCTTGGGCGGCAGCGCCAGCCCCATCGCGGCGAGCGCGGACTGCACCCGCTCGCGGCTTTCGCTCACGGCCTTGTCGGGCAGGCCGACGATGGTGAAGCGCGGCAGCCCGGCCACGACCTGGCATTGCACCTCGACGCCACGCGCCTCCAGCCCGAGATAGGCCACCGTCTTGACCAGCGCGACCACTTCTTAACCCCCTATGCCGCTTCGTGCGGCTTGGGCGATTTGTGGCGAATTAAGAAGGACTTGTCGAGGTGCTACGGATGGTAATCTAAGTACTCGTCAAGCAAATCCTAAGTATATCGCTTTGCCCTTTCGGAAGGGGCTGGGGCGCATGAGAGAGTCATGCGCACTCTTGTCATCTTGCTATTGGCTCTTGTCCACTTCGTGGCGATGCCGGCGGCTGCGCAGTCCCAGAACCAGTATTCCGCCCGTGTAATCGCTGTCGAAAGCTGGGTCGAGGAATGGGACGAGACGACCCAGCAATGGGTGCGGGTGGCCGACGAGCCGGCGCCGGTCCAGGCCGCCGATCGCGGCGCAACCCGGTTCGAACGTTTCGCAACCCCGATCCACCAGCCGCGCTTCGCAGTCGACCATGCCCTTGGTCGTTATGGTCCGTTCCGCGTACTCGATGGCGAGCGGGCGGAACTGGTCGATACGACCGACCATGCCAGCCCGGCGGCGTTCGAAGCAATGCTGCGCGACCATCCCGGGATCAGCCGAATCGATCTGGTCGAGGCGCCTGGAACGCGTGACGACATTGCCAATCTGGCGCTCGCCCGGAAGATCCGCGCGGCGGGCATCGCAACCCACGTGCCGCACGGCGGGTCGGTCCGTTCGGGGGCGGTGGAACTGTTCCTCGCTGGCGAGCGCCGCACGATCGACGAGGGCGCGCAATTCGCGGTTCACAGCTGGCGCGACAACTTCGGCCGCGAGCCGGGTGACTATGCCGTGGACGCTCCCGAGAACCGCCTCTATCTCGATTTCTACGAGGACATGGGCATGTCGCCGGAACGGGCGCGGGCGTTCTACGACATGACCAACTCGGTTCCGCATGTGCAGGCGCTGTGGCTCGACGCCGCGGACATGCGCGGCTGGATCACCCCTGAAAGAACGCGCGCTATCAAGCTCGACGCGCCCCGGCTCGCTTATCTCGACGTCAGTCTTGCCGATACCGGCCCGCTGGCGATCGGCGCGCCCGAATTGCCGCTCGCGGAATTGGCCCCGATCAAGCTCGCACGGCTTGACTTGGGCAGCGCCTTCCCTTAACGGCACGCGCCATACAGGCGGTCGCCTTTGCAGGCGGCCCTTTTTGTTGGTGCTCTGGTGATTCGTTCGCGGCGCACTATCTAGATTTCGAGGACGATATGAAGCGGACTTTTCAACCCAGCAACCTCGTGCGTGCCCGCCGTCACGGTTTCTTCGCCCGCAAGGCGACTCCGGGTGGTCGCAAGGTCCTGCGCGCTCGCCGTCGGCGTGGTCGCAAGAACCTTTGTGCGTAAGCGCATCGACTGACATTCAATCAATCGCGGTGATACGTCGCCGCGCGGATTTCATTGCTGCAAACCGGGGCTTGCGAGTAGCGCGTCCCGGTTTCGTGCTTTTGGCGCACCCGAACGACGGAAAGGGCATGCGCTACGGCATCACGGTGACGAAGAAGGTCGGCAACGCCGTGGTCCGCAACCGGATGAAACGCCGTTTTCGCGAATTGCTGCGCGCCGCGCTGCCGGAACACGGCCTGCCCGACCACGATCACGTGCTGATTGGCCGCGACCGCGGGATCGAGCGCGATTTTGCCAAGTTGGCGCAGGAACTCGACGAAGCCCTGGCCCGTGCCGCCGAAGGCAAGGGCGATCCGCCGCGCCGGCGGCCTCGCAAGGGCGATGGCGGAAAACCGAACCAGGCACGGACCCGATGAAGCATATTCTCATCTTCATCGCCCGCCTGTGGCAATGGGGCCCGAGCCGCATCCTCCCGCCCAGTTGCCGCTATGCCCCGTCATGCTCGCAATATGCGATCGAGGCGCTGGGGAAATATGGCGCAATCAAGGGTGGATGGTTGGCGTTCAAGCGGCTAATGCGCTGCCATCCCTGGGGAGGGCATGGTCACGATCCGGTGCCCTGACCGGGCACCAACTGTCTTGACTATGTAATACACCTCCCCACATTCGAGTTTTTAAGAGACGAATCTTGGACAATCAGCGCAATCTCCTGCTCGCCGTGGCGCTCTCCTTCCTGCTGATCCTCGGCTGGGATACGGCCATGCGGTATTTCTATCCCGAGGCATCGCTTTCCGGTGCGCCCGAGCAGACGCAGACCGCTGCTGCGCCGACCGCCACTGGCGCGGCCGCTGGAACCGCACCGATCGCTGCGCCGGGTAGCATCGATGCCGGCGCCACCGGTATTGGTGTGCCGGTCGATCTCGACCAGGCGCTCGCTTCGGAAGAGCGCGTGCGGATCGATGCGCCGCGGGTCGAAGGTTCGATCAATCTCGTCGGCGCGCGTATCGACGATATCGAGCTCAAGGATCACCGCCAGACGGTGAAGGACGACAGCCGCCCGGTGCAGCTGTTCGCGCCGCAGGGGACGACGGACCAGCACTTCGCGCAGTTCGGCTGGATCGGCCAGGGCGTCACGCTGCCCGATGGCAAGACCGTATGGCAGGCCGACGGCGAAACGCTGAGTGCGACGCGGCCGGTCACGCTGAGCTGGGACAATGGCGAAGGCCAGGTCTTCCGCATCCGCTACGCGATCGACGAAAACTTCATGCTCACCGCGACGCAGACCGTCGCCAATACCGGCGCGGGTCCGATCGTGGTGCAGCCCTATGGCCTGATCACGCGCAGTTCGGCCAATGCCAGCCCCTCCACCTTCAACGCGCATTCGGGCCCGATGGGAGCGTTCGGCGACACCGTCGAATACGGGCCGGATTACGAGGACCTGGTCGAGAGCGGCAGCTTCACGCCGGAGGCCGGGGCCCCCGACTGGCTCGGCTTCAGCGACATCTACTGGCTTTCCGCGCTGGTCCCGCAGCAGGGTATCGATGCGACGCCGGGCTTCCGCTCGCTGGGCGACAACCTCTTCCGTGCGGACCTGATCTACGCGCCCGAGACCGTTCCGGCCGGCCAGCGGGTCAGCCGCGAGACGCGCCTGTTCGCGGGCGCCAAGGAAAGCGTGGTGCTCGACCAGTATGCCGACGCCGGGATCGAGAATTTCGGCAAGGCGATCGACTGGGGCTGGTTCGAATGGTTCGTCAAGCCGATGGTCTGGCTGCTGCGCCAGCTCTACGACTTCGCAGGCAACTTCGGCGTTGCGATCATCCTGCTGACGATCATCATTCGCGGCCTGATGTTCCCGATTGCGCAGAAGCAATTCGCCAGCATGGCCGCGATGAAGGCGGTCCAGCCGAAGATGAAGGCGATCCAGGAACGCTACAAGGACGACAAGCAGAAGCAGCAGCAGGAGGTGATGAAGCTCTACAAGGACGAGGGCGTAAATCCGCTCGCCGGGTGCCTTCCGCTGCTGATCCAGATCCCGATTTTCTTTGCGCTCTACAAGGCGCTGATCCTGGCGATCGAAATGCGCCACAAGCCGTTCTACCTGTGGATCGACGACCTCTCCGCGCCCGACCCGGCGAAGATCCTCAACCTGTTCGGCCTGCTGCCGTTCGACCCGCCGGGCTTCCTTGGCATCGGTATCCTCGCGGCCCTGCTCGGCGTGACGATGTGGCTCACCTTCAAGCTCAATCCGAGCGCGATGGACCCGGTCCAGCAGCAGATCTTCAACTTCATGCCCTGGGTGCTGATGTTCATCATGGCGCCCTTCGCGGCGGGCCTGCTGCTCTACTGGGTAACCTCCAACATCCTCACGCTGGCGCAGCAGAGCTATCTCTACTCGCGCCATCCGCAGTTGAAGGCCGCCGCCGAGAAGCAGAAGGCCGACCAGGAGATGGTGGCCGCGCGCGACAAGGCCCGCGAAAAGAAGAGCAAGGGCTGAGGCGTGACGCCCGAAGAAGAGAAGCTGAAGGCCTTCCGCGAGGACGCAGCGGCGAAGCTCTTTTCGGGCCGCGTCGACTTCCTGCTGTCCGCGCCCCAGCTCAAGTTCCTGCCCGATCCGGAGGTGCCCGAGATCGCCTTTTGCGGACGCTCGAACGTCGGCAAGAGCTCGTTGCTCAACGCGCTGACACTGCGCAAGAACATCGCCCGCGCTTCGGTCACGCCGGGCCGCACGCAGGAACTCAACTTCTTCGAGGTGGGTGAACCGACGCGGCTGCGGCTGGTCGACATGCCCGGCTACGGCTTTGCCAAGGCGCCGCCCAAGGTGGTCGAGAAGTGGAAGGCACTGGTGAGGAGCTACCTGCGCGGGCGGCAGGTGCTGGCGCGCACGCTGGTGCTGGTCGACAGCCGTCACGGGTTGAAGGATGTCGACCGCGACATGATGAAGATGCTTGACGAGGCGGCGGTGGTCTATCGCGTCGTCCTGACCAAGGCGGACAAGGTCAAGAAATCGGAACTCGACAAGACCGTGGCCAAGGTCGCCGAAGAGGCGAAGAAACATGTCGCCGCCTTCCCCGAGCTGCATGTGACCAGTGCCGAGAAAGGCATGGGCATCGCAGAGCTACGCGCGGCGATCCTGGAGGATGCGCTGGGCGCGGATTGGGTCTAGGCGCTACGCCCTAGTGTGGGTGGAAAGCGGACAGGAAAATCAGTCCGTCGTTGAACCGGCAATAACAGTCAGCTTTTGCAAGGACGGGATGTATACGCTCCAGAGAAACATCCCCCACCATTCAGAGCCCGCTTCAAAAAACTGCGATGCCTTCGGTAGCTGTGGATGACCCCAATCGTAAATTTGGCTCAACTCACCTGGCGGAAGAATGTAGTCGCGGATTTCCTCAAAGAGGGACTGGGTCTCGCTGGGTCTCCCATCAAGCGGATAAGGTGGACAACAGAACGCATATGCGAACTGGCCTTGATCGTTTGGTCCCGGGTGGGCGCTCGCCCCAGAGACAATCCTCACGCCATCCAGCCGCTTCAATGGTGGGTCGACCAGCGTGGAGCCATCAGACTTCGTGTGCCATCCCTTCTTCACCAGGTTCCCGCGATCATAGTCATACCAATCGCCAAAGAACTTGCGCTCGCTTATCTTGTGGTAACCGAAACCTTCGATCATCTTTAGGTCCACATCGTAGCGGTGTGGGATTACACGCCGGATTGCAGCCAACACTTCTTCGTGGTTGCCTGAGCAGTTATGACTGATAGCGAATTTCAGCACGCCGCCCTTCTTCCTGAAGCGCTTGAACGGTGGGGGAAGCTTCTCGATCGGCGTCATATCACCAGACTATGGACCATTCCCAATGTCCGCAACTGGGTCGCTAGCAGACATTTGCTCGTAAAAACGAAGCTAGCTCGCGAACAGCATCGCATCGTCCGCAAATGCCTTGAACTCCAGCGCATTGCCTGACGGATCGCGGAAGAACATCGTCGCCTGTTCGCAGGGATCGCCCTTGAAGCGGATGGTAGGTTCGATCACGAATTCGGTTCCGACCGCGATCAACCGGTCAGCCAGCGCCTGCCAGTCCTCGAGCTTCAGGACGATGCCAAAGTGCGGCACCGGCACGCCATGCCCGTCGACATGGTTGCTGGCGCGATCTCCGGCCTCGCCCGGTGCCAGATGCGCCACGATCTGGTGGCCGAAAAAGTCGAAGTCGATCCACTCGTCGCTGCTGCGTCCCTCGGCACAGCCCATCGCGCCGCCATAGAAGGCGCGCGCCGCGGCCAGATCGTCGACGGGGAAGGCGAGGTGGAACGGGCGCAGGCTCATGCGCCCCGCATACACCGCAGCCCGCAGTCTCGAAAGATTTTCCTACTCGCGGCGCGATGGGCACAGGCGTGACATGGAACCGGGAGAAGCCCGCCGCGTCATCGAGCAAATTCGCGCTTATGCCCGCGCCGGAAAGCGGGTCCCGGATGCCTTCCTGAAACGCTATTTGGACCCTGTTCCATGTGTTCCATCCGTTCAGCCTCGACAGCGCATTGATGAACGCCTAGGTCGCAAGACGGATGCAAGGTGGAGCGCGCGAAATATGAAGCTGATTGTCGGCAACAAGAATTACTCGAGCTGGTCGCTGCGCGGCTGGCTCGCCGCAAAGCAATCAGGCCTGCATTTCGAGGAACTGACCGTGCCGATCTATGGCGAGGGCTGGGCCGATACCAAGCGCGAGATGGGCGAGGTGCAGCCGTCCTCGGGCAAGGTGCCCGTGCTGTGGGACGACGACACAGTCATTTGGGACAGTCTCGCGATCATGGAGTTTCTCGCCGACAAGGTTGGCCGTGATCGCTTCTGGCCCAAGGATGATTCCGCGCGCGGCATGGCCCGCGCGATGGTTGCCGAAATGCACAGCGGGTTCATGTCGCTGCGCCGCGAATTGCCAATGAACGTGCGCAAGCGGATCGCGCTGCAGCAGGTTTCCGATGCGACCAAGCACGATATCGTCCGAATCCTGACCTTGTGGGCGGAGGCCCGCGCGCGTTTCGGCCAGGGCGGGCCGTTCCTGTTCGGCACCTTCGGCGCGGCGGATATCTTTTACGCTCCGGTCGTATCGCGCTTCGTCACCTACGGCGTCGGCGTTCCCGGCTTCGCGCAGACCTATATGGAGGCGATCTGGGAGCACGACTGGATGCAGGAATGGGTCGCCGCCTCCGAGGAGGAGGACTGGGTGATCGAACAGTTCGAGGTCGAACCCGCCGAGTAGCGCGGTCAGGGGATCCGGCTGGTCGGGTAGGGCGTGCCGTCCTTGCGGAAGTATCCATCGGGTTCGAACACCATGTCGATATCGGGATACTCGCCGCGATCTTCGTCCCGCTCGCCGCCGCTGATCGCCACGAAAACGCAATCGCGGTCCGAGCGGTTCTGCAGGTGATGGCCATTGCTTTCGCCTGCGGGCCAGGCGAGCACGTCACCCGGGCGGACGGTGCTCTCGCCTTCGTCCTCGACCAGCACGGCCTCGCCTTCGAGCATGATGACCAGCTCGTCCTGCCCGGCATGCCAGTGCCGTTGGCTCGACCACGCACCCGGCTTCAGCACGACGTGGCTGGCGCCGAGCTTCGTCAGCCCGGCCGGCGGGGCGAGCCGGCGGTACCAGCGGCCCTCGACTTCGGCGTCGAAGGGCGCCGGATAGCCGGTCACATTGGTCTGGGGGATGGCGTCAAGATCGAGCTTGGGCATCGGGGCACACTCCTGCTAGTCGGCGATTTATGAACCAAGTCGCAGAGCTCGCCAATCGTTTGATCGAGGCGCCCAGCGTGACCCCGGCCACCGGGCTCGTGTTCGACGTGATGGAAGCGATGCTCGCCCCGCTTGGCTTCGCAGTGCACCGCTTCCAGCGCGGCAGCGGGGAGGTCGGCACCGACGAGGAAGCCGTAGAAAACCTCTTCGCGATCCGCAACGGTCCGGCCGGTTCGCGCCATTTCGCTTTCGCTGGGCACCTCGACGTGGTGCCCCCGGGAGAGGGGTGGACCAGCGCGCCTTTCGCTCCCGAAGTGCGCGGCGAATTGCTCTATGGGCGCGGCGCGGTCGACATGAAGGGCGCCATCGCTGCCATGGTCGCAGCGGCCGAGCATGTACCGCAGGATGCGGGGACGGTCAGCTTCATCATCACCGGGGACGAGGAAGGCCACGCCAAGCATGGCACGCGCGCGCTGATCGACTTCATGCGCGACAACGATATCCAGCCAGACCTCTGTCTGGTCGGCGAACCGACCAGCGTCCATCGGCTGGGCGACATGATGAAGATCGGGCGGCGCGGATCGACGATCATCTGGCTCGAGGTCGAAGGGACGGAAGGCCACGTCGCCTATCCGCATCTGGCCGACAACCCGATCCCGCGGATGGTGAAGATCCTGGCCGAGCTCGATGCGCTGGTGCTCGACGAGGGGACCGACTGGTTCCAGGCCAGCAATCTCGAGATACTCGACATGGAAGTCGGCAATCCTGCGTCGAACGTCATTCCGCACCGCGCCAGGGCGCGCGTTTCGATCCGCTTCAACGACTGCCATACGGGCGAGAGCCTCGGCGAAAAAGTGCGCGAGATCGCCGAGCGGCACGGGGGGACGACCAAGCAGGTGATTTACGGGGAGCCGTTCCTCACGCCGCCGGGCGAATTCTCGCAGATTATTGCGGCGGCGGTGAAGGCGGAAACCGGGCTGGATCCGGAGCCTTCCACCAGCGGGGGCACGTCGGACGCGCGTTTCCTGCGGGCAGTGTGCCCGGTGATCGAATTCGGTCTGTGCAACGCCACCATGCACAAGCGTGACGAAGCTGTGGCGTTGGAGGACCTTGATGCGCTAAGTCGTATCTACACCGCGATCGCAAAAGCGGCGCTGGCAGCAGAATAAAGGGGAGGGTCGCCTGATGCGCGCCTGGTTTGCAATACCGCTGTGGCAACGCGTGATCGCGGCGCTGGTCCTGGGCGTCCTGACCGGCTGGCTGTGGGGGCCGCAGGCAGAGAGCATCAAGATCATCGGCGACATCTTTGTCGCTTTCATCAAGATGCTGGTCGTCCCGCTGATCTTCTTCAGCCTGGTCGCCGGGGTCGCCAGTATCGGCGACCTGCGCAAGCTCGGCAGCGTCGGCTGGCGCGCGCTCCTGCTGTTCGTCGTCACTGGCCAGATCGCGGTCTGGCTCGGGCTGGCGCTGGGCACCTTCGTGCAACCGGGAATGGGCGTCGATACCTCGATGATCGAAATGGGTGCGGTGCCGGAGCCGAACGAGACGACCTGGCGCGAAATGCTGCTCGGCATGGTGCCGCAAAGCCCGGTCCAGGTCATGGCGGACGTCAATGTCCTGCCGCTGATCATCTTCTCGATGCTGCTCGGGATCGGCATCCTGATGGCGAAGGAGGATGGCGAGCCGGTTCTCAAGATCTTCGATTCGGGCGCGATCATCATGCAGAAGGTGACGATGATCGTGATGGAACTGACCCCCTTTGGCGTCTTCGCGCTGATGGCGTGGGTCGCCGGAACGCTCGGCCTCGATGCGCTGGGCGCGCTCGGTAAGCTTGTGTTCCTCAACTACCTCGGATGCCTTCTGATTATCGGCATCATCTACGCCGGCATGATCAAGTTTATCGCGCGCCTGCCGGTGATCGCGTTCTTTCGCGGTATTATCGATCCGATCGCGGTCAGCTATTCCACCGCGAGTTCGAACGCGACCCTGCCGGTGACGCTGCGCGCTGCCGAGCGCAACCTCGGTATCAGCAATTCGGTCGCCAGTTTCGTGATCTCGCTGGGCGCGACGATCAACATGAACGGTACCGCGATGTATCTCGGGCTGGCGACGCTGTTCGGGGCGCAGATCTTTGGCGTTCAGCTCGACATGGGCGACTACATCCTGATCTCGATCCTCGGTACGCTGGGCGCGGTCGGGGCGGCGGGCATCCCTGGCGCCGGCCTGATCATGATGGCGCTGGTATTCGGCGCAGTGGGCGTGCCGCTCGAAACGATCGCTTTCGTGGCGGGCGTCGACCGGATCATGGACATGATGCGGACCACGACCAATGTCAGCGGGGACGCAGCGGTCGCTACCACGGTGGCCGCGCTCACCAACGAGATCGACCGCGCCGAGATGATCAGCGCGGACGACGTCTAGGGATTATTCTTCCGGCGGCGCCTCGGGTTCGGCCTGGGTCGAGCAATTTTCGCTGCAACGCGTTGTCGCCGAAGGGTTGAGCCTGCCGCTCACCCGGATCGTCGCCCCGCTGCCCAGCGTGTAGGAACTGGCGTCGGTATTCTCGAGCGCGTCGCCGGTGCCGATCACGACCGGCGCCCCGCCTCCGCTGCGCCGTGCGCGGGAATTCGAGGATCGACGCTGCTGGGTCGAGGCTCGCACCGCGCTGCTGGCGGAATTGATGCTGCCCCTGACCGCATCGCCGAGCGAACGGCTGGCCTTCGCCTGGCCGCTGGTTCCGGACAGGATCACTGCCGTCTCGGCAGCATCCTGAGCATATGCGGATGCCGGCATGACGATAGCCCCGCAGGCAATCGCGATAGTCATCACTCGACGGATTGGCATGAGCTCATCTCCCCCTCTTATCGGGCAAGTGTGACCCCATCGGCCGGGATTTACAAGTTGCGTCAACGTTTGGGCTTTTCGAGCACCTTCTGCTTGTAGCTGCACAGGTCGACAACCTGGCAGCGCCAGCACTCGGGCGTGCGGGCTTTGCAAATGTAGCGACCGTGCAGGATCAGCCAGTGATGGGCGTGCAGGCGAAACGGCTGCGGCACGCGCTTTTCCAGCTTGGCCTCGACCTGCTCGGGCGTCTTGCCTTTGGCCAAGCCGGTACGATTGCCGACCCGCAGTATATGGGTGTCGACCGCGAAGGTTTCCTGGCGGAACCAGCAATTGAGCACGACATTGGCAGTCTTGCGACCGACGCCGGGAAGCCGGACGAGATCGTCGCGGGTATCGGGCACCTCCCCGTCATATTCGTCCACCAGCAGCTGCGAGAGCGCGATGACATTTTTCGCCTTGGAGTTGAACAGGCCGATCGTCTTGATGTGCTCCTTGAGTCCATCCTCGCCCAGATTGAGCATTTGCTGGGGCGTTTCGACCTTGGCGAACAGCGCGCGTGTCGCCTTGTTCACGCCGACATCGGTCGCCTGCGCACTGAGCGCCACCGCCACCACCAGCTGATAGCAATTGCCATATTCGAGCTCGGTCTCCGGTTCGGGATTATCCTCCGCCAGGCGGCGGAAAAACTCGAAGATCTGGTCCTTGGTCATCAGCGTTTCGTCATTTCGGCAAACTATCGAGCTCCCTTGCGGAAGCGCTCCGCAGCAATGCGTCGATCATGGTCTTCGCCCAACTCCCTCGATTTCCGCCAAGCCGCGATTTCGGTCATCGCTTGGTGGCGCTGCGCATGAAAGGTGCTGCCGCGACAATCCACAACGCCGTCCAAATCATGACCGCGGCGCCTTCCTGTTCGCGGAGCTGCACAGACCAGACCAGCGGCATCCACACAAGAGCAATCCCCAGGATCATCACGACAGTGCAGGCGAGGGCGAAACGCCATGGCGCTACCGGTCTGACCAGCATGGGATAGAGCAGCGGGAGAGTAACCGTCGCCACCAATCCTGCCCACAGAGGGGCGCGATAATCCTGCACCGCGGCCGTTTGGCTGATCGAATAACCGATGATGGCCAGGAGGACTCCCAGCGCCAGCCCGCACCCTGCAGCCAGGGCCTTCACAGGCCCAGCACCTGCTCCATCCTATAGCGGCCGGGCTCTTTGCCGATCAGCCATTCGGCTGCCTTCACCGCGCCGCGTGCGAAGATCATGCGGTTCTCGGCATTGTGGGTGAGGGTGATCCGCTCCTCGTCGCCGGCGAAAATGACGCTGTGATCGCCCGCGACCGTACCTCCGCGCAGCGAAGCGAAGCCGATCGCTCCCTCGGCCCGCGCGCCGGTCTGGCCGTCACGCCCGCTTTCCTTGCTGGACGCGAGGTCGACCCCGCGCCCGGCAGCGGCTGCTTCGCCCAGGAGAAGCGCGGTGCCCGATGGGGCATCGACCTTCATGCGGTGATGCATTTCGACGATCTCGATGTCCCACTCCGGCCCCAGGCGGCTCGCGGCATCGCGGACAAGATGCGCCAGCAACGTCACGCCGAGCGAGGTGTTGCCGGTCTGCAGGATCGGCAGATAGGCGGCGGAATCGTCGATCATGCGGTGGTGCTCGTCGGTAAGTCCGGTGGTGCCGATCACGATCGGCGTGCCGGCGACGCGCGCCGCCGCGAGATTGGCGGAGAGCGCTCCTGGTGCCGAGAAATCGACCAGCACCTCGCAGCGCGTGGCGAGCGGGCCGGGCTGTTCGCCCTCGTCGACACCGCCCGAGACTTCGTGCCCCGCTTCGGCAACCGCCTTGAGCAGCGCCTGCCCCATGCGCCCCTTGTGTCCGATGATTCCGAATTGCGCCATTGCGTGACCTCCGTCCGCCATGCTTCATGGGCGGCATGGCAAACATTCGCAATATCGTTGTCCTGACGGGCGCAGGGATTTCCGCGGAAAGCGGGATCGATACCTTTCGCGATGCGGGAGGCCTGTGGGAGCAACATCGGGTCGAGGATGTCGCGACGCCCGAGGGGTTTGCGCGCGACCCGGAACTGGTGCTCGGCTTCTACGACATGCGGCGCGAGGCGCTGCTGACGAAAGAGCCCAATCTGGCGCATGGAGCCTTGGCGCGGCTCGATGCCGAGTTTTCGGGCGAACTGCTGATCGTCACCCAGAATGTCGACGATTTGCACGAACGGGCGGGTGCCAAGCGGGTGCTGCACATGCATGGCGAACTCAAGAGCGCGCTGTGCACCTCGTGCGAGATGCGTAGCCCCTGGGATGCGCCGATGTCGGCCAATGATACCGGGCAACGCCCGCCGTGCCCGGTGTGCCAGGCGCCGACGCTCAGGCCCGATGTCGTCTGGTTCGGCGAGATGCCCTACCAGATGGAGCGCATCTACGCCGCGCTGCGGCAGGCGGACCTGTTCGTCAGCATCGGCACCTCGGGAGCGGTATATCCGGCGGCGGGTTTCGTGCGCGATGCGCGCGACCTCGGTGTGCGGACGCTGGAGTTGAACCTCGAGCGCAGCGAGGGCTCGCACTGGTTCCACGAATCGCGGCTTGGCAGGGCGGGGGAGTTGGTGCCGCAATGGGTGGAGGAATTGCTCGGTCGCTGATCCGGGTGGAACACGGAACGCTCTTCTGGAAAGTGTGACTTTCCGTGAAATGCCTAGGGCGAGGGCGGGTTCTGATACCCCTGATGTGTGACTTTCCGCTGGAGGTGTGGTCCAGGCAGGATGGAGTGCAGGACAGCGCATCGCCACAATGTGCGATCAAGGGTGTCGAGTAGGAAAGCCTCTAGGGGAACGTCCGCGCCTTGGTGAACATCGGACCGATCATGCTAGCTCTCGATCCCATCCCAATCTCGTAGTTCCCGGCGCATCAAGATATCTCGCTGCAAGTCATTGCCTATCGCGAAACTGTGCTCGCCAAAGGCTGTAAAGCCCTGCCGGGAGTAGAACTCGATAGCCTTGGGATTGGCTTCCCAAACGCCCAGCCATACAGCGTCTGCTCCTATGGCTCTCGCCTCCTCGAGCGCAAACTGAAAGAGCGCCTTGCCAACGCCCGTTCCCTGCATTTCGGTATCGACATAAATGCGTTCGATCTCCAGCGTTTTGCCTTCAACCGTTTCGGTCTGCGCGCTTCCGTGATTGACCTTCAAGTATCCGGCGACCCCGTTCGCTGTCTCCGCAAAATAGAAACGCGACCCAGGATTGCTTAACTCGAGCGAGAGTTGCTCATGGGAGAAGGCTCGGCTGAGGTAAGCGGAGAAATCCTCGGGGTTATTGCCGCTTGCGAAAGTCTGTTCGAAAGTCCTTCGTCCAATATCCGCCAGCGTGGAAAGCCCGTCCAAGTGAACACGCGATATGGAGATGGCTGTCATGGGCTGAACCTACCGATTACTCTGCGGCGCGATAATGCGGATCTCGCCATCTGGATTGCAGGGCGCGGTTATCTTGCACAAGCCCGACACTTCGGGTCCTTGGCAATCCTGAGCGTCCGCATGCCGGGCTTCATCCCGTCGAGCAGGTGCAGCTGCCCCCATTGCGGATCGCCGAAGGTGCTCACACCGTCGAGCAGCACGCGCACCGCCTGCATCGCGGCAAAGGTGCCGACCCAACCCGCCATCGCGCCCAGCATGCCGTCGGCTGCGCAGGTGTCGCAGTCGTCCGCATCGAAGGCATCGCCGACGAAGCAGCGATAGCAGGCTTCGTCCGGCAAATGCCCGGCAAAGGCGCCGACCTGCCCCTGGAAGCGCCCGACCGCGGCCGACAGCAACGGAATCCCCGCTGCGACGCAGGCGTCCGACACAGCCAGTCGCGTGGCGAAATTGTCGGTTCCGTCGAGCACCAGATCGACGCCATTCAGCAACTCCGCCGCATTGCCGGCGTCGATGCGCTTGTCGCTGATTTCGACCTTAAGTGCCTCGTCGAAATTGGCGAGCCAGCGGCGCGCGGCGACCGCCTTGCCGTGGCCGATATCGCGGGTGGTGAAGATCGTCTGGCGCTGGAGGTTGCTTGCATCGACGATATCGTCGTCGATCAGAACTAACCGCCCGATCCCCGCCGCGGCGAGATACTGCAGGGCCGGCGATCCGATCCCGCCAAGACCGATCACCGCGATGCTCTTGCCTGCCAGCGCCACCTGTCCCGCGCCACCCACCTCGGGCAGCACGATATGGCGGGCAAAGCGGTCCAGGCGTTCATTGGTCAGCGACATGGCGAGCGCATACGGTAGTTCTCGGCGCGAGGCGAGTGGGTATGGAAACGCCATGACATTGCTCACTTGATCGGCCAGTCTCGCCAATATTGCGCGGGGAGAATCGGGATGAGTGAACTGGATGGACGCATCGCCCTTGTAACGGGGGCGTCACGCGGCATTGGCGAAGCGGCGGCGAGGGCGCTGGCGGCTGCGGGAGCAAGGGTTGCGCTGACCGACCTGTCCGCTCCGACCGGTCTGGCAAGCGAATTGGGCGGAATGGCGCGCGCTCAGGACGTTACTTCTGAATCGGATTGGGCCGAGGTGATGGAGTGGCTCAAGGCAGAAGCGGGCGGATTGGATATTCTCGTCAACAATGCCGGCATACTGCAGATGAAGCCGATATCCGAGACCAGCCTCGAGGAATGGCGCAAGCTCCATGCGGTCAATGTAGAGGGCGTTTTTCTCGGCACGAAGGCGGCAATCCCATTGCTTGCTGATCGTGCGCCCAAGTGGAAAGGCGGCACCTCGATAATCAACATGTCGTCGATCATGGGGCTTGTCGGGGGCGCGAATTCCGCCTGCTACAATGCCTCGAAAGGGGCCGTCCGCATATTTTCAAAGAGCGCGGCGCTGGAACTCGCTCCGATGCGGATCCGGGTGAATTCGATCCATCCGGGCGTGATCGACACTGCGATGGGCAGCGAGGTGATCGAAGGGGTGTCAGCGGCGACGGGTGTGGGGGCGAATGAGGCCCGGGACCAGATCGCTGCAGCCCACGCCCTCGGGTCAATGGGCGAGGCGAGCGACATCGGTCATGCAGTGGCCTATCTTGCCTCCGACAAGGCAGCCTTCATGACCGGGAGCGAAATGGTGGTCGACGGCGGATATACTGCCGGCTGAGCTTGTGAATAAGCATGTCGATAGGCTGTCGATAGCGTGCGAACAGCCTGTCGACAGGGCTGTTCACAACCCTGTCGACATGATGTTGAGACCCTGTGGAGCGAACCGAAGGGAGGCGGATGTATTCCCCCGCCTATCCCGGGCCAAATTCCCCTGTTGATTAGCTTTCCAGCTGCCTCAAGAGGCTGCGGACGTCACCGTCCATATCGGCGTCGCGCTGCCGCAGATCTTCGATCAGGCGCACGGCATGGATCACCGTCGAATGGTCGCGGCCACCGAACTTGCGCCCGATTTCCGGGTAGCTGCGCGGTGTCAGTACCTTGGCGAGATACATCGCCACCTGGCGCGGGCGGACCACGGCGCGAGCCCGGCGCTTCGAACTCATCTCGCTGCGGTCGATCCGGTAGAACTGGCACACGGTACGCTGGATCTCGTCGATGGTGATCCGGCGGCGGTTGGCCGATAGAATGTCGGTCAGCTGTTCTTCAGCGAGTTGTAGCGAAACTTCCTGGCCGGTCAGCTGGGCGTAGGCGATCAGCTTGTTGAGACCGCCGACCAATTCGCGAACGTTGCGCGTGATGGTGCGGGCGAGGAAATCGACCACATCGCCGGGCACATCGAGCGGCGCAAAGCGCGTGAGCTTCGATTCGAGGATCTTGCGGCGCAGTTCGATGTCGGCTGCCTGGATATCGGCAACGAGGCCCATCGACAGCCGCGAAAGCAGCCGCGGTTCGACCCCGTCCAGGGCTTGCGGCGCGCGGTCCGCGGCGAAGACGAGGCGCTTGCCTTCGGCCAGCAGCGCGTCGATCGTATAGAGCAGCTCTTCCTGCGCCGAAGCCTTGCCGATGATGAACTGGATGTCGTCGACCAGCAGCAGGTCGAAGCTGCGCAGCCGCGCCTTGAACTCGATCATCTGGTTCTGCTTCAGCGCCTGGACGAATTCGACCATGAAGCGCTCGGCCGAGCAGTAGAAAATGCGCGCCCGCGGATGTGCCGAGAGATAGGCATGGCCGATGGCGTGGAGCAGGTGCGTCTTGCCTTGGCCGGTCGCGGCCTTGAGATAGAGCGGCGAGAATTGCGGCTGTTCGGTGGCCGCCATGCGCTCGGCCGCGTTCTTGGCCAGCACATTGGCCTCACCGGTGACGAAGGCAGCGAACGTCAGCGACGGGTCGAGGCCGACCGAGCTGGTGAAACCGGCATCGCCGATCGTTCCTGCGGCAACTGCGATCGCGCTGGTGTCGCCGCCATCGTTGGCGGCGCGGCGGCCACCATCGAGACGCAGTTCGTGGATCTGGCGACGGCCCGGGTGGACCTGGACGCGAACCTTGCGCACTTCGCTGCGGGCGATTTTCCATGCCAGCTGCAGCCGGTCGTGGAATCGGTCGTTGACCCAATTGGCCGAGAATTCGGTCGGCAGGAACAGATCGAGCGTGCCTGTGTCCTTGTCGATGCCACCGATCTGGATCGGTTTGATCCACTGGCTGTGCAACTGGTGCCCCAAGTCCTTGCGCAGCCCCTGGCTGATGTCCGCCCAATCGGCAGCGAGATTTACCGCCTCGGCGTCTTCCATCAGATCCTCATCCACTTTCCGTTTAAATGCGCGACCATTATCGCCGTTCTGCGCCATCGTTCAGACAATCCTATCCCGCCTCCGGAAATACATCCAGAGTGACCCCAATTCTAATGCGACGGGCAAAGCTTCGCCTTAGCTCGGAAACGGTATCCCGAGCTTCCCCCCATCGAGCCGATCTGTAAGAACCCAGGCTGTCCCGCCCCGGGTGTGATTTGGATTTATCTACGCCTGAGCGATTCACACAAGGGGGGATAGTGCAAAAAATCTGAAATAAATCGGTTGACTCGCCGCAACCCCGCAGACTTGCGTTTAAATATTTGAAAAATATAGATTTTGGTGTTCGGCCGGGTGCGAATCGTGAGGTTTCCTAGGGTTACGCTTCGACAGGCCACCAGGAGTGTTCACATATCCGACACAAAACAAAGGGCCTCTCCCAAACGGGGCGGCCCTAATGTTGTAAAATCGATCGCGACCCGGCCGGGTCGGAGCGAATCAGAGTGCTGCGACTCGCTTGGTGAGGCGCGACATCTTGCGTGCAACGGTGTTCTTGTGGAGCACACCGCGAGCGACGCCGCGCGCCATTTCAGGCTGTGCAGCCTTGAGGGCGGTGGCGGCAGCTTCCTTGTCGCCGGCTTCGCAAGCGGCTTCGACCTTCTTGACGAAGCTGCGGATGCGGCTCATGCGCGCGCCGTTGACTTCGGCACGACGGTTGTTGCGACGGATGCGCTTCTTGGCTTGCGGCGTGTTGGCCATGTTCGTCCTTGTTTCGGGTCACCCAAGCGGCGACCGATTTCCTGATTAATCTGTTTGCAAAAACGGCGATTCACGCCGGAAAGCGGCGCACATAGTAGCGAGAGGGCGAATCGTCAACCTATTCCCGCCCCTCCGCAGGCGCGCCACCATCACTTCTGGCACTTGGGACAGTACCACGTGCTGCGGCCGCCCTGGGCGAACCGTTTGATCGTGCCGCCATCGTCGCGGCGACAGGGCTGGCCCTCGCGGTCGTAGACGTCGAAGCGCGTGGAGAAGTAGCCGAGTTCGCCGGTCGGCGTGGCGTAGTCGCGCAATGACGAGCCGCCATCATCGATCGACTGCGCCAGCACCTCCTTGATGGCGGGGACCAGGCGTTCGAGCTGCGGGCGTGTCACCCGGCCGCCTGCCTTGCGCGGGCTGATCCCGGCGCGCCACAGCGCCTCGCATACATATATATTGCCGAGCCCTGCGACGATGCGCTGGTCGAGCAGGCAGAGCTTGATCGCCTGCTTGCGGCCGGAGAGTGCCGCCTTGAGGTAGGCAGGCGAAAGCTGGTCGCCCAGCGGCTCGGGACCGAGCGCGGCAAAGGGCGCCCATTCGTTGAGCGCGCCGGTACCGATCAGGTCGACCGAACCGAAGCGGCGCGGGTCGCAGAGCGCGAAGCGGTTGCTCGCGGTTTCGATCACCAGATGGTCGTGCTTGTCGTCTTCCTCGGGATCGATCCGCCAGCGTCCGCTCATGCCCAGGTGGAAGACCAGCGTCTGTTCGCGGTCGGTGTGGATGAGCCCGTATTTGGCGCGGCGCGAGAGCGAGGTAATCTGTGCGCCGGTCATCACCTGTACCAGTTCGGGCGGGAACGGGCGGCGCATGTCGGGCCGGTTGAGCGTGACGCGCGTGATCCGCTCGCCCTGCATGAAGCGTGCGAGCCCGCGCACAGTGGTTTCGACTTCGGGAAGTTCCGGCATTTCCTTCCCTTAACACCCTTTGCCGCGCCCGCAATTCATCCTAAGGCGCCCGGCGATGACTGATAAAGTTTCCTTCGGCTACGAAGATGTCGATCCGCAGGAGAAGACCCGGCGCGTGGGCGCAGTCTTTTCCAATGTCGCGGCCAAGTATGACGTGATGAACGACGCCATGTCGGGCGGCATGCACCGGCTGTGGAAGGATCGCTTTGTCCGGCGCGTGAAGCCGCAGTCGGGCGAGGCGATTCTCGACATGGCCGGGGGCACCGGCGATATCGCGTTCCGCATGGCCGCGCGCGGAGCGGAGGTGACGGTGGCCGACATCAACCAGGACATGCTCGACGTCGGGATCGAGCGCGCCGTCGAGCGCGGGCTGACCGGCCTGACCTGGTCGCAGCAGAATGCCGAGGTGCTGAGCTATCCGGCGCGCATGTTCGATGCCTACACGATTGCTTTCGGTATCAGGAACGTCACCGATATCCCCGCAGCGCTGAAGGAAGCGCACCGCGTCCTCAAGATCGGTGGGCGGTTCTTCTGCCTTGAGTTCTCGACCACCGAATGGCCGGGATTCAAGGAGGCCTATGACCTCTATTCGCACAAACTCGTCCCGCAGATCGGCAAGGCGATCGCGGGTGACGAGGACAGCTATCGCTACCTGATCGAATCGATCCGCCGCTTCCCGACCATGCCGCAATTCGAGGGCATGATCCGCGAAGCAGGTTTCGTGAACACGCGGGTCGAACCGATCATGGGCGGCCTCGTCGCGATCCACTCGGGTTGGAAAGTATAGGGTGACGCGGCCAAGTACCCATATCTTTCGGCTCCTCAAATGGGGCCGCACGATGGGCCGCCACGGCGCGCTCCAGGGGATCGAACGCGATCCCAACACGCCGCCGCCGGTCAAGCGGCTGGCGCGGATTGCGCGGCTCGGGACGTTCCCGCCGCGCGTGCCCGACTATGCCGGGGCATTCCAGGATATCGGCCCGGCTGCGATCAAGCTCGGCCAGACGCTGGCCACGCGTCCTGACCTCGTCGGCGAGGAAGCGGCGCGCAATCTCCTCCACTTGCAGGACAGCCTGCCGCCCGTTCCGTTCAAACAGATCGAGGCGGTGATCGAGGCGAGCTTCGGCCAGCCGATCGACGCACTTTTCGCTTCGATCGATCCCGAACCGGTCGGTGCGGCCTCGATCGCGCAGGTCCACCGCGGGGTGACGACCGAGGGCCGCGAGGTCGCGATCAAGGTGCTGCGTCCGGGCATTCGCGAGCGGTTCGAGCGCGATATCCAGACCTATGAATGGGCGGCGGCGCATGTCGAGGCAATGGGCGGCGAGGCCGCGCGCCTGCGTCCCCGCCTCACCATTGCCAATTTCAAGCGCTGGACCAACCGCGAGCTCGACTTGCGGCGCGAAGCGGCCTCGGCCTCCGAGCTGGCCGAGGCGATGAAGGGGATCGAGGGTTACCGCATTCCCGACATCGATTGGGATCGCACCAATGGCCGCGTGATGACGGTCGAATGGGTCGACGGGGTCAAGATCAGCAAGATCGAGGAGCTGCAGGCACGCGGCCACGACCTGCCGCAGCTTGCCTCGCGACTTGTCATCGCCTTCCTCACCCAGGCGATCAGCGCTGGCTTCTTCCATGCCGACATGCACCAGGGGAACCTGTTCGTCGAAGACGACGGCACCATCGTCGCGATCGATTTCGGCATCATGGGGCGGATCGACCGGCGCGCACGGGCGTGGCTGGCCGAGATCCTCTACGGCCTGACAACCGGCAACTACCGCCGCGTCGCCGAAATCCATTTCGAGGCGCAGTACGTGCCGAGCTATCACTCGGTCGACGAGTTCGCGACCGCGCTGCGCGCAGTGGGCGAGCCGATGCGCGGCAAGCCGGTGAGCGAGCTTTCGGTCGGGCAGATGCTCGACGGGCTGTTCGCGATCACGCGCGACTTCGACATGCAGACCCAGCCGCATTTGCTGCTGCTGCAGAAAACCATGGTGATGGTCGAAGGCATTGCCACCCAGCTCAATCCCAAGATCAACATGTGGGAGGTCAGCGCGCCCTATGTGCGCAGCTGGATCCGCGACGAGCTGGGGCCGGAAGCGGCGCTGGCAGACCGCATCCGTACCGATACCGAAACACTGCTGCGTCTGCCTGACTTGATCCGCCGGATCGAGGATCGCTTCCCGCCCAAGGGCGGTGCGCCCGAGCCGCCGCCGCTGCCCGATATCGAACTGATGTGGGAGCGGCGCGAGCGGCAAGGTCGCGGATGGCTCGGTTATGTGCTCGCTGCCGCGATCGGTGCAGGAGCGGTCGCCGGGGCGCTATCGCTGGGCTGGATCGGCTAGCGAATGGGCGAAGCGACGCGTTTCGCCGAGTGGACGCGCGGGCAGGCGCTGGCCTTGCTCGCCTTCACGGCGATCGTCCTGCTCGCCGCGGCCCTGTTATATCGCGCGCCTGTGACCGGGCAGGGGACAGCACCGGCAGCCGCCGCGCCGACCAGTGCACCTGTCGCTGCAGACGAAAGGTCCGGCCGCGACACCGATCTCGCGCTTTATGACGTCATTATCGAGCGCGTGGCAGCGGGTGAGAATTATTACGACGTAGCAGTCGAGGAGCAGCGCGCGCGCAACTTCCCGGTACGCCCGGGCTTCGCGGTGCGGCTGCCAACTCTCGCGACCATCAGCGCGGCGGTGGGCCCCGGGGGTGTATGGGCCATGGCTGCGATCCTCGGCCTGCTGCTTGTCTGGGCCTGGTGGCGCAGGCTTTCGCCGATCATTGCGCGCCCGCCGCGCAAGATGATCGCGGTGGGCTTGGTGTTGCTCGGAATCGCCGTCAGCTACAAGCCGATCTACTTCGTGTTGCACGAGCTTTGGTCCGGCGTCTTGCTGGCAATCGCCCTCGCACTTCAACGGCCTGGGAAGTGGCGCGCCGCCTGGGTCGCGGCCGCACTGGCGCTCGCAATCCGCGAACACGCGCTGCCGTTTGTGTTGCTGATGGGCGCGCTCGCATTGTGGCGGCGCGATTGGCGTGAGGCCGGGGCATGGGTTGCGCTCGCGCTCCTGTTCTTGGTGCTGCTTGCCATTCATGTCGGGACCGTCGCGCAGCTGACCAGCGACGCCGATCAGCTTTCACCTTCCTGGCTCGCCCTGCGCGGGCCACAGGGATGGCTGGAATCGATCACGCTGACCAGCGGTCTCTACCTCCTACCGGCTTGGCTGGGGGCGCCGCTGATGTTTCTGCCCCTGCTCGGCTGGGCCGCTCTGAAGGAGCGCATCGGGCTCGAGGCGCTGCTCCTGTTTGCCGGCTATGGCCTGCTGTTCATGATCGCTGGGCGCGAGAACAATTTCTACTGGGGCCTGATGGTTGTCCCGGCGTGGTTCGTCGGCCTTTATTGGGTGCCCGCAGCACTGCGCGACCTGGTCACGAGCGCGCGCAAGCCCGCCTAGTCGGCATCGCCCATCAGCGCAGTGTGCGGCAACACCCGGCTGCCGATCAGCGCCAGGATCACCGTCACCGACTCGACGATGATCGGAAGAAACCAGTCGTCATGCGGTCCGTCGACGAACAGGGTCAGCAAGCGCCCGATGATCGCAATCCCCATCAGCGCGGCGGTGACCAGCAAGGGATCGCCCTTGCGCGCCCAGCCGCCCCAGATCAGGCAGCCGCCCGCGACGATGAAGAAGGCGGTCATGTCGGCCCGGATCGAGGCTAGACCCAGCGTGCCATTCGGCGCGATGCCGAAATCGGCCCCTGATCCCACCGGATCGAACAGGAATCCGATCCCCATGAGGACGAAAAACAGCCCGCCGAGGAACAATAATGCGCGCAGGACGACAGCCATGATGAAATCTCCCCCTCATGTGATTGATGCCAACGTTAGCCGGATGTTAGGACAGTGCTAGGTAAAATTTAACCACTATCCCCGCAGGCTTGGCGGGAACGCGTCCCGTCGCTAGGCAGGGCGCGAAGGTATTTGACGAGGGGAGCTCGGCGATAATCATGTGCGTTTCGCTGCCCGCTGGCATGGGAATGGTCCTTTGAGCGGCACCGACATGAAAATCCTGCTGGTCGTGGGCGGCGGTATCGCGGCCTACAAATCGTGCGAGCTCGTCCGGCTGATCCGCAAGGGCGGCGGCGACGTCACCTGCGTGATTACCGAGGGGGGACAGCAGTTCGTCACCCCGATGGCGCTGGCGGCGCTGTCCGAGAATCCGGTCCACACCACGCTGTGGGACCTTAAGAACGAAGCCGAGATGGGGCATATCCAGCTCAGCCGCGAAGCGGATCTGGTCGTGGTTTGCCCCGCGACCGCCGACCTGCTCGCCAAGATGGCTGCAGGTATTGCCGATGACATGGCGACCACGCTGATCCTCGCGACCGACAAGCCGGTCATGGCGGTCCCCGCGATGAACGTGCGCATGTGGGAGCACGCGACGACCCAGCGCAATGTCGAATGGCTCAAGCAGGCCGGGGTCGAGGTCTTGCACCCGGATGAGGGCGCGATGGCCTGCGGCGAGTTCGGCTATGGCCGACTGCCCGAACCCGAGGCGATCTGGGCCGCGATCGCCGCGCACTTCGGCATCGAGGTGGAAGCTCCTGCCGCCAAGGCTGCATCGGCACCGGTTGTCGAGGAAGAAGTCGAAGCGATCGAGCCCGAGGTTGCACCGCGCGGCGGCGGGCTGGGCGGACTGCTGTCCTCGATCATCCCGCGCTCGACGCCCAAGAAGTCGGCCGAAGATATCGAAGCCGAGTTCCTCGAGGCGGAAGCCGCTGCCGAGCTTGAAGAGGCGGCGCTCGAAGAAAGCGAACAACTCCCGGTCGAAGACGATGTCGATCCCGATGCGGTTCCCGATCTCGAAGGGCCGCTGATGGCGCAGAAGGGTGCGGCGAAGTCTGCCCCGCCGACCGACGCCGAGGCGATCAATCACGAAGTCAGCGACAACAAGGACGCACCCGAGCCAGTACCGGGCGAAGCCGCCGCCGCGCCGGTCGAACTGGCCGATGTCGAATCCTCCGCGGAGGACGCGCTCGATGGCGAGAGCTTTGCGGTCGCGAAGGACCACCGTCCGCTCGAGGGCAAGCACGTACTCGTCACGGCAGGCCCGACCTGGGAAGCCATCGACCCGGTCCGCTACATCGCCAATCGCTCGTCGGGCAAGCAGGGCTTCACCATTGCTGCTGCGGCTGCCGCGCTCGGCGCGAAGGTGACGCTGGTCGCCGGTCCGGTTGCGCTCAAGACGCCCGCGGGGGTCAAGCGTATCGACGTCGAGAGCGCGGAAGACATGAACAAGGCGGTCAAGAAAGCGCTTCCCGCCGATGCCGCTGTCATGGTCGCTGCGGTCGCCGACTGGCGGCCCAAGGAATATCGTTCCGAAAAGATGAAGAAGCGCGGCTCCGCGCCGCCGGCGCTCATTCTCGAGGAGAATCCCGACATCCTCACCAATGTCGCCGCGGGCAAGGAACGTCCGCAGCTGGTGGTAGGCTTTGCCGCCGAGACCGAGGACGTGCTCGACAACGCCCGCCGCAAGCGCAAGCGCAAGGCATGCGACTGGATCGTTGCCAACGACGTCTCGGGCGATGTCATGGGTGGGGACAAGAACCAGGTCACCATTGTCATGGGCGATGAAATCGAACAGCTGGACGAAATGCCCAAGATCGATGTTGCCCTGGCCCTCGCCGAACGGATTGCAGCAGCGCTGAATTCGACCGGCGAAGATGACTGACAGGGTTGCCGTAAGAGTAACCCGCCTCCCGCATGGTGAAGGTCTGGACCTGCCGCGCTACGCAACCGGCGGCGCTGCGGGCATGGATGTCGTCTCGGCCGAGGATGTGACGTTGGCGCCCGGCGCTCGCCATGCGGTCGCGACCGGCCTGGCGATGGCGATCCCCGCAGGCTACGAGATCCAGGTGCGGCCGCGTTCGGGCCTCGCGCTCAAACACGGCATCACCGTGCCCAATACGCCGGGCACGATCGACAGCGACTATCGCGGCGAGCTCAAGGTGATCATGATCAACCACGGTGCCGAGCCATTCCCGATCGCGCGCGGCGACCGCGTGGCGCAATTGGTGCTGGCACCGGTCACGCAGGCCGCGTGGGAAGAGGTCGACAGCCTCGACGAAACCGAGCGCGGCGCAGGTGGCTTCGGTTCGACCGGGGGCCACGGCAAGCTCTGAGAGGTCCGTCATGGATGAATGCAGCGATGAGGAGTGGGACGAATTCACCCGCCAGCTCGCTGCCCTCGAGGCCGAAGCCCTGGCCCATTTCGAAGCGCGACGCCAGGAAGACGGCCTCATCGCGCTCGACCGCCTGATCGACCTCGATGACGCGACCATCGCGGCGCATGTGTCGATGCAATATGCCTTCCTGATTGGCTACCTTGCCGATGCGTCGCGCTACGCGCGGGCGCTCGACACGCTCGATCGCTGGGACGCGCGCGCGCAGGCAGAGCGAGGCCGCCCTTTCGACAAGCCGTTCGCCGGCAATGCCGGGCAGGCCATGATCCTTTACGCGATCGGCAAGACGGATGAGGCCGTGGCGCCCGCGCGGCGGGCGCTGGAACAGGGCGTCGCTCCGCAAGGCCCGATTCCCGGCCATCCAGAGCTGGGAAAGGTCGGTCCGCTTCCTGAAGAACTGCTGCACCGACTGATCGCGATCGCCGATATGTGGGACGAGGATGAGTTGGGTCCGAAGCCGCAGGCTTGATCGCGTGGTCTGTCTGCGCCAGCTTTCGGCCATCAAACCCGAACGGGAATTTATGTCAGAGCTTGCCATCCGCTGATCCGCCCGGCCCGCTAGTAAACGCGGGAAGGGCTGTCGTGCACGCCGCGCAGGCGCCTCGGCCGCGCGCGCAGTTGCGCCCAATTCAGGCCGCCGTGGACTTGTGTTCCGCGGCGGCTTTTCCAAACAGCAGTGCGACGAGCGCCCACCAGGCGGCAAAGAAGACCGGGCCGAACCAGTCGGGGTAACCTCCCAACTCCGCCGCCAGTCCGACCGCCAATTGCCCGAAGCCCAGCGTGGCGGCGATCCACATCGCCGCTGCGGCGCGAAAGCGCGCGAGGATAGCGGCCACCAGTGCCGCCAAGAGCATGGCATAGAAGGCAAGGTTGATCGGGCCATCGCCAATGATCCCGACGGCGATGTCGATCCAGATGGTCAAGAAGGCGACGAAGGCAGAAAGCACCGCCCCTGCACGATGCAATCCCTCGCGGCAGAAATGAAAGCCGAGCTCGATCCCTGCGCCGAGCAGGACCAGCATGACCGCCGCGGCAATGAAATCGCTGGTGGTCCATTGCACCTCGCCCGTCAGTTGCATGGCGATAGCGGGAAGCGCCAGCAGGGCGCCGAGTGCGCCCCATCCTGCAATCCGCCAACCGTTTGTGCAGCGGGTATTGTGAGCCTTGTCCGTGGTTGCGCTTGCGGTGTCGTTCATGCCGTCATGACTGCCTGTTTCCCGGTTGAGCGACATGAGGAAATCCTGAGAAATCGCTGAAAAGCTTCCCTTTCGCCCCGGCGTGACATAGCTCCGGTCGGGAAGAGGGGAGCGCATGGACCTGCAGCCCACCGTGTTGCATTTTGCCGAGTTCGAGCTCGATCTGGCCAACCGCCAGCTGCGGCGCGGAGCCGAAGTCGTGGAGCTGGGCAACCGCTATTTCGATGCGCTTGCATTGCTTGCCGCCCATCCGGGGGAACTCATTTCCAAGGATCGCTTCATGGGCGAGGTATGGCGCGGCATCCCGGTGACCGACGAAGCTCTGACCCAGTGCATTCGCAGCTTGAGAAGGTCCTTGGGCGACACGCCGGGCAGCCCCCGCTTCATCCAGACAGTGCCCAAGCACGGCTACCGGTTCGTAGCCGCGGTAAAGGACCACGCGGCGGAGGAGGCTGCCAACGAGGTCGACGATCTTGCGTCGACCGGCGGTCGTATCGCGGGTGCTGCAACTATGGGCGGAGCCGCTGCCGGGGCAATCGGCGGGGTGTTTTACGGCATAATGGCGACCCAGGGTGGGTTCGGGTCGATCGCGACCGTCGTCATCCTGACGATTGCGCTCGCTGTTCTGGGCGCTTCTGCCATCGGGGTCGGCATGGGCGCAGCCGCCGCCTGGCGCGGCCCAGGTTACCTGGCATTGACGCTGGGCGGAGGTGCCGGCGGGCTTGCCGTAGGCGCGCTGGGTCAGGTGCTCGCACAGTCCGGCATTTCGGCCGTGACCGGGATCGAGTTGTCGTCGGTAACCGGCATGGGTGAAGGCGCAGCACTGGGGGTTGCCGCGGGGTTGATGACGGCTGCGGCGTGCAGGCTGGCATGGGGCCGCATGACGCATGTCCTCGCGACCGCACTGTTCGGTGCCGGGGTGGGCGCCGCAGTGGTTCTGTCGGGTGGGAAGCTGTTCGGCCGCAGCCTTGCCGAGATCGAGGCGAGCTTTCCCGCATCGCGGATCGCGGTGGGAGAACTGGGCCCGCTGTTCGGCGAGGATAGCTTCTACATGTTCAGCCAGCTCGGCACGGCGATGATGGAGGGCGCGCTTTACGTCACCTGCATCAGTTGGGCAGTGCAGCGCGTCCTGAGGCATTCCCGATAAGAGAAGGGCGGCCCCATCGCTGGAGCCGCCCTACTTTGTTACTCTGAAATTCCGGGTCAGTTGATACGGCGGACCGTATTTTCCTTCTCCGGCTTGATCGTGATGCGCACGGTCTCGCCCGAATTGCCCGGGAAGTCGGTGAACATCGCCTCGACCAGGTTTGGAACCAGATACTGCAGCCGGTTCGAGGTCGAAACCGCTTCGGCCTTGCCTTCGAACAGGCGTTCGCCGGTCGAAGCGCGATCGATCTTCATGTCCACACCGCTGGTGTACACGGTATAGCTGCGCACCTCGGGGCCGCCGAACCACGGATCGTAGAAGCCGTAGCCCCAGTAACCGCTCGGGCGGAAACGCGAGTAATAGCGCGAGTGATAGAACGGGCTGCGATAGCGGTACCATGGATCCCAGAACGGGTCGTAGAATCCGGTGTTGGTCGTGCGAACTCGCTCGCGGCCCTTGTCGACACCGTAGTCGAGCCGCACCAGCAGCGTGGCGCTTTCGGGCGACGCGGCCTCGGCATAGCCCAGGCGCTCCATCTGCGCTTCGACGAAGTCGGCATATTGCGCGAATTCGAGCCCGCCGGCGAGCGCCGGATCATCGGCCACAACGGCAAAGCTCTCGCCCTGCGGCGCCGGCATCTGCGACTGGAAGCGCGACACGTCCGCCTTGAACGGCGTGGCACATGCAGCAAGGCTGGCGAGCACGAGCGGCACGCTGGCGAGCTTGAGCGCGCGGGAAGTGTCTTTGATCGAGAATTTCATTTGTTTATCCTTCGAAAACAACTGACGCGCAAACGCACCGCCCCTCATGCCGGACGCAGGCTGTCATCGATAGGGCGTGTTGTAAAGAAGATGGCCTGAATGGCCATTGAACGCCCGCCTTAACAATTGTTATCCGATTTCAGACCCTTGCTCGGGCCCAGGGGGCTCTAGCCGCGTACCAGACCCAGTGCCTTGTATGTGGCAGCGAGGGTCGACCCCCCCATATCTCGCGCCTTGGCTGCCCCGCGAGCGAGAATCGCATCGAGTACCTCGCGGTCCTGCTTGAGCTCGCGGAAGCGCTCCGAAATGGGTGCAAGCGTCTCGACCAGGAGTTCGCCAAGCGCGGGCTTGAACGCGCCGAACCCCTGTCCGCCGAACTGCGCCAGGACCGCGTCAGGGCAGTCACCGGTCACCGCCGCATAGATCGTGACGAGGTTGAGCGCCTCGGGCCGGTCTTCCAGGCCGCCGATCTCGCTCGGGAGCGGTTCGGGATCGGTCTTTGCCTTCTTGATCTTGCGCATGATCGTGTCGGCATCGTCGACGAGATTGATGCGGCTCATCTCCGATGGATCGGATTTCGACATCTTCGCGCTGCCGTCGCGGAGACTCATGATCCGCGCCGCTTCGGGCGGGACGATCGGATCAGGCAAAGTGAAGACCGGCGCGTCCTCGGTGCAGAAATCGTTGTTGAATTTCTGTGCGATGTCGCGCGCCAGTTCGAGATGCTGCTTCTGGTCCTCGCCGACCGGCACATGCGTCGCCTGGTAGAGCAGCACGTCGGCGGCCTGGAGGACCGGATAGGTAAACAGGGCAATCGACTGACCTTCGCGGTTCTTGCCCGCCTTGTCCTTCCACTGCGTCATGCGGTTGAGCCAGCCCATTCGCGCCGTACCGCCCAGCAGCCATTGCAATTCAGCATGGGCTGGAACCTGGGCCTGGTTGAACAGCACCGAGCGCGACGGATCGATCCCGCAGGCGACCAGCGCGGCGGCCATTTCCAAAGTGCCCTGATAGAGCTCGGCCGGTTCGTGCGGCATCGAAATCGCGTGCAGGTCGGCCAGGAAGAACAGGCATTCGCTGCCCGGCTCCATCTCGTCCTGCATGCGCACCCAATTGCGGATCGCCCCCAGGTAATTGCCGAGGTGGAGATTGCCCGTGGGCTGGATACCGGAAACGACGCGCATGGATAAATTCTCTGTTCGGGTTAGGCTTGGCGGCGCATTAGGCGCTGGACGGTCGCCTTGTCGAGTACGCCGAGCAGCGCCGCGCTGATCCCGTAGGTCGCGATACCAATCGCCGCGAGCGCCAGGATCGAGAACCCGCGTTCGGCGGTCGTGCCGGTGAAATAGGGATCGCCCATCTGCATCGCGTACCACAGCGCAGCCCCCATCGGCGCTGCGGCGAGCACGATCCGCCCGATCCGACCGGCCACGCGCTGGCTCATGCTGAAGAAGCCTCGGCGCGCGAGGATGCCATAGAGCAGCACGGTATTCACCCAGGCGCCGATCGATCCGGATACGGCCAGCGCCAGCACGCCGATCCGCGGGACAAGGTAGAGATTGAGCGCGACTGTCACCACCAGGCTGATCGCGGCGGTGATGACAGGGGTCCGGGTATCCTTGCGCGCGAAGAAATTGGGTGTGAGTACCTTGACCAGCACATAGGCGGGCAGGCCAATGACGAGCCCCGAGACCACCGTTCCCGTGATCGCCGCATCCTCCATCGTGAATGCGCCAGACTGCATGAACACGCGGACGAAGGCGCTGCCGGTGAAGAACAGTGCAACGGCGGCAGGCACGGTCAGCAGCATGGCAAGCTCAATCGCGTTCGATTGCAGACGCTGCGCCTCGTCATTTTCCTCGCGCGCGATGAACCGACTGAGCGCGGGCAGGATCGCCGTGCCGAGAGCGATGCCGATAATGCCAAGCGGCAGCTGGTTCCAGCGATCGGCCATGGCCATGTAAGTGAGCGATCCATCGGGCAGGCCGCGGATGAAGGCCAGGTCGATGAAGCGGCTGATCTGGTAAACGCCTGCGCCGAACACGGCGGGGATGATGAGTACGCCCATCTCCTTCACGCGCTGGGTCACGCGCGGACGGGCGAAGGGAATCCCAAACCCAGCGCGGCGCATCCAGAAGCCGAGCCACAGCAATTGCAGCAACCCGCTGACCGAAACGGCGATGGCGAGGAACATGCCGGTCATCTGCCGCGTCGCCTCGCTGTCGGCCTGGATCGCCCCCCAGGTAAGCGCGGTGATCAGGCAGATGTTGAGGATGATCGGTGCCGCGGCGGCAGCGGCGAAGCGCGACAGCGAGTTGAGCACGGCGGCGGTCAGCGTCGCCAGGCTCATGAACATCAGATAGGGAAAGGCGATCTGCCCCATCGTGACGGCCAGCGCGTAATTCTCGCTATCGGCGCGCAGGTCGGCATTGGCGAAGAGCCACAGGATCCACGGCATTCCCAGCATCATCAACCCGCCGAAGAACACCAGGATCGGCAGCAGGATCGCGAGCACTTCGCTGGCGAACCGCCGCGCCTCCGGCTCTCCCTCGGTCATGTGCCGGTTGAACAGCGGCACGAAGGCGCTGGCAAAGGCGCCTTCCGCAAACAAGCGGCGAAACAGGTTGGGAAGCTGGAACGCGAGTTGCCAGGCATCCGCGACCCCGCCCGCGCCGAGCACCCGGGCGAGCAGGATGTCGCGGACGAAGCCGAAAATGCGGCTGACCGCGGTCAGCCCGCCGATGGTCCCCACATTCTTGAGCAGGCTCACCTGGGCGGCCCCGCTAGCGCCCTGATCAGGCTTCGCCGGCGGGCGGTGTTTCGCCTGCGGCGGTGGTGTCCTGCTGTTGTTTCGCGGCGAGCTGCTGGAGGTAGAGACCGTTGAAGTCGATCGGGTCCATCATCAGCGGCGGGAAACCGGCATCGCGGACGGCGTCGGCGATTACGCGGCGGGCGAAGGGGAACAGCAGGCGCGGAGCCTCTGCAAACAGGAAGGCGTGCTTGCGATCTTCGGGCATGTTGCGAATGCCGACGAGGCCGCAATAGACCAGCTCGACCAGATAGGCATTGCCCTGCGAAGTGGTGGCGGAGAGGTTAATCTTGAGTTCGACCTCGGTGATCTCTTCGTTGACCGTGTCAGCGCCGATGTTGAACTGCAGGTCGATCTGCGGCTGCTCGGTCCACTGGTAGACAGCCGGAGCATTTGGGTTTTCGACCGACATGTCCTTGACATATTGCGTGATGATTCCGGCGGCCGGGCCGGTGTCGGCGCCATTGGCTGCTGCTGCGGTATCGATATCGGTGAGGACGTCGCCTTCGTCGGCCATGATGAGATAACTTTCGTGCTATGATGTCTATGACTGCCGCAGGTGGTGCGGCTCGGCGGCGCGCCTAGCACTGCTGGGGCGCGCTCGCAACAGATGCATGGTGCGCCCGCCGTTCAGCAGCGGCTCAAGCGGGCTATGCGACAAATGGAGAGCTTGCAGTGGCTCAAATCCTCCGGAATTGCCGTTGTCGAATTGTAATTCGACCCTATTTAGGGCACCAAGGGGAACATTGCGGCGTTGTGCAGATTAGAACGCCAGATTGCCAGGTAGACTCGTGATAGTTGAAATTGTCATCCTCGCCATGATCGCAGCCTTTCTCGGGCTGAGGCTCTATTCTGTGCTGGGCCAGCGGGCCGAGCACGAAGAGGAAGTCATACCCAAGCGTTTCGACGCTCCCGACAGCTCGACTCCAGAGGCACAGCCGACGGCCGCAGTCGCCCAACCGGCTCGTAACGTGATGCCGCGACTCGAAGGAGCGGTACCGGCGGTCGAGCGCGGGGTGCGCGAAATTGCTGCTGCCGATGCGCGGTTCGACATCATCAACTTCCTCGAAGGCGCCAAGGGTGCCTACGGCATGGTGCTCGAAGCCTTCTGGAACGGCGACAAGGCGACGCTGAAGGAATTGTGCGACGATGACGTCTACGCCAGTTTCTCGGCTGCGATCGACGGGCGCGAGTCGGCAGGCCACACGCTCGAGAACAAGCTGATCCGGATCGAAGAGACCCGCATCCACTCGGCCGGTCTCGATGGTCGCATCGCGCGGGTCGCGGTATTATTCATCGCCGATATTGCCGCGGTGACGCGCGACAAGGATGGCAATGTCATCGCCGGCTCGCTCGACGACGCCGTTGAAAGCCGCGACATCTGGACGTTCTCGCGCAATATCGATGCAGCCGGTCCCGACTGGCTGCTCGACGAGACCGACGAAGGCTAATTCACCCACACAACCGCATTGAGGGAGGAGCGGATGATACGGCACTGGCCTTCGGAGGGGCTGGCGCTCGCGGCGCTGTTTACCCTGTCGGCATGCGTGCGGCTGGTGCCGGAGAGTACACCGCCGACACCTGTTACCCCGACCCCGCCGTCGGCGACCTCGGTCGAGAGCGCAAACTTCGCCGGAGTGGTCCGCGGGCCGAGCGTCGGTGCGCTCGGCATGACGCTCGGCGATGCTGGCACCGGCCTTGCGAGCTTCCTCGAATCCTGCCCCAAACTGCTGACCCGCGCTGATGCGAGCGGCCTGACCAACGGCGGCGACTGGAAGCCCGCCTGTGATGCCGCCCTGACCTGGCCGGTCGGCCGCGCCACCGAGTTCTTCGTGACGCATTTCGAGACCGCGCGGGTCGGCGATGGCTCGGCCTTCGCCACGGGCTATTTCGAGCCCGAGATTGCCGGCTGCAGGACCCGCCAGCCGGGCTGCGAGCAACCGGTCTATTCCATGCCACCCGAACTGGTGCGCGCGTGGCCCGACGACATGCCCGAGGCCGAGCGTACCGGGCGCCCGCCGCTCGGTCGTTACGATGCGAGCGGGAAGTTCGTTTCCTATTACGAGCGTTCTGAGATCGAGAGCGGTGCGATCGCCGGGCGCGGTCTCGAGATCGCCTGGGCGGCCGATCCGATCGAATTCTTCTTCCTCCAGATCCAGGGTTCGGGCCGCCTGCGCACGCCGACGGGCGAGGTGATCCGGATCGGCTATGCCGGGCAGAACGGGCGCGAGTATGTCGGTATAGGCGCGGTCATGCGCCAGCGCGGCCTGATCGGGCCGGATACGGCCTATCCCACTTCGATGCAGGGGATCATGGCGTGGCTGCGCGACAATCCGACCGAGGCGGATGAGATCCTCAATCTCAACAAGAGCTGGATTTTCTTCCGGGAGCTGAAAGGCGACGGCCCACTTGGTGCGCTTGGCGTGCCGGTGCGCCGTGAAAGCTCGGTCGCCGCCGATCCCAAGTTCGTGCCGCTCGGCGCGCCGGTCTGGCTCAAGATGGATCGCCAGGAAGCGAACGGCTTGTGGATTGCGCAGGACACCGGTGGTGCGATCAAGGGTGCCAACCGGTTCGACACCTTCTGGGGCGCGGGCGAAGATGCGCGCCGGATCGCGGGCGGGATGAGCGCGCGCGGCGAAGCATTAGTGCTTGTGCCAAAGGGGACGGTTGCCCGCCTCGAAGCGCAGCGATGAGCATTCCGCGGGGGCTGAGCGACGAGGAAGCTGCCGCCTGGGCCAAGCTTGCGGCCAGCGTCACTCCGATGGAGGGCCGAGTACGGCCACCTGTAAAGCAGGCCGAGCCGCTCAAGCCGGTGCCAGCCAGGCCCGCAAGACCAAGCCCAAAACCAGCACCGCCGAGACCAGCCCCGCCGCCCGCTCCGCAAGCGATGCAGCACGATTCCGGCCTCGATGGCCATTGGGATCGGCGGATCAAGTCGGGCGCGATCCAGCCTGACTTCACGCTCGACCTGCACGGTTTTTCGCTCGATGCAGCCTATGACCGCTTGATGAGCGGGCTCGACCAGGCGCTCGCGATGGACGCCCGCGTGGTGCTGCTGATCGCCGGGCGCTCGCGGCCCGTCGACCCTGCTGATCGCGCCGCGAAGCGTGGGGCGATCCGTGCCAAGATCCTCGACTGGCTTGCTGCCAGCCGCCACGAGAATGCGATCACCGCTATACGACGCGCCCATATCCGGCACGGCGGCGAGGGTGCGCTCTACCTCGTACTCAAGCGGCGACGCTAGGGCGGGGTCCGCGCCCGACGAGGGATCGGATGCCCATCAGCGCCGCGCCCATGGCCATGAAGAACAGCGCCAGGCCGGCGATATTGGCCAGCAATTGGCCCCAGCCAAGTGCGCTCTTGTCGAGGAAGAAATAGGCGTAGAACCCGGTCAACTCGCCGTAACCGAGCGCAAACATCGTGTAGATCACCGGGGCGATCATCACGAAAGGCAGCAAGGCCCAGCGAGCGGCATCATGCCGCGTGACGACCATCCACCAGCCGATCACCCCGGCTGGGATCAGCCCATGAAAGGCAAGGTTGGTCCACCAGTCGAGCCCAACGGGATGATGGTCTGCCGCAAGCAGGGCCCAATAGACCAGCGCGACGATGGTCAGCGCGGTCGCGAGCGCAAACAGCGCCGCCCGCGGAATGTGGCGACCCGACGCGATCCAACCCATCACCAGACCGGCGGCGAAATTGCTCCAGATGGTGAAAAATCGGAACAGGAGTGCGAATGCGACCAACGCCGATCCGTCGCGGTCGTCGTTGATCGTAGTCTGCAAGGCGAGAGCCATAAAAGTGGTTAGGGAAAGGAAAGCCGCTGTGAGACGCTTTGGTGATCGAAAGGGTCGGTCCATTGGTGGCTCCTAACAGCGCCAACCAAGTGCGGCTAGAGCATCCTCTCGCGCACGAGGCGGTCGCGCAGAAGAAGCTCGTGCACCGCGGCTGCGCCGATATGCAATGTTAGCAGGCCACACAGGACGTAGAATCCCCATTCGTGGGCGTATCCGGCCAGCGAGCGCCAGAATTCGGCCACCGAAGAGGTGTCGACCAAAGGCAGCGGGAACAGGCCATAGAGCCGCACCATGCGCTGGTCCCACATCCACAAAGCATAACCGGTAATTGGCAGCAACAGAACCAGCACGTAGATCGCACCATGGACGCTTCCCGCAAGGAGCGCCTGCCAGACAGGAGTGCGCGCGGGAAGCGGTGGTGGTGGATGACCTAGCCGCCATGCGACCCGCAACAGCATCAGACCGAAGAGCGTAATCCCCAACTGGGCATGCGCGTCGAGATAATGCCACGATCGCGGCGGGCTTGCATCATCGGCTAACATTCCCAAGGCGATCTGGCACACTAAAAGTAATGCGATGATCCAGTGGAAACCGCGCGCAACGCCAGTATATCTGTGTCCCATGAGCACGATCTTGAACATTTCGATGCCTCCTGCAATCCGCATTCTTGCGCCGCTATTGGTTGTCGCATGTTCAGGGAGAGCGCCCGCTGCCGAAGACGGCGCTCGCGAGGATCTTTATGCCTGCGAAGGCTGCGAAGCGACGCTGGAAATGGCGGTCGAGGACATCTCTTGGACTGCACGAATCGGACCTGCACAGGAGCCGGGCGAACCGATGGTTTTGACCGGAACTGTCTTTCGCAGCGATGGTACAACGCCCGCTCCGGGAGTGATAATCTATGCCCACCAGACGGACGCTATCGATTCGAAACGATCAAGCCCGGCCCCTATCCTGCTATGACCATGCCCGCGCATATACACCTATATGTGCGCGAACCCGGGCGAAGGCCCTATTATGTCGATGACGTCGTGTTTGCGGGCGAAGTCCTCGTGGACGATTTCTATCGCGAGAGACAGGAGTTGCGCGGCGGAAGTGGGATTGTGACACTGGATCGTGACGCAGAAGGGCGATGGTTCGCCCGGCGGGACATTGTGCTAGAACGCCACCCCTGAAAAAGAAAACCCCCGACCTCCAGTGAACTGGCTGCCGGGGATTCCCTGCGACCCAAAGGGTCGAACCGGTTCAGGCCGATCGCTACTTAGCCACGGTATTTCGCCATGGCGATGTCTGCCCGGTCGGCATCCATCACCTTGGTCCAGGCCTTGACGAAGGTGTCGACGAACTTCTGCTCGCCCCCGCTTTCGGCGAATACTTCGGCGATTGCGCGGAGCTGCGAATTCGAACCGAACACGAGATCGGTGCGTGTCGCGGTCCACTTGTCGGCGCCGGTCTTGCGGCATCTGCCCTGGAATTCCTCGTCGCCGCTATCGTCGATCACCGACCACTCTGTGTCCATCGACAGCAGGTTGACGAAGAAGTCGTTGCTGAGCGTGCCCGGCCGATCGGTGAGTACGCCGATGCTGTTGCCATGCTTGGCATGTTTGCTGATCGCGCCAAGCGCGCGCATCCCGCCGACCAGTGCGGTCATCTCGGGGATCGAGAGGCCAAGCAGGTGTGCCTTGTCGACCAGCATGTCCTCCGTCTTCACGTCGGCCTTGGTCTTGAGGTAGTTGCGGAAGCCATCGGCAAACGGCTCGAGCGGCTCGAAGCTCTCCGCATCGGTCTGCTCCTGCGAGGCGTCGCCGCGCCCGGTGGTGACATCGACCGAAACGTCGAAACCGCCATCCTTCGCCGCCTTCTCGATCGCCGCCGCGCCTGCGAGCACGATGGCATCGGCCATCGACAACTCGCCGCGCAACTCGTCGAGCTTCGACAGGACGCGCGACAGTTCTTCCGGATCGTTCGCGGCCCAATCCTTCTGCGGGGCGAGCCGGACCCGGGCACCATTAGCACCGCCGCGATGGTCCGAATTGCGGAAGGTCGAGGCCGAGGCCCAGGCCGCCTTGACCAGTTCGCTGACCGACAGGCCGCTGCCGAGCACCTTGGACTTGAAGTCCGATACCGTGCCGGACGAAGGGGTCGAGCCTGCCGGTACCGGATCCTGCCAGATCAGGTCTTCTGACGGGACTTCGGGACCCATGTAGCGCACCTTGGGCCCCATATCGCGGTGGCACAGCTTGAACCATGCGCGGGCAAAGGCGTCGTCGAGCGCCGCCTGGTCGTCACGGAAGCGCTCGGAAATCTTGCGATATTCCGGATCGCGCTTCAGCGCCATGTCGGCGGTGGTCATCATGGTCGGGACCTTCTTGGACGGATCGCGCGCATCGGGCGCCATGTCCTCGGGGTCCGGATTGATCGGCTGCCACTGGTTCGCGCCCGCCGGGCTCTGGACGAGCTCGTATTCGTATTTGAACAGCAGGCGGAAGTAATCGTTGCCCCACTCGGTCGGGTTGGGCGTCCACGCCCCCTCGATGCCCGAGGTGGTGATGTGGCCTTTCTCGATCTCGTCCTTGTCGGTGAGCCAGCCGAAGCCCATCAGCGCCAGGTGCTCGCTTTCGGGCGCGCCGCCGAAACTATCGGCGGGCTTGGCGCCGTGCGCCTTGCCGAAGGCGTGGCCGCCCGCGGTTAGCGCGACGGTTTCCTCGTCGTTCATCGCCATGCGGCTGAAGGTCTCGCGCATGTCGCGCGCCATACCCTCGGCATCGTGCGGATTGCCGCCCGGACCTTCCGGATTGACGTAGATCAGGCCCATCTGGATCGCGGCGAGCGGGTTCTCCAGCGCCTTGCCCTCATCGGGACGGATGCGCGTGGCAACGCCCTCGTTGACCCATTGTTCTTCCGTTCCCCAGTAGACCGTTTCGGGTTCGTAGACGTCCTTGCGTCCACCGCCGAAGCCGAACACCGGGCCACCCATCGATTCGATCGCGACATTGCCGGTCAGGATGAAGAGGTCGGCCCAGCTGATGTGCTTGCCGTATTTCTGCTTGATCGGCCACAACAGGCGGCGAGCCTTGTCGAGATTGCCGTTGTCTGGCCAGGAGTTGAGCGGAGCGAAACGCTGCTGCCCGCTCGATGCGCCGCCGCGCCCGTCGCCGGTGCGATAGGTACCAGCGGCATGCCATGCCATGCGGATGAAGAACGGGCCGTAATGGCCATAGTCTGCCGGCCACCAGGCCTGGCTGTCTGTCATCAGCGCGGTGAGGTCGGCCTTGAGCGCATTGTAATCGAGCGCGTTGAAGGCCTCGCAATAGTCGAAGTCCTCGCCCAGCGGATCGGCGCTCTTGCCCGATTGCGTCAGGATGTCGAGTTGGAGCTGATCGGGCCACCAGTCACGATTGGTGCGTCCCAGCAGGCCGCGCATCGATCCGCCGTGTACGGGGCAGCCGCCGCTCATTTCGCCTGTCTTTGCGTCCATGGGAAATTCTCCTCTCACCAGATGGGGGGACTCGGACCACAGCCCAAGCCTTATGAGGGGAGAATGCGCCTTGCGCAGTAAGCTGTCTAATCGATTAATTTCTATTGATTGATTGAGAAACCCGATTTGAGCTCCGCCGCTTGCGGCAGGGCAATTTAGGTGCGGACGAGACTCAGGCGGCCTCCGCCACATCCTCTGTCGGCTGAGTCCGGATGAGATAGTCGAATGCCGAGAGGCCGGCCTTCGAACCCTCGCCCATCGCTACCACGATCTGCTTGTAGGGCACCGTGGTCACATCGCCTGCGCCGAAGATGCCCGGGAGATTGGTCCGACCCTCTCCGTCGGTGACGATCTCGCCATGCGCCGAAAGCTCGAGGCCGCTGCCTTGCAGCCACTCGGTGTTGGGAACGAGGCCGATCTGGACGAACACGCCGTCGAGCGCGATGCGGCGCTCCGCGCCGCTGTTGCGGTCCTTGAGGACGAGCCCGTTCATCCGGCCTTTGCTGCCGGTGATCTCGGTGGTCTGACCGCTCGTCACGATTTCGACATTGGGCAGGCTGCGCAGCTTGGCCTGCAGAACCTCGTCGGCCCGCAGCTTGGCGTCGTATTCGATCAGCGTGACGTGGCCGACGATCTTGGCAAGATCGATCGCCGCTTCGACGCCCGAATTGCCGCCGCCGATCACCGCAATGCGCTTGCCCTTGAACAGCGGACCGTCGCAGTGCGGGCAGTAGGCGACGCCCTTGTTGCGATATTCTGCCTCGCCGGGCACGCCGAGGTTGCGCCAGCGCGCACCGGTCGCGAGGATCAGGCTGCGAGACTTGAGGCTGGCGCCATTGGCGAGCCTGACCTCGTGCAAGCCGCCTTCCCGCTTCGCCGGTATGAGTTCGACGGCGCGGGCAAGGTTCATCAGGTCGATATCGTATTCGCCGACATGACGCTCGAGCTCGCCGGCCAGTTTCGGGCCTTCGGTATAGGGCGTGCCGGGCAGGTTCTCGATCCCGAGCGTATCGTGCAGCTGGCCGCCGAAACGTTCCGCCGCGATGCCGGTGCGGAAGCCCTTGCGCGCGGTGTAGATGGCGGTGGCAGCACCAGCGGGACCGCCGCCGACCACGAGGACCTCGAACGGATCCCTGGCGGAGAGCTTTTCGGCCGCCCTGGCATCGGCATTGGTGTCGAGCCGACTAAGGATCTCCGCGAGTTCCATCTTGCCGTTGTAGAAAGGCTGGCCGTTGAGGAACGTCGCAGGGACGGCCATGACGCCGCGGGCATCGAACTCGTCCTGGAATGTTCCACCCTCGATCAGCGTCGCGGTGATGCGCGGGTTCTCGAGCGCCATCAGCGTCAGCGCCTGCACCACGTCGGGGCAATTGTGGCACGAGAGCGAGAAGTACATCTCGAAATGGAAGTCGCCGTCCAGCGCGCGGACCTGCTCGATCAGGTCGGCATCGACCTTGGGAGGGTGGCCGCCCGCCCACAGCAGCGCGAGCACGAGGCTGGTGAATTCGTGGCCCATTGGCAGGCCCGCAAAACGCACCCACTTTTCCGCATCGCTGGCCCGGCGAATGACGAAGCTGGGCGTGCGATCATCGGTTCCGTCGAAGGTCGCACTGACCATGTCGTGCAGCGCGGCGATCTCTTCCAGCAGTTCGCGCGTCTGGCGCGATTTCTCGCCATCGCCGAGCGAGGCGACGAGTTCGACCGGCTCGCGCAGATTGGCGAGATAGGTCTTGAGCTGCGCTTTCATCGTATCGTCGAGCATGGATGGACTCCGGGCGGCGTGCGGGAACGGGGTTTCGGCGATGCGGCGGAGGCAAAAGGCCCGGGGCGGGGGGGGAGGGAGAGATGCCCCGGGCCTTCCAGCGACCCGAGAAGAGCTCGGGCTCTTGAGGTCGGCGCCACTATCGACGCCGACCTGAACTCAGCCTGTCAGGCTCAGATCTTGCCGACGAGATCCAGCGAAGGGGCGAGGGTTTCTTCGCCCTCTTCCCATGCAGCCGGGCAGACCTGGCCAGGGTTGTTGCGCACGTACTGGGCGGCGCGGATCTTGCGGACCAGCTCGTTGGCATTGCGGCCGACGCCTTCGCAGGTCTGCTCGACCAGCTGGATCACGCCCTCGGGATCGACCACGAAGGTGGCGCGATCGGCGAGGCCCACGCCTTCACGCAGCACGTCGAAATTGCGCGCGAGCTGGTGGTTCTGATCACCGAGGAAGGGGAAGTTCAGCTTGCCGATCTTCTCCGAAGTGTCGTGCCAGGCCTTGTGGCTGAAGTGGGTGTCGGTCGACACGCCGTAGACTTCGACGTCGAGCTTCTGGAGCATCTCGTAATGTTCGCCCAGGTCTTCGAGCTCGGTCGGGCAGACGAAGGTGAAGTCGGCCGGATAGAAGAAGAAGACCGCCCACTTGCCCTTCACGTCCTCGTCCGTGACGTCGAAGAAGTCCTTGCCGGCCTGGAATGCGGTGGCCTTGAACGGCTTGATGGTTGAACCGATGATACCCATGGATTTGTCCCTCTTGTCTGTATGTTCGGGTTGAAACTCACGGGTTCAGATAGGCATTGCTGCGACGCACAAAAGCGATTTTGAGCGATGACTGCGATTGAAATTTTCGATCAAGCAAGAGTTAGTTTCGAAAAGCGCAACGAAACGCGCCGTCGCTTGCAAATTGGTCAACTGAGGCGGGGATAAGCCCGGGTTCTGACCCGAAATCTTGCCTAGCCGATCACTGCCGCGACGCGATCGACCTGCTCGGCCGAGATCTGGCGGTGGAATGCGACTCCGCATTCCTGCTGCGCCAGCCACACGATCTCACCGCTGGCGATGGTTTCTCCGGACATCTCGATGACGACTGTCGAGCCGACGCCCACGCGATCGGTGTCGACCTCGATCTTGCACCCGGTACGCGAAATATCGACCATCGTTGCCGCCAGGTCCGAACCCGGAAGCGAGACGACAATCGCTCGGCTCGTGGCGAGCCGCTCATCCTTGCGAGTCCTCAAGCGCTTTCTCCCGAAGCTTTGAGAACATTATCACACGCTGGAGCGCGCGATAGGCGGCGAGGAAAGAATTTACATGTGGGGCGGTGCCGGCCGGCGCCTCAGTCGGGTGGGGTCGCCTGGGCTCCGCTCACGCTGAGCCCGTAGAGCGCGGAGCATACAACCACCAGCGGCAGATTGATCACCGAGCCCGGGGCGGTTGAGACGGTTTCGACCACCCGTGTATGGCCGATCGCCATGCGACCCGCATATTCGACCACCAGCAGCAGGTAGAACAGGGGGATCAATGCGCGATAGCGCAGGATTGCCAGCCAATAGAGCGCCGCGATGATCGTCTGCGACAGGCCCCACAGGCTGAAGATGCCGATCACCGTCCCGGCGGCGCCCGTCGAATAGCTGGCCAGCGGGATGGTGGCGATGCTCTGCGCCCCGCCGTCGGGTGCCGCGAGATGGATCAGGCTGCGCATGGTGGTGGCCACCGCGATCAGCACGAAAGCGTAGAAGGCGATTGGCGTGCCCGGAAAATGATTGTCGAACCGGGCGGGAAAGGTGCGTCGCAGGAATTCCGGCATGATCCCGCGCTAGCTCCTTAGCCCTGCTGTGCCCGGTGCAGCAGCTTGTGATCCGCCAGCACCAGCGCCATCATCGCGGCGACGACCGGTGTGCCGCGGATGCCGACACAGGGGTCGTGGCGGCCCTTGGTGCGGATCTGGGTCGCCTCGCCATCAGCGGTGATCGTGTCGACCGGCGTCAGGATCGAACTGGTCGGCTTGAAGGCAACGCGGCACACCACCGGCTGTCCGGTCGAGATGCCGCCCGCAATTCCGCCCGCGTGGTTGGCGTCGAATTCGGGCGAACCGCTTTCGCCCGGGCGCATCGGGTCGGCGTTCTGTTCGCCGGTCAGTCGTGCGGCATCGAAGCCGTCACCGATCTCGACGCCCTTGACCGCGTTGATCCCCATCATCGCCGCGGCAAGATCGGCGCTCAGCTTGGCGTAGATCGGCGCGCCCCAACCGGCTGGTACACCCTCGGCCACGCATTCGACCACTGCGCCGAGCGAGGAACCGTTCTTGCGCGCCTCGTCGACCTTTTCCTCCCAGCGCTTGGCCGCCCAGCTGTCGGGGCAAAAGAAGGGGTTCTGGTCGATCTGGTCGAAATCGATCACGCTGCGGTCGATCGCGTCGCCGCCCAGTTCGCAGACATAGGCGGTGATCTTCACTTCGGGGATGATCAGCCGTGCGACCGCTCCCGCTGCCACCCGCGCCGCGGTTTCGCGCGCGCTCGACCGGCCGCCCCCGCGATAGTCGCGGATGCCGTATTTGGCGTCATAGGCGTAGTCGGCATGGCCGGGGCGATAGGCCTTGGCGATCTCCGAATAATCCTTGCTGCGTTGATCGGTGTTCTCGATCATCAGACTGATCGGCGTGCCGGTGGTCTGGCCTTCGAAGGTTCCCGAGAGAATCTTCACCAGGTCTTCCTCGCGCCGCTGCGTGGTGAAGCGGTTCTGCCCCGGCTTGCGCGCATCGAGGAAGGGCTGGATGTCGGCTTCGGACAAGGCGATCTGCGAAGGGCAACCGTCGACCACCGCGCCGAGCGCAGGGCCGTGGCTTTCCCCCCAGGTAGTGAAGCGCAAGACGCGTCCGAAGGTGTTCCAACTCATGCGCGCTGTCTTAGCGGATCATCCGGTCGTGTCGAGCAAACCAAACTTTTCCTACTTCAAGCGCGCGTGGCACAAGCGCGCCATGCCTCCATTCTCGCGCACCTTTCGGCCTGCTTCACTGTGGTGTTTCGCGCGCCAGGATTTCAACATCAGGACCGTGTTCCATGTGTTCCATCCATTCAGACTTGTGGATGGCAGGCTGAACATGGGTGTTTGGACTGGCGCATTCCCAAGCCATGCGGCAAGAACAAACCGCGCTCAAGCAGCGAAGCGATAGCGCAGAAAGTGGCTCATGATTGCAAAACTATCCGGGCGGCTCGACGAAGTGGGCGAGGATTGGGCGATCGTCGACGTGCAGGGCGTGGGCTATCTTGTCCATTGCTCGACCAAGACCCTCACCGCACTGGGCGAGGTCGGCGAGGGATGCACCGTGCATACCGACCTGCAGGTTTCCGAGAACGACATGCGGCTGCTGGGCTTCGCCGAAGCGGGCGAGCGCGACTGGTTCCGCATGCTGACGCTGGTGCAGGGGGTGGGGAGCAAGGTTGCGTTGGCGATCCTTTCGGCCCTGTCGACCGGCGAGCTGCGCGATGCCTGTGCTGGCGGCGATGCGGCCATGGTCGCGCGGGCGCAAGGCGTCGGGCCGAAATTGGCGGGGCGGATCGTCAACGAATTGAAGGACAAGGCCGGGGCGCTGCCGGGAGGCGGCACTACTGGCGTAGCTGTTACCGGTATCTCTCCTGCAGGAGGGGCGAGCGCCGATGCTGTCTCCGCGCTCGAGAACCTCGGCTTCAAGCCGGCGGTGGCGGCGCAGGCTGTCGCGCGAGCGCAAGGCGAGCTGGGCGAGGATGCAAGCGAAAGCGATTTGATCCGCGTGGCGCTGAAAAGGGCAGCGGGGTGAGGAGGGTCGCAACTCTGGCTTTGGCGCTCGGGGCTATTTTCGCTGCAAGTCCGGCCGCCGCTTGCGGGCAGAATCCCGTTCCGAATGCCATCGTCTTTGCCAATCCGCCGTCGACCAGGCCACCCGGCTCAGTCTTGCTCAAGGTCGAGCAGATTCGAGCAATTCCGCGATCGCATGCAGCTGTCTATCGCGTGGATGATGGCCCCGATTCGATGGTGGGAAGGCTATATCGGATCGCTCCGGACAATCTCTCGTCTTGCACTGGATGGGGTCGGAATAGTGGCTACGTCGCGGTGTTCACGAAGCCGCGGGGCGAAGGATCGGAAAAGTTTCTGGCAGCCGTGACCTACGAGCGGTCATGGGGCGACTACTTCTTCTCCCTGTTGGGCTGGGAACCCTATAGGAGCGCGGGAGGCAGGGCGGTTGAATTGCGGTTGGAGATCAGTGTTGCTGAAGGCTAGAACGACCACTTTCATTGGTGCAATTGGCCTGCTGGCAAGCCCTGCGGCGGCGCAGGCTGTCGCGCGGGCGCAAGGCGAACTGGGCGAGGACGCGAGTGAAAGCGAATTGATCCGCGTGGCATTGAAAAGGGCTGCGGGGTGATTCGATGAAAGAATGGTTGAATCCGAATGTACCGGTGGGCGCACAGGATCTGACGCTGGCGGCATTGCGAGTTTTGACTGGTTCGTTCCTGATCTACGGCACATGGGACAACATCGTCAGTCCGGCGCGGATGCAGGAATTCGTCGACTTCCTGACGGCATTCGGATTTCCCGAGCCCCAACTGCTCGCCCCGCTCTCGGTGTGGGTGCAATTCATCTCCGGAGTCCTGCTGGTCTTGGGACTGTTTACCCGTTGGGCAGGGGTGCTGGTGTTCGCCAACTTCGTGGTCGCCGTGGTCATGGTACACTGGGCGGAGGATTTTCGCGGCTGGTGGCCTGCTATAGTGCTGGTCTTTCTCGGTGCGCATTTCGCGGCGGCGGGCGCAGGCCCCTTTGGCATGGACCGGTTCCTGCCCAATCGGAAAGAGGGTGGATGATGAAGCTGTTGCTTAGGCTGATCTTTCTGGCGCTGCTGGCAAGCCCTGCGGCGGCGCAGGACATGTCCGCATTCAAGACCGGGCCGGTGTTCGAAAGCTTCGGCCCGCATGCGCCGGTGGAGGGGATCGGCGAGGTTCCCGCCGACACCGGGTTCGCCCATGCGTTCGACGTGTCCAAGCCGGGCGAGGAGGGCGCGCGCAATCGGGGATTCGAGAGCGCGGCACGCTTCATCAACATGCATGCGGCGGCGGGCGTCGATCCGGACAATATCCGCGTCGCTGTCGTGGTGCACGGCAAGGCCACTCTCGACCTGTTGTCGGCGGAGGGCTGGGCGGCGCATGAGCTTGCCGGCGAGAACCCCAGCGCCGCGATGATCCGCGAGATGCTGGACGAGGGGGTGCGCTTCATCCTCTGTGGGCAAAGCGCGGCAGCCTATGGCGTCAGCAGTGACCAACTGATCCCCGGCGTCGAAATGGGGCTGTCGGCGATGACCGCCCATGCGCTGCTGCAACAGCGCGGCTACACGGTGAATCCGTTCTAGAATGACCGACCCCATCCCCCTCCATTCGCCCGAGCGGCAGGCCGACGACCCCGATGCCGCGCTGCGGCCGAAGAGCCTCGCCGAGTTCATCGGGCAGGAGGCGGCGCGCGATAACCTCCGGGTGTTCATCGACAGCGCCCGTTCGCGCGGAGAGGCGATGGACCACACGCTGTTCTTCGGCCCGCCCGGTCTCGGCAAGACCACGCTTGCGCAGATCATCTCGAAGGAACTGGGCGTCGGCTTTCGCGCCACCAGCGGCCCGGTGATCGCCAAGGCGGGCGACCTCGCTGCGCTGCTCACAAATCTCGAGCCGCACGACGTGCTGTTCATCGACGAGATCCACCGCCTCAATCCGGTGGTCGAGGAGATCCTCTACCCCGCGATGGAGGACCGGGCGCTCGACATCATCATCGGCGAAGGGCCGGCAGCACGCAGCGTGCGGATCGACCTGCCGCCCTTCACTTTGATCGGCGCGACCACGCGCCAGGGCCTGCTGACGACGCCGCTGCGCGACCGCTTCGGCATTCCGGTGCGGCTCAACTTCTACAGCCATGACGAGCTCGAGCTGGTGGTCACCCGCGGCGCGCGGCTGCTGGGTATGCAGATCGATTCTGCGGGCGCGCGGGAGATTGCGCGCCGCTCGCGCGGGACGCCGCGAGTCGCGGGGCGGCTGCTGCGCAGGGTGCGCGACTTCGTCCATGTCGCTGGCCAGGACACGGTCACGCGCGCGCTGGCCGACGATGCCCTGACCCGGCTGGAGATCGACTCGCTCGGTCTCGATGCGATGGATCGGCGGTATCTTCACATGATTGCAGGTACTTACAAGGGCGGCCCGGTTGGGGTCGAAACCCTCGCCGCGGGCCTCGCCGAACCCCGCGATACCGTCGAGGAAGTGATCGAGCCGTACCTCATCCAGCTGGGGCTGTTGGCGCGCACGGCACGGGGCCGGATGCTCAACGATGCCGGGTGGGAACACCTCGAAATGGCGCCTCCGACCAACTCGAACGGAACGTCGCAAAGCAATTTGTTCGATGGAAATCCTTAAAATTCGAGCAATAATTAGCTGAATTTCGGTTCCAATACGGGACAACTCGCCCCGAACCCGCGCGATTCCGCCAAAAATTCGTCAGCCGAACCGCCTAATCGTAGTTAACGCGATTGCGATGGCGGTACTCACCTGCGTCAACTGCATGGGAAGGAATAGGCGCTAGGCCGGAACCGCCGGTCTGACGCATTCCGCGAAGCAAGTGAGAGTATTTGTCCATGTCGGTTAAACTGCTCGCAGCAAAGCTGTCCGCAACCGCAGCAGGCGTCGCCCTGCTAGCAGGCGGTGCCGTGCACGTGGCCGAGGATCCGGCGACGGCCAATCCCGCCTATGCCAGCGAGATCAAGGGCAAGCCCGTCCCGATCAAGCAGGTCCCGATCAAGTACATCAAGCAGCGTGAGCGCGAGATCCCGCAGCCGATCAAGCGCAAGCGCCGGGTGGCCAACCGCGTGGTCGAATGCGCACCGCTCGATGGCGGTGCCGCGCGCAGCGTCGAGTCGCGTGGCGAGATCGTCGAAACCTACACCAATGCCGAGGAATGCCCGCCGATCGTTCGGGCGCGGATGATCCCGGCTGCACTTCCCCCGCTCCCGCCTGTCGTTGGCGGTGGTGGCGGCGGCCCCGTTGTCTATGGCGGCAGCGGTTTCGGTGGCGGCTTCGGCGGCGGCTTCTTCGGCGGCTTCTTCGGCGGCGGATCGTCGGGCGGCAGCGTTTCGGTGAGCACCACCACCTCGACTTCGGGTGGTCAGGAGCAGGGCCAGGATATCATCATCGATATCGACAACTCGACTTCGACCACCTCGTCGAGCGGCCAGGTGTCGAGCACCAGCTCGACCGGCAGCATCACTTCGTCGACGGGGCAGGTATCGACCTCGACCTCCACCGGCCAGGTCTCGACTTCGACCGGCGGCGTTTCGACCTCGACCTCGAGCACCACCGGCGCAGTGAGCACTTCGACCGGCGCGATTTCGAGCACCAGCAGCACGACGTCGGGCAATGTTTCCAGCTCGACCGGCCAGGTGTCGACTTCGACCGGCTCGGTATCGAGCAGCTCGGGTAACGTTTCGACCTCCACCGGTTCGGTTTCGAGCAGTTCGGGCAACGTCTCGACCTCGACCGGTTCGGTCTCGAGCACGACCGGTAGCATCTCGAGCTCGTCGTCCTCGTCTTCCTCCTCGTCGTCGAGCTCGTCCTCGAGCAGCTCCAGCAGTTCGTCCTCGTCCAGCTCGGGCGGTTCGAGCGGCAAGCCTGGCAAGCCGGGTCACGGATCCTCGACCAGCGGTGGTTCGTCGAGCGGATCGTCCAGCTCTTCCTCGTCGAGCAGCTCGAGCGGATCGTCCTCGAGCTCGGGCGGCACCAGCACAGGCGGTAGTTCTTCGGGATCGTCGAGCGGGTCTTCCAGCTCGTCGTCCTCCTCCTCCAGCTCCTCGTCTTCGTCGAGCTCGGGCGGCAGCACATCGGGCATGTCGACCAGCGGCAGCAGCACCGGCGTGATCACCAGCAGCACCGGTTCTTCGTCTTCTTCGTCGAGCAGCAGTTCATCGAGCAGCAGTTCGTCGAGCAGTAGTTCTTCGTCTTCGTCGAGCTCTTCCAGTTCCTCGAGCAGCAGCTCGAGTTCGAGCACCAGTTCTTCGAGCGGCACCGATGTACCGGCTCCGCCGATGACCCTCTTGTTCGGTGCGGCGGCCGCTGCGATCCTTGGCCGTCGCAAGTTCAAGATCCGCAAGGGGGCGTGAACCGACCCCCTGACGGAACTTCAAAACTGGTCCGGGCGGTATCTCTTACGGGATACCGCCCGTTCTTTTATCCGCGCGGGGAGCCGGTAACCCAGGGCACCTGGCTGATCGCCACGACATCGGCGAGTTCCCAGACATTGGTGTAGCCATAGCCGTGCAGGTTGATGAAGGTCGGGATATTGAGCGCCAATGGCGCGCGCTTCGACGTGACCGGGGCGACATTGTCCGAGAAGTTGTTGTTGCAATAGATGAAGATCGGTCGGTCTGCATCCTGACCAATTACCTGGGCCAGCTTGTCGTCGGTGAAGTCGGAAAACGGCAGGTTCACCGCCCCTTCCAAATGCCCGGCCTCGAACGCAGCAGCGCTGCGCGTATCGAGAAGTATCGCGCCATCTGCACGCGCTCGGGCGAGAAATTCGGCCAACGGCAACCGATGTTGCGCGCGAACCTCGCCCAATTCACTCGTGAGCTCGAGAAAGCCCTGATAATCTATCTGCGGATTTGTCTCTTGCTCCGCCGCGGGCAACGCCGCCGAGGCGAGGGCGATGGCGGCAGCAAGTAAGGTCTGGTGAAACATGGCGCTTCCTCCCCAGTCATGCGGGAAGGATAGGTCGCGAACATGGATGGGCGCTGAATTCGGGTCAGTCCTGGACGATCGGGTGCCCTGCGTCGGCCCAGGCCGTGATCCCCCCTTCGAGGTGCCGGGCCGGTTTGCCCGTATGCTCGGCGAGGCGCTGCGCGGCGAACTCGCTGCGGCGTCCGGAGCGGCAGTAGAGTACAACTTCGCGCCCATCCGACAGATCGAGCCTGGCCGGATCGAAATCGTCGAGCACGACGTGTTCGGCACCGGGGATCACGCCCCCGGCAACTTCCTCGTCGGTTCGCACATCGACCAGTCGGATACCGCCATCCTCTAGCAAGGTCTGCAGTTGCATGGCGTCGATGGTCGAAACCGTCGGCGCGGCCTCGACGATGGGGGCGGCACTATCTGCGCTATCGGCCGCCTCGCTGGCATCGCAGGCGGCGAGCGCGAGGCTCACCGCCGCGATTGCAAGGCCTGCCGCGCCTCGCATCAATCTGCTGCGAGCTTGCGCAGCACGTAATGCAGGATGCCGCCGTTGTTGTAGTATTCGAGCTCGTTGGCGGTATCGATCCGGCACTGCGCGACGAAGCTGAAGCTGGTGCCATCGGCGCGGGTCACTTCGACCTCGACATCCTGTTGCGGCTTCAGGTCTGCGAGGCCCCTGATGGTGAAGCTGTCGTCACCCTTGAGGCCCAGCGTCTCGCGCGTGTCGCCGCCCTTGAACTGGAGCGGGAGCACGCCCATCCCGACCAGGTTCGAGCGGTGGATGCGCTCGAAGCTTTCGACGATGACCGCGCGGACACCCAGCAGGATCGTGCCCTTGGCCGCCCAGTCGCGCGACGAGCCGGTGCCGTATTCCTTGCCGCCGATCACGACCAGTGGCGTACCGTCGGCCTTGTGCTTCATGGCAGCGTCGTAAATTGCCATCTGCTCGCCGTTGTAGGTGGTGTAGCCACCCTCGACGCCCGGGACCATTTCGTTCTTGATCCGGATATTGGCAAAGGTGCCGCGCATCATCACTTCGTGGTTGCCGCGGCGCGAGCCGTAGGAGTTGAAGTCCGCCTTCGAAACCTGGTTCGACTGGAGGTACTCGCCGGCCGGCGAATCCGCCTTGATCGAACCGGCGGGCGAGATGTGGTCGGTGGTGACACTGTCACCCAGGATCGCCAGCGGTTTGGCATCGTTGATGTCGGTCACCGGAGCCGGGGTCATGTCCATGCCCTCGAAATAGGGCGGGTTGGCGACATAGGTCGAACCCGGGCGCCACTGATAGGTGTCCGAAGCTTCGACATTGATGGCCTGCCAGTGCTCGTCGCCCTTGTAGACGTCGGCATAGCGGCTTTCGAACATCTCGCGGTCGATCGAGCTGGCACGCAGTTCCGCGACCTCGAGATTGCTCGGCCAGACGTCCCTGAGGAAGACGTCGTTGCCATCCTGGTCCTGGCCCAGCGGCGTGGTGGTGATGTCTTCGGTAACGGTGCCCTTCAGCGCATAGGCCACCACCAGCGGCGGCGAGGCGAGGAAGTTGGCGCGCACGTCGGGCGAGACGCGGCCTTCGAAATTGCGGTTGCCTGACAACACGCTGGCGGCGACGATATCGTTGCCATTGATCGCCTTGCTGATCGGCGGGGCGAGCGGGCCGGAGTTGCCGATGCAGGTAGTGCAGCCATAGCCGACGAGGTCGAAACCGATTGCGTCTAGGTGATCCTGCAGGCCAGCCTTGATCAGGTAATCGGTGACCACCTGCGATCCCGGTGCGAGCGAGGTTTTGACCCAGGGTTTCGGCTTGAGACCCTTCTCGACTGCCTTTTTCGCGACCAGTCCGGCAGCGATCAGTACATCGGGGTTCGAGGTATTGGTGCAGCTGGTGATCGCGGCGATTACCACATCGCCATCGCCGATATCGTGGTCCTTGCCCTCGACTTCGACGCGCGCGGGTGCATCCTTCTTGTACACGGTCTTGAGGTCGCCGTTGAAGAGCTCATCGACCTCGGGAAGGATCACCTTGTCCTGCGGGCGCTTGGGGCCGGCGAGGCTGGGCACAACCGCTGCCATGTCGAGCGACAGCGTGTTGGTGAAGACCGGCTCGTTGGCCGGATCGAACCACATGCCCTGTTCCTTCGAATAGGCTTCGACGAGGGCGATCTGCTTCTCGCTGCGGCCGGTCAGACGCAGGTAGTCGAGCGTCTTGTCATCGACCCCGAAGAAGCCGCAGGTCGCGCCATATTCTGGTGCCATGTTGGCGATCGTGGCGCGGTCCGCGAGGCTCAGGTTCGACACGCCCGGACCGTAGAACTCGACGAAGCGGCCGACGACGCCGACTTCGCGCAGCATCTGCACACAGGTCAGCACGAGGTCGGTCGCGGTCACACCCTCGGCAAGCTTGCCTTCGAGCTGGAAACCCACGACTTCGGGGATCAGCATCGAGACCGGCTGGCCGAGCATGGCGGCTTCCGCCTCGATCCCGCCGACGCCCCAACCGAGCACGCCAAGGCCGTTGATCATGGTGGTGTGGCTGTCGGTGCCGACGCAGGTGTCAGGGTAGGCGACCGTCGCGCCGCTTGCATCCTGGCTCGACCACACACCCTTGCCGATGTGTTCGAGATTGACCTGGTGGCAGATGCCTGTGCCGGGAGGCACTGCGCTGAAGTTCTGGAAGCTCTTCGAACCCCATTTGAGGAAGTCGTAGCGCTCCGCATTGCGCGCATATTCGAGCTCGACGTTCTTTTCGAAGGCCTTGGGGTGGCCAAACTCGTCGACCATGACCGAGTGATCGATCACGAGGTTCACCGGAACCTGCGGATTGATCTTGGCGGTATCGCCGCCAAGCTTGGCAATCGCATCGCGCATTGCGGCAAGGTCGACCACGCAGGGCACGCCGGTGAAATCCTGCAGCAGCACGCGCGCAGGGCGATACTGGATTTCCTTGCCCGTCTTCGGGTCCTTCTGCCAGTCGGCGATCGCCTGGATGTCGTCGGTCGAAACGGTGAAGCCCCCGTCTTCGAACCGCAGCAGGTTCTCAAGCAGCACCTTGAGCGAAGTCGGCAGGCGCGAGACGTCGCCAATGGTCTCGGAAGCCTTGGCGAAGGAGTAGTAGGCGTATTCCTTGCCGTTCACATTGAGGTTGGAGCGAGTACCGAGCGTGTCCTTGCCGACCTGAGTCATGGGCGCGTGTCATCCTTTCATGGGTTGTCTGGCCCCCTGGGGAGGAAAACAGGAAGCGAAACTTGCCGCGGCACCTGCTCTTTCAGGCGCGCGAGGTCAAGGGGAGGATAGTAGGGGGTCCGTTTTACAACGCTTTACCCCATCTCTTCGCCGATCGTGTTACAAACCTGCATCCGAAGCCCGGAACAACGTTGAGGGAAGCCGTCTTGGGTGCACCGGAAGGAGCAAGGCAAGAAATCGCCAGTCTGCGCGCAGGCCTAATCGCCGCGTGCATGGTGCTGGTCGGTAGCTTCCTCCTTGCCTTTGCTTTTTCAGGGGGCAGTGCAGGGACTGGTCAGGACGAAACTTCGCAGGCGGAAGTCCGCTAGGACTGAACGCCGGATCCTTCGGGTCGCACCAGAAGGGGACTGGTTGGGGCGCACCGGGCTTCGGATACCACTTGTTCCGCCGACAACCTCGTCCCAGCACCGGAACATCGCAATTCGGAACATCACCCTTGCTTCGCCGTTAATGCAACAAGGAAGGGCGTCGATAACTCCGCCCGGATGAGGATAGACTTGATGACGAATGCTTCGCAGGGCGTGACCCGCCCGATCAACAGCGTGCGCGCCGGCGTGATGGCAGCAGCCCTGGCTGTCGCGGCGTGCTTTGGCGCCGCCATGAGCTTTGCCAATGAGCCGGCCGAAGCGGCCAATACCACCGACCAGAACTAGAGCGCTGACTGTTCCGTTTGCGGGACCACAGGACGCTGACGGGCGGCTATCCAGCAACCCACGACAATCAGCCCCGTCCCCGCTATCGTGCTCAACGTGATTTCTTCGCGGAAGAACAACCACCCGAACAGCGCCGCCCACAGGAACCCGCTGTATTCCATCGGCACCAGCGCCTGGGTCTCAGCCCGCGCATAGGCCCAGGCAATCACGAGCGATCCGCCGAGCGTGAGCAGCGCCGCGATCGTGATATCTCCCAGCACCTCCATTGACGGCAGCGTGAAGAACCACGGTGCAAACACCAGCAACACCGCGCAGGCGACCCCGCTGTGGAAGACGGTTATCTCCACCGGCTTTGCGGCCTGCGCCTGCCACCGGATCACGATGAAGTTGAACGCGTAAAGCAGCGCGGAAAAGGTAATGGCGGCCAGTCCCTTGAGCGTCCCGGAATCGTAATCGGCAGCGCCAATTCGGCCTCCGACGATGATCAAGGTACCGATCAGGCCCAAAACCGATCCGGTGATCGCCTCGCGTCGAATCGTCTCTCCCAGAAGGATCGCCGCCAGATAGAGCGCCATCAGCGGCGCTATGAAGGATATCGCGATCGCCTCGGCAATCGGCAATTCCGTCAGCGCGTAGAAGAAGCTTAAAGCCATGAAACCGGACACCGTGCCGCGCAGGATGTGCAGCTTCATGACCCTGCGTTCCGGCCATTTTGCGCCCGATCCGAGCCAAACCGGCAAGATGATCGCAGTCGCGATGCCCGAGCGCAGGATCGATGCGCTGTAGGCCCCGGCCGCGAGCGCGGCGCCTTTCATATAGGCATCCATCAACGACAGGCACGCGACGCCGAGCATCGCGGCAGCTATGGGCATCAGGAGGTGGTTGCGGCTCATGCGACGCGTCCCATAGCCGCGCGCCGTTGCCGCGTCACCACATTGTGGGCGCAAATCGAGGTAATTCAGCGTCCTGAAAGCCGGGCCGGTTGATAGCGGGAGCCAACAGGCGGTATAGGCCGTTGCACAGGTGGCGGGACCCGCCGAATGGGCCGGAAAGGCCGCGTTGAAGGATAGAAAAGACCTTATGAAACTTCTGGTGGGCAAATTCCTGGCTGGAGCAACGACGCTGACGATCGCAGGCGGCATCGCCTTTGCGGCGCAGGCGCAGGAATCCGCTCCCGAAAATCTCATCCCGGGCGAGCAGAGCCAGTCCGCCGCGCCCAAGAGTTTCGACGCCGCATTCCCCGACATGGTCTCCGAACCGATGGTGCAGGGCGATCTGGTGGCTAAAATCGTCCCGCTGGTGCAGCCTTGGAGCGTCCGCAACGCTCAGTCGCTGGCCGCGGTGATCGACGGGATCGGGGCCGAGGGTCTTGATCCCAAGGATTACGATCTGGCCGCGCTGCGTACGGCGATCGCTTCGGGCCCGTCGCAGGAGCTCGACGAGCTTGCGAGCCGCAGTTTCGGCTGGCTGGTCGAGGATTTGCGCGACGGCCGCACGCCGATGGATGCACGCAAGCAATGGTTTGTGGTGGACCGCGACCGCGATGTCCTGCGCACCGGCGACTTGCTTACGCAGGCGCTCGAAAGCGGCGATATCGCCGGAACCTTGGCGCAGTTGACCCCAGCGCACCCGGACTATGCCCAGCTCAAGGCAGCATTGGCGAAGACGCAGGACCCGGCCAAGCGCAAGCTTATCCGCGCCAACATGGATCGCTGGCGGTGGCTCGAGCGCGACCTTGGCAGCCAGTACCTGATCACCAATGTGCCCGAGTACCAGCTGCGCCTGACGGTCAACGACAAGATCATCAGCACCTACCGCACCATCGTCGGCAAGCCCGGCCGCACCGCGACCCCGCAACTTGCGGAAACGGTCGAGGGGGTGATCTTCAACCCGACCTGGACGGTGCCGCAGTCGATCGTGAAGGGTGAGGGGCTTGGAGCGAAGGTGCTCAATAACCCTGGCTGGGCGAAAGCTGCGGGTTACAAGGCGACCAAGGGCGAGAACGGCTGGATTACCGTGGTGCAGCAGCCCGGCCCCGCCAACTCGCTTGGCCGCATGAAACTCGACATGCCCAACCCGCACGCGATTTTCCTTCACGACACGCCTTCGCGCGGCCTGTTCAACCAGGACGATCGCGCCCTGAGCCACGGCTGCATCCGGACCGAGCGCGCGCTCGAACTCGCGATCACCATGGCGATCCTGGGCAAGGGTGCAACCAAGGAAGAGGCTGTCGAAGTCGCAACCTCGGGCGAGTACACGCGGGTCCCGATCGTCAAGGAAATGCCGGTCTACATCACCTATTTCACCGTCGCGACCGACATCAACGGCAAGCTCGCGACCTTCAAGGATATCTACGGCCGCGATGAGCCGGTGCTGGCGAGCCTCGATCAGCCGCGCGTGTCCAACCGCGCCAATGAGACCGACGAAGAGGTAATAGTGATCGAGGACGATCTCCGCACCAGCTAGGTCGCGGAGATACGACCTTCAGGGGATCGGGCGACAGGTCTATTCTGCGTCGATCTCGCTGTTTTCGCCCCAGCCGAGGCTATCAGCGTAAAGCAGTCGCCCGCCCGAAAGGTTGAGCAAGGCAATGCGGAACTGTTCCTCGCCCATGGCGAAGCATCCGTTCGAGCGGCCAAGGCGGCCCCAGCGCGAAATGTGATCGGGCTCGGCATAGGCTGCGCGGTGCATCACGATAGCGCGGTCGAAGGCGTTGGAATTGGTAGAGTCCAGTCCTCCGAGCCGCACCGAAGTACCGTACCGGCCAACGTACCATTCCCAGCTGATGTAGGCCCCGCGGCTGGTCGCGTTCGACCCTTCAACATTCGAATAGCGATTGAGCCAGCCATCGTGTTCGGGATCGGAACCCGTGCCGTGGCTGACGTGGTAGCTCTGCACTTCCTCGCGGTCGAGATTGACGAAGTGGAATCGCCGCTCAGCCGAATGCAGCCCAAAGTCGGCGATCCCGACGATATCGCGCTTCCAGATCACCTCGCCGGCGCGGTCGAGCTCGCGCTTGGCGAGCTTGAACAGCGCACGATCGCGCTTGGTGCCAGCTTGCGGTGCAGCGAAGACGCGCGCGGGCAGCGCCAGGCCTGCGCCTGCCACCAGTGAACCCTTGAGGAGATCGCGTCTCTTCATACCGGCACAATAATAGCAAAAATCTATCGTTCCCGTGAATAGCCTAAACTTGCGCCTCGTGAATCTGTTTGGCCTGCATTCCAAGACGCGCCAGATGCGGCATATTCTCGGCAATAGCTTCTTGAAATTTCGAGAGAACTGCCAGTTTGGGGCTGTTTTCGGCGACCAGCTTCGCAATCGTCGGGCTGGCAAGATCGAGCCGCGATTTGGTGAGCCAGGCTGAGATTTCGGGGTTCTGAGCCCACGCCCCGCGGTTCATCATGGTCACCATGAAGGCATAAGGGAATGTCGCCGGAGTGTCGGTCAGCGGTCCCGGTTGGGCGAGGGCATTGCGGGTCGCATCGTCGTCGAAATTCGCCTCGAGGAATGCGGCGACAGTCGCGCTGAACGTCACCAGCGGAATATGTAGCGGGCGTAGGGTGATGGTGTCGCCATCGAACACGGGGCGGTCGTTGCGTCGCGCGCGGAACGGCACTGCGGTTGCGGTGCAATCGATGAACAGGGTGTTGTCGGGAAGTTCGACGGCATCCTCGCCGAAAATTAGCTTGCCTCGCTCGATGCTGGTGACGCGCCCCTTGCGGATCACATTCTTGATGCGCCGCAGTATATCGACCTCGCCCTGCGAGATGGTCGCGTAGTGGAACATCTCGGGCTCGCTGTCCTCGTCGATCTTGAGGTAGTAGCCCTGTTCGCCGAGCAAGCGCATCCACTCGTCGCCATTCCCGGCTTTGCTGGCGGCTTCGAGCAGGCCGATCTGCATGTCGATCACGCGCTCGATAAAGTCTTCGCCCGGCTGGGTGTAGACCCGGTTCCACAGCCAGCTTTCGCGAGGTCGAACCCAGCTGATCCGGTCGGGATCGACACCCCCTTCGATCAGCCACACGCCGGTATCCATCGCGGTCTTGCCCGCGCCGAGAATTACGTAGTGGTCGGGCAGGTTATCGGTGCGCTTCCAGAGTTCGGGCAGGTGTCCTGGCGGAACCACCTCCACTCCCCCGGCAACCGCGAAATTGCGGGTGTGGGTCGAAGGCACCGAGGTCTGGTAATAGGTTGCATCGACGATCCGGCGACGGACCTTGACCGTGGTTTCCTCACCCGAAAAGATCGACACGATCCGAGCATCGCCAGCCTCGTTCCTGCCCTTGTACTCGCTTAATCGGTGGTATTCGACGCGCCCGGTCGGCAGCAGCTTGAGGTTCATGACCTTCTCGAAATAGGCGAGCACTTCGGTACCGCTTGCCAGCGCATGTAGCCCCTTGTTGGGGCCGTGCTCGTCGATATGTTCGGTCTGGAATTCGAGCGAGTTGACGCCATAGGTCGCACTAGGCTGGTGCAGGGCGACGAAACCATAGGCGTCGTTCCAGTGCCCGCCGGGCTTGGCATGTTTGTCGACGAAGGTGATGTGGCAATCGGGATCCTCGTCGACCAGCGTATCGGCAAATGCGAGGCCGACGGCTCCTGCACCGACGATGAGGTAATCGGTTTCGAAATCGGCCATGCATGGAGCTCCCGTTTGCTGCAGTGCTGCGACCGCTGCGGTCTCTAGACTAGTTCGCTACCTGGTGCACCCGCGCATTTTCCTGCGCCATGGCGAGCATCGAATTGGCGTGGCGTTGGGCCACCGCGCGCTGGTCCTCCCCGTAACCTCCGCCCAGCGCTGATGCGATCGGCAGGCCGCGTCGGCGCGACTGGGCCACGACGAAGCGATCGCGTGCAGCAAGACCATCATCGCTGAGGGCGAGGCGGCCGAGCCTGTCGTCGCGATGCGGGTCGACACCGGCCTGGTAGAGCACGAGGTCCGGCTCGAAATTTCCGATCACCTCGGGCAGATGGCGGTGGAGCGCTGCCATGTAGCCATCGTCGTCAATGCCATCGGGAAGGCCGACATCGCGGCTCGAGCGGGCTTTGCGAACCGGAAAGTTCTTCTCGGCATGGAACGACAAGGTGAAGATGTCTTCGCGCCCGGCAGTCAGGCTGGCAGTCCCGTCGCCCTGGTGGACGTCGCAATCGACGATCAGCACGCGGCGCGCCGCGCCCTCGGCGATCAGGCGGTTTGCGCAAACGGCAAGGTCGTTAAACACACAATAGCCGGCGCCTGTATCGTGCAGCGCGTGGTGACTCCCGGCAGCGCTGTTGGCGGCATAACCGTGCTTCATTGCCAGCTGGGCCGCGAGCCAGGTTCCGCCATTGGTGTGGCGCACGCGGCTGGCGATATGCGGCGTGACGGGAAAGCCGATCCGACGTTCCTTCTCGCGCGGGACCGCGGCGCGGAACACCTCGTCGACATAGGTGGGGCAGTGCACCGCCTCCAGCCATTTGCGCGGCATCGGCTCAGGGGCATGTTCGGTGAGGGGATGGCCGCTTTCTCTCAAGGCTTCCATCACCAGGAAGTACTTGTCGAACTTGAACGTGCCGCGCTCGGGGCGCGGCGCCATGTAATCGGCGTGATGGACGACGTGGAGCACGTGACTAAGCCTCGCTTGACAGGAGTGGGTGAGATAGAGGCAGTGTCAAGCGAAGTTGGCTCATGATCACTTCGATCCACTGCCCGATCTGCTCGATCTCCTCCTCTGTCACCTTGCTGTTGGCCGCTGCCCTTTGGTCTGCGATCGTTGCCTGGTAGTCCCCGCCTAGCTTTGCGTGTGAACCGAACAACGGCCCATCGACGACAGCGCGAATGCTCTCTGTCGTGGCTGGGATCCCGAAGAAGTTGGCCATGCCCTGTAGGCTCGCTTCCTTCTTCGCGTTGAATTCGTTGGCCTCGAGTGCGCGAAGTCTCGACGGAAACTTCTCAAGCAAGGTCGCGAACTGTCGAATGTGCAACAGCCAGGCAAGGGCGGCTGCCTGCATGTCGGTCAACTCATACATTGCTCGCTCGTCCATGCCGAGCTCGAGCGGGATGATCTGCTGGTTGTGGCGCAATTGTCGACGACCCCAAATTCGACCTTGCAGCCCTTTGCGCGCGACGGAATCGAGGAAGTCTCGCAGCGTTCCATAGAGCAAAACAGCCCGGCTCTGGCCTTCAGCGTCGAGTAGCGCTGGAATAATGCCGTTGGCGAAGTTTGAAGGTTTCACGACAGTGCAGCGGTCGCCTTCGGAAGAGCGACCCAGCAACCGCATCAACTCAGGCAACATAGCCCGAGCACTCGCATTGCCTGCATTCGCTTGGAGATTGTTGACGATCATGGGCTCGCTCAGCCCGGAGATCCCCGTAAGTTGATCCAGCGCCTTCACCATCAGCGTCGAGCGGCAAAAGGCGGTATGAAACACGTAATGTACCGGAGGGGCTTCGATTGCGGTGCCCCTCACATCTGCGCCCGCTACCCAGACCGCCTCGGCGGCAGTCGCAGGTTTATAGTCGGCGAGAAACGTCAGCTGTTCGCGCATATCCTTCGGAATGTGAAGGAACAGCACGCGGTCCTGCGCGGCGTCGTACTGGTGGGGCAGCCAGGCGGGGTCGACGAGGACTTCTTGAGCGGTAGCCATGTCGCCGGATCAAGTGGCAGAAATCGGCGTGCCGGACAAGCGACACGCTGGCGCGGCGCGATCTGCTCTCGTATGGTCTGGCTTGCCATGTTCAAGCTCAATCCAGCCAATGATCCAACGCTGCTATCTGCTGATTACGCCCTCAGGAAGCGTGGGCAGGTCAAGGACTTTTTCGATCCGCAGACTGCAGAGGAAATACATCGTCGGTTGATGGAGGTGGATTGGTGGCTGACCTATAATGAGGGGAGTGAGGTACAGCAGTGGCCACCTCAGGATCTTCGGAACCTGCAACCGCAGCAGGCGGCAGAAATACAGCGCGAGGTCTATCGCGGCGCGCAGAGCGGGTACCAGTTCCTTTATAACTACTACCCTTTGTTCGCGGCGTATTTCTCGCCCAAGATCCCGCCGATGTCGCTGTTCCCAGTCTATGAGTTCATCAACAGCGAACCGTTCCTCGAATTCGCTCGGACCCTGACCGGTCTGGAGAACATTCGCTGGGCTGATGGTCAGGCGACACTCTATCGTGCGACCCATTTTCTGAAGGTTCACACCGACGAGGTGAAGGCGGAGCAGAGGCTCGCTGCCTATGTCTTGAACTTCACGCGCGATTGGGACACCGACTGGGGCGGCTTGCTACAGTTTTGGGATAGGAAGGGGGACATCGAGCAGGCGTTCCGCCCAGCGTTCAACGCGCTCAACATCTTCACCGTACCTCAGCCACACTCGGTAAGCGCGGTGACGCCCTATGCGCCCGGCCTGCGCTTGTCGATCACCGGCTGGCTCAGGGCGGATGAGCCGCCTAAGGCATTTCCGGCACGTTAGCTCGGTGGGATTGCCGACTTGGTCCACTGATTGTGACAGTGGGCCAGGCCAAACCTTTCGTTTCAATCCTCGCCGACCTCGAACTTGCCGACCCGCAGCCGATCGATCCTGGCGTCGCGAATTCGCAACCGTCCGATCGCCATACGGCCGACCGCCAGCGCTCCGATCGCGACCGCGCCCATCGCGAGCGCGCCAAGGGCGAAGGCGCCCGCCGCAATGGCGCCGACCGAGCGAGCTCCCGCCGCGTGTGCCGGTACCGCGCTATCGCTGTCGATCGCAGGCAGCACTTCCTGCTGGGTTTTGGGTTCGACGCTACTCTGCTGCTTCTGCTTGTCCGGCATCGCTCATCTCCGCTTCGATTTGCGCAGCCTTGGCTTCGACCAGCTCGACGATGTGGTCGAGCATGTCGTCCGACTGCACGTGGTGGTCGGTCACGCCGGAGAGATATACCATATGCTTGCCATTGCCGCCGCCCGTGATGCCGATATCGGTCTCGCGGGCCTCGCCCGGGCCGTTGACGACGCAGCCGAGGACAGAGAGGCTCATGGGGGTCTTGATGTGTTCGAGCCGCGCCTCGAGCGCTTCGACCGTGCGGATGACGTCGAAGCCCTGGCGCGAGCAGGACGGGCATGAAACCACGCGAACGCCGCGAGTGCGCAGGCCAAGCGCTTTCAGGATTTCGAAGCCGACCTTCACTTCCTGTTCCGGTTCCGCGCTGAGCGAGACGCGAATGGTGTCGCCGATCCCGGCCCAGAGCAGCGAACCGATGCCGATGGAGGATTTGACCGTCCCGCCGATCAAGCCGCCAGCCTCGGTAATGCCGAGGTGCAACGGGCAGTCCACTGCCTCGGCCAGCCCGTGATAGGCCGCGACCGCGAGGAATACGTCGCTCGCCTTCACCGCGACCTTGTATTCGTGGAAATCGTGATCCTGCAGCAGCTTGATGTGGTCGAGCGCGCTTTCGATCAGCGCTTCGGGGCAGGGCTCGCCGTACTTCTCGAGCAGGTCTTTCTCGAGGCTGCCCGCGTTCACGCCGATGCGGATCGCGCAGCCATTGGCCTTGGCCGCGCGCACGACCTCGGCCACACGCTCCGACGAGCCGATATTCCCGGGGTTGATCCGCAGGCACGCCGCGCCCGCATCTGCCGCCTCAAGCGCGCGCTTGTAGTGGAAATGGATGTCGGCAACGATCGGGACGCGCGCCGCCTTGGTGATCTTCGCAAAGGCCTTGGTCGCTTCTTCTGTCGGGCAGGAGACACGGATGATGTCCGCGCCTGCATCCTCGCAGCGGCGAATCTGATCGATCGTCGCGACCGCATCCTCGGTCGGCGTGTTGGTCATGGTTTGCACGGTGATCGGCGCATCGCCGCCCACGGGGACGTTACCGACCATGATCTGGCGGCTCTTGCGACGCATGATGTCGCGCCAAGGTCTGATGGAAGACATGACCGGGCATATAGTCACGCGCACATGAAGGGGCAATGACATGGGCGACAGCTCTGAACCGCGCGCCGCTTCGACGAACGGCAAACTATCGACTACAAGCGTAATTGTCAGATCGACATCTTGACGGCAAAGTCCTGCGCCATGAACGGAAAAATCAAGCTCATGAGTTACGGCGCCCTGATCGCCGCAGGACTCGCTTCGCAACTGGCATTCGCATCGGAAGATGGATCGACCGATAGTGCGGCCTCCTGCGCGACCGCGGTGGCCAATTCGAGCGAGGCGACCGCTTGCGCATTGGCCAGCGAACTGGAGCGGGGCTTCGTCTATCCCGCAGTCGGCGAGCGATATGCCGCGATGCTCCGCGGGAATGTAGCGAGTGGTGCCTACGCCTCGCTCGGGGGCCGGGAACTGGCGGAGCGCCTGACCAGCGATTTGCAGGCGGTCCAGTCCGACGGCCATTTGCGCGTCAGCGTCGCCGAGGCCGACGCGGAACATCAACCGCGGGCAGGTTCGGGAGAACGCCCGAGCATGGTCGAACAGCCGGGCTGGATCGCGCCAGGAATCGCTTTCGTGCGGTTCAACGGTTTCCCGGGCGACAGCGCTGTCACGGCTGAGGCCGCGAAATTCATGGAGGAGCACAAGGAAGCGGAAGCGATCATCTTCGACATCCGCACCAATGGCGGCGGCGGAATCGACCAGATGGACGTTATCTTCCCCTGGTTGTTCGACAAGCCCACGCGATTGGTGACCATGGCGACACGCCGATCGATCGACGAGGAAATGGGCAGCATGTTCGGCAACCCGACCCTGATCGAATCCGGCTCAACTCCGCAGGAAGTCGTCCGCGAACATTGGATCGCCCCCAACGAGCATGGCGAATTGCGTGACGCCAGGGTCTATGTTCTCACCGGCCCGCGAACGGGTTCAGCGGCAGAGCACTTTGCGCTCGCAATGAAGCATACCGGACGCGCCACGCTGGTGGGGGAGGCGACCTATGGTGCCAACCATTTCGGCGGCGAGAATCTTCTGCCCGGCGGGTTCACGGTTTTCGTACCGGTCGGGCGAACTTACGATCCGGTCACCGGCAAGGACTGGGAAGGCGACGGTGTGGCCCCCGATGTCGAGGTGTCCGTCGAGCAGGCGCTCGAGTGGGTCCTGCGGCAAGAGGGTATCCCGGCCGACGAGGCCAAGACCTTGTCGGACGCGCGGACACCCAAGCGCCCATTGCGCAAGAAAGCCAGCTAATCGGCGCCTTACCAGTTGACCAAGCGTGGGATTGCGAGCCTGCCGATAACGGCGGTGATCGCGACGGGCAGGACATGCCAGATACCCAGGTGCGTCACCGTCGTCAGCGGGCACGAGAGGCCATAGGCAACCCCGCCCAGTGCTCCGGCTGCGAGGCCGGTGAACCAGCCCGCCTTCTCAAGCGAGACGGGGGCACCACGCCGCAGCCAATAGAGCAGCGCACCGCCCGTCACGGTCGAGGCGATGAGCGAGGAGGTGAGGCAGTGGATCGAAACCGGGTCCATTAGCGCGCTCGGACCGTGGCCATGCGGGATGACGCTGATGATCGCGGCGACGGGCAGGATACCGACCATCGCCGCCGCCCAATTGGGCGCATCGTGGCGGGCACCGACGTGCGGCGATGCCATGGCGACGACGGCGCTCGCGCTCGCCAGCCCGAGCAACAGCAGCAGGCCGTTGGTAATCCAGAAGAACGGCTCTGCCTCTCCGCTGAGAATGCCGGCCCATAGCCCCTGGAAGAAGGATACGCCCAGCACGGTGGCCAGCACCGCGAGGGTCACAAGCACCGCTCCGTCCCGGGCGCTAAAACCCCGCACGGGTGCGAGGTCATCGGCGAGTCCAGCGATGAGGTTGTCTCGGTCGCGCTTCATTCTAGTCTGCTTTCTCAATTAGCGCGGACATTCGCTTCAGTCCGCGATGGATATTCACTTTGACGAGGCTTTCGCTCTGCCCCGTTCGTTCGGAGGCTTCGCTGATCGAGAGCCCCTCGATCTTGACGAGTTCGATTACTTCGACCTGCTTGGGCGGGAGATGGACGAACAGCCGCTCGAGGCTGACCCGCGCTTCCACCACGTCTTCGTCGCTGTCCTGGACTCCGTGCCCGTCCTCGAGCAGATCGCTCTCGTGCTTGTAGACCTTGCGCAGATGATCGACCCAGCGATAGCGGGCGATGGCAGCCAGCCACGGCAGGAACGGGCGCGAAATATCGTAGCTCGACCGCTTGTTGTGCAGCGCCAGGAGCACGTCCTGCACCAGATCGTCGAGTTGGGTCGGCGGAACGCGGCGCCGGAAATAGCGCTCCAGCCACATGCCCGCTTCCGACAGCAACACGTTATAGGCGGCCTTGTCGCCTTTTTGCGTCGCAGCCATCAGGCGGGCGAATGTGGCTTCTTCGGCAATCACTGACCGCGCACCTTAGCGATGGCATGGTGGAGCGAGAAGATGCCCGCGCCGCGCGCAATCAGCACCAGTGCCATGGCCACCCACAGGATATGCACGGCCCACCAGGCTTCGGGATAGACGAAGAACTGGATCACCAGCGTCATGCCGAGCAGCGACAGGGCGGAAAACCGGGTCGCCAGTCCCAGCACGAGCAGGATCGGGAATGTATGCTCGGCATAGGTCGCCATTGGCGCGGCAAAATCGGCCGGGATGGGGACACCGGCATACTCGTTCTCGAACAGGAAGTAGGTGGTGTCGCTGATCTCGAGCCAGCTCCCTTCCTCCACCTTGCTGCGGCCCGAGCGCCAGAAGATTCCGGCGAAGGCGACGCGGGTGAAGAGCAGCGCAAGCCCCTCGAACCAGCGGCTGGTCGCGAGCGCGACCAGTCGGTCATAAAGAGATACCAGGCTGCTCATGCGTCACCTCCAGTCCCGAAATGGCTTCCTCAGCGCTTGATCGGCTTGAGCGAACCGTTGCCCTTGGGCGTCTTGGTCGTTTCGCAGCTGCCCTTCTTGACCAGCTTCCAGGCATCGCCCTGGTAGTCGCGGGTCGAAGTGCCGGCGCAGCTGGTGCCGGGGCCTGCGGCGCAATCGTTCTCGCCCGCCTTGGCGACGCCATAGCATTTTTCCATCGGTGCCTTCTGCGCGGCAGCGGGAGTGGCGGTCAGGCCAGCGGTGATGCCGGCAGCGAGGGCGAGGCCGGCCATGTGTGCGATCTTGGTGTTCATTTATTCTCTCCGAAGGGGTCGGTATGTCAGCGTCTCGGCGATGTGCCGGAACTGACTGCGAGTTCGCGCCGGTCCCTGCCAACGTTACAGCCGGCGAAAAATTTTCCTGCCTGTAACCCCGATCCTTCGCGTTCCGAACCAGCCCATGCCCAATCAGGGGCACGAGATTTGGAGAGCAAGAATGAACATCGATTCCCGCAAGGCCACTTTCGCAGCGCTCGCAGGTGCAATCGCGCTGTCTTCGGCAGCAGCCTTTGCCGCCGAAGCCCCCGCCGGAAGCAAGGGCGGCGCGATCAACAGCGACGACAAGGTTCATTGTTATGGCGTTCACAGCTGCAAGGGCCAGGCTGACTGCGCCACCACCGAGAACGCCTGCAAGGGCCAGAACGAATGCAAGGGCCACGGCTTCAAGGCCATGAAGGCTGGCGAATGCCTGACCGCAGGCGGAACGATCGGCGATCTGGGCTGACCCAAACAGATCGCCAAGGTGACCCGGCGTCGGACCCCCTCATCCCCCGTGACGCCGGGTCACCACTCATCTAGAGTGGCCATTACAGCATGAACGCGATTGTCCCCTTCGACGGTTTCGGCCTCGGCTTGCGCCGTACGCACTACGCCGAGTTTCTCGATGGCGAGGTGGCGGTCGATTTCGTCGAGGTCATCAGCGAAAACTACATGGTCGATGGCGGCAAACCGCTCCGCGTGCTTGAAGAGGTGCGCGAGAAACACCCCGTCATCCTGCATGGCGTTTCCATGTCGATCGGTTCCGCCGGCGGCGTCGATGCAGGCTATCTCGACAAGTTGAAACAACTCGAGCGGCGGATCGACCCACTATGGGTCTCCGACCATCTGTGCTGGACCCGCACCAGCGCCCACAACAGCCATGATCTGCTGCCGTTGCCGCTGACGGGTGAGGCACTAGAGGTGGTCTGCGCCAATATCGAACGCGCGCAGGACCATCTCGGTCGCGCGATGCTGTTCGAAAACCCGTCGAGCTATCTGACCTTTCCCGAGGATGAGATGACCGAGTGGGAATTCCTGTCCGAGATGGCCCGGCGCACCGGCTGCTCTCTGCTGCTCGACGTCAACAACATCTACGTCAGCGCTCAGAACCACGGCTTCTCTGCCGAAGATTACGTTGAAGGGCTGCCGCTCGAACGGGTGCGCCAGATCCACCTCGCCGGCCACACTCCCGGCGAGATCATCATCGACACCCACGACCGCGAGGTCTGCGACGAAGTCTGGGCGCTCTATGCCAAGGCGATGGCATTACTGCCGCACGGCGTCGCCACCATGATCGAGCGCGATGACAAGATCCCGCCGCTGCCCGAGCTGTTGGTGGAGCTGGACAACGCGCGCGAACTGGCGCGGAGCGCGCGACCGAGCGTCGCAGCATGAGCCTCGCGGCAAAACAGGCTGCCTTCATGGCTCAGGTACTGGACGAGGACGCCCCGACCGTCCCGGGCTTTGGCGAGCGCCATGAAGCCGGGCTTGCGATCTATCGCAACAATTATCGCGGCGCCCTGGTCGAGGCGCTGCGCAGCACCTACGAGCGAACCGCGCGCTGGGTGGGCGAGGATGCCTTCCGCCAGGCTGCCGCTCATCATCTCATCACGCACCCGCCAACGAGCTGGACGATCGACGAGGCCGGCCGCGGTTTCGATAGCACCTGTGCCGAACTCTTCGCCAAGGATCCCGAAGTCGCGGAACTGGCCTGGCTCGAATGGGCGATGCTCGACGTCTTTACGGGCGAAGACATTGCGCCGCTCGATCCGGAGGGATTTGCCCGATCCACCGCGAGCTTCAACGACGAGGATTGGGCCGGGATGCGGGTATCCTTCCTTCCCGGTGCGGTATCCCGTCAGGTCGGCCATGACCTGCGCAAGCTGTGGACTGCGCTCAAGGATGAGGAGTTCGAGCGGCCGGCGGATTTCTCCGGTGAGGGCAGGGGCGTCATCGTCTGGCGCGAGGGCGAACGACCGACCTTCCTGATGGTCGAGGCCGATGAGGTCCACGCCTTCGAACTGGCGCGCGAAGGCATGCCTTATGGCGAACTGTGCCTTGCACTGGCTGGCGAGGATGCATCGCCTGAAGCCATGCAGGATGCAGCCATGCGGGCTGGGGCCATGCTTGGCCGCTGGCTCAACGAAGGATTGATCGCGCAAGTCTTTGCTTGACGGTCGCGGCGGGTGCAGCGAGCATCGCGGCATGAGCGACATCTTCGAGCTACGCGCGCGCAAGCCCAGCCTCCTCATGCGGCTGCTGACCTGGTTTGTTTCCAAGCAGCCCAAGGTCTTTCCGGACGATCCCGCAGAACTACGTCACCTGTTGGCCACCCGTCCGGCGCCCGAAGACGCACCGATGCCGGACAAGTTCAACACTCGGTTCCAGGTCGAGCGCTGGCAGTGCGAGGGTCACGAATGCGTGACGCTGCATCCGCGGTCCGGGAAAGGCGAAGGGCACATTCTCTATTTCCACGGCGGTGGCTTCATCCTGCCGATCCTCGAGGTGCACTGGCCATTGATTGCGGCGCTGATCGATACCACGGGGGCCAGCGTCTCTGTTCCGCTCTATCCGGTGGTTCCCGAAGCCGATCACTCGGCAGCAGAGGCGATGGCCGATGCGCTCTTCGCCAAGATCTCGCAGGACTGGTCGCCTGAAACCATTACCCTGATGGGCGACAGCGCGGGCGGGAATCTTGCTGCGGCATTGGCGTTGCGGCTGGCCGAGGCAGGCGGACCCCAGGCAGGGAAGCTGGTGCTGTTTGCTCCCTGGCTTGACGTTACCCTGTCAGACGAAGCTGCGCGGGGGATCGAGCCGCACGACATCATGCTGAGGGTCGACGCTTTGCGCGTCATGGGCGAAAAATGGGCAGGTGCCCGCGATCCAAGAGACGCGCTGGTAAGCCCGCTCTACGCCAGCCAGCAGCAGTTCTTGCAGCTGCCGCCGACCGCGATATTCCAGGGGCAGCACGATCTCTTCGTGGTCGATTGCCGCACCTACGCAAAGCGCGCGGCCGAAGCTGGCAAGCCGGTCAGGCTCTACGAATATGCCGGCGCGCCGCATGTCTTCATGGCTCTGCTGCCGACGCGCGAAGCAAAGGATTGCCTCCGGCTAGTGGCCGAATTCATGCGCGGTTGAGCTCCTCCTAGTTGGAGAAGCTTTCGCCGACCAATTCCTCGCTCAGTGCCCACAGATCGTCGGCAGTTTGACGGTCCACCGCGTAGGAGCGCACGCCCGAAGTGCGGCTGACGTCGTCTACCGGCGCGACGTGGCAGTCCTCGCAATAGACCCCGCCGCTTCCCTCAAGCTCGTCGGCGGTGGCAGCCCAGCATGTGGTCGCTGCCCCCTGTTCGACGGTTTTCATGGGTTGAGGCTCTTTCCCGTCGGCTTCGGCCGATTCCCGGATCCTTTGCATCAGTTCGGCAATGTCCTGCTCGCTGAGGTGCCGACCGAGATTGGTCGCGATTCCGCCCGGGTGGACCGCATAGGAATGAATGCCCCGGTCGGCGAAGCGTTGCTCCAGGCCGACGCTGAAGAGGACGTTGGCGGTCTTCGAATGGCCGTAGGATAGCCAGGGCTGGTATTCCCGGTTCTCGAAATTCGGATCGCTGAGGTCGACCGGCGCAATATGGTGGCCACGGCTCGACAGGTTGACGATGCGCTTGTCAGCGCCCTTCTCGACGAGCGGCATGAGGTGCTTGGTGAGCAGGAAATGGCCGAGATGATTGGTCCCGAACTGCACTTCGAACCCGTCTGCCGTATATGTCAGCGGGCAGGCCATGACCCCGGCGTTGTTGATGAGGAGGTCGATCTTGTCGAAGCGCTCGTTCGCTTCCTTGCCGCAGGCGCGCACGCTGTCGAGCGAGGCGAGGTCAACGACAATGGTGTCGACCTGATCGCTTGCCGATCCCGCGCGAATGGCGGCAGCGGCCTGGTCGAGCTTGGCTTGATCGCGCGCTGCGATCACCACATGAGCGCCTTTCGCGGCCATCGCCCGCGCCGTCTCCTGCCCAAGCCCGGAAGCGCCGCCGGTGATGAACACGGTCTTGCCGCTGAGGTCCTTGCCCGCGAGTACTTCGTCCGCAGTGCTGGTTGAACCGAACGCGCTCATCGACTTCTCCTCTCGGGCATGGAAAGGGGCGCGGTAGCATGGCCACCGCGCCCCGTCACTTGGGCAAGTCCCGCGTAAGGATTACGGTCGGGTCTTGCGGTCCAGTTCGTCCAGTTTGCGTGCTGCCCATTCGCGGCCACCAAGGCCGAAGGCGAGCGCGCCAGCCACCGCGATGCCGGCGATGATGATCGTCAGCGCATTGGCCGGGATCATTCCGCCGATGCCGGTGAACTGCAGGCCCATGAAAACGAACAGGACGATGGTCGCCCATTTCACGATCATGGCTGCGGTTCCTTCCCCGCTCTCACCGCCGATCAGGCGCGCGAGCAGGTTGGCAATCAGGAAGCCGAAGGCGATCACCACTGCGCCGAATATCACCCGGCCGCCAAGTTCGAGCAGCTGGTCGAGGATCCGGGTCAGTTCAGGAAAGCCCAGCAGCCTCGTCGCGGCAATGGCGAAAAACAGCACGATGGCGACCTGCACCACGCGGGCAATGATGCCCGAAGCTGTCGTTCCTTCGGAAACCAGCCCGCTTTCGGCAAGGGCCCTGTCGACGCCCAGCCCGGGCAGGATTTCCTTGATGATCTGCACCGCGAACTTGCTGATGAGATAGCCGATGCCGAGCAGGATCGCCGCGGCGATAATGTTCGGAATGGCGTTGAATATCATCCGCAGCATGTCGCTGGCCGGTTCGGAAATCGACTCGATCCCCAGCTGCTCCAGCGCGGCAATGGCGACCGGTATAGCGATCAGGACATAGACGATCGTGCCGATGGTCTTGCTGATGGCGCTGTTTCCGGTGACGTTGTCGACGCCGCCGCGATTGGCCCATTTGTCGAAATCGACCGTTTCCAGCGCGGTCACCACGATATCGCGGACGATCCGCGCCACCATCATGCCGATGAAGAAAATCAGACCGGCCCACAGCAGGTTGGGCACGAACGAAACCACATTCTGCAGCAGGCTTTCGATCGGACCATCCACACCCCCGAGCTCGAGGATGTTGAGGACCACCAGCAGGCCGAACAGCCAGATCAGCAGCGAAACGATCTTGCCCAGCGACTCTCCCAGCGAAGTGCCGCTGCCCGTGCCGCGTTTGAAGAAATCGACATTGTCGACCAGTTTGGCGAAGGCCCATTTTGCGGCCCGTGCCAGTGCCCAGGTGACCAGCAGCGCGACGAGTGCGAGGCCGATCTTCTCGGCCAGTTGCACAGCCACTTCCTGGTCGAAGCGGTATTTCCAATCCATTGGCTCTCTCCCCCAATGAGTGAGGCGGCGAGCCTACCATGACGCTACGGAACGCGGAAATTATCCCACCGGATCAGTGGATAACTTTGATCGCGCAACCAGCCTCGAGATGCCCTCAGGTCGGGAAATCACAGATCGATCGACATGAACATGCTGAATACGTCCGACACATAGTCGCCAAACGGGCCGCATTCGCGAAAGCCATGTTTGGCATAGAGACGGGCGGCGGGCTGGAACGGCTCCGGACGGCCGGTCTCAAGCCCCAGCCAGCGATAGCCGCGTCGCCTTGCTTCCTCGATCAGGTGGAGCAGGATGGCTTCTCCTGCGCCCTTGCCGCGATAGCCAGGGGCAGCCCGCATCGATTTGAGCTCGCCGCGTTCGGCATCGAGTTCCTTCAACGCGCCGACTGCTGCCAGGCTTGTGCCGTCCCACGCGGCGAAAAAGGTCACGCCCGGCTCGGCCAGCTTTTCCGGTGGCAGCGCATGGACGGATTCGGGCGGGGACCACTGGTACATCTCGTCCAGGTGCAGGCGTAGTAGGTCCAGGATGGCGGGATCGGTCAGATCGCCGGTCTCCACGCGATAGGCGATCACGAGAACTTGTCCCGCTTGCGCTTGCCGAAACGCATGTCGCCTTCCAGCCGCGCACGCAGTTGTGCGTAATAGGCCTCGAGGAAGGCGCGCTCGTCCCCCGCGCCGGGGTTCCAGCCGATCTTGCGGCAGATGGTGTCGTGCACAGCGACCAGCGCTTCCTGCTGGCCATCGCGCAGGACCCGCTCGAGCGTTTGCAATTCGTGCTCGCCATAGATCGACAGTTCCCGCTCACCGAATTCGTAACATACGCCGGTGAGGTCGCTGGATCCCGTCGCTCCGCCCTGGGTCGAAAGCGTGTCGGCGAGCTTGGCCCTCGGAGCCTCGACCACCCAGGTCCCCGCAATCACGTCGCCTGCCCGCATCGCGTCCTTGTTGAAGAAGGGGAAGGCCATGAACAGGAGGAACCAGGCGAGGCCTGCCAGACCGGCGCTGCCCGCCTCGCCGCTGGGTGCGACCAGCAGGAAAATGAGCGGCATGAACAGTTCGATATCGCGCAGCAGGTTACGCGCGATCACCGCCTCGGCCGTCAGCCGCCCACCGTCGCGGGTCGCGATCCGGATGCCGGTGATCCGCTTGCCCAGCGTTGCGCCGCGCGGCCCGAGTTCGAAGACCAGGAAATAGGCGTAGCGCGCGAGGAAAAGCACGATGATGTAGAGAATGACGAGGAATTCGCCTGCCCCCGTCACATCCTCCTCGACGCCCTCGACAAGCTCGTCCACCAGCCCGCCGAAGATCCAGATCATCAGCAGGTTGAAGACCATGAAACCGAAGAAGAGGATTGTGAAATCGAGCATCAACGCGCCGATCCGCGCCCCGCGCGAGGCGACGGTGATCGGCACGGTCACCCCCTCGGGCGTCACCATCTCGCGGCGGCGCTTGTCGGTCACGACGCTTGTCATGACAGCGCCGCTCATGCGTCACCCCCGCGTTCGACCGGGTGATAGACGAAGAAATAGACGAGCCACAGCACCAGCATCGTGCCGCCTATCATGAAGCGATCTTCCATCCCGCCGATCAACTGGCGGGGAAAGGCCTCGAGCACTGCGGCAATCACCATCATGATGACTACCCCGGTCATTACCATCGCCCCGCGCTTGCCGGCTTCCGATGCGGCGGTGAGGATCGTGCGATCGCCCGGAAATGCCATCGATCTTCCGATGTGAAGGCCCGCGGCACCCGCCAGCATGATGCCGAAGATCTCGGTCGTCCCATGGACCGACAACCAGGCTGCGAATTGCAGTTCGAGCCCCTGTCCCGCGAACAGCCACATCATGGCGCCCAGCACCGCCATGTTGTGGACCATCAGCAGCAGCGAAGGGATGCCGAAGGCAAAGCCGAGTGCGAAGGCCAGGATGGAGACGCCGGCATTGTTGCTGAACAGCGAGGCCGCGAAGGTCGACAGACCTGCTGCGTCCTCCTGTGTCGACAGCGATTCCATCAGTACTTCGCGGCTCGCCCCCGGCACACGCGTGTCGGTAAACTGGGTCGGGACGAGGCGATAGTACCACTCCTGGTCCTGCGCCACGAGCAGCCACCCCACGATCGTTCCCGCCACCATCACGAAGGCCGCGATGCAGATGTCGAGCCAGATCTCGCGGACGGCGCGGCTCCATCCGCCGAGCAGGAAGCTGCGCAGCCATGCAAACAACCCCTGGCGCGGGCCGTAAACCTGGAACCAGGCGCGCTGAACCAGCGATTCGAGATAATCGAGCGTCGCGCGGTCGAGCGATGTTTCGCGCGCCACCGACAGGCTCGATGCCGCGGTGCGATAGAGCGTCGGCAGTTCGAGCAATTCCTGATCGCTCACCCGGCGCAGCGAGCCGCCTTCCATGCGGCGCAGGATGTCTTCCAACCGTCGCCAGTCGCCCTCGCGCTCGAGCCGGAAGCGGTCGGAGCGCAGCGCCGCGCTCTCGATATCCGGGGGCGGAGCAATCTCGCGCCTGCCGAACCAGCTGGAGATAACCGGGGCCTTCATCCGATCGCCTCGCTGCGGCGGATCGCGAAATAGCGGTCGATCAGGCGATAGCCGATCTGATCCCACGGCGCTTCGATCACATCGACGCCGAGGCGGCGCATGCGCTGGAGCACGAGCGCGCGTTGCCGGGCGAGCGTGTCAGCCGTGACACTGCGCGCGAGCGTCGCCAGGTCGGCAGGCTCCGCGGCGGTAAATTCCTCGACCTCCGTATCGGCAATGGTGACGAACAGGACGAGGTGCTTGTCGACCAGCCGACCGACGCTTTCGACCATCAGTTCGGCGGCCGTAGGGTCGGCAAAGTCGGAGAACAGCACAATCAGCGAGCGGCGCTTGAGCCGCGCCGTGAGAGTTGCCAGCGCGAATGTGAAATTGGGTTCGGCCGAATGGTAATCGAGCCCCGCGGCGGCGCTCTGCAACCGGTGAAACGCGCGGGCATCGTTGATGAACGGAGTCACGACCTCGGGCCGCTGAGCGAAGCCGAACAGCGACACCCGGTCGCCGCTCTTGAGCGCGACATAGGCACAGGTGAGGGCTGCTGAAACCGCCCGGTCGATGCGCGGCAGGCCGTCGACCGGCTCGCACATGGCCTGGCCGCAGTCGAAGGCGAAGACGATCTGGTTGTTGCGCTCGCTCTCGTTCTCGCGGGCGTAGAGTCGCGTGTGGCGGGCACTCGCCTTCCAGTCGATCCGGCGGCGGTCCATCCCCGGCTCATATTCGCTCAGCGCCTCGAACTGGGTGCCTTCGCCGCGAATGCGCCGCGCGATGAGGCCGAATTGCGCGTCGCGCAGGAAGGTCTGCAATTCGCTCGACCGCACCGGCGAAAGGTCGGGCCAGATTCGGATCTCTTCGGTCTGCTCGCGCTCGACCTGCCTCGCGCCAAGCCCGAGCGGGCCGGTCCAGCGTAGCCAGGCGTGGGTAATTGCGGCGGTGCCGCGTCTAGTGGGCTGGGCGTGATGGATGCCGCGATAGCCTTGCGCCTCTGGATCGGCGCGCAAGGTAAATTCTGCTCGCCCGCCCTGGTCCAGCCGCGGATCGAATTCGAGTGCGCCATCGATTCGGGTCGGGACGCCCGAAGCGAACTGGCAACGCAGGGTCAGTGGAGTCGGTTCGCCGACCTCGGTGTCGGCAGGTGCGGCAAGCTCCCACACCGCGAGCTTGCCCGCCAGCAACCCGTCGAGCACCACCACGAGCAGCAATGCCAGCGCGGCGGCTGGCGCGACGATCCAGGCCTGCGGCGCGCTCGCTGCAATTACCAGCGCGATCGGCGCCGCGGCTGCGGCGATCCATGCAGTACGCTGGGTCGGGACAACCGGCAGGGCAGGGAGGCGCGGAAGTCGCATGTGGTCAGCGCGGCGCCTCGGTGCTTTCGACCAGTTCGGCGACCAGTGCCTCGAGGTCCCGGCCCTCGATTTCGGCTGCAGGGCTGAGAGTCAGGCGGTGGCGCAGGGTCGGCACGGCGAGCGCCTTCACGTCGTCCGGGATCACGTAGTCGCGCCCGTCGAGCGCGGCGCGAGCGCGGGCGGCATTGGCCAGCAGCACGGCGGCACGGGGGCTTGCCCCGACGCTGAGCTCGGCATGCTTTCGAGTACCGCGCACGAGCCTAACCACGTAGGAGACGATTTCCTCGGCCACCGTCACCTGTCCGATGGCGGCGCTTGCGGCAGCAAGGCGGGTCGTGTCGGCGACCGCGCTAACGCCGAGGTCGGCGGGACGCGGCGGCCCCTGGCGCTGGCCATAGCGCTTGACGATCTCAGCCTCTTCGCTTTCCTCGGGGTAGGGGACCAGCAGCTTGAATAGGAACCGGTCGAGCTGCGCTTCTGGCAGCGGGTAAACGCCCTGGTTCTCGATCGGGTTCTGCGTTGCCACCACCATGAACCGGTCCGACAGCGTGTGGGTCTCGCCGTCGAGCGTCAACCGCCTCTCCTGCATGGCTTCGAGCAGCGCAGCCTGGGTCTTGGGCGGGGTGCGGTTGATCTCGTCGGCCAGCAGCAATTCGCAGAAAATCGGCCCGCGTGTGAGCGTGAACTGGCTGGTCTGGAAATTGAACAGGTTGGAGCCGAGAATATCGCCCGGCAGCAGGTCGGGGGTAAACTGGATGCGTCCGAAATCGAGCCCCAGCGCGGTGGCGAAACTCTGCGCGAGGAAGGTCTTGGCGGTGCCCGGCGGACCTTCGAGCAGCACGTGCCCTTCGCTCACCATCGCGATCAGCAGCAGATCGACCATCGCGTCTTGCCCGATGATCGCCTTGTCGACCTCGCTCCGGATCGCGCCCGCCAGCTCGCGCAATTCGGCCAGCGACATGGTTGCGGCATCGCTCATTGGATCAGTTTCCTCTCAAGCTCGTGAAGCGCCTCGGCGGCGCGCAGGATTTCGGATGGGCGGCGGGCCTTACGGAGCGCGGCCGCCCGATTGGTAAAGGGCTCGTCCTGGGGCAGGCGATGGGCCAGCGCCTGGTCGATCATGCCGTGGTCGGGCTTGACCAGCCCCAGCCTCGCCTGCAGCCGCCGCGCCATCAGTGCAACGTAGGGCGTAGTCAGCAGCCCGAACCGCCTGCCGCGCAGGATCAAGCCGGCACCATTGGCGATCAGACGCTGCTTGCCGAAAGCGATCGCCGGGCCTTCCGCTCGCGCCGGCCCGAACCGCATGAAGGCGCGCCAGGCGATCACCAGCAAGGCAAGGATCATGCACAGGGTCGCGGCCAGGAATGGCGGAGTGAAGGCGAGGGTCAGCAGGTTGGCTTCGCCACCGAAACCGTTGAGCGTCAGGTCGAAAGTGACGCTCTTGTTATCCTGATGGCGGACATAGTCGATGATCGCGGTCGCCAGTTGCGCATTGGCCGCCTCGGCCAGTCCGTAATTGTTCAACAGGTCCGGTTCGACCACGAAGAGCGCCCAATGCGCATTCTCGTAATAGTCGCTTCCTTCTTCGCCGAGGACGCTCAGTGCGAGCACGTGTCCGGCCGCATCGCTGACGAGCGGCTCGTGCACGTTCGAGCTCTCGGCATAGACCAACGAGCCGCTCGGGAGCTTGCCGCGTAAGCCCATGCCTTCCCATTGCCGGCCGTCGCCTGCCTCGAGCGTTTCGCCCGTAGAGGTGAAGCCGTAAGGCGAGGGAAGATCCTTCGTCCAGTCGCCTGCTTGCGCTCCATTGAGCCGGACCCAGCCGTCCTTGATCTCGACGTCCATCTGCTCGCGCACCTTCTTGGGCAGCCGCTTGGGGATCTGCGAGGCGTACCATTTCGGCAGGATCACGATGGTGGGGCCGTAATCCTCGCGTTTCTCGAGCAATTCGGCGAGTTCTTCGGCATCGAAATAGCTGGGCGGGGTCAGTACGAGGAGGCCGTAGGTATCGAGCCCCGAAGGGGAGCGCGAGACATTGACGTCGTAGCCCTCGAGTTCGAGCAGCTTGGCGAAACCGGAAAACCCGTTGAGCCCGTTCGAGGCAGCATGCGCGCGGCCATCGTTGCCGCCCTTGCCGGTGTCGCCCGCACCGATGAAATAGAGCATCGCGATAAAGGCGATTGCTCCGAACAGCACCAGGCCCAACACGGTGCGAATGCTGAAGGGCGAGGAGCGACGCGCGTTCATCCGCGCACCCGGTCAAGCTGGCGGTGGCCGATCTTCGCGAGCGCAAAGTCGGCATAGGCGGCCCGCGCCGCTTCCCAATCCGACCGTTCGAGGCGGCGCAGGGCAAAGAGGCTGCGCTCGACCCGTGCGGCGATTACCCCGAACGCGCTGCGCGCGGCCTCGGGAAGAGGTTCGAGCGTGGCCAGTTCGCGCGCCGTGCTCGATGGTTCGACCCAGTCGGGCCGTGCGCTGGCGATCTGCCCGACGCTGCGCTTGAGCAGAAGGTGCGTCGCCTCGTCGAAGCGGCCCTCGGCAGCGAGCCGGTCGGCGTCCTCGAGCAGGGTGAGGCTTTCCTGCTGGTCCGGGCGCCATTCCTCGATCTCATCCTCGCTCTCGCCGTTTCGCGACAGCCCCAGGGTGGGGCCGAAAGTGCGGTAGAGCATGTAGAGTATGAGCGCGACCGCGAGCGCCAGCAGCATCCATTGGAGTACTGGCCAACTGCGCGCGATGAACCCGCCAAGCGGCCCGATGACTTCGCCCAGCCATTCGAGGAACTTCTGGAACCAGCCGGGCGGTTCGGGCGGAACCTCGGGAATATTGACCGGCTCGAACTGGATATCCTCGTCGGCCCGCAGCTTGCGCCAAGCGGACGACCCTTCGGCCCCCGAAGTGGCCGCGGTCTCCCCCGCTGTCGCAATCGCCGATCCCGTCGTCATTCGGCGCTGGTGGTGGCATGCAAGCGCTGCGTGTGCAACAGCGCCGCGCGCTCAATCAACCGCTTGGTCGCCGCGTTTGCGGCCCTGGCGATAAGTGCCGAGCAAGCGCAATTCCTTGCTGTGGAAGGCAAGTTCTTCGAGCGCACGATCGACCCGCGGGTCGCCCGGGGCACCGATGATGTCGGCATAGAACATGGTTGCCGCAAAACTGGCGCCCTTCTGGTAGCTTTCGAGCTTGGTCATGTTGACGCCGTTCGTCGCGAACCCGCCCATGGCCTTGTAGAGTGCCGCCGGGATGTTCTTCACCTCGAAGATGAAAGTCGTGATGGTGCTCTCGCCGTCGAAGGATGCGGGATCGTTGGCGTCCCTGGCCAGGATCACGAAACGGGTCATGTTGTCGGGCGAATCCTGCACATGCTCTTCGACGATCTTGAGACCGTAGAGTTCGGCCGCAATCGGGGGCGAGATCGCGGCGAGCGCCGGATCGCCCTTCTCCGCGACATAGGCGGCGGCGCCCGCCGTATCGGCATAACTCATCGGCACGATGCCCCGCTCGCGCAGGAAGTGTCGCGACTGGCCGAGCGCCTGCGGATGGCTGTAGGCGGCCTCGAACGGCCCGTCGCCCAGCCCCATCAATGCATGGTCGATCGGCATGAAATGCTCGCCGACGATCGACAGCCCGCTTTCGGGCAGCAGGAAGTGGATGTCGGCCACGCGCCCGTGCTGCGAATTCTCGATTGGGATGATCGCGCTCCCCGCCTTGCCGGTCTTCACCGCCTCGAGCGCGTCGGCGAAGCTGAAACAGGGCAGGGGCAGGCAGTCGGGGCAGGCCTCCATTGCAGCGCGGTGCGAGTTGGCACCGGGCGAGCCCTGGAACGCGATCGCGCGGGCGGGTTCGGCGGCGGCCGATTCGCGCATGGTCTCGACCATTGCTTCGGCAGGGGCGGGAAAGCTGTGCATCAAGGCGCTGCTAGAGGCGCGCGAGGGAGGCCGCAAGCCCAGTTGCGTAGCTTGCAACGGATGATGCTACCATCGCCCTTGCACCTTGCGCCTCTCGCGACTAGAGCCTCGCGCAATTGCGCAACACAACTCGCGGACTACATCTGACCATGCAAGATCGCTTCAACACTATCGCCGGCTGGGTGCTGTTTTCCGGCATCGTCGCGCTGGGCGCCTCGATCCTCAGCGGGAAGTATTTCCATGCCGATAGCCATGAAGGTCCGGAAACCCCGGGCTTCTTCATCGAGGGCGTCGAAGAAGGCGGTGGCGGCGATGCTGGCCCGGATCTCGGTACGCTGCTGGCGAGCGGCGACGCGGTCGCAGGCGAGAAGGTGTTTGCCAAGTGCACGGCTTGCCACACCATCAACCAGGGTGGCGCCAATGGCATCGGTCCCAACCTGTTCGGGGTGATGGGCACTCCGATCGGTTCGCATGTTCCCGGTTTCGCCTATAGCTCGGCACTGGCCGACCACGGTGGCAACTGGTCGTGGGAGAACATGGACGAATGGCTGAAGAGCCCCAAGGGGTTCGCCAGCGGCACCAAGATGAGCTTCGCCGGTCTCGGCAAGGCGGAAGACCGCGCCAACCTGATGCTCTACATGGAAACCATGGGCGGTGCCCCGGCCAAGCCTGAACCGGCTGCGGTTGAAGAACCCGCCGCCGAAGGCGAGCCGGTCGATGCCGAAGCCAGCGCCGAAGCGCAGCTGGAAGTCCAGGAAGAGGCGGAAGCCGCAGCCGAGGCCGAATAAGCCTGAGCAAATACCCAGGGGCAGTTAGTCCCGCCCCTTGAATTTCTGCGCAATCACGTACCATTCGGAAGAGCCCTTGCGGCTCGCCGGTGGCTTGGCGTGTTTGACGCTGGCGAAGTTCTGCTTGAGCAGGGTCAGCAATTCCTGGTCGGTCCCGCCCGCCAGTACCTTGGCGACGAAGGCTCCGCCCTTCTCGAGATTCTCGATCGCAAACCACGCGGCCGCTTCGACCAGGCCCATGGTGCGAAGGTGATCGGTCTGCTTGTGGCCCACTGTGTTCGCCGCCATGTCCGAAATTACCAGATCGGGCGGGCCGTCGAGAGCTCCTTCGAGCGCCGCAGGCGCGGCATCGTCCATGAAATCCATCTCGAAGATCGTCACCCCTTCGATGGGATCGGTTGGCAGCAGGTCGATTCCCACGATCGCGGCCTTGGGCGCGACCTTGCGCACCACCTGGCTCCACCCGCCCGGGGCAATGCCGAGGTCGACCACCCGCCTGACGCCGCGGAGCAGGTCGAATTTCTCGTCGAGCTCGAGCAGCTTGTAGGCCGCGCGGCTGCGGTAGCCCTCGGCCTTGGCCTGCCTGACGTAGGGATCGTTGAGCTGCCGCTCGAGCCAGCGGGTCGAGGATGCGGTGCGCCGCTTGGCAGTCTTGACCCGCTTGTCCGGATTGCGCCCCGAGCGGCTCACTTCGCCGCCCTGTCGCCGGTCCCGGATTCAGGGCGCTGAAGTTCGGATGCCATCAGGCTGCGCAGGATGCCTTCGCGGATACCGCGGTCGGCCACGCCCAGCTTGTCGGCGGGCCAGATGTCGAGGATCGATTCGAGGATAGCGCATCCGGCGACCACCAGTTCGGACCGGTCCTGGCCGATGCAGGGCAGTTCCCCGCGTTCCGATTGCGACATGCCCGATAGGCGCGCGCTGATTCCGCGCATCGCTTCGCTGGGCACGATCAGGCCGTCGACCGCCTTGCGGTCGTATTGCGGCAGTTCGAGGTGGAGGCTGGCGAGTGTGGTTACCGTGCCGCTGGTGCCGAGCAGGCGAATATCATCGGATTTCGCTGCCGCCGCGATCCGTTCTGCAAAGGGGGCGAAGCTCTCGCCAACCACCTGCCGCATCCTGGCATAGCGCTCTGCGCGTGCACCGGCATCGCCCTCACTGCGCCCGACGGTATCGGTCAGCGAGACCACTCCCCAGGGTACGCTCAGCCAGTCGAGGATGCGCGGCACCCGGCCACCGGGTTCGAGCAGCACAAGCTCGGTCGAGCCGCCACCGATGTCGAAGATGACCGCGGGGCCCTTACCCTGTTCGAGCAGGATATGGCAGCCGAGCACTGCCAGCCGGGCCTCCTCCTCCGCGCTGATGATGTCGAGCGCGATGCCCGTTTCCTGGCGGACACGTTCGATGAACTGGGGGCCGTTGGCGGCACGGCGGCACGCCTCGGTCGCGACCGAGCGCGCGAGGTAGACGTTGCGGCGCCGCAGCTTCTCCGCGCAGATCGACAGCGCGCCGAGCGTGCGTTCCATCGCCGCGTCGGACAGCTTGCCGGTCCTGGCCAGATCCTCGCCCAGTTTCACTACCCGGCTGAAGGCATCGATGACGGTGAACCCGTCGCCCGAGGGGCGGGCGATCAGCAGCCGGCAGTTGTTGGTGCCGAGGTCGAGCGCGGCATAGGCCTGGCGCGGGTGCGGGCCGCCCGTCTTGCGAATGGGCTGCCGCGCAACCGGCGTGCGGGCCGATTCGCGGTGTTTCGTGCGCTGCGGTCGATCTTTTGGCGAAGAATCGCGTACTTCGGCCCGATCTTGTGCGGGCCCTCGGTTCTTGCCGGGCTGCGAGGAACGTTTGTAGCGAAAATCGGCTACCTTGCCGGACCTGCCGTTCCTTCTTCCGCCAGCCCTCCTGTTGGCGTCCGGCGGAGAATAATCCGCCATAATCAGTACTTTCTTTTCCTCTCGTACCCAAGCGGCACGAGGACTTGGGAGCGATGCTAGCCAATTGCGGTGATCGGGGCAAGTTGGGGGCGCGATTGGGCGAGAGCGGCCTTGACCTGCGGCGCGCGCGAAACTAGATGCACGCCTCGCTCGCAGGTGGCGCTGCCCCCGCGATGCTGTTGCCCCGTCGTCTAATGGTAAGACTACGGACTCTGACTCCGTCAATTGAGGTTCGAATCCTCACGGGGCATCCAAACCGCACTCGTCTTATTGAAAATTGGGCTCGCGTGGCCCCTACATCAGTGCGGGCTTGATCAGCATCCAGACCGCCATGCCGATCATGAACAGGTTCTCGGTCAGTGAAACGAAGCCGAGCGGCACATTGCTGTCGCCGCCGACGCAGGCGCATTTGAGTTCGCGCCGGTCGATATAGACCGCCTTGAACACGCTCGCTGCGCCGACCGAACCGATGAACAGCGCAACCGGGATCGAGATCCAGTCGAGCCAGTGCGCAGTCATCAGAACGCCCGCAAGACCTTCGGCAAAGGGATAGATATAGGCGTAAGGCACCCAGCGCCGCGCCAGCAGGTCGTAATTGAGGAACATCGTCGAGAAGCTCTCGACATCGCGCAGCTTGAGATAGGCGAGCGCGCACATGGAAAAGCTGACAAACCATTCGGCAGCAAGGATCGAAACGGCCTGTCCGGTCGCAACGAAGCCCGCAGCCAGCGCCATCAGCAGCGTCATTGCGAACAGCGCGATCACCGGGCGATAGGTCGTCTCGCCCTTGGCGAGCAGCTTGCGGCCGAAGTGACGGCGCAGGTCGGTATAGCCGCCGATACGCTCCCCATCGATCCAAGCCTGCGGCGTGGTTTCAACGCCATGCTCGGCCTTGAAGGCATCGGTCTCCGCGCGTGAGGTGAGCGGGTGGTCTTCGACCTTGAAACCCTCGCGCTCGAGCAGCCACTTGGCCTTGAGACCGGAGGGGCACAGGTGATCGGGCATCACCATGCGATACAGGGTGGCGGTCTTGGTAGTGGTCATGGTCGAGCCTTACTTGCGGGTGCGTTCGAGCAGGTCGACGAGTTCCTCGAACTTCTGCTTCTGCTCGGCCTCGTCGCCACTGGCGATCGCTTCATGGACGCAGCAGGCGGCGTGGTCCTTGAGCACCTGGCTTTCGACCTTGGCCAGGGCAGAGCGGATCGCCTGGATCTGGTGGAGAATATCGATGCAATAGCGATCGTCCTCTATCATCTGCGCGACGCCGCGCACCTGCCCGGCAATGCGGTTGAGGCGCCTGATCTTGGCGGCGGATTGTTCGCCCATCGGAGAAAGTCCTTTTAAATACCCTGGGGGGGTATATATAGGCGCGCGACGATTCATTCAAGAAGGCCCTATGTCCAGCCCAAAACTGAACCTGTCCCGCCGCCGCCTCATCACTAGCACCGTCGGCCTTGCCGCAGCGAGCGCGTTGCCGCTCCCGGCCTGGGCCAAGGGTGGCTCGCTCACCCACGCGCGGCGGGGTTTCGGCGAGCTTTCAGGCGAAGACATCCGCCTGACAATTGCCGATCATCATTTCGGCACTGGCGGACGGTCGGGCCATGCGATTGCGGTCAACGGTACGGTTCCCGGCCCGATGATCCGGCTGCGCGAAGGTCAGGACGTGCGGCTGCATGTCACCAACAATCTCGGCGAAGATTCCTCGGTCCACTGGCACGGGCTGCTGCTGCCATTCCAGTTCGACGGTGTGCCAGGCGTGAGCTTCCCGGGAATCAAGCCGGGTGAGACCTTCACCTATGAATTCCCGATCCGGCAGAGCGGCACCTATTGGTGGCACTCGCATTCGGGCCTGCAGGAGCAGGCTGGCCACTATGGCCCGATCGTGATCGAGAGCGCCGAGCCCGATCCGCGCTACGACCGCGATTACGTCGTGCTGCTGAGCGAATTCACCCCGCTGCATCCGCACGAGATCGCGCGCAAGCTCAAGGTCGGCGAGCACTACTTCAACCGCCAGATGCAGACCGCAACCGAGGGCGAGATGTCGGGAGAAATGCGCCGCATGTGGGGCGCCATGCGGATGAATCCGCGCGATATCTCCGACGTGACCGGCGCGACCTATACCTACCTCATCAATGGCCACGGGCCGGCGGACAATCTCCAGCTGGCCTTCAAGCCGGGTGAGCGGGTGCGCCTGCGCATCATCAACGGCAGCGCGATGACCTTCTTCAACCTGCGGATTCCCGGCGTACCGATGACGGTGATCGAGGCCGACGGCCAGCCGGTCGACGATGTGGTGGTCGACGAATTCCAGATCGGGACTGCCGAAACCTATGACGTGATCGTCACCCCGCCCGAAGGCAGCCATGCCCTAGTAGCCGAAGCGATGGATCGCAGCGGGATGGGCGTTGCCAGCCTCACCTCGCATGCCGGCCACATCGCCACCCCGCCGCCGCTGCGCGAGCCGGTGACGCTGAGCATGACCGACATGGGCATGATGGACCACGCCGCGATGGGCCACGACGACATGGCGGCATCGGGCGGCATGGATCACAGCATGCGCGACACGTCGAAGTTGCCGGGCGACGTCAAGGTCGGCCCCGGCGTCGACATGGTCGCACCCATGCCGATGGACCGGATGGACTTCCCCGGCCTGGGGCTCGACCAGGTCAAGCACCGCGTGCTGCGCTACACCGACCTCAAGGCCAAGCGGATGAATCCGCACCGCGAGATAGAGCGCGAGATGGAGATCCATCTCACCGGCAACATGGAACGCTACATGTGGAGCTTCGACGGCAGGAAATTCTCCGCCGTCACGGACGATCCGATCCGTTTCGGCTTCGACGAGCGCGTCCGGGTCAAGCTGGTCAACGACACGATGATGGCCCACCCGATCCACCTGCACGGCCACTTCTTCGAACTGGTCAACGGCGCCGATCACATGCACCAGCCGCTCAAGCACACGGTGATCGTGCAGCCCGGTGGAACCGTGACCTTCGACCTGACCGCCAACGAGCCGGGCGACTGGGCCTTCCACTGCCACCTGCTCTACCACATGCACGCGGGCATGATGCAGGTGGTGACCGTGCGGCCCTTCCCCGTTGGGGGAGAAGCATGATGCGCGCCCTGCTGCTCGCTTCCGCTTCGCTGCTGGCCGTGCCCGCCGCGGCACAAGACCATTCTGGCCACCAGATGCCGGCCAATGCGCCGGCGATGGACCACTGCGCCATGGGGCACCTACCGCCTGAGCAATGTCCGCCAAAGGAAGAGGCTGCTCCGGCATCCGAACCGATGGACCATTCGCAAATGGACCACTCGCAGCACGGCGCGATGAAAGAAGCGGGCGATACCGGCGCGATGGACCATTCGCAGCACGCCATGCCCATGGTCGATAAGTCCGCTTCCGGCGCAGCGCCGGAAGATGCGATCCCACCGCGCGCCTTCGAAGGGCCGCAGCACGCCGCCGATGCGATCTGGGGCGCCGAAGCCATGGCCGCTGCCCGCGCTGAAAACCACCGCATGCACGGCGCCATGCCCACCGGCATGATCATGCTCGAACGGCTTGAGGCGCGCATCCCCGCCGAAGGTGGGGACGAGGGATTTCTGTGGGACGCGCAGGCCTGGTACGGCGGTGATCTCGTCCGCTTCGTGCTCAAGAGCGAAGGCGAAGGTGAATTCTCGGGCGAAGTCGAAGATGCCGAGGTGCAGGCGCTCTATAGCCGCGCGATCGGCCCCTTCTTCGACCTGCAGGCGGGCGTCCGCCTCGATCTCAAACCTGAAACCCGTAGTCATTTCGTTATCGGTGTGCAGGGGCTGGCGCCCTACATGTTCCATGTCGATGCAGCGGCCTTCCTGTCCGATCGCGGCGATTTGACCGCGCGGATCGAGGGCGAATACGACCAAAAGATCACACAGCAGCTGATCCTCCAGCCTCGTATCGAACTGGAAGCCAGCCTGCAGGACATCCCCGAACGCGAAATCGGTGGGGGCCTGACCAAGATCGAGTCCGGACTGCGTTTGCGTTACGAAATCGTGCCCGAGTTCGCGCCCTATATCGGCGTGGAGTATGAGGCCAAGCTTGGTGAGACGGCGGACATCGCGCGCGCCAACGGCGAAGACCCTGACGGTATCAAGCTGCTCTTAGGATTGCGCGCCTGGTTCTGACCGGGGGCTGCGCTTCAGGCGCCGTCGAGCAATCCCTTAATTCCTATTCTGCCCGTTCGTTGCCCGCTCTGGGTGACGGCCTACGTGATCGACCAATTTACCTGTGGCAACCCAGATGGCTCCTGTAGCAAGCGCCGCGACAATTCCATCTACGGCATAATGCCATCCGAGGTGAAACGAACCCAAGAAGATTATCAGGGCATAGAGCCAAGCGAAAACTTGGTAGCTAGGCTTCCAGTCTCTCAACACCAAGGCGAAGATAGTCGCGATGGAAACATGCATGGACGGCATTGCGGAGATTCCGGCACCTATTCCAGAATCCGGATCCAAGAGATAGGAAAAGCCAAGAATTGCCCAGTCAGCACCTTTTTCTTCAAGAGTTGTCAGTAGGGGAGTGAATGTCTCGGCGCCGTAAAATTCCTTGTAAAAGCATGGCCCCACAGATGAGGCCAGTAAAGCCATCGCACCACCAAGAAATATCCAGCAAAGCTGGACAGTGATTACGACCCTGAGTTGCAACATACGATTTGTGTTGACTGTAGCGAATACGTAAAGGGCAACTTGGAAAAAGTGCCAGCCAACATAAATCTGATCAAGTAGTCGTGTAAGACCCGTACCAATAATTGCGTGGCTAATCCGCCAGGCATCCTGACCGAAGAAGAGAATCCTATCCATCTTGAGAAAAACTGGATCGGCGTAGAACGGGACCAATTCGGGAATGATCACCTTTATTCTCATGACCATGTCCACGGTCTGGGCAAGCGAGAAACCGCTTACGAGGCAGGCGATCAGCCACGGCCAGCGGTCTTTGATATCCGTAAGAATCTGCTTGGTAGGTTCTGGATGACGGGAAAAAACCAACCACAGCGGGCGGCAGATTACGATCAGCACGAAGGTGTAGAATGCGAAAACAATAAAAGGGGGAAAGTCGTATTCATTGGTATTCGTTGGGAGGATGGATGCAATTGCGCTTATCAGCCCCGTCAGAATGATGGGTACCGAGTAAGGGTAAAGGCTGGCTGCCTTTCCGCGAAAATCGGACATGTGCCGCAACCCTATCCTATCCTTTTATCCTAGCCAGCACCGAGCATTCCCTTAAGCCCGAGCGGCGAGAACGGCCCGAGGATGAGCTGTTCGAATACGCCGATACCATCGCGTTCGCCGCCGCGCACCTGCACGGGAATCTGCACGTGGAGGTTTTCGAGTGCCAGCGGGTCGAGGTCGTCCAGGTCGAGATCCTCCCGCTCGACCTTCAGCGCGCCGTGGTGCATCCCGTGACCCCAGACCGGGTGCGTGTAGCCGAGCCCGCGCATCTGGAACCTGCCGAGCGGCTCGAACGTGACTTGCTCGGGCCCACCCGGCAGGGCCAGCGACAGCGTCCCGCCCGAAGGCCAGCGCGTTCCCGACGACAACCGCGTGCGCATGCTGCCTTCGCCTTCGGCCAACTGGCTTGCACTCGCCCCGTCGGGCGCCCAGGCGGCGCGGGTGTTCCACGGTTCGCCATGGGCATCATTGTTGACGTGGAAGAACAGGCTGCCGTCGTCGAAATTCACCGGGATCCATTGCCAGAAGAAGCTTGGCACAGGCGCGCCAGGGATCGGCTGCGGGTCGCGCGCACCGATGGGCCTGATCCCCCAGCTGCGGTCGCGCGTCCCCGCGGTACCTTCGGCCAGATCGACCTTCTCGCCATCCAGTGAAATCCATCCCTCGTAGTGACCGTTCTGGGTCATCCGGGTGTAATCCATGAAGGCACGCGCGCCCTGGCGATGCATAAAGCGTGGCTCCTCGATCGGAAAGGAGCGGCCGGTAAAGGTGATGTCGGCGACGATACCCTCGCTTTGCTCGACCACCAGCCGTAGCCGGTTAAGTGGCTCGAGCACTTCGATCGATATCGGGCCGCAGCGCAGCGCCATCCGCTCCATGCCTAACTCGATGCTCGCATGGAGGCTGAATTGCGAGCCGCCGCGGATGAAGCTGAAATGGGCGTCTGCGATATCGAGTTGCGGATAGACGCCGAAGGCCGCAGCGAAGAACCCGCTGCCGTCGGGCGCGTAGCCGTTGAAGAAATAGCGATCGTAGAAATTGCGATCGGTGCCGGCGAAGGCGATCGGCTCCGGCGTCTGGTGCAGCGGGTAGTCGTCTCCCCTGGTCAGGACCATCTCAAGCTCTCTCCTTCAAGGCGCCGATGCTGTCATGTTCGAGCGCCAGCGCGCAAGCCCCCCGCGCCATCGACAGGAAATTGGCGTCGCCGCGTTCGGTGCGCTCGACGAAGGCCGCGCTGAACACCGCCGTCGAGAGGCCATGCAGCGCGCCGATGCGGTAATCGTCCCAAATGGCATCACGGGTCAGCGGGACGCCGCGTGCGGTCATATCCTCGCAATAGAGGTCGAGCAGTTCGTTCTCGTGACCCCTGCGTAACCCGTCGCCGATGCCGCAGCCGAGAAAATACCCGATATCGGTCATGGCATTTCCGGCAGTGACAGTTTGCCAATCGAGGATGGCGATGGGTTCGGCACCGCCGCGAATGTCGAACAGCATGTTGTCGAGACGGAAATCGCCATGGACAAGGCATTGCGGCGGCTGGTTGCGCTCGAACCAGATCGCGCCGCATTCGGCCAATAATTCGCAGATCTGCATGTATTGGGATTCGAGAGCCTCGGCATAGCGCTCACGCCACACCGCCTGCGCTTGCGGGTAGAGCGCGGCAATGCGGACACCGATATCGGGCGGCGGCTTGTGCCACTCGGCCTCGATAATCTCCGTCCTGCCCCAGCTTGGCGCGTGGGTCGCGGCCGCCTGGCGGATGGCATGGCGGGCATCGGCGATTCCGCAGCTATCGAGTTGGTTGCCTCCACGCGCGGGCCCAAGGTCCTCGAACAGCAGGATGAATTCCTCACCGTCTTTGCTCAGGTGCGAGGCGAAGACTTGCGGTACGCGCACGTCGAGCAGGGGTGCGGCGGCGCCGTAGAACATCACCTCCTTGCGGTAGAGGCCGAACATCGCCGCCGTCGCGCGGCTGGTGGCATCGGCAGCGGTGAACTTGGCCGCGACCGTTTGCGGACCGTCGCTCTCGCTGGCGTAGGTGATGGTGAAGCGGGCGCTGTCGCCGACCTGCCCGGTGCCGATGGCTTGCCAAGTCAGTGCAGCGATCTTTCCTCGGGTGAGCGCTCCTGACGCGCGCAGGGCTTCTTCCACCCATGCGGGCGTGATTTCGTCCGGCCGTGTCGGAAATTCGGCCAAGCCTCTCCCCTCTCCGGCTGGACCATATGGCGGCAGCCAGCCGCTCGCAACGATCAAGACATCTTGCCGATGCCAGCGCCGCGCCCTAGGGCCGGAGCAATGGATAAGAAGCATTCGGATCGCGATCTGACCGATCGCAAGTTTTACGCCGCCAGCCAGGAAGCCGCCTTTCACGACGCTGGACCGCACGAAACTCCCCAGACGCAGCACCCGGCCTATCGTCTGGCCTTCCGCGACACCGATTTCATGCTGCGCGACGAGCTGCGCCCGGTGCGATTCCAGCTAGAACTGCTCAAGCCCGAGATGCTGCTCGATGAAGCGCGCGTGGGCTCGACGCTCGTGGTGTATGGATCGGCGCGCATTCCTTCGCCCGAAGAGGCTGAGGCGAGGCTCGAAGCATCGAAGAATGACAGCGAGTACGACCAACTCGTCGCAAAGAACCTCGCCGCCAAGGCGAAGTATTACGAGGAAGCCTACAAGCTGGCCAAGCTGGCGAGCGAGAAATCAATCGTCGAGGACGGCAAGCGCCAGTTCGTCGTTTGCTCGGGCGGCGGCCCTTCGATCATGGAAGCGGCCAATCGGGGCGCATCGGATGCCGGGGCGGAGTCGATCGGCCTCAATATAATCCTGCCGCACGAACAGGCTCCCAATGCCTATGTCACGCCCTATCTCTCGCTCAATTTCCACTACTTCGCGCTACGCAAGATGCATTTCCTGTTACGCGCACGTGCAGTGGCGGTATTTCCGGGCGGGTTCGGAACCTTCGACGAGTTCTTCGAGCTACTGACGCTGATCCAGACCGGCAAGATGAAGCCGATCCCTATCCTGCTGTTCGGCAAGGATTTCTGGAGCCGGGTCGTCAATTTCGAGGCGATTGCGGAGGAAGGGACTATTTCGAAGCGCGATCTCGAATTGTTCCGCTGGTGTGAAACGGCCGAGGATGCCTGGTGTCACATCGCCGAATTCTACGACCTCGATTGCTGATCACAGCTTCCTGACGGCTTGATGGCCGAGCGGCCCGTTGCCCTCGCCAAAACCGGGTGCAAGTTCGATCGCGCGATAGACGAATTGCCGGGCCAATCGCACCGCGTGCTCCATCGGTTGCCCGTGACCGAGCATGGTGGCGATGGCACTCGACAGGGTGCAGCCGGTTCCGTGAGTATGGGGGGTGTCGATCCGAGCATGGTCGAAAGCGACCGCGCGCTCACCATTAGGGCCCAGGAGCGTGTCGATCACCCGGTTATCCTCGGTATGGCCGCCCTTCGCGAGGACGTAGCAGCCGTGCTTTTCGGCCATTTCCAGCGCGGCTTCGCGCATCAATTCGACCGTGCGCAAATTGCGGCCGGCAAGGTGCTCGAGTTCGGGCAGATTGGGGGTAATGATGGTAGCGCGCCCAAACAGCATGTCGCGCAGCATCGCCACGGTATCGGGAGCGATCAGCGCGGCGCCCGAGGTGGCGATCATGACCGGATCGAGCACGACGGGAACGGCAGGATCGATCTTCTCCAGGGCAAGCGCGACGTTGCTCACGATCTCACTGTCGTGGAGCATTCCGATCTTGATCGCATCGACACCGATATCCCCGACGCAGGAGGCGATCTGCGTCGCGACGAATTCGCCTGACATCGGCGCGATTGCCTGCACCCCGATGCTGTTCTGTGCGGTGGCGGCCGTGATCGCTGTCATCGCGTAACCACCCAGCATGGTGATGGTCTTGATATCGGCCTGGATCCCGGCACCGCCCGAACTGTCGGAGCCGGCGATCGAGAGAATGCGGGGCGGCGCTTTGGTCACCCCTGGAATTTCCGCTCGGTCGAAGGCGGATATTTCTCATGCAGCTTCTTCGCCCGGGTCGGACGGTCCATCAATTCACCGCCGCAATTGGGGCACACATCATCGAGCTCTTCGGCGCAGGTGACGCAGAAGGTGCATTCGAAGCTGCAAATGAAGGCGCCAGGCGTCTCCGCAGGGAGATCGGTTCCGCAACGCTCGCAGTCGGGGCGCATTTCAAGCATCAGGCTGCCTCCTCCACTGCCTTGCAAATGCGGTCGACCACCGCTTTGACCTGCGCCTCGTCGTCCCCTTCGGCCATTACGCGTATGACCGGTTCGGTGCCCGACGGGCGGATAACGAGCCGACCCTTGCCTTCCAGTTCAGCTTCCGCATCGGCGATGACGCGCTGGACATTGCCGTCCTCGAGCGGCTTTCCGCCGGAGTAGCGGACATTCTTGAGCAGTTGCGGGACCGGATCGAACAGGTGGAGCATTTCGCTTGCCGGCTGGCCCGAGCGAACCAGGCTGGCGAGTACGCGCATTGAGGCAACCGTACCGTCGCCGGTCGTCGCATGATCGAGCAGGATCATGTGCCCCGACTGCTCGCCGCCGAGGTTGAAGCCGCCTTCCTTCATGCGCTCCAAAACGTAACGGTCGCCAACCTTGGTGCGTTCGAGCGTCAGCCCCTGGCTCTGCAGATAGCGTTCGAGCCCTAGGTTCGACATCACCGTGGCGACCACTCCGCCGCCACGCAGCGAACCCTTTTCCGCCATGCGGGTAGCGATCAGCGCCATCAATTGGTCGCCATCGACCTTCTGGCCCTTCTCATCGACGACGATCAGGCGATCGGCATCCCCATCGAGTGCAATCCCGATATGAGCGCCTTCCTCGACGACCTTGGCCTGTAGCGCCTCGATCGAAGTGGAACCGACCTTGTCGTTGATGTTGGTGCCGTTGGGGGTGACGCCGATCGTCACCACTTCGGCACCAAGCTCCCAGATCGCGGAAGGGGCCACTTGGTAGGCGGCGCCGTTCGCGCAGTCGACCACCACCTTGAGATCGTCGAATCGGGTGTCATCCGATACCGACTGCTTGACTGCGTGGATGTAGCGGCCGCGGGCATCGTCAATGCGGCGAGCCCGACCGATCCTGGTTGCGTCGGCCAGACGCGGTTCCTGTTCGAGCAGCGCCTCGATAGCCAGTTCGTCTTCATCCGACAGCTTGAAGCCGTCGGGTCCGAACAGCTTGATCCCGTTGTCCTCATAGGGATTGTGGCTGGCGGAGATCATCACGCCCAGGTCGGCGCGCATTTCGCGGGTGAGGAGTGCGATAGCGGGCGTGGGCAGCGGACCGGTCATGATCACGTCCATGCCGACGCTGGTAAATCCGGCCACCAGCGCGCTCTCCATCATGTAACCCGAGAGTCGTGTATCCTTGCCGATCACGACGCGGTGGCGGTGGTCGCCGCGAACAAAATGCGCGCCAGCCGCCTGCCCCACACGCATGGCCATCGCGGCGGTCATCACATCCTGATTGGTGCGGCCCCTAATTCCGTCGGTGCCGAAAAACTTGCGTACCATCGCTTCAATGCGTCCCTTGTCGATCGAGCGGCGGGCATGGTTGGGACCCGCCAGATTGCCAGTCGCTTCTGGCGCGGTTATCGCCCGAAGGGAAGGGGAGGGGGACAGTTTTGACAAGTCAGCCTGCAGAGCGTTTCGAACTGGTCACCATCCGCCTGCCGGTGGTGTGGACATTCCTCGGCCTCGTGGCGGGGTTGGCGCTCGGTGCTTTGCTGGGACAGACCGCATTCATCGATCGGATCCTGGTGGTGTCAGAGCCGATCGGGACGCTGTGGCTGCGTGCGCTCCAGATGACGATCATTCCGCTGGTCGCCAGCCTGCTCGTGCTCGGTATCGCCCAGATGGTGGGTGCGGCGCGGGCAGGCGCGGCGGCGCGGCGGTTTGTCACCCTGGTGTTCATTATCCTCATCGCGAGCGGGTTGACGACCGCGGTCCTCATGCCGCTGCTGCTCGAAGTCTTTCCGATCCCCACATCTGCAGTAGGGTTCCTTTCCGAAGTGCCCGAGGGCGAACAGCAATTGCCGGGCCTTGGCGATTTCGTGACCTCGCTCGTGGCCTCCAATGTGATCGCGGCGGCGGCGGACACGGCGATGCTACCGCTGACGATCTTCTTCGCCGTCCTGGCAATCGCAATCACGCGGCTGCCGGAGGGGCAGCGTGCGAGTCTGCTCGGCCTGTTCCACGCGCTCGGCAATGCAATGCTCATCATCATCGGCTGGGTGTTGTGGGTGGCGCCGATCGGCGTTTTCGCGCTTGCCCTTGGGGTGGCTGCTCGCAGCGGAGGCGGCGCATTCGCCGCATTGGCCCACTACATCCTGGTGGTTTCCGCGATGGGCCTGGTCGTCCTGTTCGGCGCCTATCTGGTGGCGTTCTTCGTCGGCAGGAAATCGCCATTGGCATTCGCGCAGGCCATGATTCCGGCCCAGGCCGTCGCGCTTTCGACCCAGAGCTCGTTGGCGAGCTTGCCGGCCATGCTCGACAGCTCGAATCGTCTCGGGCTGCGGCAGAGCACGTCGGAATTCGTGTTACCGCTGGCTGTGGCGGTGTTCCGGGCAACCAGTCCGGCAATGAACATGGCGGTAGCCGTCTATGTCGCGCATCTTGCAGGCGTGACACTCAACCCGATGCTGCTCGCAGCAGGGATCGCGGTCGCCTTCATCATCTCGATCGGTTCGGTCAGCCTGCCGGGCTCGATCAGCTTCGTGATCTCGGTGGGGCCGATTGCGCTGGCGATGGGCGTTCCCATCGAACCCCTCGCGCTGCTGGTTGCGGTCGAGATGTTGCCCGACATCATGCGCACGCTGGGCAATGTCACGATGAACGTGGCGGTGGCGAGCGCCGTTGATCGTGTGGGCCCCGCAGACTAGCGCTGATTTCGCATAAGAATTGCAACCAATCCCCTGTCCGAGCGTTCTAGCCTAGGACGTTCAATCACTGCACTTAATGGAGCAATCATGGCTTTCGAACTGATGCCTCTCCCCTATTCCGACGATGCGCTCGATCCGGCGGTTTCGGCGGAAACCCTCTCGTTTCATCATGGCAAGCACCACCAGGCCTATATCGACAAGACCAATGCGGCGGTGGACGGCGACCAATCGCTGGAAGAGGTTATCGCGGGTGCGCGAGGTTCGAACCAGGGGCTATTCAACAACTCGGCGCAGAGCTGGAATCACGGATTCTATTGGCACTCCATGGCCGCAGACGGCGGCTCGCCTTCGGACGAACTCAAGGCGATGATCGACGACGCTTTCGGCTCGTTGGATGAATTGAAGCAGCAACTGAAGGATCGTGGCGCGGGCCACTTCGCCAGTGGCTGGGTCTGGCTGGCCGAAAAGGACGGCAAGCTTTCGATCGAGGAAACCCACGATGGCGACACGCTGGCCGACAGCGACTTCAACCCGCTGCTGACGATCGATGTATGGGAGCACGCCTATTACCTCGACCACCAGAACAAGCGCCCCGCCTACCTCGAAGCGGTGATCGATCACAAGCTCAACTGGAAGTTCGCATCAGAGAACCTCGCGCGCGGAACCACCTGGGAATATCCGTGCTGAGGTAAAGCGTTTCGGCAATTCGAGAGGCCCGCTCACCAATCCGTTGGGGCGGGCCTTTCTTTTTCTATTCCGCGCCCTGGCGCGAACGCTCCTGATCTTCGCTACCAAGCCCCAGTAAGTCGGTCTTGAATAACGGCTCACCAAAAATGAACCCGATCAGGTTCGGCTTGCCGACATGGTCGAAGAATGCGGTCAGGGTCAGCAGGATCGGCACCGAAAGCAGGGCGCCGAACACCCCCCACACCCACGAGAAATAGCTCAGGGCGATGAGGATCAGGACGGGATTCATCGTGAAACGCGCGCCCAGGATTGAAGGTGTGACGATGTTCGATTCGACGGTATGCAGGCCGACGTAGGCGATTGCGGGCAGCAGCCCGATGAATAGCGTTTCCGCCGTTCCGATGCCGAACAGGGCCAGCAAGGCCGTCATCGCCAGGGGGCCGATGTAGGGCACGAAATTGAGAATCGCCGCAAGGCCTCCCCACATGAGCGGGGCCTCGACCCCCATCAACCAAGCTCCAGTGGCAACGATAATGCCGACCCCGGCGTTGATCCAGGCAACCGTCAGAATATAGGCGGCGACACGGTCCTGAACCTCGCGCATCACCCGCGCCGCCTTCACCGAAGATCCGATATTGGCGCGATCGAGCAGCAGGTGACGCCGCAGGCGGACGCGCGCCTCGATCATGAAGAAGGTCATCAGGATCGTCAGCAGCGTCTCGATCAGTACAGTCGGTGTGGCGATGGCGAGCTGTTCGAGCATGCTGGGGCTCGCAAGGACGACTTCCCGCCCTTCGGTAGGGCCAATGATCTCCGACAGTTCGCGGTTGGCTGCACCGAGCCAGGCGAACCGGTCGCGCAATTCGGCAAATCTCTCCCCGATCGTCGCCATCATCCGCGGAAGCTGCTCGAAAAGTGCGGTCGCAGGCTGGAGCACCAGCCCGAGCGCGAGCAGGACGATCGCGAGAAACACAATCAGGGAACCGAGGGAGGCCAAGACATTCGGCAGCCCGAGCCGCGCGAGGCGATCGGCAAGCGGGGACAGAAGGATCGTCAGGATGAGCGCGGTGACGAGCGGCAGGAAAACGACCGACCCGATCGACAGGACGAAGGGTAGCGCGAGGAACAGGCCAATGCCGATAAGCATGACCAGAACCGAGATCAGCCGCAGTTCCTGCTCGGCAAAGGCCATGCGCTTGCTGCCGCCGACCGATCCGGGCTGCAACTGCTGCTGTGAGGATCGCTTTTCGCTCGTCATCGACGGTCTATCTGCGCGAGCGGCCAGTTTCGGGCAAGACCGCCGATTGTGTGGGCGAAATTTCCCCGGCTCAACGTTGCGCGGATGTCAGTCCTTGGCGGCTGCGACACCATTGCCTGCCGCAACCTCGTCAAGCTCCTCGAGGATCGCCCGGTGCGCCCGCGCATCGTCGATCGAGCGCTGCGGGATGTCGCCATCCTCAAGCATCGACGTCAGCGCGGCACGCGCACGGCCGACTCTGCTCTTGATCGTACCGATGGCGCAGCCGCAAATCTCTGCCGCTTCCTCATAGGAAAAGCCGCCGGCCCCGACCAGCAGGAGTGCTTCGCGCCGTTCCGGCGGAAGAGTCAGCAGGGCGCGATGCATATCGGACAGATGGATCGGCTCCTCCTGCCCGGCGGGCGCTGTCAGAATTCGCTCGGCAACGCCTTCGTCATATTCACCGCGGAAGCGATTGCGCCGCATGTCGGTGAGATAGGCGTTGCGCAGGATGACGAAGGTCCAAGCGCGCATCGACGTACCGGGCTCGAACCGTTCCTGTGCCGCCCACGCCTTGAGCATGGTTTCCTGGACGAGGTCGTCGGCCATGTCGGGTCGCCCGCAAAGCCCACGCGCAAAGGCGCGAAGGTGGGGGACCACCTCGGTCAATTCCCGCTTGAAATCGGCCAATTCTTCGGCCGTTCTTTTGCTTTTTGCCATCAGGCCCCGTCGCCTTGGCTGCTGCCGCTCGATCCCGACTCGTCCAACTTGGAAAGTAAGTCTTTGAAACTATCCGGTATTGGTTCGTCAACGACAGAATCGTAAAGTTTGCGAAGGCCGTCCGCCCAGCCAGGTGTCTTATCCTGCGATCGGGTAGCGTTATTGGCCTGCTTGTTTGGAGTATTTCCCGCTTTGGGTTTCTCGGAAGTCATGCTTGTCTGGATGCCCCTCGCATGTCGTGCCTCTTTCCTGCGTCCCCGGGAATTGCCCGCCATTAAATGAAGTGCTTGGGGAACGATAGGCAGTCCCTTTGGTTCCCACCACACGAAGGGGTTTCTGTAGACGCATGAACGTAATGGCTGAACGGGGCAGTGCGGCAAATGGTCGCGGGCGCACGACGCGCTGGCTGATCGGATACCCGCGCGCCATCCCAGTCGGAATATTCATTGCCATTGCTGCCATTACCAGCCTGAGTGTCTTTGCGATCGAACGCGGAGAACGCCAACGCGAAGACTCCCTGATGCGCGCGACCGCGCAGGCGGTTGTATCCGGCCTCGAACGTCGCGGTAATACCAGCTCGTCCTACCTGCGCGCGGGCGCTGCGCTGTTCACGACGGTGGACGATGTAAACCTCTCCTTGTTCCGTCGATTTGTGAGCGAACTCCGCCTCGACTCCGACTATCGCGGTGCCGACGGGATCGGCTGGGCGGAAGCGATCAGTGCCGCGGAAATCACTGCCTACGAGCAGCGCATAGGGAGCGAGATGCCCACGCGGATAACGGTGACGACGCGCAGCAAGGGTGCGCCCGAGGTCCTTGTCCCCGTTACCTATCTCGAACCCGATACCGCCCGCAATCGGCGTGCCCTTGGATTCGACATGTACTCGGAAAGTATGCGTCGCGCTGCGATGGACGAGGCGGTCCGGATGGTGCGGCCGACTGCATCAGGCAAAGTCGTACTGCTGCAGGAGGGTGGCGAGGACGCTCCCGGCTTCCTCGTCTACATGCCGGTATTCGATCGCGACTTTGCGGATCTCGACTTGAAGGGGTTCATCTACAGCCCTTTCAATGCCCAGCAGTTCCTGGAGGATTCGATCGAAACCGATACTCTCGGCGGACGCGGCGTGCGCTTTTTCGATGGAGAAGCGAATTCGCAAAACCTTCTGGCGGAGCTCGAGCCCGAGAATCGCACCGGCTTGATCGTGCGCCAGGAAGTCGAGATCGCCAATCGGCCCATGCTGGTCGAGATCGAATCGAACAAGGTCGACATGCTCTCGTCGCTCTCGATGGCGACGCTGCTGTTCGGATTGGCTGTCGCCAGCCTGCTGATGCTGGTCTCGCGGTTGCTGGCGCAGCAGGCCAAGGAGGACGAGAGGGCCATCGAGTTCTTCCGTGAGCAGAACTCGATCCGCGACTCGCTGGCGCGTGAACTCAATCATCGGGTCAAGAACACGCTAGCAAACGTGCTCTCGATCGTTTCCCTGACCCGTCGTCGTACGGACGATGTCGGCGAATTCGCCGATGGCCTGGCCGAGCGCGTGAGAGCGCTTTCGGCCACCCATGCATTGCTGACGCAATCGGAATGGGGCGTCACCCCGGTTCGTGCGATCATCGAAGAGGAACTGGCCCCTTATGTCGATGATCCCGAGACAGCGCTGGTGCTCGACGGCCCCGATGTGGGGCTCGCACCCAATGACGCGCTTACGCTCGGCATGGCCATCCACGAGCTTGCGACCAATGCGGCAAAATACGGCGCGCTCAGCACGCCCGAGGGGCGGGTGAACGTCGAGTGGTATCTGGTGAATGAGGGCCTGATGCAATTGGAGTGGAGCGAAAGCGGGGGGCCTGCGGTTTCCGAACTGCGTGAGCCGGGCTTCGGCACCGAATTGATCGAGAAGATCGTCGCACATGAGCTCAAGCACCCCGTCGAACTCGTGTTTGCCGAGACCGGCGTCCGCTGCGTCCTGCGAATTCCTGTCCGGGTTAGAGGCGAGTTCCAGATCCGCGAGCTACCGCCTCGTACTGGTCACTGATCCCGCTCGCTGAGAATCAGAAACCGGCCGCAACATCGAAGTTACGACCGGTTTTCGTTCCGGACTTCCCGGGTCGCCTCAGTCGAGCGGTCGGCTCGATCCAAAAAAGAGCGCCTGGCTGATGGCGGTACGTACCGTCTGCTCCTGAAATGGCTTGGTGACCAGATAGGTAGGCTCGGGCCGATCGCCGGTAAGCAGTCGCTCCGGATATGCAGTGATGAAGATGACGGGGACGCTGCCGATGGCAAGTATGTCGTCAACCGCATCGAGACCGGATGATCCGTCGGCAAGCTGGATGTCGGCCAGGACAAGACCGGGGGTCTTCTCGGCCACCACTTCCTTCGCCTGCGTCCTGGTTGCGGCGGTGCCGCAGATATCGTGCCCGAGCGAGCGGACGAGGTCTTCGAGCTGCATCGAGATCAAGGGTTCATCTTCGATGATGAGAACGCTCGTCGCCGACTCAGCGTCGATTTCCGAAATCGCTTCCCGCACGAGGTTCTGTACCGTCTCATCTTCGAGATCCATGATCTCTGCCGCTTGCGCGACGCTGAAGTCCTCAAGCGTCGTCAACAGGAGAGCCTGACGGTTGAGCGGTGTAATGGAGCCAAGCCGCGAGTTGGCAGCGGCCTCGTGCTCGGTCTGGCCGCTGTCGTCTCCGGCAACTTCGAGATAGGCGCTCGACCATACCTTATTGAAGGCGCGATAGAGTGGAACCCTGCCGTTCTCGAGGGTGGACTTAAGATCGTCGTCCGCAAGCGCGGCCTCGAGAGTGGCCCTGACGAAGGCATCGCCAGTGGCCTGCGAGCCGGTCAGCGCGCGGGCGTAACGGCGGAGATAGGGGAGATTAGTAGCAACCTGTTCGCTTAGTGACATGTTTTCCCTTCCCGTAGGAGTCGCGCGCTTAACGATTGGCCGAGAATTCGGTTCCATCTGCAAGTGCGCTTGCCCGCAAGGGAAATTGACAAACCAACGCATTACGCCGAGACCGTTGGATGACTAGTCGGACGATGCCGAACGGGGGCTGACCAATGAACCGCCGTGCACAAGCTGTTGCCTGCCGCAACTGCCCGTTGCAGAAACAGCCACGCCTCCGCACGCTCGACGAGCGCCAGATCGACTATTTGCAGGACTTCAAGCGCGGCGAAATGTCGGTCGAGCGTGAGGGCATGGTCATCGAGCAGGGGCAATTCGGTCCGCACCTTTACACCGTGCTCGAAGGAGTACTGATCCGCTATCGTACCCTGGACGACGGCCGCAGGCAGATCGTCAACTTCGTGTTCCCCGGAGATCTCATCGGACTGCAATCGGCGTTCGAAGGCCCTGCCAATCACGCGGTCGAGGCGCTGGTGGAAGCGCGGCTGTGCATGTTCGAGCGCAAGAGCTTCCCGGAATTCATCGGCCAGCATCCGCGCCTTGCCTACGATATCGTATGGCTCGCAGCAGCAGAGGAAACGCAACTCGAAGAGCATCTGGTGGCGCTTGGCCAGCGGACCGCCAAGGAGCGATTGGTATATCTGGCCGTCTGGCTGGTCGACCGCGCCCAGATCAGTGGGATCAGCGACAAGGGCAACACGCTGACCTTGCCGATCACCCAGTCGCAGGTGGCAGACATGCTGGGGCTGTCGTTGGTTCACACGAACCGTACCCTGCGTGCCCTGCTCGACAGCGGGCTGGTCGAATGGCGCCCGGGCGAGATCCATATTCCCGACATGGATGCAGCCTGCGAGTTCGCGCAATACGAGCGCGACACCGAGCTCGAACGCCCCTTCATCTGACCCCTCAGAAAAAATTCGAAAAAATTTTTCAGCCCCGGGAACCGCTCCCGCGGCCGCTCATTTAGAGGGTATCACCGCCGAGACCCCCCCTCCCGTCCAAGCGGCTGGTGATACGATCCCGAAGGGCCTCCACTCAAAAAGAGTGGAGGCCTTTTTTCTTGGTGCGTGGATTTCACGCGCCGAAGAAGGCGCGGCCCGGGCGAGCCTATCCGACACGCGTAAGGATGTTCAGGATTTGGCGTTCTTGCGACGTAGCAGGGCCAGGATGCCTTGCCGGCGGGGCTTGCGAGCCAGTTCGACGAGGCGTTCGGGGTCATAGGGCTTCTCGAGGACAGGCCCGAGAGCGGCAATCTCTTCCGGAATATCCTGCGGCGCGCCGGTCGAAAAGATGATCTTGGGAGGTTTGGGGCTGATCGCAGACAGCAGTTCGGCGATTTCCCACCCTTCGTTGCTATCGGCCAAGTGGACATCGAGCACAACGACGTCCGGCTTGGCAGCCCGCAGTTCCTCCAAAGCCTCGTTCGCACCCGCACAGATCGAGATCTTGTTCGCGCCTGCAGCTTGGAGCGCCTGCTCGATTGTCAGCGCCAGAATTGCGTCATCCTCGACCACCAGCACATGGCCGATCTTGGCCTTCGCAGGCTTGCGGATCTTGCTTGCCGCAGCGCGCAAGGGCTTCGCGGCTATCTTGGCCTTGGCCCCTAGGTCTTTTCCGTCCATGCGCGCTCCAATGGGCAGGAAGCCATGTCCCTGCATTATGGGAGCGCGCCGGGGCTCGCCAAGTTCCCGTTACCGGACGAGAATTTCCGGTTGTGGCTCCCGGGCCACAACAGGCCGGGGCGATCGCTAGAGTGCTTTCTCGAAAATCAGGTATTCGCGGTTGACGGTGCTGTTGATCGCGTCGGCAATGGCCACCATTCCCTGATTGTCGTCGAGGATCCAGCCTATCTCCCCGCGCTGGCCGTTGAACTCGCTCTCGGCGGCGCGACGAATCTCGCTGATCATCATGAAGGCCAACTGGCTGGCGAGCCGCGAATTGTGCAGCTCCTTAAGCACGCCCATCAGCGGGACGCGCATATTGGCCTGCTTGGGCTTGTGCAGCCAACGCAGCAAATGAAACCAGCCGAACGGGAATAGCTTGCCGCCGATACGGGACAGCTCCGAATTGATATCGGGGAATGTCAGCATGAAGGCGACCGGCTTGCCGTCAAGTTCGGCGATCATGTTGAGCGGTTCGTGAATGATCGGTTTCAGCTTCTTGCCGGCGTAGGCCACCTCTTCCGGCGTGAACGGCACGAAGCCCCAGTTGTCCGACCATGCATCGTTGAGGATCGACAGGACGATGGCCGCCTCCTGATCCCACTTACTCTTGTCGACCCGGCGGACATTGATCCGCTCGTTGCGCTCACCGGTTTTGACGATGCGCTGGATCAGCGGTGGGAACTCCCTGCTGATGTCGAGTTCGTAGGTGAGCAGCGACTTGGCCGTGGTGTAGCCAAAGCTTTCGATCCAGCCGCGATATTCGGCCGGATGGTGCCCCATCATGATCATCGGCGCGTGGTCCTGGCCACGCACCAGCAATCCCGGTTCCTCCCAGATCGACAAGGAGATCGGTCCGAGCGCGCGCGTCATGCCCTGCGTACGAAGCCAGTCCTCAGCTGTGGCGAGCAAGGCATGGGCCGTCGCTTCATCCTCCGCGTCGAAATAGCCGAAATTGCCCGTGCCTGGTCCAAACCCCTGTTCTGCAGGCATGGCGAGGGCGAGCTCGTCGATATGCGCCGAAATGCGGCCAACATCGCGCCCGCCGCGTTCCGCAACGAACAGCTGCGTACGGGCATGCCCGAAGAAGGGATTCTTGCCCGAATCGATCAGTTCGAGCTGTTCGCCGCGCAGTTGCGGTACCGAATGCGGCAGGCGCGCGGCGAATTCGCGGCCCAGGTCGACGAAGCGGGCGCGGCCCTTCTTGCCGGATACGGGGGTGATCACTATCTGGGCTTCGCTCACGCTTTGGGGTTCCTGTTCAGCCTGGATTAGCCCTGTGCGATTAGATTGAGCGAAGTCAAGCAAGCCAATCGATCACTCTGGTAGAGAGTACCGGTTTGTCCTTCCGCCCCATTGTGCGGTAAAGGCCGTCCAAGAAACAGACATGACTATGGAACAAGCTCTCGAATCCCCTGTCGTTGCGCCGCGCGAGCGTGCCACCCGCGAGCAGTTCCGCTCGGCCGACGACAAGGACATGCTGCGCGCAGCACGCGACCTGACCAAGGGGCTGGGGGTGGCGAAAGGCGCCTATTACTGGCCCGACATGCTTGGTTCGGTGATCGTCGGATATGGCGCAATGGCGGGCGCGATCCTGGTCGGCAATGTCGCCTTGGCGGTCTTGCTGGGGCTGGTTTCGGCGCTGGCGCTGTATCGCGCGCTGATGTTCATCCATGAGCTGACGCACATCCATCGCGACGCGCTGCCGGGGTTCCGTCTCGCCTGGAACCTGCTGGTCGGTATTCCCATGCTGGTGCCGAGCTTCATGTACGAAGGCGTCCACACGCTTCATCACAAGCGCACCCAATACGGCACCGTCGAGGACCCCGAATATCTGCCGCTGGCACTGATGAAGCCATGGAGTCTGCCCGGCTTCGTGCTGATTGCACTGTTGGCCCCGATTGGCCTGCTGTTCCGGTTCGCGGTGCTCGTCCCGCTGGGCCTGATCCTGCCGCCGCTGCGCAGGCTGGTGTGGGAGCGCGCCTCCGCGCTGATGATCAATCCGGAATTTCGCCGCAAGCCCCCCGAGGGCGAGCTCAAGCCACGGGTCTTGTGGCAGGAGCTGGGCGGCTTCGTGTGGTCGTGGGTGGTGCTGGGCAGCATCCCGTTTATCGGTTGGCGGCCCTTGCTGATTGCGCTGGCAATCGTCTCACTCACCGCCGTGCTCAACCAGTTGCGCACGCTGGTCGCCCATCTGTGGGAGAACGAGGGCGAGCCAATGACGGTAACCGCACAGTTCCTCGACAGCGTGAACGTACCGCCGCCGGGGTTGGTGGCCGAGATCTGGGCGCCGGTTGGCCTGCGCTATCACGCGCTGCATCACCTGATGCCTTCGATGCCTTATCATGACCTGCCCGAGGCGCACCGGAGGCTGAAGAAGGAACTCGGCGACTACTCGACCTATGACGGGGCGAACCATCCCGGCATGGCGGTGCTGGTCGCGCGCATTGCCCGTAGTACCATGCGTCCGCGGGCCTAGTCTCACCGACTACGAACACCATAAGCAAAGGCCGCCATCTCGCATCGAGGCAGCGGCCTTTCTTTATTTCGGCAATTGTCCGGCGACAGGATCAATCGATCTTGATGTCCGCCTTGACGCCATCTTCGCTGATGGTGGCATCAACATCGCCGCCGTCGATCGTCAGGCTCGAACCCTTGTCGGCATCGCCTTCCACGGGAACTGCGACAGTGTCCGTCACGACAGCGGTTTCGGTGGCGGTCGGAGCCGGTGCGGCGACTTCATCGCCCTCGACGGTGGTTTCGGACTGGTCGCAGGCGGCGAGAGCCAGAGCGGCGACCAGGGCGGGAACTGCAAATTTCTTCATGCCGGAAACTCCTTTGTGGCAAGAATGTGGCAAAGGAATGCGGCAGGAAGCGATAGGTTCCGAGAATTCACTCAATTTAGGAAATGTATCATTGCGCAGCGCCGATCGCGCGGGAGGCCGAACGCGACCGCTTCGTCCAATGACTGAACGAGATGCTGGCGGCCTTCAAAATTCTCGATCTCGACGAAACCATGCCGCGAATAGAATGGCCCGTTCCATGGGATGTCGCGATAGGTGTTGAGCGTAATCGCGCGCAAGCCCGAATTGGCAGCATCGATCTTGAGTGCCGTCAGCAATGTTGCGCCAATCCGCTTGCCCTGGTGAGCGCGTGCGACACTCAACTCGTGCAGATGCAACTCCCTCCCGACCCGCGCCGCAGCGGCGAAACCGACAACCTCGTCCGCAATCGTTGCAGCGAGGCAATGTCCCTTTGCGATCGTTGCCCGGTATTCCTCGGCACTGGTTGATGGCGGCACCGGTATGCCCTTGAGGGAGGGTTCAGAGCGCAGAAGGTCGGCAGCGTCTTCCTCGACCTTGTGAAATGCTCGAGCATCCTCGACGCGGGCGAGACGGATCGAAAACTCGCTCATGCCCGCCGTCACTACTCTTCCGTACGGATCAGAACCGTTTCGCCGACCAGCAGGAACAGAAAGAATGGCGCCCAGGCCGCGAGGAAAGGCGGGTAGCCACCAAAGCTTCCCATCGCGAGCGCGGCATTGTCGACGACGAAATAGGCGAAACCCAGTGCCATGCCGATAATCGCGCGCAGGAACAGCTGGCCCGACCGCGCCAGGCCGAAAGCGGCAACTGCGCCGAGCAGGGGCATGAGGAAGGCAGAGAGCGGTCCGGAGAGCTTGTGCCACCATTTGGCCCGGAGCTCGCCGGTGCGCCGGCCCGCTGCCTCATAGGCCGCGATCGAGTCCGACAATTCGAAAAAGCCCTGAGCGTCGGGATCGACCGCCTCGAGTTCGATCTGCGCCGGGGTCAGCTGCTTGCCGACCACCACGCGCTCGACTGTGGTCGTATCGGCGCTGCGGACGTCGAAACGGGTCGCATTCTCCAGCTGCCAGCCGGGATTGACGAAGGTGGCGCGTTCGGCCCGCAGCTGCTGGCGGATCATTCCGCCCTGTCCGCGTTCATACCAGGTCACGCCGGTCATCCGCAGTTGGTCGCCAGCCCCGGTGATACTGGTGGCCGTGAGGATCCCCTCTCCATCGGTCAAATATACGTTGGACCTGACATTGGATTCCTGCGGTACGGCCCCGTATTCGGCACCTTCCCAAGCTTTCAGCGTGGCAGTCGCCCGGGTCACCACGCGCTCGTTGAAGGCGAAATTGACTGCCGAAACCAGTCCTGCGGTCAGCAGCAGCGGCGCCAGCACCTGGTGCGCCGACAGCCCCGCCGCCTTCATCGCGATCACTTCGCTGTTCTGGTTAAGCGTGACCAGCGTGATGATCGTTGCGAGCAGGACAGAGTAGGGCACGAACCGTTGCACCAATTGGGGGATGCGCAGGCTGGCATAGGTGAGCAGTTCGCCCTGGCCGTTGCCCTCGACCGCCAGGATGTCGCCGCTCTTCGAAAGCAGGTCGAGCATCATCAGCACCAGCACCAGCATGATCAGGACCGCCAGAATGCGGGCGATAAACAGCTTGCCGAGGTAAAGGGTGAGGCTCTTCGATGGGAAGAAATCGAGTTGCATGGTGGAGCTGCCCTATTCCGCCGCAGCCGGTTCGAGTACGGCCATCTGCCGGGGCCGCCGCCGCCGGAATAGTCGGCGCAGGCGCTTGGAAAGCTTGGCGAACCAGGTTTCGAGCGCGCCGATCGCCTGGCCGCCGGGGACATAGGCCACCCGGTAGTACATCCACAGAATCAGGGCGGCGAACAGCACGAACGGGCCCCAAAGGGCGAGGATCGGGTCGAACCGCCCGAGCGCGGCGAGGTCTTCGCCGTACTGGTTTATCTTGTGATAGCTGACGACCATGATGATCGAGACGAATACCCCCAACGCGCTGGTCGAACGCTTGGGCGGGATCGCCAGCGCTACGGCCAGCAGCGGCATGAGCACCATCATCACCACTTCGACCATGCGGAAGTTGAAGCTCGCCTGGCTTGCATCGCGCTTGGCCTCGGGCTGGTTGTCGCTCCAGCCGATGCGGAGCAGTTCGGGCAGGATGTACTCGCGCTCGGCATCGCCACGCTCGCGAAAATCCTCGACCCGCGGCAGGTCGATCGGCAGATCGTGTCGGCTGAAGGAAAGCACGCGGGGGGTATTGCCCTTGCTATCCTGCACGATCGTGCCGTCGGTCAGCCGCAGGATGATCGTGTCGGGGCTGTCACTGGTGGCGAGGAAAGCGCCTTCGCGGGCGCTGATCGACAGCACCTGGCCCTTGGTATCCGCGACGCGGGCAAATATGCCCTTGAGCCGGCGACCCTCGTCCTCGCTTTCCTCGATCCTTAGCGCCATCCGGTCCTTGAGCGTGGTGAATTCTCCGACCTTGATCGAGGCGCCGAGCGCGCCCGAGCGCAGCTCGTATTCCATCTGCTCGTAATAATAGCGGCTGACCGGCTGGATGTAGAAGACCAGCGCCACATTGATCGCCACGAGAATGGCAGTGATGATGTAGGGAACGCGCAGCAAGCGGTTGTAGCTGAGGCCGACCGCCCGCATCACGTCGAGCTCGCTCGATGTGGCGAGCTTGCGGAAAGCGAGCAGCACGCCGAGCAGCAGGCCAAGCGGGATCGCGAGGCTGGCGTACTCGGGGATCAGCGCGCCGAGCATCTTGAACACGACGCCGATCGGCCCGCCTTCTACCGCGACGAAGTCGAACAGGCGCAACATCTTTTCGAGCAGGAGCAGCGATGCCGCGAGCGCAAACACGCCCAGCATCGGGATAACCGTCAGCCGCAGGATGTAACGATCAATGGCGGGCAAGAATTTCGACAAGGGCTCGCGGGGGCTCGGGTTGCGTTTCGAAACTGCCCCTAGCGCGAAAAAGCTCCGCGGTCATGCCCTGTTGCGATTTCGGGAGAAAACTTGGCGGATGAGCGTTGTCCCGCCATGAACAAGTCATTGCTATCGGGCGCTTTCCTCCTTCCACTTGCGGGCCTGGCCTTGTCAGGCTGTGCAACCGTGAGCGAGGACGATCCTACAACGCCGCCAGCCCAGGTCGTCGCCGAAGAGGGACAGATGACCGTGCTGCCCATGGGCGCAAAGCTCGAACCGAGCGGTTTCATATCGATCGGCGAAGTTCTGGCGACCCCTTATCCGGCCAACCCTCCGCCGGAACCGGCTTCGATCGATAGCTTCGCGCGCCGCCTCTCCGATGCATCCCCAGAGGAACAGGCTCGCTTGTGGGAAGAGGCAAACGGGTCGGAGGAATTCCAGGCCGAAGTCCAGCGACTGCAGCAGGTCTTGAGTGCGCAGGAAGCCGGCAACTTCGTCCAGATCAATCTGCTTCGCGACGAGAGCTCGACCTCCGATCCGCAAACGCTGCTGGGCGCCGAGGTCTGGTTCAAGCGCGACGCTGCCAAGACGCTGGCGAAATACACCGACAGGCCCGACATCTTCGCACGGCAAGGCGGGATGACCGAGGGCGAACGCGAAGCGCTGTCGCAAGTCTGGATCGCGCGCGTCCAGGAAATGAAATGGCCCTCTGCCATCAGCAGTGACCCGAAGCGGGGCATCATCGAGGTCGAGACCGGGGTGACCGAAGAGAAATTCCGCCAGGCTGCGAGGGATAAGGGGTGGACCTGGGGCGATGAAGTGAAGTTCACCTTCGCTGCGCCGCCGCCGCCGGCCTTTCTCGAAGACGGGATTGCGTCGCTGTTGCGCACCTTCACCCGCAGCGAGAACTCACCCGTGATCCAGCTCGCTGCGCTGGGCATCGGCCGCGTAGTCCTCGAGGACGGATGCTTCCGCCTCGACCGCGGCATGCATGATCAGCCATCGCCGTTGGTGATGTTCGGTTACGACACGCAGCTTGGGCTCGATGAAGAAGGCTATCTGATCGCCCGCACAGGCGACGGATGGGCGGCCGAAACATACCGCATCGGGGAGATGGGCGCATGGGGCGGCCCCAATGGCTACGATGACGACAGCGCTGCCGTACGTGAGCTGCGATCGAAATGCGGCGAGGGCGAGATCGTCAATATCGGCTCGCCCCAGAGCCTGCGGCTGTTCTCGCTGCCTTTCGACGATTGGCTGAAGGATTACGCGCTCGCCAAGCGGCTCAGCTACGAGGATGCCTGGGTACGTGTGATCGACTGCTACAAGCGCTATGAGAAGCGTGGACGTAGCGGCCTGGAATTGCGCGACAGGTGCATCACGCAGTTCAACCGGTAGACCTCAGGCCTTCTCCAGCGTGCATTGCAGCGGGTGCTGGTTCTGCCGGGCGAAATCCATCACCTGGTTCACCTTGGTCTCGGCCACCTCGTAGGGGAAGATCCCGCACACGCCGACACCGCGTTGGTGGACGTGGAGCATGACGCGCGTCGCTTCCTCGAGGTCCATCGAGAAGAACCGCTTGAGCACCAGCACGACGAATTCCATCGGCGTGTAGTCGTCGTTGAGCATCAGCACCTTGTACTGGCTCGGCTTCTTGGGCCGTGCCTTGGTCTTCGTCGCAACGCCGACCTGGCCATCCGAATCCGCGTCGTCCCCATCGCTGCCCGCCATGGCGAAAACCGCCAAGGGTCGGGATCGGGCAAGGGGAAGAGTGGTGTACGGTTCGGTCATGCGTGGGGCCATTATCGTATCGCGATGCAAATTCGCAAGGTGGTGCGTGCGGCCAATCGCTCGCCTCGTCGCGCTCGGTCTTGCCGCAAACCCCTTAAGGAAGGGCAAAAAGAAACCGGACGGACCCACTGGGTCCGCCCGGCTCTCGTTCACGGGTCGGCGGGGGGAGAGGAGATGCCGACCTCGCTAACTCATCAGATCGCCTGAGGCTTAGGCAGCCTTCTTGATCTTTTCAGCAGCAACGCTGACGCGGCTCGAAATCGGCGCGAAAGCATCGTTGTAAAGCTTGACGAGGGCTTCGGTGCGCTTCGAGCCGAACGAAACGGCGGCGTCGAAGTTGCGGCGAGCCAGTTCGCCCTGGAGCTGCATGAACTCGGTCGGGGTCTTGACCGAAGCCATCTTCTTGACGTCGGCGGTGACGGTTTCGAGCGCGGTCTTGCCGGTTTCGATGTCAGCGCGAGCCAGTTCCTGGGCGCCGGCGAAGAAGATCTTGCCCGATTCGACGAGAGCTTCAACGTTGCCCTTGCTGAATTCGGTTACCTCGTTGGCATATTCGCCGGTCTTGGCGAAAGCGGTCTTGGCGCGAGCCTGGACGTCCGAAGCGACTTCCTTGGCGGTCTTGGTGAAATCGGTGGTCTTTGCAGTGGCCATGATCTTGTCCTTGATTTGAAAAACTGGGTTGGAAGCGGTGTTCTTGGCGGCAGCCTTCTTCGGCGCGGCCTTCTTTGCGACAGCCACCTTCTTCGGGGCAGGCTTCTTCGCAGCAATCTTCTTAGGCGCAGCCTTCTTGGCGGCGACCTTCTTCTTGGGAGCGGCCTTCTTCTTGGCCGGGGCCTTGACGGCCTTCTTGACGGCTTCGACCTTCACTTCGGCCTTGGGCGCGTCAGCTTCGACTGCCTTTTCGACAGCCGTTTCACTTACCTTGTTCTTCGCAGCTGCTTCGGCATAAGCCTTCTCGGCAGCGGCATCGATCTTCGAAATGTTGGCGTTGTCAGCCATGGAAACCTCGCTTTATGTTGCACTGCACAAAATAGGCATTGCACCTGCGAAGTCAAGGATTTTTTGTGCACTGCACAATAAACTGAGATAGACCGTGTTTACAGTGGGTTAGCGCGTTTTCACGTAGCGACCGGGCGCATCCTCGATCACTTTATCGCCCTTGCCGCCGGGCTTGCGCTTTCCTTTGGCGGGGACTTTCTTGGCCCCGTGGCTTTCAAGCCAGTCGAGCCAGTGCGGCCACCAGCTGCCGGGGTGCTCATCCGCTCCTTCGACATATTCTTTGAGCGAAGCAGCGGAGCTGTCGCCGGTCCAGTACTGGTATTTGTTGGCGGCCGGCGGATTTACAACCCCTGCGATATGGCCCGAGCCGGCGAGCAGGAAAGTGACGGGGCCTTTGAAGTGGCGGGTTGCGCGCCACACGCTTGCAGCTGGCGCGATGTGGTCTTCCTTGCCCGCCTGGATATAGGCCGGTGTCTCGATCCTTGTGAGGTCGATCGGCGTGCCGTCGGCCGACAGCGCATCGGGAACGACCAGCTTGTTGTCGCGATAGAGGTCGCGCAAATAGTCCCGGTGCCACTTGGCCGGCAGGTTGGTGACGTCGCCGTTCCAATGCAGCAGGTCGAAGGCCGGATAGTCTTCGCCCAGCAGGTAGTTGTTGACGACGTAGTTCCAGATCAGGTCCTTGCCGCGCAGCGCGTTGAAGGTGGCGGCAAGGTAGCGCCCGTCGAGATAGCCTTCGCTCGAGAGCTTGCCGATCATCTCCAGCTGGCCGTCGTCGATGAAGGTCTTGAGCTCGCCGCTCTTCTCGAAATCGACCTGGGCGGTGAAGAAGGTGGCGCTCTTGACCTTGTCGGCCTCGTCGCGCCGAGCGAGTACGGCAAGCGTGGCAGCGAGCGTGGTGCCCGCCACGCAATAGCCGATGGTGTGGACGCTCGGGACGTTCAGCCGGTCGCGGACGTGATCGATCGCTTCGATCTGGCTGCGGATATAGTCGTCCCACACCACGTCCTTCATGCTCGCGTCGGCCGATTTCCAGCTGACGACGAACACGGTGATGCCCTGATCGACCGCCCATTTGATGAAGCTCTTTTTCGGCGTCAGGTCGAGAATGTAGAAGCGGTTGATCCACGGCGGGAAGATGACGAGCGGGGTCTCGTAGACCTCCTCGGTTGAGGGGCTGTACTGGACCAATTGGTAGAGCGGGGTCTCGTGCACCACCTTGCCGGGCGTCGCGGCCAGATTCTCGCCCAGGGTGAAGGCATCGCTATCCGTATGCGTCAGCTGGCCGCGCCGCAGATCGTTGATCAGGTGCTGCATCCCGCGCACCAGGTTCTGCCCCTTGGTCTCGATTGTCCGCTTCATCACCACCGGGTTGGTGAGCAGGAAATTGTCCGGGCTCATCGCCTCCACCAGCATGGTGGTCGCGAATTCGAGCTGCTTGCGCTTGTCGGGCGCAATACCCTCAACATCCCGCGCCGCCTTGGTGAAGTATTCGGCAAGCATCAGGTAGGTCTGGTGAAGCAGGGCGAATGCGGGGTGGTCCTGCCATGCCGGGTCGGCGAACCGGCGGTCCTTGCGCGGCAGGTCGGGCTTATCCTCGGGATCGCCGCCCGCCATGAAGCGGGTGAAGACGCTCTGCCACATCTGCATCGCATCGCCTGCCATCTTCTGCGCGCTTTCGAGCGGGGCCATCGGCACCTGCTTGGCCAGGCTCTGCGTCATCAGCATCCATTGCGCCGGATCCATCGGATTGGCACCGGCCATGTCCTTCTGTGCGCGCTCTTGCACGAATTCGAGCCACATGCGCTGGAGTTCGCCGGCGACCTTGGCCCATTCGGCCATGTCCCCAGGTGCCATGGTGGCACTCGGAATCGCGCCTGAGAGCCCCTGAGGGGTCATCTGGCCGAACATCTCGCGCATGGCTTCGCCCTGCATATCGAAGAATGCCCGGAAGGGCTCGGCCTGCTTGCCCCAGAATTCGTTCGTATCGTTTGCCATGCCCAATCAATGCCTTTGTCGCGCAGGAATGTCCCTTGTGCTTAAGTCGGACATAGCGAAAGTGCCTTCCAACTGCATCCGATATATGCGTAGATTCGTATGCAGGGCGATCGTTCCGGTCGCGCGACAACCAGAAGAAGGACACCATGCAGAGCGATTTTTACCGCATGAAGCGTTTGCCACCCTACGTCATCGCCGAAGTCAACGCGATGCGGCATGCGGCGCGTCAGGCGGGCGAGGACATCATCGACCTCGGCATGGGCAATCCGGATCAGCCGCCTCCGCAGCACGTGATCGACAAGCTGTGCGAGGTGGCGCAGAAGCCGACCGCGCACGGCTATTCGCAGTCCAAGGGCATACCGGGCCTGCGCCGGGCGCAGGCGAATTACTATGCGCGCCGCTTTGGGGTCGACCTCGATCCCGAGAGCGAAGTCGTGGTGACGATGGGATCGAAAGAGGGGCTGGCGAGCCTCGCCACAGCGATCACGGCACCGGGCGACGTGGTGCTGGCACCCAATCCGTCCTACCCGATCCACACTTTCGGCTTCATCCTGGCCGGCGCTACTATCCGCAGCGTGCCGACAACGCCCGACGAAAACTATTTCGTCAGCCTCGAGAAGGCGATGGCGTTCACCGTCCCGCGGCCAAGCGTGCTGGTGGTCAATTATCCTTCGAACCCGACAGCCGAAGTGGTCGATCTTGCCTTCTACGAACGTCTGGTCTCCTGGGCGAAGGAGAACGAGGTCTGGATCCTGTCGGATCTCGCCTATTCGGAACTCTATTACGACGGAAACCCGACCCCATCGATCATGCAGGTGAAGGGCGCCAAGGATGTTGCGATCGAATTCACCAGCATGTCCAAGACCTATTCGATGGCGGGCTGGCGGATGGGCTTTGCGGTCGGCAACAAGCAGCTGATCGCCGCGATGACGCGAGTAAAAAGCTACCTCGACTATGGTGCCTTCACGCCGATCCAGGCAGCGGCGTGCGCCGCGCTCAACGGGCCGCAGGACATCGTCGAGAGCAACCGCCTGCTCTATCACAAGAGACGCGACATCATGGTGGAAGCATTCGGCAGGGCAGGGTGGGATATTCCTGCTCCACCGGCTTCGATGTTCGCCTGGGCGCCGCTACCGCCGGCGCTGAAATCGATGGGCAGCCTGGAGTTTTCGAAGCGGCTGCTGACCGAGGCCAAGGTCGCCGTGGCGCCCGGCGTCGGATACGGGGAGCAGGGCGAAGGCTATGTCCGCATCGCCATGGTGGAGAATGAACAGCGCCTGCGCCAGGCGGCGCGCAACATCAAGCGATACTTCTCGTCGATCGGTATCAACAGCTCGGCGGCTTAGTAAGGTATTGTAAAATAGAGTTAGTATAGATTCACACTCGTAAAATGTGAGTTGGTTAACATCTATGATACGATGATTCTGCCGATTGATGTTGAGGAGAAGCAGATGTCTTCCGCAGCCACGCGGCCGCTGACCGACCGTCAGCAGGCAGTGATGGAGCGAATTGACCGGCGCGTCCCGATCAAGGTGATCGCGCAGGAACTTGGCGTATCCGAAACCCGCATTAACCAGCACATCCGAGCCCTGAAGGATATCTACAGGGCAGAAAGCCTCAACGAGCTGGTTGAGGTTTACCGTGTGGAGACCCAGTCGCCCGAAGATGGTGAAGGGGGCTTTAGCGAAACTTCATATACAAAAAATCAGGTCCCCTCAGGACACTCCGTCAGCGACAACCCGCGGCGGGTCGACCCGGGAGAGATCGTCTTTGGCGATGTCTTACCACTGGATCATCTCGCTCCGTGGGAGCGACTGGATGAGCCGAGGGTTGTCCCCGGGGTGCTCGATGGCGATCATGCCGTACTCGTGCGCTTCGCGATAATCGTTGGGATCGCGTTCGGCATTCTCGCCGCGGTGATCCTGGCGGTAACGGCCACAATGGCCGTGAGCGAAGCTCTCGAGGGCAAGGCAGCCATCCCTGCGGATTATTCACGACCTGACGTTTGAGCGCGGCGGGTCAGGAGACTGCCCATGACCGACCGGATCCTCAACGACGCCTACAACCTCAAGAAGCTGATGCGCGAAGCCGAAGCGCTTGCCGATGAATCGATGCTGGCCTTCGCCAAGCTCAAGCAAGCCATGCTGATCGCCCGTCAGAACCCTGCCATCGAAGTCGATACCGGCCAGCGCGCACTGATGCGCCTCAACCAGGCCGAACAACATGCCATGTCGATGTCGACCAGCCTGCTGCGCGTCCACGATGAGCTGAGCAAGGTTGCCCGCGAAAAAGCATCAGGCGACGAAGGCGTGCCGACGGAGATTACGCCGTCAGCGATCGCCGACGAACGGACTGTTGTTTCCTAACTGCCGCTAGGCCAATCCTGTGGCATGCTAGATCTTATCTTCATCTATCGGGCCGAGGTACAAACCTACGGCGCCTTGATCCTGTGTCTGGCTATGCTGCGATGGGGAGGCGGGCCGGAACGCGCCGTAGCGCTGACCTGGCTAATCGGTATCGAGGCGGTGGATTGGGTCTATCACGCGATTTCGGGTGCTAATTACGTGCTTGAGTCGATAGACCCTTTCCATGCCGCGCTCGATGTAGCCGTCGCAATCGCCTTCGTGATCATCGCACTATACGCCAACCGGCTGTATCCCTTGGTGATTGCGGCCTTCCAGCTGCTTTCGGCGACATCTCACCTTACCCGCGAACTGGTCGAATCCATCACCCCGATCGCTTACGCGGTCATGGTGTTCGCGCCATCATGGGGCATTCTCGTCGCGATGATCCTGGGCTTTGCTCGGCACCTGCGAAGGCGCAAGGAATTTGGTGACTACCGGGGCTGGCGTGGACAGCCCCCTTTCTTTCTCGGTCGTCTCTGTCCGAGCCCGGCGAGCTGATCGAATGGGAAGGTCGCAACAGTGAATGCAATTGCCACCGTCGCCGTTCCGGACGCGAACACCCGCGCGCGAAGCGACGTGATCGTCGAATTTTTCAGGATGCGCCTGGTGCCGGAAGCCAGCCGGCAGGAAAACTTCCACGCGCTGTTCCTGGATTCGAAACGGCGGCTCGTCGGAGAGAAGGCCATCCGTGGTCATAGCTCGGACTGCATCCGCACCCGTTCGCGCGAGATTTTTGCCGAAGCCCTGGCCGCAAGGGCGAGCGGACTCATCATCGCCCACAACCACCCTTCCGGCCATTGCAAGCCCAGCCGAGCCGATATCGAGGCCACCCGCAAGCTCTCGGACATAGCGCGCGCACTCGACATCGAACTGCTCGATCACCTCATCATAACCGATGCCAGCGCCTACTCGATGCGCGCAGGAGGACTTCTTTGACTACACGCGCCGCATGCGATCTTTCGCGCGAGGCCGATCAATTGCTGCCACGTTTCCGCGAGGTCGGGGACGTGACACTTGACCTGTTGCATCGCGACGGCCGGGTCGAGGATAGCTGGCTCGGCCTTCATCCACGGGAATTCGAGCTGATCTGGAGACTTGCCCAGCAGCCGGGGGAGCGGCTTACCCGACGTCAGCTGCTTTCCGAGGTGTGGCGCATCCAACACGAACCGCACACCAACAGTGTTGCCGTCCATGTCGCCCGGGTCAGGTCCAAGCTGTCGCACTTCGGACTGGCGCAACTGATCGTAACCCATCCAGAAGGTGGGTATCTGATCGATGCACCTCCGGGACCGAGTTCCTACCGCTTCACCAGCACCCGCACGTAGATTGGGGCGCGAAGCCGCGCTGGACAGGGCCCATTGCCGGTGCCACCCTTGCGCACGCAAATTCAATCACGGGGCCACGACATGACAATGCTTCCAAACGAGCGGGTATCGATAGATCTTGGCGATGATGGCGTCGCGCAGGTGCGGCTGATTCGCGGCGACAAGATGAACGCGCTCGACCCGGAGATGTTCGAACGCATCATCGAGGCAGGTCATGTCCTGCACAAGATGAAGGGCGTCCGTGCGGTGGTGCTGTCTGGGGAGGGCCGCGCCTTTTGCGCCGGTCTCGACCTGTCGAATTTCGGTCGCCAGCCTGCGCCTGACGAGCCGGACCTGACCGAGCGCACCCATGGCAATTCCAACCGCGCCCAGCAGGCGGCGATGGTCTGGCGCAAGCTGCCTGTCCCCGTCATCGCCTCGGTTCACGGGGTCTGCTTCGGGGGCGGGCTCCAGATCGCCAGTGGTGCCGACATCCGCGTGGTCCATCCCGAGACGCGCATGGCGATCATGGAAATGCGCTGGGGCCTCGTCCCCGACATGGGCGGCTATGTCCTGTGGCGCGGCCTCGTGCGTGACGACGTGCTGCGCGAGCTCGTCTACACCAACCGCGAATTCACCGGGGCGGAAGCCAAGGAATACGGCCTCGCCACGCATGTCGACGAGAACCCACATGCGCGCGCGACCGCCATCGCGGCCGAGATTGCCAACCGCAACCCGCATGCGATCCGTGCGGCCAAGCGGCTCCATGCCGGGATGGTCGACCGTGAAACCGATGCGATCCTGCTCGAAGAGAGCATTGAGCAGCATGCCATTATCCGGTCACGCAACCAGGTCGAGGCCGTGATGGCGGGTATGGAGAAACGTGCGCCGAAGTTCGACGACGTCTGAAAACCACACGAAGCCCCGATCCGGCGCTCAACCGAAGATGGCGACCGACTGCAGCCCGCTGATCACCTGCACTCCGTTGGTATTCCACATCGAGAGCCTTTCGCTCGAATAGCCGTGATCGGCATGTTCGCTGCGCGTTTCGCCCAGCCACCAGCCATCGCGGGTGGTGGGGTTCGGCTCGAGCAGGTTGAGCGACCAGTTGATCGAGCTGATCGGCCCCTGCCGTTGCATTCTCCGCATAGCACCGGGTGGCAGCGTATCGCCCAGCAGGATCATCGCACTGACCGGGTCTAGCGCATCGCGTTCAACCAGACGGAACCAGCGCCTGACGACGGGCTCGCCCGGACCGGAGGATTCCTGGGCGCGGCGCATCTCGAAATTCTCTTTCAGGAACGACGGGCCGCGTTCGAGGCTCAGCGGTTCGAAAGCCTCTGGCGCGCCCGGCCAATCCTGCACCTGCGAAGCGGGATGGATCGCGTTCGGTTCGCGCTCGGCACCGAACAGCCAGAAAGCGGTCAGCGCGAGCTTGCCTTCGCAATGGATCTCGCTGCGTACCTGCGTGACATTGCGACCCTCGCGCATGATCTCGGCCGCGAGTTCGACCTTGCTCCCGATCGGCGCGACGAAGCCGATCTGGGCGGCGCGCAGCGGTGGCAGGTCGGGGAAGGCGCGCTTTGCCATCGTGTAGGCGATGAGCGCCGAGGCTCCGCCATAGAGCGTGCGCCCCTGTTGCCAGCTCGAGGCGGCAGATAGCGTTGCCGGGCCGGCCCTGCCGGTGACGGGTTCTAGAAGCGCGCGGACACTCATGCGCATGCCTCCTGACCATTTCACCTCGCTTCGTCCAGATTGACGTAACGGAAGCCATCTCAATGATTGCCATCGGCCAGCGGACTCGTTAGAGGGCCGCTTCCCTGTCCGAAAGGGCGGGGCGAGGCCCGATGGCGGAGTGGTTACGCAGAGGACTGCAAATCCTTGCACGCCGGTTCGATTCCGGCTCGGGCCTCCACTTCTTTCTGGCGCAAGATGGCGTTGCGGCGCGTCCGCAAGGCGATTATGGGCCGGGCGAGAGTGCCGCTTTAGCTCAGTTGGTAGAGCACATCATTCGTAATGATGGGGCCACTGGTTCGAGTCCAGTAAGCGGCACCACTTTTCAATCACTTAGCAGCCTTTTACCTCTCCTGTGAGTTTACACAGAGAAGTGGTTTTTTGGGACGTTTACAGTTATTGAGGCCTAAGTGGTTGAAAACACTTCTTCGATTCATAATTCTCCCCATTGCAATTAATCGTGGATCGAGTTGGACCAGAATGGTTCATCTTGAGTTCCTGAGATGCGGTGCTATCCTGGTAGCTGGCCCCTATAGCCCGAATACGGCCTGCGAGCCTGTGCCTCCCGATGGAGAATAGGGCTATAGGGTAACCATCACTCCTTTGATCCTTTGAAGTTCCAGATCGTCAGGTTTCTTGCGTTCCTACCGGTATCGATTTCCCACGCGGGGTGTTTCGATTTCTTTTGGATCAAGTCAGCAAGTGCGGCCTTCTCGGTCGTATGCTTTATGCCATTTCGCTTGGCCGCAATCCCGCCAAGCACGACATCAGCCATCTGAATAATTCCAGACTGATGAGATGGGTATGACTGTAGACTCTTAATGCAGTTAGGGCGCGTTCGGTATTTCTCATAAGCCGTAGCGCAAAGTTCATTTCGCATTCTGCAGATATCCTGTGAATCTGCGCCAGCATCTAGCCGAACGTGAATGTCCCGCTTCGGACCGTAAAATCTGGCGGGTCTATGTAGGAGCAATTGGAAGTACATCCGATTGACACTGGTGTCCTTATTCTCTCCAGGGGACCTCTTGTGCCTGTAGCCCTTGAATGGGGTAATGATCGCATGAAATGCCGCATGGCCGTTGTGGACCAGTTCGAAGGCGTATTGAACGAGAACCGAGTACGCTGCACGAGAGGGTCCGCCTTTGTAGTCGGCCCAGTGGAATTCCTTGCCTCCGATCAATTCGCGAAGGGAAGCGATCGTAGCCTCTATTTCCTGTATCCGAGGAGCAGAGACTGCAAACCCACCTGCCACCATATAGGCACTGTTCTTACTGCTGGCGTCGCCAAAGAACGTCACAGGCGGTTGCAGTTTTTCGATCTTAGTGTTCGTCATTGCTTTTTGGTGGCGTAATTCGGTCAGGGAGGACAGCCAGTATCTCTAGGTTTTCCCTGTGAAATGAATCATTCGGGTTTTGCTAGGGCGCGCATCTAGATTGCATGTACGCTGTGACTCGGTTCAGTCTTCTTTGCCACCTATGTGTCGATCCTCGATCGATCTGAAAGAGCCTTGTAACTTTCGTAAGCCCGTTCCTCAGGTGCTTTTTCGTCCAAAGCTGCAGTAGAAAATATTCGTATCAATTTCGGCTCCACCTCAACCGCGACCACAACGATCCCAATCGATCTCACTGCAGAGACCACTCGTCTAATCTCTGGTGTCGCTGGGAATCTTGTTCGTTTCGAAGAACTCTGAGGCACAACAAATCCTCCGAATTTCTGATCAAGAAAGTTTACACTGTTTGGGGTCTTCTGAGGTGGGTCAGAGTATCAATGGGAGGAAAGTTTACAAAAAAACATAATAAAAACAATGGCAATTCCTTTTTCGTAATGATGGGGCCACTGGTTCGAGTCCAGTAAGCGGCACCACCCCTTTTAGCAGGAAAATTCGAGACATACTGCGATCGGCTCGTTCCGCTGGCCCTGGCTTTGGGTCCTGTGTGGGTCGCTTTGGGTAGACAAAAAGCCAAAACCCACTTCAAACCCACTTCTGCCGGAACTGCCAGTCTTTGCCTGCACAATGTCATAAAGTGGGCCGCTAGCGGAAGGGCAGCCTTCAATTGTGGCTAGGGCAAAAGCGGACATTGGGCGCTGGCGTCCCATTTGAGCCGATAGAACTGCAATATTTGACCAAACATCGCAGACGATCCATTTCAAACTTGGTCGCGCCAGAACCAATGTTCGTCGTATGATTCAAAGCTTGTCGCGCGGCAGGTAAGGTTCAGCGCGCGCTCCGCGCGCAGCCTTAGTTCTTGAGCCATTCCTCAAGCAGAAGCCCGGGTCGACCGGGACTTTGGACAACACGTGACGAAAGCGTCACGAAGTGAGGAATGACTTTATGAAGAGTAATTTGCTTGCGACGACGCTGGTCGTCGCCCTGATGTCCGTTGCGACCCCGGCCATGGCCCAGGACGACAACGCGTTCGATGGTGCCTGGGTTGGCGCTACCGGCGGCTACGACGGGTTCGATGCCGGTGCCGACACCGATGCCGAAGATGGTTTCGTCTACGGCATCGCGCTGGGTTACGACTTTGATCTTGGCGGTGTGCTCGTAGGTGCCGAAATCGAAGCGACTGACAGCTCTGTGAAAGCCACGGCTGCTGACATCCTCGAAGACGGCGACGAACTCAGCCTGTCGGTGGGCCGCGACCTCTATGCCGGCGTGCGCATCGGTGTGCCGCTGAGCGATACGGTGCTGGCCTATGCCAAGGCCGGCTATACCAACCAGCGCTTCAGCGCGTCCTACACCTTCGACGACGAGACGATGTCGGTGAGCGAGAACATGGATGGCTATCGCCTCGGCGCTGGTGTCGAACTCGATCTTGGTGCTCCCTTCGGCCGGATCGAATACCGGTACTCCGGCTATGGCAGGTTCTCGGATGCCGACCTCGAGACTAGCCGCCACCAGCTCATGTTGACTGCCGGCATGCGCTTCTGAGAATCGTCACCCCTTCCGCCCCCCCGAGTTTGGAAGCGTCCCCGCCCGGCCTGGAAAGGTCGGGCGGGCTTTTTTGCCTCCTGTCGAAACATTGGGTGAAGGCCTCAGGCGGCCTCCGGTCCAATTGCCCTCAGGACTTCCTTTACGTAGCTTGGTCCCACCTGCACGCTGACGCCATCGCACAACACGAGGTTGACGCTGCCCTTGCCCGGTCGCTCCAGCTTGTTGACCCTGGCGGGCCGCACGAAAGCAGAGCGGTGTACGCGCATCAGTTCCTTGGGATCGAGCATATCTTCAAGTGCGTTCATCGACATCCGGTGCAGGTAGCTGCGGGTTGCCGTATGCAGCAGGACGTAATCCTTCGCGGCCTCGATCCAGTCGATCATGGCGACGTCGACCCTTACTTGGCCGTCGCGCATCGTCACCCAGATTTCGCGCACGAAACGGCTGGCTTCCTCTGCCTGCGCCTCGCCCCGCTGGGCAGCGGCAACCAGGTCCTTGCGGCGCTGGGCCCGGACAATCGCCTGCCGCAGGCGGTCGAAGCGGACCGGCTTGAGCAGGTAGTCGATCGCATCGACGGCAAAGGCATCGGGCGCGAAGTTCTCGAATGCCGTGACGAAGGCGATTTCGGGTCGCCGCTCTGCGGGCAGGTCAGCGGCCAGCGCCATGCCGCTGCCTCCGGGCATCTGGATGTCCAGCAGCACGAGATCCGGGCACAGTTCTGCAATCGCCGCCTTCGCCGCGCGGGCGTTGTTGGCGGTGCCGACTACGGTGACATTGTCGAGCGCACTCAGCAGTTCCTGCAGCCGGTCGATCGCCAGCTGCTCGTCATCAACGATCAGCAGTCGCAGGCTCATGCGTTTGTGAATTCCAGCGGCAGCCGCACGATGGCGATGAAGCCCGCTTCCCGCGCTATGGTTTCCAGCCGCCCGCGCTCGCCATAGACCGTTTCCAGTCGCTCGTGGACATTTCGCAGACCAACGCCTGTACCGTTTCCTGCAGCGCCCTCGGAGCAGCAATCGTTCTCGACGGCGATCATCAGCTCAGATCCCTGCGCCCGGGCGGACACGCGGATGGTGACAGGGCAGTCGCTTGGCGCGAGACCGTGCTTTACGGAGTTTTCAACCAGCGGTTGCAGCAGGAAGTGCGGCAGTTGCGCCTCGCGCAGTTCCGCCGGACAGTCGATGACGATCTCCAGTCGCTGGCCGAACCGGATCCGTTCGAGCCCCAGATAGGTATCGATCGTTTCCAACTCGCCTTCCAGCGTCTGCATGGCATTGGGATCGCCAGCCAGGGTGGTGCGCAGGAATTCGGAGAGGCTTGTGAGCATCGCCTCGGCATCGCTGTTCCGCTTGGTAACCACGAGCGAGGAAATCGAGTTGAGCGTATTGAACAGGAAGTGCGGGTTGAGCTGGTAGCGCAGCGCGGACAATTTGGCCTGTTGCGCCTGCGTATTGGCTTCAGCCAGCATGCGTTCCTGCCGCGCCGCCCGCTGCGTATCGGCCAGCAAGGCATAGATCGCGCCCAGCAGGCCGAAGTGCGGCACGAACACCGCGAAGTTGTTGATGGCGCGAAAGGTCAATGAACTCGACATCTGGTTGCCCGGCTGGATCGACGTCAGGATTCCGGCAGCAGCGAGGTCCAACAGGGTCAGCAGGATCGCCGCGAGGACTATGGCCACCCCGGCGACCACGATTTTCGGCCGCACTCCACTTTCGAATAACCGCCAGATCGCAGCCATCAAGACCAAGGAAACCAGCGAGCCGGCAACAGCTATCGCGAGGATTGAAGCAACGAGATAGAATGAAACAGGCGTTCCAGCGACCAGCATCGGCACTACGAACAGAATCGACGAGACAAACCACACACTCACGGTGATGCCTGTTGCGATGCGCCACTCTCCCTCGCGAAAAATGCGGGCCAGACGGTTCTCAGTCATCGTCTAGCGCGCTGTTGGCTGGGTCCCAGAATACGGCCAGCGTCGTGGCCGCTACCGTCAACGTACGGACAAGGCCGGGATCGGCGGTGTTGCCAAGATAGAGCACCGGCGCGCCGTTGAGTTCAACCGCACCGACCGGCTCGCCATGTTGTTCGAAAACGTATCCGATAGGACTGGCCATTTCGATCGGTGACCCGTCAAGTTTGTGGACCGAACGGATTTGCACCGTTTCCCCGCCCAAGGCAATCTCGCCCATACGTTCCTCACGGGACAGGGCGCCGCCGATCCCGCGGGATACCTCCTGCAGTTCGAAGCGCGACGGGATCGCCCGCCCTTCGGCGGTGAACTCGCAGCGATAAGCCATGGGCCGGGTGGTGAACTCGGCAATGCCGAAGTCGAGCACCTTCTCGCGCATTTGGCACCGGGTCTCGATGGTGGAGCTGATCTCCGGTCCCGCGATCTCGAATTCCGAATGGCCGTAGTTGCGCACGAAGGCATCGAAAATGGCAAGGCGCTGCTCCGACCGTTCGTAGCTGCCATGGTATGCACCCACGGCGAATTTGCCGCGTGTGGAACCGCCGATACCGGAATAGACCATCCGCGCCGATGCAGCGGATAATTCGACAGGCAAGCGCATCCGCGCGGGCTGGATGGCGGAACATCCGCCGAGTGCCACCAGGGCAAGCGTGACTCCAATCGACCGCATCGGGATCGTCCTTGAAAAAGGCAGCGGCATGGCCGGGTTGGCGTGCCTTCATTCCTGATCGTTCGATATGGCTGGTTGTACGGCAAAGGCAGGCGCCGTCGCCCAAAGCCGCCAATCCTGCGACGAAACCGGTCTGTCTTCCGAATTTGCGGCTTGACCCTGACATCGTGTCAGGGTTCATATGTCGCATCGGCCAAGGAGAAAGCCGATGCATGAACACCACGAATGTCACCATAACCACGGCGGTCACGCCCACACCGATCACCACGACACACTGGTGACCGATCCCGTCTGCGGGATGACCGTGGACCCAGCCACGACCGCCCATCACGCCGAACACGACGGGCAGGCGTATCATTTCTGCAGCGCGCGCTGCCGCGAACGGTTTGTAACAGAGCCCGACCGCTGGTTGGGCGACGCCCCGACCGAGCCCGAAGCCGTGCCCGAAGGGACCATGTGGACCTGCCCGATGCACCCGGAGGTGCGGCAAGACCACCCTGGCTCCTGCCCGATCTGCGGCATGGCGCTGGAACCCGAGATGTTCGATCCCGATGCGGGCCCGAACGAGGAACTGCAAGATATGACGCTGCGGTTCTGGATCGGCCTCGTGCTGACGTTGCCGGTCTTCGTGCTGGAGATGGGCGGGCACCTGTTCGCGGCCATTCATCAGCTTGTGCCCATGCCGGTATCCTCATGGCTCCAGTTCGCGCTGGCGACGCCGGTGGTGCTGTGGGCCGGCTGGCCGTTCTTCCGGCGCGCCGCCGATTCTATCCGCACGCGCAACCTCAACATGTTCACCCTGATCGCGCTGGGGACGGGCGTCGCCTGGACCTACAGCACGGTGGCGCTGCTCGCGCCGCAACTGTTCCCAGCAGCCTTCCGCGCCCACGATGGGTCGGTTGCGGTGTATTTCGAGGCAGCCGCGGTAATCACCGTGTTGGTGCTGCTGGGGCAGGTACTGGAACTGCGCGCTCGCGAACGCACGTCAGACGCGCTCAAGGCGCTTCTGGGCCTTGCCCCGCGTACTGCCCGAAGGGTTGGCGAACATGGCGACGAGGAAGTGTCGCTGGACGAACTGGTGATCGGCGACGTACTGCGCATCCGTCCCGGCGAGAAAATTCCTGTCGACGGCACGGTTTGGGAAGGTTCCTCGGCGGTCGACGAAGCGATGGTGACCGGCGAGTCCATGCCGGTGTCCAAGACTGTCGGCGACTCCGTCATCGGTGGCACCATCAACGGAACTGGCTCGCTGGTGATGATCGCCGAGAAGGTGGGGCGCGATACCCTGCTCTCCCGGATCGTGCAGATGGTGGCGCAGGCGCAGCGCTCACGCGCACCGATCCAGCGGCTGGCCGACCAGGTCGCTGGCTGGTTCGTGCCGGTGATCCTGCTGGTGGCGGTTTCTGCCTTCGTCGCCTGGACCGTGTTCGGACCCGAGCCGCGGCTGGCCCACGGGCTCGTCGCAGCAGTGGCCGTGCTGATCATCGCCTGCCCTTGTGCGCTCGGCCTGGCCACGCCCATGTCGATCATGGTCGGTGTCGGTCGCGGTGCCGAACTGGGCCTGCTGGTCAAGAACGCCGAAGCCCTGGAGCGGCTCGAAAAGGTCGACACGCTAGTGGTCGATAAGACCGGCACGCTGACCGAAGGCAAGCCTTCGGTGGTCGCCATCGAGACTGCTGGTGTCTTGTCCACGGACGACCTGCTGCGGCTTGCCGCAGGCGTGGAGAATGCATCCGAGCACCCGCTGGCACAGGCCATCGTCAACGAAGCAGAACGGCGAGCGATCACCATTCCTGCCGCGACCGACTTCGATTCGCCCACCGGCAAGGGTGTACTGGCGAAGGTTGACGGTCATGCCGTATTGATCGGCAATGCCAACTTCCTGTCAGAGCATGGCATTGCGGCGACGGACCTTTCCGAACAGGCCGACCGGCTGCGCGAAACCGGCGCGACTGCTGTGCTGGTTGCCGTCGACGGCAAGCCTGGCGGCGTGATCGCGATTGCCGACCCGGTGAAGCCAACGACGCCCGAAGCCATTACGGCGCTGAAGGCCGAGGGCATCGAACTGGTCATGCTGACCGGCGACAACCGCACGACGGCACTGGCCGTTGCGCACGGACTCGGAATCGACAAGGTGGAGGCCGACGTGCTGCCCGATCGAAAGAAGGTGGTCATCGAATCCCTGCGTGCCCAAGGCAGGGTCGTCGCAATGGCCGGAGACGGCGTGAACGACGCGCCCGCACTCGCGGCGGCTGATGTCGGCATCGCCATGGGCAGCGGGACCGACGTGGCCATCGAGAGTGCCGGCGTAACCTTGCTCAGCGGCGAACTCACCGGCATCGTCCGGGCGCGCGTGCTGAGCAAACGGACAATGTCGAACATTCGCCAGAACCTGGTCTTCGCCTTCGGCTACAACGCGCTGGGCGTGCCGATTGCGGCAGGCATCCTGTATCCGCACTTCGGTATCCTGCTGTCGCCGATCATCGCCGCAGCGGCCATGTCGCTGTCCTCTGTAAGCGTGATAGGCAACGCGCTGCGGCTGAAGGCGGCCCGGCTGTGAACATCGGGCAGGCATCTAGGGCATCGGGCGTTTCGCAACGCATGATCCGCCATTACGAGAAGATAGGGCTGATCCCGGCGCCGCTGCGCCGGGACAGCGGCTATCGCGACTATACGGACAGCGACGTGCAGCGCCTCGTCTTCATTGCCAATGCCCGCGACCTGGGGTTCGCCATGACGGAAATCGGTGACCTGCTAGATCTGTGGAGCAACGAATATCGCACTAGCGCGGAGGTGAAAGCCCTCGCGCTGGCGAAAGCGGACGAACTCGGGCGCAAGGCCGAGGCTCTGTCGGCGATGCGTCAGAGCCTGCTCCATCTGGCCGAGCACTGCGTTGGCGATGCTCGGCCGGATTGCCCGATCATCGATGGAATGGCGCGGCGCCCCTAGGGCCACATAGGAGCGCATTGATTTGCGCGATCACTGGTGTCCGCTATTCACCCATAATCGGACATTCGCGATGCTCATTACCGGAGCAAAGCTGCCGGCCCGCTTTCAGGCATCCGCAGGGAAAGCCTGAACGTCCGGAATCGGGGCGCGTAGCGGACCGGTTGAAATTGGGCCGAATCCTGCCTCAGTCGAGGGTGAAACCAATTTTCAGGGTGACCTGAAAATGGCCCACGCGTCCGTCTTCGATATGCCCTCGCGTTTCGATTACTTCAAACCAACTCATGTTTCGTACGGTCTCGCCAGCCTTGGCAATTGCGCCTCGCGTTGCGTCCTCGATGGACTTAGTCGAACTTCCTACAATCTCGATGGTTTTGTATACATGATCAGGCACGGTCTGCTTCTCCGAGGCTATGTTGTGTCGATAGCCATATAGCACATCAATTATTGAACTGTCCGCTTCCGACCTCCTTGCCAACGTTCAGTTTTCAGCATGGAGGACTGGGAACTCGACCAAGATACGGTCCAGAGAGTGGAGGAGGCCAGGTAGATATGATTGGTCGAGACCTAATTCGAAACGATGGAATTGGCTTAGGTGATCCGGAGTGACTTCGACCGCTACGTTTATCTGTCCGAGCTGCTCTGCCGTCAAAATGAGCTTCAGTTCGGGTTCGTGTCCGGCAAGCTGCGCATAGCCCTTCAGATTCTTGTGCAGCTCCCTCAAATCTGACCGAAATCTCTCAAAGTCAGTCGTCATTAGGATCGCACCGCTGCATTTGACGGTGGCACCTTCGGCTTGCATCTGCACTCGCAAGTTCAACCAGTTGGCGTCCCAATAGTCGTTGCTTCCTGGGAACTGACGTCCGTCGATCCAGATGGAAAGGCCCGAAAGGCTGAAAGCTGGTTCTTTAGCCATTCGCATCCTGTGTCATAACCGACATCCAATTCCCACTCACAAGCGTTTACGAACCTGATTCGGAGGGCGTCCTAGGAGCAGTTCAAGTACTTGAGCACAGTCAGAGATCAATACGGATCAGTAGCTCGCGATCCCAGAGAGCGAATGCGGACAGGCAGTCCTAACGACAGCATGTTTGGCGCCTTCATGATCTAGTGTTAGAAGAAAAGAGGCCGAGGGTTGGGGGCGGAATCGTGAGTGAAGCGACTCGCAAAAAGCTTATTGATTCGCTGAATCTGGACATGGTCTTACAATCCGTGCGTCTCGCCCTGTGTGTGACTGATCCAGAACAACCCGACAATCCGATTATCTACGTTAATCGAGCGTTCCTCGAGCTTACAGGTTACGAGGAAGAGGAAGTGCTTGGTCGAAACTGCAGGTTTCTACAAGGACCCAACACGACCCAGGAAAGTGTGATCGCTGTTCGAAGGATGGTTGCCGGAAAGAGCATGTCGACCGTCGACATCGTGAACTATCGCAAAGATGGAACAGAGTTCGTTAATTCCCTCCAGATAGGACCGGTCATAGATCAGGACGGTGAAACAGTGCTGATGTTCGGCTCGCAAATTGATGTCACCTCTCAGCGGGCTGAGGAATCGGAAATTCAAAGGCTCGCAAATGCCGAAGTCGCGCATCGCATGAAGAACCTCGTCACTGTGATGAGCTCGATCATGCGGACGACCGCCCGCTATACAGATGACATGGACGAGTTTGCTGAATTGTCGGTTGGAAGGCTTGAAGCCTTATCATTGGCGCATATTGCGACGCTGACAAAAGACGGTGATACACCTGCGTCAACGTCGGAGCTTTGCGACAGTATCGTGCGCAATTATGCCCCTGACCCGCATCAGGTCTCGATTAGAGGCGCCAGTATCGTGCTTTCTCGGCACGTGCTCTCTCCCCTCTCACTGGCACTTCATGAACTCGCAACGAACTCGGCTAAGTATGGCGCGTTGAGCTGCGAGTATGGCAAGATAGACATTACATGGAGCGCAAACGACAGCGGGAAAATTGTCGAGATGCTTTGGCGAGAGAGCGAGGGACCCTCGGTCGAGAAGTCGAGTCGAAGCAGCGGGTCTAATTTAATAACACGACTACTTGAGCGTGTCGGTGGCTCAATTAAGTTCGACTGGGAGCCCGAAGGGATCAAGGCGAGGATCGAACTGCCGAATGGCTAATTTTGCGCGCAGATATCGGTGATGCAATCATCGAAATGTTGCGGTTCGAAAATCCATTTAACTGCCCAAATCCAATGATACTCAGTAGGTGGAGCGGCCATGTTTGGCAGAGCGTGAACAGAGTTTGCACAGCGCTTGGACAAGTTCCTGCTCTGAGACCGGCTTGATGCAAACAGGGATTTCTCCGAACTGCGCTATGAGCGCGTCGGTTTGGCCGTGCCCAGTATAGAAAAGGAAGGGTACGCCTTTTCGTTGCAAGAGCTTCGCAATCGGCATCGACTCTTGCCCTCGAAGATCGAGATCCAAGATAGCCACATCGGGCAGTTCGTCGAATGCAGCAAATTGTTCGAAGCAGTCGGTTATCGAGCCTGCTGGTCCGAAAGCACTTCCACCTTGGTCTTCAATCAGATACTCGATCGACAGCGCAATCACGGCATCGTCTTCCACGACCCAGATGTTAAGTCCCGATAATGCTACGCCGGGAGCGTTCATCACCTTCCTTTAGGATTACATTTTTGATGAACGCACAGGCAACAGAGAAGGTTTCAGACGCGGACAAAGGAAGCCGGAAGTTTTTTCCGACTGAGGCAACTGCGGCTTTGATTTTTGCCATAAGAAGGATCGGTTCAGGTGGAACCAGTTTAAACCGATCTTCGCACCGAAATACCAAGGAAAGCGATTCTGCGCTGCCAAATCGGATTGGGTGTATGCCATTGTCTTTCTCCTTGGCCGGAATGACCACAGAGAACGTCCGCTAACAGGAACTAAGATTTCGGGTAACTACGTCTTGGATCGGGGCGCAAAGCTGCTGCGCAAAATTGGGTATCTTATATGGTACTCGGTTAGTCGAGCAGGTCACCAAGCTTGCACCCAAGCGCATTGGCTATTCGTTCGACGACAGTTACTGTCGGGTTCTTCAACTTGCGCTCGATCCCGCTGATGTAGGTCCGATCAAGCCCGGCCTCTCCGGCCAAGGCTTCCTGTGACCAGCCGCGCTCCTTCCTGAGCGCCTTCATGTTCGTGGCGAGACGGCAGCGGACATCCATCCACCAGACTGAACCGAAATGTAGTCCAAGATACTACGGACTATGAATCTCATTTTCACTTGCCTTTGCGTCCGCATTGGCAAAACATCCGGCATGGACAGGAGACTGCAATGATTGATGAAAAAGCGCTTCGGAGCATCGAGAAGCTGCACGAGATGAAGGCCAACGGCATACTCTCCGACACCGAGTTCGAGGAAGCCAAGGCCAAGCTTCTGTCGGGGCAGCAGCCACGCCTGACGTCAGCACCGCCGATAAGGGAACCGGTCACCGAACCAGCCGAAGATGACTACCTTGCCTGGGTGCTCCTTCCGCTTCGGCGGTATGCGCAGTTCACAGGGCGGTCGTGCCGGAAGGAGTTTTGGTTGTTCTTGCTGGCCGCCAACATTGCGACCTTGGTCTTCCTGATCCTTGGAGTGATGATCGGCTTTCAGGCCGCAACTGCCCTCTGGCTCTTGGGTCTGCTGGCAATCGCCGTTCCCTACGTGGCGGTTCAAGTTCGCCGCCTACACGATCAGGGGCGCACCGGCTGGATCGCTCTTGCTAATCTCATCCCCTACATCGGTCCCTTCGTCGTCTTGGCTTTCATGCTGATCGAAGGCGAGCAGGGCGACAACGCGTACGGGCCCGATCCCAAGCGTTAAATTCTGCCGCCCCTTCCCCCCACCAAACAGGGCCCTCGGATGACCTCCGGGGGCCTTTTTCTTTGCCCGAAAGGAAAATCCCGATGCTTGTAATTCGCACAGCGGAGGAGCTGGCGTACGCACTCGACTCTCCGCTCGAAACCAAACTGCGAACTCGCCTTGATGCACGCAGCAAAACCCTTTGCGACTATCTGGACGAATACGCCCTGGAAGAACTCGCGATCTTTATCATCGCCCAGCCGGGCGACACCCTCGGCGACCTCAACAAGGTAAGTCCCTTGCGGCTGGTTGAGGGCAACAGGTTCGTGCTCGAAGTCGAGACGGCGAGCCAGCATGATGGCTGGTTGGAGCTGACCTTCATCCTGTCGGACGATGGGTCCGGCTTGGTGCTCTTCGTACCCACAAACCCCTATCCCGGTGCCGACTGGCGCACCGCCTGCGAGGCGATTGGTGCTGCGATGCAGGACCCGACCAGCCGCTAGGTAAGCTAGCCGACCGAAGTCGAACGGACACGTCCTCGCTTCAACCTCGAATTCACAAACCGAAGAAAACCAACGGTTGCTCCCAACAGCGACCAACCACGCGGCGTCCTCAATGGGCGCCTTTTTCATGCCTGAAAGGAAGACCCATGCTCAACCTACCTACCATGGCCGCGCTCGAACAAGCGGCAACCACCGTACCCTGCGAAGCGCTGCGCGATCTGCTGGCCGACCGGCTGGCCGACACGCTCCACTGCGGCCTGCAGGAGCTGACTCACGTGCTCGTCGTTGAAGCCGAAGACGATGAGGCGGCAGTTGTCGACGCGATCGGCTTCTCCCCGTTTGTCTCTCGGATCGACCAACAGCGCTGCCAGCCGGACTGGGACTGGATCGAACGCCACGGTGCTTGGTGGGAGTTGCTCTACACGGTGGGCAACGACGGGTTCGCCTATATCCTACTCGTCGAGGACGATCCGCGCTCACCGCTTGCGCGCCTTTGCCGAAGCGAGGTCAAAGCGTGAAGGTGCTGACGTGGTTCTTGGGAGCGGTTATGGTCGTGGTCGCTCTCAGACTTGCCGTGCAAGCTGGTGTGATCTTGCTGTGGTTCTACATCGCCTGCTGCTTGGCTCGTGCGCCAGCCGAGACACTCAAGGCTATTCTTGGGCTAGTCGTGATCGGGGCTTTCGCAAGCCACCCTTTGGCTGGACTAGTTCTTGGGGCGGCGGTGGTCGCAGCCGGGGTCACCCTCGGACAAAAGAAATAGCTGCCATGCCGTCAAATCTTGATGTCACTTCCGGAGATATGCGGGGGAGGCGGCGGAACTATCGTTGGGTCCTTACGAGCACCGTTGAGCAACTGAATCGTTTGGCGGGCGATTGGTAAGAACTCCTCTCCAGTAGGCAACAACTCCCTCGGACGATCACCACTTAGCAGGGGGAAGTGCAGCCAAGTCTCCAGCCTGATGACTGCGTTGGTGACCGTTGATTGATGGCAACCCATTCGCGTGGCAGCATCGTCAAAAGTCGCACACTCAACTGCGGCGACGAACAATTCCAAATCTGAAAGTCTAACCGTCGGGCGCCTGCCGTACGCCATGGAGCAATCCTTCCTTTTGCGTCTTCGTCTGTGGGCAAATCGGCTCGGCCTTTCCAATCTGTCGCTCGATTCGGATGCGAGCAGCTAGCATCAAATCCTCATGAATGAAACGCATGTCCAAGGCGAAAGGCCCGTTGAGCTTGGACATGCGGAAAGCAAATTTATCCACCTCGGATCTATCGTTTCCGCTACCTTTGAGATGCCGCTCAGGACGTAAGATGACGCGCGAAGGCGCAGGAGACAGGCAGTCGGTTTCGCCCTCCCGGAATAGGTGCGCTGGCCCTCCGGCGAAGGTGTCAGGCTCTTTGACAGACCGCGATCAGCCACGGCGCATGAATAGAAAGCCAAATGATTGGCTCGCTCGAAAGTGAGAGCGGCGCTGGCCGCATCAATGCCAGCAAGAAGCGAAACCGGAAGTGTCACAACGCTTCCTTTCACCAACCACACAGCATGGCCCAGGAAACGGCCAAGCAAGGAAAAGAATGACAAGACTACGAAACACGGGAGCCTGGATCGCCGAGATCTGGCGCGACCTCGTGACCTACCTGAACCGGCAGTCCGAACAGCTTAGCGAAGGGTTCGCTACGGAAACGACCGGCAAGGCTGCGGGGGAAGACAAGTGAGACTCCCTCGCCTGAAGTGCCGAGACCGGCGCAGAGAACTGGCTCAGCACAGAAACTACCGCCGAGTGGCGCACAAACGCCGGATGGTCCGGCCAACAACACAACAAACGAACGAGCACCGCGATAGAACGGTGAGAAAGGTCAAGAAATGAATAAGTTAGCGAGCAATCAAGAAGGGGGAAGCGAAAAGCCCTTCCCACAGCGGATCAGTCGAGAGGCGTTTCCGCACCAGCCGCCCGAAGGCGCGACCAAGCTGCCTGCGACTAAGCAGAACGTCGAGCAGCTGCTCAAACAGTGCAAGGTCAACGTTAGCTACGACGTGATCAAGAAGCGGCAGAGCTTCACGAGGAACGGCGAGGCTCTCAAGTTCTCCGACCTCATCGGCCTGGCGAACCTCAACTCTCTCAACAGTCCATGGTTCGGCGACTTCATCCAGGAGATCGCAGAGAGCAACCCGCTCAATCCTGTGCGCGACTGGATCGAGAGCAAGCCGTGGGACGGCACCGACCGGCTGTGCGCACTCTACGAGACGGTCACGTGCGATGAGGAGTTTCACAACGGCCTCAAGTGCCTCCTCATCAACCACTGGCTCAGAAGCGCGGTGGCCGCTGCAGCCGTTGACGATTTTCGCTCGCGCGGTGTCCTCACCTTCCAGGGACCACAAGGGTGCGGCAAGACAAGCTGGATAGCGCGGCTGGTACCGTCAGGACTAACCGGCGACTTCGTCAAGCTCGACCATCACCTCGACCCGCACAACAAGGACTCGGTGTTCATCGCGGTCAGCCACTGGATCACGGAAATTGGCGAGCTTGACAGCTCGTTCAAGAAGGACGTGGCCCGGCTAAAGGGGCACATCACGAATAGCTGCGACAAGCTGCGGCTACCCTACGCAAAGTCGCCGATCGAAATGAAGCGCAAGACAGTTTACGCGGCCAGCGTCAACGACCCGCACTTCCTCATCGATCAAACCGGCAACAACCGCTTTTGGACCATTCCGGTCGTCAAGCTCGACTACCGGCACGAAATCGACATGCAGCAAGTCTTTGCGCAGCTACTGGTCGAAGTGAACAATGGCGCAGAGTGGTGGCTCAGCCCCGCCCAAGAGAAGTTGCTCGAAGATCATAACAAGCGTTTCCAGGCGGTGAGCGTGATCGAAGAGCGGCTGCTCGATGCACTTGAACGCGAGAAGGGAGCGCCGCGCTACATGACCGCCATGCAGGTCCTCCAAGCGATCGGGTTTAATTCACCCACCAATCCGCAGTGCCGAGAGTGCGGGGCGATCCTTCGGCAAAGGTATGGACCCCCGAAGCGGGTCGATGGACGCACGCGCTGGCAGGTGCCGCTCAAGACCACCGAGCAGGCCTGGGAGGCCTTTTGCCCGCAAGAAGACGAAGACATCTACTAGTCGAGCCTACCTAAGGTGGGGGGAAGGGGCGGCAAACGTCGGGCTCCCGTTCCCCCTGCCAAATTTTCGGAGCGGGGTCGGCGCAACTGCTACCCCCTCCACCCACCGACGCCCGGCGGGGCGCGAGCTCAGATTCAGTGCTGCCCCAGGGTCCCCAGAGGGCCTCAGAGAGCACGATTTGAGTGCCGCCCATGCCCCACCATCGCGGACCCCGCAGACGGCCTCAGTGGCCCGGAAAATGCCGGGTCCGCGATCATCACAGATAAAGGAACTACGTTATGCCCAAGCGCAAGCTTGATGCGGCCTTCTGTCAAACCGCAACCTGCCAGTACGGCAAAAAGAAGACAGACTACTGGGATACGGAGACGACCGGCTTCGTTTTCGAGGTCCGCGCCAGCGGAGGAAAAACCTACTACCTGCGCTATATCGACCCGAACCAACGCCAACGCCAAGTGAAGATTGGGCGGTTCGAGGACATCACCTTTGCCCAAGCCAGGAAGGCAGCCCAGCGGCTCCGGTCTGAGGTCGTACTCGACGGAAACCCAGCCGAACGAAAGGAGAAGAAGAAAGCAACCCCGACCTACGCCGAGCTTGCGAAGCAGCACCTCGACCATGCGCGGACCTATCAGAAGCGTCCCGAGAATACGGAGGCGGTGCTCCGAACCCACCTCATTCCAAAGTGGGGCAAGTACCGGCTGGACGAGATCACGCAGCAGGAGATTTCGAAGTGGCTGGCGGAGAAGCGGCAAGAGTTCGCCCCTGCCACCGTAGAGAAGCTGCGGATGATGCTGGGCCGCTCCTTCGAACTGGGTCGACAGTGGAACATCTCTGGCGCGGAGATTAATCCGGTTCGAGCCGTACCCCGCTTCAAGTTCGATAATGCCCGGGAGCGCTATCTCTCCGCTGAAGAAGCTGGGCGACTGCTCAAGGCCTGCAAAGGGTCGAGCAACCCGCAGCTGTGGGCGATCGTCAGCCTGCTGCTCTACACCGGCGCGAGGAAGTCCGAACTGCTTCATGCCAGATGGGAGCACGTTGATCTCGAACGGCGGTCTTGGCTGATCCCGGACAGCAAAACCGGGAAGGCACGGCGGGTTCCGCTGTCTGGTCCAGCCGCCAAGGTGCTCGAAGGTTTGGTCAGAATTCCTGGCTGCCCATGGTTGGTGCCAAACCCGCTTACTCGAAAACCTTACAGCGGGCTGAAGCAAGCTTGGGCCACAGCAATCAAGACGGCGGGTCTACCGGGGCTTCGCATCCACGACCTGAGGCACAGTGCCGCGTCTTTCATGATCAACTCGGGTGTTGACCTCTTCGCTGTCGGCAAAATACTCGGGCACGGCGACCACCAGAGCACCATGCGGTACTCGCACCTAGCCAACGATACGCTGATGGCAGCGGTCGAGGCGGGGGCTGCCAAGCTGGGAGAGGCCGCTTGATGACAAACGACACGCTCCCCATTGACCCAGCTCTAGTCGCTCGGCTGAGGGACTTCGATGGTTTGCTGGATTCGTCAATGACGAGTTCCGATCGTCTCATGGCACTGATCCCTGCCTGCATCGTGGAGGGGATCACCAAAGGGCCGCTGATCACCCTCGCACTAACTCTTATCGGTTACAACAAGCGCCACGTTGGCATGACGCTCAACGATGGCAACCTTGGGAAAATCGATAGCTGCCCGTGGTTCCGCGACGCGCAGGGGCGCTACCGGCTGGCAGCAGACTAGTGCGCTTGCTGGCATGTCCGTGAAGAACTCGGCCGCTTGGCCAGGGTCCGGCTCCTTCGGGGGGGTCGGGCCCCCTTTTTTGCTTTTTCCAAACCTTCCTTCGTGAGCGGCACTATCTCGGATCTCTTTGGGTCAAGAACAGAATGCTGGGATTTCATCGGTGATTTCCGGCGCGGCGCGCGCAGCACTCTGTCGGTGAGAGGTCTTTGCCGAATGCAACTCGCGGAGGGGCGTTCTCAGGAGCGCATCTAGGATCACTCGCGCGCTACCCGCCATTCCAATTGCGACCCTACAGGTGCCACTTTGACGGCGAAGAGAACTTCCTGGTCATGAAGCGCTCAACCAGTTCAGCTCACTCTGAATCCAACAGCGGACAAAGGAACGCTACTCGCACCCGACTCCATCTCCATCACGATCCAGATGTGAGCCGTAGCCTGGTTGGCCACGCCTGACAGGCGCCGCTCCAGCATTTCTCGCTGCTGTGCAATTGGGATAGTAGACCTCACCACTTGGAGTGCGCGTCGGCTTGTCGGCGTTCGAACCACGATGGCAATGCCGGCCGCCATTCTTGTTGTCATTGTGGCAGCCATCTGCGGCAAGCCCGCCGCCGTGAGCACTCGCCGGAGAGGATGAGAACAGCGCAAAGAGCGCAAAGAGCAACGAAGCGGCCATTATGGCCGCAATCACGCCAAACTCCATCCACAGCTTGCCCTCCGGCTCAAGGTCGTCGTCTCCCCAAGGTCTCATCTTAGCACCACGCCTCGCGCCTTCCGTTCCACGTTCGAGCGAGCCCCTCGCGTACGAGCTGGGCACCCACGGAGCGACCCGAGACCTTCACAATGGCCAAGGTCCGCCCGTATTTGTCTTGCCCCTCACGGTGGATCGAAAACTCGTTACCAAGCAGTTCTGCAAGGCGGTCCCTCGATTCCAGCGCAAGGTTACGCTCGTGCTCGCACTTGCCGTTGACTTCAGGTGCATCGATGTCGGCAATGCGAACCTTCTCGCCGCTCCACCAAAATGTGTCCCCATCAACGACGCAGTTGTCGCGGGGTCCGGGCGGACAAATCGCAAGAGCGAGTGCGGCAACGATCATTGGGCAACGGTGTAGGGGATAGGTTCGTCTGTGAAGGCATTCACAATCTGACCTGGCAACATGACTGCCGAGCGACCGCTGATCAGCAGAGTGCCAAGTAGGGCTCCAACGGTGTTTCCACGTCCTTCCTGCCTATGCTGGCCACTCATTGCGTAACTCTTGCCATTGAGGCGGATCGTTTCGAACGCGACTTCAAACTTGCCGCTCTTCCCGCCAACGGCGCGCCCCGTTTTCCAAGGGATGTTCGCCTGAACAGGAGTGCCACGAGGAATGACAACGACGCCATCCTGAACAACATCATCAACCACTACGAACTGAACCCGGTGCCCTTCCTCAACGCGCTTGGAACTGATTTCCGCACGCGGCGTGACAGTAACCATAGTGCTGGCAGGCAAGTAGCGGGTCTCGATATCCGCGGCAGCTTCGGCTTCCGCCTCCTTCTGCTCCGCGTTGGCCTGCGCCTTGGCTTGCAATTGACCAACTTTGATCTCGACAGGCTGCGACTGAGCGAATGCGCCGGAAGAAAGCACAAATGCTGCGACAAAGACTTGGATTTTCATTTCGACCCCCGAGTAAAACACATCGCGATTATTTGTGCCAATCGGTCAGGTGTCAATTCCCATTCGGGATAAGGGCATGATTGAATGTAAGAAACTCAATCTCTTTGGAAAGTGGAACTGGCCTTCAAGCATGAGAAGCCAAGGCCGCCAACGGTGAGTGTGGCTGCCGGAAATGATAAAAGAGCGATGGCGACCGCGGTTGATTCCACAGAGGCCACTCAGACCACTGACGCGAAGGCGAGCTTGGTTTGCAAGACCTGTAAGGAGCGCATTCTCCGCACTTGCCCTCCATTGGTTCAGCAAGTCCCGTCGCGACGTGGGTCTTTCTACTAATTCTCAGATCAGATGGAGATGCCGGCGGCGCCTTGCGCTAACGATCCAGCTTTCCGAAAATTAGCCCGTAACTTGCTTGGCGAGGCAAGGCATTAGATTGCTGTTTCATCACGCTAATGGCGGCTCGTGATGCCAGCGGAGTGGCTCAACGGTTGCGTTGGCACAGAAAGGCGGTGCCCGGTATCCCTCGAGCGCGGTGGTTGCGGCGTTGCCGTTGCTGCATCAGTAGTCGCCAGTAATCGGCGATCCCGCTTGGTGAGCATCGACTCATGTAGCTGCGCGACAGCGCGGCTTCCGGTCTTCACAAATAGGAAAGGGAAAACACCATGAAGCAGGCAGGCGATCCCTGCGAGCATCATTCGAATTCCGAAGTTTGCTGCCGCCAAGAGGTGTTCGAAATATGTCTCGCCTACCGTAGCCGGATGTTCGCTAAATAGCTTGTACAAGGCTGCCTCCAACGCGATGCCGTTCGCGAAAGCCTAACACAAGCTCCAGAGCAAAACTCTTCCAATTTTCACCCCCTTTGTCTAGAGATGTAGAATAAATTTCTACAGTAGCGGCCTCGTGGGGGTGAATATGGATGACATTGACCGACGCCTGCTCGCGCTTATCCAACGCGATGCTACGGCAACAGTCGCTGAGATATCCGATCGAATCGGGATCTCGTCGACGCCTGTCTGGAAACGCCTCAAGAGTCTTGAGAAGACCGGAGTGATCCGGTGTCGCGTGGCCCTGCTCGATTCGGAAGCTATCGGCCTCAAACTTACCGGGTTTGTACTTATCAGGACGAGCGATCACAGTGAGGGATGGCTGGCTCAGTTTGCAGGCGTTCTGGCGGAGATTCCCGAGGTCATTGAGGTTCATCGTATGGCAGGCGATATCGACTATATTCTGAAGGTCGTTGCACCGGACATGGAGGGCTATGATCGCATCTACAAGCGCCTCATTAAGAAGGTTAAGCTCTCTGATGTGAGCGCGAGCTTTTCGATGGAACTCATCAAGGCTACCACTGTTCTACCGCTCGACTATGCAAACTGAGCGAGCTTCATCGGGCAAGCTTACGCGAGGAAGAAACTAAGGAAGTGCTCTTCGATATTGGAGGTCCGATCAAAGGACAGCATCGCGACAGGACTAGTTGCAAGGTAACCAGCCTGCCGGAATTCTTTCGCAGGTTTCCAAATGAGCAGGCTTGCTGGCAGCATGTTTTCGAAACAAGGTTTGGGGCTGACCCCGTCTGTCCAGCTTGCGGAGGGAGCGGTAAATTTCGCAAGCGTTCCGAGAGATACCTCATCCATTCTTGCGGACAACTCTTCTCGCCCCTGACTGGGACCTTGCTAAACAAGACATACATTCCCCTGCAATTATGGTTCTATGCAATGTTGCTCTTCGCAAACTCGAAGGAGGGTGTCGCGACGCGGTTTCTCGAAAGGCAACTGGGAATTGGCTACTTTGCCGCCTTCACAATGGCCGCACGGATACGAATGCACATGGCGGCCTTGGAAAATGACCGAGTCGTCGGTCGAAAAGGAGAACGGCTTTTCGTGAAGCTTGTGGAGTTTCCGACAAAGCCTTGCGCGTCTCAACGACAAGTGAAATCGTGTTGGGCCGTTCTTCTTTCCGACGTTTCACAGATCGTTTCTGTCGTGGTTGAAAATCTGGATCAGCACTCGATTCTCAAAGCGATCAATCAAAGAGGTCATGCAGGGGCGATGCAGGTGACGACGTGCCGCCGAACTCTTGATGTGCTCTGTGACATCGGAGCGCGATCAGCATTGGCTTGGTTCGAGCACGACAACTCCGCACGTCACCCTTCCATCCCAGACAGGGCGCCAGGGTTCGTTGCGCATGTAAAGTTGCACCTCAAAGGACAGTTTGGGCGCGTCACGACTGGCAGGCTCTGGACCTACTTGAAGGAATTTGAGTTTAGGCACAATCGCATAGGTAATCCCAGCAGTGTCTATTGGGATCTGATCGGCCGCTTCCCCGATCTGGGAAAAGCAGATGTCGACAGGATTGAAGCTAAGAGCTTCATCCAGAGCGCAAAGTGACACCTCCCAAGTTAGTATCAACAACTCACACTAGTGTGACGGAGTTCTTCCTACGATTTCCGACCGAGGATGCATGCATCAAGCACCTATTCGAGACCCGATTTGGCGATCACTCGCCATGTCCACACTGCGATTCGATCGGTCGCTGGTTCCGATTGAAAAGAAGAATGGCCTATCGATGCAGCAGCTGCCGCGAGGATGTCTCTGTTGTGAAGGGAACGATATTCTACCAGACCTATTTGCCGCTCCGCATGTGGTTTTATGCCATGCTAATTTTCGCAAACTCGACGCATGGTGTGCGCACCCATTTCTTGGCCAGGCATTTGGGGGTAAGGTTCAATACGGCATACCGGATCGGCAAACTGATCAGAGTCCACATAGCCCTGCATCGCCGTCACGAACAGATCGGGGGCGCCGGGAAGCTTATCCATATTGATGAAGCCAACTTCAGGTGCTTCAGCACTGAACGCCCCGAGCGCTATAATAGACAGATCGTCCTTGGCCTATCTTGTGAAGGTCAAGTCTTATGCGGCACCGTACCTGACCGTACGATCCCATCCTTGGTGGGAAATATCGAGCGCCTCGTTCGAAAGGGATCGATTCTGGTAACTGACGGCCATCGTTCCTATCTTTCGCTCTCTCGCCGCGGCTGGAACCATATCACGGCATGTCCGATCCAGCATGCAGCGAGTAGCAAGAACGTAAAGAACAACGCGATCGAAGCGTACTGGGCGAAAGTCAGGAGAAATCTGAGGGCACATCGACGAATACGCGACGAAAATTTCTGGCTCTACCTGTCAGAAGCCGAATTCAAGTACAATTGCAGAGACGCAAAAGTATCAGTTTTCGACCAACTGATTGGGGGATTCCCAGACTTTTCATTTGATGAGTTAGAGCGGGTAAAGCGCGCATTCTGCTGGGGAAACCAGCCCTTCGACTAGGCGCAGGAACTTGTTCTTGTGCTCTTCGGCTTGACCTTAGGTCTTTGTAGAAGGTCGGCCGATCTTCTGCAGTCAAGCTAAAGAGACAAACCGGCCGTTTCAACCAATCTACCAGCACACGTAGATTGCCGGTTAGTCTCTCCTCGACCCGCTTTCCGGTCGTTTGATGCTCGATAGAACATTCTGCCAAGTAGTTCGAGGGCGCGATGTCGTCCGGTCTAAGCGACCAGGACGGTCATGCAAGTCCTGCGGGAAGATACGCCGCCAAACCTAAGACATCTGGCGTAACATCGGTTGTCCAGCAAAGTCGATCAGATGACCGCCGAAGTTCGATTTAAGAACTTGTGCTCAAGACTTGCCACCAAGCATGAGCCCCAATTGCGTATCCAACAATCAAAATAAGCACAATGACCGAAAGCTCGAAGCCCGGCATCTCCCGCTTTTCCCGCGGGCCTTTGTGGCGCGTTGACATGGATTGAAGCCTAGCAGCGCAGTCCAAACCCGCACTACCTCTGGTGACAGATATCCACTGCAAAGGGCTAGATTAGGCACAATTGCACTCGAAACGTCTTGGTCGGCGGGGATCAGGCAGCGCTGCGCATTCCGGGTGCTAACCTCGGCTTGACATAAGCTTCGACCAGTGCGCCTATCTCCATCGGTTTGGAGAAATGAAACCCTTGCAAGAACGAGCAGCCGGTCGCCAATGCGATGGCCTCATCCTCGCTGTCGGCGACACCTTCGCAGACTACTGCGATGTCGTGTGATTTGACTAGTTTCACAAGCGAGCTCAGTACGGCGACACTGCGCGCCTTCTTCGCGTTCCGAACGAGCCTTGCGTCGATTTTCACGATCGAAACGGCGTGATCGCTCAGGTGATTGACCGACGCCACGCTGGAGCCAAAGTCGTCTACCGAAAGAACAAACCCAGTCTCCCTCAACTCGGCAAGTGTCTCGGCCACGGCGCCACCGCGCTCTAGTAGGGATCTTTCTGAAATTTCTATCTGGACCCGCTCTGGAGCGACCTTAAGGGCCCGTGCCATAGATTCGAGATTTTTTGCGTATGACGGATCAAGCAACTCGATCGGACTCACATTTAGGCACACTGACGCATCGCCGATCGTTCTGGCTGCGCATAGCGCTGCGCGCGCCATAATCTGACCGACATCGCCAATTAAGTGTGCCTGCTCTGCGACCGCTACGACCTCCTCTGGCGAGACTGACCCGATGTCGTCATCTGTGAAGCGCAGCAGAGCTTCAGCCGCTACAAGCTTTCCGTCGATGTCGACCACTGGCTGAAAAACCGCGGAGAGCGTCGCCTTGGAATCCCCCTTGTTTCCGTTTCGCTTGACGAGTTCGACCAGCCTTTGTTCAATCAACGCACGGCGATCGATCTGCACGCTCATTCTCTTGTCGAATGCTCGAAATCCCCCACCATCGGCTTTGGCGGCATACATCGCGATATCAGCCTGTCTCATTGCGGTCGAAGCGTCGATCGCATCCTTGAGGTAGGTTGCACCGATACTGACTCCGACGGACAGGTTTGTGTCCCCAATTTGATACATGCCGGCGAGAAGACGAACGATGTCGTTGCCAAATGTCACGATGTTCCGTTCTTTACCGACATCCGCGACGAGCGCGAACTCATCACCTCCTAGCCTTGTTACCACCACCTCGCTGCCGAGGGTGGCAAGTCTGTCAGCGACCGCTCGGATCAATCCATCGCCGACATGGTGCCCAAGAGTGTCGTTGACTCGCTTGAACTGATCCAGGTCGAGGAAAAAGAGAGCATGGCGTTTCTCTTTTGAGCGCATCGACTGGCGACTCTTGAGTTCCTCAAGCAACAACTTCCGGTTACCAACACCTGTCAGCGAATCACGCCTGGCATCTTCCATGGCGAGTTCATTGTTCGACGCAAGCATCGAATAAAGATTACGAAGCTGACCGTGTAGTGTGCTCATTACCAGAATTGTAGCAGTGCTCGATACTGCGAGCAGGCGGACGACCAAGTCATCAGCGGCCTGAGAGAAGTTCCCGACACCCTGGATCGAGTAGAACAAGATTGCTGTAGTTACCCCAATCATAGCAACGCTGGCGCCAGCTAGCAGCGATACGAGGGTCCGCTCGTGCGAAGGCTGGATGCTTGGCATTCCGAGCAATCCTAACTCGCGCGGGCCAGTAATTTTGGCTGCTGCATTCTTGCCGCCATGACTGCAAAGTCCGCCAATGTGAAGCGCGTCTCGAATACCACCCCGTAAAGTTCGCCGTCACGCCAACAGACTTTCGCGACAAGAGATGGCAAGGAGCCATCTTCAATCCTAACCAATTCGCCGATCGACAGTCTCTGCGTTGTTTGCAGTTTTGCACCCTGCTGGGAGAGGTTGAGAATTGTGGCAGGTGTGGGCTGACCGGCACGAAACAGGGTGGCCGGTGTGGAGAGCTCAAAACGAAGCGGACGCTTGGGATACAGCCCCATTTCAGCAATCACTGATTCTACATCGATGTCCTGTTTGAAAGCGAACCCCGCTCGACGGTCCATCTGCCAAACTGCTGTCGCCTCGAGAGTCTCACCAGTTTGTGATTCGAGTCTGACGTCGTCCATTGGGGGAAGGTCGTGAAAGCTGCGTATGCTCACCCCGGTGACCGAAATGTCGCGAACGAGGCAAAGGAACTCGTCCTTGCGCGACACCAGCTTGATTGGGCGTATGAGGAGGGAAGTCCTGTCTGAACGACGGGGATCTGGCGGAATTGCGGTGTCTAGACATGAATGCAGCATCAAGCGCCTTCCTGTTGCTTTGCAAACGGGAGGCTCACGGGGCAGATGCCACACTTACCATCCCTCATGTCAAACGAATGGCACTAAAGTATGAAAAAAATCTTTCCAGGGAAGTGATTTACCCCCACCTAAGTGCCATGGTTCTACCGCAAGCTCACTGCAGGCGCTGGAAGGCTAGGATAGCTTCATTGCGGTTGCTGACTTCCAAAATGCGGAAGATTTCTGAAAGATGCGATTTGACGGTCGGGACCGCAATACCGAGTTCGTCGCTGATACCCTTGTTCGAATTGCCGCTTGCTGCCGCTTCCAGAACGCGAAGTTGCATTCGTGAGAGCTTCGCTGACGCCTCGGTGCCATTCCGTACTGCGGGCGCTAAGGATGCGAGAACATGGTCCGGAAAATAGATGCCTCCATGGAGAACGACCGCAATAGCCGACGCGAGTTCTTTGAGCGAAAGCGACTTTGGCAGATAGGCCTTTGCACCTGCGGCCATTGCATCGCGCACGAGTGGCGCGTCAAGGCTTGAGCTGACGATCGCTATCGAGGTGTCTGGTTGCGTTTGCCTGGCAGCCTGCAAAGCAGCGATGCCTGTCGCGTCGGGCAGGGCCAGATCGAGGAAGACGGCATCGTATGTTACCGTTCGGAGACGCGCGACCATCTGCGCCTTTGTTGCGGCATGATCGGCAACCAAGTCCCTCGCGGCCTGATGGGCGGCAATCTCAAGCGCATCGATGCAAATAGGATGATCGTCAACGATCAGAATTCGATTCTTGGCTGCCAACTCTCAATCCTCCCGTTGTGAGCTCTAGTCCGCGCCCGCCCTCACCGCAATAGTACCGAAGGTATGAGTGGCAGGAGCTGTGATAATGGAAAATTCATACGTTAGTGCCATCTCACCTTGAGGTGGTGGAGTGATGGTCCTGCTCCGCTATCGGTCAAATCCCGGAGGCCAGTCCATCTCCCGAAGGGCTGGCCTCACCTTATTCATGGAAGAGAATGACTACCCCTTCTTCGAGGCTGATCGCAGCGGTCGAGACCCGAGAGGGGGCTCTGATCAGTGCGATCAATGAGTAGGGACTCTCGCTCTACTCAGGACGGACGAAAAGGGTCAGAGTTCCGGCTCGGGTTTCGTTAGCGGCCATTCGTAAATCGACTTCCGCAAGAGTAATTTTGAGGGTGCCGATCGTAACGGACCCCGGAGCACATCGGCTAGGGTCAGCGCTGGCCTCAAGTGCCAATTCTTGATGCGGCCTCAACAGAAGCCCTTGGTTTGAGTTTGGCGACCCCAAGTGCTCGACGCTGTAGGGTGCGGTGGTGCCGTTTGAGGCGAGCTCGAAGTTTCCGGTTGGACCGCTGCCATGTGCCATAACGCTGAAACTGGACGCGCGGCCTGAGGTTCTCACGCAGTACTCGATATTCTTCGAAAGATCATCTTTCCGATCTGCGCCGTGACTGAGGATCAGCTCCGTGGGGCCGCTCGCATAGATCGGTTCACGGAGCGAAAGTACGATGCCTACTTTACCCGTCGACTGCGCTCCGATCTCCCCTTGTTGAGCCGCGCCCGCCTCGTTCGACCAAAGCAATAGAGCAGGTAAGAGCAGCGAGGCCATTGCACTCGGTGTGGCAAATCTCGGTGGAATAACCATCACAATTGCTCCAGCAAGATCAGATGGAACTTCTCGTTCGTCTCGATACCTGGCTCACCCTCTGCATTGCTCAGCTTCTTCTGGCTCACCTGCCGATCCGGGCGCCCTGCTACCTTACCAGCTATCTCCTCTGGCTTCCCAGGCGTCAATGAGAGCACACTATAGTCCCCAGTAACAATCCGCACCCCTGCTTTGGCATGAGCGGTTTGAGCAGATGCGGCGACGGGAGCGGCTGCAGCGATAAGAGCAGAGGCAAGAGACATTATCTTCCACATGACCGAATCATAACTCAATGGCACGAAAGTATGAAGCCTTGATCGGTTACACGAAAATGTAACAATCATAAAAGCCTGATAAATCAACGATATAAAACAATGCATCTTCGCTCGAGGCGGAGTTGGTAACCCAAAAGTAGGGGAATCTCATCAAAGATGCTGGCTAACGGAAGTTGGAGTGGAGCCATGAAGAATAGTCATCTGATGCACGAAGAGGTTGAGGCGATTTGCCGTGCCCCTGCGTTGAGTCGATCTCCTAGAATGAAGGCCTTGCTGCGGCATCTTGCCGATGCTGACACATACGCCGGTACCGAAGATCCCGGCGAGTACGCCCTTGCCGTCGACGTCCTAGAGCGCAGGGAGGACTTCGATCCCGCTCGCAGCTCAGTCGTGAGGGTACAGGCTAAGCGGCTCAGAGCTAAACTCGACGCACACTATCGTCACTTCTCCCCCGTAAACGGTTATCGCGTTGAACTGCCAAGAGGAGGTTATGGCCTGGCCTTACGGTTTGAGGGCGAGAGGCACGATTCATTGCGGCGCAGATATAGACCTGAAACCGCGGAGGGATGTGGGACTACCCAAACACACGCAGAGAACGAGGACGAGCTCGTGCAGGTCATAATGGCAATTATTTTGCGCAACTTGCTTCTTGGTCTTAGACCTGCATAGGATCATGAACCCATTCAAGCTTGTTAGTGGTCAGCTCGTCATTGCCATGGCAAGTACATCTTTGTAGTCGATCAGCATGGCCAACACATTCATCGTTGCTGACGATCATCCCATTTGCTCATCGATGATAACTCTCGCGATTCGTTCGCGATGGGACGATGCGGAAATCAAGACAGTAACGTCGCTGGGCGCCTTGCTGGGCCTTCTTGATGACGAATGTACGAAGCTGCTTATCCTCGACCTGAACCTTGACGACAGTTCAGGATTGCGAACTCTCGCGATGGTTCGTGGTCACCATCCTGACGTTCCCGTGCTTGTTTTTAGCGCGAACGCGAACGATGAGTTGATCCGGGGCGCCAGAGCGTTGGGTGCTGATGGGATACTTTCAAAAGAACTGACTCGCGAAGATCTGGCCTTGGCTATTCAAACGATTTCAGAGGGGCGAGGTCTGGCCCAGCCAATAGACATGCGCGACGACGTACCCCGGATTCCGGCAGGTCCGCTAAGGGTACTTCCACTGCTCTTGGAAGGCCTGTCCAATCAGGGAATCGCGGACAAGCTCGGCCTAACGCAAGATACCATCAAAAAGCACGTGGCGACTGTCCTCAAGGCGTTGGGTGTTAAGAGCCGCGGTCAGGCGATTATCAAACTGCAGTCTGGCGGAAATCCCGAGTAATCTCACGCGGACCCTTGATCGCCAAACCATTGCTCGACACCTTCGCTAGTCTCAGCGATCGCGCGGCTCAAGTCGCCAAGGTCCTTACGCGACACATTCTCGGCCCGCTCTATCGATTGTGCAATCACTGCGATCCTTCGAAAGGAGAGGCCAAGTGCAGCGCCTGCAACATGGTGCGCTGCTTGGTTTACCCCATGACGGTCACCTGCTTGGAAAGCGGCCATGGCATCTGCTGCATCCTGATCGGCAAGCGTGAAGAACTTCTCGAACATTTCCCGCGTCCCATCTGCACCAATCAGCGACGTCAGTTCATGCAACTCTTCAATGCTGAATAGCCCCTCGGGCTCTGGCATATCCACTCCACCTCTACCGTTATTGTGCTCGAAGACTGCTTGCCGACGACTTATTATCTTCCTGCTGTCTGGCGCAAGCCAGCTGCGGAGAAATTTGAACTGTCCGGAAGAAACGGTGCACAAGCCCCTGAAACTTGGTTCTTGAAGTCAAGCGAATGTGGCAGATCAATATCCAACGAGTACCGGGAATGGGAAGTCTGATGCATGGCGAATAGACAGCAGCGGCAGCACTTCGGCCCTGGACTTCTTGCGACCATTGCGGCCGGCATTTGCTTTGCAGCCTTTGCTTGGCTGGATCTTATGCTCATGACTGGCGAGGGTCGAATAGCGGCGGTTTGGGTTCCAAACGCAGTCGCGCTCGTATTTCTCCTTCGTCAGCGCACTGCGAATCCCTGGTTGGTTCTTCTCGCGTGTGGAGCAGGAAACATTGGTGCAAACTTGCTTCACAACGATCCAGTTGTTCTCGCAGTTGGTCTCGCGCTGAGCAACATTCTTGAGATCGCAATTGCCTTCTACCTTTGCAGACGTCTCTGCGGATTTTCTCCTGATTTGCGCGAGATGCGCCAGTTGGGAAGATTTGCCTTCTCGGCTGGGATCGTTGCTCCGCTCTTCTCGGCAGCTTTGGCGATGTTTGTGCTCGCGACAAGCAGGGGCATTCCCTCATTCCAAGACTTCGCGATGTGGGCAGTCACCGATTCCCTAGGAATGCTCACAGTCGCTCCGGTCCTGATGATACTGCTCGACGCAATCTCGCGAAGGCAGCGGCTCACAGTCGCGGAAGCCAGAACTTGGGCCATCCTAACGATCGGCGGTACTTCGATTACCGTTTTGGTCTTCATCCAATCAGAATATCCCTTGTTGTTCCTTATTGCGCCGGTCGTAGTCATCCACGCTTTCTTTCTTGGTGCACCTGGCACAGCATTTTCCCTCATCAAAGTCGCGACAATCTCGACAGTCTGCACGCTCTTGGATTTGGGGCCGATTTCTGACCTGCCGGGAGGTGGTCAGCAGCAATTGATCGTAATGCAGCTCTTTCTTGCGACTAACTTTGTCATCAGCCTGCCAATCGCGGCGCTGCTGCACGAAAGAGAAATGACACTGGAGGCGCTGAAAGAGAGCCGCAAGGACTATAAGACAGTCTGCGAGAACATTACAGATTCGGTCCTGCGTTATGACCTAGCTGGCCGGTGTATCTTTGCGTCGCCCTCTGCAATCGACGTTCAGGGCGTGCCACCTGAAGAGATGGTCGGGTCTGTGGCGAGTGAGCGCGTCCACGAAGAAGCGCGCGGACGTATCGAACAGGCAACGCGTCAACTGGTCAGCGGTCAAGTCGAGAAGGACCGATTTGTCTATCGCAGGTATCTGGACGATGATCTCGGCAGGCCTGTATTTATAGAAGCCACGTGCGGGTTAGTGCGGGACTCGGCGACGAACTTGCCCGAGGAAATCGTCGTATCGACCCGCGACGTGACCGAAAGGGTTAATCTCGAAAAAGATCTGGTAAGAGCAAGGCGTCATGCGGAAAATGCTGTGGCTGCCAAGTCTCAATTCCTCGCGAACATGAGTCACGAGATCCGGACGCCGATGAACGGCGTCCTTGGTTTTGCCCAGTTGCTGCTGACTTCCGACCTTACCGACGAACAACGGGCTCAAGTTGAGCTCATCGCCGAATCTGGATCCAACATGATGTCGCTGTTGAGCGATATCCTGGATATCGCAAAAATTGAGTCGCGCACCGTCAGGATTGAAGAGCAAACATGCGAAATCCGCAGTCTTCTGAAATTTTGCGTAGAGTTTCACGCTCAGAACGCAAAAAGTCGCGGGCTGGACGTTGCGTGGACCGCTAGTAAAGACTTGCCGGACTACCTCGTGACAGATCCTCTACGATTGCGGCAAATTCTTCACAACCTTGTCGGCAACGCAGTAAAGTTTACCAGTTCGGGTAGCATCAGCGTTCACGCCGGGACAGTTCGCGATCAGATTGAAATCACAGTGTCCGACACAGGAATTGGCATTGCTCCGGACCACTCGGACCTCATTTTCGAGCCGTTCAAACAGGTCGAAAGTGAAGCTCGAAGATCCTATGGCGGGTCCGGTCTGGGCCTCGCCATTTCTCGGCAGTTGGCCGAACTCCTAGGCGGCTCACTGCGAGTTACGAGCGCACCGGGGAAAGGATCGACCTTCACCTTGCTCCTGCCCTTGCGGCAGGTAGACATGAACACTCCCGAAAATCAGGCCATAGTCCGTTCCGATAAGAGTGGGTTGCAGCTCCCTAGGCGAAAAATACTGCTGGCAGAAGATCATCCGGTAAATCGGCGCCTAGTGGAAGCGATGCTAGAGAAATGCGGCCAAGAGGTCGTCTTGGCTGAAGACGGAATGTTGGCGATTGAGGCAGTAAAGGCTGCGAAAGATGGAGGACACCCGGTCGATCTAATCTTGATGGATATTCAGATGCCAAACTGCGATGGCCATCAGGCCGCAACGCATCTGAGAAATCTGGGGTACTCTGAAGCGGAGCTGCCGATCATTGCGCTTACTGCCAATGCTTATGAGGAAGATGTCACCGCCGCTATCGATGCCGGGATGCAGTCGCACATTGCAAAGCCGGTAAAGCTGGAAACGTTGAAAGATGCCTTAGTGCAATGGCTAGCCTAGTAGGGGACGGCAATTGACCTTGCGGTGAACCAGCTTAGAAAGTCAGGCGCTCGTTTTGACTAGCCCATGCTGTATCGAATGTGACTGGCTGATTGTAAGGCAGTTCGAGGGACCAGGAAGTGCCAGCGTAAAGACGTCTGGCGGGCAGTTTCACGCAGTTTACTCCGTCTTGATCGCACTGGACGGCCCCGAAGAACTCTCGAGCCATGTTAGAGTTGTTGATGATGGTGAGCGTTCTGCCTTCACGATCACTCTCGATATTCCCCACTAAACTGGTGGGCCTCGAGATTACGAGCGCGTCATATCCAATAAGTACCTTAAGTGCATTGGTGTTTGCAGTAACATCACCAACGACGGGCTTCACCGCTAGCCGGAATATGCGCTCTCGGACGCGCTGCTCATCCAGGATTGCCACTCGCACTATTCGCCTTTCACCCGGTTCGATGATCAGCTTGCGAGGGGAGACGAGTATGCCGGAGACTTCGGGATCAATCGCTGGCTTACGCAGTTGTTGCTCGGTGCCGGGAGCTATGATCTCGTAGGGGTCTGCCACAACGTAGATGCGCTCTGCACCCGAGTTGAAGATTTCGATATCGTCTTGTCGATGATCTTCGCCATTGAGATCCAGAATAACTTTGCTAAGCACCATTTCTGCGCTCGCCGGTGACGAGAATACGACTGCCAGAAATGCGACTAGTCCTGCGTATTTCTTCATGCCTATTCTCCCGATACTGCGTTGTTGGCTGGTATTTCGATCTCTGCGTCGGCGGTCTGTGTGACCATCAGGTTGCCCAATTTCCGGAGATTGCCTTCTTGGATGTCGACCGGCAAACGGGCGAACCAACGCATGCCTTGTGAATTGACGAATTCAAGCTTCGCACCGGCAACTGCCTCGATCTGAAAGAAGCCTGAAGGATCGGTTTCCGCTATTCCTCCCTTGGCCATGACTGAAGCGTTAGATATGGGGTCTCCATTGGCGTCGACAGCGCGTGCAATGTAGATCGAGACGGGCTCGGCGTCCCATGTGAGGCCGACCACGTTGCCTGGAAACAATACGACCTCACGCGTGCTTCCATCATAAAATACTAAGCCTGCATCCCGAGGGCGAATTCGAATGCTATAAGCGCGATATACGGCAAGCGGTATCTCCAGATCCTTCGATCCTTCGATCGTCCCTGCAACATGCTCATCGACCAGAACCTCGAACCTATCTGACACTCGGGCTCCTTCGACCCGCACAATCGCCATCGCTTCGCGGTAAAGCTCGCCTACAATCGCTTTCTCGCTCTGGCCCGCGACAAACCCAGTCCTTATTCCCAAGCCATATTGCAGATTCGACTCTCCGCTCTCGCTCACCCGAGCAATCTGTCCGGAGATTGACGCTTGCTTCTGGCGCATTTCGAGCGAGCCGCCAACCTGTTCACTTTGGCCTTGGAACTCTGCAAAGGCCCCTAAGCTGGACTGTCCACCGGTCAAGCTGTCAAGTTGCCAAGTCTGATCCAGGCTCGCGATGATACTGTCGTCACTGCCCGATGCTCCACTTGCGAGGCGCTGCCCGACACGGGCAGAGCTGCTGGAGCTTCCCCCGACAAGGTTGAAGCTGATTCCGAAGAATCCGTTCTCTCCCCGATCCGAGAACGTCAAGCTGCCGTCGAATGCAATGCGGAAACGGCCGCGATCAAGAACACGCCAGCGAAAAGCCGGGCCCACGACATAGCTAGATCCTGATAGTTCGCTTGAAGAATAGTTTCCGGAAAGAAAGAATTGGGTATCGGTCAAGCTATAGGAAAGGCTTCCCGCAATCTGGCTGAAATCGCCGATCCCTGCGAGTTTGCCAAAGCGTGGATCGCCAGGTCCGGCATTTGATTCTGCTCCTATCAGATAGCCTTTGCCAGTAGCACCATCTGAAACGTGTCGAATGTCGAACGAATACGAGAGTCTTGAACTCCCGGTTGACTGGGCTTGCAGGACAGCACCCAACGCTCCTTCCTCTGTGACCATCCCCGCCAACCTCACAGTGGCGTCCTTCGTGAGCCAAAATGCTCCCAACTCGGCCTGATAGCGCTCATTCTCCAGTATCAACGTCGCATCAAGCGCGATTGGCTCGTTCATCCTCCTGGACCAATTCGCCAATGCATAAGGGGAGTTCTTCGGAACGACCGATCCGGGCGCGCGCTGGTCTATCTGCATGCCAGCGAGCAGGCGGAAACGATCGTGGCCAATGGTTGCTATCCGCGCGTACTTGGTGAAGAACCGCTCTTCCTCACGAACGCGCCCAGCGTTGTCGGTAATCCGGACCAGCAATCCATAAGATCCTTCCGGAAAAGCACTCGTGTCAATAAGCTGGTTGCCCGATCTATAGGTCCCGCTGGCAATGAGCTTGCCATCTCGAAAGACATCGACCCGGGAGCGATCATCAAGGGAGACAACCAAAGGGTTCCCTTCAACTGATTGGCTGTCCCTGCGGGTGTCTGTCTGAGATTCTAAACCAAATCCGAGGAACTTTCGTCGACCTGAAAGCGCACTCCCTTGCGACCACATCGCTCCGCCAAGAAGCCTCACCCCGTCAAGGTCGGTCTCGAGATACAGATGGTCGGTCTGAAAGCCGAATTCGCTAGCGTAGCCGAAATCACCCCTCGCACGCGTCGCACCTGCCGAAACCACCACTTGGTTCTGGATGTTGACGAAGTCTGGCTGGGACTCTCCTCCGGCAAGTACGACAGAACCCATACTGACCAGGGACAACCCTTCGGACTGCGGCGAAAGGTACTCAGTTTCTCCTGTAAGCGGATCGTTTAGCAATGCAGGATTGAGGAAAATGTCAACACGGAGGCGATTAGGATCGTAGATTACGCCAGCTTCGGAGACATCTAGTCTCCCGCAAAGCTGGGGATCGCTGCCCAGAGAGCAGGCGAGGGCGCTATTGGACGGTAGCTGTTCACGCGACAGCACTGTGAGCACCTTGTCGGGCTCTGCGATCTCCACCATCCTGGCGACGAGGTCTTTTGGCTCGAGAAATTGAATGGAGCCCGGAGATGTCACAATCCTTGTTGAACCGAGCCGTTGGCCCATGAGGTAAGCATCAACTAGGACAATCTGCGGTTCATTAAGGTCTTCGAATTCGGCTGGAACTCCGGTCTGGATCTGAGGAGGCAACTCGTCTTGCGATTGGGCAGGGAATGACTGTAGACCTGCGAGCATTCCGGCTACCAAACAGATCCCGCCCCAGTCGGCTCGGTTGGAATTGTTATTGGATTCGTTTGGCATCACAGCCAACTCAAAGGGGTGAGACTGTGACAGCAAGCCAACCAGCATAGGACCCTGCTTTCGCCTTGCCGAGCTCTGATCCGCGCAGGTTGACAATAAGAGTTGCGGTAGCCGCGGGTCCGCTCTTGCAACCCTGGTTCTGCGCGTTTGTGGTGAAACCGCTTTCGAAAACATTCGGTCGCAGGATTCGACCGCTCGACTGACCTGCTTGATCCGCCCATTGGATTTCGAGCGCGATGTTATTGTTGGATGAAGACAGCACCAGATCGTCCGCGGATCGGCTGCCTGTAACCATCACCGAATATTGAGCACTCGACGAATTGGAATAGATACACAATTCGCGCTGGGCGGTTACATCACCTCCTGAGACTCCGACCTCTCCAAAGAAAATGTCCGTAAAACCGCTGGCCCGAGCCTTATCGGCACCGATTGCCTTCCCTGGAAGCGCCATTGCAAACCCAAGCAAACCAAGGGTCACAATTGCTCGCAAAGAGTGTGGCCTTTTCGACATAACCCATGTCTTACCTAACAGGGTTAATATTTGGTGAAGCTCTACGGCGTCCCGAGCGTTCCTCGACGCCGCTCCAGCCTTGTTATTGAGGCGTCACAAGAAGCGTCAAGGAACCTGAGTAGACAGATCCGGCGTTCATTGAACTAAGTTCGGTTGTGTCTATTCCGACGATGAGGCTCGCCGAAAAAGCGGGACCGGTGGTACAGGTTTGGTGGGTTGCTGCTGAAGTCAAAGTTGCAGATGCGGCGCCCGTAGCAAGTGTAGAACCACTCGACTGTCCTGCCGCCTGATTCCATTGGACAGAATATGCAACCTCGTCCGAACCATCCGAGAGCGTAAAGGCATTGCCCGTGCCGCTGCCGGTGGCTGTGATGGAATAGGCTCCTGTAGAGGTGTTGCTCCAGACACAAACACTTTGGCTGCTCGTGGCCGGTGAGGTCGGATCTTGATTGAGGAACGACACGTCAACCAGCTTCGTAATCCGTGCGCGGCTGGGAACCGAGGCCTGGATATCGATCGAACCCTGCGATGTCGCGCCAAGCGTGCCTTGTGTTTCCGCTTTTGCGGGGTTTGCTGCAACTAGAATTCCTGCCGCTATGATTGCAACTCGTGTCGAAGCGCTTGAGAAAGCGAGTGTCTTCATCATGAATTTCCCGATTTGGTCCTGTTGGTCCGTGGTCCTGCCACGACTCTTTAGGCGACTTTGGTTAACAACCTGTTTGTCGCCGAAAGTCTTTCTTGGCTGGCGAGTCGGCCAAACCTCTTCAGGAACATGCAATGGAGAAATGTCTGATCAAATAGAGGGCATCGGGCTTAGGCATCAGGATACGGGCAACTCCTTCACACAAGACCGACAATTGCCCTAAGGTAAGGTGTCTACGCTCATGGCCCTCCGACCTCTTGAAAGATACCCAGTAGCCGGTCGTCGGTTCCGTCAATATCTACGCGCTCGCCCTTGGAACGCACCCGCCTCAGCTTCCCGTCGCCATCTCGGATTGTTGCCTCGAAGTCGAATTCTTCTCGATACATAATCGCGTTGTTTACCGCTTCGGCGACCCGATCTCGATCCTCAGGCACATAATACTCAATTGCTTGCTCAACGCTGATCGGCTCTCCGACCGGATGGCCATGAATCGCGTAGACCTTGTCAGACCAAACAAGCTCTTGGGTGTCGAGCTTGACTTGCCAGACGCCAATTCCGGCCACCTCTTCTGTTTGACTCAAGATAGCACTTAATTGACTGGAATTCTTGCGTTCATCTGCGATCTGGTTCTCTGCTTGGGCAAGATCAGCTTCTACGCAACGAAGCTCGAGCAGATCTTCAATAGCCTTTACGATTGGCTTAAGCGTCTCGATGTGGCCAGAGTCGAAAGCGGCAGGACGCGGAGACATTACGCAAAGCATTCCGACAGCTGCACCATCATGTTCGCAAATTGGCAATCCTAGGTATGACCGGATAAAGGGCTTCTCTGTTACGAAGCGATTTTGCGAGAAGCGCGGGTCTTGGCGAGCATCAGCAACCAGGAGCGCTTCATTTTCGCTAATCCCATGAATGCAGAAGGAGTCGTCAAGTGACGCTTCTACAAGGTCAAATCCATTAGGTGCATAGAACAATTGTCGGCCGTGTTGCACGTAAGTAATTGCACCCGCGGCGCCTCCGGCGATCTTCGTGGCGAGGCGCGATAACCCTGAGATTGCCACGCCCGGCGGCGCACCTCCCAAGATCAATTCCTCCAATGCCCTACTTCGCCTGTCCTGGATCGAAAATTCGTGTTTCAAGTCACCCCAAGCCCAATTTCGTGCCGCCAACGCGCGCCCCGCGGCGCCCATCAATGCGGCGATCTACCAGTACGATTCTCCTCGACGGACAGTTATTTTCCTGTCCTATCCGAACCGCGGCTCAGCGAGACTTCCACTCATCGTTGCATAACTTGGCCAGATGAATTGATCAACGCGGTTGTAAAATCTTTCGCCCCATACGTGTATCGTGGCGATGGCGTAGACAAGATCTTCCGTATGTTCGTTCTTATCAATGCGAAAGCGTCAACCTTGGCGAAAGGCTGCGATGCATCCTGTCAGTTAGCCCCTAGCCAATGTAGACTTCTGCAGTCGTCAATCCTTGGAAGAGCACTGGTCCGCCCGTCGAGGATGAGGCAAGAAAAGGAATCTATGGCCCACGAAATCCCCACCACTTAGCGGCGGGCTGATAGACTAAAGCGTGATGACATGTACGGTGGCTGACGCTCCGCTCCCGGCCTCTTATCGAGAACTTGGTGCTGTGCACCCAGTTTTACTAGGCACAGGCTGGATTGCCGGCAAACAGAGGATACTTGGCTCATTTCTGCGCTACTAATGGGAGAGAGCTATGCGCCTTGCGGTGCTAACATTGGCCGGCTTGCAAGCCGCTGCCAAGCTGCGATCCCAAGCCAAGCGATAGTAAAGATTATTGCCGGTGCATCAGCTTTGGAGGTGCCCCAAGCATGGTAGACAAACCAAAATCCCAGAGCAGCGCCAAGTGCAATCAACTTCATGTTTTCAATGCGCCGAACACTCATAATTTCAATCTCCGTTGATTTGAGAGTACAGCGTTACATCAGTTAGCGAAGCAAATCGCTGAATCAGCATGCCTAACAGTCAGTAAAATCGAGGCGATTTACGATCGGTCGCCTTGACCTGCCCCCCGGAAAGTGAGCCACACTGAGAGTTAGGATTTCGGCTATTTACGGCTTGAAGGGAGCTGATGAATGGCACGGAAGAGATACACGCCAGAACAGATTATCGCGATGCTGCGAGAGGCCGAGGTTCGGCTATCGCAGGAAGAGAAGGTTGGCGCGATCAGCCGATCGTTGGGCGTGTCGGAGCAGAACTACTACCGCTGGCGTCGTGAGTATGGCGGGCTAAAGGTCAGCCAGGCGCGGCGTTTGAAGGATCTCGAGAAGGAGAATCAGCGGCTGAGGAAAGCAGTTTCTGATCTGACGCTGGACGCCTTGATCCTGAAGGAGGTTGTTGAGGGAAAGTACTGAGCCCTTCGCGACGACGGCTGGCCATCGATCATGTGCAGGAGGTGTTGGGCGTATCCCAGCGGTGTGCTTGCCGGGTCGTTGGCCAGCATCGCTCTACTCAGCGGAAGCAACCAACGCCTCCCGCAGACGAGAAGCCGCTCACTGCTGCGATCATCAAGCTCGCCCAGCAATATGGCCGGTATGGCTATCGCCGGATCACGGCTCTGCTGCGCAATGAAGGTTGGTTGGTCAATGCCAAGCGGGTTGAGCGGATATGGCGACGAGAAGGGCTGAAGGTGCCGCAGAAGCAGCCAAAGCGCGGACGGCTGTGGTTTAACGATGGATCATGCGTGCGTCTCAGACCGCAATATCCCGGTCACGTCTGGAGCTACGACTTCGTCATGGACCGCACACATGACGGAAAGGCGTTCCGCATGCTGACTGTCATCGACGAGCACAGCCGCCGATGCCTGGCAATCCATGTCCAGCGCAAGCTCAAGAGCGATGATGTGCTGGCGGTTCTGACCGAGCTGTTCCAACGGCATGGTCCGCCCGATCACATCCGCTCTGACAATGGGACTGAGTTTACCGCACACGCCGTGCGCGGCTGGCTGAGCCGGATCGGTGTGAAGACGCTCTACATCGAACCGGGGTCACCATGGGAGAATGGCTACAATGAGAGCTTTAACGGCAAGCTCAGGGACGAGCTGCTCAACGGGGAGATCTTCTACACGCTCAAGGAAGCGGTCATCCTGATCGAGCGTTGGCGCATCCATTACAACACCGTCCGGCCACACTCATCGCTCGGCTACAGAGCGCCGGCACCACAAACAATCTTGCCTCGCCCTGCTGAACTGCCTTACGCTACGCTTCAGGCCGCCCAGCAGGGCGACCACAACCGCCGGAACTCTAACTTAACCGGTGGACCACCCTAATGGGGCAGGTCACTCAAGACGTCAGCAATCTAACTCCTGTATTGAACGGTTTAATGATCGGGAGCGTCGCGCGCATTCTAGCTGAGCTGATTGTTCGATGCCGCGACTCGGAAGGTCCGTTTTCCGCGATCGGGCGAGCCGTTTCTCAAGAAGAATGCCGTAATGGGGAGCTATCGGTCGACCGACGCGGTTACCCGGTGAAGAAATGCATGATTGGGGGTCCGGCCACTGAACACGCCGCTAAAGGCCCCCCCGCAGAGAGCCGGCAGACGTGCTTCTATGAGGGTCACTTCCTCGATTGTCCGCACATCGATGTGAATACGAAGTTGTTGGCGGAATTCGAACTCGATCCACACTGCCTTCGGGAACTCAGACTTCAGCGCTTCTTTCAGCTTGCTCAGTTCCTCGGTGACTGGCTTTGCGTGGCTCCTGGTGGCAATCTCTTCAATGTTTTCGCCGAGCCTGTCGGGTTCGAAGTTCATTGATTGGCCTCCTTGAGAAGGGCATGTTGCGCAGTTGGTGGAATCTTGCGAACCAACCATAGCAAAGGTTATGCTGCAGTGCACAATCGAGTCAATTGCGTTCGGGCTGATGGCAGGTGATTTGCAGATGCAGGACCAGATTGTGTTGGAAGCTCGCAACGCTCAGGTCATGCGAAAACCCATTGCGCGAGAGCGGGCGCTCAGCATACAACTTGCGCAAGCGGCCGTTCGGTTGAACTGATTGGTCAGCGCCAGGTGATTTCGACTTGGACAATCGCTTCTTGCGAAAAAACACCCCGCCTCGAGCGTGGCTTCGGGCGGGGTTGCTGAGTTGAGGACCGAACAAGAAGTTCGAGCCCTACGGGTCGCATCATTTGCGATATTTTCACGAGGCCGGCGCAACAACCGAGAAAGTCCACATCGTTACAAAGCTGTACTTCTGGCAACTAAGATCGCGCTCGCTCGGTCCAATCGTGAGTCCTCTAGGCTGAGAAATGCATACAATTGGGCCGGTAGGAAAAAGCCCCTCAATCCAAACCGGATTTTCAAAACTGCTCGTCAGGCGATGACATGAATGTTGATGTTAAGCCGGATGCCCTATGATGGCGATTGCTCAGGTTTGACATTGGGCGGGCAGTGCAGAAGACTTGCGTATTGCACGGTCAACAGGGGTTACATCTCTCAGGCTGAGCCAGCGACACATAAGAACGATGAGGAACCAATGGTGGAAGACGAAGCAAAGGAAAACGAGACCCTTATCATCCTGACGTCAGAGATTGTTTCGGCGCACGTCGGTCACAACCGCGTCGCGGTCGAAGCACTACCCGGCTTTATCGCCGGCGTTTTCGGCGCACTCTCAAGCCTGGGTAAGGGTAGCGATGCGCAAGAGCCGCGTCCCGATCCGGCGGTATCGATCCGCTCGTCGGTCAAACAGGACCACCTCGTTTGTCTCGACTGCGGCAGGAAGATGAAAATGCTCAAGCGGCACATCAGAGGAGACCACGGGCTTTCACCTGACGAATATCGCGAACGTTGGGAGCTTCCGGCAAACTATCCGATGACTGCGCCCAGCTACGCCGCCACTCGCAGCGATCTTGCCAAGAAGCTCGGACTGGGAACGAAAGCGAACCAGAATCGCGGTCGCAAGAAGAAGTCACGCTGAGGTAGATAGTCGCAGGGGCGCGCGATGAAGCCACTCGTATTCGCACTGCTGATACTCCTCTATGCGCCGGCCCATGCGCAATTGATGGTGGGCGCGCCCAAGGCGGTCGACGGCGATACGATTGCATTCGGCGATGACATGATCCGGCTTCACGGAATTGACGCGGTAGAACGGTCGCAGCACTGCTCGAGAAACGGTGAAGCCTGGCGCTGCGGCGAAGATGCAGCACAATTTCTCGCCAGCCTTTTGCGCAATGGAAGGTTGAGCTGCCGCCAGGTCGATCTCGATCAATACGGCCGACAGGTGTCGATCTGCACAGTCAGCGGACGGGATCTTGCCGCAGAAATCGTCAGGGCCGGATGGGCAGTCGCTCTACCACAGTTCAGCGAGACCTATGTCGAATTGGAGGCGGTAGCCACGCAGGAAAGCGTCGGGATCTGGAGTTCTCAATTCGAGACTCCCGCCGATTATCGGGCGAGCAATCCGTCGGAATCCGAGCCGCGTCCAGCCTTGCGCCGTCAGCGGCAAACTCTCGCGCCTGCCCATCCGTCCTCGCGAGGATCGGCATATTATCAGAATTGCGCTTCCGCACGCGCAGCTGGCGCCGCCCCGATCAGACGAGGCCAGCCAGGCTACCGTCCTGAGCTCGACGCTGACAATGATGGGGTTGCTTGCGAGCCGTACCGCAATCGACGCTAGGTAATAAGCACCTCCTCGAGACCTCTTGCGCCATCTAACCCCGTACAACCGGTGGAGAACGGCCTTTTTTGACTTCGGCTGGTCGCGCCGTTTTCACATGAGTCGCGCGCCTTGATTTAACATGTCGCAGGTTATCAGTCCTTCGGTCGGCTTTCGGCGTAGGACATTGCCGAGCCGGATGTCCGCTAATGGGTGGGAAGCGGACATTGGCGGTGCGTTGTGATACGTAAGATGTGCAGTTCCGGCGGAGGGAGCCGACTACGTGTCAATAACGCTTGCATCGTCACTTCTGGCGTCCCTCGGACTGATCGATGTCCATCGGCATGCAGCGTGGCCTGACGGCGATTACGACACAGTTCGCGAGGAACAGTTGGTGGAGATGGCGTCTGACGACGTGATTGTCGCCGTCGTTGCCGTGACCACACCCGAAGAAGTCGATCGTTGGCAGATGCCTGGCATCATAGTCGGGGTTTCCCTCGCCTGTCCCCGAAACCTCTCGGAACCGCGATACAAATGCTTTCCAGCGACTGAAGGCTGGGCCGATTTGGCTTGGCTGGAAGAGCAGGTATTCTTGGGCAAGGTCCGTGCCCTGCACGAACTTGGTCCAAGCTACTACGGAATTTCTCCGGCCAATCCGCGTCTAGAACCGTACTGGGCGCTAGCCGAGAGATTCGACATTCCGGTGGGCATTCACACCCAGCGCGGGCCAAGACCAGGCGGCCGCTTTAGTACGCGGTCTGACCCAAATTGCTGTCCGGACTTCGACCCTGAAATGGGCAACCCCGAGCTCTTGCGGCCGGTACTCGCCAAGCATCCAAACCTCAGGATCTGGCTGCAGCACGTAGGGTCAGGGAATGCGGATTACGACACCTTCTGGCCTGAGACACTCAAACTGTTGCACGACTTCCCGAATGTCTACGTCGATCTCTCAATCACTAACGGCGCGATGCCGGTAGACCAATACGAGGCAACGCTGAAAACGCTCATAGATGCTGGCTTCGGCGACAGGATCATGTTCGGGAGCGACAACCTTCCCATCAAGCCAATTCTCGCAAGGCTGGATAGCTTCGATTGGCTGGGCGACGCGCAAAAAGCTGCAATCCTCCATGGCAATGCGGAAAGATTTTTTCGGATCACAGAATAACGTCCGCAATTGGGTCGATTCCTGACAGGCAGCTTCTCGTATTTTTGTCCGCAAAAGCGGACAGTCGCCTTGCGACCCAATAGCGGACATTCCGAGGGCCGGGGGTGACTGCGGTTCACGTGCCTGATAGGTGAAACCGCTAATGGTGATCGGAAGTCGATCAGCCTTCAGGAGAGTATGCGTGCTTTTTCACACCATGGTCGGATCGAACGACATTGAACGATCCAAGCGCTTCTACGACACGGTGCTCGGCACCTTGGGTGCAGGGAAAGGGACGCGGAACATCGCCGACAGCGGGCATACCCGTCTGATCTACAATAACGGCAACGGAACCAACTTCATCGTCAGCCAGCCGATCAACGACGAACCGGCAAGCGTCGCCAATGGCAGCACAGTCGCCTTTTCCTGCGACTCGCCCGAGCAGGTGAAGCAGCTTCACGATACCGCCGTTGCCGCTGGCGGAACCTCGATCGAAGATCCGCCGGGACCGCGCGAAACTGCCTCCATGGGCACCATCGAACTGGCCTATTTTCGTGATCCCGACGGCAACAAACTGTGCGGAATTCATTTTCCTGCCTGATCTGTCCGGCACGGGTCTGCTTCTAAGCCTAACGGACCTCGATCATGCGATCCCGCGAATGTCTGCTTTCCACCCATTGTCGGTCGTTCATCTACCTACAGCGGTCACCTAAATTCGGACATCACGCTGATGCTAGAGGTGGCAACCCTTTCGCAAGCCGCACCAAGTTCAAGTGGGTTGGCAGCAGGACGCATTTTTGAATTCATCCGGCTGAACGAACTCAAACTTGCTTCTCCAGTTGCTTGCTAGTCAAGCAACTTTGGGATTCCGCTGGGACGAGCCAAGATCTCGCAAAATAATGGCCCTAAAGTGTTGTGGTAAAAAGATATTGCAAAAACAGGACACGATTTCGTAATGATGGGGCCACTGGTTCGAGTCCAGTAAGCGGCACCACTCCCTCACTTCCCGAGCGAGACCATCCGTGAGCTTCCGTTGGAGGGTCGCGATGGAAAGTTGCGTTCGGACCGTTGCGAGGTTTTCTTTGCCTCATCGATCGCTTTCCGCGGCCTGTCGGAATTTACAGACATAAAAATATCTTTATATGTGCTTCGCGATGAGCGTCGATGCAATCTTCCGTGCGCTGGCCGATCCGACCCGGCTCCGCATCCTGCGCCTACTTGGCACGATGGAGCTGGCCGTGGGCGAGCTCGCGCAGGTGCTGGGCCAGAGCCAGCCGCGCGTTTCGCGCCACGTCGGGATCCTGGTCGATGCCGGTCTAGCCGAACGGCGACGCGAAGGAAGCTGGGTCTTTCTGCGCACTCCAGGCGGAACAGATAGCGCCACCCCGCTGCCATCGGCGGTCACTCGGCTGCTTGCGACCGCAGAGCGTGAAGATGCGGAATTCGCCGCACAATGCGACGAGGATCGACGCAAACTCTCCTCGATCCGTTCCGCGCGCGAGGAAACGGCGCAGGGTTACTTTGCGCGTCACGCCGATGAATGGGACGATCTGCGTCGGCTGCACAGCCCGGACCGATTGGTGGAGAAGGCGCTCGACGAGGCGTTGGGCGACGCGCCGCTGGGCCAGTTGCTCGATATCGGCACGGGTACCGGTCGCATGGCAGAGCTGTTTGCGCCCAAGGCTGAACGCATCGTCGCGCTCGACAAGAGCCTCGAAATGCTGCGCATTGCGCGCGCCAAGTTGCAGCACCTCCCGGCCGAGCGCGTCGAGCTGGTGCAGGGCGACTTCACCGACCTGCCATTCGCGGCGCAGCAATTCGACACGGTGATGCTCCATCAGGTGCTGCATTTCGCGCAGGATCCCGAGATTGCGCTCGCGGAGGCTGCCCGCGTCACGCGCCCCGGCGGTCGGATCGCGATCATCGATTTCGCGGCGCACGATCACGAGGAACTGCGCGAGCGCCATGCACATGCGCGTCTGGGATTCTCCGACAGACAATTAAAGTTGCTGCTGACCGAAGCGGGTTTCAGCAGCCAGACGCCGATCGCGCTCGAAGGCCGCGAATTGGTGGTCAAGATTTGGATCGGGCAACGGCGCGGAACGCCGGTGACCGCAACTCGCCGGGAAGCAAGCGCATGAGCCCAACCGTCCAGCAGATGCGCGAGGCGCAACTGGCTCTCGAGAGCCCGCTATTCTCAGACATGGCGGGCGACATCGATGTCAGCTTCGAATTCTTCCCGCCCAAGACCGAGAAGATGGCCGAAACCTTGTGGCAAAGCGTCGAGACTCTTGCTCCGCTTGCGCCGCGTTTCGTTTCGGTCACCTATGGCGCTGGCGGCTCGACCCGCGAACGGACCCACCAGTCGGTCGTCCGTATCCAGAACGAAGCCGGCATCCCGGCCGCCGCGCACCTCACCTGCGTCAATGCAACGCGCGAGGAGGTCGATGCGGTCGCCCGGCATTATTGGGAAGAAGGCATCCGGCATATCGTCGCGCTGCGCGGCGATCCGCCAGAAGGTCATGAGCATTACCAGCCGCACCCTGGCGGTTACGAGAATGCCGCCGACCTGATTGCCGGCTTGAAGCGGGTGGCGGATTTCGAGATCTCGGTCGCTGCCTATCCCGAGGTGCACCCGGATTCGCCCGATGCGCAATCCGATCTCGACAATCTTAAGCGCAAGTTCGACGCCGGAGCGACCCGCGCGATCACGCAGTTCTTCTTCGAGCCCGAGTGCTTCTTTCGGTTCCGCGACAGGGCGGCGGCGGCCGGGATCGATGGCGAAATTGTCCCCGGCATCATGCCGGTGCTGAGCTTTTCGGCAGTCCAGCGCATGTCGGGCCTGTGCGGCACGGGGATTCCACACTGGATGGAAGGGCTGTTCGAGGGCCTCGATGACCGGCCCGCTGCACGTCAGCTGGTCAGCGCGACCATAGCCGCCGAACTCTGCCGTCGGCTCTACGCGGGCGGAGTGCGCAAGTTCCACTTCTACACGCTCAATCGTGCCGAGCTGAGCTATGCGATCTGCCACATGCTCGGCAAGCGTCCGGCAGGAGAAGCCAAATGACTGCGCGCGAGAAGCTGATCGCCGCCGCTGCCAAGAGCGTGCTGGTCAAAGACGGGCCCTATGGCACCGAAATCCAGCGCGCCAAGCTGTCGGCCGAGGATTATGCGGGCGCCACCGGGCTCACGCATGACCAGAAGGGCAACAACGACCTCGTCAATCTGACCCAGCCGCAGGTCATCCGCGCGATCTGCGACAGCTATATCGCCGCGGGCGCAACCGTGCTCGCGACCAACACCTTCAACGCGAACCGCATCAGCCAGGCCGACTACGGGGCGGAAGACCTGGTGCACGACATCAACGTCGCTGCCGCCCGGATCATCCGCGAGGCCTGCGAGGACGCGACCGCCAAAGACGGCGTCGCGCGCTTCGTCTGCGGAGCGATGGGGCCGACCAACAAGACCCTGTCGCTCTCGCCGCAGGTCGAGGACCCGGGCTATCGCGAAGTGAGCTTCGACGAGGTGAAGGCGGTCTATCGCGAACAGGCCGCGGCGCTGCTCGAAGGCGGGGCCGACTTCATCCTGATCGAGACGATTTTCGACACGCTCAATTGCAAGGCCGCAGTCATGGCGGTCAAGGAGCTGGAGCACGAACAAGGGCGGGACATTCCGCTGATGATCTCGCTCACGCTGACCGACCTGTCGGGTCGGAACCTGTCGGGCCACACGGTCGAGGCATTCTGGAACACTATGCGGCATGCCAAGCCGGTGACGATCGGGCTCAACTGCAGCTTCGGCGCCGAGCAATTGCGCCCGCATGTCCAGTTGCTTTCGAACATCGCCGACACGCTGCTGATGGCCTATCCCAATGCCGGACTGCCCAATGAAATGGGCGAGTATGACGAACTGCCCGAAACCACCGCGGCGTTTCTCGGGCGCTGGGCCGAAAACGGCCGGGCCAATATCCTTGGCGGATGCTGCGGTTCGACCCCGGCACATATCGCCGCGATTGCCAAGGCGGTCGAGGGTGCTGCCCCGCGCAAGATCCCAACCGTGGCACCCGAGATGCGCCTCGCGGGGCTAGAACCCTTTTCGATTGCTGCCTGATGTCTGAGATTAACACCGCCCGTTTCGTCAATATCGGCGAGCGCACCAACGTCACCGGATCGGCGCGCTTCAAGAAGCTGATCATGGCCGACGACTATACGGCTGCGGTGGAGGTCGCCCGCCAGCAGGTCGAAAACGGTGCGCAGATCATCGACGTCAACATGGACGAGGGGCTGCTCGACGCGAAGGCGGCGATGGAGACCTTCCTCAAGCTGATCGCGGCCGAACCCGATATCGCGCGCGTGCCGGTGATGATCGACAGCTCGAAATTCGAGGTGATCGAGGCCGGGCTCAAATGCGTCAGCGGCAAGCCGATCGTGAACTCGATCAGCATGAAGGAAGGCGAGGCGGCGTTTCTCGAACAGGCGCGGTTGTGCATGCTCTATGGCGCGGCGGTCGTCGTCATGGCCTTCGACGAGACCGGCCAGGCCGATACCAGGGAGCGCAAGGTCGAGATCTGCTCGCGCGCCTACGAACTGCTGACCGGGATCGGGTTCCCACCCGAGGATATCATCTTCGATCCCAACATCTTCGCCGTCGCGACGGGGATCGAGGAGCATGACCGCTACGGGCTCGATTTCATCGAGGCGGTGGCCGAGATCAAGGCGCGTTGCCCGCATGCCAAGACTTCGGGCGGGCTGTCCAACCTCAGCTTCAGCTTCCGCGGAAACGAGACCGTGCGCCGCGCGATGCACTCGGTGTTCCTCTATCATGCGATCCCGGCCGGGCTCGACATGGCGATCGTCAATGCCGGGCAACTCGACATCTACGACGATATCGACCCCGCGCTGCGCGATGCCTGCGAAGATGTGATCCTGTGCCGGCGGCCGGATGCGACCGAGCGGCTGATCGAGCTGGCCGAAAGCTACAAGGGCAGGGACGCCAAGGCCGAGAAAGAGGCCGAGGAATGGCGCAGCTGGCCGGTTGAGCGGCGGCTCGAGCATGGGCTGGTCAAGGGTATCGACGCCCATGTGGTCGAAGATACCGAGGAGGCGCGGCAGCAGTTTGCGCGGCCGATCGAAGTAATCGAAGGCCCGCTGATGGACGGCATGAATGTCGTCGGCGACCTGTTCGGCAGCGGCAAGATGTTCCTGCCGCAGGTGGTCAAGTCGGCGCGCGTGATGAAGAAGGCAGTCGCCCATCTCATCCCCTTTATCGAGGCCGAGAAGGAAGCCAGCGGGCTGGCCGACCAGTCGAAGGGCCGGATCGTGATGGCGACCGTGAAGGGCGACGTCCACGATATCGGCAAGAACATCGTCGGTGTCGTGCTCCAGTGCAACGGCTACGAAGTGATCGACCTCGGCGTGATGGTGCCGTGGCAGGACATTCTCAAGAGCGCTGCCGACAACCAAGCCGATATCATCGGGCTGTCGGGCCTGATCACGCCGTCGCTCGACGAAATGGTGACCGTCGCGGAGGAAATGACCCGTGCGGAACTGTCGATCCCGCTGCTGATCGGCGGAGCCACCACCAGTAAGGTGCATACTGCGCTGCGGATTGACCCCGCTTACGATGGCCCGGTGATCCATGTCCTTGACGCCAGCCGCGCGGTCGGCGTCGCGAGCAAGCTGCTGTCGGACACGCAGCGTGATGGCTTCGTAGACGAGACCGCCGGCGAGTATGCGCACGTACGCGAGGTGCGCGAGGGCAAGGGCCAGAGCCCGCTGCTTACGCTCGAGGAAGCGCGCGCGAACTTCTACGATGCGTTCCAGAGCGACAAGGCGGCGCCGCCGCTCGAACCCGGGGTTCACGTGTTCGACGACTGGGATCTCGCCGATCTGCGCGAATATATCGATTGGACGCCGTTCTTCCGCGCCTGGGAACTGCACGGCAATTACCCGGCGATCCTCGAAGATTCGGTGGTGGGCGAGGCGGCGCGCAACCTCAAGGCCGATGCCGACGCCATGGTCGACAAAATCGTCGCCGAGAAATGGCTCTTGGCGAAGGGCGTGTGCGGCTTCTGGCCCTGCGCGCGCGACGGCGATGACGTCACGATCCATCTCCCCGAGCAGGAGGAGCATGTCGTGCTCCCCTTCCTGCGCCAGCAGGTCAAGAAGAGCCGCGACCGGGCGAATATGTGCCTCGCCGACTTCATCGATCCGGCGGGCGACTGGATCGGCGGATTTGCCGTCGGTATCCATGGGATCGAGTCGCACTCGGCGCGCTTCAAGGATGACAAGGACGACTATTCGGACATCTTGCTGAAGGCGCTGGCCGACCGTTTCGCAGAAGCCTTTGCCGAGCGGCTCCACCAGCATGTCCGCACCGATCTGTGGGGTTACGCGCCCGGCGAACAGCTGACCAACGAGGCATTGATCAAGGAGCAGTATCGCGGCATTCGACCGGCACCGGGCTATCCGGCCTGCCCCGATCACAGCCTCAAGCCGATCCTGTTCGACCTGCTCGATGTACCGAACAACGCCGGACTGACGCTGACCGAGAGCTTCGCCATGTATCCGACAGCGGCGGTGAGCGGGTTCTACTTCGGCCATCCCGAGGCACAGTATTTCGGCGTCGCCCGCATCGGCCGCGATCAACTGGAAGACTATGCGCGGCGTCGCGGCGTCGATATGGCGACCGCCGAGAGATGGTTGCGACCCAATCTGGATTGAGCGCGCTGCCCCGCGGGCGGCTGGTGTGGATCGGCGGCAGCATTCTGCTGGCGGCTTTTATCGCGCTGTTCTTCATCGTGCCCTACGACACGAACCTGCTGCGCAGCCTGTGGTTTCTGCCCGGTGTCGGGATCGTCGGGGCGATCATCGCCAACACTTCCGGGACCGGCGGCGGCGTGGTGTTCGTGCCGGTCTTCAACGCGGCGCGCGAATGGGGCGTGATGGATCTCCAGCCGCTGCAAGTGGTGGGCGTGTCGATGGCGATCCAGAGCTTTGGCATGACGATGGGGGCATTGCGCTGGACCGACCGGCTGTTTCACCAGCCGGATCCCGAACCGCTCCATGCGCTGGTTCGACCGCGCGATTTCTTCGTGGTCGCACTAGGGGTGCTGGCTCTTTCCTTGCCCGCCATGCTGCTGACCCAGCGTCTCACCGCCTTCGACCAGCACGCTGTGCTGATGGGCTACAAGGCCTTCTCCATCGTGCTGGGCGTGGCGCTGATCGTTTCGACCTGGACGGTGAACCTGGCGCGACCGGAGAAGGGACGTCTCGAACGATTTGACCTCGTGGCGCTGCTCCTGATTGCGGTGCCGGGCGGCATCCTGACTGCCCTGTTCTCGGTCGGTATCGGCGAGCTTGTCGCGCTCTACCTCTTCATCCGGCACTATCCGGTCCTGCTGTGCACCGGGGCAGCCTGCCTGATTTCCTCGGTAAGCGTCATTCTCGGCAGCATCTGGCACCTCGAGGCGGGAACGATCCAGTGGGAGGTGGTGCTGCTCGCAGGACCTGCCGCGGCGCTAGGAGGCTTTCTCGCCCGCCCCATTGCTCTGTGGCTGGGTGCACGGCGCCTGAAGACGCTCGACGGCGCGTGGATCGTGCTGTCGGCGCTCTACCTGCTGTGGCTCAACTGGCGCTAGCCAGCGCTTGAGAGATTGACCAATCCGCTTGAATCGCGCAGAGCGAAACCGCCTTTCGCAGGAGCGATTCTGCGATCCGGCCATGCGGGAGAGCCCGTCTGGCGCAAGCCTGCGGCACCGAAGGAGCAACCGCCCCGGAAACTCTCAGGTCAATGGACCGCATGACCGATCGGCACTCTGGAAAGCGTGGGTTCAACTGGGCCTGCCACCGAAGGGGAAGGCTGGGCTCATCGCCCGGCTAAGCTCTCAGGTTTCCCGACAGAGGGGGCGCGTAATGTGCGTTTCAGCGCGAAACGTCCGTGCGCCTTGTTCGGGGACTGATTGTTGAGCGACGAAGAAACACCTGAAGACCTGCCGCTGGAGAAACTGCCGCTCGATGCCTGGCATCGCGCGCAGGGCGCCCGCATGGTCCCCTTTGCCGGCTACGAAATGCCGATCCAGTACGAAGGGATCGTTGCCGAGCACGAGTGGACGCGCAATTCGGCCGGCCTGTTCGATGTCAGCCACATGGGTCAGTTGCTGCTGTCGGGCGAAGGGCTCGACGAAGCGGTCGAAGCATTGCTGCCGATCGACCTCTCGACCCTCAAGGTCGGCAGCCAGCGTTATTCGCTGCTGCTCGACGAGCATGGCGGCGTGCTGGATGACCTGATGGTCTCGCGCCAGCCCGAGGCGCTCTATCTGGTCGTGAATGGCGCGACGAAATGGGACGACATCGGCCATATGCGCGAAGTCCTGCCCGACGAGATCACGCTCAATCACCTAGAGGATCGCGCGCTGCTGGCGCTGCAGGGCCCAAAGGCCGCCGATGCATTGGCGCGGCATGCCGAGGACGGGCCGGACCTGTCCTCGCTGACGTTCATGAAGTTCGCCAATTACACCCTCGCTGGACACAAGGTCTGGATCGCCCGCGCGGGCTACACCGGCGAGGACGGCTTCGAAATCTCGATCCCGGCACAAGCGGCCGAACAGATCGCGACGCTGCTTTGCAGCGAGCCCGAGGTGAAGCCGATCGGGCTAGGCGCGCGCGACAGCTTGCGGCTCGAAGCGGGCCTGCCGCTCTACGGCCATGACCTCTCGCCTGATAACAGCCCGGTCGAGGCGGGGCTGATTTTCGGCATCAACAAGCGCCGTCGCACTGAAGGCGGCTTTCCCGGCGCAGAACGGATCAACCGCGAAATCGCCGAGGGCACGCAGCGCCGATTGGTCGGGCTCAAGCTCGATGGGCGCATGCCCGCGCGCGAAGGCGCGGAAGTGTTCGTCGGCAACAGCAAGGTCGGCACGGTCACCAGCGGCGGCTTCTCGCCCTCACTCGGCCAGCCGATTGCGATGGCCTATGTCGATGCCGCGCATGCCGAACAGGGCGGCGCGCTCGAAATCGAAGTTCGCGGCAAGCGCCTCTCGGCGACCGTCGCACCCATGCCTTTTGTGCCTCACAATTATTATCGAGGGAGTTGAGCTATGCCGCGTTATTTCACCGATGAGCACGAATGGATCGATGTCGAAGGGAATACCGCGACGGTCGGGATCACCGACTATGCGCAGGAACAGCTCGGCGACATCGTTTTCGTCGAATTGCCCGCCGTGGGCGCAAACCTCGACCAGGGTGGTGATGCCGCGGTGGTCGAAAGCGTCAAAGCTGCGAGCGACGTCTATGCGCCGATCGACGGCAAGGTCACAGAAACCAACGAGGATCTCGAAGAGGATCCCGCGCTGGTCAACACCGACCCCGAGGACGGTGGCTGGTTCTTCAAGATGACCGTCGGCGATGCCAGCCAGCTCGAAGGGCTGATGGACGAAGCCGCCTACAAGAGTTTTGTCGCCGGACTGTGATCCGCGAACCCCGTTGAGGGGATAGGAGTAAGAATGCGCTATTTGCCGCTGACCGACACCGACCGGGGCGAGATGCTCGCCAAGGTCGGTGCTGCGAGTATCGACGATCTCTTCGTCGACGTGCCCGAGGAGGCGCGCCTGAGGGGCCCGATCGAGGGTCTGTCCATGCACATGAGCGAGATGGCAGTCGAGCGGCATATGCGCGCGCTGTCGAAGAAAAACCTCGCTGCGGCCGACGCGCCGTTCTTCCTCGGGGCTGGCGCCTATCGCCACCATGTCCCGGCGACGGTCGACCACGTCATCCAGCGCGGCGAGTTCCTGACGGCCTATACGCCCTATCAGCCCGAAATCGCGCAGGGCACACTGCAGATGCTGTTCGAATTCCAGAGCCAGGTCGCGCGGCTCTATGGCTGCGCCGTGGCGAACGCTTCGATGTACGACGGCTCGACTGCGTGTTGGGAAGCGGTGGCGATGGCGACCCGCGTTACCCGCCGCAACAGGGCGGTGCTGTCGGGTGCGCTCCACCCGCACTACACCGAGGTCGTCAAGACGATGGCGAAGTTCACCGGCGACACGATTGCCGACAGTCTGCCCTCGATGGAGGCGACCCCCGACAATGCCGGGCTGATCGCCCGGATCGACGACGAAACCGCCTGCGTGGTGGTGCAATACCCCGATATCCTCGGGCGCATCCCCGACCTCGCCGAGATCGCAGAAGCGGCGCATGCCAAGGGCGCCTTGCTGATCGCGGTCAATACCGAACCGGTGGCGCTCGGGGCGATCAAGTCGCCGGGCGAGCTCGGCGCAGATATCGTCGTGGGCGAGGGCCAGTCGATCGGCGTCGGCCTGCAGTTCGGCGGCCCCTACCTCGGCCTGTTCGCCGTGCGCGATCCCAAGCATGTGCGCCAGATGCCCGGTCGCCTGTGCGGCGAGACCGTCGATGCGGAGGGCAAGCGCGGTTTCGTGCTGACGCTCTCGACCCGCGAGCAGCACATCCGCCGCGAGAAGGCGACCTCGAACATCTGCACCAATAGCGGTCTCTGCGCGCTCGCCTTCAGCGTTCACATGACGCTGCTCGGCGAGAAGGGGCTCCGCCAACTTGCAGCCGAGAACCATCGCCTCGCGTGCAAGGCAGCCGACCGTCTGGCGCAAGTGCCCGGCATCACGGTGCTCAACGAGAATTTCTTCAACGAGTTCACGCTGCGACTGGGCCGCGACGCGCGGCAGGTCGTGCGCAATCTCGCGGACAAGGGTGTTCTCGCGGGCGTATCGCTCGGGCGGCTCTATCCTGACCATCAGGAACTGGGCGACGCATTGCTTGTCGCGGTGACCGAGACCACCAGCGAGGAGGATATCGAAACGCTCGCCTCCGCGCTTGAGGGAGAACTGGCATGAACGCGCCCAACAAGAGCGGCTGGAAGCCCGAGATGAATGCCGCCGATGACGGGATGCACAACGGCCCGAAGACCGTAACCGGTAATCGCGCACTGATGCTCGAAGAGCCGCTGCTGTTCGAGATCGGCCACGTCGGCAACACCGGGGTCGATCTTCCCGAGCCAACCGGAGGAGCCAACCGCCTCGGCGGGTTCGACCGCAGCGACGCCATCGGTCTGCCGGGCCTGACCGAGCCGGAAACGATGCGCCACTACACGCGACTCAGCCGCCAGAACTATGCCATCGACCTCGGCCTGTTCCCGCTCGGCTCCTGCACGATGAAGCACAATCCGCGGCTCAACGAAAAGGTCGCGCGGATGCCCGGTTTCGCCGACGTCCACCCGCTGCAGCCGGTCTCGACCGTGCGCGGCGCGCTCGAAGTGATCAACGAGCTGGCCCACTGGCTGATCGAATTGACCGGCATGCACGGCGTCGCGATGAGCCCCAAGGCGGGTGCCCATGGCGAACTCTGCGGCATCCTGTGCATTCGCGCGGCGCTCGAAGCGCGGGGCGACGCGCGCGAGGTCATTCTCGTGCCCGAAAGCGCGCATGGTACGAACCCTGCCACCGCCGCCTTTGCCGGTTACCGCGTCGAGGATATCCCGGCGAACAGCGATGGCCGCGTCGACCTCGAAGCGCTCAAGGCTCGCCTCGGGCCGGACGTTGCAGGCGTGATGATCACCAACCCCAATACCTGCGGGTTGTTCGAGCGTGACATGAAGGCGATCTCAGACGCGGTCCATGCCGCCGGCGGCTTCGTCTATTGCGATGGTGCCAACTTCAACGCGATCGTGGGCAAGGTGCGCCCCGGCGACCTTGGCGTCGATGCGATGCACATCAACCTCCACAAGACTTTTTCCACTCCGCATGGCGGGGGCGGTCCGGGTTCGGGACCGGTCGTATTGTCCGAGGCGCTCAGCCCGTTTGGCCCGCTGCCCTATACGGCGCGCACGAAGGATGGTGTCGTCCATCTCGTTGAGGAAGAGAGCGCCGACAGCTTCTCGGAGGAGCATTTCGGCGGACGCATGCAGAGCTTTGGCCGCATGACGGCTTTCCATGGCCAGATGGGCATGTTCACTCGGGCGTTGACCTACATTCTCAGCCATGGCGCGGATGGGCTGGCCCAGGTGGCGGAAGATGCGGTACTCAACGCCAATTATATCCTGCGGAGCCTCGAAGATCTGCTCGACGCGCCGTTCGGCCACAGCGGCCCGTGCATGCATGAGGCGATTTTTGGAGACAAGGGATTCGAGGGCGGTCTCTCTACACTGGATCTCGCCAAGGCTCTGATCGACGAAGGCTACCACCCGATGACCATGTACTTCCCGCTGGTGGTGCATGGCGCGATGCTGATCGAACCGACCGAGACCGAGAGCAAGGCGGGGCTCGACCAGTTCATCGCCGCGCTGCGCGGCGTCGCCGAGCGTGCTCGGGCGGGCGACGAGAGCATGAAGCAGGCACCCTATTATGCGCCGCGCCGCCGTCTCGACGAGACGCAGGCCGCGCGCAAACCGGTGCTGGCTTGGGAAGAACCCTCACCGCCGGCCGGGACGCCGACGCTGAGCGAGCAGGGCGGGAGCTGATCCCGCCCGGCAGGGCCGGCCATGCGTATCATCTTCAGCCGCAAGGGGTTCGACAGCGCTGCCGGGGGCGGGGCTTCGCCGATCGTTGATGGTCGCCCGTTAAGCCTGCCGATCCCGTCCGGGACCGCATCGACGACGACCTATGGGGCGCTGGGGCTGGGCGATCATGTCGCATCGTCGAGCCGCGGCAGGTTCGGTGCGGGCGACTTGTGCCACCACGATCCGATGTTCCTCGATACGGGGGAGTGCCTGTTCGGCCAGTGCGGGGCGGCGCAGACGCACCTTGATAGGCAGGGCGTGGGTGCGGGCGACGTTTTCCTCTTCTTCGGGCTGTTCCGCGAGGAGGAAACCGGCGAACCGCACCACCGCATCTTTGGCTATCTCGAAGTCGACGAGCTGGTCCCGCTCGCCGACGGCGTACCGCAGGACCTGCGCGATCTTGCACACCCGCATGCCTTGGCGATGCACCACCGGAACGACGTCATCTATCGTGGGCCGGGGCGGACAGCGAGGCGCGCTTCAGAGGCATTGCGCCTGACCGTCCCCGGCGGCCCGGTCACCCTGTGGCAGCGCCCGGATTGGCTCAGGCGCGGCGGGCTTAGTTATCACGACCGCGCGGATCGCTGGCTACGCGGCGGGCGGCTCAGGAGCGTCGCGCGCGGGCAGGAATTCGTCGCCGATATCGGACGGCGGCAGGCTCCGCGCGAATGGCTTGCCGGGATCTTAGAAGAAATCAGAGCATCTTGATGATGGCGCTGAAGTCGAGACCGCCATTGCCCGCACCGTTGAAGTCCTCGTAGAGCGCAGCGGCGCGCGCACCCATCGGCGTGGCGCTGCCGGAACTCTCGGCTGCTTCCATCGCCAGCCGCAAATCCTTGAGCATCAGCGCGGTCGCGAAGCCGCCCTGATAGTCGTTGTCCGACGGGCTCTGAGGGCCAACGCCGGGGACCGGGCAATAGGAGGTCATCGACCAGTTCTGGCCCGAACTGACGCTCGAGATGTCATAGAAGGTTTGTGGGTCGAGCCCGAGCTTCTGCGCCATCGCAAAGGCTTCGCAGGTGCCGATCATGTGGATGCCGAGCAGCATGTTGTTGCAGATCTTGGCGGCCTGGCCGTTGCCTGCATCGCCGGCATGGATCACCGCCTTGCCCATCGCGCCCAGGATCGGCTCGGCGCGTGCGAAAGCCTCGCCCGTGCCGCCAACCATGAACGTGAGCGTGCCGCCGTTGGCCGCCGCGATCCCGCCCGAAACCGGGGCATCGACCATGTCGTAACCTGCTGCTTCGGCAGCGGAAATCACCTCACGCGCGCTGGCGACATCGATCGTCGAGCAGTCGAGCAGCACTGCACCAGCGGGAGCATGGCCGATCACGCTGTCGGTATAGACCGACTTCACGATCGCGCCGTTTGGAAGCATCGTCACCACTGCCTCGACGCCCTGAACGGCCTCGCGCGCATCGGAGAAAGTCGCGCAGCCATTGCCCTTGGCGGCTGAAAGCGCCTCTTCGCTGAGGTCGAAGGCATTCACCTCGTGCCCCGCCTTGACGAGGTTTGCGGCCATCCCGCCGCCCATATTGCCGAGGCCGATAAATGCGATTTTCATAGCAAATCCAATTCGTTCAATACGATGATAACTCCGAAGGCAGCGAATATGGGGCCGAGAATAAAACCCATGATCGCCTGAAAGTATTTCAGAATCCAATCAAGCTTCGAAAGCTTTTGCGGCTCCTCGTTGGCGGCCTTCAGAATGGCCGCCTCCAATGCTCCAACGGTTTCCTCTCGGCGGAACTTCCAGTGTTGGTATCCAATCCAGAAGAGAAAGCAGCCAACTGCCAGATAGCAAAGCCCAATGATCACCGCCCCTTCCAGTTGCCTTCGCGCTTCTCGATAAAGGCTTCCATGCCTTCCTTCTTGTCCTCGCTCGCGGTGAGGATCTGAAAGATGCGGCGCTCGACGATCAGCCCCTGATCGAGTGTCATTTCGAAGGCCGAATTGACCATTTCCTTGTTCGCGATGGTTGCCATCGGCGGCATGCCCGCGATGGTCACGGCGGTCTTGAGTGTTTCCGCGATCAGGTCCTCATGCGGGACGACGCGCGCGACGAGATTGCTGCGTTCGGCTTCCTCGGCGCCCATCATGCGTCCGGTGAGGCACATTTCCATCGACTTCGACTTGCCGATCGCGCGGGTCAGGCGCTGCGATCCGCCCATGCCGGGGGCGACGCCGAGCTTGATCTCGGGCTGGCCGAACTTCGCGTTCGCCGAAGCGATGATGAAGTCCGCCATCATGGCGAGTTCGCACCCGCCGCCGAGCGCGAAGCCGTTGACCGCGGCGATCCACGGCTTGCGGGTCTTCTTCACGATCTCGCTCGTCCACGGGCTGAAGAAATCGTCGAGATAGAAATCGGCCGCGGCCTTCTCGCTCATTTCCTTGATGTCGGCGCCCGCTGCGAACGCCTTGTCGCCCGATCCGGTCAGCACGGCGCAGAGCTGGCTGCCGTCAGCCTGATAGGCGGCGAAGGCGTCGATCAGTTCTTCCAGCACCTTGCTGTTGAGTGCGTTCAGCGCCTGCGGACGATTGAGCGTGATCAGCGTGACGCCATTGGTGCCTTGGGCATCGGTTTCGACAGTGATGGTTTCGAAGCTCATAGGGGTTTCCATTCCTCAGCGGCAGGCAGCGGTGCGAAGATGCTGTCGAGCAGCTCTTCGGTCACTCCTTCGGGGGTGGCCGGATCCCACTTGGGATCGTTGGTCTTGTCGGTGATGACCGCGCGGACGCCCTCGGCAAAATCGGGCCGGGTCAGCACGCGGCTGGCGATGCGGTATTCCATCTGCATGTTTTCGGCGAAGTCACTCAACGCGGCACTCTCCGCCAGTTGGCGCAGCGCGACCTTGCAGGTCTGCGGACTCTTGGTGCCGAGCGTGTCGCGCTCCTTCGCCGCCCATTCGCTGTCGTCGGCTTCCAAGGCAGCGACGATCTCTTCGAGGCTGTCGGAGGCGAACAGGCGATTGATCTTGGCCATGTTGCCTGCGAGCCGCGCCTCGGGCGGCGTGCCGGGCATTTCGGACAGGATTCCGGCGATCCGGTCGGGCTTGTCGATGATCCGCGCCTTGGCCTCGGCAAGCATGTCGCTGGGAAGGTAGTGGGTCGCAATGCCCGCCCAGTGACACTCGGCGCCGTCGAGCCGCGCCCCTGTCAGCGCGAGGAACTGGCCCAGCCGCCCCTCGAGCCGCGACAGATGCCAGCCGCCGCCGACATCGGGAAACAGGCCGATCCCGGTCTCAGGCATGGCGAAGCGGGTGTTCTCGGTCGCAACGCGAAACTTCGCGGGCATGGCGATACCGACGCCGCCGCCCATGGTGATGCCGTCCATGAATGCCACGATAGGCTTCTCATAGGTGAACATCTGATGGTTGAGCTGGTACTCGTCGTGGAAGAACTTGCGCCCTGACACGCCGCCGTCATTGAGCGCCGAGTTGCGGAGGAAGGAAATGTCACCACCCGCGCAGAAGCCGCGCCCTTCGGCATGATCGAGGATTACCGCTACGATATCGTCATCATCGGCCCACTCGCTCAGTGCAGCGCTCATCGCGTGGCACATGTCGAGTGTTAGCGCATGAAGCGCCTTGGGACGATTAAGCGATATGTGGCCGACGCGACCATGCCGGTGGATCAGAACATCGTTACTCATGCTGCATTCCTGGTTTCAATCAGATCCCAGCGATTGCCAAAAGGATCGCTGAATACGGCGACCATGCCGTACGGCTCGCTTCGTGGAGCCTCCTCAAAGGTCACTCCTTGAGCGATGAAACGTGCGTGGGTCGCCGCGAAATTCTCAGTTTCCAGAAAAAAGCCAACCCGGCCGCCAGTCTGGTTGCCAATTGATGCGCTCTGTCTGTCGTTGCTTGCCTTGGCGAGGAGCAGTCGGGCGCCGCTGCCGGGATCGACCACCACCCAGCGCTTGCCGCCACCCATGTCGGTATCCTCGACCAGCGTGAACCCCAGCGCACCATGATAGTAAGCGATACCCTGATCGTAATCGGGTACCACCAATGCCATCATCGAGAAGCGCAAGCCGCTCACTGTCGCAGCAGGTCCCGGCCTACGATCATCCGCATGACCTGGTTGGTGCCTTCGAGGATCGAGTGGACGCGCAAGTCGCGCCAGAACCGCTCGATGGGATATTCCCTTAGGTAGCCATAGCCGCCGAACAGCTGCAGCGCGTTGTTGACGACATTGCTGCCGCTGTCGGTCGCCAGCCGCTTGGCCATGGCGGAGAAGCGCGACTTGTCGGGCGCATTCTCGGTCACCTTGCAGGCGGCGAGGTAGAGCAGCGCGCGCGCCGCCTCCAGCTCGGTCGCCATGTCGGCGAGCATGAACTGCGTGTTCTGGAAATCGGCGATCGGCTGGCCGAACTGCTGGCGTTCCTTGGTGTATTTGACCGCCTCGTCGAGGCAGCGCTGCGCCCCGCCGAGTGAGCAAGCGCCGATGTTGAGGCGTCCGCCGTCGAGCCCTGCCATGGCAAAGCTGAACCCCTCGCCCTCGGCACCGACGCGGTTGGCGACCGGCACGCGGCAATCCTCGAAGATCAGCTGCGCGGTAGGCGAAGCATTCCAGCCTAGCTTCTTCTCGGGCTTGCCAAAGCTTAGGCCGGGGGTGTCCTTCTCGATCACGAGGCAGGAAATGCCCTTTGACTTGTGCTCGCCGGTGCGGACCATCACGACATAGATATCGTTGAAGCCGCTGCCCGAAATGAACTGCTTGGTGCCGTTGAGGACGTAGTGATCGCCATCGAGCACCGCAGTCGTCTTGAGCCCCGCCGCGTCCGAGCCCGAACCCGGTTCGGTCAGCGCATAGCTGGCGATGTGTTCCATCGTCACCAGCTTGGGCAGGAAGCGCGCCTTGACTTCCTCGCCGCCGAAGCGGTCGATCATCCAGGTCGCCATATTGTGGATCGAGACATAGGCGCTCGTCGCGGGGCAGCCATAGGCCATTGCCTCCATGATCAGCGCCGCCTCGAGCCGGCCCAAGGCGATGCCGCCCGATTCCTCGGAAACATAGATCGCGCCGAAGCCGAGCTCGCCCGTCTGCTGGATGACATCGCGCGGGAAGTGGCTCTTTTCATCCCACTCGCCCGCGAAGGGGGTGATGTTGTCGGCGGTAAACCGCTGCGCCATTTCCTGGATCGCAAGCTGGTCGTCGGTGAGTTGGAATTGTCCGGTCATGCTGTGGCTCTAGCCGTGGGTGATGGGAGAGGAAAGGGGCGGGAATGCTAGTCCGTTATGATGGCTTCGGCCTCGATTTCGACCTTCCATTCGGGTCGGCATAGCCACGACACGCCTAGCATGGTCGCAGCCGGGCGGGCCTCGCCGAAGAAGCGGGCGTGGGCTGCGCCAACCGCGTCCTGGTCGGCCGGATCGGTGAGCAGCATGCGGGTGCGGACGACGTCTGAGGCCGAACCGCCGAGCTGCTCGATCGCGCGGACAATGAGAGTGAGGCAGCGCTCCGCCTGTTCGGCTGCGCCGCCTGGCGTGCTCGACCCGTCGTCTTCGATCGGGCCGGTTCCGGCGACCTTGATCGCATTGCCGACGCGGATCGCGCGGCTGAAGCCGAACTGGTCCTCGAACGGAGAACCGGAGCTCGCGTGTTGGCGCGCGCTCATCCGCAGGCGATCCGGGTGATGGTCATCTCGCGGTCGTAGCTGACGTTGAGGCGATCGGTCCGATAGTCCATCGTCCAGGCGGAATCGGGCGGGCCCCAGCGCAAGGTCTTGGCACCCGAAAGCTTCAGCAGGATCGCGCCGCTTTCGGCCGAGGCCTTGTGGCCGACATGCTCCTGCAAGCCGGAGGCATCGCAATTGCCTTCACCCATGCGCTTGGGCTCCTGCTCGTCAGGCTCGCTTGCCGTGGTGGTGGCGCAGGCCGACAGCGCAAGCACCGCGCCGATGATCAATGATGTTCGCATCCGGAATCTCCTTGCGCGAAGATTACCCCATGGTCGGGATGACGAAGGCGTTGGAGCCGTCGCCGCCGCCGTCGGGCCAGCGCTGGGTGACCTTCTTGGCCTTGGTCCAGAACTTGAGGCCTTCCATGCCGTACTGGTCGATGTCGCCGAAGCCCGAACGCTTCCACCCGCCGAAGCTATGATAGCTGACAGGCACGGGGATCGGCACGTTGATGCCGACCATGCCGACATTGACGCGGCTTGCGAATTCGCGCGCGGCGTGGCCGTTGCGGGTAAAGATGGCGACGCCATTGCCGTACTGGTGCTCACTCGGCAGGCGCAGTGCGTCCTCGAAATCCTTGGCGCGCACGATCTGGAGCACCGGACCGAAGATCTCCTCCTGATAGCTTTCCATCTGCGGCGTCACGCGGTCGAGCAGCGTCGGGCCGATGAAGAAGCCCTTCTCATGGCCCTGCAGCGAAAAGCCGCGCCCGTCGATCACGACTTCTGCGCCTTCTCTCTCGGCGGTGTCGATCCAGCTTTCGACGCGCGCCTTGTGCTCGGGGGTGACGACCGGGCCGTAATGCGCGTCGGGATCGTTCGAGACGCCGACGCGCAGTGCGTTGATCGCGGGGATCAGCTTTTCGCGCAGCCTGTTGGCGGTGTCTTCGCCCACAGGCACCACGACCGGCAGCGCCATGCAGCGCTCGCCCGCCGAACCGAAGGCTGCGCCCGCTAGGTCGTTCACCACCTGGTCGAGATCGGCGTCGGGCATGACCACGCCGTGGTTCTTCGCCCCGCCAAAGGCCTGGACGCGCTTCGCATTGGCCGCACCGCGCGAGTAGATATACTGCGCGATATCGGACGAGCCGACGAAGCTGATCGCCGGAATATCGGGATGGTCGAGGATCGCATCGACCATTTCCTTGTCGCCGTGGACCACCTGCAGCAGGCCTTCGGGCGCGCCAGCCTCGAGGAACAGCTCGGCGAGGCGGACCGGCACGCTCGGATCGCGCTCGGAGGGCTTTAGGATGAAGGCATTGCCCGCCGCGATCGCCATGCCGAACATCCACATCGGGATCATCGCCGGGAAGTTGAACGGGGTGATGCCCGCGCCAATGCCGAGCGGCTGGCGCATCGAATAGACGTCGATGCCGGGGCCTGCGCCCTGCGTATAGTCGCCTTTCAATGCCTGCGGGATGCCGCAGGCAAACTCGATTACCTCGAGCCCGCGCTGGACATCACCCTTGGCATCATCGATCACCTTGCCGTGCTCGCTCGAGAGCAGCTCGGCGAGGCTCTGCATATTGGCCTCGATCAGCTCCTTGAACTTGAACATCACACGCGCGCGCTTCTGCGGATTGGTCGCCGCCCAGGCCGGCTGGACCTTCTTCGCTTCGGCCACCGCGCGGTCGAGCAGCGCCGCATCGCCCAGAACCACCTCGGCCTGCACTTCACCCGTCGAAGGGTTCCAGATCTGATGCTTGCGAGCGCCAGAGCCTCCCGCCCCGCCGACAATGAAATGATCTACTTGACGCATGTCTTAGATTCTCCTTGCGCAGTCCAATGGCGCGTCGGACCGGGAGGTGCAAGGACGAGTTCCCGCTACTATCCGATCTGCCAGTTCGGATGGGCCGGTATGTCGATCAACCGCGCTGCGTACTCGCCCTGGCAATCAGCTCGACCGGCGCGAGCGAAGTGTCGCTTTCCGTCTCCTCGTCGAGCACGCGGGCGACCAGTTGTCGCCCCGCTTCCTCGAGATCGGGCTTGATCGTGGTCAGAGGCGGGTTGGCATGCGCCGTAGCAGCGAGCCCGTCATAGCCGATGAGGCCGACCTGGCCAGGAACGGCGATACCCTTGGCGGTCAGCGCCTCAAGCGCGCCAAGCGCGATAAAGTCGCAGGCCGCGAAGATCGAATCGTATTCGCGGCCTTCGCTGACCAGCCGCTCGATCGCCTCGCGCCCCTGGCCGTATCGGTCGTTGCTGCCGAGATTGCCCACCACATGCGCATCGCCGCCACGCTCCTTGAGTGCCTCGCAGAACCCGTCGAGCCGTTCGGAGAACTGGCGTTGGGTGCCCTCAATCGGCCCCAGGAACACGGGATTGCGATAGCCGCGGCTCCACAGGTGTTCGGCGGCCAGCCTGCCGCCAAGGTGATTGTCCGATCGCACCGAATGCGCCTCGTCGAAGGGTAGGCCCCAGCAGATCGAATGGTCTTCCTGCTGGAGGATGGGGCGGAAATGTTCCCACGCCGCCGGATTCTGGGTCGTCCCCAGCACGATCAGCGCGTCGGCATCGCGCTGTTCGACATAGCGGCCATAGAATTCGTCGGCGCTCGATTGGAATGACACCAGCGTCTCGTACCCCCGCGCCGATGCCGCGCGGCACACCCCGCCGAGCAGGGCGTAGGTGAATGGATTGACTTCCTGCGCGCGATCCTCGGCCCGGGTGATCAAGACCACCGCGATGACACCGGTCTGTCCGCTGCGCAGGCGGGAAGCGCGCTTGTCGGGGAGATAATCGAGCGCTTCGGCCGCCGCGATGACCCGCGCACGGGTCTGCTCGCTGATGCGGGTCGATCCGGTGAATACCCGGCTTACCGTCGATTGGCTGACGCCGGCCTTTTCGGCGACATCCCAAGCGGTGCTCTTGCGGATCGGTCGATCCATTGGTGCTGTTCTCTCCCACGGCGCCATTTGCTGGCGCTCTGGCTGTGCATATTATGCACAGTGGGTCCCGCTGGCAATGTGCGGGGGTCAGATAGCCGAACTGAACTGGCGCAGCGACTGTTGCCGGTAGGGATCGAGCAGCGCCGCGATGCTCCGCGCATAGGGGACGCCGCGCGTCGGGATCGTCAGGTCGTTGCCGTCGAGCGAGGCGAGCCCGCGCACGGTGAAGGCGCATAGCCTGGGCGCGATCTCCGCGCGAATATCTGCCGGCAGGCGGATGTGACCGTGGCAGAGCAATTGTTCAATCAGGGCTCCGCGGCGTCGATCCTCCGCGCTGCGTATGATGCCGTGGCGCGCAGCGAGCCGGCCCTGAGAGGCGATCATCCGGTAGCGTCCGGTATTCTTCTCGTTCTGCACCAGCAATTCGGGGAAGCTGCTGATCGCCGAAGCCCCGAGGCCGATCAGCGTTTCGGCATTGTCGTCGGTGAAGCCCTGAAAATTACGGTGCAGCCGGTCTTCTAGCGCGGCGTGGGCGAGCGGGTCGCCGCCGGGCCTGGCGAAATGGTCGAAGCCGACCGGCGTGTAGCCATGGGTGCAGAGGTAGATGTAGCCCAGTTCGGCCATGGCGAAGCGTTCGTCCTGATCGGGCAGGGCGCTCGTATCGATCACCTTCTGGCGCGGCACGATATGCGGGACATGGGCATAGCCGAACAGCGCGATCCGGTCGGCGCCGAGCACACGCGTGCGCTGGAGCGTGTCGAGCAGGTCGTCGCGGCTCTGGCCGGGCAAGCCATACATCAGGTCGAAATTGAGCGAGGTGACGCCGGCGTCGCGCAGCCAGTCGACTGTTTGGAGGATCGTGTCCTCGCTCTGCACGCGGCCGATCGCCTCCTGGCAGTGCGCGGCGAACGTCTGGACGCCCAGGCTGGCGCGCTCGATGCCGACCCGACCGATCGCTGCGGCCCAGTCGGCGGTCATGGTGCGCGGGTCGAGCTCGATCGAATAGGTTGGCGCCGAGAGGTGAAAATGCGTCTCTAGACCTTCGACCAGATGCTCGAATTCATGCGGCGCGATCGCGTTGGGGCTGCCGCCTCCGAAGGAGATGCGCTTCACGCGGGCCGTGTTGCCGATCAGCAGGCCGACTTGCGCAATCTCCGCGTGTAGGGCGGCGAGGTAGCTTTCGAGCCGCTGCGTCTTGCCCGCCGCGCTGGTGTTGCAGCCGCAATAGAAACAGATCTTCTCGCAGAAGGGGATATGCAGATAGAGCGAGATATCGCCTGCGGTATGCTCGAGGGCGTCGCGATATAGGCTCGCGTCGATCTCGCCGAATTCGGCAGCGGTCGGATAGCTGGTGTAACGCGGAACGGGCGTCGCGAGCAGGTCTGGGTGATAGGGCCACATGAGGCCCCTCTGGAGCGGATCAGCGCGCGCGTCTTTGCGCTGAATCAATTTGCTTGCGGCAGGTGCCGGCATGGCATGCCTTGGCCGGGCAGGGGGAGGGTGCATCCTCATCATTGCCGAGCGGGATCGAGAGCGTGCCACCGTCGCACAGCGCCACAGCGAGCGTGCGCTTCTCTGTCGGCAGCGGGCCGGTGCCCAAGGGGACCAGCGAAGCAATGGCAAGCAGCGCGACGAGCTTCATTCGCTGTCGTCCTCATCCTCGATCAGGATGCGGTGCGCCGCGCCGTCCATGTCTTCGAACTGCCCATCGCGCATCGCCCAGAAGAAGGCGGCCAGACCGAACGCGCCCATCCCCAGCGCAATCGGGATCAGGATCGCGAGGCCGCTCATCCGGCGGCCTTGGCCAGGCGCAGCGAGTTGCCGACCACGATCAGCGAGCTCATCGACATGGCGAGCGCCGCAATCATCGGTGTCACCATGCCAGCGAGCGCCAGCGGCACTGCGCACACATTGTAGATGATCGCGAAGGCGAAATTCTGCCGCACGATCTGCATGCAGCGCCGCGCGACCTGCACGCCGAGCACAGCGGGCATGAGCTTGTCACCGATGAACACCGCATCGGCGGCCTGCTGGCTGGCATCGCTCGCCGTGCCGGGTGCGATGGAAGCATGGGCGGCGGCGAGGGCGGGGCCGTCGTTGAGGCCATCTCCGACCATCAGCGGCCTATGGCCCTGTTGCTTGATCGTTGCGATGGCGTCGAGTTTCTGCTGCGGCGACTGCTGGTGGTAGGCGAAGATGCCCAATTCGCGGGCGATGGTGGCCACCGCTTCGCGCTTGTCGCCCGAGATGATCCGGCTCTCGACACCAATGCCGTCGAGCCGTTCGATCGCCTGCGCGGCATCGGGGCGGAGCGCATCGCTGAACTGGATCAGATAGCGCCGCTCGCCAACCGTCAGTTCGCTCGCCAGCCCGTCTTGCGCGGTGGCGGGCTTGCCCAGCGCGACGGACAGGCCATCCAGACTGGCCCGCACGCCGAACCCGGCTTCTTCGGTGAGCCCGGTGAGCGAGGCTGGCGTGGCGCCATCGATCGCGAGGCTCTTGGCCAGCCCCCGGCTTAAGGGGTGGCGGCTCGCCTGCGCCAGCGCCAGGGCAACCGGCTTCGCATCTTCGTCAAGCGCGCCGAGATCTGCCCGCGGCTCGCCCAGGGTCAGCGTCCCGGTCTTGTCGAACAGCGCGACATCGACCTCTGCCAGCCGTTCGAGCGCGCTGCCGTCCTTGACCAGGAAGCCCTTCTTGATGAGCGCTCCGGAAGCGACCACCTGCGCTGCCGGGACGGCGAGCCCCAGCGCGCAAGGGCAGGTAATGATCAGCACCGCGATCGCGATCAGCATCGACTGATGCCAGCCGACCCCTGCGATCATCCAGCCGATGAAAGACAACAGCGCCAGCGAGTGCACGGCGGGCGCATAGAGGCGCGAAGCGCGATCGGCGATCCGGACATAGCGGCTGCGCGATTGCCCGGCCTCGTCCATCAGCCGCGCGATCTCGGCGAGTGCGGTATCGGCCCCGACCGCGCTCACGCGGACATGGATCGGATTGGCGAGGTTGACCGCGCCGGCGTGCACTTCGCGGCCTTCGACAACCGGTTCGGGCGTGCTCTCGCCCGTCAGCATGGCATTGTCGATCCGGCTCTCGCCAATCTCGATCACGCCATCGGCGGCGAGGGCCTCCCCGGCAGCCACCAGCATGACCATCCCCGGCTCCAGCTCTTCCGCCGCGACCCGCCGGGTTGAGCCGTCGGGCTGGAGCACGGCCGCGCTCTTGCCCATGCGCGACAGCAATGCGCCGATCCCGGCGCGGGTGCGATTGCGCATCGTCGCATCGAGCGCCCGCCCTGCGAGCAGGAAGAACAGCAGCATGACCGCGCCGTCGAAATAGGCATGCTCGCCCCCGGTTGCGGTCTCGTAGAGGCTCATGGCGGTCGCGAGGATGACCCCGATCGAGATCGGCACATCCATGTTGGTGCGGCGATAGCGTAGCGCCATGGCGGCAGAGGCGAAGAAGGGACGCCCCGAATAGGCAACCACCGGCAGCGCGATCAGCGCCGAGAGCCAGTGGAACATCTCGCGGGTCACGCCGCCCGCGCCCGACCACACGCTCACCGAAAGCAGCATGATGTTCATCATGCCGAAGCCGGCAACGGCGACCGCGCGCAGCAGCGCCTTCGATTCCTTGTCGTCGGTCGCGAGCGGATTGTCGGCTACCGCCTGCGCCTCGAAGCCGAGATGTTCGAGCGCCTCGACGAGGTGGTCCTGCGTCAGCCCGGCATCGTGCCGTACCGCCACACGCTTGGCTGAGAAATTCACCCGCGCGCTTTCGACGCCCTCCAGATCGCCAAGCCCGCGCTCGATCTTGGCGATGCAGCCCGCACAGCGCATGCCCGGCACAGTGAACCGCGTATCCGCGAATTGCTGGGCGCGTGCATCGTCGAGGCGGGCTGGGAAGTTCACGCCAAGGGTTCCTCCAGCGCAAAGCGATCCTGCCCCGCTTCGATCAGTAGCCGCACCGTCCACCGCCCGGCGGGCAGCACGTCGTCCGAACGGAACAGACCGCCATCGCTCGCGGACAGTTCGATCGTGCTGCTGTCATGCTCGCCCAGCGGGCGGCGCAATTCGGCGCTGACCTTTGCTCCGCTCGGCACGCCAGTCGTCTCGACCAGCAGGCGTCCGGCCTCGTCGCGCGACAACGCCACGTCCCAGCCCAGCGCCTTCTGCTTCTCTGCCGCATCGAGCCACTGGTTGAATTCCTGGCTGGCGACGTAGGAATTCTCGACCACGACGCCAGAGAAGCTGCGCGAAGCGAGCGCCGCCATCCCGAAATTGACCGCGACCACCACGCCGAAGCCGGCGAACAGGATCCAGAACATGTGCCTGCCGGTGAAGTGCTTGCTCATCATTCGCCTCCTGGCGCGGAAAAGCCCGTTTCTACCACATCCTGCTCGCGTTGTTCGTCGAGCGAGGTGAGGCGGAAGGAGAAATCGCGCGGTCCGGTGTTGGCAGGGGCCATGACATAGGCCCGCACGGTGCGGATCTGGTCCGAATCGACCATGAAGCGCTGGGTCGGCGAGGCATCCTCGCGCGCGATGGTATCGGTCCACAGCATGGCGCCCGGCAGCCCTTCGACCGCGATTTCCATTTCACGCGGGCGGCTTTCCATATTGCGCAGCTTGAGCGTGTAGGAATTGCGGATCGACCCGTCGCTCATCAGCATGAAGGGCGGATTGCGATCGGGCGAGACGGTGAGGTCGGTGTGATTGCGTGCGCCCAGCGCGAACAGCATGGCGAGGCCGATGCTGCCCCAGATGAGGAAATAGGCGATGGTGCGCGGGTGGAGCAGCGTCTTCCACACCGGTCGCGGCGTTTCGCCTGCCGCCTCGCGCTCGCAGTCCTCCAGCGTGGCATAGTCGATCAGACCGCGCGGGCGACCGATGTCCTTCATCACGCGGTCGCAGGCGTCGATGCACAGCGCGCAGGTGATGCAGCCGATCTGCGGCCCCTCGCGAATATCTATGCCCGTGGGGCAGACCTGCACACACTGCAGGCAATCGATGCAGTCGCCGAACTGGTCGGGGTTCTTGGCCGCCTTCTTGACGCTGCCGCGCGGTTCGCCACGCCAGTCCTTGTAGGTGACGATCAGCGATTTCTCGTCGAGCATGGCGGTCTGGATGCGGGGCCAGGGGCACATGTAGATGCACACCTGCTCGCGCATGAAACCGCCCAGAGTGAAGGTCGTGGCGGTGAGGACCAGCACCGTGCCATAGGCGATCGGCGCCGCATCGCCCGTGAAGAAATCGCGGAACAGCGTCGGCGCATCGGCGAAATAGAGGATCCACGCCCCGCCGGTGGCAAAGGCGATGGCGAGATAGATCGACCACTTGAAGGCGCGCCGCGCGATCTTCCCGGCGGTCCAGGGCGCGGCGTCGAGCCGCATGCGCGCATTGCGATCACCATCGATGAAGCGGTCGACGTGCTGGTAGAGATCGGTCCACACCGTCTGCGGGCAGGCATAGCCGCACCACGCGCGGCCGACCGCGCTGGTGACCAGGAACAGCCCGATACCCGCCATGATCAGCAATCCCGCGACGAAGTAGAACTCGTGCGGCCAGATCTCGATATCGAACATGTAGAAACGGCGATTGGCGAGATCGATCAGCACCGCCTGGTCGGGGGCGTAGGGTCCACGATCCCAGCGCAGCCACGGGGTGATCCAGTAGATCCCCAGCGTCACCACCATGACGAACCACTTGAAGCGGCGGAACGGGCCGTCGATCCGCTTGTTATGGACTGCCTTGCGCTTCTCGTAGAGCTTTTCGGGCAGGGTGGTGCGCGGGGGTTCGTGCGGTTCGTGCCGCCGCGTGGCCGCGCCGGGCGAGGCTACCGCACTCGACACCGGCTCGTTGGTCTTGGCCACCCCATCCTCGACGACGACCGACCAATCGCGATCGTCGCCGGGCTTGGGATCGGGCCTGGTTTCGTCAGGGTTGCTCATTGACTTCGGCCACCGGTTCTTCAACCGGAGCCTCCAGGAAGTCTTCGCCTCCCCCGAGCGAATGGACATAGGCGGTCAGCATCTTGATGGTGACCGGATCGAGACGCTCGCCCCATGCGGGCATGGCGCCCATCTTCGGATTGAGGATCTGCCTGCGAATGGCGTCGGCACTCTTGCCGCGGAGCCAGATCGCGTCGTTGAGCCGCGGCGCGCCGACAGTGCGGTCGCCCTCGCCGTTCTGGCCGTGGCAAATGGCGCAGTTCTCGCTGTAGAGCTGCGCGCCCACGGCATTGCTCTTGCCGGTGCCGCCGAGCGACTGGACCTGCGCGACCAGCGCGTCGAGCTGGGCATTGCTGAACATGCCCTCGAAGGCCGGCATGGCGCCCTGCCGCTGGTCCGAACCCGGCTGGCGGATGCCGTGCACGATCGAATATTCGATCGCCTGCATGTCGCCGCCCCAGATCCAGTCATCGTCGTTGAGGTTGGGGTAGCCGAGCTCCTGATTGCCCGCCGCGCCCGAGCCGTGGCACTGGACGCAGTTGACCTTGAACGCCGCCGCGCCCCCCGCGACCGCCTGCTGCAGCAGTTCGGGATTGCCCGAAAGCTTGGTCGTATCGATCGCCGCGATCCGCTCGCCGACGCTCACCCGCGCCTGGTCGGCGAGGCTGATCTGTTCGGCGAGGTCGCCGCGGCTTGACCAGCCGAGCGTGCCCTCGGTCGCCTTGGAGAGCATCGGCCATGCCGGATAGAGCACGGTGTAGATGATCGCCCAGACCACGGTGATATAGAAGGTCCACAGCCACCACCGCGGCATCGGCGTGTCGAGTTCTTCGATGCCGTCCCATTCGTGGCCGACGAACTCGGTGCCGGTCGCTTCGTCGATCCGGCTGTTGCTGGATGGATCATTCGCCATCGTCTTGTCCCTCGAAAATGGAATTGGCAGCCTTCTGGTTGTGCTCGCGCGCGCCCGGGCGGAACGGCCACAGGCACAGCGCCAGGAACAGCACGACCATGATCGCCAGGCCGTAGCTGTCGGCGAAGTGACGCAGGGTTTCGTAGTCCATTACCGCCCCTTCTCTGTCGCGAGTTTCTCCTGCGCGGCGGCGCTGTTCACATCGACCAGCGTGCCGAGCATCTGCAGGTAGGCGACTAGCGCGTCCATCTCGGTCACGCGGTCGGGATCGCCGTCGAAATCGCGGATCTGCGCCTTGGGATAGCGCTCGGCGAGATTGCCGGCGTCGGCGTCAGGATCGGCCTGCGCCATCAAGTCGGCATTGGCCTTCTCGACATCCTCGTCCGAGTAAGGCACGCCGAGCCGCCGCAGCGCCGTGAGATTGGCCGAGGCATCGGCGATCTTGAGCGGCGCATCCTTGAGGAAGCCGTATTGCGGCATGATGCTTTCGGGCACCACCGCTTGCGGATCCTCAAGGTGCTGGACATGCCATTCGTCCGAATAGCGCCCGCCCACGCGCGCCAGGTCCGGCCCGGTGCGCTTCGATCCCCACTGGAATGGATGGTCGTACATGCTCTCGGCGGCGAGGCTGTAGTGGCCATAGCGTTCGACCTCGTCGCGGAACGGCCGGATCATCTGGCTGTGGCAGGTGTAGCAACCCTCGCGGATGTAGATGTCGCGTCCCGCCAGTTCGAGCGGGGAGTAGGGGCGCATGCCCTCTACTTCCTCGATCGTGTTGTCGATCCAGAACAGCGGTGCGATCTCCACCACGCCTCCGATGGCGACGGTGACGAGGGTGGCCACCCCAAGCAGGGTTACATTGCGCTCGAGCTTCTTGTGGCGCTCGGCAAAGCCTTTCTTCTCAGTGCTCATCGCTGGGGATCCTATTCAGCCGGAACCGCGCTGATCGGGCGATCGGCGGCCTCGTCGTGCGGGGTTTCGGTCATCGGCGCTTCTTCACGCAGGTTCCCGGCGATCGTCTGCCACACATTGTAGATCATGATGACGAAGCCGGTGAGGTAGAGCAGGCCGCCGAAGGCGCGCAGCGCGAACATTGGCTTGAGCGCGGCGACCGTGTCGGCGAAGCTGTTCACCAGGTAGCCGTCGGCGCCGTACTCGGCCCACATCAGGCCCTGGGTCACGCCTGCCACCCACATGCTCGCGGCGTAGAAGACGATGCCGACGGTCGCGAGCCAGAAGTGCCAGTTGATCATGCGCAGGCTGTAGAGCCGCTCGCGCTTCCACAGGCGCGGTACGAGATAGTACACGCAGGCGAAGGTGATCATGCCGTTCCAGCCCAAGGCGCCGGAGTGAACGTGGCCAATGGTCCAGTCGGTATAGTGCGACAGGCTGTTGACCCACTTGATGCTCATCATCGGGCCTTCGAAGGTGCTCATGCCGTAGAAGGCGAGCGCAATCACCATCATGCGGATGATCGGGTCGGTGCGCACCTTGTCCCACGCCCCGTTGAGCGTCATCAGCCCGTTGATCATCCCGCCCCAGCTGGGCATCCACAGCATCACCGAAAACACCATGCCGAGCGTCTGCGCCCAGTCGGGCAGCGCGGTGTAGTGGAGGTGGTGCGGACCCGCCCAGATGTAGAGGAAGATCAGCGACCAGAAGTGGATGATCGACAGGCGGTAGGAATAGACCGGTCGTTCGGCCTGCTTCGGCACGAAGTAATACATCATCGCGAGGAAGCCGGCGGTAAGGAAGAAGCCGACCGCGTTATGGCCGTACCACCACTGGGTCAGTGCATCCTGCACGCCCGCAAAGGCGCTGTAGCTGCGCGAACCCAGCAGGCTCACCGGCATGGCCAGATTGTTGACCACATGCAGCATGGCGACGGTGATGATGAAGGCGAGGAAGAACCAGTTCGCCACATAGATATGCGGCTCCTTGCGCTTCAGGATCGTGCCGACGAAGACCACCAGATAGGCGACCCAAACAATGGTCAGCCACAGGTCGACATACCATTCGGGCTCGGCATATTCCTTCGACTGGGTGACGCCGAGGAGATAGCCGGTCGCGGCCAGCACGATGAACAGCTGGTAGCCCCAGAATACGAACCGGGCGAGGCCGGGGAAGGCGAGCGGGGCGCGGCAAGTGCGCTGCACCACGTAGTAGCTCGTCGCGATCAGGGCGTTGCCGCCAAAGGCGAAGATCACCGCGCTGGTATGCAGCGGACGCAGGCGACCGAAGTTCAGGTAAGGCTCGAAGTTGAGCTGCGGGAAGACCATCTGGGTCGCGATGAACAGGCCCGCCAGGAACCCGGCAAGACCCCAGAACATCGTCGCAATGACGCCCCAGCGCACCGGGTCATCGTCATATTTCGACGGGCCCGGAGGCATCTTGAACAGGCTTTGCGCCTTGGCCATCGGGTCATAGCTGCCCGCGGTCGCCCAGATCAGGATGAACGCGACGATGGCAACGATGGTGGCGTGCGCGGCAAAGCCGGCGTCCTTCGCCCCGACGATGGCGGCGATTGCGAGCAGGAGAACGAGGAACCACAGTCCTACCCTGCCGAGTACAGCTTCCATGAGATTTAGCCCCTTCCTAGACCGGGTGGTGGTAGTGCCCCGCCCGGACACCTGCATTGATGCAGATCAAATTTCGAAAATAATTCGGCTTCTCCGTCAGATATGACCTGCCATCGTCAGGAGCTTCGCCGGATCCTGCACGGTCACACCCGAACGCCCCTCGGTCACGATCAGGCCGGCCTGCTTGAGCTCGCTGAACTGGCGGCTGATCGTCTCGATCGTCAGGCCCAGGCTATCGCCGATGTCGCGGCGAGACATGGGCAGCTCGATCCGGCACTTGCCGTTTGCGGTCCGCCCAATGCGTTCGGACATGGCGACGAGGAAGCCGGCCAGGCGTTCCTTCGCATTCTTGCGGCCAAGGTCGACGGCCTTGTCGCGGCAGCGATAGAGCGCGGTCTGCGTCCGCTCGAGCATGGCCCGGAGGACCGCCGGATGGCTCAGCGCGCATGCCTTGAACTCGCTTGCCGGAAAGATCAGCAGCGTGCTGTCGGCCAGGGCGAACAGTGTGTAGGCGTGCATACCATCGGCCGGGATCGAGATGATGTCGCCGCCGAAGTGGAAGGCGACCACCTGCTCGCGGTTGTCCGAAGCGCTGGCGACCAGCTTGGTCGCGCCGCTGGCCACGAAGACGATCTGTTCGCGATCGCGCTCGATCGCTGCGGACGTGCCGCGGCAAGGCGTCAGCAGGCGCGCTATTTCGCCCAGCTGGCGGGAGGCGCGACTCCCGCATTCGACATCGAACGCAGTCTTCAGGAATTCATCGGTGACCTTGCGGACATCCATTCTCGGCACTCGCGACATGATATTCATTGGCGAAGTTAATCGGAGAGACTGGCCGAACAGTCCTTGATCTGGATCAATGAAGCGGATCGGCTGGATGAATAGTTGGACCCCGCACCGCAGGAGGTTCAGGTCGCGAGGGGCGACCGCTGCGGGGCAAAGGGAAAGTCTAATGAAAGCGATTCTCGCAGCTGGCGTCGCCACTCTCGCAATGATTGCCAGCCCGGCCGCCGCGCAAGACCGCCAGGGCGATGTGCAGGTGAAGATCCTCGCCACCGGCGTGCTGCCCGATGGCAAGATCACCGAATTCGACACGGATATCGTGGGCTTGCCCGCGGGAACGCAGACCAAGGCCAATGACAATTACGTCCCGACCGTGGCGATCGAGTATTTCTTCACCGACAACGTCTCGCTCGAAACGATCTGCTGCGTGACCCAGCACGACGTGGACGGGACCACCGGCCTGCCCGGTGCAGAACTGGTGTCGGATGCCAAGGTGATCCCGGCGACTTTCACCGCCAAGTATCATTTCCCGACCGCCAGCATTAAGCCTTATGTCGGTGCGGGCGTGACCTACTTCCTGTGGGTCGATGTCGAACCGGGTGCGGCGACCATTCCGCTGGGCGTCACCAAGACGACCCTGTCCGATGAATTCGGCTTCGTGCTCCAGGCAGGCGTCGATGTGCCGATCAACGAAAGCGCCGCGATCACCTTCGATGCGAAGCGCTACTTCGTCGACACGACGGCGCGCTGGTATGCGGGCAATACGCTCGCCATCCAGACCGAACACAAGCTCGATCCGTGGGTGCTGAGCGCAGGCGTCGCCTTCCGCTTCTGATCCCCATCGGGTCGCCCCTGTTGTGGGGAGGGGCCGCTGCTGCTCGAGAGGTCGGAGAGGCTTCGAGCGGCGGCGGCCCTGATTTTTTGCCGGTGATGCCTTAGCGTCCCGTGAAGTTCGCGCCGCGCTTTTCCAGGAAGGCGCTGATACCTTCGCCCGCGTCGGCGCTGTCGCCGGCGGCCCATTGGGTGCGCGACTCGTTCTGCAGCGCGGTGTTGAGGTCGGCCATCAGTCCGCGCCGCACATTGTGCTTCATGTGACCGAGCGCGACCGTCGGCCCATTGGCAAGCCGCTCGACCAATGACCTGGCCTCGGACGCCAGCGCATCGTCCTCGACGCATTTGTAGATCAGCCCGATCCGCTCGGCTTCCTCGGCGTGGATGCGTTCGCCCAGCATCATCATTTGCGTGGCGCGCGGCAGGCCGATCAGGCGCGGCAGGAACCAGCTCGAACCGCCATCGGGAACCAGCCCGATATTGACGAAGGCCTGCAGAAAATAGCCGCTCTTGCCGGCAACGACGAAATCGGCGGTCAATGCGAGCGAGCATCCCACGCCCGCGGCCGGCCCCGACACTTCGGCCACGACCGGGATCGGCAGGTCGAACAGCGTCTGGATCATCGGGTTGTAATGGTGCTGGAGCGAAATGAACGAGCGCCGCCCCCCCTTGATCGACGAGTCCGCGCTGACAGCGAGATCGGCGCCCGAGCAGAAGGCGCGACCCTCACCCCGGATCAGCAGGGCGCGGGCATCGCCGAGACCGCCCAAGGCGGTGAAAATCTCGTCGGCCATCTGCGGCGGGCAGGCGTTGAGGCGTTCGGGTCGGTTCAGGGTGATTGTGGTAACCGGACCGTCGCTCTCGACGGCAATCATTTCGAACTGGCTCACGGCGCGCATCTCCCTCACTGGCCACGGTGCGAGCCCGCTTTGCTTGGTTGGGTACCGAATTGCAACCTGACTTAAGGAATAGCCGCTCTGCGCCTGCCGGCGTGCGAATGGCATTGACCGCGTTTCAGCTTCGCGGCAAAGGCGCGCAATCCGTGCCGCGGGTGTAGCTCAATGGTAGAGCAGCAGCTTCCCAAGCTGACGACGAGGGTTCGATTCCCTTCACCCGCTCCAGCTTCCCGGCATCTCAGAACATTCCGTTGTCGTGTTTCGCGGTCTCGGGCACTGCCTGTAGAACATCCCAGTGTTCGACAATCTTGCCCTCATTATCGAAGCGAAAGATGTCGATCCCTGCATAGTCGTGATCGCCCGGCCAGGTCTGATGGCAGTGCAAAACGACGAACTCCCCCTCGGCGACGGCGCGCTTGAAGTCGACGCGCTTGCCTGGGAATTCGCGGGCCATCCGCTCGAAATACTCGATGAACGCCTCTTTCCCGTCGCCGACTTCGGGATTGTGCTGGATATAGGTGGCACCGACATAGCGCTCGACCGCTTCGCGCGGCAGGCACTCGTTGAACATGAGGTCGTAGAATGCCTTGGCATTGGCCTTGTTCGCTTGGAGGTTCTGGCTCATTTCGGCGGCATGCGGATCGCGCCGTCGAGCCGGAACTGGTGCCCGTTGATGTAGCTGTTGCGGGCGATCTCGAGGATCAGCGAGGCGAATTCCTCCGGTTCGCCCAGCCGCTTGGGGAAGGGCACGCTGGCGTTGAGCTGCGCCCACATTGCCGGGTTGCGATCCTTCATGCCCAGCATCAGCGGCGTGGCGAAGATCCCCGGCATCACTGAATTGACGCGAATGCCGAGGTCCATCAGGTCCCGCGCCATCGGCAGCACCAGCCCGTTCACGCCGGCCTTGCAGCTGCCGTAGATCACCTGCCCGATCTGGCCGTCCTGCGCGGCGACCGAGGCGGTGAGGGTGATCGAGCCGCGCTCGCCATCATCGTTGAGCGGTTCGGCATTGGCCATGCCGAGTGCTGAGATGCTCGCAATGCGATAGCTGGCGACCAGGATACCCTCGGCGCCGAAGGCATAATCCTCGGTCGGCAGGCGCTTGTAGCCGCCGGTCTCCTTGTCGAAGCCCAAGGTCTTGCCGCGCTGCGAGGCCATTGCGCAATGGACCGTGACGCGCTCCTGCCCGTTCGCGGCGCGCGCGGCGGCAAAGCCGTCCTCGACCGATTGCTCGTCCATGATGTCTACGTGGTGGAAGGTGCCGCCTATTGCCGCCGCATGCTCCTCGCCGGCCTCGTCATTGATGTCGAAGATCGCCACCTTCAGGCCTGCATCCGACAGCGCCTTGGCGCTCGCTCGACCGAGCCCGGACGCGCCGCCCGTCACCACCGCTGCCATTCCCTGTTCGAGTTTCATCCGCCCGCATCCTTTCCACCAATCACGATTTGCTGGGCGGCAGACTAGGCAGCTCGGGCCGGGGTGCAAGCGCCAATCCGATAGGGGAAGACGGTGGACAGGCGCGTAGCGATGCTCCGGCGGCTGCGCTATGCCATGCGGCGATGGACTCCTTCCTCCTGCCCCTGATTGCGACCTTTTTGATCTCGCTCGGCGGGCGCGACCAGCTGACGGTCGCGCGTCTGGCCGAGCGGCTCGGTCCGGCGCCGGGGTTGCTGGCGGCAGGGGCACTGGTATCGACGGCGACGGCGGCGCTGATGGCAACCGCCGGCCTCACCGTCGCCGAGTTGCTGCCGAGCGCGGCCAAGCAGATGCTCGTGGCCTTCGCGCTGCTTGCCGCAGCGATCGAACTGTTCTGGCCGGTCCGGATGAAGGCGCCGACGGAGCCGACCCGTTCGCTCGGGGCCATCGCGCTGGCGCTGTTCTTTCGCCAGATCGGTGATGGCGCGCGCTTCGCCATCTTTGCCTTCGCCGCGGCGACGGTGCTCGCGCCGATGGCGGCCATTGGCGGAGCGCTGGGCGGTTTTGCCGCCTTGTTGCTTGGCTGGATGATGCGAGGGGAGCTTGAGCGCCGCCTGCCCTTACGCGGCATTCGCATTGCGCTCGGCGGCGCCCTAGCGATTGCGGCGATCGTGCTCGCCCTGTCGGCCAGGGCACTCCTCTGACAATCGACTCAATCTATCACAGCGATCATTATTGTTCGAGAAACTCGATCTCCTTCGATCCGTTGAACACACGTACGGAAAATCCACGAAGGAGGAAAAATCATGGCTCAATCCGGAGACAATGCGAAGAAGGCGCTGGTGGGCGAACTCAATGGCCTGCTGGCCGATCACCTCGCGCTCTTTATCAAGACCAAGAACTTCCACTGGCACCTTGCCGGGCCGCGCTTCCGCGACCTGCATCTGCTGTTCGACGAGCATGCAATCCAGCTGCGCGATCAGATCGATGTGATCGGCGAGCGGGTGCGCAAGCTCGACGATTTCACGCTGACCTCGGTCGGTTCGATCGCCAAGCACACGCAGGTCAAGGACCAGGACGATGTCACGCTGACCGCCGAGGCGATGGTCAAGGAATTGCGCGACGACAATGCCGCGATGGTCAAGCGACTGAAGGACATGAAGCCGCTCGCCGAACAGGCCAACGACAATGCCACCGACGGCCTGCTCGATGACTGGACCGACATGGCGGAAGAGCGGGTCTGGTTCCTGACGCAAACGCTCAAGTAATTCGAATACGGAGAATTTCCTCCGGGGGGCCGTTTCCGCTTGGCGGGAGCGGCCCTTTTGCTATCTGGTCGGTCATGCCAAATGTAAACATGGTCGAAAGCGCGAACGCGGCTGCCGTTGCCGACTGGCTCGAGCAACGGCTGGCCCGTGCGCTGTCCGAAACCGAAGGCTCGGTGGCGATCACCGTCCCCGGCGGCTCGACGCCATTCCCGATTTTCGAAGAGCTGGTGCAGCGCGAGCTGGATTTCGCGCGCCTGCTGGTCTGGCCCGGAGACGACCGGATCGTGCCGGAAGACCACCCGGCCTCCAATACCGGCAAAATCCGCGCGCTGTTCGAACAGGTCGGGGCCGAGGTCGTCACGCTGACCGAGATGGAACAGGTGCCGCACTTTGCCATAGCCTGGCTGGGAATGGGCGCCGACGGACATATCGCCTCGCTCTTTCCCAACACCGATCCCAAATCGGACGATCCGCTCGCCATGCGGCGGCTGACGCCCGATCCGTTGCCGCCCGAAGCACCTTTCGATCGCATCACGCTGACGATGCCGAGCCTGCTGGCCAGCGACGAGATACTGTTCACGCTGGGCGGCTCGGCCGAAAAACGCGAACTGTTCGAAGCCGCCGCCCGCGACGAGAACGACCTGCCTATCGCCCGCTTCCTCGCCGCTTCGCGCCAACCGGTCACATGCTTCGCCTGATTCCGCCGTCGCTGCACCGGGCGTTGTTTCGCATCGCCCATCGATTGCGGCATCGTTACCGCAGCTGGCGCAAGATTCCGCTCGCGGGCTGTTCGGTCATCGTGACCGATCTCCACGGCGCAATCCTGCTGATCAGGCACAGCTACGGGCCGAGCGTGTGGTGCCTGCCCGGTGGAGGCATGGATCGCGGTGAAAGCCCGGAGCAGGCGGCTCGGCGCGAAGTCGAGGAGGAAACCGGCATCAGGCTCGGCAAGCTCACCTCCTTCGGCGTGATCGAGGAGCAAGTCTCGGGATCGCCGCACACTGCGCATCTGTTCGCAGGCATCGCGGATAGCAGGCCAGTTGCCGATGGGCGCGAGGTGGTGGAGGCGCGCTTCTTTCCGCCGCATTCGCTCCCCGAACCGCTTAGTGGGTATACCCGGTCGCGGCTGGCGATCTGGCGCGAGCGCAAGCTAGAGCAGCGATAGCTGTGGGTCGTCCCGCGCCGGGGCGTCGCTCTCGGTCCCTTCGAGTTTCGACAGGGTCAGGCCCATCAGCCTGATCGGCATCGGCAGGGGCAACGCCTCGTCGAGCAGCGCGCGCGACATCGCGGCAAACTCGGCCTTGCTGGCAACCGGATGATCGACCGTCTTGGCGCGCGTCATCGTCTGGAAGTCGGTATATTTCATCTTCAGCGTCACCGTCCGCCCTTTCGCCTCGGTCCGCTCGATACTGTCCCACACAATGTCGATGATGTTGTCGAGCGTCTCGCGCAGCGCCGGTCCGGACGAGATATCCTCGCTGAAGGTCCGCTCACCGCCGACCGACTTGCGGATGCGGTGCGCGCGGACCGGACGAAGGTCGATGCCCCGCGCGGCGCGATAGAGATAGTCGCCCATGCTGCCGAAATTGGTGCGGAGGAACTCGATGTCCTTGGCGGCCAGGTCGGCGCCGGTCTCGATCCCGAGCCGCGCCATCTTTTCCGCGCCCTTGGGCCCCACGCCGTGGAACCGGCGCACCGGCAGGCTGGCGACGAAATCCGCACCCTGTCCCGGGCGGATCACGCACATCCCGTCGGGCTTGTTCTGGTCGCTCGCCAGCTTGGCGAGGAACTTGTTGTACGAAATGCCCGCGCTTGCGGTCAGCTTGGTCTTGGCCTTGATCTCCTGCCGGATCAGCTCGGCGATGCGGGTGGCCGAGCCGATCCCGAGCAGGTCTTCAGTAACGTCGAGATAGGCCTCGTCGAGGCTCAGCGGTTCAACATGCGGGGTGTAATGTTCGAAGATCTTGCGAATGGTGCGCGAGGCTTCCTTGTAGGCGTCGAAGCGGTGCCGCACGAAGATGAGATCGGGGCACAGCCGCTTGGCAGTGACCGAGGGCATGGCGCTGCGCACCCCGAACTTGCGCGCTTCATAGCTTGCCGCCGCGACCACGCCGCGCCCGCCCGAACCGCCGACCGCGACCGGCTTGCCGCGCAGTTCGGGATTATCGCGCTGTTCGACGCTGGCGAAGAAGGCGTCCATGTCGACATGGATGATCTTGCGCAGGCCCTGCGCCTCGTCACCCGCGTCCTGGTCGTCGCCGCTCATGGGCGAATAATAGTCGCTGTCCTGCGCTAGCGGAACCACCAGTGGATCGAAGCGCTTTCACCCGTCACGGGAAAAACTTGCTTTCCAAGATGGGCCGTAGTGGCCAAGGACTTCGTGATCATGGCCACCGCAACTGCAACCAAGCGCCCATTTGGCGAGACAGAGCTGATCGTGCTCATGGCGTCGCTTATGGCGTTGCAGGCGCTGGGCATCGATTCGATGCTGCCCGCGCTCGGTCATATCGGCGATGACCTGGGCGCGCTTGGCAACGATCGGCAATATGTCATCAGCTCCTATTTCCTCGGCGCGGGTATCGGCGCCTTCTTCCCGGGAGCATTCGCCGACCGTTTCGGGCGCCGTCCGGTGCTGTTCCTCGGCCTCGTTTCCTATGTGGTGTTGTCGCTCGCCTGCGCAATGGTGACCGAATACTGGATGCTGATCGGCCTCAGGATCGCACAGGGAATCCTGTGCGCGGGCCTCAGCGTCGTTCCCACCGCCATCGTGCGCGACCGGGTCGGTGGCGACCGCATGGCACGGATGATGAGCCTCATCATCATGATTTTCCTCGCGGTTCCGATCTTTGCCCCGGCGATCGGCCAGCTGGTGCTGATGGTCGCCGGGTGGCGCGAGATCTTCGTCGTCATGGCGCTGCTCGCCATCGCGGTAGGTATCTGGACCTGGTTGCGGCTGCCCGAATCGCTGGCCGAGGAGAACGTGCAGGAAATCGACCCGCCGACCATCCTGCGCAACATGGGCAAGTCGCTCTCCAACCGCGTGTCGTTCGGCTATGTCGCGGGAAGCTCGCTGGTGTTCGGCTCGCTGTTCGGCTTCCTCAATTCAAGCCAGCAGTTGATCAGCGAGGCGTTCGGCGCGGGCGATTATTTCGCGCTGATCTTCGGTGCCTCGGTCTTCGGCATGGTGATCGCGAGCTTCACCAACTCGCGCATCGTCGAGCGGTTCGGCGCGCGCCGCGTAAGCCACACCGCGCTGCTGGGCTTCCTGCTGGTCAGCCTGGCGCAGCTGGCCTTCGCCGGTCCGGAGCAAACGCTGTGGACCTTCGTGCCGCTGCTGGCACTGTCGATGACCATGCTCGGTTTCGTCGGCGCCAACTTCAGCTCGATCGCGATGCAGCCGTTCCAGCAGATCGCGGGCGCCGCGTCATCGGCGCATATGAGCCTGCGCATGATCACGGGCGCGGTACTCGGCGCGGTGATCGGCCAGGCCTATGACGGCACCGCCGTCCCGCTGGCGATCGCCATGCTGCTATGTTCGCTGGTGAGCCTCGCGCTGGTGCTGTTCAGCGAGCGCGGTAAGCTGTTCCGTCGCCCGAGCGAGGCGCGACGCTATATGCTGCTGCACGATATCATGCGGCATTAGTCTGTTTGACCTCAGGCGCGGGCGGTCGCCCTTGCGGCCCTGCGGGCCGGATCAAGGTTCGCTCTTGAGCTTTCGCCACGCGAGATCAGCAAATTCGCACAGCAGCGGCCGCGTGTCGCGCGGGTCGATGATGTCCTCGACATTGAAGCGCTCGGCGCTGCGGAAGGGCGAGGTGACCTTGTCGAGCCGCTCGCGAATGGCCGCCAGTTCGGCTTCCGGATCCTCGCTCGCCTCGAGCTCCGACTTGTAAGCCACCTCGAGCCCGCCTGCGATCGGCAGGCTGCCCCAGTCGCCCGAGGGCCAGCAGAAGCGGTATTGGTAGGTCTCGGCATTGCTCATCGCGCTTCCGGCAATGCCGTAGGCGCGGCGCAGCACCACCGAGGCGAGCGGCACCGTGGCCTTGTAGATCGCGTTCATCGCGTTGACGCCGTAGCGGATCGTCCCCGCCATCTCGGCCTCACGCCCGATCATGAAGCCGGGATTGTCGACCAGATGGACGATCGGCAAGCGGAACTGGTCCGCGAGCTTCACGAAGCGCTCGACTTTCTCGCTGGTCTTGGCCTCCCACGACCCGCCGAGGAAACTGGGATCGCTCGCTACCACCGCGACCGGCCAGCCGTCGAGCCGGGCGAGGGCGGTGATCGCAGCGCGGCCCCACATCTTGCCGATCTCGAACACGGTGCCGTGGTCGAACACCATGTCGAGGCAGCGGCGCATCGAATAGACCGCCTTGGGATCGCGCGGAACGAGGCTGAGCAGCGCCTCCTCGCGCCGATGGACCGGGTCGATGCAGTTCGAGCGGCGGGCGTGCTGGCCGACATGCTCGGGCATGAAGGAGAGGAAGTGGCGTGCGCGGGCGAAGGCCTCGGCCTCGCTGGCGACCTCGTCATCGACCACGCCGTTGCGGGTGTGGATGTCCGATCCGCCGAGGTCTTCTTTTGCCTGCTGGTGGTCGGTTGAGCCCTTGTAGCTTTCGCCAAGGCCATCGACCACCGCCGGTCCAGCGGCGAATATCTGCGACAGCCCGCGCACCATGATCGAGTAATGGCTGGCGACCGTGCGGGCCGCGCCAAGCCCCGCCGTCGGACCGAGCGCCAGCGCCACGACCGGCACGGTGTCGAGGTTCTTCACCACGTCCGACCAGCCGGGAACGGCGGGGATATAGGTCGCGCCGATCTGCTCGAGCGTCTTGACGCTGCCACCGCCGCCGGTGCCGTCGATCATGCGGATCAGCGGCAGCTTGAGCTCGTGCGCCATCTTCTCGGCCTGCACCATCTTGCGGCTGATCCCGGCATCGGCCGCCCCGCCGCGAATGGTGAAATCGTCGGCGGTGGCGACCACCGGCCGCCCCTCGATCAGTGCCTTGCCGAACAGGAACGGCGCGGGGAGGACGCTTTCGAGGTCGCCATCCTCGTTGTAGCTGCCCTTGCCGGCGATCTTGCCGATCTCGCGAAAGCTGCCCTCATCGACCAGCGCCGCGAGCCGTGCGCGGGCATCCATCTTGCCGCGGCCATGCTGGCGCGCGACCTTCTCCGGCCCGCCCATCGCCTCGGCGAGCGCTTCGCGCTTGCGCAGTTCCTCGAGTTCCTTGGCCCAGGTCATTCGGGAAGCAGTAGCGGACCCAACGCGGTCATCCAAACCGTCAGCGAAACGCCGACTCCGACGATCATCGCCAGCACAATGCGCCAGCCCAGCCGTGTGAACAGAAGCCAAAGAGCGGCGATCAGCGCGGCTACGCCAGCAAGCATGTTCGGAACATCCGGGATGCCCAAAGTAATGGCGATATGCGCTTCATCGGTGTGCTCAGGCCTACCGAGCACGTAAAGCAGCGCAATCGCACCTGCGCGCCAGAAACAAGCGAGCGCCAGCGCGCCGCCAAAAATCGAATTGCGGGCGGCCAGCAAATACATGCCGACGGCCCCCATCAGGAAAGTGAGGGCCGGGCCAAACAGCGCGGATATGCCGACGCCGAAAATCGGTGCTATCGCCTCGGCCGCTTCGCGCTCGCCCTCCCGCAACATGATCCAGTATTGGCGCATCCCCTCGAACCCGCCCGAAGCATAGGACAGGGTGGGATTTGGGAGGTCATAGATCAGGTAGCCGACATAGTGTGCTGCCTCGTGGAGAACGAGGGTGAGGGGCATCAGAATCGCGGCCCATGCCGCTGCCTTCAGCCAGCTCGCCACCTAATCAGTCCTCGTCCGAAGGTTCGATAACCGCCAAGACAGCCTCGACCTGGACCTGCGCTCCGGCAGTTGCCGCAAGATCGCGCACGGTGCCGTCAAACGGTGCGGTGAGGGCGTGTTCCATCTTCATCGCCTCGAGCACCATCAGCCGCTGGCCCGCGGTGACGCTGTCGCCATCCTTTACGTCGACCGCGATGACCTTGCCCGGCATGGGCGCGATGATGTCGCCGTCATGGGCATGGTGGCCACCCGCATCGCGTGAAGCGAGCGCGAACTCATGGGTCTCACCAGCCGAGAACATGACGACGCGGTCACCGTCACTGAAGCCGGAGGCGGGCAATGTCGGCCCTGACTGCATCAGGTCGACCGTGCGCCGCTCGCCTTTGTGCGCAAGCGACAGGACGAGGCGGGGTGAGGCGTTCAACCGAAGTCCCGCAAGTCCGTCGTCCTCAACTTCAGCCATGCCGATCATTGCAGCCGTACGCCAATGCTCTTCGCCCGCTTCACCGGGGATCAGCGTGTCTTCGTTGCGGGCAATGAAGCCTGTGTCGAGATCGGCCTCGACGAAATCGGGATGGGTAGAACAACGAAGCAGGAAAGCGGCGTTGGTCTTGACCGGCCAGACCTCGACCCCGGCGAGCATGGTCGCCAAGCCCTCGATGGCGTCGATCCGGTCAGACCCGTGAGCGATTATCTTCGCAATCATCGGGTCGTAGTTTGGGCTGATGGCATCGCCTTCTTCGACCCCGGTTTCGATCCGGCCGTACTCCCCTAGGTCGAAATGGTGGAGGCGTCCGGTGCTCGGGAGAAACCCTGCGGCTGGATCCTCAGCATAAAGCCGCGCTTCGATGGCCCAGCCATTTATGCTCAGCTCCTCCTGCCGCAGCGGGATCGGCTCGCCGCTCGCGACGCGCAGCTGCCATTCCACCAGATCGACCCCGGTGATCTCCTCGGTCACAGGGTGCTCGACCTGGAGGCGGGTGTTCATTTCCATGAAGAAGATGCGGTCGGCGCGCAGGCCTTCGCTGGCATCGGCGATGAATTCGATCGTGCCTGCGCCCTCGTAATCGACCGCCTTGGCGGCGCGCACGGCGGCAGCGCAGATTTCTTCGCGCGTGGCCTCGTCCATGCCGGGGGCGGGGGCTTCCTCGATCACCTTCTGGTGGCGGCGCTGGAGCGAGCAGTCGCGTTCGAACAGGTGGACGACATTGCCGTGGCTGTCGCCGAAGACCTGCACTTCGATATGGCGGGGCGAGGTGATCCACTTTTCCAGCAGCACCTCGTCATTGGAGAAGCTCGCCTTGGCCTCGCGCCTACAGCTTTCGAGGTCGGCCTCGAAGTTCTCAGGCGCATCGACCTTGCGCATGCCCTTGCCGCCGCCGCCCGCGACCGCCTTGATCAGCACCGGATAGCCGATCGTGTCGGCCTCTTTCTTGAGGCGTTCGACCGACTGGTCTTCGCCCAGATAGCCCGGCGTCACCGGCACCCCGGCGGCGATCATGCGTTCCTTGGCCGCATCCTTGAGGCCCATCGCTTCGATGCTTTCGGGCTTGGGGCCGACCCAGATCAGCCCCGCGTCGATTACCGCCCGCGCGAAGCCTGCGTTTTCCGCCAAGAAGCCGTAGCCCGGATGGATCGCCTCGGCGCCGGTTTCCTTGGCAGCCGCGATGATCTTCTCGCCCACGAGATAGCTCTCGGCAGCGGGCGAGGGGCCGATATGCACCGCCTCGTCGGCGCTGCGCACGTGCAGCGCCTTGGCGTCAGCGTCCGAGTAGACCGCGACGGTGGCGATCCCCATCTCGCCCGCGGTGCGGATAATGCGGCAGGCAATCTCGCCGCGATTGGCAATCAAGAGCTTTGAAATCATCTGCGCGGGTTAGCCCCAGCTTCCGTTCGTGTCGAGCGCAGTCGAGACACGGGCGCGCCTTCGCCTCTCGACCAAGCTCGAGGCGAACGAGGTTGCTATTCCTCGTCGGGCAATGGCTTGAAATCAGGCTCGGGGATTGGGCCCGCCATCCGCACCTCGATCAGTATGTCGGCGCGGGTCCATTCGGGCATCTCATCGGGCGGGATCGGGTTGTTGCGCAGCGCCTCGAAGAAAGAGGCGGCGATGATCCGCAATTTTTCGAAGCGCGAGACAACCACGCGATGGTTCCAGGCATCGCGCCCCAGGCGCCGCACTTCGTAGCCGATCGCGCCATAGATATTGGCGGCGGAAAGCACCGCCCAACGGCTGCGGAAGGGCAGGCCGACCGTGCCCAGCTTGGCCGCCCGCAGGTGCTTGTCCATCTTGAGCACCAGCCGATTGGCGAGTTCCGCGACCTCCCAGCGGTGATGCGGCTTCATCAGCTGGCCGGGCTCGATGTCCTCTTCCGCCAGCCACTCCATCGGCAGGTAGCAGCGGTCGGCGGCGTCATCCTCGTCGAGATCGCGCGCGATATTGGCGAGCTGGAAGGCTAGCCCGAGGTCGCAGGCCCGGTCGAGCGTGGCGGAATCGTCCTTCGGCACGCCCATCACCCGCGCCATCATCACGCCGACCGCGCCGGCGACGTGGTAGCAGTAACGCGCAAGGTCCTTCTCGCCGCGTGGCCGCCATCCGGCCGCGTCGAGTTCGAACCCGGCGATCACATCATCCGCCATCTCCATCGTCAGGCCGCATTCGCTGGCGACCTGGCCGAAGGCGTCGAAGCCGACATCGGCGGTCGGTTCGCCATCGAGCGCGCGGCGGGTGAGCGCGCGGATGGCCTTCACCCGTCCGGAAATACCGCTCTGGTCGCCCAGTTCGCCGCCCAGGGTCTGCCCGTCGGCGATGTCGTCACAGCGGCGGCACCAGGCATAGAGCAGCCACACCCGCTCGCGCGTTGCGCGGTCGAACAGCCAGGAGGCGGCGGCAAAGCTCTTCGAGCCCTGCGCGATCATGTCGTAGCTCTTGGCGACCAGGGGTTCGCGATAGCGACCGCCGCCCGCGCTGCGCATGGTCGGGCGCAGGATACGCGATGGCGCCAGCATGCGCGGCACGACCTTGCGGGGAGGGCGCGGCGCGCTGTCCAAGCTAGAGGTCCTCGGCCTTCATCCGGAAAATGGGGGTGTGCGGCTGATAGGCGGCCATCTTCTCGAGCAGGTCCGACATCTTGTCGGCCGCGATCAGGATGTTCTGGTGCGCGGGGCGGACGAAGCCGACATCGGCCATCTTGCGATTGAAGGCGATCAGCTCGTCAAAAAAGCCGAAGGCGTTGAGCAGGCCGACTGGGTTGGAATGATAGCCGAGCTGCGCCCAGCTGATCGCTTCCCACAGCTCGTCCATCGTGCCGACGCCGCCGGGAATGGTGATGAAACCGTCCGACAAATCGGTGAACATCTGCTTGCGCTCATGCATGCCGGACACGGTATAGAGCTCGGTGCAGTCTTGGTTGGCCACCTCGCTGTTGGCGAGCGCATCGGGGATCACCCCGATCACTTCGCCGCCTGCCTCGAGCGCGCCGCTGGCGACTGCGCCCATCAGGCCGAGCCGGCCCCCGCCATAGACGACACCGATGCCGCGCGAGGCGAGCGATATGCCCACCTGGCGGGCGAGCTTGAGATAGCGCGGATCCTCGGGCGACGCCGATCCGCAATAGACAGCTAGACGTTTCATGCTGGCCCCTTGGCAGCGAGATCCTGCAGCATCAATCCCGCAGTTGCCTTTGCGCTCCCGACCACGCCAGGAATTCCTGCACCGGGGTGCGTTCCGGCCCCCACGAGGTAGAAATTCTCGATAACGTCGTCGCGGTTGTGGCCGCGGAACCAGGCGCTTTGCGTGAGCAGCGGTTCGAGGCTGAAGGCGCTGCCGACATGGGCGTTGAGATCGTGGCTGAAATCCTTGGGCGCATAGTGGAACTTGGTGACGATGCGGTCGTGGATGTCGGGGATCAGCCGCCGCCCGACCTCGTCGAGGATGCGCTTCTCCAGCATCGGGCCGATCTGGTCCCAGTCGATCGCCAGCTTGCCCATATGGGCGACGGGGACGAGCGCGTAGAAAGTGCTCTTGCCCTTGGGTGCCATGCTCGGATCGGTCACGGTGGGATGGTGCAGGTAGATCGAGAAATCGGCCGGCAGCACGCCGTGATCATAGATGTCCTCGAGCAGGCCCTGGTAGCGCGGGCCGAACAGGATCATGTGATGCGGAATGCCGGGCCAGGTCCCCTCGAGCCCGAAATGCACCACGAACAGCGACGGGCTGAAGCTCTTCTTGGACAGCGAGTGGGCGTAATCGTCACCCCGCTTGGTGCCGCGCAACAGGTCGCGATAGGTGTGCATGATATCGGCATTGGATGCGATCGCGTCGAACCGCTCCTTCCAGCCGCTCTGCGTTTCGACCTCGGTCGCGTGGCTGCCGATCGTGTGAAGCCGCACTACCGGGTCGCCGATCCGCGAGGTGCCGCCGAGCCGTTCGAAATGGCGCAGCATGCCGGCGACGAGGCGATTGGTGCCGCCGCGCGCCCACCACACGCCGCCATCTTTCTCGAGCTTGTGGATCAGCGCGTAGATCGCGCTGGTCTTCATCGGATTGCCGCCGACCAGTAGCGTGTGGAAGGAGAGCGCCTCGCGCAGCTTCTCGCTCTGTACGAAGCTCGACACCATCGAATAGACGCTGCGCCAGGCCTGTTTCTTGGCCAGCGCGGGGGCCGCCTTGAGCATCGACTTGAAGTCGAGGAAGGGCACGTGGCCCAGCTTGACGTAGCCTTCGCGATAGACCCCTTCCGAATATTCGAGGAAGCGCTGGTAGCCCGCGACATCCTCGGGGTTCAGTTTGGCGATCTCGGCGAAGAGCTGGTCCTCGTCGTTCGAATAGTCGAAATTGACCCCATCGGGCCAGTTGAGCCGGTAGAAGGGCATGACCTTCATCAGCTCGACGTCTTCGCCCATGTCGTGCCCGGAAAGCTGCCACAGCTCCTTGAGGCAATTGGGATCGGTGATGACCGTCGGGCCGGCATCGAAAGTGAATCCGTCCCGCTCCCAGAAATAGGCGCGGCCGCCGGGCTTGTCGCGTGCCTCGATCAGCGTGGTTGCGATCCCCGCGGACTGGAGCCTGATCGCGAGCGCGAGCCCGCCAAACCCGGCGCCAATGACACAGGCACGCTTGCCCTCGTAGGCGGAGCGGTCGCCCGAAATCTCGCCCGACGCGCTCGTCTGCAAAAGGCTGGCTGGTGTCGTGGTCATGCTACCCTGTTCTCGCTTAACGGTTGGCCGCGCGACGAAAGCGCGGCCAGTGCTGGCCCAACAGCTACGGGCGGTTTCCCGCAAAGGATGCGCAGCTTGTCGGTGCGCGTCGAGCGCGCGGCGTAGAAGCGTTCGATGAGACTTTCGGGCAGCTTGTAGAACCTTTCGAAGATATCGCGGCGGCGATGCGGTTCCGCCGCCTGGAAGAGCATCCGCGCGAGCCTGCGATAGAACCCGGTCCTCCCCCAATGCCGGCGCGCCCGCGCTTCGCAGAAAGCCGCAAGTTGCGCGCCTGTCAAATCGACCTCGCGGGCGATGGCGAGCGCGTTCTCGACGGCGATGGGCACGGTGTAGCTCGTCAGCGGGTGCGAGAACCCGCCGCGTGCGCCTGCCACGGCGACGCCGGGAATGGCGATGCTGCGCTGGTAGGCGCGGAAATCGCCGCCGCTCATCACGGGCAGCACACCGGTCTCCCCGCCGACTATCTCGGCATCCTGCCAGCCGCCGCGGCGGCAATAGGCGTCGATGCGAGACGATAGCGCGCTGCGATCGAGCGCGGGGTCATCGGCGTAATAGGTGTCCTCGATAAACAGGTCGTGCGCCGCCAACGGCAGCACGTAGACGAAGCGGTAGGCGCCGCCGTTTCCGGCAGGGGCAAGCTGGTCAAGCGCTGCGTCCATGATCACGGGCCGGTCGATCCCGTGCGGCTCCGCCAGCCGGATATGGCGCCCCATGAACACCTGCCAGCCGCCGTTAAGATGCGGGCTCGGTACAAAGAGGCGGCAATCGATCACTGCGCGCGCCGGTATCCGCTCGCCGCTTGCCAGCGTCACCCCCTCGGCGTCGAGCGCTGTCGCCTCGGTCTTGAGGCGTACGGACTCGGGCGGGAGCAGCCGCATCAGGCCCTTGTGAAACTCGCTGCTTGCCAGCGAGCGGTAGGGTGTCGAGAGGCTGCGATGATAGCTCGGGAAGGCGACCTTGTAGCCCTTGTCCCATTCGGCCTGGCGGAAAGTTTCGAGCAGGGCCTGCCCATCGTCCGACAGGTCGTTCGCGAACCAGCTCCAGCGATGATTTCCCCCCAGCACGTCGCCGCTTTCGATCAGCGCGAGGCGCAATTCGGGGCGCTGGCGATAGAGCGCGAGCGCGATCAGCCCACCGGCCAGTCCGCCCCCCACTATTGCCACATCGATCATGCGCCCGTTCATTGCGCCTTTGCCTAGGGCAGAGGAGAGGCGGGAGCAATCTTTGACGCTGGACAAAGCGCGGGACCGCGCAATCGACAATAATTGGAACGGCAACCCTCGATCGCTGGTTACATGGTAGCCAACGTAAGGAAATCTTGATGAAAAGTGCCATTCTCGCCAGTGCATTCGCCTGCGCCATCGCCGTCACCCCGACCGGGGCGCTCGCGCAAGGGGGCGAAGGGGGTCCGCCGCCCTACATTGCGGCCGAGAATGTGTTCGACGGCGATTGGCTGCGCGTCGGGGTCGGCGCCGGTATCGGCCCGAGCTACGATGGATCGGACGATTATGCCGTTTTCCCCGCGCCGATCATCCAGGGCAGCCTTGGCGGGGTCGACATCAACACCCGCCCGGCGGGACTGGCGCTCGACTTCATCCCCGATTCACGGGAGGGGCCGAACTTCGCCCTGGGCCCCACCTTCAGGCTGCGCAGCGATCGCGCCGACAACATCAAGGATGACGTGGTGAAGCTGGCGGGCGAACTCGATCGCGCGTTCGAGATCGGAATTGCCGCCGGGATCAGCCTGCCAGGAACGCTCAATCCGCGCGACAGCCTGAGCTTCAATGTCGATGCGCGCTGGGACGTTGCCGGAGCGCACGAGGGGATGGTGATCGAACCCAACGTGACCTACTTCACGCCGCTCGACCGCGGCACCGCACTCTCGCTGTCGCTGGGCGCCGAATTCGTCGATGACGATTACGCCGGCTATTACTACTCGGTCAGTCCCGCCCAGAGCCTTGCCAGTGGCCTGCCGGAATATACCGCCGATGGCGGCCTCAACAGCCTTGGCGCCAACATGCTGCTGGCGGTCGATCTCGACGGGAATGCGATCAATGGCGGTCTGGCAATCGTGGTGATCGGCGGATATTCGCGCTTGCTGGGCGACGCCAAGCGCACGCCTTATACCTCGATCCGCGGCAGCGCCGACCAATTCTTTGGGGCAGTTGGGATCGGCTACACCTTCTGATCCCGGTGCTCAGCTAGCCCTTGCGCCGCTCGCCTTCGCGGCGCATCACTTCCACCGATTCTAGGGGGGAACAGCCGACATGAAGTTCAAGCCCATGCTTGCCGCCGCTGCCGCACTGATCGCGGCACCTGCGCTGGCGGATACCACCGTCATCCACGCCGGCTCGGTCATCACCGATGCGTCCGGCCAGCCAAGCGGGCCGGCGACCATCACGGTGACCGACGGGCGAATCGTAAGCATCGAGGACGGATTCCAGCCGACGCCCGAGGGCGCCGAGATGATCCACCTGCCCGATCATACCGTGCTGCCCGGGCTGATCGACCTCCACACGCATCTGTCCGGTGATCCCAGCGGCGAATTCTGGCGCGCGGCGGTCGACTCGCCCGAATGGTACACGCTGCTCGCGGCCAAGAATGCCCGGCTGACTGCGCTTGCGGGTTTCACCACGGTGCGCGATCTTGGCTCGCGCAGCGACCAGGTAACGCAGGCCCTGCGCAGGGCGACCGCCGACGGCGTGGTGTCTGGGCCGAGGGTCGTCACCTCGGCGCGGACAATTTCCATCGTCGGAGGTCACGGCCAACAGACCAACGGGTTCAATCGCGAAACCAGCGAGGCGCTGGACTCGGGCTTCACCTGCACCGGCACGGTCGAGTGTGCCGAGAAGGTTCGCCAGGCCTCCAAATACGGCGCCGATCTGATCAAGATCACCGCCACTGGCGGCGTGCTGAGCCAGCAGGGCAGGGGCCTCGAGGCGCATTTCAGCGATGCCGAAATGAAGGCGATCGCCGACACGGCGAAATCGCTTGGCCTCAAGGTTGCGGCCCATGCGCATGGCGCGCGCGGGATCGAGTCGGCCGCGCGAGCAGGCGTGCAGACGATCGAACACGGCACCTATATCGACGAAGCCGCTGCCAAGGCCATGCGCGAGAATGGCACGGTGCTGATCCCGACCCTGATGGCGTTTCAGGGGATCAAGGAAAATCTCGGCAAGGGCTTCTACACGCCGGTGGTCGAGGAGAAGATCCGCGCGGTCAGCGCCTATGCCGAGAGCATCGTCGAGCGCGCACGCAAATGGGGTGTGAAGACAGCATTCGGCACCGATGCTGGGGTCTTCCCGCATGGCGAGAATGCCGGTGAACTGGCGCTGATGCGCAAGGGCGGGATGAGTGACCGCGAAGTGCTGGCCAGCGCAACCACCGGCGCGGCGGCAGTGCTGGGGCTGGATAACGAGATCGGGCGCCTCGCGCCGGGCTATTCGGCAGATATCATCGCGGTGAAGGGCGATCCGCTGGCCGATGTCGCGGTGCTCGAAAAGGTCGAGTTCGTGATGGTTCGGGGGCGGGTGATCGAGTGAGCCTGCTTGCCTTCGCGCTCGCCGCGGCGGGGGTGCCCGCAGATGTCGTCCCGGCGAAATGCCAGCGCGAACTGGTCGTGCTCGGCGCTGGCCAGGATGCCGGCGCTCCACAGATCGGCAATGCCCGGGATGCTGGCCCACGCCTGTTGCCTAGCTCGCTCGCGCTGATCGATCGGACCGAGGGCAAGCGCTACCTCTTCGATGCGACCCCCGCGATTACCGAGCAATTGGCCATGCTCGACGCGATCGCGCCGCCAAAAGGCGGGCTGGGCATCGACGGAATCTTCCTCACCCATGCGCATATCGGGCATTACCTCGGGCTGGCGTGGCTCGGGCGCGAGGCGGCCGGCGCCAAAGGCGTGCCGGTCTATGCCATGCCGCGCATGGCGGGATTCCTGCGTAGCAATGGTCCGTGGAGCCAGTTGGTCGAGTTGGGCAATATCTCCATCAAGGCGATGGAGCCCGACCTCCCGATAATTCTGGCCGAAGGCTCGATGGTCGCAGGACTGCGTGTTCCCCATCGTGACGAATATTCGGAAACTGTCGGATTTGCCGTGACCCACCCGTACAGCGGCAAGTTTCTCTACATCCCCGATATCGACAGCTGGGAAGAATGGGAGATGCTGGCCGACGATCCGTTTCCAGGCGTAATCGAGCGGCTCGATTACGTGTTTCTCGACGCGACCTTCTGGGATGACAACGAACTGCCCGGCCGCGACATGTCCGAAATCCCTCACCCTCGCGTGACCGAAACGATGGACATGCTGCAGGACTTGCCGCCCGCGCAGCGCGCCAAGGTCCATTTCATCCATTATAACCACACCAACCCGATCCGCGATCCGGCCAGTGCCGAGAGTCGCACGGTGACAGAGCGGGGCTTCAAGGTAGCGCGCGGGGGCGATCGATTGTGCCTTGATTGAGCGCGGTCTGGGCGTTCATCGAACAGCCATGCCCATTCGCAGAGCATTTGCAGGATATCGGCCAGCCGCTCGCTAGCGGGCATCATCCAAATTTTCGTGGCTGCGTGACAGCCGCTCACATCCAGGGACTAATCCATGACTTTCATTCGCAAAGCCCTTCTCGCAAGTGCAGCCCTGGCGCTGCCTGCCGCCCCGGCGCTGGCCGACCATCATGCCGAGGCAGCCGCAGAGGCGGTCGAGCCGCAGACCGAGCGCGACAAGCTTTTCGCGCTGTTCGAAGAGTCGAACGAGCGCAGCCTCGAGCTCAATCCGCTATCGCGCATCTTTCGCGGGGATTCGGAAGGCGCCGACCGGCTGGGCGACTATCTGACCGACTCCTATTTCCTCGCCGGACGGCTCGACACCCAGCTCAATCTCGCGATGCTGGCGCAGATCGATCGCAGCAAGCTCGATCCGACCGACCAGCTTGCCTACGATGTGTTCAAGTATAACGAGGAACAATCGCTCGCCGGCAGTACCGACGAGATCCGCGCGCTGACCGAAGTCCGCCCGGTCGATCACTTCTCCGGTTTCCATACCTTCTACCCGAATTTCTCCAGTGGGAAGGGCGCCGCCCCGTTCAAGACCGTCGCCAATTACGAAGACAATCTCAGCCGTCACGACGACTACATTGCCTATAACGACCGGGCGATCGCCCGTTTTCGCGAAGGCATGGAGAGCGGAGTGCTGGAAACCAGCCTGACGATCGGGATCGTGATCGAGCAGCTGACGACCCAGATCGACACGCCGCTGGAGGATTCCCAGTTCATGGGGCCGACGACCATGTTTCCGGCGGATTTCTCCGACGCCGACAAGGCGCGTCTGACCGCAGCCTATCGCGCTAAGACCGAGGAGCTTTATGCCTCGCATCGCCGCCTGCGCGATTTCCTGCGCGACGAATATCTGCCGGTCGCCCGCGACAGCATCGGCCTCAGCCAGATGAAGGGCGGCGACAAGCTCTATGCCCAGATGATCGAGCAGACGACGACGCTGCCTCTGACGGCCGATTACCTGCACGATCTCGGCCTCAGCGAAGTGGCGCGGATCAAGAGCGAGCTTGAAAAGATCAGGGTCGAGACGGGCTTTGCCGGGACGCTCAACGAGTTCTTCGAATTCGTTCGCACCGATGCGCAGTTCAAGCCGGAAAGCCGCGAGGCGCTGACCCAGACCTATTACGACATCGGCAAGCAGGTCGATGCCAAGATCGGCGACTACTTCTCGCTGCTGCCCAAATCCGAACTCAAGATCGAACCTTACGACCCCTCGATCGAGCAGTTCCAGGCCGGTGGCTCCTACCGCTCGGGAACGCCGGACGGATCGCGGCCCGGCGTCTTCTATTTCAACGCCTACGACCTGCCCAGCCGCCTGACGACCGGCAACATGACGCTCTATCTGCACGAAGGCGCGCCGGGGCACCATTTCCAGATCAGCCTCGCGCAGGAAAACGAGGCGCTGCCCGCCTTCATGCGCTTCGGCGGCACCACCGCCTTCATCGAGGGCTGGGCGCTCTATGCCGAGACGCTCGGCTACGAGATGGGCTTCTTCGAAGATCCGTGGAATCGCTACGGTACGCTGCAGGACGAGCAACTGCGCGCGATGCGGCTGGTGGTCGATACCGGCATTCACGCCAAGGGCTGGACTCGCCAGCAGGCGGTGGATTTCATGCTCGAGAACTCGGGCATGACCCGCACCGAGGTGGTCGCCGAAGTCGATCGTTACATCGCGATTCCCTCGCAGGCGCTGGGCTACAAGGTGGGCGCGCTCAAGATCCAGGAACTGCGCGAGCGTGCGTCCAAGGCACTGGGCAAGGATTTCGATATTCGCGAATTCCACGCGCAGGTCCTCAACACCGGCGGACTGCCGCTGGCGGTGCTCGAAGCGAAGATCGATCGCTGGATCGCGGAGCAGAAGGGCGCCTGACGCTACGGCAAGCTTGAGTTCCTGACCCTCGCTGGACAAGTGTCCCGGCGAGGGGCAGTCTCTCCCCGATCGATTGGCGAAGGGGAGAGTCGCTATGAGGGAAAACCGACAGAATTTTGCGCGCCTGCGTGCGGCGGCGCTGGCATCCGTGGCCTTGCTCGCTGCCGTGCCTGCGGGCGCGGACGTACCCGAGCGTCGCCAGGCGCTGTTCGGCGACGTCCACGTCCACACCAAGTATTCCTTCGATGCCTATATCTTCGGCATCCGCGCCACGCCCGATGACGCCTATCGCTATGCACGAGGCGAGACGATCCGCCACATGGGTGGCTACGATATCAAGCTGAAGGGCGGAGCGCTCGATTTCTACGCGGTCACCGATCACGCCGAATACCTCGGCGTCCTGCCCGCCATGGACGATCCCAACCATCCTCTGTCGCTGGTCGAATACGCCCGGGACATGTTCTCGACTGCGCGCGAGAAGATCGCCGCCGCATTCGGCAAGGTGGCAGGCACGCTGCGCACCGGCGAGCCGCTCGCGGAAGTCTATGACAAGGACGTGATGCGCTCGACCTGGGCGGAAATCGGCGCCGCGACAGAGCGCTATTACGAGCCGGGCAAGTTCACCACCTTCCACGGCTACGAATACACCTCCGCGCCGGGCAATCAGAACCTTCACCGGATCGTGCTGTTCCGCGGTGCCAACGTCCCCGACCTGCCGTTCAACAGTCTCGATTCGCAGAATCCCGAAGGCCTGTGGAACTGGCTCGACTCGATGCGCGCCAGGGGAATCGAAGGGCTGGCGATCCCGCACAATTCGAACGTATCGAACGGCCGGATGTTCGAGCTGACGACCTATTCGGGTGGGCCGATCACCGCCGAATATGCGGCGCAGCGCATGCGCAACGAACCGATTGTCGAGATGAGCCAGGTCAAGGGCACATCGGACACCCACCCGCTGCTCTCGCCCAATGACGAATGGGCCGATTTCGAGATCTACAACATCCTGCTCGGCACGGTCGAAGAGGGGCAGACCAACGGCAGCTACGTCCGGCAGGCGCTGCAGCGCGGGCTGACGCTCGAGCAGCAAATGGGGGTCAATCCCTACAAGTTCGGCCTGATCGGCTCGTCCGACACGCACAATGGCGGCGGGCCGGTCGACGAAGAGAGCTATTTCGGCAAGACGGGCGCGCTCGATGGCCTGCCCGACGGGCGCCGTGCGGTGGTCTGGCCGGGCGAGGAAAACCTGCAGGGAACAGCGGCGACCCCGTTCTACGAATGGAGCGCGGCGGGGCTGGCCGGAGTGTGGGCCGAACAGAACAATCGCGAGGACATCTATGCCGCGATGCGCCGCAAGGAGACCTTCGCGACTAGCGGCACAAGGGTGAAGCTGCGACTGTTCGCCGGGCACGGCTATCCGGTCGACATTTTCAATCGCGACGATTTCGCCAGACTTGCCTATCGCGGCGGCGTGGCGATGGGCGGCGACCTTGCTGGCCATGGCGATGGCGCGCCGACCTTTCTTGCCCAAGCGATGAAGGACCCCGACAGCGCAGGGCTCGAACGGCTCCAGCTGATCCGCGGCTGGGTCGATGCCAGGGGCGAACTGCGCGAACAGGTCTACGACATCGCCTGCGCCGAAGGCACCCCCGACCGGCGGACGCATCGCTGCCCGGCGGCACGCGCGCGGATCGATACGGCGAACTGCGCCATCCCCACCGGTTACGGCGCGACCCAGCTCGAGGCGCGCTGGCAGGATCCCGATTACGATCCCGACCGCCGCGCCTTCTATTACCTGCGCGTGCTTGAACGGCCGACCTGCCGCTGGTCGACCTGGGAAGCCAACCGGCTGGGCAAGCCGGTCCGCGACGGACTTGCGCTGACGATCCAGGAGCGCGGCTGGAGCTCGCCGATCTGGGTGGGTGGCGCAGGCGAGAAGTCGATGGACATGGGCGCCGCGCACAGCCACTAGCCGCGCATGAGCGAAAAGATCATCTGGTGGGCGGGCAAGCTGCCCGAACTCAAGCAACTGAATCTGCTGAACGAGAGCGGCATGCCGCTGCACGTCGGGATCGAATTCACGGAAATCGGCCCCGATTTTCTCACCGCGCGCATGCCGGTCGATCACCGGACCCAGCAGCCGTTCGGCAGGCTGCATGGCGGCGCCTCGGTCGTGCTGGCGGAAACGGTCGGTTCGGTCGCGGCGAGCCGGGTGGTCGATCCGCAGCTATCGGTGGCAGTGGGGCTGGAAATCAACGCCAACCACGTCCGCCCGGCCTTCAGCGGCCATGTCTACGGCACGGCGACCCCGCTCAACCTGGGCCGCACGACACAGATATGGTCGATCCGGATCGAGGACGAGGCAGGCAAGCTGATTTGCATCTCGCGCTTCACCGCGGCGGTGATCCCGCGCGAGCGCGGCGTGAAGAACTGAATCAGGCGATCGCTTCGCTCAGCGTCTCGTAACCGGCGGCGAAACCCTCCTTGAAGTCCTGCACGACCTGCCCGGCCGAGGTCACTTCCCTGACCAGCCCGACACCCTGCCCGACGAAATAGGAGCATAGCTCCTGCGCCTTGGGATTGCCGTTCACCGCGGCCTTGTCGATTGCGCGAAGCGCCGGTTCCGACAGTAGCATCATCAGCGGCATGGGGAGGGCGGGGAGGCCCGCTTCCTCCCACATCGCGTGCCAGCCGGTGCGCAGCTGGCGGCTGTACTTGCCGGTGCGGTGCTTCGAACGGATCGTGTCGCGGCTGGTCGCGGCGACCATCTTCTCGCGGAATACCTCATGCGTTTCGGCCTCGGTGGTGGCGAGCCACACGCTGCCGCACCACACGCCGGCCGCGCCCATTGCCATCATCCCCGCCATCTGACGGCCGTTCATGATGCCGCCCGCGGCGAGCACGGGGATATCGGCCCCGGCCTGCTCGATCGCCTGCAGCACTTCGGGGATCAGCACCACGGTCGCGACCTCGCCACAATGGCCGCCGCCTTCGCCGCCCTGGGCGACGATCACGTCGACCCCGGCCTCGATCTGCTTCATCGCGTGTTCTTTGGCACCGACCAGCGCGGCGACCGGCACGCCGTGCTTCTTGCCCGCCTCGATCATCATCGGCGGCGCGGTGCCGAGCGCATTGGCCATCAGCTTGACCGGGTGATTGAGCGCGACTTCGAGCAGTTCCTGCCCGAGCGAGGTGTTGGGCGCCTGCGATCCGCCGAACGGGGTCGCATCGTCTTCGGCGAGGCCGCATTCGCGCAGGATCTGGCGGGTGAAATCGCGATATTGCGAGGGGATCATGGAGACGACTTCGTCGGCGGTGACCTGCCGCTCGACCGCCTGCACCTCGGGGATCAGCACGTCGATGCCATAGGGCTTGCCGTCGATGTGATCGTCGATCCACCTGAGCTCGGTCTCAAGCTGCTCGGGGGTGAAGCGCACCGCGCCCATCACGCCGAAACCGCCTGCACGGCTCACGGCGGCTACCACGTCGCGGCAATGCGAAAAGGCGAACAGCGGGAATTCGCATCCCACCATCTCGGTCATGCGGAACGGCATCCAATTCTCCTCTCCCGGCAAAGCTGGCGCAAAAGGTTGCTTGCGGCAACCCGTCTTTCGCAGGATTGACCTCGATCAATGATTGCTGGCCGTAGCGCGCGCATCTTGCCATCATCACGAGAGGACCAAGCCATGGATCGACCCGCCAGCCAACCCGACGCCATCCATGTCGATGTATTGATCGTCGGCGCGGGGATTTCCGGCATCGGCTCCGCCTATCACCTGCAGGACCAGTGCCCCTGGGCGAGCTATGAGATCCTGGAGATGAAGGAGACCTTCGGAGGCACCTGGGAAACGCACAAATACCCCGGCGTCCGCTCGGACAGCGACCTCTACACCTTCGGCTATCGCTTCAAGCCGTGGATCGGCCCCCCGATCGCGAACGGCGAGGAAATCCTCAAATACATGGGCGAGGTGATCGAAGAGAACGGGATCGGCGAACACATTCGCTACGGCCACCGGATCACGCGCTGCGCCTTCTCGCGCGGCACCAATCTCTGGACGGTCGAGGCCGAGCGGCTCAGCGATGGCGCCCTCCAGCGCTTCACCTGCAACTTCCTGTGGATGTGCCAGGGCTATTACGACCACGAGACGCCCTACATCCCGCCCGAATGGCGCGAGAAGGGCCTTGACGATTTCCGGGGCGACTTCGTCCATGCGCAATTGTGGGACCCGGATTACGACTTCTCGGGCAAGCGCATCCTGGTGATCGGGTCGGGCGCGACCGCGGCGACGGTGGTGCCCGAATTCGCCGAGAAGGCCGCGCATGTCACCATGCTGCAGCGCTCGCCGACCTATTTCTATTGCTCTGAGAACAAGAACGAGCTGGCCGACCGCCTGCGCGAAGTCGGGATCGACGAACCGACGATCCATCGCGTGGTGCGCCAGCAGATCATGCACGACCAGGACCTGATGACGCGGCGCTGCATCGAGGAACCCGATGCCGTGTTCGAGGAGCTGAAGGAACTGGTCCGCGCCTTTACCGGCAAGCCCGATTTCGAATTCGAACCGCACTTCACGCCCAAGTATCGCGTGTGGCAGCAGCGGCTCGCCTTCTGCCCAGACGGCGACGTGTTCCGCGCGGCGGTAGCCGGCAAGCTGACAGTGGTGACCGACACGATCGAGCGCTTTACCGAGACGGGCGTGCGCACCGCCTCGGGCGAGGAGATCGAGGCAGACTTGATTGTCGCGGCGACGGGATTCCAGCTCTCGGTGATGGGCGGCATCCCGTTCGAGGTCGATGGCGCGGCGATCGACTGGCACGACACGGTCACCTATCGCGGAATGATGTTCACCGGCGTCCCCAACATGGCGTGGGTGTTCGGCTATTTCCGCGCCAGTTGGACCCTGCGCGTCGACATGCTGGGCGATTTCGTCTGCGCGCTGCTCAACCGGATGAAGGACAAGGGTGTAGCCCGGGTTGAAGTTGCCCTGCGGCCCGAGGATCGGGACATGGAGCTGCTCCCGTGGATCGAGGCCGACAATTTCAACCCGGGTTATCTGATGCGCGGGCTCGACAAGCTGCCGCGGCGCGGGGACAAGCCCGAATGGCGGCACAACCAGGACTATTGGCGCGAGCGCGAGGAGATACCGACAATCGATCTCGATGGCGCCGAATTCGTCTATGACGGTGAACGCGCGCTGGGTGAACGCGCGCAGGAATTGGCCTAGGCCAGCAAGGACAAGGGGGAAGGATGTACGACAATCTCGACATGGTCGCCTGGAGCGCCACGCTCCTGGGCCTCTTCGCCATCGCGGTGGCGATTGGCGCGCTGCGCTCGCCCGGCAAATGGGCCAAGATGGTCGAGGAGATCGAGAAGTCGCCCGCGCTGCAATTGCTGAGCGGCTTCATCGAGCTGTTCGTGGGCGCTGCCGTCTATCTGCTCTCGCCGTGGGATCCGGCCGACATCCTCTCGATCGTGATGAAGATCATGGGCGGGATGATGATGCTCGAGGCGCTGGTGGTGATGGCGATTTCAGACCTCTATTTCCAGACCTGGCTCAAGAACCTGGCGGCGATGCGGCGCGGCTGGCCGCTGGTCACGCTGGTGATCGGCGTCGTGCTGGCGGGCGCTGGCATGCTGCGCTTCGGTTAAGCCTCCGGCACAGCCGTAGCGGCAAGGGCTGGTGACATTCGCGCCCCGCGCTGCCAAGTGGGTAGCATGGTGCAGAGACGCAGCAAGGAAACGCGCGCGAAAGTGCTCGAGGCAGCGACCCAGCTGATCCTCGCAAATGGCCACGAATCCGTCTCGCTCAAGGAGATCTCCGAGCTGTCGGGTGTCTCGAACGGCAGCATCTTCCACCATTTCGGATCGAAGGAAGGGATCATCCAGGCGCTGTTCGTGCGCGAGCGCCAGAGATATCTCGGCTCGGTCGCCGATGCGATCCTGGCCTTCAAGGGCGACCCCTGCGATGCGATCGGTGAAGGCGCGAAGGCAGCGATGCACTATCACGCGCAATTCCCCCAGGAATACGACCGGCTGGTCGCCGAATTCAGCGAAAGCGAATGGCTGCGGCGCAACGAGGATGTCTGGCTCGAAGCGGCGAGTGCGATCGAGCGGCCGGTGATCGAGTGGGCGATGCCGCACTTTGCCAACGGTGCCTTGCCGATGCTGGCGCCCGCGGCGTTCCAGTCGATGATGCTGGGCCCCGCCGAAGTGGCGACGCGTTCCTATCGACAGGGGCGCTTTTCGGGCGATCTCGAAACGCAGATCGAGGCCATCGGCGAGTTCGTGGCGTTGGGAATTCGCGCCCTGCGCGACAAGGCGAGGTCGGTCACCGCGGACTGAGCAAATCGGTCCACGCGCTGCCAATCCATGCATCGACCCGCGCGCGATCCCCATCTGCAAGGCCGGTGTAGCGGGCGCGCAGGTCGGCGAGGCATTTGGCCTGGTACTTGAACGGCGCCTGGCGATAGCGGTGGCCCATCGCTTCCATTTCCAGTTCCTCGGCTCCCGCCGCCAGCGCGGCAGCATTCGCGGCGAGGAACGGCGCGTAGACTTCTCCCGCAACGCCCAGCAACTCGAGCGCGGCATCGCTGGGTTCGTCGGCCCATTCGCCCTCGACACCCGAGAGGTCGTCCATGTGGGCGCACCAGCGGTAGGTGTAGGGGAACTCCGCCCGCATCATCGCCTGCGGGGTGGGATCGGTCGCCAGTTGCGAGATCTGGCCGTAGAGGCCGAATTCGGCGAGGCTGGGGCGGGTGCCGAACAGGAAGAACGCGCTGGTCACGCGGCGTTCGAGGATGTCGAGCACGGCGCGCGCCGAGGCCTCGATCAACCCGAAATTCTCGCGCGTGCAGCCCACCATCGGCATGCGTCCGACCTGCCGCGCGCGAAACTGCTCCGCCCACGACTGGCTGGTCTTCAACCCGCCGCCGTGCAGGTTGTCGAAGGCGAGCCAGCGGCTCATTTGCACCTGGTCGACCTCTTCCAGCCAACGATAACCGAACATCGGCTTGGTCATCCATTCGTCGGCGAAATCCTCGAGCAGATGGGCGGCGAAGGCGATCGCGGGATCTGGCGGGACGACACCGCGCGCCTCGTGCCGCTGTTCCAGATCGTAGAGCAGGGGCGTGGAATCATTGGCGAACGAGCCGTCGGGATATTCCAGCACGGGGATGACCGGGGCACGCACTTGGCGCAAAGCCTCCTGGGTCGCAGCACCGTCACGCCACACGAAGGGTAACCGGCGATAGCGCAGCAGGCTGCGGATCTTCATCGAATAGGGCGAGGCGAGCGCGCCATAGAGTGTGTACATCGGTCCAGTTCTCCCGCGGGCGGCCTCGGGCGGAGGCCGTGCGGGGCAGACTATCCGCAAATCGCGCTCATGCAAAAACACCCGCCAAGGAAAAGAGAGGCGCGCCGGTCGTGGCGCGCCTCTCCCAAGTCCAGCCATGCAGGCTCGGTTGGCTGGTCTTTCCATTCTTCCCTGATCGCAGTCGAGCCTGCGCGATCAGGGGATCCGGTTAGCGCGGCTCCGACGGGGCCTGAACCTCGCTGGCAGTCGCGACGGTCGTGCCGTTCTGGCTCATCTTGGCGCGCTGCGGACGCTGCGGCGCCTGCACTTCGCTGGCGGTCGCGACGGTAGTTCCGTTCTGGCTCATCTTTGCACGCTGTGGACGCTGCGGCGCCTGCACTTCGCTAGCGGTCTCGACGGTGGTGCCGTTCTGGCTCATCTTTGCACGCTGTGGACGCTGCGGCGCCTGCACTTCGCTGGCGGTCTCGACGGTGGTGCCGTTCTGGCTCATCTTCGCACGCTGCGGACGCTGCGGCGCCTGCACTTCGCTGGCGGTCTCGACGGTGGTGCCGTTCTGGCTCATCTTCGCACGCTGCGGACGCTGGGGAGCCTGCACATCGTCTGCTGTTGGAACGGTGGTGCCACCTTCCTGGCGGAAAGGCTTGCCATTGGCGGCTTCACCCTTCTCGACATTCCAGCTGGTTTCAACCGCACCGTCGGTCGCGTTCTGGGCAACGCGGGTCAGTTCCTTCTTGGCGATCTTCTTGACCGAGCTCAGCAGCCCGGCATTGGCCGTCGCCGAGGTGGCGACAAGCGAAAGGGCGATAATCGATACAAACGTTTTCATGGTTACTCTCCTGCATTTCAGATTTTGGTTGGACTTGGACTTGGAGGGCGCCGGCCGCCTGTTGGCGGTCCCCGCCGGGTGGCTCACCAGCCGAAGCTGAAGCCGACGCGGGCGCCCGTCTTGCCGCGCTTGTTCAAACCGGTTGCGATGCCGGCGTTGATGGCGATGTTCTCCTTCACCAGCGCGCCGATCTGCAGCGCGCCGGCCCAGGCACCGTTGTAGGTGCCGACGTTGCCGGTCATGTTGAACCGCTTGCCGGGAAGGAAGGCGTTGCCCGACATGGCGATGGCGACGGCGGTCGAGCCGTCGATCTCGTCGTCGAAACGATCGAGCGTGTTGTCGAGGTTGAAGGCGAGGCCTTCGAGGGTTTGCAAGCGTGTTTCATGGTCGCCGAGCATCGCGCTGTTGGCGGCGATCGATGCAGCGTTATCCAGGATTTGGACACTAGCCGCACCGATCGCGATGGCATGCGATTGTAGCGTGGTGGTGGTGTCGTCGATCTGGTCCTGCAGGAAGGTGCCGAGCGAGCTCAACCCTGTCTGCACTTGGCCAAGAGTCGCCGCATCTGTGGCATTCACACCATCCGCGACATTGGTGATGCGGCGCTGAAAATTGGCGCTGCCGACCGACACCGTGGATTCTTCATCGGCGACCGAGGCATAGCCGATCGCGACGCTGCTGGTCGCATTCGCAGTCGACAGGGCGCCGAGTGCCATGGAGCGTGGCGCCCCCGCTTCGGCTGCGGCACCCAGGCTCGTGCTGTTCTGCTCGCTGGCGATGGAACTAGCGCCGACCGCGGTAGAACTGGTCCCGGAGGCTTCGCTCGAACGACCCACGGCCGAGGCGTTCTGCGCCGTTGCGTCAGCGCTCTGTCCCAGGGCTGTGGCGCTGGTGTCAGAAGCAACAGTGTTGCTGCCGATGGCAGTCGAAAAGATTCCGGTAGCGCTCGAACCGTCACCGACCGCGCTCGAACCGGATTCGTCCGCCTGGGCGAAATCGCCGCACTGGATCGAACCGGCGCCGGCGCCGTCGGTGCATGCCTGCGCCGCGGCAGGGGTAGGGGCAATCGCTGCAAAGGCGGCCACGCCCCCCAGCAAAATCGTGGCAATCTTGAGCCGGTCGAGCCGCTCTTTGTTGGTCGAAGCCTGCATTTTTCAATCCTCCTGATGGCGTTGACGAATCACCCACTAATCGAAATTGGAGTGAAAGTCTAGAGTGACAATCTAGAGAAATAGTCTAGAGTGACATTCGTGCAGGCGCGTGCCAAGGGAGCCGGATGGTGCAATCACGCAGCGAAGAGACGAGAAACAGGGTGCTGGATGCGACCCGTGAACTCCTGATGGCGCACGGTTTCAACGAGCTCACGATGAAGCACGTGCAGGAGAAATCCGGCATCTCGAACGGCTCGATCTTCCATCACTTCGGTTCGAAGGAAGGGATTGTCCGCGAGATATTCATCGAGGAACGGCGCCTCTATCTCGGCGCGATCGCCGATGCGATCGTCCACCATGAAGGCGATCCGTGCGATGCCTTCGCTGCCGGGGCGAGGCGGGCGGTTGATTACCAGCTGCAGGACATCGAGCGCTTCATGCGGCTGGTCGCGGACTTCAGCGACAGCGAATGGCTGCGCGCGAACAAGGAGCTGTGGCTCGATGCCGCCAACGACATACAGCGCCCGGTCGTCGAATGGGCGATGCCCCATTTCGCCAGCGGTGCCTTGCCGCTGCTGCCGCCGACGGTGTTTCAGTCGCTATCGCTGGGGCCGGCCGAATTCATCACCCGCTCGCAACGCCAGGGCCGGATCGAAAACGCGCTCGAACATGTCGACAGCCTTGCCGCGGCGATCGGGGCGGGGCTCAAGCATCTGCGCGATCTCCAGGCAGAAACGCAGCCGACCTGATCCACCGGCGATAGACATTCGCCCGCCAACGGCCTACATCCAGCCCATCCCCGGGGAGCCAGCTTTCGAACTTGGCTGAGAGGGGCAGGTTGCGCTGCCCGACCCGTCGAACCTGAACCGATTAGCATCGGCGGAGGGAGCGGGCGGCTATCCTGCCAGAAGTCCGTGCTCCGCCTCGAGGAGAGACTTCGCATGGCCGACATCAACAGCAAGCTCGAGATTGGCGTGACCACCGGGCCCATCAGGGGCAGCCGCAAGGTCCACGTCGGCGCGCGCACCGGATCGGGCGTTCGCGTCGCCATGCGCGAGATCGATCTGGAGGGCGGCGAAGAGCCGGTGCGCGTCTACGACACCTCCGGGCCCTACACCGACCCCGAGGCCAATATCGATATCCAGGCGGGCCTGCCGCAGCTGCGCCGCGAGTGGATCATGGCGCGCGGCGATGTCGAGGAATATGACGCGCGCGAGGTAAAGCCCGAGGACAACGGCCAGCTCGGCCCCGACCGCTCGGGCGGCGTCCCGCCGTTCCCCAATGTCCACAAGCGCGTGCTGCGCGCGAAGCCGGGCATGAACGTCAGCCAGATGCACTATGCCCGCCGCGGCATCATCACGCCCGAGATGGAATATGTCGCCGAGCGCGAGAACATCGGCCGCGCGAAGCTCGCCCAAATGCCCGAGGGCAACAGCTGGGGCGCAGCGATCCCGCAGGAAATCACCCCTGAGTTCGTCCGTGACGAGGTTGCGCGCGGCCGGGCGATCATCCCCTCCAACATCAACCACCCCGAGACGGAGCCCATGGCGATCGGGCGCAACTTCCTCGTCAAGATCAACGCCAATATCGGCAACTCCGCCGTGGCCAGCGACGTTGCGAACGAGGTCGACAAGATGGTCTGGTCGATCCGCTGGGGCGCCGACACGGTGATGGACCTCTCGACCGGCCGCAACATCCACGACACGCGCGAATGGATCATCCGCAACTCGCCCGTCCCCATCGGCACCGTGCCGATCTACCAGGCGCTGGAAAAGGTCGGCGGCATTGCCGAGGACCTGACCTGGGAGATCTTCCGCGACACGCTGATCGAGCAGGCCGAACAGGGCGTCGACTATTTCACCATCCACGCCGGCGTGCGCCTGCCCTATGTCCCGATGACCGCCAAGCGCGTCACCGGCATCGTCAGCCGCGGCGGCTCGATCATGGCGAAATGGTGCCTCGCGCATCACAAGGAGAGCTTCCTCTACGAGCGCTTCGACGAGATCACCGAGATCATGAAGGCCTATGACATCGCCTATTCGCTGGGCGACGGCCTGCGCCCCGGCAGTATCGCCGACGCCAATGACGAAGCCCAGTTCGCCGAGCTCTACACGCTGGGTGAGCTGACCAAGCGCGCCTGGGAGCAGGACGTGCAGGTGATGATCGAAGGCCCCGGCCACGTGCCGATGCACAAGATCAAGGAGAACATGGACAAGCAGCTCGAGGCCTGCGGCGAGGCGCCCTTCTACACGCTCGGCCCGCTCGTGACCGACATCGCGCCGGGATACGACCACATCACCAGCGGCATCGGCGCGGCGCAGATCGGCTGGTACGGCACCGCCATGCTCTGCTACGTCACGCCCAAGGAACACCTCGGCCTGCCCGACCGCGACGACGTGAAAGTGGGCGTGGTGACCTACAAGCTCGCCGCCCACGCCGCCGACCTCGCCAAGGGCCACCCCGCCGCGCAGGTCCGCGACGATGCGCTGTCAAAGGCGCGCTTCGAATTCCGCTGGCGCGACCAGTTCAACCTCTCGCTCGACCCCGACACGGCCGAGCAATACCACGACCAGACCCTCCCCGCAGAAGGCGCCAAGACCGCGCATTTCTGCAGCATGTGCGGGCCCAAGTTCTGCTCGATGAAGATCACGCAGGAAGTGCGCGACTTCGCTGCGAAGCAGGACCAGGAATCGACCGGCTTCATCGCTGCATCGGACGTGGCCGAGGCAGAGAAGGGCATGGAGGAGATGGCCGAGAAGTACCGCGACGGCGGCGACTTGTACGTGAAGACGGAGGACTAGCTCAACCGGGGCCACCTGCAAGGTGAGCGGTGGCGGCTGACACCGCTTCGCCTCCACCACAAAATCGTGGTATCATGCGCGCAGAACCACCCCATCGGGAGCCTCGCCATGCATATCACCAGACCGATCCTCGCCTTCGCGCTCCTCGCTGCGAGCGCGCCGCTGGCCGCCACCAACGAGGCCCGCCCCGCCACCGCCCCCGCCGGAAGCGCCGACACCCGGTACTGCATGCGTATTGCCGCCGTGACCGGCAGCCGCATCGAATCCGTCAGGTGCTGGACCCGCGCCGAATGGGAGCGTCAGGGCGTCGACGTTGACGTAGACTGGCCGCACGAAGGCGTGAAGGTGATTGGCTGAGAGCCCGGTCTCCCCGGCCAGGATCGCGCGGTAGCTGCGCGACTTCGCCGCCAAGCAGAATTCGGACAGAGCTACCTTGCGAGCGAGAACTTGCGTGCCGAGACCTCAGCCGAAGAGGCCGCGGAAGCGGAGAAGGGCATGGAGGAGGTGAGCGAGGTTTACCGTGACAAGGGCGAGAAGTTGTATTTGCCGGAGGACGATTGACTGCGGCGAAAAGCAACACGGAGGCAGGGAGTGCCCACTTGAGCTTCACCACCCCTTATACGCGTCCTTAGGACGCGTATAAGGGGTGGTGATAACAAAGTCAACTGCATCCACCTTCTGGTCCGACACTATTGACTTTTGACATGCTGCCCTATACCCTACGTCCTTAGGACGTAGGGTATAGGGCAGCACGGAAAATGGACCGATTTGCAAGGCGTCGGCAGTTGACGCATTTGGCAGAGGCCACCGCCGAGCGGCTGCAGCAAAGTGCTTTCTCTGTGATAGCAGACAGAGAGATATTTCGAGCGATGGTGCGCGTGTACGAGGCTGGCGAGACCAAATACTTGCGAGGCAATGAACCGACCTTGAGCATGCTTGAGTCGACGAAGGCTGCACTCAGTGCTGAAAATATCATTTCTAGAGATCGTGACTACGGAAGGTTTTGGCGTCTCAATATAGTGCCAGACAACGACGTAGCGGAAATTGTCACCCATGTGGATCCTGCAATCTATGTCTCACACCTATCTGCGATGGTGATCTACAACCTCACAACGCGCCGCCCAAAGCCGCTCTATCTAACAAAGGCTTCGGGAGCCGCGTGGAAAGAAATCCAGGAAAAAGTCCAAGAGGCCGAATTCTACCCGAAATATGAAACTCAGCCGCTCTCCAACGTGCACCACCCCAAACGAGTCCGAGGCCGACTACTCGAGACTTTGACGACAAAAAAATATGGCGACCACCTAACGACCCGCAATTCGCGCCAGCGAGTGGCGACCATAGGCCAGACATTTCTCGATATGGTGGAAAAGCCTTCTCTTTGTGGTGGAATGACGCATGTGCTTGAAGTCTACGAGGAGTACGCCGAAACACACCTGTCCGAAATCGTTCGAACCGTTGAGCAATCCGGAAGTCAAATCGCCAAGGTAAGGGCGGGATATATCCTAGAGGAATACATTTCCTTATCTCACGAAACAGTCTCAGGCTGGACGCAGTTCGCGCAACGAGGAAGCAGCCGTGTGCTTGATCCCGAGAAGCCTTTTGAACCACAATTCTCGGAACGGTGGATGATGTCGATCAATGTCTAGTCCTGAGCAAATCGAAGAAGCCCTGTCAGTCAATCTGGAATTATGGAGCGCCGACCCCAAGGCGGATACGAAGACACAATTGGAAAGGCAGGTGATTGAGGTTTTCCTCGTCGCCTTGGGTATGACGAAGAGTTGCGGCGAAAAAATATTCCTCAAAGGCGGAATTCTGATTGGTGCAATATATTCGAGCGGCCGTAACACCGCAGATATCGACTTTTCGACCGTTCTTGAACCCAGTAAGGATTTTCCAGATAAGCTTCGGGAGGAGCTCGGCGAAGCGTTGCCTCGCGCGACCGCTAAACTTGGAATGCCTGAGATATTATTAGATCTTCAATCGGTTAAATTTCGACCTAGAGAAGACTCTTTTGTAGAGGCGTCATATCCGGCAATTTCTGCGAAGTTCGCCTACGCCGAAAGAGGAAGCCCACAAGAGAAATCTCTTCTTGCTGGAACGTGTTCTCAGGTTCTTCACGCAGACATTAGCTTCAACGAGCCGATCGATTTTGTCCAAGAGGTCTATATAGAAGGATCCGAGGTAAGGATACTTGCTTATTCTCTAATAGACTTGGTCGCCGAAAAATATCGAGCAATACTGCAGCAAAAGGTACGCAATCGCGCAAGAAGGCAAGACGTTTTCGATTTGGATTATCTCATCTCGGAAAAGATCATTCAGGGCCTCGATAAAACGCAACTCCTCTCAACATTTCGAAGAAAGTGTGAGTCGAGAGATATCCAGCCGACGAAAGATTCACTGGACGACCCAGATGTGATCGAGAGATCAGAAAGAGATTGGGCGACTTTGGCATCAGAGGTCGAGGAACTGCCTGAATTCAAGCAGTCCTACGAAACAGTGCGAGATTATTACCACTCGTGGCCATGGAATTCCGGAGAATGATGTTGCCCAGAGTGTCCGATGATCTCTGGGAACCCAGACTCAGTTAGTCCCGCCCCATCCTCACCAGCACCCGGTCGAGCGCCTGCAGAAAGTTCGACCGGTCTGCCTTGCTGAACGGCGGCGGGCCGCCGCCAGCTGCTCCGAGTGGGCCGTCCATCCCGGCGCGCAGGTCTGCCATGATCGCGCGGGTGGCGATGGCGCTGCCGATGCTGGCGGCGTCGAAGCTCTTGCCGTCGTGGCGCAGCACCGTCGCGCCTGCCTTCAGGCAGCGTTCGGCCAGCAGGATGTCGGCGGTGATCACCACGCTGCGCTCTCCTGCGTTCTCGGCGATCCAGTTGTCCGCCGCGTCGAAGCTGTCGTTCACCACCACGCGCTTGACCCGCTCGCTCACCGGCACGCGGAAGGGGCTGTTGCTGACCACGCGGACATGCGCCTTGTGCCGGTCGGCCACGCGGTAGATCTCCTCCTTCACCGGGCAGGCATCGGCATCGACGAGGATGGTGACGGGTACGCTCATGCCTGCCTAGCTAACGGAAGGGGAGGTAGGCGCAAAACTTTCCTACAGCCCCAATCGATGCGTAACCCTTTCGGATGGAAACCACCCCTGACAACACCCGCTGGACGCCTGAGAAGGCGACCGCTTTCCTCAAGGCGCTGGCCCGCACCGGCAAGGTCGCTCCCGCCGCGCGCAGCGTCGGGATGAGCCGGCAGGCGGCCTATCGCCTGCGCGCTCGCGCTCCGAAATTTGCCGAGTTCTGGGAAATCGCGATGCGCGACGCGGCCGGCGCCAAAGCGGAGCGCAGGCGCCGCGGCAAGGCACTCCATCCGCTGCTCGCCAAACGGGTCACACCTTCGCCGCGCGCGGGTCACACTCCGGCGCAGGGCGGGTCACAGTTCGCCCGCGTACAGTCACGCTCGGGCCGCGCAGGGTGACAATCTGGCGCGCAGAGTTACGCTTTGGCGCGCCAGGTTTATAGAATGCGGCTTTTTGGCCCTGGACCCTGTTCCAAGTGTTCCATCCTGTTGGATTTCGCGGGGGGGCGCAGGCCGCGCCCGGCCCGGCTCAGCCGTTCTTCATGTTCTCCAGCCCCCTGATCGCGCCGGGCTTGAGGCTGGGGTTGGAGGCGTTGTGCTTGGGCGGTTGTTCCTTCTTGGGCTTGCGTGCTTCGCGGCTCTTCTTGCGTTGGCCCTTGGCCATGATCGTTTCCAGTCGGGGCGGAATGCCCCGCGCGCACGCTACGCCCTTTTGCGCGAATGCCCGCATCAATTCGTCTGTTCGAATTCGCTGGGAACCGCCGCGATGCTTCCCATATTGGTAGGAGAGAACCACAGCCAAACAGGAGCATCCGTCAATGCAGGTCCAGTTCTATTCCGACAGCACGGTGATGGGCACCCAGGAGGTCGCGACCCGGATCGAGGCGCGGGTGCGCGAGAAACTGGCGCGGTTCGAGGAGCGGCTGACCCGGCTCGAAGTCCATGTGCATGACGAGCATCGCCACACCCACGGCCATGACGACAAGGCCTGCACGCTCGAGGCGCGGCCGCGCGGTGGCCGGGCGATCGGGGTGACCGAGCATGGCTCGACCGTCGACGATGCCGCGCGCAAGGCGGCGATCACGCTCGCCCAGCGCTTGCAGCGGCATTTCGGCAAGGAGACGAAGCACAAGAAGGACCCGCGGCCCGAAAAGCAGCTCTAGCTTCGGCGGCGGCGGATTCGCCTTACGCCCGAATAGATTAGGTGAACCGGGCAAGCCGTGCTAATGCCCCCGCGCTGACGTCGAAATTTGCGACGGATGTCGAGATTTGAAGACCGCCGCTTGCCCCTTTTGCGTATCGCAAGGCTGGGCCCCGGCGTAAACCAGGCGACGATTTCCTTTCATCGGACGATTTGACGCACGACCCCCGCGCAATCTCGCGCGCGGGCAACCTCAGTTCTTTGAAAGGAACACACATGTCCAAGGTAGGCACCGTAAAATTCTTCAACGCCGACAAGGGTTATGGCTTCATCCAGCCCGACGACGGTTCGGCCGACAGCTTCGTCCATATTTCGGCCGTGCAGGCCGCTGGGATGCACACGCTCGATAAGGAGCAGCGCCTCAATTACGAAGTCGAAACCGGCCGCAACGGCAAGGAAAGCGCCGTCAACCTGTCGGCTGCCGACTGATTTTGCATGCGGGGGTGCGGTGGATTGCCGCCGCGCCCCCCTTCGCCCGCCCATCCCACCTAGGAGCACCCATGGCCGTAACCTACGAATTCTACATGCAGCGTGCCGAAGAGGCCGCTGCCGCCGCCAAGAACGCGACGCTCGCGAATGTGCGCGACCGCGAATTGCGTTCGGAAAAGACCTGGCGCGGTCTCGCCAACCAGGCGCGCGCGGTCGCCGTCCAGCGCGAGAAGGTCGAGCGTGAGAAGGCCGAAAAGCGCGAGCAGGCCGACGAGCCTGCGACCTAGTTTATGGCGCTGCCTGCTGCGTCAGCCGCACCAGGCCCCAATCATAACCGAGTTCTTTCACCCGCCCTTCGAGTAGAGCGCGCAGTTCGCCATCGGGTCGCGCCTCGCGGGTGAGCATCCACAAATAGCGGCCGCTCGGCTCGCCCACGATCGACCAGGCGTAGAGCCCGTCCGGCCCTTGCGGACCGCGGTCCAGCACCCAGTAATCGCCGTAGAACGGGCCGAAGAAGCTGACCTTGAGCTTGGCACCCTCGCTGCCCTCGACGATCTTGGCCTTGCCGGTGGACTGCCGGAACTTGCCCTCCAGCGAATCCTGGTAGCAGGAGTTGACCACGCGGATCCGCTCGTCATCGCGCAGCGAGTATTCCGCCGTCACGCCCTCGCACCCCTTCTGGAACGGCGCTTCGTAGCGGCCGTATTCATACCATTTCCCGAGATAGGCGTTGAGCTCGACCGGCTTGGCAGGCTGCGGCACGCTGGCATTGCCGACCGGGCCGGGCGTGCCGACGCAGGCGGCGAGGAGCAGGCCGGTACCGGCGAGAAAGGCGAGGGCGAGGGTCTTGTTGTTCATGGCAAGAGAACCGCTGCGACAAGGGGAGGTTCCGTGCGGCGCTGCAACATGCGTCCGTATTGTAACTGTGCTGGGTCGTCCCGCGAACAAGCTAAGGGACCGCCTGATTGCTGCAACGGGAGGATAATTGGACATGCGGACAGCAGTGACTCTGGTCGCGGCGTTGGCACTGGCAGGATGCCAGTTCGACCAGGATGAAGGGATCGGTCAAGAGGTCGCCGAGGAATTGGTCGACCGGTACTACGCCAAGTTCCAGCAGCCCGGCTTTCTCATCGACGATCTGATGAAGTTCTATTCGCCGGACATCGCATTCGTTGATCCGACCTACGAGATTGTCATGAATGGCGAATCCGAGTTTCGCGAAACCTATGCCGAACTCGGAACGGCACAGAGCAATTATCGCAATATCAAGTGGGACATTGCCGAGGTCGTGACCTCCGGTGACAAGGTTGTGATCTATGGCAACTGGTCGGGTACCTTCCACCATTGCCCTTTTGAGGTGGCATTCACCACATACTGGAAGCTCGAAAACGGCCTGATAGTAGAGCAACGCGATTTCTTCGCTGCCCCTGCCTTCGATCGACAAGTCGGTTGGGATCCGGCGACCGCAAGTGCGACTTGCGCGAAGCACTGACAGTGCTGCCCCGCTCGTTTCCCTAGTCAATCCACACCGGCCGGACAGGTCGGTCGGCTTTCGTTTCCCAGCCGCGGCCGGGCGGTGTATCTGCCGGGAGGGAGAGGGAGGAGCCCATGATCGAGTCGAAGACCTTTATTCGCTTCTGTGCTGCCGCGTTGGCCGCCGGGCTGACCGTGTCGGCTGCGGCGCATGACAAGGGGCCGGTGTTCACGCCGTCACCCCTGCCGTACCCCTTTTCCGATGCGGTCCAGGTGGGCGACCTGCTGATCTTTGCCGGCGATATTGGGATGGCAGAGGACGGGCAGACCGTCGAACCGGGTGGCATCGAGCCCGAGACACGGCGGATCATGATCCGGCTCGGCGAGCGGTTGGCGGCACATGGCCTCGACTACAAGGATGTGGTCAAATGCACCGTGATGCTGACCGACATGAGCGAATGGCCAGCATTCAACGCCATCTACGCCGAATATTTCGCGAAACCCTATCCGGCGCGCTCGGCCTTCGGTGCCAACGGGCTGGCGCTCGGCGCGCGGGTCGAGCTCGAGTGCTGGGCTTACAAGCAAGCGGCCTGAGCGCCTTCGCCGGTCGAGAGGCGGGCGTCGCTGGTCGAATGGGAGAGGCGGCACCCGGTGCTGCCCCGTTACGGGGCGAGGCGTGGTCGTGCCCCCTCCCATCGGAGCGCCTATTTATGACAAGACTGATGTTCGCCGCCCTGTTGCCGCTCGTTTCGCTCGCCGCAGCTCCGCTCGCTGCCGAGGAGGGTGAGCGCCCCGGCTATGGGGAAATGACAGCCGCGACTGCACCGATTGCCGATGCCTATTTCGCGGCTTACACCGGCCGCGATTGGTACCGGCTCGAGGCATTGGCAGCCGACGACGCGAGTTTCGAGGACCCGACCGCGACCTACGTCTTCGGCGGCGTGGCCTCGGCAGGCCGCACGGCGATGATGGAGCGCTTCCGCGTCGGATATGCAGGCATCACGCATATGGAATTCGAGACCGCTCGTCGCTTCGTGTCGGGTGATCTCGCGATCTACGAAGGTGAACTCGACTGGGGCCTCGACCTTGGTGACGGCACCCTGGTTTCGAGCGTGACACCGATGGTCATCATCCTGACTGTCGAGAATGGCAAGGTCGTGAAGCATCGCGACTATGTCGACTACGCGCCCTTCAACGCGGCGGTGAAGGCAGCGAGGGGCGCATAGCAAGCCACAACGCGGCATCCGATAGACAGGCTTCGCGAAACCGCCTAATCTTCCACCTTGGGTCGCCTTGGATCGATGAGGGGAGGGCGGTCATGCCAAATCGCAAATACGTTGTTTCACGCCGAGCTTTCGCGGCGGGCGCATTGGTCGGCGCAGCGAGCGCCTCCAGCGTGCTGGCGCAAACGGTGACGGCCGAGTCGCCGATGGGGCCGTTTTTCCCGACCTCCTATCGCGGCGAGACGGATGCGGATCTGACGCGCATCGCCGGTCATGCGAACCGCGCGAAGGGACAGGTCATCGAGGTGATGGGCCGCGTGCTCGACATGCGTGGAAACCCGATCCACGGCGCACGGCTGGATATCTGGCAGGCGAATGCCGCAGGGCGCTACGCCCATCCGCAGGATCCGGCGATCATGCCGCTCGACCCCGACTTCCAGGGCTATGCCAGCATCCATACCGGCAGCGATGGCAGTTGGAAGCTGACCACGATCAAGCCCGGCAGCTACGACAGTCCGATCGGGAACAGGCCGCCGCATATTCACATGGACGCAACCGGCATCGATGCCCGGAACGTCTTGCAAATGTATTTCCCGGAAGACGATGCGGCGAACCGGCGCGACGAGCTCTACAAGTCGCTTGGCGCAGGCGCGCCCACATCGGTCGCCACGGCGCTGGGCGACAATCGCTACAGTTGGGACATCGTCCTGCTCGAAGGCTAGCCAAGATAGCGCTTGCACGCACCGTCGCCGAACGTGCGGAGTTGATAACGGTTTGCGGGCGACCGAGCCGTTACGACCCGGGGAGATGGCTTATCCTGCCATCCTGCCACGTTCGGTCGCCCGCATGGCGCAAGGATCAGTTCCGCGCGGCGAGTTCTGCCTCGACGTCGATGGTCCGAGCCCTGCTGTCATTTGCCGCCTCGCGCTGGGCAAGGCGATTGGCGGACATGTTGCGCGCCGGAATTTCCCGCACGGCGACGCGCTGTTCGAAGATGCCCTGTTCGAGTGGGACGTAGCTTGCCTGTTGCAAACGAGCCGTCTCCAATCTGTCGTCGGAAGGTTGAGGAATGGGTTGCTGGGCATCGAGCGCCTGGGCCTGCTCGAAACTCACATTCCGGGCGGAATAATAGCCCTCTTGAGAGCCCGCCAGGTCGAGCGATTCCTCAAGCGATTGGACGCGTCGCACCCGGTCGCGCAGGCGCCCGTGAAAAACCAATTCGGCAACCTCGATGGTGCCTTCCGGCGTCACGAGCGGATATTGATCGCGCGCGGCAATCATCCGCCGTTGCTCGTCCACGGTGGCAAACTGCGTGGCGTGCCGGGGAATGTTATCGAAGGTGTCGCCGTAACGGCTGAGCGGATCGGTCGGCGTCGACATGCCAACCGCCGTTCCGGCACCGATGGCAAGCGCCATCGCGCCCAAGATCATGGGCGTGCGCTTCATTGTACTACCTCCAACTGAAACAGTGTTTGATTGCACAACGGGCCAACGGCATCGTAGGTTCCACACAGCGCACAGGGCGCTTGTGGAGCAGGCAGCGATTGCCTAGTCTCGTTGTTCAGGGGGAGGAGCTTTGTCCTTGAAGTATAGACTTATTATCTTGGCGCCGATCGCCTGTTTCCTCGCAAGTGCATGCACAAGCGAGGAAAGTGCGACGGCCGAGGCGGACAGCATTAGCGAGGACACGGCGGCCTATTCGGGAATTTCGGCTGATGAGGCCGTGACGCTCGTCGGTACGGAGCCATTCTGGGGCGCCGAGATCACGGGCGAGGATCTCAGGTGGACCACGCCTGAGAACATCGAAGGGGTGACCATCCAGGTCGCTCGCTTTGCCGGCAATAATGGCCTCGGATATTCGGGCGAGCTCGAAGGGGAAGCGATGCAGATCGCGGTCACGCCGGGCGAATGCTCCGACGGAATGAGCGACCGAACCTATCCTTTCACGGCTACAATCACGATCGGCGACCGGCAGTTGACAGGCTGCGGCTATACCGACGTCCAAAAATATTCAGGCGAGGAGACACCTTGATGAACGAATCTGGCGACGTGGCGCGTGGCTGGCGCAATTTCTTCTGGATCGCTGCTATCTTCAATTTTCTGATCGGCCTCGCCGGGATGATCACGCCCGACGCTTCGGTCGACGCACGGATCGTCGGGCTGCTCGTTTTCTGTTTCGGCGTGGTCTACTATTTCGTGGCGCGCGATCCGCTGAGATACGCTCAGGTCCTGTGGGCTGGGGTCATCGGCAAAGTCGGGGTCGTGGCACTGCTCGCGCCCGAGGCATTTGGCGAGAATGGCGAACCGCTCGTTGCCGCAGTTCTCGTCGGTGACGCGCTCTTCGCGCTTGGGTTCCTGGCGTTCCTGTTCACCGGCGCCGACGCGGGAGGGGAATAGGTTATGGCGATGACCGGCGGCTGCCTGTGCGGCAAGGTTCGCTACAAGATCTCCGGCGAGCCACAGATGAGCGTGATCTGCCATTGCAAGAATTGCCAGAGGCAGGCCGGCTCCTCCTTCTCCGCGATTATCGGCGTTCCGCGCGAGGCGCTGGAGTATGAAGGGGAGATCAAGACCTACGCGGACAAGGGCGACAGCGGGGGTTCGGTCGACCGCCAGTTCTGCCCGGATTGCGGATCTCCGCTGTTCTCACTGGTTGGCAGCTTGCCGCAGATGGTCTTCGTCAAGGCCGGGACGCTCGACGATACTTCGAACCTGCAGCCCGCGATGCACATCTTTACCAAGAGCAAGCAGGCATGGGTCGAATTGGGTGACCTTCCGGCGTTCGATACCGCCCCAGGTTAGGGTTTTCGTAGTAACCACGGAAAAAAATTTTCCGAAAATTGCCTTTGCCAAGCAAAGATTTCACTCGCCTCTGCCGGAGTAGCGCGCGGTTACGAGGGAACGCTCTGCCCGTTTGTGCCGTTAGTCTGCCAATTGGCAATAAAGCGCAAAGCGCTGGCCCCTTGCTTGGGCTGCAACTGATTAGGCATTTACATTGACGACAGATGACAATCACGACGCGCGTCGCGTGGCGCAGGCGTCCATGCGTTTCGACGACGCGCCAGAACGCTTCCAGAAAGGCCATGAAGGGGATCACTTCTCCGGCGCCTCAGGCGTGCTTTTCGAACAGGCGATGGCGCAGACGCGCATGGCGATCTGCCTGTGCGATCCGAAGCTCGACGACCTTCCGATCGTGTTCGCCAACCGCGCCTTCCGCGAGCTGACCGGTTACGACGAAGAGGATATCATCGGAAACAATTGCCGGTTCCTGCAGGGCCCCGACAGCGATCCTGCGGCGGTCGAGCGGATCCGTCACGCCCTCAAGCATGAAGAGGTCGTGGTGGTCGAACTGCTCAACTATCGCAAGGATGGGTCGAGCTTCTGGAATGCACTCCACCTCGGGCCGATCTACAATAGCGACGGCGACCTGGTGTATTTCTTCGGTAGCCAATGGGACGTCAGCGATGTCCGGGCAGCGCGTGCCGAGGAACGCCATGCCAAGGCAATGGCGCGTGAGCTTTCGCACCGCATGAAAAACATGTTTGCGGTGATTTCCGGCATCGTCAACGTCACCGGGCGAATGCGCGGCATCCAAGCCGAAGCGACCGAGATCAACGAGCGCATCCAGGCATTGGGCCGGGCGTATGAAACCACGCTCGATGACGCCTCCAGCGGCAGTATCCAGATCGGCGAGGCGATCCGGGCGGTCCTCGCTCCCTACGGGGACGCAGGCCAGCACCTCGAGCTCAAGGGCAATGGCGCGCGCATGCCGTTTGGGACGGTGTCCCTGGTCGGGCTGATGCTGCACGAACTTGCCGCCAACGCGACCAAGTACGGCGCGTGGTCCAATGATGACGGCTGGGTGACGGTCGACTGGGGCATGGATCAGGCGGGTGACGCGCTGGTCATCGCCTGGAGCGAAAGAGGCGGACCGCCGATTGACCAGGAGGCAATCCAGCCCGGCACCGGGACCGCGATCATGGATCGCCTGCTGCGCGCCGGGCAAGGCACAATCGAGCGGCGCTGGAAACCGGAAGGGCTTTCGGTCGTTATTACCTTGCCCGCCAAGGACCGGAAATGAGCGAAACCTATAACATCCTGTTGCTCGAGGACGAGCCCTTGATCCTGATGGATCTTGAGATGGCTGCCGAAGACCTCGGCTGCTCGGTGCATTCGACCACCACCGCCGAGGCCGCGCTGGCATTGATCGAGCAGCATGACGAAGAACTCGATGTCGCCATTCTCGACGTGTCCCTGGGCGGGGGGAAGACCTGTTTCCCGGTGGCGAACGCGCTCAAGCAGGTTGGCATCCCCTTCATTCTCCACTCCGCAGACCTCGATCGCCACAACGAGCGCATTCGCGAGCTCGACGCCGAGCTGATCGCCAAGCCCGCGCCCTCCGACAAGGTCATCGAGATCGCTTTATCGAGGATCGATCCCCGGTCGGGCGCGAGCATGCGCCTCGCCGCCGAATAGCCTTTTGGGGGGCTGAGACTCGCTGCCACGGCAGGATATGGTGCGCTGCCACCAGGTTATGCGCACAGGATTTTCCCCGTGCGCAGGATACAATTTCGCCTCCAGCAACCCCTCTGACGCCAGATTCTCCCTTGGATTCTTTCGCTTCGGCGCAATTTTGCGCTGCATCGGGGGAAAACCGGTGCAAATTCGCCTTGGCTGCCTCGTCACGCCCTAGGGAAACGCCTAGCACCGGGGGCCGGAACAAGGAGTATTGCCCCGGTGAATAGCGTGCCCGACTGGTTGACTTCGGCTTTGCCGCCAGCTGCCCAGCATTCGGGTCTGGCTGTTGCCAAGCTCGGTAGTGCCGGTGTGCACGGCAAGGGCGGCCTTGCGCTGTCCAGTCCGGCCTTTCGCGACGGTGGCGAACTCGACCCGTGCTTTACTGCCGACGAGGAAGACGCGGTTGCGCCGCCGCTCGAATGGAGCGCGCCGCCCCCCGGAACGCAGGAACTCGTCGTGATTGTCGAGGATGCCTCGACCGAGGGTGACGAGCCCCGCTGCCATTGGCTGGTGTGGGGGCTTGCAGGGCAACGCGGCAAGCTGCTTGAAGGGGAAGTCCCCCCGCGCACCGGAAAGAACTCGCTCGGCAACTCGGAATGGCTCCTGCCCGACCTGCCAAAGGGCGAAACCCACACATTCGTATTCCAGCTGTTCGCACTCGATCTTCCGCTCACCCTGATGCCAGGGGCGAGCCGGGGGGAACTGCTCGCAGCCCTGGATGGGCATGTCGTCGCCAGCCATGCGCTGGTCGCCCAATACACCAAGTCGGATGAAGAAGAAGCCGACTGGAACGATGACGACTTCGAGTGATCAACGGCCATAAATAGGAAAGGAACTGACAATGGCTGGCAACAACGCACTGCAAAAGCCGGTGAACCTCTCGCCGCAGCTGGAGAATGTGGTTGGCAAGGGTCCGATGACCCGCGCCCAGGTCACCTCCAAGGTTTGGGACTACATCAAGGCAAATGGACTTCAGGATTCGAAGGACAAGCGCCAAATCAATCCCGATGACAAGCTTGGCGCGGTGATCGGCACTTCGCAGATCTCCATGTTCAAGATGACGGCTGCGGTTTCCAAGCACCTCAGCTGATCTGAATGGTTCGGGCGGCGCGGGTCGCGGATGCGCGCCGCCGGCCAAACCTCTTCAGCCTGGCTCCCAGCCAGGCGGCGCAAGTTCGAACCCGGCAAATTCGAATCCCGGCGTCACGACACATGAGACAAGCGTAAAGCCGAATCCAGAGCCTTGATTCGCGGGTATCGCGGCTTGCCAATGGCCCGCTTGCACCACAGCCTGAAACTGCTGACCCTCTTCGGAATTGGGGCCCAGCACGAGCGGCACCGCCCGATCGGCTTCGGTCGCGGCGATATGCAGGCTCAACGGGTCGCCCATCTGCCACAACCATAGCTCATGCGCGTCGACCCGGTGCCAGTGCGAGCGCTGGTCACGCTCGAGCAGGAACAGGATCGCGGTACCGACGGCGCGCCCGCTTGGCCCGCCAGGACCGCGCCAGGTCTCGCGATACCATCCACCCTCGGGGTGCGGGATGAGTTCGAGTCGATCGATCAGCGCGCGGGCGTCAGTCACGCCTCGCTGACTTCCACGCCCTTCCAGAACGCGATCCGGCCGGCGATCTCGGCCGCCGCGGGCTTGGGCTCGGGATAGTACCAGGCCGCGTCCTCGTTGATCATGCCATCAGCTTCAAGACTGTGATAATGCGCCGTGCCTTTCCACGGACAGACGCTGGTCGTATCGCTGGCGGCGAGCACGGCGTCGTCGACCGCGTCGCGCGGGAAGTAATGATTGCCTTCGACCACGACCGTATCGTCCGAACTGGCGATCACTCGGTCGTTCCAGCGGGCTTCGACAGTCATGGCTGTTCTCCTTTTCATTGGTGCCGGTTGCTCTATGGAGGGCAACGCAAACCTAGCAGCCATTACGCCAAGTGGGAGAAATAATGAGAACCGCCATGACTTGCCTAGCCAGCGCGATTGCCCTGGTTGCAACTGCTGCTCACTCGCAAACCCCCGAAGAAGTGGCGAATGCGGCACTCGAAGCGGCGCCCGTTTTCGACGGGCATAACGACGTTCCCTATTCCTTGCGCATGCGCACCAACAACCAGATCAACGAGTTCGATTTTCACGACACGCTCGACACGGGATCGCCGGACGGCAAGATCAAGCCAATGCATACGGACCTAGCGCGGCTGGCCGAAGGCAAGGTCGGCGCGCAGTTCTGGTCCGTCTATGCTTCGGCGAACTTGCCGGAGGCGGAAGCGGTTCAGACCACGATCGAACAGATCGACCTGACCAAGCGACTGGTCGCGAAATATCCGGATGCGCTGCAACTGGCCTTCACCGCGGACCAGGCCGAGACGGCCATGGCCAACGGCCGTATCGCCTCGCTGATGGGCATGGAAGGCGGCCATTCCATCGGGTCCAGCCTCGCGGTGCTGCGCCAGATGTACGATCTGGGCGCGCGGTACATGACGCTGACGCATTCGAAGAACGTGCCATGGGCAGACAGCGCGACGGATACGCCGGCGCATAACGGGCTGACCTCCTTCGGCAAGGACGTCGTGCGCGAAATGAACCGCTTGGGCATGATCGTCGATCTCAGCCATGTGAGCGAGAAGGTCATGCACGACACGCTCGACATCGCGCAGGCGCCGGTCATCTTCAGCCACTCCGGAGCCCGGGCTATCAACGGGCACGCCCGTAACGTGCCCGACAGCGTGCTGGCGCGACTGCCGCAGAATGGCGGCGTGCTCATGGTTGTCGCGCTGCCGGGTTTCCTGAGCGAAACGCAGCGCGAGTGGTATGCAGCGCGGCAGGCAGAAGATGCGCGGCTCAAGGCGCTATGGCAGGGCCAGCCGGAGAAGGTTGCCGAACTCCTCACCAAATGGGACGCAAGCAATCCGACGCCGGTGGCGACCATTTCGGACATGGCCGATCATATCGATCACATCCGCGATATCGCCGGCGTGGCACACATCGGCATTGGTGGCGATTACGACGGCATGCCGAACGGGCCGGAAGGCATGGAGGACGTTGCCGGATATCCGGCGCTGTTCACCGAACTGGCGCGGCGCGGCTATTCTCAGGCGGAGTTGGAGATGATCGCTTCGCGCAATGTCATGCGCGTGATGCGCGAGGCCGAGCGCACTGCCAGTCGGCTGCGCGATACTGCACCGATCGAGACGCTGATCGCCAAGGATTGAACGCGGCGGCTCAGGCCGCGGACAGTTCGGAGCCGAGCTTCAACACCTCGGCTCCGTCATCCTGCTTGATCAGGTAGGCGGGGTTGTCGGCGCAGCCTTTGCGGGTGACTTCGCTGCCCTCGAGCGTGCGCGTGACTTCGCGTTCGAACCGTTCGGAGATCTGGCCGCAACCTTCGCCATTGCCCCATGACCATTTCACATACTGATTGGTCTGGAAGCTGTTGGAATTACTCATCATTGTCTCCTTCACGGAGACAATGACCAAGCATTGCGCGAGGTTCCGGCCTTTCGCGGCCGATTACTCTGTCTCGTTCTCGATAGTTGCTGCGGGCGTGTCGACCTCTGCGCCGTCCGCGTCGCCCACTTCGTCGAAGCGGTCGCTGACGATCGAATCGGTGTCGTCGCCACTGTCCTCGAAGTTCTGGGCGTAGTCTCCGCGGTCACGGGCTTCCTCGGCCTTTTCACCTTCCTGCCACGCACCCGTCATCCAGATCAGTGACAGCAGGACGATCGCGAGTACCGTCCCAATCCCCAGGACCCAGCGCATGTGTCCGGATGTCTCACCAGCCTTCGCTTCGGTATCGTCCAGGTGAATTTCGTCGCCTTGCTTTTCCATGACTATCGCTCCCGCTCTTTAGGATCGTGTGCATCCCCTTGGGCCACAACGAGACCGGAGGCCGAATGTTCCGTCGAAGCGGAGCGCGATCAATCCCGCAGCAAATCGTTGATGCCGGTCTTTTCGCGCGTCTGCGCATCGACCGTCTTGACGATCACCGCACACGCAAGCGACGGGCCACCCTTGGGATCGGGGAGCGTTCCCGGGACCACGACCGAATAGGGCGGGATATGGCCGCGGATGATCTCGCCGGTCTCGCGAAAGACGATCTTGGTCGACTGGGTGATGAAAACACCCATCGCGACAACGCAACCTTCGCCAACGATCACGCCTTCGACGATTTCGCTACGCGCCCCGATAAAGCAGTTGTCGCCAATGATCGTGGGGTTGGCCTGCATCGGTTCGAGCACTCCGCCAATGCCGGTGCCGGCCGAGATGTGGCAGTTCTTGCCGATCTGCGCGCAGGATCCGATCGAACCCCAGGTATCGACCATTGTGCCTGCCCCGACATAGGCGCCGATGTTGACGAAGCTCGGCATGAGGACGCAGCCCGGAGCGATGTAGGCGCCGCGCCGGGCGATTGCGCCGGGAACGACGCGAATTCCGGCATCGGTGAACCGGCTTTCCCCCCAGCCAGCGAATTTGCTCGGCACCTTGTCATAGGCCGGCTGGCCGGCACTGCCGCCCTCCATCACCCGGTTGTCGTTAAGGCGGAAGCTCAGCAGCACGGCCTTCTTCAGCCACTGGTTAACCGTCCACCCGCCTTGGCCATCGGGTTCGGCCACGCGCGCTTCGCCGCTGTCGAGCAATTCGATGGCCGTATCGACCACCTTGCGCACATCGCCGCTGGCTGGAGTGATCTCGCTCCGGCGTTCCCAGGCAGACTCGATGGCGCTGGCTAGTTCATCTGACATTATGGCTCCGTGCAATAATCGGGGGATATTAAGCGCTGCTAGCGAGCCGGGTGGGTGGCCGCAAGGCGTGAAGGACGTAGAAAAAGTTGCCACGCCGCTAACCCTTGCCGTAGATAATACGGTCAATGGGGGCAGGATAATGAGGTCGCCCCATGCCTGTAACCCGCTCTTTACCGTTTTCGTCGAGTTCGGCCGCGCTTGCTGCGGCCTGTCTGGCCCTTGCTGCATGCGGGGGCGGTGGAGGTACGCGCAGCACGCCAGCGCCCGCGCCTGCTCCCACTCCGACGCCCACACCCACACCGACGCCGACTCCAACTCCAACACCTACCCCAACGCCTACGCCCACTCCGACGCCTACTCCGGGCGGGTCAGGCTATGCGCCGCCGCCGCTGCCCAACGACACGATCGGCTACAACACCTCGGAATTCCGCCGGTCCGACGGCCCTGGTTTTCACGGAGCGCCAACCGCCTGGGTTCGGGGCGCGACTGGTGCCGGGGAGACCATCGCGATCATCGACAGCGGGATTGACCAGAACAATCCTGAATTCGCCGGCCGGATCTCCTCGGCCTCGATCGGGATCAACGGCAACACCACGATCCAGGAAGAGGATAACCACGGGACATTGGTGTCGCTGGTGGCCGCCGCCGACAACAACAACTCGGGGAACGTCGGGATCGCCTACGACGCGACGATCCTGACAATTCGCGCCGACGACCCCGGCAGTTGCGCGACCGATGACGACTGCGTCTTCAGCGATATCGGCGCGGGTATCGTCCATGCGGTCGATAATGGTGCCGTGGTGGTGAACCTTTCGCTGGGGGGCGAGGGCAGTTCGCGGGCCGAGCGCTCGGCCGTGCAATATGCCGCGGCAAACAACGTGGTGGTTGTGATATCGTCCGGGAATGACGGGGTCGCGACGCCAGACGCATTCGCGCGCGACCTCGCCGCTTCGGGCAATGGTAATGTGATCATTGTCGGTTCGGTCGACAGCAACGGCGTGATTTCCGACTTCAGCAACCAGGCGACCAATGTCACGCAGCACTTCCTCACCGCGCTTGGAGAGGGTGTCTTCGTCGTGTTCGACGGTTCGGGCTGGCTCATTTCCGGCACGAGCTTCTCCGCACCGCAGGTATCGGGTGCTGTTGCGCTGCTGGCCCAGGCCTTTCCCAACCTGACGGCGCGCGAAATCGTGCAACTGCTGCTCACCACGGCGCAGGACGTCGGTGCGGCAGGGGTCGACAATGTCTATGGCTACGGCATCCTCAACATCCACCAGGCGTTCCAGCCCCAGGGGGTGACGACGATGGCGGGTAGTGCGACACCGGTCTCGACCTCGGGCGACATGGGGGTGGGCTCGGCGCCGATGGGCGATGCCGTCCGCGTCGCCAACATCCAGTCGATCATTACCGACAAATACGATCGGGCATTCAATTTCGACATTTCGGCGCGCTTGCGCAGTGCGCAGATCACCCCGCGGCTCTTCAATGCCGTTGAGCGTCACGGCCGCACCGTCGCTGCGGGCAATCGCGACCTCGCACTTGCCTTCACGGTGGGTGAGGGCAGTCGCGCCGCCGGCCTAGACTGGTCGCAACAGCTCAGCCTGACGCAGGATGATGCCGAGCAGTCAAAGGTGCTGGCAGCGCGCGTCTCCGCGAAACTGGCGCCCGGGTTCGATCTCAGCGTCGGCTATGCGCAAGGGGCAGACGGCATCGTTGCGCAATTGCAGGGGCAGGATGCGAGCCTGTCGCGCCCTGCATTCCTCATTGCGCCGGACGCGCGCAGCCAACAGGGGCATTTCGCGCAAGGCGACATAGCGATTGCGCTGCGTCATCAGTTCGGGCCATGGGGCCTGACACTCCATGCCGAACGAGGCGACACCTGGTACGGCAACGCCCGCTTTGGGGAAGATATCTATCTCGGCGTGCGCGAGAAACGCCCGACCCAGAGTATCGGCTTCGCCGTCGACCGCGAGTTCAAGGGGACGGTGGCAACGCTCGACCTCAGCTGGCGGAACGAAGATGCCACCGTATTGGGCGGCTATTTCCACGAGAGTCTTGGCATCACAGGGGCGGACAGTGTCTTTGCCGATCTCGCGCTGCGGCGGGCGATTGGGCCACGATGGCAGGTCGGGGCCGAATGGCGCCAGGGGATGACGACTCCGCGCGGCGGGGGTCTCCTGGCCAGTGGTTCGCGGATCTGGAGCAATGCCTGGGCCTTCGATCTGGCGCGGCATGGCTTCCTCTCGCAAGCGGACAGCATCGGCCTGCGGTTGAGCCAGCCCCTGCGCGTCGAAAGCGGTGGGCTCAACCTCAATCTCCCGATCGCCTATGATTACGCGACCGAGAGCGCGAGCTTCGGCATCCGCCAGCTCAACCTGGCGCCGCGGGGCCGCGAGGTGATGGGCGAACTGGCATGGCGCGGACCACTGTTGTGGGGCAACGCTGCGGCGAGCCTGTTCTACCGTCGACAGCCGGGACACTACGTCGCCGCCCCGGACGATGCGGGTGTCGTGGTGAGATGGGACGCGAAGTTCTAGCGCTCCGCTCTCGCGCTATTCGGGCATTCCGGCGGCAATCGCGAACTCATAGGCGCGCTCGATCAGCGGAGTGACCCGCTCGCTCATCTGCTTGGCATGGGCCGACGACGCGGTGCCATCGATCACGCGCTTCTTGATGCCCTGCATGATCCCCGCGAGCCGGAAGAGGTTGTAGGCGAAATACCAGTCCATCGGCGGCACCGGATAGCCGGTTCGCGCGACATAGCGCTCCACCGCTTCGTCCTGCGACGGGATGCCCAGCGCCTCGATATCGAGGCCGAGCAGGCCGGCCCGTCCGTCGGCCGGATTGTGCCAGTTGAGCATGAGATAGCTGAAATCGGCGATCGGATCGCCCAGCGTCGACAGTTCCCAGTCGAGCACTGCCAGGACCCGGTTCTCATCCTTCGCGAAGATCATGTTGTCGAGCCGGTAATCGCCATGCACCACCGAACTTTCATGTTGCGGCGGGATGGTTTCGGGCAGCCATTCGATCAGCCGCTCCATCTTCGGCTGGTGCTCGGTTTCAGAGAGCTTGTACTGCTTGGTCCAGCGACTGATCTGGCGCGCGCAATAGTCGACCGGCTTGCCAAAATCCCCAAGCCCGATCTCGTCGGGTTTCTTGAGATGCAGGTCGGCCATGGTGTCGATCATGGCGTTGTAGATTTCGCGGCGTTCCTCCGGCGTGTTGTCGGGCAGTGCGCCGTTCCACAGGCTGCGTCCGTCGGCCATGCTCATGACGAAGAACTTCGACCCGATCACGTCCGGGTCCTCGCATAGCCCAAAGGTGCGCGGCACCGGGAACCCGGTCGGGTAAAGGCCGGTCATCGCCTTGTATTCGCGGTCGACCGCATGCGCACTGGGGAGCAGCTTGCCGAACGGCTGACGGCGCAGCACGTAGGACGCAGCTGGCGTGTCGATCCGGTAGGTCGGGTTCGACTGACCACCCTTGAACTTCGAGTAGCTGATTGGCCCTGCAAAGCCTTCGACATTGGCTTCGAACCATTGTGTCAGCCGTTCGAGGTCCAGCTGGTCGCGTTCGGTCACCTTGACCGTGCCGACCATTTCCTTCTGGTAGTCGATCGGTTGCGCTTCTCCGGACATCAGTCGAACACCACCACGCTACGCGCCGAATGTCCGTCGCGCATCTTGTCGAAGCCCTTGTTGATGTCCTCGAGCGGGATGCGCTCGGCGATGATCGTGTCGAGATCGAGCAGCCCGCGCAGGTAGAAGTCGACGAGCCGCGGCAAATCGACCGGGAAGTGATTGTAGCCCATGATCGCGCCCTGCAACCGCTTGCCCGACAGGAGGTCCATCGCGCTGAGCCCGACCTTGCAGTCCAGTGGCATCATGCCGAGGATGATTGCCGTGCCGCCGCGCCGCAGCGATGCCACAGCGAGATCGGCGGAAGCCTGCCTGCCGACGGCCTCGATCCCGTAATGCACCCCGCCGTCCGAAATCTCGTGGATCAGCTTGACCGCATCGTCGGCCACGGCATCGACCGTGTGGGTCGCGCCGAGCACCTTGGCCAGTTCGCGCTTTTCCGGAATCGGATCGACCGCGATAACCTTGCCCGCACCGGCGATCTTGGCCGCGTTGACGACTGCGAGACCAACGCCGCCGCAGCCGATCACCGCTACCGTTTCACCCGGCACGACCTTGGCCGCGTTGAAGATCGTCCCGGCACCCGTCGTCACCGCGCATCCCAGCAGGGCGGCGCGGTCGAACGGCATATCCTTGTCGATCGCGACGCAGGCATTCTCGTGGATCAGCATCTGCTCGCTGAAGGCCGAGAGATTGAGCATCTGCATCACCGGCGAACCGTCGGCGCGGGCAATGCGGCCCTTCGCGTCGGGCGCGCGGCGTGTGTCGGCCCCCATGCAGAGCGCCATGCGGCCGGTTACGCAGAACTCGCAGTGACCGCAGAAGGCCGACAGACAGGAGACCACGTGGTCGCCTGGCTTCACGGTCTTTACCTCGCTGCCAACCGCGCGAACGATCCCTGCCGCCTCGTGGCCCGGAATGGCCGGGAGCGGGTGCGGATAGGAGCCCTCGATGAAGTGCAGGTCCGAATGGCACAGCCCGCAGGCCTTGGTGTCGATCAGCACCTCATGCGCGGCGGGTTCGGCATATTCGACCTCGCCGATGACCAGCCCATCGCCGGGCTTCTCGAGAATGGCAGCCTTCGCCATCAGCGCGCCACTCCCATATCGCCCGAGCTCAGGCTGTCATTGTCGGCCTGCGGCCCCTTGCCATCGCGCAGGGCGTTGGCGCTCGGACCCTTCTCGGGCAGGTGCTTGGCGAACTCCATCCGCGCGATCGAACGGGCGTGGACCTCGTCCGGGCCGTCGGCCAGCCGCAGCGTGCGCTGGTGAGCGTAGGCATTGGCGAGACCGTAATCGTCCGATACGCCGCCGCCGCCATGCGCCTGGATCGCATCGTCGATGATCCTGAGCGCCATGTTGGGCGCCTGGACCTTGATCATGGCGATTTCCTGCTTGGCGGCCTTGTTCCCGACCTTGTCCATCATGTCGGCGGCCTTGAGGCACAGCAGGCGGGTCATGTCGATGTCGATCCGGGCGCGCGCGACGCGCTCTTCCCACACCGAATGCTTGTAGATCGGCTTGCCGAACGCCTCGCGTTCTTGCAGCCGCTTGCACATCTTGTGCAGCGCTTCCTCGGCCACGCCGATGGTGCGCATGCAGTGGTGGATGCGGCCCGGGCCGAGGCGGCCCTGCGCGATCTCGAAGCCGCGGCCTTCGCCGAGCAACATGTTCGTGACCGGAACGCGCACGTCCTTCAGTTCGACTTCCATGTGCCCGTGCGGCGCATCGTCATAGCCGAACACCGGCAGGTGACGGATCACGTTCACGCCTTCCGCATCTGTCGGCATCAGGATCATCGATTGCGCGGCATGGCGGCCGGCGCTGAAATCGGTCTTGCCCATGACGATCGCGACTTTGCAGCGCGGGTCACCTAGACCCGATGACCACCACTTGCGGCCGTTGATCACATATTCGTCGCCGTCGCGGTCGATCCGGCATTCGATATTGGTCGCGTCGGAAGATGCGGTGAAGGGCTCGGTCATCAGGAAGGCAGATCGGATTTCGCCGTTCATGATCGGCGTCAGCCATTGATCCTTCTGTTCGCGCGTGCCGTAGCGGTGGAACACCTCCATATTGCCGGTGTCGGGCGCCGAGCAGTTGAAGACTTCCGAGGCGAAACCGATGCGGCCCATTTCCTCGGCGCAGAGCGCATATTCGAGGTTGGTCAGGCCGGGGCCTTCGAACTCGTAGCTTTCGTCGACATGATGGTGGCCGTCGTTGCGCGGCGGCATGAAGAGGTTCCAGATGCCGTCGGCCTTGGCCTTGGCCTTGAGCTCTTCGACGACCGGAATGACTTTCCACCTGTCACCTTCGGCATCCTGCGCCTTGTAGGTCGGGACGGCGGGACGGACATGGGCATCGATGAAATTCTTGACGCGGTCGCGCCAATATTGCTGCCGTTCGGTCGGTTCGAAGTCCATCCTGTCTATCCTTCTCTATGTATCATTCGGTTGATCTGGCGAATCCGTTTCGCTGTGAAACTGGCAGAGCGACCCTTGGTCGCCAAGCCCGATTTGTCATTGCTGCCAATCAAGGCAGGATCCTCGTCCCGTCGATATCTCCCCTGGCCTCGGCATCGAGCTTGGCCAGGCGTGCCTCGTGATCGGCGCGGTTGATCGGGAAGCGCCGCAATACCAGCAGGCCGGTGGCTCCGATCACCAGTATCGCGGTGACATAGCCGAGCGCGAGTCCATCGAGCACGCCCTGGGTGACTTGCCCCGGTGCTGCCGAGCGCGGGAAGGCCGCGGACGACAGAATGATCCCGGCGATGAAAATCCCGATCCCGGTCGCGCATTTCTGCATGAAGAAATAGCCGGCGAAGAACAGGCCCTCGGACCGGCGGCCGGTTTCCGACTGCGACGCTTCGACCACGTCGGCCATCATCGAACTCGACAGGATCATCAGGGCGATACCGAAGGTGTTCGACATGAAGATGATCGCAAACACCAGCAGCACGCTGGGCTTCCCGGCGACTTCCGGAAAGACGTCGAAGACGTAGAGCAGGTAGAGCAGCGTGTTGAAGGAGATCGACGCCAGCCCCGAGAATATCGCCGCCTGGCGCTTGCCCAGTCGGCGGGCGAGCGGTGCGACGACGAAGAAGGCCGCGATCATCGTCCCGAACAGGATCAGCGCATAGGCGGTCTTCTCGGCCTGGTCGAACAGCCACAGGAAACCGATCATGTAATTGCTCAGCGAAAAGGCGATGCCTTGGTTCACGAAGCTGAACAGCGCGGCGAAAACGAGCCACAGAAAAGCGCGGTTGGACAGGGTCTGGCGCATCTCCCCTGCAATCTGCCTCAGCCCACCAGTATTTGCGGGAAGCGGCGGCGAGGGCTTTGCAATGCGCTTGTGCTGGCCGGCAGCGGACAGCAGTACAGCGCCCGCCATCAACACCGCCCCGGTCAGCGAATAGGCGGCGTAACCGGCCGGATCGGTCTCCCCGGCGGCGCGGAAAAACACCGCATAGGCGAGGATCAGGATCAGCAGGCCTCCGGCCCAGCCGAACAGGAAGCGATAGCGCATCAGGATGGTGCGTTCGTCGTAGTCCCCGGTTAGTTCGGGGACGAGGGCGATCGAGGGCACTTCGCACATCGAGACGAGCGAACGCACCACGATCGCCCAGCCGACCAGCCAGACGATCGTCATCGCGTCGCTGGCTTCGGGCGGATGCCACAAGGCCATCCAGGCAAAGGCGAGCGGGATGGGTGCGCCATAGAGCCAGGGTAGGCGCCTGCCCCAGCGGGTCTGCGTCCGGTCGGTCAACTCGCCAATCACCGGATCGACGAAGGCATCGGCAATCAGCGCGACCATGATCGCGGTGCCGACGAGGCCCGCATCGAGACCGACGACCTGATTGTAGAACAGCAGCAGGAAGGTCGCGAAACCGTTCTCCTTCACCCCATAGGCGATGCTGCCAAAGCCATGCACGACTTTGAGCCGGACCGGCAGTCGTTCGGGCGGTGGAGTAGGGATCACAGGGGCAGCAGGAGAAAGACTCATTCGGCTTGAGCTTGCCTCGCTTCTTCCTCGAGCGCTTCGAGTGGCGCATAGACACCCGGCTCATCGGGATCCCAGCTGTAGCGCGGCCCGAGCGTAAGCCCGCCATCGACCAGCAGCGATGTACCGGTCACGAAGCCCGCCGCATCGCTCGCCAGATAGGCGCAAGCCTCGGCGATATCGCGCGATTGCCCGCCGCGTTTCACCGGCTGTGCGTTCGAGCTCATCTGGGCGATCATGCCCTTGGCCAATTCCTTCTGGTCGTCTGTCACGGCGAGGTTGCGCGTGAAGATGTTCGTGTTGATGAAGCCGGGCTGGATCGCGTTGACGCGGATGTTGAACTGGGCGAGATCGGCCGCCGCCATCTTTGTGAGGTGCAGCACCCCGGCCTTGGCGACGGCATACGCGGTGGGCGAATAGCCCGGGCCGACGGCCGCCACGCTTGAGACGTTGACGATCGAAGCGCCCGGCCTGCCCATCATGTGCGGCGCTGCATAACGGATGCACATTGCCACCGATCGCAACAGCAGGTCCATCGTGCGGTCCCACTCGTCGGGCTCGATTTCGTGGATCGGCGGGCGTTCGCCCGGCGCTCCTGCATTGTTGAACAGCACGTCGATCCCGCCGGTTTCGCCAGCGGCGTGATCCATCAGCGCCTTGATCTCAGCGGGCGAGCACACATCGCAGCGTTTGAAACGGATCGATCCACCCGTGTCATTCGCGCTGCCATCGGCCACGCGGCGGCCGTTCGCCTCATCGATGTCGCTGGCGTAGACCGTCGCGCCTTCGGTCGCGAACAACCGGGCCGCTTCTTCGCCAATGCCCGATCCCGCGCCGGTGATGACCACGGTCTTGCCAGAGAATCGCATGGTCTCTCCTTCCCATTTCGATTTGAAACCAGCTTAGGCGCAAGCAGGGGCGCGTCAACGGCGGCGATGCCGACGCTACGGCATGGCGGAGGCCGAGAACTTAGCTTGCGGCCTTCGACCGAATCACCCTAACGTAAGCGTCAACCGGAAGTGACCAAAGGAGAGTCGGTGGTGTCCGATCTTGATGCTTTCCGCTCCGAAACACGCGCGTGGCTCGAAGCGAATTGTCCCCCCGAAATGCGCGAACCCGTCCGCGACGAGGAAGACATCTATTGGGGTGGCCGCAACGCCAAATTCAAGAACGACGCGCAGAAGGCATGGTTCGAAGCCTGCGTGGCGAAGGGCTATACCGTCCCGGCGTGGCCCAAGGACTACGGCGGCGCTGGCCTGACCCCGCCCGAGGCGAAGATCCTGCGCGAGGAAATGAGCCGCATCGGCGCGCGCCCGCCGCTCTCGAGCTTCGGGATCTGGATGCTCGGCCCGGCGCTGCTGCACTTCGGCACCGAGGGCCAGAAGCAGCACTTCCTCAATGAGATCGCGCGCGGCGAAATCCGCTGGTGCCAGGGCTATTCGGAACCGGGCAGCGGCAGCGACCTGGTCTCTATGCAGACCTTTGGCGAGGACAAGGGCGATCACTGGATCGTCAATGGCCAAAAGATCTGGACCTCCTATGCCGACGAAGCCGACTGGATTTTCTGCCTCGTCCGCACCGACAAGGAGAACAAGTACCAGGGCATCACCTTCATGCTGTTCGACATGGCGGGCGATGGCGTCTCGACCAAGCCGATCAAGCTGATCAGCGGCAACAGCCCGTTCTGCGAAACCTTCTTCGACGACGTGAAGGTGCCCAAGAGCTATGGCGACGACATCCCCGGCTATGTGGGCGAGATCAACCGAGGCTGGGACGTGGCAAAATACCTCCTCGGGCACGAACGCGAGATGATTTCCGGCGCAGGCGGCGGTACGCGGACGGCCGCGATCGGCGCGGCGATGAAGCGCCTCGCCGGCAAGGAAGGCGGCGAGATCGATCCGGTGCTGCGAGCCGAGCTGGCGATGTTCGATGTCGATGCGCTCGCATATGCCTGCATGGGCGAGAAATTCCTCGACGAGGTCAAGGTCGGCAAGGCACATCCGGCGCAGCCCAACATGATGAAATACGCCGGGACCGAGCTCAACAAGCGCCGTCACGAATTGATGATGAGCGTGGGCGGCTCGCGCAGCCTCGAATGGGACAGCGACGCGACCGGGGGCGGCAAACCTTCGCGCAACTGGCTGAGAACCAAGGCCAATTCGATCGAGGGCGGCACCAGCGAGGTCATGCTCAACGTCATTTCCAAACGCATTCTTGACCTGCCGGGAGCCTGATCAATGCCACTTTATCACGACGAAGATCAGGCGATGCTGGCCGATAGCGCCAGCCAGTTCATGGCCGAGGAAGGCGCGATCGCGAAACAGCTGCGCCATTGGCGCGACCGTGAATGCAAGGACGGTTTCGGCCATGCGCTGTGGAAGCAGTTTGCCGAAATGGGCTTCACCGGCATCATGGTCGACGAGGCCGATGGCGGCATGGGCATGGGCAATGTCGAAGCCGGGATCGTGCTCGAACAGATCGGGCGCAACCTGACACCTTCGCCCTTCCTCACCAGCAGCGTGCTGGCCGCGACCGCGCTCAAGCACGGCAGCGACGACCTCAAGGGTCGCTACCTGCCCGGCCTGCTCGCGGGCGACAGCGTGTTCGCGGTGGCGATCGACGAGGGCGCCAAGCATCGGCCCGAGCGGGTCGCCTGCAAGGCCGAGAGGTCGGGCAATGGCTTCAAGCTGTCGGGGCGGAAGGATTTCGTGATCCAGGGCGCCAGCGCGGATATGCTCGTGGTTGCTGCGCGCACCTCGGGCGGCGACAGCGATGCCGATGGCATCACCCTGTTCGCCGTGCCCAAGGATGCGGCCGGAATGAGCCATGATGCTGTGCGGCTGGTCGACAGCTCCATGGCCACGCACACCAGTTTCGACGGCGTCGAACTCGATGGCGATGCGGTGATCGGCGAGGTCGATGGCGGGCGCGAAATCCTCAACCAGGTGCTGATGGCGGGCCGAGTCGGCGCGGCGGCAGAGGGTGTCGGCGTGGCTGGCGGCGCGATGGACATGACCATCGATTATCTCAAGCAGCGCAAGCAGTTCGGCCAGCTGATCGGCGAGTTCCAGGCGCTGCAGCACCGCGCGGCGCATCTCTATTCCGAGGTCGAGATCGCGCGGGCGGCAACGATCAAGGCCGCGCAGATGCTCGATGCCGGCAGCGACCAGGCCGACCTGATGGCTTCGGTGGCCAAGGCCAAGGTGGCCAAGGCGGCCGGGCTCGCAGTCCGCGAAGGCGTGCAGATGCATGGCGGCATCGGTATGACCGACGAGTATGACATCGGGCTCTATATGAAGCGCGACCGCGCCTTGCAGGAATTCATGGGCGACGCCTACTACCACGCCAACCGTGTCGCCGAACTGTCAGGCTACTGAGGAGAATGGCAATGATGAATTTGAGGGATCTCTTCGGTCTGGAAGGGCGCGTCGCGCTCGTCACCGGCGGTTCGCGCGGCATCGGCAAGATGATCGTCGAAGGGCTGCTCGAGGCGGGCTGCGAGCGCGTCTACATCGTCGCGCGCAAGAAGGAGCAGGTTGAAGAAACCGCCAACGAGCTGGGCGAAAAGGTGATCGGCCTGGTCGGCGATCTGTCGCAGATGGACGGCATCCAGCAACTGGCCGATGAAATCGCCGAGCGCGAGGACAAGCTTGACCTGCTCGTCAACAATGCGGGAGCTGCCTGGGGTGAGCCGTTCGAGGAATTCAGCGAGGCGGGCTGGCACCGCACCGTCGACCTCAATCTCAAGACCCCCTTCTTCCTGACGCAGAAGCTCTATCCGCTGCTCAAGGCCGCAGCGAGCGTGGAACGCCCGGCCAAGGTCCTGATGATCGCCTCGATAGACGGGATGAAGACCAACCCATGGGAAACCTATCCCTACCAGGCGTCGAAGGCGGGCCTGATCCACCTGACGCGCCGGATGGCCGCGCGACTGGTGCAGGACAATATCATCGTCAACGGTATCGGGCCTGGCGCCTTCCCGTCGGCAATGAACCGTGCCGCCCGCGACAATGCCGAGATGGTCAGGCGCGGGGTCCCCTCCCGCCGCGTCGGCGTGACCGAGGACATGGCCGCAGGCGCGATCTACCTGCTCAGCCGTGCGGGCGACTATGTCGTCGGCACGACGATCCCGATCGACGGCGGCGTGGTCAATGCGAATATCGGCGCGGGCAATTTCGTCGATCCAAGCGGGGAGTAATCGCCGCCGGGCCGGAGCCTCGAATGCTGGCGACAGGTCGATCTTGCCTGCTAGGAAGGTCGCAGCGTTGCGATAGCGGGTGAAGGCGATGGGTCAGGAAATCAGCGTCGAGGGTTTCACGGAGGACGATCGCTCCCGGTTCGGTGCCCGGCTGGCCCGCGAAACGGCGCTGCTGCGCATAACTCTCGAGAGTGGCAGCCTCTCGCAAGCCGGGCCTCGTATCGGCCTTGAGCTCGAAGCCTGGCTGATCGACCACAATTTCTATCCCGCGCCGCACAACCAGTCGTTTCTCGACCGGCTGGACGACGTGTCCGTGGTCGCCGAGTTGTCGCGCTTCAATATCGAAATCAACACCCCGGTCGAAGAGATCGCGGGCGAGGGGCTGGGCCGGATGCATGCCCACCTGAGCCAGACAATGCGCCGCTGCACCGCCAACGCGCATGACGATGTCGATACCGTGGTCGCCATCGGCACCTTGCCGACCCTGCGCGAGGAAGACCTGTCGCTCGACATGATGACGCCATCCAATCGCTACAGCGCGCTCAACAATGAGGCGATGCGGATGCGCGGCGGCGCCCCGATCGCGATCGAGATCGAGGGTTGCATCGCGGGATCGGCAGGTTTCCGCACCGATTACCGCGACGTGATGCTTGAAGCGGCGACGACGTCGCTGCAATTGCACCTCCAGCTTCCGCCCGAGCGCCTGTTGCACGCCTTCAATGCCTCGCTCATGCTCAGCGCGCCGCTGGTGGCAATCTCCGCAAATTCTCCGTTCCTGTTCGGCCGCCCCTTGTGGCACGAGACGCGGATTCCCGTGTTCGAACAGGCGTTGGCGCAACCGGCCTCGAGCCAGCGAGTGACCTTCGGATCGAGCTATGCCGAGGCGGACCTCGTCGAGACATTCGAGGAGAACTGCGGCGAATATCCTGTGATGCTGCCGTTCTGCGATGATCGAGACGACGCCGCCTTCGCCTGCCTGCGACTGCACAATGGCACCCTGTGGCGCTGGGTCCGGCCGCTGGTCGGCTTCGATGGCGACGGTACGCCGCATCTCAGGATCGAGCAGCGCGTCATGCCGGCTGGGCCGAGCGTGCTCGACATGATGGCCAACGCCGCTTTCTATTTCGGAACCGTCCACGAATTGGCGAGCTTCGCGCCTGCCGCCAAGGCGGAACTTCCCTTCGACAAGGCGCGCGCGAATTTCTATGCCGCCGCTCGCCATGGCCTGGGTGCGGAAATCGACTGGTTCGGGCGCAAGGGGCGGCGACCGGTCCGGGAGGTGATCAAGGAACTGTTGCCAATGGCCGAGCGCGGTCTCCGCGCGCAAGGCATGGCCGAGGAGCTGATCGACAAATACCTCTCGGTCATTGCGCTGCGCGTGGCCTGCGGTCGCAACGGCGCCAGCTGGCAACTCGCGCATTTCGAACGCTACGGCGACGTCCATCGGCTGACCGCCGACTACCTGTCGCACCAACGCTCCGGACTTCCGGTCCACGAGTGGCCGCTCTGAAAGCTTCAAGCGACATGACCTCGCTCACACTCCTGCAGGCGCTGCCCGACGGATTCCTCGACTGCGGCGCGAGGGACCTTCACCGCATCCTTAAGGGGCCGACGCTGATCGAACTCCCGGGAAAAAGCGGGGCGCCGCTGTTCGTGTCGATCCTGCTGCATGGGAACGAGGATTCGGGACTGGGCGCGATCCAGCGCGTGCTGCGCGCCCATACGGGGCGGAGCCTGCCTCGCCCGCTGATGCTGCTCATCGGGAATGTGGAGGCAGCACGGGAGGGGCTGCGCAGGGTGGAGAACCAGCCCGATTACAACCGGATCTGGCCGGGCGCCGAGCAGGGCAGCGATACGCCCGCTGGCCAGGTCATGGCCGAGGTGCATCGGCGCGTAGTCGAACGCGGAGCCTTTGCCGCGCTCGACCTCCACAACAACACCGGGCGCAACCCGCATTATGGCGTTATCTGCACGCGCGATGACGGCGTGCGCGGGCTGGCGGCGCTGTTCGCGCCGCGTGCGGTGCTGTTTCGCGGATTGCCGGGGACGCAGACGGCCTCTTTCAGCGGTCTCGTCCCGGCGATGACGGCGGAGTGCGGACAGCCGGGAAGCGATGCCAATGCGGTTGCAGGCGCGCGCTTTATCGAAGCGGTGCTGTCGCTGGAGGAATTGCCGAGCGGGGCGTCGGCGGGCGAAGGGCTCGAACTTTATCACACGCTCGGTGTGGTGAGGGTCAAACCGGAAATCTCACTCGGGCCGGGTTCCGCATCCCCGCATCTGTCGCTCGAACCGCATCTGGACGAGTACAATTTCCAGCCTGTTGCCGCGGCAACCGCTTTCGGCAAGACGGACCATCCGCGCCCGCTCGAGCTCATCGACGAGACGGGCCGCGACATCGCGGACAGGTTCTTCCAGGTCGAGGATGGCGTGCTGCGGCTGAGCGAGGCCGCAATACCGGCCATGCTGACGCTCGACGAGCGCATCATCCGCCAGGACTGCCTGTGCTACCTGATGGAGCGGCTTGAGTAGCTCAAGCGGGTGTCGGGTCGCCCCAGCGAAAACTACTGCGTCAATTCGCGGACGAAGGGGATCAGCCCGGTCTGCCGCGTACGGCGCATCCGCTCGGCATGCAGGATTTCGCGGACTTTGACGAAGCATTCGTCGACATCGTCGTTGATCACGACGTAATCATATTCGGCCCAATGGCTGATCTCGCCGCGCGCGCGATCCATTCGCGCATCGATCACTTCGGCGCTGTCCTGCGCCCTGCTCTCCAGGCGGCGGCGCAGCTCGGGCAGGCTCGGCGGGAGGATGAAGACCGAAACGACGTCCTGCTGGTCCTTCTGGTAGAGCTGTTGGGTGCCCTGCCAATCGATGTCGAAGAGGAAATCTTCCCCTTCTTTCAGGCCCTTGCGGATGGCACCCTTGGGCGTGCCGTAACGGTGCCCGAACACGTGGGCCCATTCGTAGAACTCGTCCTGTTCGACCATCTTGTCGAAGGTGGTGTCGTCGACGAAGAAGTAGTCGACGCCGTGGACTTCGCCCGAGCGCCTGGGCCGCGTGGTGGCCGAGACCGACAGCCTGATCTCATCATCCGCCATCAGCAGCATGTGCGAGATGGTCGTCTTTCCTGCACCCGAGGGCGAGGACAGGATGAACATCAGTCCGCGGCGATGGAGCTTGTCCGAATTGTGTGTGCTGTCGGCCATGCGCGCTGTTGGCCTAGCTGGCGAGGTGAATCAAGGGGCGGTGGGCAAATGCGCCGTCACTTTTTCTCGGTCATTTGCTCGATCTGTTTCTCACCGCGTCGCCGCGCTTCGCGCTTCGAAAGCCCGCGGTCGTAGAGCGTCTTCGCGATCAGTCCGCCGCCTACCAGCAGCGCGCCGGGGATCGAACGCGTCGCGATCTTGCTGGCGCCGTAGAGGATCAGGCTGCTCGCCATGGTCCGGTTGTTGATCATTTCGCGCGCCGTCTCGCGATCGTAGCCGGCGCGCAGCATGCCCTTTTGCATGCTGTTGCGCATGATGCGCCCCGCGCCGCGCAGGACGATATCGGCGATCAGGATATTGGTCGCAGGATTGGTGCTGGGGCCGGGCATGCCGCCGGTCTGCTGCTTGACCACGCGCGCCAGTGGCTTGGCCGCTTCTGCGGCCTGGTCGCTGACTTTCTCGCCGATTGGTTTCTTGGCCATGGAGCCCCTGCTATCCGCAGCAGCGCGCAAGGTGATGCGCGCTATTTCTTGCGGCCGAAATCGACGGTCACGACATTCGAACCGTCGTCGCTTCCCTTAACGTCTGCGTCGCCGCCCTGTTCCGACCCATCGTTCTCGGCGTCCTCGTGCATTTCGGGCGCCATGTCCGGAACCGTGGCATGGAACTGCAGGCCGAAATCGACGGCCGGATCGACGAAGGCGGTGATCGCGGCGAAGGGAATAGTGAGCTTGGCCGGTACCTTGTTGAAGCTGAGGCCGACCGAGAACACCTCTTCGCCCACTTCGAGTTCCCAGAACTTGTTCTGGAGCACGATGGTCATCTCATCGGGGAAGCGTTCGCGCAGGTGCGGCGGGATCGAAACCCCGGCTGCCCCGGTCTTGAAGGTGATGTAGAAATGGTGGTTGCCCGGCAGATCGCCGCCGGTCTGCTCGATTTCGCCCAGCACGCGGCCCACGACGGCGCGCAGCGCTTCCTGCACGATCTCGTCGTAAGGGATCAGGCTGTCGGGCGTCTCGTCGCTCATGGCCAATAGGTGGCGTTGCGGAAGGCGCGGGTCAAGCAACATTCGCTTGAGGACAGGGGAGAATATCGCCCGATAGGGGTGCTTGCGCGCACCGTCTCAGCGCCTATAGCCAACCGCATGAGAACCGGCAGGATCGAGCGCAAGACCGCGGAAACCGCCATCGTCGTCGAGGTCAACCTCGACGGCACGGGCAGCTATGATGTTACGACCGGGATCGGTTTCCTCGATCACATGGTCGAACAGTTTTCGAAGCACTCGCTGATCGACGTGACGATGAAGGTCCAAGGCGACCTGCATGTCGACCAGCATCACACGACCGAGGACAGCGCGCTCGCGCTTGGCCAGGCCCTGACCGAGGCGCTCGGCGACAAGGGCGGGATCGGGCGCTATGGCGCGACCTATTCGCCGATGGACGAGACGTTGGCGCGCGTCGCGCTTGACATTTCGGGCAGGCCCTACCTCGTGTGGAAGGCCGGCTTCACGCAGGAGAAGCTGGGCGAGTGGGACACCGAGCTGATCGAACACTGGTTCCAGTCGGTCGCGCAGACCGCCGGGATCACCCTGCATGTCGAGCTGCTCTACGGCACCAACAACCACCACATCTGCGAGGCGATCTACAAGGGATTCGCCCGCGCAATGGGGGTCGCGGTCGAGCAGGACCCGCGGAAGGGTGGGGCGATCCCGAGTACCAAGGGGCAGTTGGGTGGCTGAGGTCACCGCGCTGATCGATTACGGCGCGGGCAACCTCCATTCCGTCGAGAATGCGCTCGGCAAGGCGGGCGCAAAGGTTACCGTCACCTCCGATCCCGACGTCGTGCGCGCGGCGGACCGTATCGTTCTGCCCGGCGTGGGCAGTTTCAAGGCGTGCGCCCTGGGCCTGCGCAAGGTCACCGGCATGATCGCCGCGCTCGAGGAGCGGGTGCTGGTCGGTGGCGCGCCCTTCCTCGGCATCTGCGTCGGCATGCAACTGCTGGCGACGCGCGGGCTCGAACACGGCACGACGAAGGGGCTCCGCTGGATTGAGGGCGAGGTACACCTGATCGAGCCCTCCGACGCCAGCATCAAGGTCCCGCACATGGGCTGGAACGATGTCGCGATCATGCCCCATGCCCGGGGGCACGAGGTGATAGATGAGGGCGAAGCATACTTTCTCCATTCCTACCATTTCGCGGCAACCGACCCGCACACGATCGCGGCGATGACCGATCACGGCGAGGGGCTGGTCGCTGCCGTTGCGCGCGACAATATCCTCGGCGTGCAGTTCCATCCCGAAAAGAGCCAGGCCTATGGTATTGCGATGCTCGAACGTTTTCTCAATTGGGACCCGAGATGATTGTTTTTCCTGCGATTGACCTCAAGGGTGGCGAAGTCGTCCGGCTGGCCGAAGGCGACATGGCGCGCGCGACCGTCTATGGCGATAACCCCGCGGCGCAGGCGATGCTCTTCGCCGAGGCGGGGGCGGAACATCTCCATGTGGTCGATCTCGACGGGGCGTTTGCAGGCGAGAGCCGCAATGCCGATGCCGTGCAGGCGATCATCGAGCAGTTCCCCGGCTACGTCCAACTCGGCGGCGGCATCCGCACGCCTAAAGCGGTCGAATTCTGGTTCAACCTCGGAGTGGCGAGGATCGTGATCGGCTCGGCCGCGCTCAAGGACCCCGATTTCGTCAAGGCGATGGCGCGCGAGTGGGAAGGCGGCATTGTCGTCGCCGTCGATGCGCGCGACGGCATGGTCGCAACCGAAGGCTGGGCCGAAGTTTCGGACGTTTCCGTTGTCGACATGGCCCGCCGGTTCGAGGATGCGGGCGTCGCCTCGTTGCTGTTCACCGATATCGGGCGCGACGGCTTGCTCAAGGGCTGCAACATCGATGCGACGCTCGATCTCGCGCGGCGGGTCGATATTCCTGTCATCGCCAGCGGCGGGGTGAAGGGCCTCGACGATATCCATGTCCTCGCCCTGCATGCGCATGAGGGGATCGAGGGCGTGATCACCGGCCGCGCGCTCTACGAGGGGCGGCTCGATCTCGCCACCGCGATTGCGATCGGGGCGCGCGAATAGTCATGTCGCTGTTCACGATCATCGGCTTCATCATCTTCGGCGTAGTGGTCGTGATGCTGCTCAAGAACAAGCTTGCGGACAGCCCGAGCATGATCGTGACCGGCCCTGGGGTGCTCAAGACCCATGATGTCGAGTGCCGCTTCCGCAATGGCGCAACGCGCTACGGCAAGCTGGCCCAGGATCGCTGGAGCGACGGGCAGGAGCGATTCAGCCTGGTCCTGCGCGATCTTCCGCCAGGCGATGAACCGGTTCGTCTGTTCCGCGGCGAGGCCCTGATCTCCGAGTTCGAGCGGAACGGCAGCACGCTCGAGTTTCGCTGGAAGGGCATGAGCAGCGAGGCGATCCCGCAATTCGAGATCGGCGAACAGCTGAGGGTCGAGGTTGGCAGCCTGGAGCTGACCGGAACGGTGGAGGCCGACTAATGACCGTCCGTATTCGCGTCATCCCCTGCCTCGACGTGGCCGATGGGCGCGTGGTCAAGGGCGTCAACTTCGTCGATCTCAAGGATGCGGGCGACCCGGTCGAGCAGGCCCAGGCCTATGACGCGGCGGGGGCGGATGAGCTGTGCTTTCTCGACATCTCGGCCAGCCACGAGGGGCGCGGCACGCTGCTCGATATCGTGCGGCGCACGGCCGAGGTCTGCTTCATGCCGCTGACTGTGGGCGGCGGGGTGCGAAGCGTCGAGGATGCGCGCGCGCTGCTGCTCGCCGGGGCGGACAAGGTCGCGATCAACTCGGCTGCCGTGGCGCGACCGGAGCTGATCGGCGAGATTGCTGCTAAGTTCGGCAGCCAGTGCGTGGTGGCAAGCGTCGATGCGCGGCGCGTCGGCGAAGGCAAATGGGAGATCTTCACCCATGGCGGGCGAGAGGCCACCGGGATCGACGCGGTCGAATACGCCCGGAAAGTCGCCGAACTGGGCGCGGGCGAACTGCTCGTCACCTCGATGGATGGCGACGGGACGCAGGCCGGCTATGACCTCGAACTGACGCGCACCATCGCGGATGCGGTCAATATCCCGGTGGTCGCCAGCGGCGGCGTCGGCAACTTGCAGCACCTCGTCGATGGGGTCACCGAAGGGCATGCGAGTGCCGTGCTCGCCGCCTCGATCTTCCACTTCGGCACGCATTCGATCGCCGAGGCGCACGAGGCGCTGCGCGCAGCGGGCTTGCCCGCGCGCGGGGTTTGAACCAAAGGATCTGCGATGGACACGCTGAAGCGCCTCGAACAGGTCATCGCCGAACGGCGCAATGCCTCGCCGGACGAGAGTTATGTCGCCAGGCTCAATGCCGAGGGCATCGAGAAGATCGCACAAAAGCTGGGCGAGGAGGCGATCGAGGCGGTGATCGCCAGCCTGTCCGGATCGCGCGAAGAGGTCGTGACCGAAAGCGCAGACCTGCTGTTTCACCTGATGGTTCTGCTGCAGGCGCGCCGCATCAAGCTGGACGAGGTCTTGGCCGAACTCGATCGGCGTGACGGCGTATCCGGCCTCGAGGAAAAAGCCAGCAGGAGCGAGTAGAGATGCCGATCGACGCGACCCAGCCCTATGACGACAACAATATCTTCGCCAAGATCCTGCGCGGCGAAATCCCGTCGAACAAGGTCTATGAAGACGACTGGGCCTTCGCCTTCGAAGACATCAATCCGCAGGCCGAAATCCATACGCTGGTGATCCCCAAGGGGCGCTATGTGAGTTGGGACGATTTCTCCGCCAGGGCATCGGCCGATGAGATCGCCGGTTTCGTGCGAGCCGTGGGCGAGGTTGCCCGCGCCAAGGGACTGGTCGAGCCGGGTTATCGCCTGCTCGCCAACGTCGGTGGGCACGGCCATCAGGAAGTGCCGCATCTGCACGTGCATATCTTCGGCGGGCATCCGCTCGGCCCGATGCTGATGCGCAGATAGGTATTCGTCGCAGGCCAGAGTCGCTTCGTCGGAATGGCTTGCCGCGGGACTCGCGCCTCCGCTAAGGCGCTGACCGACAAATGAGCGCTCGTCCCCATCCTCCCGGCGGCTGTTTCGACGGACCGCGGCACCTCTATGCGGTGCGCGTCTATTACGAGGACACCGACCTTTCGGGCATCACCTATCATGCCAATTACCTGCGCTGGTTCGAACGCGCCCGCAGCGACCTTCTGCGCATGCTCGACATCGACCAGCGCGGCGCGATCGAGGAAGGCGAGGGCGCCTATGCCGTGTCCGAGATCAATCTCAAATACCTCCGCCCCGCCAAGCTCGATGACGACGTGGTGATCGAAACGCGCTGCACCGAGATGGGTGCAGCTAGTTGTCGCATGCACCAGAAGGCTTTTCGTGGCGAAGAACTGCTCGCCGAGGCACAATTGCGCGTCGGCTTCGTTGCACCCGATGGAAGGCCGCGCCGTCAGCCGGGCGAATGGCGCGCCGCGTTCACGAATTTCATGGAAGACAATCTCGCATGACCTCCACGCTTTCGCTTCTCTCGGTCGGTGGATCGAGCCGTCTCGATCCGATCGACCTGTTCCTGCAGGCCGATATCGTGGTGCAGGCGGTGATGGCCGGCCTGATCCTCGCCAGCATCTGGGTGTGGATGATCATCGTCTCCTTCAGCCTGCGAATGGGCAAGCTGGAGAAGAAATCGCGCAGCTATGAGGAAGAGTTCTGGGAAAGCCAGGATCACGAACGGATGCTGGGCAAGCGCGCGCGTGCCGACCTTCCCACGGCCCGCGTGGCCGGGGCGGGGCTGGACGAATGGCAGCGCTCGACCAAGACCCAGGCGGTCGACCGCGACGGCGTGCGTCAGCGGCTCCATACCGCCATGGAGAGCCGCGTGGCGCAGGAAGCCGACGATCTGGCCGAGCGGCTGAACTTCCTCGCCACCACCGGTTCGGTCGCGCCCTTCGTCGGGCTGTTCGGCACCGTGTGGGGCATCATGAACAGCTTCTTCCAGATCGGCGCGCAGGAAAGCTCCTCGCTCGCGGTCGTGGCGCCCGGCATTTCGGAGGCATTGTTCGCGACTGCCATCGGTCTGTTCGCGGCGATCCCCGCCGTTATCGCCTACAACCGTTTCAGCCACCGGGTGAACCGCTATGAAGCGCGGCTGCACCGGTTTGCCGACAAGTTCCACGCGGGCCTGTCGCGCGAGCTGGATAAAGCCTGATGGCGATGGGTATCGCCCAGGTCGGAGGACGGACGCGCCGGTCGCGCCGCGCGCCTATGGCCGAGATCAACGTCACGCCCTTCGTCGACGTGATGCTCGTGCTGCTGATTATCTTCATGGTCACGGCACCTCTGCTCACCTCGGGCGTGCCGATCGAACTGCCCGACAGCCGTGCCAACCCGATTGACCAGACGCCCGACCAGGTGACGATCAGCATCGATAGCGAAGGCTATGTCTTCATCGACGACACCCGCGTGCCGGTGGGCGGCTTGCCCGAAGCGCTTGAGCGGCTCGACCGCGGTGGCGACGGCAATGGCCCGATCATTGTGCTGCGCGGCGACCGCGCGCTCGATTACGGCCGCGTGATGGCGGTGATGGGCGAGCTCAACCGGGCTGGGTTCAATTCGATTTCGCTGGTGACCAACTCCGGTGCGCGACAACCGGCCGTCAGCAGCGGTTCAGACGCCGAGGAATAGCCGAGGAGCAATGGAAGCGACGCAGTTTCGCAGGGAGGAAAGAATAGGCCTGGGCATTGCCCTGGGGCTGCACCTGCTGCTGGCCGCTGTCCTGATGATCCAGCCTTCGCGCACCGAAGTGCTCGACATTCCCGAACGCATGACCGTCAGCCTGGCAGAAGAAGTCGGGCTCGAGGCGACCGCGCCCGAGCCGGTGCCGGAAAGCCGCGCGTCGATTGCCCCGACCTTGGCCGACGAACCCGCACCCACGGTCGATCAGCCGCGCCCCCAACCGAGTGCCACCGTACAGCCCGACCGCAATGCGATCACCTCGCCCAGGCCGCGCAATACGCCGCAGCCGCGCGCTACCAGTTCGCCCAAGCCTGCCACGGGCGGGGGCAGCCGGGTCGGCAATGATTTTCTCGGCGGGGCAGGCAGCTCGACCAGGACCGACGAGACGCGCATTCCCGCCTCGCAGATCGGTGCGAGCGCCAAGGCCAGCCTGCAGCAGGCGCTCGCGCGCCAGATCAGGCCGCATTGGAACGCGCCGTCGGGCGTCGACGTGGAACTGCTCGTCACGCTACTCGATTTCGACCTCGACGAGGACGGCCGCCTCAAGGGGCGACCGACCGTGCGCGGCCAGTCAGGTATCAACGAATCAAATCGCCCGCAGGCGAACATTCACGCCGAACGAGCAATCGCGGCCGTCATTAAGGCGGCTCCGTTTGATCTGCCCCCCGAGTATTACAACGCATGGAAGTCGATCCGCGGCGCCCGTTTCGATAGGAATTTGTCTCGATGAAAAAGCTCATTCTCGCTCTCGCATTCGTGGCGGCGCCGCTCGCCGCGCAGAACCAGGACCTCGGCCAACCCGCTCCCGAAGGTGGCGAGGTCGAGACGCTGGGCGAGGCTGAAGACGGGCTGACCTTCACTGTCACCGACGAAAGCGACTGGCAGGACCTGGGCATCGCGATCCCCGGCTTTGCCACCGATAGCGATCAGCCGACCCCCGCCAATTCCGATGGCACTGCCGCGCTAGGGCGCGAGGTGGCGCGCGTCATCACCGCGAACCTGCGCAACAACGGCCTGTTCAAGCCGGTCGGCCCCGACAGCCTGCCGCAGCCCAGCTTTGCCGAGATCACGGCGCCTAGCTGGGGCAGCTGGAGCGGGCGCGGCGCGGAAATGCTGGTCCACGGATATGTCCGCGCGCGCAGCGACGGGCGGCTGCTGTTCGGCTGTTATCTCTATGACGTGGCGCTGCAGGACGAGCTGGTGCGCGAGGGCTGGGTCGTCCCACCGGCCGACTGGCGCCGTGCGGCGCATAAGTGTTCGGACCTGATCTACGCCCGGCTGACCGGCGAAAGCCCGTTCTTCGATAGCCGCATCGCCTATATTGCCGAGACCGGCCCCAAGGATCGCCGGGTCAAGCGGCTCGCGATCATGGACAGCGACGGCGCCAACCATCGCTTCCTGACGCTGGGAAGCGCTACTGCGCTGACCCCGCGCTATTCGCCCGACTACAAGAAACTGCTCTACCTTTCCTATGTCGACGGCAATCCGCGCATCTATGTCTATGACATTGGCACCGGCCGCCAGACGCTGGTGGCGCAGACCGGCAATCCGACGCTGGCCCCGCGCTGGAGCCCCGATGGCCGCCATATCCTCTATTCGATGGCGATTGCGGGCAATACCGACATCTACCGCGTTCCTGCGACCGGAGGCCGGAGCGTGCGGCTGACCGACACGCCGGGGATCGACATCGGCGGCTCCTATTCACCCGACGGCAGCAGGATCGTTTTCGAGAGCGACCGTTCGGGCAGCCAGCAATGCTATGTGATGAATGCCGACGGATCGAACCAGCGGCGCATCAGCTTCGGCGGTGGCCGTTGCGCTACGCCCGAATGGAGCCCGCGCGGCGACCAGATCGCCTTCACCCGCATCGCCGGCGACTTTAATATCGCCGTGATGTCACCTTCCGGCGGCAATGTGCGAACTCTTACCAATGGCTGGCAGGACGAGGCACCCACCTGGGCGCCCAACGGCCGGATCATCCAGTTCTTCCGGACCGAGCGAAACTCGGGCCGGTCGAATCTCTACCAGGTCGACCTGACCGGTCGTAATGAACGGAAACTGCCGACGCCGGTCGACGCGTCGGACCCGGCGTGGGGACCGATTCTCCCCTGAATGAGTTTGAAGTAGTAGTCACAGGGGCACCACCCCCGCTTGGCCCCTTGGGAAAGGACGATCCGTTATGAATACGCGTTTTGCAGCCGTTATGCTCCTGGCCGGCTCCACTGGGCTCGCCGCCTGCTCGAAGAAGGCCCCCGAAGAACTGCCGCCGCCGCCGGTGGAAACCTCGGCCCCGACCACGGTCGACACGACCCCATCCGGCCCGGTTCTCGGCACGCAGGCGCATTTCGAGAATGCGGTCAACGGGCAGAACGTGATCTACTTCGACACCGACCGCTACAATATCGACAGCGCGGATGCTGCCGCCCTGCAGACCCAGGCGCAATACCTCGGCCAGTATTCGCAGATCCGTATCACCATCGAAGGCCATGCCGACGAACGCGGCACGCGCGAATACAACCTCGCGCTGGGCGAACGGCGTGCCAATGCGGCGAAGAACTATCTCGTCGGGCTCGGCATCGATGCGAGCCGGATCACCACCGTCAGCTACGGCAAGGAGCGGCCCGTTGCGCTCGCTTCGAACGAAGCCGCCTGGGCGCAGAACCGTCGCGCGGTCAGCGTGGTAATCAACTGATCAGTTGAAGAAAGACGGCTGGGGCAGGTCGAGCGACGGCGCATCGACCTGCACCGGCACAAACGCCTCGCCGCCGCCCAGGCCGCCATGGTCGGGCGTGTGCAGCAGCACCATCGCCGCCATGGCGAAGGTTGCGAATGCGCTGGAAAGGGCGAGTTGCTTGCTCATCAATGGTCTCGTGTCGCGCCGATAGGGCGTAGATATGAATATACTGTTGCAATGCAACATTTCACTTCGAAACTGGTTCCCACGCCTTCCATTCCCGCACAACGATCCCTAGACTAGCGCCATGATGGCCGGACGAACGACATTTGCGATGGCGCCTGGGGTGCCCTTTCATGCCTAAGGCGCGGCGTTCGAACGACTGGGGATTCCCGCGCTGGCGCGGCTATGGCTCGTCGCGCGAAGCGACCAGCGTGCGCATCTGCGACCGCCACGGATGCGAGGAGAAGGGCGATTGCCCGGCGCCCAAATCGCCCAACAGCCCTGATCGCTGGTACTTCTGCCAACGCCACGCGGCCGAATACAACAAGGGATGGGACTATTTCGAGGGTCTCGACAAGGAACAGGCTGCCGAGCGCGCCAAGGCTGAGCGGCAGGAAAGCGCCGGCTATGCCGAGGCATCGCATTACGGCTGGAGCGGGTCGGGCGACGGTTCGCGCAGCGCCGACGAAATGCGCGCGCTTGACGTGCTCGAGCTCGAGGCCGATGCCGAGTTCCCCGCGATCAAGAAGGCCTGGCGCGAAAAGGCCAAGACGGTCCATCCCGATGTGAAGCCCGGCGATGCCGAGGCAGCCGCCGAGTTCCAGAAGCTGCAACTCGCCTATGAAGTGCTCAAGGCCGCTGAAGAACGGCGGGAGTGGCGGGGGTAGTCAGCGTCTGCTCTCAACACATTAATTCACGCTCTTGATCGACTTCTTGAACATCACAGCTCAGCAAAGGCCCAAGTCTGGTCCCTCTCGAGCTATCGTAGGATGATGAAAGCGCCACGGAGGTGGGCGATGTGGAGGCGGTTTGCTGCACAGCGTCTGCTTCCGGTCGCTATTCGAAGCGCCTGGATCATGGCAACTGACCCTTCAAGAACATCTGGAAGACCTTCGGTCCTGGTGTTGACGTCGTACTCGAAAGCCAATGGTTGGCCGTCCTGAAATATCCTCGTCACCAAAAGTGAGGACGCCGGGAATCAAACCCTTGGATCTTCGAGGCGGCGCTGCAGCGCTTGGGAGGTCGCCGCCTGAAGCAAGCCGAACTGCGCGAGACATTCGCAAACAGCGGAACGCCGCAAAAGGTCGACAGGCCCGTGTGGTGGGAAGCCAGCGAATAGCAGCTATGCGCCGCAATGTCGGATACTCGGCTTAAGCCGGGAAATGCCTAGGAGCGGACATTCTCCGTGACCACTCGGCATTTGCTAGTTTTGATTGGGCAATGCCACTTCTCCGGTTTCTATCAGGGTGCGCCAAAGGCCGCCTGTGCGTTGGCCGTGTTCATGAAATCGCGGAAGAGCAGCCATTTCTCGTTAGCGACTGTGATCACATGGACAAAATCGGAATCGATCTTGCGGCCGGTCGATCGTGCAGTCAGGTTGAGATGTCCGGTCACGACGACCTTGTCGCCTTCGCAGATAAACTCTTCCGGATCGAATTGGTGGATGTCGACCGAAGATAGGACTGTCTCGAAGAAACTGCGGCACTCGGCACTACCATCGAAATTTCCGGCATAGGGAATTACTTTGGGTCCGTAGAATTCGATTCGAGCATTTTCATGCAGCGATCGCATGATCCGATCAACGTCGCCTGCGCCGAATGCAGCAAAGACTTCTTCGGTGACTTCGAGCGGCGTCATGATGTCTCCTCTCCCGTGCAGCGCTAGAACCTGACCGACACTTCGATGCCGTAGGTTCGCGGCGGCCCCAGGGGCCCGACAAACTCGGCACCGTAGACTGTTCCGGTCAGGATCTGGTTGGTGAAGTAGGTCTCGTTGGTAAGGTTCTTGCCGAAGGCAGTAACTGACCACCAACCGGACGCGCCAGTGTATGCCAGGCGCGCATCGAGCAGCCCGTAGGACGGTTCAGAAGCAGCTTCGATATTGAAGATCGTAAAGTAGATCTTGCTCTGCCAGTTATAGGCTAGGCGCGCGACGAGATTGCCGCCATTTGACACGTCGCCATTCCATTGGACAGCACCGCCAAACTTCCATTTCGGAGCGCGTGGAAGGCGCAGGCCGTCAAGATCGCGCAGCACGCTGCCCGGGGCCTCGGTAAGCGCTGCGGGAACCAGCGGTTCGGTCAATTCGCCATCGGTGAACGTCGCGTCGAGCCGCGTAGCGTTGGCTTCGAGACGCAATGTATCGCTCACTTTCGCGTAGCTTTCGAACTCGAAGCCGAGCACTCTTGCCTTGCCGACATTGCGGATGATCGGCTGGTTGGCCACGCTGTCCTGGGCCTGAAGATTGGTGTAGTCGTAATAGAAGATTGCACTGTTGAGCCCGACTGCGCCGTCGGCAAGCTCGCCCTTTACGCCCAGCTCGTAAGACCAAATCTTTTCCGGGTCGAACGGGTCTTGCTGGCTGCTGCCAATGTTATATCCGCCGCTCTTGAAGCCGCGCTGCACGGTCGCATAAAGCAACACATCGTCCGACGCTTCGAAGTCAAACCCCAACTTCGGGGTAAAGGCTTCGAATGTTGAAGGGCCGCGCACCGGTGCAACCAGAAATCCGAAGGGATCTGGTTGCGCTGCATTGCGATCATCGGTCACCGAGTTCGGAAAGAACAGCACTTCCGGAGCGAAGCGGATGCCCGGCAGAACCAGCAATTCAAAGCGCTGGGCGCCGTCTCGCTGTTCCCAGCTATAGCGGCCGCCGACCCGTGCTGTGAGCCGCTCCGAAAGTTCGATGTCAGCTTCGGCAAAGACCGCAAAGGCTTCAGTATCCTGCGCGCCGCTCAACTGCAGCTCGCAGCAAGCGGTAGTTTGCGGGATCACGATCGGGAAAGGCGGCAGGACATTGGCGTTCTGCAAGTCGGTCAGACCCTGGATCAGGATCGGCTCCCAGAAATCTCCGAACACATCGTTGTCGATGAGATTGTCCTCGCTGAAATAGCTGGCGCCGGCAATCCAGGAGACAGCGTCTCCGATTGGGGAGGAGAGCTGGACGTCAGCGGTGAACTGCCAGTGGCCTTCGGCCCTTCCGACATAGGTATTGAAGCTGTCGGACAGATCGAACTCGTTTTGCGAGTCCGTCTTGGTCTCTCGATAAGAGGAGAGCAATTGCAACCCGAATCCACCGAGATCCCAGTCAAGCTGCCCGGTGATACCCCAGACCTCGACATCATTGTAGTAGGGGACATCGGCATACAGTTCGCGAGACTTGCGCTCGGTCACGCGGCCTGCGTTCTTGATCGCGAAATAGGGTAACGTCTGGATGCCTTCACGGGTCATGTACCAGGACGGATCGCCTTCACCATATCCTGCGCTGGCATAGTAATAGGCATTGGCGCGGTCGTCGGCGCGATAGTAGTCTCCCATCACCGTAAGAGTGGCAGCAGGCGCGATGTCGAGTGCTACTGTCAGTCGCGCGGCGATGTTTTGCGCATCGTCTGTATCCTGAGTGGAATCATCCGGCCGGATCAGGGTCGCATAGCCATCGCGGGTCTCGGTTTGCATCGCTAGGCGCACGCGCATTCCATCGACAAGCGAACCTCCACCCCCCCCGGAGAAGCGTTGCAGATCGTAGTTGCCGAGTGTTAGGCGCGCATCGCCTTCGAGTTCGTCGCTAGGCCGCTTGGTGAAAATGTTGACCGCGCCACCGGTGGCGTTGCGGCCGTAAAGCGTGCCCTGCGGGCCGCGCAGGACCTCGATCCGCTCGACATCAAAGAAGGCAGGTCCGATGGCGGCAGCGCGGCTGAGGTAAGTGCCATTGAGATAGGCCGCCGTCGAACTGTCGTTGCCAGCGATGATCGTGGGCGTGCCGATGCCGCGGATGAAGATCGAGGTATCGCCCTAGTAACGCGCGATCTGTACGCCCGGGGCGAAATTGCCGATATCTTCGATTGCCGACACCGAGCGGTCCTGTAGCGCCTGTTCTCCAAGTGCGGTGACGGCCAGTGGCGCATCCTGCAATGCGCCTTCTCTACGGGTGGCGGTCACGACGATGACTGACTCATCGCTTTTCGCTTCCTGTGTATCGGTTGCGGTTGCATTATCCTGAGCATGCGCCGGCGCGGCGAGTGCTGCGATCGCCAGCAAGGATGAAGCCCCAACGACTTGATTTGCCATCATACTCTCCCATCGGACCGGTGGTTGCCGGCATGCCTGATCGTTTCAGGATTGGTTTTTAGGAATGAACTTCAACACGTTGCGGGCTAGGCCATGGTTCAGGAGGCTGACCCCCTGCCACTCGGCCGGTTCGGTTCTTTCGATCCGCTCGAAACGCTCGCGCAGTAGCTCTGCGGTAACTTCGAGCTCGAGTTGAGCGAGCGGTGCGCCAAGACAGCGGTGGATCCCGTAGCCGAAGCTCATATGGCGGCTGAGATTTTCTCGATCGGGATCGAAGGTCTTGGGATCGGGGAATACAGCCGGATCGTGATTGGCCGCGCCGAAGAATACGGCGACCCACTCGCCGCGTTTAATGAGGGCATCGCCGACCTGGGTATCTTGGGTGGCGACCCGGAAAAGACGCTGGGGCGGACCATGACGACGCAGGGTTTCCTTGAATATCCGATCGAACGATGAGGGATTGGCTTGGTAGCGCTCCCAGATTCCTGACTCATCGGCGAACACGGCGAAGATGTTGCCCAGATGGAACGAGGTCGTTTCCGCGCCTGCGACAGTGACTGTCACACAGAACAGGATGACCTCTTCTGTGCTGAGTTTCTCGCCTTCGACTTCCGTGTCGAGGAAGGCGCGCAACAGAGGTGCGCAAGTCGCTGCGGCATCGCGGTTTGCCACAAAGTCACGCACGAAAGCGTCGAAAAACTCAAGCAGGGCGACGTTGCGGCTCTGCCGTTCCTCGGGTGACAGATCCTCCGAAAGCATAAAGGCCGTGGCCCAGCGGCGAATATCCCGATCACGCTCCATGGGCACGCCGAGCAAGGCTGCCATGATTCGGCTGGGCAGCATTGCGCAGTAATCTTCCATTACGTCGACAGGTTCGCCGGGGGTCAGAAACTCGTCCATTGTCTGAGCGGCAAGGACCTTTGCTTCTTCGTGAAAGGCCTTGATTGAGCTGGGTTGGAAGACCTTGGCCGCAATCTTGCGTAGGCGGGTGTGTTGCGGCCGGTCATGGTTGACCAGCATCAGGGTCGGCGCGCTCGATTCTTCCTGAAGGCTGTCGCGCGATGAGAAGCGCTCGTGATCGTAGGCAACCTGAGAGACGTGATCAAACCGGAGCACGACCCAAGCGGGCTGCGGGTCGTCAATGCCAGGAACCGTTCCGGGAGGGAAATCGCGATAGCCAAATAGCGGGCTTTTCGCCCGCAGTTGATCATAGATCGGATATGGATCGGCGATCGATTCCGGCGCGCCCAAAATCGAAAGATCCTCAAGGACGGTATCCTCCACCTACTCTCCCTCCCAAATAGTGTCCGATGGAAACTTTCCATAGGACACTATTATTGTCAAGATTGAAGAGATAGGAATTCTGCGCAGGCAGTTTATGGACGATCACATGGTCAGAGATTCCGATGACATGAAAGTGCCGCCGCATGAGGCATCGCCCGATTTCCTGCGGCTGTTCTACCCGTTTCACTACATGGTCGGTGCGGCAATGGAGGAAGCCCTACAAGGTCCGTTCCTTAGCCACCACGAAGCGGTAATCCTGTGGATGATTCATTCGGAAGCGGAGAACGGCAAGAGCATACCGCGCAAAGAGATCGAAAGGCTGATCTCCAGTTGGTACGAATTGGGCAGTCCAGCCGTTACCAAGGTGCTGAAACGCATGGCAGGCCGTGAACAACCTCTAATCGAGATTCGCAACAGTCAAACGTCAGGACGAGAAAAGTTAGTCGAGCTCACAAATCAGGGAATTCATGAAATCGAGCAAATGATGGACCGCGCTAACAGGATGATCGACCGGATCATAACTGGCTGGACCGAAGATGAGATCAAGAACGGCCTACACTTTTTGCAGCAAACGGTTGACCGGGTGAACATATTACGAAGCAGCTTAAGCTAAGCAAGTCGACCGATCTGTAATAGAGTTGGCATAGTTCGACCGGCTGGACGACCATTCCGATCTTGGGGCGGGGCACAGTCAAGTTTGTCTGCACCATTGAGCTTGCTATCGCTAGGCGGCCGCTCTGCGCCATAATTGCGACCGCGAAACGCCCGAATGGACCAACTTCTCCTAGCTGGCTTAGACCGCCATCCGTGTGGACTTCATGACCCACTGGTTGCCTTCATTATGAAGCTCGAGATCGATTGCATCGCCCTTCTCTTACCAGGCAGCGGCGATGCCTCAGGGGAAAAGTCTTTCGCCGCCGAGCGAGCTGCCTTTTGTTGCATGAAGGCAAACCCGTCTCGTCCAAATGCTGCCAGACGGTTATAGCGCGTAGAGCGCTTCCAGTCATAAGTATGCGGACTACCGAATCCTTGTCTGCCAATCTCATTTTGCCAATGCTCTTATCGAGGAAACTCTCGGGAAACTCACGGCGAATATGAACCAGGGTTCTATCCCAGCGAAACGTCAGGCTGGCATTGTCAAAGCAAGCGCACCCGATTGACGAGTTTGGTGCTGAAACGAGTTAGCAATAGACCGAGATCTCCGCCCCGTAGTCTCAGCAATGACTGACTGACGTCTGAGAAGTTGGGTCGCAGAATCGTGTAATTCTCCGCGCCTTGATGTGTGCATCGATGCTTCGGGGAGCGCCCTATCGAGACAAATTCCGCCTCAAATTCTGAGTTACTCTGCGGGCCCCTTCTGAGACGCCGAATAGGAGAACTCCCTGTTTGCCCATGCTCGGCGCTACTCGTTATTGACTAACCCTTTGCGTTAGCGACTAGCCCTTTGCGTTATTGACAATCTACTAGCAGCTACGCAGACTTCATGTCAGGTTTCGAAGAGTTAAACTCATGATATTCAAGAATAATCCTGGCAACCTTAAGCCTGAACTCGAACAGCAGGGCTATGTTCTTCTCAAGGACGTGCTCACTGACGATTTCAAGGCCTACCTGCGCGAGTTTTTCGACACTGCCATGCGGGAAGCTGCACTGGAAGCAGATGACTGGAAGATCACAGGTAAGAAGCGCCAGTTCGTTTTCGATTTTCGGTCTGAAGATGACGCGGACGAGTTCCGCCAAGGCATGGCGGAATTGACGGGAATTCCGATTCCCGACTTCACGATCTCCGAGCGGCACCTGAAAGTCTATGACGACCACGCCAATTCTTATCCTGCGCCGCACAAGGACAGGTCGGCATCGCACTATTCCATTGGGTTGCCGGTGCATCTGCCAGAGGGCTCGACGGTCTGCGTGTTTCCCGACCTCGACCCGGGTCCCAACCTGGAGCATAGGGCCAAGTTCCTCGAAGACGACAATCCCGAGGCTATCAAGGCGTTGTATGATGGGCCTGAAGCGCGGATGTTGCAGGAGTCATTCGGCGATGTGATCGTTTTCCTGGGTTCCGCGCTCTATCATGAACGGGTCAAGGGCGCGGGCACCGCGGTTCTGTACATCAAGGCGAACGGAGAGGGAGACGACCCGCTGGGCGAGAATATCTATGGGCGCGCCACCGTCGCGGTCTGAACCGATCTCGGGTCCGGCAGCCTGTGGAAATGCCCGCCGTCTGAACACCGGACCAGCTCAAATACACCACGTACGAGAAGTGGTCAGCGAATGAGAAAGGCCCTACCCAATGCGAGGTGACTCAGCAGGTTCCGAGAAACCCAAATCCTCGGAGATGTCACCTGGCCCGGGCTTTATGGTGCGCAAGACTTTCGACCGATTGCCCGCAGAAGTCGTTACGCAGTTCGCCAGCTTCGAATCCACTGATATCTCGGACGCGCTCAATCGAATGTACGCGATGGGAAGCGAAATCCATAACCTGGTCAACGATGCGGAACTGACCGGACCGGCCTGTACCGTGAAGGTTTTTCCGGGTGACAACCTGATGGTGCACAAGGTTCTCGATATCGCTCAGCCGGGCGACATCGTGGTTGTAGACGGCAGCGGCAACATGAACGCGGCGGTCATCGGAGATCTTGTAGCTAACAAGGCGCGACATCGCGGCATTGCTGGCTTCGTGATTGACGGGTTGATCCGTGATTTGCCGGGCGTGCGCGAGTGCGGATTGCCAATCTACGCCAAGGGGGTGACGCCTTTCGGGCCGCTGCATCGCGGCCCGGGAGAAATCAATTATCCGATCAGTTGCGGCGGTATCGTCGTCAATCCAGGCGACCTTATCCGCGCCGATTCCAGCGGTGTCACGGTAATTCCCAAGGCTCATGCAGAGACAATTCTAACCCGGCTGCAAGATGCAAGGGAGAGGCTCGCCGCATATGTGGCAAGTGTGTTGCGCGGGGATTTCTCGAACGACTGGGTCGATGCGCAACTCAAGGCGGATGGTTGCATCTTTCATGACTGATTCTGAGGCTCGCGTCTCGCCACGCAGCAGGGAGGGACGATGTTCTCTCGCCTGACGCGGGCCCGCCGCTTGCTGGATTTTCAGAGTGTCTTGCAGCGGCGTAGGATGTTGCCAATCCGGGCGGCCTTTTACGACAACCTGTGGCGCAGCGCAGCTTCCGATCTCGGTGCGGAGGTGGAGGTTGCCAGATTGGGGCTGATCCGCATTCGTCGCGATGGGCTTGTCACTCATGTGCAGCGATCAAATCTACCGTTAGACGATGCTCTGACTTCGTTGGTGATTAGCGACAAGCTGTTTTGCTACGAGAGCTTTTTGGCGCGTGATTTGCCGGTGCCCCGTCACGCAGCCTTTACTTTGACCGAGCTGGGTCAGGCAGAGGCGTTCCTCGCACGGATCGGTCAGGCTGCGGTGGTCAAACCGCTTGCGGGTACGGGCGGTGGGATGGGCGTGACAACAGGGGTAATCGACAAGGCCGGCTTGCACCGAGCGGCACGCTATGCGGCCGGGTTCGGACCCAACCTTTTGATCGAGGAAGAAGTCAGTGGCCCATCCTACCGGCTACTCTACCTCGACGGGCAGTTCATTGACGCCATACGGCGCGACCCGCCGTCGGTGACTGGCGACGATAAGCACAGCATCGGGCAGCTTGTCGGGCGGGAAAATAGGCGGCGGCTTGCACCGCCGGTCACCGCGCTCAGCCCCCTGAGGATAGACTCGGATATGAAAAATACGCTTGCTCGCGCAGGACTTTCTCTTGCGTACCGTCCGGCGAAGGGCGAGCGGTTGGTAGTGAAAGGAGCGGTCAACGAGAACACTGCATCGGATAACCACAGCGTCAAAGGAATTGTGCACCACGATATCGTTCGGCGTATCGGTGATCTGGTGCAAGCCATGGCGATCCGCTTTGCCGGTGTGGACTTGATCGGCGGGGACCTGACCCGACCGCTTGGCGAGTGTGGATCCGTGATCAACGAGGTCAACGTCAACCCCGGTATCCACCACCATATGCTTGTTCGTGATCCGGCAATTGCTGTACCCGTTCCGCTGCTGATCCTCGAACACCTTTTCGAGGAGCGGACCGGGGTGATGATGCCATGACTCGCGAATTCGCATTTGATACTCGCGTCCTGTCCCAGGCCTTGGAGCAACCGCCAGCCGGCGCGTCACTGGAGCAGATAGCAGCGGCCGGTCCACTGGATCCTACCGTTCCGCTCATGGCTCTCGGTGGCGGGGCCAACGGGGTTGCCGTCGCTCGAAATCTTGGCCGGTTGGGTGTACGGATTTCAGCGGCGGGTGGCCCCGGTGCTTGGGCCACGCGTTCGAACGCATGCGTCGCAAGTTACCGGCAACCGCGGGGCGTTTCACTTGCCGATTTCTGGCGCGATCTTCTCTTGTCGGAGGATCGCCGGTTCGACGGGCACGTCTTGCTGCCACTATGTGATGATTCAATAACGTTCGTGTGCCACCATCACGAAGCGCTTTCCGCCCGCTACCTGCTCGAATCATTCGATCCCGCGTTACGCCTTGCCATGCTCGACAAGCGGGAAACCTTGGTCCGTGCCCGCGACGTCGGTGTTCCGGTTCCCAAGTTCTGGGAGGTCGCCAGCCTGACTGACCTTGATCATTTGGCCGATGAGCTGGTGTTTCCGTTGATGATCAAGCCGATCCATTCGCACCTGTTCGTGCCGGTTTTCGGTCGGAAACTGTTCATCATCGAAAGCGGTATCGACGCGGTTCGCGAGAAATTGGCGTTAGCTTTCTCGCATGGACTGGAGGTCATGTTGGTAGAAATGATCCCGGGCCCGGATGACCTACTGAGCAGCTATAACACCTATGTCGATGGCGCGGGGGGACGGTTGTTCGAATACACCAAATGCGTTGTTCGTCGCTATCCGGTCAATCGTGGCGGTGGCACCTATCATCGCTCCATCTGGCTTCCCGAGACGGCAGAAATGGGACGCCGGTTCTTCGACGGCCTTGGTTGGCGGGGCATGGGAAATGTCGAGTTCAAGCGCGATCCGCGCGACGGAAAGCTCAAGGTAATTGAGTGCAACCCGCGCCTGACGGCGGCCCAGGCACTTGCCGTTGCATCCGGCGTGCCGACGGACGAGTTGATTTATCGCAGCATAACCGGCCAACACGTATGGCGCGCGACACAGGTAGCCGAGGATGTACGAATGCTCGCGTTCATCCGCGATGCCATGGCCTTTCTGGAGCTTCGTCGTCGAGGTGAGTTGAACCTCGCTGGGTGGCTCCGTAGCCTGTTGGAGGGAAGGAAAGTGCCAAACCTGTTTCGGCTGCACGATCCGATGCCGGGCCTCGTCAACCTAATGCAATCGCTGTCGCGGGCGCTCAAGAAGACTTGGCGCAGCCTTGGCTGAAGATACTAAACCTTTCCGGATCGCGCGGTCCGAACTTGCAGCTTTTATCAACAGGCTGATGGCTGCGGCTGGGGTCGATGAGGCGCAGATCGCCACGGTGTCCGACAATCTGGTGTGGAACGACGCTTCGGGGCGGCGCAACCACGGAGTGGAACGGTTGCCGATCCTGCTCAAGCGGGTTCAAGCCGGGCTCATCAAGTGCCCTGCGCAGGAAACTTTTCAGGACCTTGGCCCGTCAATCGCGCATCTCGACGCTGGAGATGCATTTGGCCAGCATGCCGGGACGCTTGCATCGGATCATGCGGTGGCGCTGGCAAAAAAGACTGGGATCGGCGTCGTCGGTGTGTCGTCGAGTAACTTCTTCGGGACTGGTGCCTATTTCTTAGCGCGGATGGTCGACCAAGGTGCCATTGGCCTGGTGCTGTCGAATTCCTATCCCAAAGTTGCGGTCCCCGGCGGCACGCGGCCCGCACTGGGCACCAACCCGTTCGCCTTCGGAGCGCCTTACGCTGGCGGCAGGCTCCTAGTCGATATGTCGACTGCTGCGGTGGCGGGATCGACCATCCGCGATGCGCAGCGCGCAGGCATTCCGCTGCCTGAGGGGATCGCTGTCGATGAAGACGGTCGTCCTGTGATTGATCCGGAGAAGGCGCAATCGGCCACATTGCTGCCAGCCGCCGGCGCCAAGGGGTTCGGGCTAGCGCTGATGGTTGAGGTGCTGGCAGGCGTGTTGACGGGTTCCGGAATCGCGCACGAAGTGGGGTCGCTTTATGCGAATTTCGACAGGGCCAGTCGCAGCGGACATTTCTTCCTGGCCCTCGACATAAGTCGCTGGATGGATGACGCCGCCTGGGACGGACGTATGGACCTGCTGATACGCACATTGGCTGGCGCCTCACCCGGCGATGAGCTGCGACTTCCGGGACAGATGCGCGAAATGGAACAGGCGGAAAGTGCGCGTTTGGGCATCCCTATAGTGGCAACGACGGCCGACGCATTGCGTCGGCTCGCGCGCGAACTCGGCGTACCTCCGCATCAGTCACTAACAGACCAAAGCACCTGATAGTAGGTTGAGGTACCTGCTTTTTCGCAATCGACAATTGATGGCGCTTCAAGAGTTCGCGTCCGACTGACGGCACCAGCAGCGCGCCCTTAGTTCGCCAAGCGTGGTCCGCCAGACGCTAATTCGTTCCAGATATTTTCGACGATCGGTCTCGTATTCGATGCAGCCCTGATTGCCACAATATCGAACTCGGTAGACCATTTCTCGCTGATGCATTCGAGCGGAGCGCGATTCTGCGTGTTCTCGGCGATGGATTCGGGAAGCCATGCGACGCCCAGACCTTTCTGTGCGCCGGTGCACAGGCTTTCCGCCAGCGAGGCGCGATATACTGTACGTAGCCTTTTCGCGAACCGGGCCTTTCGCAATACGCTGTCGAGCACACGCGACATGAATGATGTGCCCGAAAACTCTAGGTAGGGGATCAGCTTCCGCGAGTTGTCCGACAGATCAACCTCGACATGCTCGGGGTTGACGAAGGGCATGATCCGTTCGGTCCCAAGAACGATCATCGGAAACTCGGCGTCATCAAGGTCGATCGGTGCGGATGGGTGGGCAAAGCTGATGAAAATGTCGGTCGCCCCGCTCTGCAAGCTCACGAGGTATTCGTCGATGGTGCGCGTTTCAGCGACAATAGAAACTTCGAAGGATCCAATTTCGTCCTGAAGCTCGGAGATCGTTTGCGGGACAAAATAGAGCGCGAGCGTGTGCAGGCAGGCAATGGTTATGGAACGATCCGAGAGCCGGGCAAGCTCCGCCGCCCGCCCGCGTGCCTCATAGGCGCTGGCCAGAACTTCCTTGGCTGTCGGAATAAATTCCAATCCGGCGGGCGTGAGAGCGATTGGATGTGAAGTGCGATCAAGCAGTTCGGCACCAACCCAGTTCTCAAGAGACTTTATTCGCCGACTGAGAGCCGATTGAGTGAGAAATCTCGCTTCGGCTGCTCGATAAAAATGTCCAGTTTCAGCAACAGCAATTAAATCTTCGAACCACTTAAGTTCCAAAATAGCTCCTTTTTACAATATCTTGCATTTTTTCGCATCAACGTTTGCGGATAATGAATTGGATGTCAAGGACCCTTCAGGCGAACAATTATTTCACGGGATGACGAACTGAGGGAGAGAATACGATGATTGCCACCACGGCAAGAATGATTGGTTGTTCGGGTCTGGCACTGGCAGCGAGCATCGCTTCGCCACTTCTGGCGCAGGATCCGGAATCGGTTCCGGCACCTTCCGGAACAACCGAATCTCCGCAGAACCAGATCGTCGTCACGGGTAGTCGCATCGAGCGCACCATCGAGGAAAGCGCCGTTCCAATCCAGGTGCTGGGGGCGCAGGATATCGAGGAATCGGGCTCGACCGATCTTGCGGAAGCCGTGCTTGAACTGCCCGGCATTTCGGAATCGATCTCTCCGCAAAGCTCGAACAACCTCATTCAGACCAGTGGCCTTTCGACCATCAGCTTGCGCCGCCTGGGCGACGACCGCACGCTCGTTTTGATCAACGGCAAGCGCGCCGTCTCCAACTCGGGCAATTCCGACCGGGTCAGTCTGTCGACACTTCCGGCAGGCTTCGTTGAGCGCACCGAAGTACTGACCGGCGGCATGTCGGCGGTCTACGGTTCCGATGCGATTGCAGGGGTGGCGAACTTCATCCTAGAGGACGATTTCACCGGCATCGAACTGGATGCGCGCTATTCCACACCAGAAGCGAGCGGCGGTGAGGAGTATCGGATAAATGCACTTGCCGGCACGGAGTTCGCCGATGGGCGTGGCTATGTGCTGTTTGGCGTCGAGTATCGCAACGAGAACGAAGTATTCGCGGATTCCACTCGTCCGCTGACACTTGCCAACCTCGAATTTGACGATCCGATCTCATCGACGGGCAGCGATGGCTGGACCAACGAGATCAATTACCCGGGATGCTTCGGCATCGATACCGAGCGACATTGCATCCTCCCGAGCGGTAGCAGTTCGACGCCCGGCGGCGTGTTCGAAGGCGATGCATGGTTTGTCGACGGACAATGGTTCAACGATCTCTCGCTCCGTCCGACGACCGGCCCGGGCGCCAGGCCGCCAGGCTCGGATTTCTATACCGACTTCGACGGTTGGAACTTCCGCGAAGGTCGCTCGAATCTTCCCGAGCGAGAAGTACTCAACCTCGCATTTCATTCGACCTTCGAGTTCTCCGACGCAGCCAAGTTCTCGCTCACCGGCTCCTATTCGGACGTCGATACGATCTACTACACCGGGTATGAGACGCTCAATAATGGCGACACGCTCGGCGACGGGTCCGATATCGGCAACATTTCGGCGTCCAACCCATTTATCCCACCGGAAGTTGAGGAGACCCGCAGCGGCAGTGTCAGCTTTAACCGCCGCTTGATCGAACTGGGCGAGCAGGCCCGTATCAACGATCGCCGCACCATGCGCTTTATCGCAGATCTCACCGGGGATCTGTCAGACACGCTTCGCTATGAAGTCTACGGGACCTACGGACGGTTCAAGCAGGTCCAGGACAACCCCAACGAATACAATTTCCTCAAGGCGCGATTTGCCCTCGACGTCGAGGCGGATGGTAACGGTGGGTTCCAATGCGCCGATGCCGCCGCGCGGGCGGATGGCTGTAGCCCGCTCAATCCCTTCGGCGAAGGGACGATCTCGACCGCAGCGGCAGACTACATACGGCACAACGGCCACGGTGAGCAGGTGCGAAAGCAATATACCGCCGGCGCATTCTTGTCCGGGTCGCTGTTCGAATTGCCAGCTGGCGACGTGAAATTTGCCGCCGGTGTCGAGTGGCGTCGTGAGAGCCAGGTGACCGACGGGGATCCCGACGGCGATGATTTCGCCGGCATCAATGGAGTGCGCGATCTCCAGGACGGGGCGACGCGGGACACGCCGGGCTATGTTCCCGATAGCGACTTCGACGTTACGTCGCTGGCGACATTCCCCAGCGTGTCGGCCAGTTACGAGGTCAAGGAAGCCTATGCCGAAATCGACGTCCCGGTGTTCGACGGGTTCAATGTGCAGGCCGCCGCACGCGTCGGGGACTACAACACCATCGGCACCATCTTCAGCTACAATATCGGCGGGGTATGGCAGGCTTCGCCGGACATTGCCTTCCGTGCGCAATACTCGCGCTCGCAGCGGGCACCCAATCTCACCGAGATCTTCTCCCCACCGCGCCCCGATGCCGATGGCCTGGAAGATCCGTGTGAGGGCCTTCTGCCCGATGGTACCGGCATCACCGGCATCACCGGTGACGGCGCGGACAACGCCGACCTGGTCCTCGTGGCGCAGAACTGCCTGACCGAACCCGGGATCCAGGCATTCTTCGCCGACCCGGATAATGCGGGTGATCCGTTCACTGACGATCAGACTGGTACACAGGGACCGAATGCGGGCAATCCGAACGTTCAGGAAGAAACCGCCGACACCATCACGGCCGGCTTTGCCTTCACGCCGACCTTCATCCCCGGCCTGACGCTGGTCGCCGACTACTACCGGATCAAGATCACGGACGCGATTACGTCGGTATCGACCCAGAACACGGTTTCCCTGTGCTACGCGGCGGATGATTTCCCGAACAACAAGTTCTGCGACGTCATTACCCGCGATGGGGTGGGACGCATTACGGAAGTGATCAACTTCCAGGAAAACCTCGACACCGAGATCGTCTCCGGGATCGACGTCCAGCTCATGTATCGGTTCGATCCGGAGTTCATTCCGGGGCGCTTCGATGTGGACTTCCGCTACTCGCACTACTTCGAGCAGGAAGTCTCCTTCGAAGGTATTGGCGGTACCATCATTACCTCTTCGCCCCTTGGGGAGATCGGTAATGGTGAGGACGAGTTCCGCCTTCGTCTCGGTTATCGAAATGGACCGTTCCGCCTCAGTTACACGATGACCTATGAAGGTGGCGGCGTCGACAACATCGCCCAGCACTCGAACCCGACCGATGAGCGTTACTTCAAGGTTGGCGACCAGGATTTCCACCGGATCTACATGTCGTATGACTTCGGCAAGGATGACCGGTTCCGCGTCTATGGGGGTGTGAACAACCTGTTCGATGACTTTGGTGCCTTCGTACCGACGGGACTCGACTACGGATCGAGCTACAATCTCGACTCCGCTCTCAGCCGGGTCCTCGGGCGTGAATTCTACGCGGGTGTGAGAGTCCGGTTCTGAGCCCTCGGGTCGGGCCTAGGGGCGGGCGCAGTTCAATCATGACCAGCGCCCGCCCGAATTTCCTATCCAGCGCTGATACTGCTCGCGGCATTTCTTGCGGTGCTTGCTCATGCGCTGGGGATGTTTGGCGGGATTTCAGGGCCCTGTTTCATGCGCATGCCCGCGGGCTGGCGCATCTGCGATGAGGACGGGATAGGATGGCCGAGACTCGATCACGCCAGTTTATCGCATTGAGCGATTCGGCATCGCTATTCGTCCCCTCGTGGCAACCCACGTACATGCTCGACTACATCCTCGATACGCCCAGCTGCGCAAACCCGGTCGTTCGATATGTTGGTGCGGCAAAGGGCGACCAGCCTCAGCGGATCAGCGCCTTCTACAGCCTGGCGGATCGAGCCCAGTTCCGTCCCGAGGTCATGAGCTTTTTCGAGCTTGAGGATGGCGATCCGGCCAGTTTCTTCGAGGGTGCAGACATTGTCTTCATCGACGGCGGTTCGACCCGCAACCTGCTCGCCATCTTGCGCGAGTGGAATGCGATCTCTGCGCTCAAGCACGCCTATCGCGAGGGAACCGTGATCGTCGGGGCCAGCGCAGGCGCTTCAATGATGTTCGAGTGGTGCCTGACCGACAGTATAAGAACCGCGATCATGCCGTGGAAAGGGATTGGACTGATCCCGGGGACGATCTGCGTCCACCACGATGCTCGCCAGGAACGCCGCAGAGAACTGTCCTCTTTCCTTTCGGACGAGAGGGCGCGCTTTCCCGTGTACGCGCTCGACGATGGTGTCGCGCTACACTTCCAGGACGAACAACTGACCCGAGGGGTGAGAATTGCCGCCGAAGCGCGCTGCGCGCTGGTGGAGGAGCACCTCGGCATCCCTTCCTTTATCCAGCTTGTCTCGCTCCACGACGCTTGAGCGACCCCAAGGTAACCTCACCACTTCGATACCCCAAGAGATGGGATGACGCGGCAAGCAAGGCGTGACCCGACTGTTCGTGCGCGACTAGCGTATCGCGTATGGAGTAAGGGCATGGGCAACTCGCGATGATACCGCGATGTACCTGCCACTGGTCATTTCCACAGGACCGATCGGCGAGATGATCGTTATCATTCATAGAGGCCCCGACGAAACGCCGCCCAGACCGAGAATTTTTGCTTGAGGATTGATATGACCGCAAACCCGTTCCTTCGCGAAGCCTGCTACATCGACGGCCAATGGGTCGGCGCCGACAGTGGCGGCACCATCGCTGTGACTAATCCTGCGACCGGCGAACAGCTCGGCACGGTGCCCGATTGCGGGGCCGATGAAACGCGCCGTGCGATCGAGGCTGCACAGGCAACCTTCCCGGCGTGGCGAGCCAAGACGGCGAAGGAACGGGCATTGATCCTGCGGCGCTGGTACGAGCTGATGATGGAGCATCAGGAGGACCTGGCGCAGCTCCTGACGCTGGAGCAGGGCAAGAGCCTGACCGAATCCCGCGGCGAGATCGCTTATGGCGCGAGTTTCATCGAATGGTTCGCCGAGGAGGGCAAGCGGCTCTACGGTGATGTGATCCCGGGCCATATGGTCGACAAGCGCATCCTCGTGCTGAAACAGCCGATCGGCGTGACAGCGGCCGTCACCCCATGGAACTTCCCCAACGCCATGATCACGCGCAAGGCCGGGCCGGCGCTGGCGGCGGGTTGCCCGATGGTCATCAAGCCTGCCGCGCAGACGCCCTATTCGGCGCTCGCGCTGGCGGTGCTGGCCGAGGAGGCAGGCATTCCCAAGGGCGTGTTGTCGGTCGTTACCGGCAGCGCCAAGGATATCGGCGGCGAAATGACCGCCAACCCGCTGGTGCGCAAGCTCAGCTTCACCGGCTCGACCGAGATCGGGCGGTTGCTGATGCGGCAGAGCGCGGAGACGATCAAGAAGCTCAGCCTCGAACTGGGCGGCAATGCGCCCTTCATCGTGTTCGACGATGCCGATATCGACGCTGCGGTGCAGGGCGCGATGGCAAGCAAATACCGCAATTCGGGCCAGACCTGCGTCTGCAGCAACCGCTTGTATGTGCAGGCCGGTGTCTATGACGATTTCATCGAGAAGCTCGCTGCAGCGGCCAAGGCTCTCAAGGTCGGTAACGGGATCGAGGATGGCACCGAGCAGGGGCCGCTGATCGACGAGAAGGCGGTCGAGAAGGTCGAGGAGCATGTCGCCGACGCGCTCGCCAAGGGTGGAACGCTGATCGCGGGCGGGCATCGCCACGCGCTGGGCGGCACCTTCTTCGAGCCCACCGTGATTGCCGGCGTGACGCAAGACATGCTGGTCGCGAGCGAGGAGACCTTCGGCCCGCTCGCACCGGTGATCCGCTTCGAGACCGAAGACGAAGCAATCGCGATGGCCAATGACACCGAGTTCGGTCTCGCCGCATATTTCTACTCGACCGACCTCTCGCGCGTGTGGCGTGTGGCCGAAGCGATCGAGAGCGGCATGGTCTGCGTCAATTCGGGCATTCTTTCGACTGAGATCGCGCCGTTCGGCGGGGTCAAGCAGTCTGGACTGGGCCGCGAAGGCTCGAAGTACGGCATCGATGAATATGTCGAGATGAAATACGTCAGCCTGACGATCTGAGATCATGGCCGACGAATCATCCAAGCTGCCGACCGATCTCGCCTTTACCCGCAAGGGCGGGGCGGACGGCACCATCGTCGAGCCGACCTTCTCGGGCGCGCTCAGCTTCATGCGGCGGCGCTATTCGAAGGACGTTTCGGGTGCCGATGTCGCGGTGGTCGGCATCCCCTTCGACAGTGCCACGACCGGCCGGCCCGGTTCGCGCTATGGCCCGCGCAGCGTGCGGCAGGGTTCAGCGATGATTGCTTGGAATACGGTCTGGGGCTGGGATTTCGATCCGTTCGACCGGCTCGACGTGGTCGATTTCGGCGATATCGCGATCCCCTACGGTTCGCCGATGCAGGTGGTGGAAGATATCGCGGCCCAGTTCGCGGCCATTCACGCACAGGGTGTGAAGACGCTGATGCTGGGCGGCGATCACTTCTGCACCTGGCCCGTGCTGCGTTCGGTCGCCGCGCAGGTGGGCGAGCCGATCTCGCTGATCCATTTCGACAGCCATACCGATACCTGGCGGCCGCACGATGGCGAAGTCGATCATGGAACGATGTTTTACCACGCCGTGAAGGATGGGATCGTCGATCCGGCCCGTTCGATCCAGCTTGGCATCCGCACCAACAACAAGGACACGCTGGGGTTCAATATCCTCACCGCCGAGGATATCGATCGGATGGACGCGGATGACATCGCCGCGCGGGTGAAGGCGGTGGTCGGCAATCGCCCGGCCTATCTCACCTTCGATATCGATTTCATCGATCCGGCCTTTGCGCCGGGAACAGGAACGCCGGTGGCAGGCGGGCCGAGCACGGCCAAGAGCTTCTCGATCCTGCGGCGATTGGGCGGGCTGGATGTGCGCGGGGCCGATGTGGTCGAAGTCGCGCCTGCCTATGATTCCGCCGATATTACCGCGCTCGCCGCTGCTACCATCGCGCTACATTGCCTCGCGATCTTGGCTAGTCCGCGAGAGAATTAGCACCGATGCCTTCAAATATTTCGCACCTGTCGACTTAGCCAAAGGCCGGCATGGTGGTCCACCGACATTACTGAAATGTGCGTCTGGTTTGCGGACTCCGGTTGCTGTCAGAGCGCCGCAATAGATTGAAATTTCAGCCTATACTGGCTCGGTGTGATGCTCGTGGTTCGCTTGAAGAGACGACGAAACGAGTTTGGATCCTCATAGCCGACGTCCAAAGCGATATCGTCGATCGCCCGGTCGGTCGTCTCAAGCATTTGCTTGGCTTCCTCGATCCGGAGTGACTGAACGTAATCGAGCGGCGCGTATCCGGTGCATTTGGCGAAACGCCGCTTGAACGTCCGCTCGGCAAGACCTGATCTGGAAGCCATCCGAGAGACCGGGTTGGCGGTGGCGTAGTGCTCGGCGATCCATTGCTGGCTATCGGCGATGATCTCATCGTCATGCTGTTTGGGGCGTACCATCGCGGCGAAGGGCATCTGTCCATGGCTGAGGTCGCCGAACAGGAATATCTTTGCGGTGCGCCGTGCCTCTGCCTCTCCGCAAAAGCGCGCAACCAGATAGAGCGCGAGCTCGGTCCAGCTGGCCGATCCGCCGCTCGTGACGATGCGATGCTCATGGCCGCCGGGCACCAATAGTCGTTCAGGCTGGAGGATAACGCGTGGATAGCACTCCGCGAAGGTCTGGGTCGCGCTCCAATGCGTGGTCGCATCGACATCATCCAGGAGTCCCGCTTCGGCCAGCATCATCGATCCCGTGCAGACCGAGCAGACGATCGCGCCCCGGCTATACTGATTGCGAATCCAGGCGATCTCGTCTTTCCAACGCCCAACCGGACCAAGCCCGTCGTCCATGAAAAGGTCCGCGACAATGACGACATCTGACCTGTGCATTTCCGCGAACGTATGGTCGGGAACGAGCATCGCGCCGATCGAGGTCCGGATAGGCTCGGTCGAGCGCCCGACGATGCGCGGGACCAGCGATCGCGTTTCGTATCTGTCACCGGTCAGGGCTTCCCAGGCGACTCCGACATAGGCGAACACTTCGTGCAGGCTGAGCACGATGGCAGCCGATACCTCCGGAACGGCAACCAGGCTAATCGAGACGGGTCTCTGGGGGGCGGATGCAGGCATTCGGTCATACTGGCATATTTGACCTGTTTTTGTCGATTCAGGCCCTAACTGTGCCGATCTCTTTGCCGTCAGAAGGCACCTCAACGCGGGACCGCCCGCTTCCGAGGAAAGATTGACTATGTTTGACACATCACGACGCCGAATGCTCGGCGCATCCATGCTGGGCGCGGGGACAGTGCTCGCAGGCCTGGGTGCCAGCGCGACCGCAAAGACGCTCAAGACCAAGGGAAATATCATGCTGGACCGTATTCCCGACCTGCCCAAGGGGCTGTCCGAGGCCGTAGAGTTCCCACTCATCGAGGCCATCCACGGGAGGCGATCGCGCAGGTTCGCGCGCGGCGCGGCGATCCCCGGGGGCCCGCTTGCTTACGCGTCCAAGCACCAGCCGCAGCCGCTGTCCGAGCTTGAACAGATGATGCTGCTCACGACCGTGGCCGGCAACACCGGCTGGTCGAACCTCATCCCGTACAACCGCAATTACCTGCCGAATATCCCGAACTATGCGGGTGCTGCCGGTGGGCGCACCTTCCCCTCGGCGGCAGGATTCCAGATCACCGAGTTCTTCTACACCGACGATAATGGCGTCTACTTCCTGCCGACGCGGGACATGCCCGCAGTTGAAGCTAAAGCGGCAAACGGAGAGACCGATCTCAACGCCTATCTCGATGCTCACCGGAGCCGGATCGTCAAGATTGCCGACGGGCGCCTCGCCACTCCGGCGCGGCCCGAACATATGGAAATGCACAACGACTGGTGCGTGAACATCCCCGGCAGCACGCTGATCATTCCGGTGGCCGACCTGGCGCAGCACATCATCCAGGGGCTGTGCTACTTCGTCCAGAACGGCGTCTGCATCTACGACGACGTCAACAACCGACCGATCCCGGGGCTCGAGAAGTACAAGCACCTGGTCGATATCGAGAACCCCTATCCATTCTCTTACGTCGAGCAGGTCAGCGCTACCGAAGTGACCGTTGAGCTCTCATGCGCATGCTATGCCGGAGCGCTCATGCTGCAGGCGATGGGGCTGGGTGGCTGGATGTTCAACGGCCTCAATCCTTTCAGCATTCTGGGCGCCAGCGGCGATCCCGAGGTCCCGGGCCTGGGCTTCCGCTACGACATGATCGAAGGCGAGCCCCTGCCGCATGTGACTGGTCTGGACGGTGTCTTCGAAGGTCACACACAGCCGCATTTCAAGGACATGCGCGCCGCGGTCGAATCCGTTGTGAGGCGCAAGTTCGGCAGCGGCGGCCCCTTCAATGAAGGGACGAAAGGCCCCTACAAGGAGACCGATGCCGTCCGGCGCAAAGGCGCACCGATCAACGACGAGTTCATCGATTGCGTCGCTCACATGGCGCAGTACATCCAGGACACCTTCGGGCGTTTCCCGGCCAAGGTGCCTGCCATGCTGACCCTGATGTATCTGCAGGCCCACAAGCTCGACACCGACTTCTACGACGAGCATTTCGAACCCGGTGCCTACCTGCGCACTCACGCGCAGAACAGCCGGAACTGGTAAGCACGATGCGCAGGTCTCTTATACTCGCCTTCGCGGGCGTCGCATATGTGCTGAGCCTGGCGAGCCTCGCTTATATCGTTGGCTTCATCGCAGACTTCGACGTGCCCAAGGCCATCAGCGATGGCGACCGCCTGCCGCTGTGGACCGCGATCACGATCGACGCTGTCCTCATTGCCATGTTCGGGCTGCATCATTCGATCACTGCCAGGTCGTCGTTCAAGCGTTGGTGGACGAAGATCGTCCCTGCATCGATCGAGCGGGCCACATATCTCTACATGACGGTGATCAATGTCGGGTTTCTGATGTACTACTGGACGCCCATTCCGATCACGATCTGGCGTGTAGAGTCGCCCGCACTGGTAGGGTTGATACTCGCGGCCTATGCCGGGGTGTGGGTCATGATGGTGGCCGCAACCTTCCACTTCGGCCACTTCAGGTTTCTCGGCCTCGCTCAGGCGTGGGAGAACTTCCGACAAGTAACCCCGGAGCAGCGTCCGATGAGCGCAAGGTATCTCTATGCCGTGGTGCGTCATCCGATCAGCCTCGGCTGGATGATCTCTCCCTTCCTCGTCTCTCACTTTACGGTCGGGCATCTCGTTTTCGCGGTCGCTACCGTGATCTATGTGCTTGTCGCAACACCGTTTGAAGAGGCCGACCTAATCGAGAAGATCGGTGAACCCTATCGCGAATATCGCGAGCGCGTTCCAGCTTTCTTGCCGTTCGCGAGATCGCGGAGCTCGTCATTTGATCCGCAGAGGCCTCAATCAGGAGATTATTGTGCAGCCGATCATCTATGACGTCGCAGTATCGATCGATGGGTTCATCGCGGGGCCCGATGGCGACATCACCGGCTTTAGCGAAAGCGGGCCCGTCGTGGACGACTACCTGGCGAGGCTCGAAACCTATGCTTTCGCGATAATGGGAAGGGCGACGTACGAGTTTGGTTACCGCTTCGGCTTGAAACCCGGAGACATTCCCTACTCGTCCATGGATTGCCACGTCTTCTCGCAAACCCTCACCTTGCCAGCGGGATCGAGGGTTGAGCTCGTTCGCGAGCCAGCAGTAGATCGTGCGCGTCGTCTCAAGACCGTGTCCACGGGTCCGATTTACCTGTGCGGGGGCGGTCGATTGGCAGGCTCGCTCATGGAGGCAGGCCTGATCGACATTCTCCGCCTTAAGCGAGCACCGATTACCTTAGGGGGCGGCGTTCGCCTGTTCGAAGGCGGCATCGCCGAGACGGGCCTGCAGCACGCGGAGACGCGCTGCTACGACGATGGCTACATCTACCAGGAGTTCCGCTTGCCGGATGGTGGCGCGAACAACTGACAATCCTACGCTCGACCTAAGAAACCGCCGGGAGCCCCAGACCATGCATCCTCTCCATATCCAGCGATTGATCTCCTTGCCCTATTTCATCCTCGGGGGATGGTGCCTGCTGGCCCCGGGCATGGTCGAGCAGCTGACGATCGCCCCGGACTATCAGGTCTTGAACACCACCAGCGCGGTTCTGATCGGCTGTTTCGGAGCGCAGGCAGTCCTCGGCGGCCTATTCATCTGGTTCAGCCAATGGCGCCGCACGACATTCCTTATCTACGCCTTGGCCCTGCTGCCGTTTTTCTGGTTCAACTATTGGTTCGTGTTCGAAGTCCCGGTCTTCAGCCGCTGGTTGGCGCTCGACCTGGCAGCGAATGCGGGGATGCTGGCGCTCAGCTTGTGGGGCTGGCGCACAATGGCTAGCGACGATCCCACCACCGCAAAATCCACTCATCAATGAACGATCGCTGCATTCCGCTTCGATCGCAGTCTTGGAAAGAGATCTCATGAAGATTGAATCGATATTCTCGGTCATGACTGTTCTCCTGATCGCCCTGTCCGCATGCACAGCAGAACCATCAGCGCCGGATGAAGCTGTCACTTTAATCATCCGGTTCGAGGCCAGCGAGCAAGGGGTGGAGGAGTTTGCTCAAATCATGGACGGTGTTTCCGACGCCATGGCCGCCGAGCCTGGCTTTGTCTCCGCCAAGGTTTTCCGCGATATCGACGAACCCAATGTGTTCGTGCTGGAGGAGGTGTGGGCGACAAAGGAACTGCATCAGGACCACTTCACCCGCATCAACCAATCGGGCGACTGGTCGCATATCAACTCGCTGCTGATCGAGAAGCCCGAGATGGGTTACTTCAGATCCATGTGAGTATGGGTTCGGACTGTCTCGACGGTCACCTAATTCCTGCGCTGCGCTGCAAGTCGCTCCACGATCATCGCTGAGCCAATTCCCATGGCACCTGTGGCTACCACCAAACCATAGCGCCCGTTGCAACCGTCGAGCGCATCGAGCAGGGTTGAAGTGAGGATCGCTCCGGTTGCGCCCATTGGATGGCCCTTGGCCAGATGTCCCCCGCCAACATTGACGCGCCCCGGATCGGGCGACCGGTCGCGCAAAAACTTGGCGATGGTGACTGCGAAGGCCTCCATGAACTCGATCCGGTCCATATCGCCGAGCGACATATCCGCGTGGGCAAGAGCCTTGTCCATCGCAGCAATCCCTGCGGTTAGGGAAGCGGCAGGATCGCCTCCGCTTTCGGCATAGGCGACGATGCGAGCCCGCGGAGCGGGAGCTACCCCTTCAACGCCCAGGATTGCCAGCCCGGCTCCGTCGCAAACAGGCGGCGCGTGAGCGATGGTATGAAGCGGGTCGAACTTGCTGCCTTCAAGCGCCTCAGAATATTGGTCCTGCAAACCGCCGAAGGCAGCAGGTATGGTCGCGAGACTTTCGGCAGTCGTATCGGGACGAATGCACTCCTCGCCAGTCAGCGCGCCGGCAGCGATCCGCGAGGCTTGCAGCAAGGGATCGCGGTCGGTGGAGGTGGCGCGCTGTTGCGAGGTCAACGCGCAGGTATCGAGCTCGGCGCGGCCAATTCGCTCGGAATGCGCGAGACGGTCGGCTGCCAGTACCGGAGGGACGAAGCGCTTGGAGGGAGGGAGTTCTTGGGCAGTGTAGAATTCGGCCCGGTCGTCCAGGAAGGGGACGAGGCTCATCATTTCGACGCCGCCCGCAAGAACGGATCGTTCCTGGCCCGCCGCGACTCTCGCCACGGCGTGGCCAATCGCGCTAAGGCTCGAAGCGCAGTAGTTGTTGATCGTATGGGCCGCGCAAGTGTGCGGAAGACCGGCCGCCAATTTCGCTGCCAACGCAATGTGACCACCCTGAGATCCGGTCTGCGTTACACAGCCCAGCAGCAAGGCGCCTGGATCACCGATACTTTCACCGGCTCGCTCGCGGAGCGCATCAACGAGGTGGGCAACGAGAGCAGGCGGGGTGAACGTGGCCAAGCCTCCGTCCGGCCGAGCCTTGCCGCGTGGCGTGCGTACCGCATCGTACAGGAATACCTCGTGCACGCGCTCACACGCCGACGACGAAGCTGACCGAAGTTGTTGCGCTGCCGCCGACGTTGAAGGTGGCGTAGTTGCGGGCGCCTTCGACCTGGTAATCGCCGGCATTTCCGGTCACCTGCCGCCAGCTATCGAGCAACATGCGGATCCCGGTGGCACCTACCGGATGGCCCGAGCCGATGAGCCCGCCCGAGGCGTTGACCGGCAGCCTGCCGCCTAGCGCGATCGTGCCATCCTCGATCGCGCGCCAGCTTTCGCCCGGCGGGGTAATGCCGAAATGGTCGATCGCCATGTACTCGGTGACCGAGAAGCAATCGTGCACCTCTACCCCGTCGCAGGCATAGACATCAGCCATGCCCGCGCGGCCCAGCGCGTCCATCATTGCCTTATGCACGAAGGGGAAGACATAGGGCTGGCCTTCGCTGTCATTGACCTTGCGCTGGTACATCAGGGGGGCGGTGGAGTGGCCCCAACCCTTGATCCGGGGCACTGCTTCCAGAGGTATACCGCGGCGCTTGGCCCAGCCTTCCGCATATTTGCGCGAGGCGAGGAAGATCGCGGCGGCGCCGTCGGTCACCTGACCGCAGTCGGACTTGCGCAGCCGCCCCTCGATGCGCGGGTTGAGCTCGTCATTCTCACCCAAGTGATCCTCGGTGATCGCCCAGCCACGCGTCTGCGAATTGGGGTTGCGCTTGCCGTTGGTGAAGTTGTTCTCGGAGATCGCGCGGAGATGGGCGCGGTCGAGACCGTGGCGTTTTTCGTATTCCTCTTCGACCTTGGAGAACATCCAGGGCCATAGATAGCGCGCCTCATTCGCCTCCTGGCCGACCCAGGCCGCGGCTCCGAGGTGCTCGGCTGCTGTCTGGCCCGGCACATTGCGCATGAGTTCGATGCCCAGCACGAGCGCAAGGTCGTAGCGGCCCGCCTCGATCTCCGCCGAGGCAGCGAGCAGGGCGATGCTACCGGAAGCGCAGGCCGCTTCGTGGCGGGAGGCGGGAACGCCGGCGAGGTCGGGATGGACGTGGCCGAAGAAGCCGCCGAGTTGGCCCTGACCGGTAAACAACTCTCCAACGAAATTGCCGACATGGGCGGTCTGGACTTCGCGGGGTTCGATCCCGGTGGCAGCGAAACAGGCTTCGGCCACCTCGCGAAACAGCTCGAACATGCCATTGCCTTCGCGCTCCATATTGCGCGCGAAATCGCTTTGTGCCCCGCCCAGGACGAATACCTCTGCCGTCATCTCAGTCTGCTCCCTCAAGCATGGCGAGCGCCATATCGCGCACCTCGCTGCGCATCACCTTGTTGGTCACGTTGCGCGGTAGACTGTCGAACTCGAACAGTCGTTCCGGCAGCTTGAAGACAGCGAGGTCCTGCTCGCGCAGGAACCTTGTGATGTCGTCTAGCGTGACCGCAGCACCGCCGCGCGGCACCGCCGCCACGCCGATGCGCTCACCCATGATCGGATCCGGGAGAGCGAACACGCAGGCCTCGGCCAGATCGGGATGTCCGCCGAGCAACTGGTCGATCTCCTCGGGCGAAATGTTGACCCCGCCGCGGATAATCAAATCCTTGCAGCGCCCGACGAAGCGATAGAACCGGCCGCCGCCGGCGATCTCGAACAGATCGCCCGACTTGTAGAAGCCGTCTTCGGTAAATGCGGCCTCGGTCTGGTCGGGCGCGTCGTGATAGCTCTCGAACACGGCAGGGCCGCTTATCTGCAATTCACCGGCAACGCCTTCCTCGGTGATCGCCGCGCCACCTTCCGGCGGGACAAGCCGGGTCTGCGCAATCGGTGCCGCGGCGCCGCCCATCATCGGTTCGAGCACCATCTCGCGGGGAAAATAGCTCGCCCGTTCGAACGGGTCGGGGACTGCGTCGGGGCCGGTGACGAGCGACATGCCCTCGTTCGAGCCGAACAGGTTGACCACCATGATGCCAAAGCGGTCCTGGAACCCACGGACCATCGCGGGGGCTAGCGGGGCCGAACCCGATCCAATCGTGCGCAGGCTCGAGAGATCGACCTTGGCCAGCAACGCCTCGTCTTGCAGCAACATGTTGAGGATCGCTGGCGGAGCGATGGTGAACTGCGGGCGTTCCATGGCGATCTGGCCGAGATAGACCTGCGGATCGAAGGGGTGATGCAACACCATGGTGCCGCACACCTTGAGCCAACTCATCGTCACGCCGCCGATGCTCGCCATGTTGATCAGCGGGAAGGGGTTGAGCAACACATCGCCCTCGCGCAGGCCCGAAGGCTGGTAGGTACCGGGGGCAATCGCGATCCAGTGGTTGTGGCTGCGCGGCACACCCTTGGGCATGCCGGTGGTGCCTGATGTCCAGCAGATCGTGAAGATATCGTCCGCGTCCACCTTCGTCTTGTCGATGTAATCGCGTAGCAGCTCGGCCTTGGCCTGAGCGTTGGAGAGATCCACCGCATCCTCCGGCGCGTCGGGGCCGAAGGTCATCAAGGCGACATCGCCGCGCAAAAGTGGACGCGCAACGCCGAGGTGGTCGGCATGGTGCATGTGCGTCCCGCAGACATAGGCCCTGGGTTTCACGATGTCGAAGATCGTCGAGAGTTCGTGGCTGCGATACTGGACGGCGACAGGGCTGACGATGGCGCCGATGGTCGCCGCCGCGAAATAGAGCGCAACGAACTCGCTGATGTTGGGCAGCTGGACGACGATCACGTCGTCCTTGTCGATGCCTGCTGCCAGCAAAGCACCGGCCAGCCGCTCGACTTCGTCCCTCATCTCGGCATAGGTCAGACGCGCCGGTTCGCCGAAGGCAATGCTCGCGCGGTTGGGCGCATCGACCAGCGCCAGCCTGTCTGGATGCCTTGTCGCATTGGCGAAGAAGAGATCGGCTAGGGTCTTGTCACCCCACCATCCGGCTTCGCGGTATGCCCGGCGCTTCGGTTCCGGGGAAACGATCATCCTAGTCCGTCAGCACGGTGTTGGGGCCCATGCCAATGTCGTCGCCATTGGCCCAAACCGAATGGGTCCCAGAGCAGAAGCGTTCGGGCAGGATGATCCGACACACCGGACCTTCCGAAAAGCGCTTCGCATCGATCAACACGCATTCAGAGCGGTCATTCTCCATGTCGGCGATGAACGAGACAAGATAGCCATCGTCTTCGTCCTTCGCGCCAATGCGCGGGGCGAACGGGGTCTCGCTGCCGTACCGTCCGGGGCCGAACGAGATCTCCTCGCTTGTGCCTGCCTCGAGGTCATGCTTCACCAGCCCGGTGAACAGGAACCAGTAAGGCTCCGGTACCGCCGAATAGGCGTAACGGTATTTTCGTCCGGCGTATTTCTGGTTGAACATGCCGAATTCGAGGATGCGCTCATCGAGCCGCTCTTCGGTGGTCTCGCCGGACTTGAGGTTGAAGCGCCAGCGATGCAACTTGGGCTTCATGAGGCCCTGGCTGAGATAGGCCATCATCCGCTCAAGGCCGTCGGGCGCGTCGGGGTGCGACTTGGGCTGCGGCTCTTCCTGGAAATAGCCGTCAAGAATGATCTCGTCGCCTTCCTCCCAGGCGTTGAGCCAGTGGAGGGTATAGGTCGGCTCCGCCTCGAACCAGCGTATGTCCTCGGGCTGCCCCATGCGCGGGATAATCCCGAACCGGGTTTTCTGATCGGGGTGAAACTGGACGACATGCAGATCGCGCTTGAGGAGGTCCGGATCCCAATAGAGCGGCATGTCGTTGACGATCGCGTAATTGCGCGTGAACGCCATGTCATGCGGCAGCCGCGGTCCGGCGAGCGGGACGGGGATGTAGTGCTTGAGACGGTTATCCGCGCCGACCACGCCGTAGTGCATGTAGGGTGCATGCTTCGAGTAATTGAAGAAAAGGAGCTCGCCGGTCGCCTCGTCGACCTTGGTGTGTGCCGAGACGCCGTCAAGCGGGACCCAACCCTCGGTGCCAAACTGTTCCAGGGTAAAGGGATCGAGCCGGTATCCTTCGCCGCATTGATAGAAGGTCGAAAGAATCTTGCCCGCGTGGATCACGACGTCCGTCGACGAGGAATCCTTGAGCCACTCCTGTGCACCCCATCCGGGCCGGGTCGACTTGTGCGGCGGTTCCATAAGCCCGGCCCAAAGAGCTCGCCCGGCTTCCTGCTCGGCCTGGAACCCCTTGGTGCGGACGAAACGGCTGCGATAACTCGCGCGGCCGCCCTTGAAGCTGATCGAATGGATGAAGCCATCGCCGTCGAACGGGTGGTAGCGGCCGATGGGTTCGTGCACCGGAACCTCGCCGGTTCGGACATAAACGCCGTCAATATCGTCCGGGATGGTCCCGATCACCTCGGCGTCTTCATTATCGAAGATCGCGTTCCATTCATTGAATGTGGGCCGCCATGCGCCCTGCATGTAGGGATGATCGGTGTTCTTGAGCGTCGAGCGCACCTTTCCCACGAGTTCGATTGTCATCGTTTCACTCCTTCGCCTCTAAGCGCGGAAGATTGCATGCCGCATCGTATTCCTGTTTGAGTCTGGCAACAACCTGCGCCACCGGCTCAACGGCATTCACCGCTCCGACCCCTTGACCGGCAGACCAAACGTTTTTCCAGGCCTTGGCGTCGTCCTGCGCGTTCTCGAAATTCGGCTTCTTGTCCTCAGGCATGTTATCGGGATCATAGCCTGCGGCAAGGAGGCTGGTCCTCATCCAGTTGGCCGTAACCCCGGTGATACCCTTGCTTGGGACGATATCCTCGGCTCCCGCGGCAACCACCATCTGCTTGTAGGAGTCTGTCGCAAGACTTTCCTCCGCTGCGATCAGCGCCGTGCCGACATAGGCAAGGTCGGCGCCCAATACTTCGGCCGCCCGGATTGCGCTGCCGCTTGATATGGCCCCGCCAAGGACGATCGGCCCATCCCAGAACCGGCGGACTTCCTCGACGAAAGCGAATCCGGCGGTCATCCCGGTATGCCCACCAGCGCCTGCCGCCACGAGGACCAGGCCGTCGACCCCTGCCGCTGCCGCTTTTCGCGCAAAGGCGACGGAGTTGACGTCCGCGAATACTACGCCGCCATATCCATGGACGGCATCGACGACGCGGGCGGGGCTGCCCAAAGCGGTGATCACCAGTGGCGCCTCGTATCTGACGACGGCTGCGAGGTCCGCGGCCAGGCGTTCGTTCGAAGGGTGCACTACCAGGTTTGCCGCCCAGGCTGCGGCATTGGGGCTTTCGGCAAGCGCGCCAGTTATCGCTTGAAGCCAGTCCTCAAGATCCGCGCTTGTTCGCGCATTGGGCGTGGGGAAGGCACCGATCATGCCCGCACGGCACGCGGCTACGATCATTTCCGGCCCGGAGACGAGAAACATGGGAGCCGCGATGGCTGGAATCGCCAAGTTACGCTTCAGGGGCGCCGGAATTGCCATTCTTCTCCAATCGAAACGCGGTGGGAAATCATACTTGCATAAACAGACTGACTTGCATAAACATACTTTATTCATGATGCAAGCTGCGTAATCGATCCACTTTGGCGCGTCGTGAACTAGGGGAGGAATTTACCATGAGGAATTCGATCAAGTTGCTCGCCTGCACGATACTGGCTGCCCCGCAGATCGCATGGGCGCAGGACGAGCAGGTCGAGGACGAGGGCGGCCTGAACGTCATCATCGTCACCGCGCAGAAGCGCGAACAGGGCCTTTCCGACGTTCCGATCTCCATCTCCGCCGTCTCGGGCGAGGCGATCGAATCTTACGGTCAGACCAATCTTGAATCCGTCTCTTCCTCGATTCCCAACCTCAAGATCACCCAAACCGCCATCGCCAACCGGATCGCGATTCGCGGCATCGCATCGGGCGACAACAAGGGCTTCGAGCAATCGGTCGCCATGTTCGTCGACGGCATCTACTACGGTCGCGACCAGCTCAGCCGAATGCCGTTGGTAGACCTGCAACGGATCGAGGTTCTGCGCGGGCCGCAGCCGACGCTGTTCGGCAAGAATGCTATTGCCGGCGCAGTGAACGTCGTGAGCCGTCGGCCGACGAGCGACTTCGAAGGCTCCCTCAGCGCGAGCTACGAATTCGAGCACGAGGAAGCGCGAGTAACGGGCGTAGTCTCTGGCCCGATCTCGGAAAGCGTCGGGGCGCGCGTCGTGGGCTACTACCGCGACATGGACGGTTACTTCTACAACACCCGGCAGGATCGCAACGAGCCCAATGTCCGCGAAGCTTTCGTGCGCGGCATCCTGGCATTCGAAGGCAATGGCCCGCTTTCTGCGGACCTGAAGCTCGAATACGCGGACTTCAAGACCAAGGGACAGCCGCGCGAAGCTTTTGGCCGGTCGGGACCTACAGTGCGATCTTTGCCGGTCCGCTGTTAGTCGAAACCGACGAGGATTATGTCCGTGCCGACGGCGGATATGAAAGCCGCAACAAGATCTTCAACGCCGTTCTCAACGCAAATTTGGAGCTGGGCGATCACACGCTCACATCGGTCACAGGCTATCTCGACTACGATGTCGAGGAAACGATCGACGTCGATTTTACCAACCTGCCATTGCTGGACGGCACCGCGCAGTCGGAGGATTACCGCCAGATTTCGCAGGAGTTGCGGATCGCCTCGCCCGGCGATGCGGCATTCAACTACATTGCCGGCGTCTACTACCAGAACACCAAGCTGGGCGTGACCGATCACGTCCAGTTCAACCCGTTCTTCTTTGCGACGCCATTCCGGGCGCTGGGCGATACCGCCAACGACCGCGTCTACTCGCAGAAGTCCGACCTGATCTCGGTCTTCGCCCAGGGAGAGTATTCGCTGACGGATGCCTTGCGCATCACGCTGGGTGCGCGTTTCAACCATGAGAGCAAGACCGGTAGCCGCGCGCTGGCGATCAACCGCGGGCCGCTCAGCCTTGGTGCCGTTCCGGCCATCATCGATCCGGTCGTGATCGGCACATTCCGCGCGCTCAATATCGAGGCGCACAGCATCTCGGGCAAGCTGAGCGAGGATTCGTTCAACCCGATGGCCAATATCCAATACGACGTCACCGACGATTTGATGTTCTATGCGTCCTTTGCGCGCGGCTCGAAGGCGGGCGGTTTCGATATTCGCGGCAACTCGCTGCCCACTTCGACGACTGTCAGGACGCCAGGGGCTTTCAAGTTCGGGGACGAGCGGGCCGATAATTTCGAAGTGGGGCTCAAGTACCAGACCCGCGAGCTTGCGATAAACGTCTCCGCCTATCGCACGAAGTACAGCGATCTGCAGACGAACGTGTTCGACGGCGTGCTGAGCTTCAACGTCAAGAACGCATCGGGCGCGAAGACCCAGGGTGTCGAAGCGGACATGCGCTGGGCGGTGGACGAACATTTCACCTTCAGCGCCGCCGTCGCCTATCTCGACTTCGAGTTCACCAACTTCCCCCAAGGCCAGTGCTTCTTCCAGCAAGTGCCCGACAATGGGACCTTCTGCAGTTACACCGGCAAGCGCAACACGCTGACGCCCGAATGGTCAGGCAACCTCAACGGCGACTTCAGCCACGAAGTCGGCAGCAATCTGAAGTTCGGCGTGAACCTGAACGCGGACTTCTCCAGCAGCTATATCGCTGCCGCCAATCTCGATCCGCGCACGCGCCAGGACGGCTACGTCAAGATCGGTGCGAGGGTCTCGCTCGGCCACATCGATGACAACTGGACCGTCGCGCTGGTCGGGCGCAACCTGACCAATGAGCGGATCATGCAGACGGCCGGTGCCTTGCCACTGGCGACCACCTTCACCGGTGGCACCGGAATCGCCTACAACGCGATTTATGATCGGCCACGCAACATCGCGCTGCAGTTCGACGTGAAATTCTAGCCAGTGAGGGCCACCCTCTCTTCGCTGTTTGTCGGAACACTGCTGCTGGTCTGTTCCCCCTCGCGAGCTCAGGCCGAGCAGCGTTCCGATAGTCCGGTAATGCAGGCAGAGCTGCCTGAAGGGGATTGCCAGTCTCTGCCGTCGCGTCTGGGGGCGGGCTACGTCGAGAAAATCGAGGCCAGCACGGTCGAGGCTGGGGAAGGTTCTCCCGCCTACTGCCGAGTGACGGGAGTTGTGCTTCCGAGCATCGGCTTCGAGATGCGGCTGCCGATCAGAGGCTGGAACGGCAAGTTCTACCAGGCTGGTTGCGGGGGGTTCTGTGGGCAGGTGCTGCCCGACGCCAATGGCTACTCGAACGGGATCGGAGTAGCGGTCAGGCGGGGATACGCGGCTATCGTCACCGACAGCGGTCATACCGGCTCGTCACCCGGCGACGCGACCTGGGCCGTCGACCAGGAGGCCGTCGAGCTTTTCGCCCATCGCTGGGTTCCGCTGGCCTATTCAGCCGGTCACACTATTGCGAAGAAGTTCTACGGTGATGCCCCGCGCCTAAGTTACTTTTCGGGCTGTTCGAATGGCGGGCGGGTGGCGCTGATCGCGGCGCAAAGATATCCAAGGCTGTTCAACGGCATCATCAGCGGATGTCCTGTCCTCGATCTGACGGGATCGGGTGGAATTTTCGGCGCCTGGAAACTTCAGACGAACCGAGACTCCACCGCGCCGGTGCTCGGCAGCGCATTCAACCGGAAGCTCTCTTTCCTGGCTGAACAGGTGAGGATGCAGTGTGACGCCCGGGATGGCCGGAGCGACGGACTGATCTCGCAGCTTGGTTGCCCAGTCGACGTAGCAGCCATACCGGGCTGCGCAAGCGCCGCTGACGGAGATACGTCCAGCCAGTGTCTTACCGCCGAAGAGAAGCGTGTGGTCGCGCAATGGTTTGGTGGTCCAGCCGACAGTAGCGGGCGGCAATTGTTCGGAGGCATGCCGCCCGGTAGCGAGTTCTATTGGACGATCTGGTATTTGCAGGATCCATCACAAGCGATCGGTACGCAACTCGCCGAGGGCTTCACGCGTTACCTCGCATTCAGCGAGAAGGACCCCAGCTACTCTGCGGCGTCCTTCGATTTTGACGCGGATCCCGCGCGCATGACGGCGAGCGCCAGCCTGCTGAATGCGACCGATCCAGACATCTCGGAGTTTCGCGACAACGGGGGCAAGCTGCTCCTCTGGCACGGCATGGCAGACGCTCTGGTCGTGCCTTCCCAATCGGTCGACTACTATCAATGGGTGCTCGAACGCATGGGCGGCCCGCAACAGGTCCAGAGTTTCTTCCGCCTGTTCCTCGCTCCTGGCCTGGGCCATTGTTGGGAGGCGCCGTCGCCCACCGCTCCTGAAGATTTCGATCCCTTGACCGCTATCGAGGAATGGGTGGAACAGGGGCAAGCGCCTGACGTGCTGGTTGCGCGTAGTTCCGCGCGGCAAGGCGATCTTGCAGTCAGCGAAATCCACTATCGCCCATATCGGGCTGGCCCCAATGTGCTCGATGGCGCGCAGTTTGACGGTCCGGATCAATGACACCATACCTTGAACAGAGATGAAGCGGCCGAACGAAACTATTGCTGACAAGGCGGGCTGGAAAACCTCGACCCGCTCCCCTCGTGTCTCGGTCCACAGCCGAGGCTTCGGTTCATGAAAATGGAATCGATCCGGGCTTGTTCGATCTGGCGGGCGCTCGAAGTCGTCGGCGACGTTCCCGTGTTGCTGATACTCGAACAGGCCCTGCAGGGACGGCATCGCTTCGACGAGTTCGTCGTCGGGACTGGACTTTCCCGGTCGGTCTTGAGCAATCGCCTGGCGAAGCTCGTTGCGGCAGGTGTGCTGGTCAAGGCGAAGGAGCGCCAGAAAGGCTATGCCCTCACGGAGATGGGTAGAACCCTGTTCCCCGTCGCCTTGATGATCCTGCGTTGGCAATCGATCTGGGAGCCCGAGGGGCGCAGCATCAACGTCAAGCTGATCCATCGTGCCTGTGGCAAGGCCATGGTGGCTGTGCCGGTTTGCCATGAGTGCGAGTTCGAGATCGATCCCCGCGATGTCGACTGGGAGCCCGGCCCAGGCCTCACGCAAGTGACGCCGACCTATTCACGGCGTCGCCAACAGACCGCCGCGGCGAGCGCGAAGCGCGGCAACGTGACCATGGTCGACTCGGTAATCGAGTTGTTCGGAGATCGGTGGGCAACGCTTGTCGTGCGCGCCTGTTTTACTGGTATCCATCGCTTCGATGAAATCCAGCGCGACACGCTGATGGCGACGAACATCTTGTCGGGCAGGATCGAACGGCTGCTGGCCCAAGACATCCTCAAGGCGGTGCCATATTCGACCCACCAGGACAGGTTCGAATACCGCCTGACCCCCAAGGGCCGCGATCTCTATCCGGTCCTGCTTGCCCTGCTGCAGTGGGGCGATGCCTGGTTTGCCGACGCCAAGGGGCCGCCGCTGTTGCTGACCCATCGGAAGTGCGGGCATGGACTGCGCCTCAAAGTCCTGTGCAGCGAGTGCAGCGGCGAACTGGATCCGCGCAACACCACATTCGAAGTCTAGCGGGGCGTTCGGCGGCCTTGCCGCGCCGGCATTGACACCCGCGGGATTGCTTTGCCACGTTTCGCAGAGCAATTGTCGTTTTGCGGCCATCGCTCCGCTTCGACTGAACGAGGAGGTTCTCCTTTGAACGCTAATTCGTCCGATATCGCCTACCGGAAGCTCCGCGATCGAATTCTCGATGGCGAGCTCAAGGGCGGTACGGCCCTGAAAGAGCGTGACCTGTGCGCCGAACTGGGGATCAGTCGCACGCCGGTCCGCGAGGCGCTGCGCAGATTGAGCGCCGATGGCCTGGTCGACATGCAACCGCGCCGATCGATCCGGGTGTCGAGCTTCGGCGACGAAGAACTCGCCGAGATCTACGAAATGGGCAACGTGCTGCAGTCGCACGTTACCGGAATGGCGGCGCGCAAGGCCACGAAGCGCGATCTGGGCAAGCTCCAGAATCTGATCGGCCAGATGGAGGAAGTGCTTGGCGGGAAGGGCGACAAGAAGGTCATGGCCTTTGCCCGCCTTGACCATGAATTCCACAATGCGATTTCGGATATCGCTCGCAACGCGCGGATAGCGCAGATCATCAACCAGACCATCAGCCTGCGGTTGCTGACCAATGTCATGGACGAGTATTCCGACGAGGATTTCGCCCGGTCCATCGCCGATCATCGGGACATTGTCGCCGCGCTGGCCAAGGGCGACGAAGGTGCCGCAGCGAACGCAATGTCCCGCCATGTAAGCCCGAGGAACCGCACGCCGGGGACCGCGCCATAGAATTTTGGTATACCAAATTATTGACTCTTCCGCTTTCGCTGGCCTAGCCTTTGCTCAGGATTGGACTGGTGGCTGGGGGATCGGGATTGGCACGGGAACACACGCTCTTCATTCACGCGCCGGATCTCCCATGGGAGAAAGGGCTCTATTCGGGCGCTCGGCCTGAGGTCAGGTCGAAGGTTCTCTCGATCGACGAACAAGCGACCGACGCCACCGTTGTGATCGAATACCCTGCCGGGTGGAGCCGCTCTGAGCCCGAGCACTTGACAGCGCACGAGGAATTCCTGGTGCTCGAAGGAGAGATTGAGATCGACGGCGAGGTGTATGGGCCCCAGCACTACGCCTTCCTGCCGGCCGGCTACGTGCGACAGCGCCAGTCCTCCGCCCGGGGGGCGAAGGTGCTCACCATGTTCTACGATGTCCCGCAGGTGGTGCCGGGAACTCCCGACACGCCGTTCGACGAGGCACTGCTGGTCCGCCATATCGATCCGCTGGCGATGGAATGGGATCCGGGTCTCGTCGACCCGCAGCTTGCAGCCGGGGTGGCGATCAAGCCGCTGAGGACCGACCCCTACACTCAGGAGACGTCGTTCCTCTACATGTCACCGCCCCACCGGGTTCCTCCCGGGATGGCAAAACCGCAATGGACCCATTCGATGGTCGAGGAACTGTTCTGCCTTGCCGGTACCTATGTCTGGGGGGACTGCGGCAGGATGGGGCCGGGGGGCTACGCCTGGTGGCGCGAGGGGGTCTATCACGGGCCGGCCGGGACCGATGTCGGCTATCTCCTCTTCGTGCGCACCGTGAACGGGCCGCTCGACAACATTTTCGATACGGAGAAGCGCCCGTTCAGCTGGGAGCCGCCGTTTGCGCCGCAAGTCCCGGAACGCCTCAAGCCCTACTCGCGGCCCTATGTCGAACCACCCCTCGCCTAAGGCCCCTGGATCGATCCACGCGGCGCTCGCGCTGCTGACCGCCGCCTATGTGCTGTCTTATATCGACAGGACCATTATCGCGCTGATGGTCGGGCCTATTCGTGCCGATCTTGGCCTGACCGACACCCAGTTCAGCCTGCTCGGCGGTCTGGCGTTTGCGATCTTCTACTCCACGCTCGGCATCCCTTTCGGGTGGTGGGCAGACCGCGGCAACCGTCCACGGATCGTGGCGCTTGGGATTGGCTTGTGGAGCCTGATGACCATGCTCTGTGGTTTCGCAAAGAGTTTCACCGCCCTGTTCCTCATGCGCGTCGGCGTGGGCGTGGGCGAAGCGGCGCTTTCGCCCAGCGCCTATTCGTTGATTGCGGAAACCTATCCTGCCGACCGGGTTGGCCGTGCACTCGGTATATACGGAACCGGCATCTATCTTGGCGTCGGGTTGAGCTTTGCCTTGGGCGGTGTGCTGGTCGAACGGCTGTCGGCATTGCCGCCGCTCGATCTCGGCGGACTGGGCAGTTTCGCCGGCTGGCAACAGGTCTTCATTATCGTCGGATTGCCCGGTCTTCTGCTCGCGCCGCTTGCGCTGCTGGTCCTACGCGAGCCGCGCCTCGAGCGCTTGCGGGCGAGTGCCGCCTCTGGAACCCAGGCGGACAATGGCCAGATCAGGCCCGCCATATTTCCCTGGATCGGGCGGAATCGCGTGTTCCTGATCACGCATTTCCTGGGATTCTCGTCGCTCAGCCTGGCCTTCAACGGCTATCTTGCCTGGATGGCCGAGTTTCTCCTACGCAGCTTCGAGGTCGGCAAGTCGACCAGCGGTTTCGGCATCGGGATAATCGTGCTGACCCTAGGAGTCGGGGGCATGCTGGCTGGGGGATACACCGCCGATCGCCTGCGCCAGCGCGGCGACCTCAAGGGCGCGCTCACCGCGGCGTGCGGTGGAGCAATCGCGATGACGCCTTTCACGGCAATTGCACCCTTGATGCCGAGCGCAACCTTGAGTCTGTTGGCGTTCGCGCCGATCATGGCGCTCTCCGCGTTTTGCTTCGGGCCGGCGGTAATCGCGCTGCAACTTGCCACACCGCTGGACCTGCGGGCGCGCATCTCGGCACTGTTCCTGCTGGTGGTCAACCTAGCGGGGATCGGGCTCGGCGGGACGGTGGTCGCGGCCATTTCCGACTTTGCCTTGGGCGGCGATGGCACGAGGTTGGGCGAGGCGCTGGGCCTGGCTGGCGGGGTGAGCTCGCTGATCGGGGTGCCGCTGCTCTTCATCGCCCGGCGCAAGATGCCGACCTATGAATGAGGCAAGCGGAGATCTCTGGTCGCAAGCCGAGCCGTTCGACCTGCCGGTGATCGACCATGTCGGGCTGGTCGTCAGTGACATCGAGGCTACGGTGGACGAATTACGGCGCACTGGCCTCAAGGTCAGCGATCCCGAACCGCTTTTGACTTCAGCAGGCCCGCTCGGGCAGCGCAGCGCGCATTGCGTGTTCGAGAATGGCTACCTTGAGATCAGCGCGCCTAATCCCGGCAGCGGCAACCATCTCGAGCCGTTTCTGGCGATGGGCGAGGGATGGAAGATCCTGGTATTTGCCTGCGACGATTGCGAGCAGGGGCGCGACAGGCTGCAAGCCGCAGGAATTGCCTGCGGTCCGGTCTCTGACGCCGCGCGCACGGTGTTGCTTTCACGAGGCTCGGAGACGGCTCGGTTTCGCTGGTTCAGCCTGTCCGACATGGTTGAGGGTGTACTCGTCGCCTATGTCGAGCATCGCGACCGTGAAATTGTATTCGCACCAGAGCTGACCGAACATTCGAACGGTGCGCGAAAGCTCGGTGCCGTTCTCTTTGGTGCGTCGGCGAGACCCCTCGAATGTTTGGGCAGGGCGACACAGGCTTTCGCGCCGCACAGCCGCATTACCCCTTCGCCCGGCGTTGCGATCCCTGGCGTGGAGATCGTAGGCGCCGACCCCTTCGTTCTCAAGTATCCCGGCTGGCAGCTTCGCGCCGTAGCGGCAGCGGGAGGAGGGCAGGGCCAATGAAGCCGTTTTCCGGACTCGCGCTGATCGGGCTTGTGCTCGCCCTGTCGTCTTGCTCCGAGCCGCAGGACGATACGCTGCCCGAGGTGCGCCGAATTGTGACGACCGAGGGTGCAGACGGGAAATCCCTCATCCTCGCCGACGGGCCAAGTCCCAATGTGGTCGAGCTCAATGGTTCGCGGATCGAACGATTGTGGGAGACACAAGCAATGCCCGTGTCGATCCCGGTCGAAGAGGACCTGGGATTGGCAGCAGGCAATGCCTATCGCGAGGGCTTTGTCGGCAGCAGCCTTTATATCGCGGACATCTCGCCCGGATCCGGGCTTGAGGACATACCGCTGCACAAGCAGGACAGCCTCGACTACATCGCGCTCCTGGCAGGCGAAATCGACCTCGTGCTCGACAATGGCGAGACACTGGCAATGAAGCCGGGCGATGTGCTGGTGCAAGCGGGCAATGCGCATAGCTGGGTCAACAGGGGCAAGGTTCCGGCGCGCCTGCTGTGTGTTGTCCTCACGGGCGAGCGCCGCAAGGACGAGGCACAAGAGCGCGGTGAGTAGGCCGTGGGCCATCGTCGGCAGCACCGTCGCGACCCAGGCGGCGCAGGCCGGCTTGCTGATCTACGGATTCTCGGCGCTGGCTCTCCAACTCGAGCAGGAGTTCGGGGCGACCCGTTTCGAAGTCATGCTCGCCACGACATGCCTGTCGCTGGCGTCGAGCGCATTGGGACCAGTCGCGGGCCGCTGGGTCGACAAGGGATCGGCACGACGACTGATGCTGATCGGTGCGGCGATGTTGGGGCTGGGATTGGCCTTGGTTTCGGTCGCACAGGCAATCTGGCAGGTATGGCTGGCCTATGCCCTCGTGCTTCCCTTCGGGAACGTGCTCCTCGGCCAATTGACCAGCGCCACGCTCATTACGCGCTGGTTCGCGGAGCGCCGCGGCCGCGCCATGGGAATCTCGACCTTGGGTACCTCGCTGGGCGGATTCATCTTCCCGGTGCTGATCGCAACTGCATCGGAGGCGATGGGGTGGCGCGGTGCGCTGCTGGCAATCGGATTAATCACCGCGGCGACAATGGCGTTGATCGTATGGTTGGGGATCAGGGATCGTCCGGAGGAGCCCAAAAGCGAGCAGGCATGCGCCGCGCTCGATATCGACAGCGCAGGCGGCCTGACAATCGCCCAGATCATCGCCCAGCCGGCCTTCTGGATCATCACGGTAGCCGTCGGTGTGAAGCTCGCCACCTACATCGGGCTCGTCAACAACCTGGCCGGCTTCGCAAGAGAGATCGGGGTGGAAAGTATTGCCGCCGCGGGGATGGTCTCGGTACTTTCGATCACTTCGATGGTCGGCAAGCTTGGGTTTGGCACGCTGGCGGAGCGCTTTACGCCGCGCGCGCTATTCATCCTCGCGATTGCGCTCACCATCGTCGGTTTCGCGCTCCTGCTGGTCGCCTATGGGATGATGGCCCTGGTTGTTGCCTGCGTCTTGCTGGGGCTCTCGACCGGCGGCATGCTCCCCCTGTGGAACCTGATCGTCGCCGAATATTTCGGCGAGGTCTCGTTCGGGCGCGCGCTGGGTTTGACGAGCCTCGCGATGGTGCCGCTCACCGCCTTCGCCTCACCGTTTGCAGGGTGGGTCTTCGACCGCACCGGTCACTATGACGGGGTGATCTGGGGATCGATGGTGTCGCTCGCAGTATCCATTGCGCTGCTCACCATGTTGCCTCCTGCGAATAGGGAAGAGAAGCATTGACCGGTGCCGAGGCCATCGCCGGAATCCTTTCAGCGCAAGGGGTTCGCACCGTCTTTGCGCTGGCCGGTGCTTCGCACACCCACCTGTTGGATCAGCTGGAACTGGGCGGCTTCGCCATCGTCCCCAGCCGCCATGAGGCGGGCACTGTAGGGGCCGCCGATGGCTACGCCCGAGCGCTGGCGGACCAGCGACCGATGCGGCCCGGGGTGGGTTTGATCGTCAGCGAGCAGGGCATCGCCAACGCTGTGGGCGGCCTCGCGGTCGCCTACGCACTCGGTTCACCCGTCGTCGTGCTGGCTGCCATTCCGCCTGCGGGCTTCGTCGAGCCTGCCAACCTGATCGCATCGGCGCAGCTCGATATTGTCCGGCCCGTGAGCAAATGGGCCAGGATCGCTAGGGTCAGGGCCGAACTGGGCGATTTGGTCCGCGAAGCCGTGCTCGCATCGATTTCGGACCGCCCGGGGCCGGCGGTGCTGTTCATTCCGCAGGACCTGTTTCGCGAAGAAGGGCCCGCGTGCAATCACGAGCCGATTGAGGCGACACCAAGCGAGCCGGACGAGGCGCAGATCGAACACGCGGCGAGCTTGTTGAACGAGGCCGAGCGACCCCTCGCTATTTCCGGCTTCGGCGCGTTTCGCGGCCGGACTGGAGAGGGCCTGCAGCGCCTGGCTGCGCTCGGCGTTCCGGTACTGGGCAATGGCAGCGGGCGAGGACTGGTCCCGGAGGATGGCGAGCGCGGCTGGTCGTGGCCCTACGCCCAGCATCTCGCATGCGAGGCGGATTGCGTCATCGTCGTGGGAGAGGTTCTCACGCAAAGACTGGGGTTTGGACTGCCGCCGCGCTTCTCGCCCAAGGCGAAGTTCATCCAGATCGATGTCGACCCCACCGCCTTCCACCGCAATCGTCCCACCGATGCGCCCATAGCCGGCGATCCGGCGCGCGCTATCGACGGCCTGCTCTCACGTCTGCGGCGATCGTGGGACGCATCTTGGCTGGCCAAGGGATTGGCGGAAAAGGACGGTTTGATGGCCAGCCTTGCCAAGGCCGAAGGTGCCGCAATTCACCCGCTGGCTTTGGGCGAGGCGGTGCAGGCGCATCTGGGGGAGCATACGATCCTGGTCGGGGATGGGGCAGACATCCAGAACTGGATGTACGGCGCGTTGAAGGTGCGCCGCGGCGGAGGTTTCATCGATCACTTTCCGCTGGGCGCGATGGGCTCGGGGACGGCGCTGGCGGTCGGTGCAGCCGCAGCCATGAAGGAAGGGGCGCTCGCAAGCGGAAATCCCCCTGCCGGCGTCGTGCTGGTCACTGGTGACGGGGCGATCGGGTTCCATCCGGGCGAGCTTCACGCGGCAGCGCTTGCGGGGCTGGATCTCAAGGTCATCGTCGGGAACGACGGGGCCTGGGGAACCGAACGGCACGGACAGCTCTCGGCGATCGGGCGGACGGTCAACACCGATTTGGGCGGAGCGGCCTATGACAAGGTCGCGCAGGGATTTGGTCTCTCTGCTGCCCGATGCGATCATCGCGCCGAGCTCGAAGAGGCCGTGGAGAAACTGTTCGGCATGCGAGGTCCGGCATTGCTCGATGTGACGATCGACCCGGACGCGGGAGCACAGCTCACTTACGATCCGCGGCTGTCGTCGATCAGGTTCAGCGATCTGGCAGAGGGCAAGAGCGCATTGGAAGGGGAGCAGGAGCGATGACGCCGGTGAAATCTGCCGCGACCGTACTGGCGATTGCAATGCTCGCGTGGCCGGGTGCCGGCTTGTCGCAGAACGCCGCGGATAAGGAAGTTCGCAGCACGGAAGAAGTCGAGGTTCCGCGCTCGGCGCTGCTGCGGACGGCGATCGTGGTCGCCGACGCCGATCGCTCAAAGCGCTTCTATGCCGATGTGTTCGCCTTCGAAGAGCGGTTCGACGGCGACATTACCAAGCCGGTCAACCGCGAACTGCTTGGATTGGCTGAAGGAGAGTCCGCCCGTTTCGTCATCATGCGCGGCGCTGCCAGCATCGGTGGTTTCGACCTTCCGACCCATGCGATCGGATTGCTGGAGATATCGGGCACTTCTCCGAGGGAGCCGGCAAGCTTGCCCCGGGGTAGTGGGCTGGGCCCCGGCCAGACCATGTTTGCCATGGTCACCGATGACATGGATTATGTGATCGAGCGTCTGGGCGCTTGGGCCGCGCCGATCGTCGCCGGTCCGGTGATCGCGCATGACGGCAGCGAGATCGAGATCGTGACGCGTGATCCCGACGGCATGCGTATCCACGTAGTACAGAAAAGGACGTTGCCATGAGCGAGACGCCCGTCATCATCGTTGGTGCTGGGCCGGTGGGTCTTTCGGCTGCACTGAGGCTCGCTGCGCTGGGTGTGCCGAGCGTGGTTCTGGAGGCAGAGGAAACCCCGCCGCGCGACCTGCGTGCCTCGACCTTTCATCCTCCCACGCTGGAGATGCTCGACACGCTCGACCTCGCGCAGCCGCTGATCGCGCGCGGCCTCATCACGCCGGACTGGCAAATCCGTCTACACGAGACCGGCGAACGGGCGGTCTTCGACCTCGGCCATATCGCCGGTGACACTGGCTATCCCTTCAGGCTCCAGTGCGAACAGACCGTGCTGTGCGAGCTGGCCGAGGAGAAGGCCGCTGGCCATGCTGCGATCGAACTCATTCGCGGCGTCGAGGTGTCATCCGTCTCGGCGGATGAGGATGGCGCAACCGCTGTCGCAGCCGATGGCCGCCAGTTTCGGGGCAGGTATCTGATCGGCGCCGACGGCGGGCGAAGCCAGGTGCGCAAGTCCTGCGGTTTCGAGTTCGAGGGCTTTACCTACCCCGAAACCACCATCCTTGCGACGACACCATTCGCCTTTCACGAGCATCTCGAAGCTCTGTCCAATGTCAGCTACTGCTGGTCTGACCACGGCACTTTCAGTCTGCTGCGACTCCCTGATATTTGGCGTTGCAGCCTCTATTCGGACGCCGGCGAGACTGTGGAGGAGGCGCTCGATCCGGCGGCCATCGAGACCAAGCTGCAGCGGATCGTGCCGCGCGATGAACCCTATGACGTCACCGAAATCCGGCCCTACCGCATCCACAACCGCATCGTGGAAACCTATTGCAAGGGCAGGGTGATCCTCGCCGGCGATGCAGCGCATCTCAATTCCCCGTCGGGGGGAATGGGCATGAACGGCGGCGTCCACGACGCCTTTGCCTTGGCCGACGCCCTCGCCGAAGTGCTTGGAGGCGGTGACGAACGCTTGCTCGACCGCTATTCGCGCCGTCGCAAGACGATTGCGCAGGAGCAGATCCTCAAGCAGGCCCATCGCAACCGCACGCGCATGCAGGAGCGCGACCCGGCTGCGCGGCGCGCCGAGCTCGCGAAGCTGCAAGCGATCTGCGCGGACCCGGCACAGTGCCGTGAATACCTGCTCAAGAGTTCGATGATCGAGGGATTGCGCCAGGCGGAGACGATCCAGTGATGCATGCTCCTATCGCCCTGATGACGCCGATGGCCAACCCGACGGTCGAACGTGAGATGAGACTGCTGCTGCCGAGCGAGAGCGATTATGTCGTCGGTCGGCTGGTTTCGGACGTAGAGGATTCGCGCGAACGGCTGGTGCGCTATGCCGAGGAACTCGGCCAGTCGCTCACCCAGTTCGGGGGAATGCCGCTTTCCGCCGTGGCCTTTGCCTGCACGGCCTCGAGCTATCTGATCGGCATCGAGCGCGAGCGTGATCTCGCCGGCCAACTGGATGTGCCCGTCTTGTGGGCGGCGGCGGTCATTCGCGATGAGCTGGTGCGACGCGATGTCGGCCGGGTGGCGGTCATTTCGCCTTACCCCGAGCCGATTCACCGCGCCGGCCTGGCCTATTGGTCCTCCTCCGGCTTCGAAATTGCCTTCGATGCGCGGGTCGAGATCGGCTCCAACGACACGCGGCGAATCTACGACTTGGCGGGCAGCGAAGCCGAAGGCGCGATCGCTCGCGCCCGCGAGATTGGACCAGACGCTATCCTGCTGTCGGGCACCGGCATGCCGACCTTGGCGCTCCTCGACCCGCAAGGTTCGCCGCCGATCATATCATCCAATCATTGCCTCGCGCAGGCGATGATGCGCAGTCAGGGGATCAATCCATGAGCGAGCTTTGCACGAGCTATATCGACGGGAAATGGACCAGCGGCGAGGGCGCAGAACGCATCCCGGTCATCTCGCCGATCGACGAAACGCAGGTTGCCGAGGTCGCCGAGGCGGATGCGAACGAGGTCGATCGGGCGGTGCGCGCCGCCCGCGCGGCATTCGAGCGCGGCGCATGGCGGCATGCGCCGGTTGCCGAGCGGCAGCGGGTGCTACGGAGGATCGCCGCGTTGATCCGGGAGAACGCTGACGAACTTGCCCAACGCGAATGCGCCAACGCCGGCCTGCCCATGCGCCAGATCCGTGAGCGGCACGTCCAGCGTGCGGCCGCCAACTTCGAATTCTTCGCCGATTTCATCGGTCAGACCGCGAACGAGAGCTACGAGCAGGAGCCGCCGTTCCTGACCATTGTCAGGCGTGAGCCGGTAGGCATTGCGGCGCTGGTGGCGCCGTGGAATGCGCCGCTTGCGCTGGCGACGATGGAAATGGCGGGAGCGATCGCGTTCGGCAATTGCTTCATCCTCAAGCCGTCCGAACTCACCCCGCTCGAATTTGTCCCGCTGCTTGAACTGATGAAGGAAGCGGGCATGCCGGACGGCGTGGCCGGGCTGGTAAACGGGCGCGGGCCAGTAACCGGGGCGGCGTTGGTCGGCCATCCCGACATCGATGTCGTGGCGTTTATCGGCGGCACCGAGACGGGGCGCCACATCGCCCGTTCCGCCGGCGGGAACCTCAAGAAATACGTGGCGGAGCTTGGCGGAAAATCGGCCAACATCATCACGCCCCAGTGCGACCTCGAAAGGGCACTCGACGCGGCACTGGTGGGAATTTTCTCGAACAACGGCCAGCAGTGCCTTGCCGGCTCGCGAATTCTGGTCGACCGAACGATCGCCAAGGAGTTCATTGCCAATTTCGTCGCGCGCGCCGAGAAACTTAAGGTCGGTGACCCGCGCATGATGGAGACCGAGATCGGTCCGGTCATCAGCAAGGCTCAGTACGATCGCGTGCTATCCTTCGCGGCGGATGCCAATGTCCTGACGGGGGGCAAGCGGGCCGAGGGATTCGACAAGGGCTTCTACGTCGCCCCGACCGTTGCACTGGCCGAGGACAACTCGCTTCCCCTGTGCCAGGAGGAAATCTTCGGGCCTTTCGCGACGTTCCTGACCTATGATGGCATCGATCAGGCGATCGAGATCGCCAACCAGAGCGAGTTCGGCCTGGTCGCCTACCTGTGGTGCGATCACATGCCGACAGTGATGCGGGCGCAAGATGCGCTGCAAGCGGGCACGATCTGGGTCAACACGCCACTCGCCCGCGATCTGCGCGCGCCCTTCGGTGGGTACAAGAACTCGGGCGTCGGTCGCACCGGCGGGCTCTCAAGCCGAAACCTGTTCACGGAGGAAAAGGTCGTGACTATGCCCATGCGCGAGTTCCCGATCGCCAAGCTTGGACAGGGCTAGGCGGCACAATTCCGCATGATAGCGCTACCATTTGCCCAGCTGATGCAATCCTAAAAATAATAAATTAGACTTTGGTATACCAGATGGCACTCTGCGTTCTTGGGAGGACCCGAGAATGAAGAAGTTTCTGTTGTTGTCCGGCGTTGCCATTGCCGCTGTCGCCATGCCTGCTCACGCCCAGGATGCCGAGGCGGAAGACACGGATGCAACCGCCCCCCTTGGCGGGCCGGTAATCGTTGTCACGGCCCGCAAGCGCGAGGAAGATCTCATCGATGTTCCGCTGTCGATTACCGCGCTCGGCGCGGAGGAAATCGACGAGGCGGGCATCGACAACATCTCCGATGTCGCCTTGCAAACCCCGGGCTTCTCATTCCGTCAGGGTTTCGGGCGGACCGGCGGCGGCGATGGTGGCGCGAGTGTGCGCCCCTCCATTCGCGGCATGTCGAATATCCTCGGTGCCCCCAACGCCGGCTTCTTCGTCGACGGGATTTTCGTGTCGGGCAACATCACCAGCTACCAGCTCGAAAACCTGGAGCGGGTCGAGGTCATTCGCGGGCCGCAGGCGGCGCTTTATGGACGCCAGACCTTTGCCGGTGCGGTGAATTTCGTCACTCGCAAGCCCGACGACACCTTGCGCGCGGGTCTTGAGGCGACCGTAGGCCAGTATGATCACTATGAGGTTTCCGGCTATGTTTCGACGCCGCTGCAGACCGGCGTTGCCGCGCTGGAAGTGAACGGCCGTTACTACAGCTTCGGCGGTGATTACCGCAACGCCGACAACGGCAAGCGCGACATCAATGCGCAGCAGAGCTGGAACGTTGGCGCCAAGCTGCGGCTGACGCCGAGCGAGGAGTTCGAGGCCATTGTGGGGATCGCCTATGGCGAAGATCGCGACAAGGGCTATGCCACCTACAAGTTCGGCTCGAACAACCTGAACTGCTTCGAGCCCGTGGTGACCGGTGCCTTCTTCGGAATTCCGCTCAGCTCGACGCGGTCGCGCGGCTATTTCTGCGGGGAGATCGAGCAGCCCGATACGCTCGCCTACAACAATGACGAGTTGGAGGAGCTGGGCTATCGCGGGTTGACCCGCGACTATTGGCGCACCGACCTGACGCTGAACTACTACTTCCCGAGCGGATGGCAGCTGACGTCGATCACCGCCTACAACGGTTCGGACAACATCAACGGCTTCGACAACGATCTCTTCCCCACGGACACGCCGAGCCTCTCCATCGGGGCATCATCGACATCGGACTTCAGCCAGAACGTCCGGCTGCTTTCACCACAGGAAGGCAGGATCCGTGGCTTGGTCGGCGCCTATTACTACCGCCAGCGAGATGGCGAAGGCTTCGACGTCGAAACCGATTGGGCCGATCCCCGACTGGGGCAGAAATACCGCTACGATTCCGACGATGGGGTCAACAACTGGGCCGTCTACGGGATGGTCGAGTTCGACGTCACCGATGCCCTGACCGTCAGCGCCGAGGCACGCTATCAGGAAGACAAGATCTTCGCCTCGCTTGAAAGCAATGGCGAAAGCGCCGCCGTCACGCCCGCCACCGGGCAGCGGAGCGAGAAGTACACGGCGTTCCTGCCGCGATTTACCGCCCGCTATGAACTTACGCCCGACTGGAACCTCTATGCGGCCGTGGCCAAGGGCAACAAGCCGGGTGGATTCAACGACTTGCCGACCAATATCGTGCAGTCATTCCTCGATGACTTCCTCGCCGACGGCATCGATACCTTCGACGAGGAGCAGGTGTGGTCGTATGAACTTGGCACCAAGGGCCTGATCCCCGGTACCGGTCTCAGCTTCAATGTCGCCGGCTTCTATCTCGACTGGACGAGCCAGCAGCTGACTCAATCGCAACCCTATCAGCAGGCGTCGAACGGGGCGTTCACGACCACTCCCTTCATCGTGAATGCGGGTGCGTCGGAGATCAAGGGTTTCGAACTTGAGCTGTTCGGCCGGATCGCGCCTTGGTTCGATGTTCGTCTGGGCTATGCCTACAACGATGCGACCTTCAAGGATTTCTACGACGAGAATACCGAAGAACTGCTCGATACCGATGGACGCCCCAGCTTCCTCGATGCCGACTTTACCGTTCCCAATCCTGCCGATGTCGACGGGCCGAACGGGCAAGTTGCGGGCAACCGCCTGCCGCAGACGCCGGTCCACCAGATCAACGCCTCCGGCACTCTCCGCTTCCCGATGAGCGACAGGGCGACCGTCTTCCTGCGCAACGATGTCCAGTACGAAAGCAATCGTTACGCCCAGGTCCACAATCTTGCGAAGACCGGGGACAGCTATAACTGGAATATCCGTGCGGGCTTCGAGATCGGGGACATCACGGTGACCGGCTTCGTCGACAATGTCCTCGAAGATAAGACTCCGCTGGTGGTGACGCGCCTGTTCGACTTCAACCGCGGGCTCCTGGTGCCCGATCCGGTGCGCAGGTTCATTTTCCTGCCCAATCGCCGTTTCACCTTCTATCGCGACTTTATTGTCGGCGCGCCGCGCAAACGGCAGTTCGGCGTGACCGTGAACTGGCGCTTCTGAACTGGGGCAACAAGGGGGAGGGCGGTTGTCCGGAAATCCAACGACAATACGCCTGATCAAGACCTGGCACCGACGCATTGCGCTGGTGCTGGGTCTTTTCATAGCGTTCCAGGGCATCACGGGCGCGATATCGCAGTACCGGTTCTGGCTGCTCGGGGCGAGCCAGCCGGGTTACGAGGTGCAGGCCTCTGGCACCGAGGCAAGTCCTGGCGCGGTGCTGGAAATCGTGGCGCGGGACCTCCCCGGCTTCGAAACGGCACATGTGATGTATCCGGCAGATAATGCGCGCGATACGGCGGTGATGGTGATGGGCGGGACCGATCCCGCCAAGCGGATGGAGCGAATGGTAACCGTCGACCAATATGCGGGCGGCGTGATCGGTGACAAACCCCTGCAGTCGAGCGCCGGGTGGATCGGGCTCGCCAACACACTCCACAAGTGGACGATATTCGGTACGACCGGCCGGGTGATCCTGACGCTTGTCGGTCTCGCCGCGGTTGCGCTCGCGGTGCTGGGAATCCTGCTCTGGTGGAGAACGCGCAAGGCACGACCGCAAAGCCTGCTTGCGCGCATCCATCGGTCGGCCGGATTGGCGGTGGCCGTGATCTTGCTGCCGGTCGCGGTGGCCGGGACCGTGCTCAATCTCTTCACATGGTACGAGAAGGACAACGGCCTGCTCGTCACCGCGGCCAACATGCGCGAGGCGATGGCAATGAGCGCGCCGGTCGCTGTCGCTGTCTCGGTCGACGGCGCTTACCAGAGCGCGCTGGCGCAATTGGATGGGCCGCATCGCCTCGCCGCATTCTCCCCTGCAGGCCCGCACGCGCGCCATCACTGGTTTGCCTTCAACAGCGGCCAGATGCGCCGCACCGATGTGCTGGTCGATCCCGAAACGGGCGCGATTGCCGGGATCAAGCCTGCCGGGCTGGTTTCAGGCGGACAGGGCGTGCGCCACTGGCTGTTCCCCGTGCACAGCCTTTACCTGGTCGGCCCTTTCGGAGGCTTTCTGGCCGCGGTGATGGGGCTCTCGCTCAGTTTCTGGTTCGGATCGGGGCTGGTTATGTGGTGGCGGAACCGCCGCCCTCGGAAGCGCGCGGCATGAGCATGGTCAGCGCCCGCACCTACCGCTTCCTGCGACCCATCCATAAGTATGCCGGGCTCCTCGCGGCCCTATGGCTGCTGGTGATGGGCATTACCGGGGTGATGCTCGATCATCATGAATGGCGCTGGCTCAACCAGAACAGCGTACCTGCCGAATGGACTTCCGAGCGGGTCGGGCGGCTCGTGCCCGGGACAGTGATCCGGCACATCGCCGTGGAGGATCAACGGATTTTCGGCGCCTCCGAGCGCGGCGCCTGGTTCTCGGACGATGGCAAGAGCTGGAGCCCGGTCGATTTCGAGGGCATCTCCGGCCAGCCGCAGACGAATGGCATTGCGCAACTCGGGGAAGGCTTTGCCGGGGCGTATCTTGCGACCGATGATGGTATCTGGCGCCTCGGTCCGGACGGCAGAAGCGCGACGCGCGCCGGGCTTGAGGGCCGGCACCTGACGGCGCTCAGCGAAGGGCACGGCGATGGGACGCTGCTGGCGGTCGAGGAAAAAAGCGCGTTGGTCGCCTATGATCTCGCGAGCGAGCGGGCCCGCGAAATCGACATATCGGCAAATGTCTCCGGTCTCTCGCCGACCATGCCGCTCCATCGCTTCGTGATGGACATCCATTTCGGCAGGGCATTGCTGCCGGGCAACTGGTCCATCTGGCTCAATGACCTGGGCGGAGTGGCCCTGGCGGTCCTGTCGATCACCGGGATCGGCTATTGGTACATAACGCGGCGCGGGCGGCGGCGCGGCATGACGATGAAGACGCAGCGCGGGATCATGCGCTGGATGTTTCGCGGTCATGCCCCGGTCATCGGGTTGCTCGGGCTGATCCCGATCCTCTACATCTCGCTCAGCGCCTTTCCGATGAACCATATCTACGGCTTCCTCGACTGGGCGCAGGGACGCGAGATCTCTCGAGCCAGCCTGCCGGCAGCTTATCAGGCGGTGACATTCGATCACGAGATCGATGGTGCTGTCGCCTGGCCCGATGATCCCGACCGCATTTCGCTAGCAACCCGGTTTGGCGTGCTTGAGACGCGCGATGGTGGCAAGAGCTGGGCTTCCGACATCTCGATCCCGCTCGAGCCGGGGGCGCCGGGCGCCAACCTGTTCCGGATCGGGGACACGGTCTTCGCTGCATTCGGCGGGGGTGATAATTTCGCGCGGACATCGGGTTCGGACGAATGGCAGCCGCTCGCGGGCACGACGCGCGCACTGACCGGCGGCGCGCGCGATGGTGAGGCGCTCTATCTCAAGAACAGCCAGGCGATCTATCGCGGCGACAGCTTGTCGGCGGAGTTTGCCGATACCGGGATCGATTTCGCCTCGGCCGCACCCGGCACGCCGCTGTTCCTCTACATCGTCGACATCCACGTTGGACTGATTTTCCACGACGAATTCAAATGGGCGAATGACTTGTTCGCTGCCCTGGCGCTCCTTCTCGCGCTCAGCGGGCCGGTCATGTGGCTGCGCCGGAAATGGATCTGATCAGCGCGACAGGAATGCTCTGACCGTCTCTGCGAGACGATCCGGAATCGCATCGAACAGGCCGTAGGCCACCTCCGGCAATTCCTCGATCTTTGCCCCCGGAATGAGCGCAGCAGCTGCCCGGCTCTGCTCCTGCAGCCCGTCATGTGGAGCGATAACGAGTACCGGTTCCTCGATCGCTGATAGCGTCGGGGCCAGGTCATTCTCCAGGGCCGAGTGGAGGGCCCAGCCACCATATATTCCGGCGCGCTGCTTTTCCGCGACCAATCGCGCCACGTCGTCGAGCGACTGACCATCGGCGCGCGAGCCAAACGAACCCTTCCACATCGACACCAGGTGCGATCCGTCCTCGCTATACTCGCCCTCGGCGCTAAGGGGGCGACCGACCTGCGCCAGCAAGTCGGTCCGCCTGGTCTCGTCGAAATAGGGCATGGATACGAGCACGACGCGATCGACCTCGGCGCGTCTCGAGGCCAGGTCGGCGGCGATCGCAGCACCCGTATGATATCCCAGCACGTCGAGCTTGGGACCGAATTTTCCGACCAGCGCATCGAGCATGGCGTCACCATATCCGGCCAAGGTCGGTCGCTCGGCCGGGCGGTCGGATTCGCCGTACCCAGGCGTGTCGACGGCGATCACGATCCGATCCGTCGCCATGACCGGCAGGAACTGGTCGAACATCCGCCCCGACAGCGCAGTCTGGTGCAGCAGAACCAGCGGCGGCGCAGCTCCAGCCGAATTATCGGGCGTGGCGACCCGCAGGTGAAGCTGCCCGAATGCGCTATCGAGATACATGCGGCGAACGGCCGGGCAGGCGGTTTCCGGCAGGGCCCGCGCCGGTGAGGTGAGGGCAAGGAAACTCGCCGAGGCCAAGCCGCCGGCGAAAAGCCTGCGGGTGATCAATTGTGCCTCTCGGTCAGTTCGACCATGTTGCCGTCCGGATCGAACACCATCAGAAAACTCGCATCCCATTCGCTATCGACGCTCTCAATATGCGTCTTTTCGAGCGGTTTGTGAACGCGGTAGCCCTTGGCTGCGATCCGCCGGGCGATCTCTTCCAGACCCTCGGCCTCGATCATCATGATCGCGTCGCCAGCGCGCATCGTACCCGGTTCGGGGAGCGCTCGCTTGTGGCCGTACTGCAGCAGGCCGATCATTCCGATGTAGGGATGCTTGCCCTTCATGATGATCAACTGGTTGGGATCGCCGGGGCTGGCCCCCTCGACCGGGAGCCCCTGTTCCGAAATCGTTCCGACCTTGCCGACATACCACTGGGTAAAGCCGAGCGTCTCGTAGAAGGCTACCGAGGCCTCGATATCGTGCACGACCAGTGTGGCGCGGCGGAGGACCGTGCCTTCGCTGGCCTTGTTCGCTGCTTCCTCGGCCGGTTCAGGAGAAGGAACATGTGCACAAGCGGCAATGCCCAGGGCGAGCATCGCCACAAGCGCCCTCATTCGGTTTCCCCTCCGTCCGCCGCATCTTCGGCGGCCCGCGCGGCATCGATAATCCGCTTGGCGACGGTCCAACTGGTGTCGTTGGGGCGATCGTCATTGACCGGCGGGGGAGCGACATAGGCCGGGTAATTGGCCTTGATCTCGTCCTTGATCTTGTCAGGCATCTCGTCCCAGCTGTTGAGCCTGAGGCCGCCGGTGTAGAATACCAGCACGCCTTCGCGGCCGCCCATCTTCATCCACGGGATCCAGCGCGAGATACGGCCCCATGAGATGACACTGTCGACGACATGCGGGGTACCAGCGTCCTTGATGTCGGCCAGGGGTGCAGTCCAGGTGAGGAATTCGGCGGCCTGGTAATTGTTGCCGACATATTCCTGGTAATCGCCTGCCAGCGGATTGTCGTAGAACAGCAGCGCTGCGCCGCCGCCGCGATAGGCATGGTCGCCCATGACGATCGGATCGAAGGTCGAATTGGGCTGGCCCTGCTCGTCGCGCGACCAGCTTGGGCGGCGCGAATTAACCGGGTCGTTGGCGACATGGACCACGTCGACCGTCTCGCCGGTCCAGGGGTTGTTCCAGGTCCGCAGGATCTCACCGCTCTCGGGATCGAGATAAAACATCACTTCGCGGCTGACCGATCGCGAGCCGACGCCGCGGACCGGATCCTCGAAGGCTTCGCATTGCCGCGTGTTCATCGCGATGACGTTGAACAAGTGGCGATCCTTCTCGCCCCGGATGACCGAGTAGACGGTGCCTTCCCAGTAATAGACGGTGGGGTCTTCGGTCTCGAGCGAGCAGAACATCTTGGTGTTCATGCGGAAGGCGTCGTCGGCATTCGCCGGGTCGAGCTCCTCCGCCATTGCCGGAGCAGCAAGGAGTGCCGTCGCGGCAGCGAGTTTGGTCAGGTGCCCGATCATTGGCCGTCCCCCCCGGCTTTCGCCTCCATCTTCTTCTTGAACACTTCCCAGCTGGTTTCATTGGGGCGCGTGTCGCCGATCGGCGGCGGCGCGGCATATTGGGGATAGCGGGTGCGCAGCGTCGTGCGCAGCGGTTCAGGCAGGTCGTCGATCGAGGTGGCTCGGCCACCTACGGTCGCGGTGTAGACCAGCCCGTTGCGATCACCCATCTTCATCCAAGGCAGCCAGCGCGAAGTGCGCGACCAGCTGATCGAGTGATGCCTTACCGTTGGCTTCTCGCTGTCGAACAGGTCGTCGGCGTAGAAGAAGTCGTTGCCCATCTCCATTGCATGATAGGTGCCCCCGACCCAGTCCTGGTACTCGCCGCCGAGCGGGTTCTTGTAGAACAGCGGGGTGTTGCCGGTGCTGATCGCGCGATTGTTGAGCACCCAGTAATCGGTCTTGAGCGGCTCGCCATTGCTGCGGGTCGCAAAGATCGGTGCGCGCATGTTCACCGGGTCATTGGCGACATGCATCACGTCGAGTTCCTCGCCGGTCCAAGGATTGGTCCAGCGGTCCTTGACCTCGCCGGTTTCGGGATCGAGGTGGATCATGATCTCGCGGCTGACGCTGCGAAAGCCTTCGCCCCGCTCCGCGTCGCGCACGGTGGTGCACTGACGGATATTCATGCCCTGGAGGCCGAAAAGCTTGCGGTCGCGCTCGCCTTCGACGCGGCTGAACATCGAGCCCTGCCACCAGTAGATCACGGTTTCGCCGTCGTTGAGCGAGCAGATCGCCTTGCGCATGATCTTCAGCGCATCCTGCGGGTCGTCCTGGTCGAGAGTTTCCGCATGGGCAGCGGAAACCGTCAGCGCTAGCGCGAATGCTGACGCCAGGCCCGTTTTTGATCGACGAAACATAGCAATATCCCTCCAAACAAGCGTAGGAATGCTATTCTGGTATACCATCGTCAAATCTATATTTTTGAGGCTCTCATTTGGAGGATTTATATTTGGGTGCGCCGATCCGCTCGGTCAGGCGTTCCAGGAAGATCCGCACCGCCGAAGGCGGGCGCTTGATCGTGGAGGTCACGGCGTTGAACGTAAGCGACCAGCCGAGGTTCGGAGGAGTGACGGAGCACAGCAGCCCGGCCTTCAGGTCGGCCTCGACTAGAGGGCGGGGGAGCACTGTGAGCAATTTCCCCTGCATCAGCATTTCCCGCACCAGCGTGATGTTGCGGATGTCGACCGCGAGGCGCGGCTGATCGAGTTTTGCTCGGGTGAAAGTGCGACCCCATTCAGGGAAGTTCGAGCGAATATCGCCGATCTGGATCCACGGGTGCGCGGTAAGGTCTTCCAGCGCCACCTTCTTCTTTCGTGACAATGGGTGTCCGGCACCTGCGACAACGAGCATATCCACGTCCAGCAGGGGATCGATCTTCAGCGCCTTGTCCTGCTGGTTGTCGGCCGACGTGCCGAGGAGGACCGAGATATCGCCTGAATGCAGCCGATCGGCAGCAGCGGGCAGGACGCCGTGCGAGATATGGATCTCGAGCAGGGGGAACTCTTCGACCATCTGGCTGAGAACCTCGGTCACCGCGGTCCCGGTTGCGCTGGGCGACATGCAGATATCGAGTCGCCCGATGCTTCCGCTTTCGAGCGCCCCGATCTCTTCCCGCGCGAGCTTGATCTCCCGTGAGACGCGCTGCGCGCAGGCCGCCATGATTTCCCCCACCTCGGTCAGGGTGACCGGCCTGGTCCCCCGCTCGACCAGCGTGGCACCGACCGCCTCTTCCAGCTGTGCGATCGCGATGCTGAGGGCCGGCTGGGTGATGCCGAGCAAGTCCGCCGCTGCGGTGAAGGACGCCTTCTCCTGAACCTGAAGCAGGTAGTTGAGCTGGCGAAGGGTCACTTCCATCTGCGGCATGAGCAAGAAGTAAATCCTGCTTATGCCGCTGTCAAAAACATAAGTATTTCTGACGGAATGACTTCGGGAGTTGCCGAGTCTGCTCGTACCCCTCGCGCGCTATGGAGCGTCGGACTTCAGCGTCGCGAGGTAGGCGATGACTTCCTTCCGGGCGGTCTCGTCCCTCATGCCGCCATAGCTCATCTTGCCGCCGGGCAGCGATTGACGCGGGTTTGCGAGATAGCTGTCGAGAGTGGCATCGTCCCACACGAAACCCGACTCCTTTATCGCCGTGGAGTAGGCGAATGCCTCCTTCGATCCGGCCGGCTTGCCATGGACGTCCCAGAGATTGGGGCCGATCCGATCGGGGCCGCCTTCCTCGAAAGTATGGCAGGCGATGCACTGTGCAAGTGCCGCGGGGCGAGCGGCGGTATCGGCAGCAGTCGCAACCGCGCCCGAGGAATCGGCCGAACCGCCGTCCTCACCCGATGCAGCGGTGGGGGCCGGCGCAGCGCCGTCATCGCCGCCCGATTGCTCGCTACCGCAAGCAGCCAGGAGGCAGGTAAGTGCGAGACACATGATTTTCTTTTGCATGGCTTCACCTCAATCTCGATGTGCCCCGGAAAATGGGCAAACCCAGTATCATTGCAAACGCGGCGTTGACACAAGATCACTGTTCGGTCAAATTTGTCCGGACAAATTTTCAAAGGTGAATCATGGCAACCGACCTGCCACCCCCATATACCGCGCTGACCAGACATCCAATGATGCCGCGGACGAATCATGACGAGGCAGCGCGGTTCAATTTCCTCACCCATTTCAATCGCTACCTCTCCGGTCCGATCGGAGGTGGCAACAGGCTGGCCTATGAAAAGCGGGTGCTTCCTGCCTTTCAGGCCGAGCATGGGCGCGATCCCCAGCACCGTTACGAGATTCGCGACGCGATGAACGAAGATTCGTGGCACCGCATGTGGTCGGCGATGAAGCGCAACTCGATGGAAATGCGCCAGCACACCGGCCGACAGGCCGTGTTGCGGCAGCTCGATGAACTCGATGCCATGGCTGCACAGTTCAACCAGCACTCCGGCCAACTTGAGCTTGATCCCTCGATCGAGCAGCCCGAATACCAGACTGCAGTCGATATCCATTGCCAGCCCGGCGGCTATCACGGCGGCGAGCGTGAGAATGACGTCACCGTCGGCGCGAACTACGATGTCGGCCTGTTCGCGACCACCGGCGGCGCGCTGGGTGGGCTCAACGACGGCGGCGGTCAGGCGGTAGTCGAGTGGGCGAAGAAGGAGCGGCCCGACTGGTCGCCCAAGCGCATTCTCGATATCGGCTGCACCATCGGTCACAATGCAGTGCCAATTGCGCAGGCCTATCGCGATGCCGAGGTGATTGCGATCGACACCGCCGCATCCTCGCTTCGCTATGGCGCTGCCCGCGCGGCCGCCATGGGGGTCAAGAACATCAAGTTCATCCAGGCCTCGGGCGAAGACCTGTCGCGCTGGCCCGATGGCCATTTCGACTGGGTCCAGACGACCATGTTCCTGCATGAGCTGTCGGCCAAGGCCATGCCACGGATACTTTCCGAAGCGTATCGCGTGCTCGCCCCGGGTGGCCTGATCTTGCATATCGAGCAGCCGCAATATTCCGACGAGATGCCGCTGTTCGAGCAGTTCATGCGCGACTGGGACGCGTTCAACAACAACGAGCCCTTCTGGTCGGCGATGCACGGGCAGGACATTTACGAGGCGATGGAGCGGGCTGGCTTCCCGCGCGACAGCCAGTTCAGCGCCGGCGTGCGGGCCGTGGTCGATCCCGAAATCTTCCCGCCGTCGCCCGACGATGGCGAGGAGGACTACGGCCGCGCCGCCATCTGGAACGCCTATGGCGCCTGGAAGCCGCAAGCGCAGGCCGCCGCCGCATGAGCGAGGATTTCGACTGGGTCGAGCGTTCGGGCAAGCGCGCCAAGGGCAAGCGGCCCGAGTTCTTCGACAGCGAGGCGCTCGACCGGCTCTATTCGGTGGTATTCGCGCTCGCCGCCGAAGTCTCTGCGCTGCGCGAGCGGCAGGACACGATCGAGCGTCTGCTCGATGCGAACGGGACGCTGCGGCGCGAGGATATCGAGAACTACGAGCCTGATCGCCAGGCCGGCGAAGAACGCGGACTAGCGACGCGCGCCTACGTCAACCGGATCATGCGCGGCTTCCAGCAGGCCGTCGAGGCGATGGAGGCCGACGATCCGCCGATCATGGAGTGGGTCGAGAAACTTTCGAAGGAATAACTGCGCCGCCCGGGCGGCGCATTGGGGAGGGACTATGGAATTCCTGACAGCCAACGAACTCAGCATCCTGCGATGGATCCACATTCTCGCCATGGTCTATTGGCTCGGCGGTGAATGGGGCGTCTTCCAGACGAGCTATCACGTTACCAATCGCAATCTTTCGCTCGAAGAGCGCAAGCGGCACATGGAAACCGCCTATCGGATCGACATCCTGGCGCGGACGGGAATCGTGCTGCTGCTCCCGCTGGGGCTGCACATGGGCAAGCTGTACGGCTTCATTCCGATGCTGGAGGGCGCCGGCATCTGGTGGATGTGGCTGTTCTTCGCGATCTGGCTGGCGATGACCTGGACCGCCTTCATCAAGCGCGAGACCGACATCGGTATCAAGGTGACGCGGACCGAGGAATTGCTGCGCTATCCGCTGATCGTGGCGCTGTTCGTGTTCGCCTTCATGGCGCTCGGCGGAAGCGGCCCGATCGAGACCGCCGAAGGCAATCACTGGTATCCGTGGAAGATGATCCTCTACGCCTTCGCGCTGATCATCGGATTGTTCCTGCGGCTGGTCATGCGGCGCTGGACCGAGCGGTTTCGCATCCTCGCCCAGGGACCCGATGCCGCGCAGGAAGCGGCGCTGGAACGGGAGATCACCCAGGCGCGCATCTCCGCCTATATTTACTGGATCACGATCGCCACGGTCTGTTTCCTCGGCGCCGTGAAGCCCTTCTGATGAAGGGCCTCGACCGCCGCGCGCTGTTGGGCGCCGGTGCCGGGATCGCGGCAGCGAGCGCCCTCGACTGGACGGCCTTTGCAGCGCCCGCAGCAGCAGCCGAACGCGGGCCGAACGGGATCGAGATGCGCTCGGACGGGAGCTATGCGACCGTCCCGCTGGCGAAGGAAACGATCTCGCTCGCCGTGGCGCAGACCCGGGTCGTGCCGGTCGAGCTCGGCAACGTGGCTCAGGGTCGCCGCGCCAATGTCCAGCACATGCTCGATGTGATCGACATGGCGAACGGCTTCTCCGGGCCGAAGGACCTGATCCAGTTCCACGAGTTCCCCATCACCGGCTATCGCCACGTCTGGAACCTCGAGGATGCGCGCAAGATCGCGATCGAGATTCCGGGAGAGGAGACCGAACTCCTCGCCGCCAAGGCGCGCGAATATGGCAGCTGGATTGTGTTCGGCTCCTACGTACGCGACCCCGACTGGCCCAAGCGGCTGCTGTCTATCACCACGATCATCAGCGACAAGGGCGAGATCGTTGCCAAGGACTGGAAGGCGCGCAATCTCAAGGGCTTCTTCCCCGGCGGGCGTGAGCTCTTCACCACAACCATATACGATGTGCTCGACGAATATGTCGAGCGCTACGGCTGGGACCACGTGGTGCCGGTGATCCGGACGCCGATCGGCAATCTCTTCACCAGTTCGTCGCAGCTCGAGCCGGAGTTGTTCCGCGCCGCGGCGATGAAGGGGGCAGAGATCATGCTGCGCACGGCGAGCGGGAATTTCAACGAGATCGATATCCGCGCGACCTCGATGTACAACCGGGTCTATTCCACCATCGCCAACAACAGCGCTTCGCCCGAGAACCGCTACTATCTCGCCGATTCCAATCCCGGCCATGTCGGCATCGTCGGACCCGACGGCGAATTCATCGAGCAGTCCGAAACCGATTTCGAAACGCTCGTCTACGGCCGCATCCCGATCGCGAGCTTCCGCGCGCGTCATCGCCAGCCGATCGTCCACAGCGAATTGGTGATGCCGGTCTTCGACAAATACCGCAGCCCTTACGGCCCGAACCTCATCGCCGATTACCAGCCGACCGATACCGAAGACGCTGGGCGCTACCTGCGCTCCAAGTCGCGCTGGCCGCAATAGGAGAGACGCATTGCCTGCCTACATGATCGTTACTGCAAGCATTGCCGATCGCGATGCCTTCATATCGGGTTATGGCGCAGCGGCAGGGGCGCTGGTCGAGAAATTCGGCGGCAAATATGTCCTGCGCGGGCCGGGTGCCGAATTGCTCGAAGGGGGATTTGGCGAGGGCGCTTCGATGGTGATTTCCGAATGGCCCGACAAGGATGCGGCGCGCGCCTTCTGGAACAGCCCCGAATATGCCGAGGCGAAGAAGCTGCGCGAAGGCATTGCCGATTGCCAGGTGCTGCTGATCGAGGCTCCGAAGATCAATGGTTGATATCGTCAAGCGCACAACGCTGATGGTCCGCGATGCCGAACGGGCAGCGCACTGGTACGAGGATGTCTTCGGCATGAGCCGCTGGATGGACACGCCGTTCACGCTCTCGGGGACGCAGCTCGCCGCGGGCAAGAAGGGCGACAAGACCCGCCTTGTCATCATGAAGGCCGAGCATGACGAGATCGGCATGCTCGGCCTCTTGCAATGGGTCGATCCTCCGCGCGCGGACGTACCAGCAGAATTGCCGACAGAGATTCCGTTCGGAACGCCGATATTCGTGGTTGCCTCGCAGGATACTGCCGGCGCGGTGGAGCGGGCGCGCGCCTCAGGATCGCGCATTCACAGCGAGCCGACCGAATGGTCGGTCACCGGTGCCGACGGCCGGGTCAAGGACATGCTCGGCGCCAGCTTCTGGGACCTCGATGGATACTTCTTCGAGGTGAACCAGGTGGTGCGGATCAACGACTGATGGCTTCCGCCTCGCCCCTGTCCGAATTCGATCCGCTGGCGAACCGGCCGATAGACGAGGATGCCAACTACCAGTGGCGCATCGCGCGTCGCCCCCAGGGCAATGTGCGCCCGGAAGATTTCGAATGGCGGGTCGTGCCGATCCCCGAGCCGGGCGAGGGCGAAGTGCTGCTTCGCACGCTCTATCTCGGCCTCGCGCCGGTTATGCGGATGTATATGGCGGGGACTGCTAACACCGGCGACGCCAGGCTCGAGATTGGTGATTTGATCCACGGTCGCGGCGTCGCGCAGGTGGTCAAGTCGCGCCATCCGGATTGGGCGGAAGGCGAAATCGTGCAGGGGCAGATCGGCTGGCAGACGTGGAAGGTCAGCCGCATGACTCCCCAGGAGAAGTTCTTCCGCATGCCGCGCAACGGCCATCCGGCCGCCCTTGGTGCAGGCGTTCTTGGGATGACAGGCCTGTCCGCGCACGCCGGCCTGTTCGCTTGCGGCGACCCGCGCGCAGGCGACCGCATGGTGCTTTCGGGCGCGGCAGGCGGCGTCGGATCGATGGTCAGCCAACTGGCCGCCAACGTCGTCGGCTGCGACGTGGTCGGGATGGCAGGCGGACCTGAGAAATGTGCCTTCATTCTCGATCATGGCTGCTCGGCCGCGATCGACTACAAGGCCGACGATATCGCAGCGAAGCTCGACGAACTGCGGCCCGACGGGATCGATCTCTATTTCGACAATGTCGGTGGAGAGACGCTGGCGGCCTGCCTCGAACGGTTGCGGATGAACGCGCGGATCGTGCTGTGCGGATCGATCAGCGAATATACGCGCGACGAACCGTTCGGCCTCGCCAACTATACCCGCCTGCGGGGCACCGACAGCCTGATGCGCGGCTTTTTCGTCTACAATCACCTCGACCGCTGGGAAGCGGTGATGGGCGAGATGGCGGGCTGGATCGAGGACGGGAAGCTCAAGCCGGTGCAGGACATCGCCGAAGGGTTCCAGAACATGCCACGCGCGCTCGCCAATCTCTATCACGGCGCGAATGTCGGGGTGCAGTGCTGCAGCGTTCGCGGCGAACCGGAGGAATGGCTGTGACCGAGAAACCCCCCGTCCGATTTCAGCGGGCCAATTTCGTTGTCGCCGATCTCGATCGGGCCCTGACCTTCTATGAGGGTGTGCTCGGCTTCGAAGTCACGGTGCGCCTCGGGCATAATCCCGACAGCTATTCCTTCCCGGTCTTCGACATTCCGGGCGATGCGACGCTCGGTTTTGCGATCCTCTCCTTGCCGGGGCAGCCGCGTGTGATGGCCTTGACCGAAATCGGCACCATCTCCCTGGCGCCGGTCCCACACCCGCGGCGCGGCGCGATCGTGCTTGAAACGCAGGATCCCGATGAAGTGATGCGGGCCAGCCGCGCGCTAGGGTTGCATGTGTATGAGGAAGAGGTCTTGAAGACGCATGACGGTCGGATCGGGCGGGAGATCGGCATCGTCGATTTCGATGACAATCTGGTGGTGATCTATCTCATACCCGAGACCGCAGCTTGAGCGCGCCCGAACAGGCCCCCGCTGCGCCCGGCCGCGAGGCGAACCCCTATCCGTCGGCTTTCGCGAGTTGGGCAATCGTCGTTCTGTTGACGATCGGCTACATCTTCAGTTTCATTGATCGCTATATCCTCGGCCTGTTGATCGAGCCGATCAAGGCAGAGTTCGGCCTGTCCGACAGTTCGATCGGCTGGCTCCTCAGCGCCTTTACCTGGGTCTACGGCTTCGTCGGGATCTTCATGGGCTGGCTGATCGATCGCGGTCGGCGCACGTGGATCGTGGCGATCGGCATGGCGCTGTGGTCTGCAGCGACCATGGCGACCGGACTGGCCAAGAACTTCGCGCAGCTCTTCGTCGCGCGAATGGGCGTGGGTGTGGGTGAGGCGACGCTGAGCCCCGCAACATTCTCGATCATCGGCGACAGCTTCCCGCCCGAGAAGCGGGGCAAGCCGATCGCCTTCTACTCCTCTGCGCTGCCAATCGGCGCCGGGCTCGCCTCGCTCCTTTCAGGCGCGATCATCGCCTGGACTGCAGCGAGCGGCAGCCAGAGCGTTCCGCTGCTGGGCGAGCTTTCGCCCTGGCGCTTCACGCTGCTGCTGGTAGGATTTCCGGGCCTGGTATTCTCGGTGCTGTTCTTCTTCGTCAGGGAGCCCGTGCGGCGCCCTGCGCAGGCCGCTCCCGAAGTGATCGGGGGCAGCGGTTTCCTCGACGCGCTACGATATATCCGCGATAACTTTCTGCTATATTTCGGTTTCGTCATGGTGGTCTGCTGCATGACCGCGATCGCCTACAGCCAGGGCTTCCTCGCGCCGACATTCGAGCGGACCTGGGGCTGGTCGCCGCAGACCTACGCCTTCGTCAATGGCGTCGCCCTGCTGATCATCGGCCCGCTCAACATGATGCTGATGGGCACGATTTCGGATCGCTGGACCTCGAAAGGCGTGCCCGACGCGGCCTTGCGGTTGATGTACATCGGTTTCTTCATCATGGTGCCGACGGCGGCGCTGCCGATGTTCATGCCGAGCGGCGTCACCGCCTTTGCAGTGCTGTGCATCAACACGGTGGGTATCGGCATTGTCTCCGCCATCGGCGTCACGGCACTGCTGGTCATCACGCCCGCGCAGGTACGTGGCCAGATCGTTGCACTGTACTACCTCGCGATCAGCTGGTTCGGTTCGCTGGGGCCGATCGTCGTCGGAGAACTGTCGAGCAGGGTGTTCGGGGAGGGCGAGCTTCGCCTGGCCGTTGCCGCAGTGCCGATCATCTTCGCGATAGTTCCACTGGCGCTGATGCCGGTAACCAAGCGGCTTTATCGCCAGCAGATCGCGCGGCTCGGGCTGGGTGCCGAGTGAGCATCCGCCGCGGGTATTCGGACACTCCCGCGGTCCAAGTCCACTGGCGCATGGCCGGTGAGGCAGGTGGGGCTCCGGATCTGGTGTGCCTTCATCCAGCGCCCTTCAGCGGCCTTGCCTTCACCACCATCATGCCGCTTCTGGCCCGCAATCGGCAGGTCATCGCGCCCGACTTTCCCGGTCATGGCGGCTCCGATCCGGGTCGCGCCGATGCGACCATTGCGGATTATGCGCAGGCCATGGCTTCGGTTGTCGAGGATCTGGCTGGGTCGGTGCCGGTCGACCTGTTCGGGTTCCACACCGGCTGCCTCGTGGCGTGCGAATTGGCGCTGACCCGCCCGCAGGCAGTGCGGCGGCTGGTGCTGGTCGATGTGCCCGCGTTCGATCCTGAAACCCGCGCGGATCAATTGGCAGAAAGCGCCGTGCCGCCCGGTTTCACACCCGAACTTGAGAGCCTTGCCCCAGCATGGGAGCGCGGCATCACGCGCCGGATCGAGAGCCAGGGGATGGATCGCAGCTTTGCCATGTTCGTCGAGCAACTGCGGCATGGCGAGGCGATGAATGCCGGATTCCACGCCGGATTCTCATATGAGGTGGAAGATCGCCTGGCGCGCATCGCCCACCCTGCAACGGTGATCGCAACGCAATCCGGCCTGCTCGACGCCACGCGCCGCGCGGCACGGCTTATTCCCCAAGCGAGGCTGGTGGAACGGCTCGACATCACGCGGGCGGTGCTCGACGAAGCGGCCGCTGAAACCGCAAGCGAGGTCCTGCGCGCGCTCGACGCCTAGTCGAGCAGTTGGTTGATCTCGACCGCGATCCCGTCGGGATCGAACACGTTGCAGCCCATCACGCGAATATCTGGCCCGCCATTGCGCCCGGCATAGGTCTGGAGGCGCGTCGGCCCGGTCATGGTCACTCCCTCGACAGCGACGGCCGCCGCGCAGCGCGCCTCGGCATCATCGGTGTTGACGACCAGCACCGCGCCGCCCGGACCCAACCGGCGGGGATAGGGCTCTTCGGCATCGGGCAAGGGCGGATCGAACAGCTCCATCAGGCCGACCCAGCCAATATAGGGATCGTTGGCATTGAGCAGCACCAGGCGGGCGCGGGTGCCCGGCTCGCCTACTGGAAGATTGACTCCCGAGAGCGTCACTTCGGTATCGTAATTGACCTTGAGCCCCAGCACGTCGCGGTAGAAGGCGAGGCTCCGGTTCATGCTGCGTACGATAACCGTCAGCCGGCGCACATCGGTCGGAATCCGTTCTTCGATCGCGACCCCATCCATCGCCCTGCGTTCGGATTGCGTTTCTGCTGCGGCAGTGGTCTCGACCGATTCGTAGTAATTGTTGACCGAGCAGCCCGCGAGTAGCCCCGCCAGCGCCAAGAGTGCGATCGATTTCATGTGCTTTCTCCTACAGCGCCTTCGCTGATCAGTGTTTCAATCCGGGCGGCGTCATACCCCAGCCCCTCCAGCACCTTGCGCGCATCGGCTCCCGGGGTCGGCAGCGCCTGTGGCGAACCGATCCGCTTGCCGTCCATTTCCAGCGGGATGGTCGGCAGTCTTACCGGCGTGCCGTTGTCGAGCGTGACATCCTCGAGCCCGCCTTCGGCCAGATGCGGATCGTCGAACATGTCCTGCGGCTTGCCGATGGGGGCGAAGGGCAGGCCGGTGCCATCGAGCTTCGCGATCACTTCAGCGGCGGTGAACTGTCCGATCAGCTCGCGGATCTGCGGCATGATGTGATCGCGTGCCTGAACACGGGCGTTGTTTTCGCGCAGGCTCTCATCCGCCCACAGTTCGTCGAGATCGAACAGTTTGCAGAACTTCTCCCACAAGGCATCGGTGACGACGCCGATGAAGACTGGATCGGTCTTGGTCTCGAACACGTCGTAGATCGCCCAGGCGGAGACGCGCGCGGGCATCGGCGCGGCGGGCGTGCCTGTGACGGCATACTGCGCCATGTGCTGGCCGACGAGGTAGATCGTCGTTTCGAACAGGCTGGCAGTGACCTTCTGACCTTTGCCGGTGCGGTGGCGCTCTTCCAGCGCGGCGAGGACGCCGATCACGCCGAACATCCCGCCGGTTACGTCGATCACGCTGGCCCCCGCGCGCAGCGGTTTGCCCGGCGGCCCGGTCATATACGCGAGCCCGCCCATCATCTGCGCGACCTCGTCGAGCGCGGTGCGGTTTTCATAGGGGCCGGGCAGGAAGCCCTTTTCGCTGCAATAGATGAGGCGGGGATTGGCCTTGGCGCAGCTGTCGTAATCGAGGCCGAGCCGGTCGAGCGCGCCCGGCCGGAAATTCTCCACCAGCACATCCGCGCCTGCGATCAGGTCCTTGGCGACCGCGATCCCTTCATCGCTCTTGAGGTCGAGGCAGATCGACTGCTTGCCGCGATTATACATCGGGAAATAGCCCGCGCCCGAGCCGAGCAGCCGCCGCGTGCGGTCGCCGCCGATCGGCTCGACCCGCACGACTTTCGCGCCCAACCCGGCGAGGATGTGGCCCACGGTCGGGCCCATCACCATGTGGGTGAACTCGACGACCCTGATGCCCTTGAGAGGTTGGGGCGCGCTCATGCGGCGGTCCTTTGATTATAGTCGAGCATCGGCCCGGCATCGGGGGTGAAACCGTAGAGCGGCTCGCCCGGCAGGGCTTCCTCGATGATCGTGCGCACCTTGAGCAGCTTTTCGAGATCGATCCCGGTCCTGAGACCCATCGAATTGAGCATCAGCACCAGGTCCTCGGTCACGAGGTTGCCCGATGCTCCCGGCGCGAAGGGGCAACCGCCCAGGCCGCCGAGCGAGGCATCGAAGGTGGTGATCCCTTCCTCCAGCCCCGCGACGACATTGGCGAGGCCCAGCCCGCGCGTGTTGTGGAGGTGGAGTGTGGTGAGCATGTCGCCCACCGCGCCGCGCACCTTCTTCACCAGCCGCCGCACCTGCGCCGGATCGGCATAGCCGGTAGTGTCGGACAGGCTGAATTCCAGCGCGCCTGCCTCGGCGGCTTTCTCTGCCAGCCGCACGACCTGATCCTCGCTCACTGCGCCTTCCATGGTGCAGCCGAAAGCGGTCGACAGCCCGACCGCGAAGTGGATGCCGTGTTCGCGAGCGATATCCGCCGCCGCGCGGATCTCTTCAAGCATGGCGAGATGATCCTTGCGCACATTCTTGATCGAATGCGTCTCGCTCATCGAGAAGGGGATGCTCATGCCATGCACGCCCGCATCGGCGGCCAACTGCGCGCCCTTGGCGTTCGGCACAAGGGTGACGACCGTCAGGCCTTCGATACCCTTCGCGAATGCGACCAATTCTGCCGTGTCGGCCATCTGCGGCAGGAGCTTGGGCGGCACGAAGCTGCCTACTTCGATTTCCTTCACGCCTGCCGCCGCCTCGGCAGCGATCCAGCGCTTCTTGGCCTCGAGCGGCATCACCCGCTCGATCGATTGCAGCCCGTCGCGCGGGCCGACCTCGGAGACGAGAATGTCGGTCATTTCAGCTTCTCCAGATAGATCCACGGACGCATGGCCCGGTCGGCCTCCAGCCACTTTCCGAAGTAGTGCTTGAGGTTCGCCAGCGTCACGTCGATCGCATCGAGCCCCTCGAGCAGCATTTCCTTCGCTTCGGCATCGATCTCGAACTGCCAGCTGCGCTCACCGGCGCTTACCGTTTGCGCGGCACGGTCGATCGTCACCATTTCCCATTGCAGCGAGCGCACTACATCTTCTGGCAGCTCGATCGGCAACAGCCCGTTGCGGATGCAGTTCCCCTTGAAGATCGGTGCGAAACTTTCCGCGATAATCGCTTCGATCCCGAACTCGGCGAGCGCCCAGACGGCGTGCTCGCGGCTCGATCCGCAGCCGAAATTCCGGCCCGCGAGCAGCAGCCGCGTGCCAATTGCATCGCGCTGGTTGAGCACGAAATCCGGATCGCGCACCAGCTTGTCCCGGTCGAGGTATCGCCAGGGTGCAAACAGGCCCTCGGCCAGCCCACTGCGCCCGGTGGACTTCATTTCACGGCTGGGGATGATCGCGTCGGTGTCGACATTGTCGCGCAGCAGCGGGACCGCCGGGCTGGTGATGGTGGAAACGGGCTTCATGCGGCCAGCTCCGCCCGCGCAAAATCGCGCGGATCGGCGATGGCGCCAGCGATGGCGCTGGCAGCCACGGTTTCAGGACTGGCGATATGGGTGCGGATGCCCGGCCCCTGCCGGCCCTCGAAATTGCGGTTGGTGCTGGATATCGTGCGCGATCCCTCGGGAAAACTCTCGCCGCCCGAGTAGAAGCACAGCGAACACCCGCTCATGCGCCATTCGAAGCCCGCCGCTTCGAAGATCTTGTCGAGACCCTCGGCCTCAGCCTCGCGTCGGACACTCATAGATCCGGGGACGACCAGCGCCTTGCGGATATTGGGTGCGATATGCTGGCCTTTGAGGATAGCTGCGGCACGGCGCAGGTCGGAAATGCGGCTATTGGTGCAGCTGCCGATGAAGGCCGCGTCGACCGGGGTTCCCGCTAGCCGGGTGCCGGGTTCAAGGCCGATATAGTCATGCGCGCGCTGCGGCCCCTGCGGCACCGTGCCAGTGACCGGGACTGTGTGTTCCGGGCTGGTGCCCCAGCTCACCATCGGGGCCAGCGCGGCAGCATCGATGGTGAGCTCGAGATCGAATCGCGCTCCATCGTCGCTGGAAAGCGTTGTCCAATACGGATCGTCGAAGTCCGCCGGGGCATAGCGCCGCCCGGCGAGGAAGGCGAAGGTCTTGGCGTCGGGTGCGATCAGCCCGGTCATGGCGCTGAACTCGGTCGCCATGTTGCACAGCGTCATGCGAGCTTCCATGTCGAGCGCGGCGACCGCTTCGCCGGCGAACTCGACCACATGGCCTGCTCCGCCGCCCGCGCCGTGCGCTGCGATCAGTGCGAGCACCATGTCCTTTGCGGTAACGCCTGCCGCCAGCGCGCCTTCGAAGCGCACGCGCATGCTCTTCGGCTTTGACAGCCGTAACGTGCCGGTGACCATCGCATGCTCGGCCTCCGAAGAGCCGATCCCCCAGGCAAGCGCGCCGAACGCGCCCTGCGTGCAGGTATGGCTGTCAGGCGCGACAAGCGTCACGCCGGGGAGCACAATACCGAGCTCGGGCGAGATGACGTGAACGATGCCCTGGTCGCGGTCGTTGACGTCGAACAGCGTGATTCCGGCGGCCTGGCAGGCAGCGCGGGTCTCGGTGATGAAGCCTTCACCGCCCTCCATCAGGGTTCCGTCGCCGCGTCCGGTGCGCGTGTCGACAATGTGGTCCATGACCGCAAAGACACGCGAAGGATCGCGGACCGTACGGCCCATCTCGGCCATTCGCTTGAGGGCAGCCGCGCCGGTCCGTTCGTGCAAGAACACTCGGTCGATTGCGACCAGATGCGCGCCGCCGGGGGTGCCTGAGACGTGATGCGCGTCCCAGATCTTGTCGAATAGCGTGCGGCTCACGGCGTTTGCTCCGCGAGGATTGCGTGCCAGCGCGCAGCGGACTTTCCGGCCCGCAGGCGGGCACGGGCACGGCGAGCGATGGCGGCAAGCCCGATTGCGGCCGGATCGAGTGGGATCGCGTGGTCCTTGTCGGCGGCGTACCACGGCTCGAACAGCGCCTCGGCACGCGCGGCGGACCACGCTTTCACCAGATGCGTCCCGTAACGGTCGGGAGTGAGGTCGGGGTAAAGCTCGGCAGGATCGCCGGGGGGCAGGCTGGACCAGTCGATCGAGCCGCTTACGAGGGCGTCGGCGGTGGCCAGCACGGCCGAGCGCATATCGTCGAATCCGTCAGACAGGCCGTGTCCGGGGAGATCGATGGCGATTTCGCCCGCTTGCGGCTCGCCCATCTCAGCCGCGGGCGGATGGAGCACAAGCCTTCCGCCGCGCTGGCCGCGCCAGTGGATCAGGCCGCGGTCGAGCGCCAGCCAGCCCTCGTTCGCATCCTCGGCAAGGTCGGGGCAGAGCGCTTCGCCGGCATGTTCCTTCAGGAAGGAAAGGCTGGCGGCCTGGTGATCCGCCGGGGTGGAAACCTTCTCCGCGCGCCAGCCCTCCGGCATATCACCCAGCCGGTCGATATGCGCCTGCAGCGGATCGCCGTCATAGGCGGTGATCAGGCATGGCGGCACATCGCCGTCGACTGGCGGAATGTCGCGCGGTGCGCGCAAGACCGCGCCATAACCGACGCGATAGGCGTTGCCGGCGTCGAGCATCTCCATCACCGCCTGGTTGACGCGGGTGACATCGGCATGGGCGACCGAAAGCCGCGCTTCGTCACGCAGGTCGAACCAGGGAAAGAACCAGCTCTGCTCGAGCATTCGGTTCCATAGCCAGGTCAGGTGCTCGCCATAGGGAGCGGGATGCCATTCGGGCAGGTAGCGCTCGCCGAACAGTGCTATTTCCGCCTCGGACCAGATGGCGTAACCGCCAACGGCGAGGCAGGAAAACAACTCGGGGTGCCGCTTGAGAGCGGTCACGAGGATGATCCCGCCCGAATGGAAGCCATAAGCGGCGCAGCGCGATACCCCCAGCGCCGCAGCGAATTCCGCCAGCGCATCGGCAAATTCGTCGATCTCGGGCTCGTGCCCGTTGGTTTCGGGCAACGGGTCGGATTGCCCAAATCCGGGCGTATCGGGTGCGAGGCAGGTGAAATGCTCGCCCCAGCGCTGCATCAAATCGGAATATTCCGCAGAGCTGCGCGGGCTCTGGTGCACCATCAGGAGCAGCGGCCCTGATCCGCACCGGCGATAGTGCACCTTGCGCCCAGTCGCCGGGATGGTCAGGAAATGCCGGGTGATGATCACGAGTAAGTTGTCCGGACAAATTTCACTCGACAAGCTCCTACTCGCCATTATTGTCGCTTGTCAAAGCTGAATCAGCGGGAGATTCCAATGACGATGGTCGGCACGAAGATGGTGGCAGATGGCAAGACTGCGCGCCAGCTCTTCGAAGAGGTCATGGCCAATCCGGCGCGCAAGAAGTTTGGCTTCGGCGAAAAGCTCGCGATTGTGAATGTCGACGTCCAGCAGGCTTATACCCGTACCGATCTCTACGCGACGGCATACGAGACTGATCCGAAGCAGATCGAGTATATCAACCTTATCAGCCGATTGGCGCGTGAGCGCGGGATGCCGGTGGTGTGGAGCCGGGTCGCCTACAAGCAAGATGCCGGGGATGCGGGCGTGTGGGGTACGCGCACCAATACCGAGGATTCGCTCCAGAACATCAAGTACGATAGCGAGCGGCATCAGTTCGACCCGCGCTGCGAAATCGGCGAGAACGACCTCACCTTTACCAAGCGCATGCCGAGCGTATTCTTCGAGACCCCGCTGGCGAGCTATCTTACCTTTCACAAGGTCGATACGGTCGTGGTGACCGGGGGTTCGACCAGCGGCTGCGTGCGCGCTACGGCCGTCGACAGTCTCAGTCATGGTTATCGCACGATCGTCCCGATCGAGTGCTGCGCCGACAAGCACGAAAGCTACCACTTCGCCAATCTTACCGACCTGCAGCTCAAATATGCCGATGTGGAGCCGGTGCAGGCGGTGATCGACTGGCTGGAGGCGCGCTGAGACCATGCGGGAAGGCGCGCCCGATCCCGGTCTGTACGACTATATTCCGTACAAGAACCGTCGGAAGATCGTCTGGCCGGAGGGCAAGACCTGCGCGGTATGGGTCGCACCCAATCTCGAATATTACGAGATCGACCCACCCCAGAATCCGCACCGCAAGCCGTGGAGTAGGCCGCACCCCGATGTCGTCGGCTATTCCTATCGCGATCATTCCAACCGGGTAAGCCATTGGCGCATGGCCGACGTGATGAGCAGGCACGGCTTTCCCGGCTCGGTCAGCCTCTCGGTCGCGCTGTGCCAGCACCACCCCGAGGTCGTGCGGGACGGGGTCGAGCGGGGCTGGGAATTCTTCAGCCACGGCATCTACAACACGCGCTATTCCTACGGCATGGACGAGGCGCAGGAGCGGGCGATCATCGAGGACTCGATCGAGACGGTGGAACAGGCGACCGGGCAGCGTATCCGCGGCTGGCTCGCCCCCGCACTGACGCATACGCCGCGCACGCTCGACCTGATCGCCGAATACGGGCTCGACTACACCTGCGACCTCTATCACGACGACCAGGTGCAGGAAGTGAAAGTCTCCAAGGGCCAGCTCGCCTCGATCCCCTACAGCCTCGAGGTCAACGACCACTACGGCTTCAACGTCTATGGCATGGCTGGCCGCGAATATGCCGATGCGCTGATCCGGCAGTTTGAACGCCTTGCCGCCGAGGGCGAGCAATCCGGTACCGTCATGTGCATTCCGCTGCACGCCTATCTGATCGGGCAGCCGCACCGGATCGGTCCGTTCGAGGAAGCGTTGCGGCACATCGCCGCCGATCCGCGTTGCTGGAAGGCGAGGGCAGGCGAGATCGTCGATAGCTGGAGGGCGCAGCAATGAGCCTCGATGCCAGCTACACGGAATATCCGCACCGCCGTGAAGGTTATGACCATGACTTCTACGAATGGTCCAACATCCACGAGCGCGCGCCCATTCGCTGGCCAGGTGACAGGAGCGTCGCGGTGTTCCTGTGCGTGAGTCTCGAATACTTTCCGATCACGCCAGAGGACCAACCCTTCAGGGCACCGGGGCATATGGTCACGCCCTATCCCGACTATCGCCACTACACGGTGCGCGACTATGGCAATCGGGTTGCGGTCTTCCGCATGCTCGATGCATTCGAGAAGGCGGGCGTTACCGCAAGCTTCGCGGTCAATGCAGCCGTGGCGGAACGCTATCCCGAACTGATCGCAGCGGTGAAGGATGGCGGGCACGAGATCATCGCGCACTCCACCGACATGAACGGCACAATCGCGTCGAGCATGAGCGAAGCGGATGAGCGCGCTCTGATCGCCGCAGCGATATCGCGGCTGGAAGCTGAAACGGATGTAAAGCCCGCAGGATGGCTATCTATCGCGCGCTCGCAAAGCTGGCGCACCGTCGACCTCCTCAAGGAGCATGGCCTTGCCTATTGCTGTGACTGGGTGAACGACGAACTGCCCTGGCGCTTCAACAATGGCCTGGTGAACCTGCCGCTCAGCGTCGACCTATCCGATCGCCAGATCGTCGAGGTACAGCAGCATTCGGCCGAGGCCTGGGCGCAGATGATGCGCGACGCCTTTGATTGGCTCGCCAAGGAGTCGGCGGAGCAGTCGAGTGCGCGCCTGCTGCCGATCCAGCTTACCCCCTATATCATGGGCCAACCCTTCCGGATCGAGGCGCTGGAAGAGCTTCTGGCCGACTTCAATGGCCGAAGCGAGGCCTGGTTCGCAAGCGGATCGGACATCGTCCAGGCGTGGGCCGAGCAGCAATGAAAGCGATCAACCCGCGCACCGGCGAGACCGACTACGAATTCGCCGAAAGCTCACGCGATGAGGTGGCTGCGGCCGCCGCACGGCTTCGCCAGCGGCAGACTGAATGGGAGGCCAGGGGCCCGCAAACCCGCGCCGCGGCGCTGATGCGACTGGCCGATGCGGTCGAGGTACGCCAGGATGCAATCGCCGAGAAGCTATCGGTCGACACTGGCAGGATCGCAGTGGCCCGCATGGAAACGCTGGGCTTCGTCGGCAATCTGCGCCGCTGGGCCACACGCGGACCGCAGTTGTTTGCCGAATTACCGCAAGACGCGTCGCCCTCCGCGACCCCGGGGGTCGAAATCGTCCCGTCGTTCTCTGCCTATCCGCTGTTTGGCGCGATCGCACCGTGGAATTTCCCGGTCATCCTCAGCCATATCGACGCGGTGCCCGCGCTGATGGCGGGCTCCGCTGCGCTGATCAAACCGTCCGAAGTGACCCCGCGCTGGGTCGAGCCGATGCTCGAGGCGCTCACCGCAGCGCCGGATGTTCCGATCGAATATGTGATGGGCGGTCCCGAGGTCGGGCAGGCGTTGATCGAGGCGGTCGACTACGTGTGCTTCACCGGTTCGACCGCCACGGGACGCAAGGTGGCCGAGGCGGCGGCCCGCGCTCTGATCCCTGTCAATCTTGAGCTCGGCGGCAAGGACCCGATGATCGTTACCGCCAGCGCCGATGCGGAATGGGCCGCAAGACTGGCGCTGCGATCCTCGATCGTCGCTACCGGGCAGGCCTGCCAGTCGATCGAGCGGATTTTTGTCGCGCGTAATGTTGCGGAGCCCTTCCTTGCCGCGCTCGTCAAAGAGGCGGAGGCGGTCCAACTAACCTACCCCGATCCGGCGCAGGGCCATATCGGGCCGTTCATCTTCCCGTCGCAGGCCGACAAGGTCGCTGCGCAAATCGAGGAGGCCGCCGCCGCTGGCGCGCGCGTGCTGACCGGCGGCAAGGTCGAGCGGCTAGGCGGAGGCGCCTGGATGCGCCCGACGGTAATCGTCGATGTAACGCCGGACATGGCGGTGATGCGCGACGAGACGTTCGGCCCGGTGCTGCCGGTGGTGGTATTCGATCAGATCGAAGACGCGATCACGCAGGCCAATGACACGAGCTACGGTCTTTCGGCCGCCGTCCTCGCCGGATCGCTCGACGAAGCGACGGAAGTGGGCTCACGGCTCGAAGCCGGTGCGATCAGCCTGCAGGACGGCGCGCTCACCAGCATGGTCGGCGACGCCACCAACCACTCGCGCAAGACGTCCGGCCTCGGGCCAAGCCGCATGGGCGACGAGGGTATGCTGCGATTCCTCAGGCGACAGGCACTGATCCGGCGCGTCGGCGATGCGCCAACGATCGCGGATTTTGCCGAGGGCACCCGCTGATGGGCAATCGCGCGGCTTTGAAGGCTGCGATGCCCGCCATGCTCCTTCACGAAGGCTGGTGGGACGGCTGGTATCGCGATGTCGATTGCGATGGTTCCTTGCTCGACGAGCGTCGCGTTAGAACCCACTGCGAATTCCCTGACACCGGCGAATGGCACTACCTCCAGCACAATTGGCTGAGCTGGGCTGACGGACGCGAAGCGGTCTACGAATTCGGTGGGCGGCTCGAGGAGAATCGACTGATCTGGGGCACGGATCGCTTCCGCGGTTACGGCTGGCAGACGCTGGAGGAAACGCTGATGCTCAAACTCGACCGGCTTGACGTGCCGGGGGCCTATTACATCGAAACGATCAATATCGCTCCCGATGGCAAGAGCCGCGCACGGACGTGGCAATGGTTCAAGGACGGTGTGCCGTGGAAGCGCACTTTGTGCGATGAGGCGCGGATCGAGGCCCCGCAATGATTGCGGCGCTTGCGCTGGCGCTGCAGGGCCTGCCCGCCGCCGAACTTCCTCCGCCACCTGAATCCACCTGCGACCAGCCGGTGCTGATGGTCGTCACCGGGACCACGCATGATCGCGAGCGCATGCTCGCCTATGCGCAGGCGATCGCGGCGAGCAAGCTCTACGAGAAGCTCGGCGGATACTACGTCAACATCCCCGCGCCGCTGGCCAATTTCGAAGGCGAGGCCGAAGATGGCCACGTGACCCTGATCGTGCGCTTTCCCTGCCTCGAGAACGCGCGCGCCTTCTGGTGCAGCCGAACCTACCAGGAAGAGATCAGGCCGCTACGTCTCGACCCAAGCGCAGGCGACTACATCGTCAGGGTTTATCCCGAGGCGCCGCTGCGCGAAGATCTGGTCGGCAAGGTTGGTGACAACGGCTATCTTGCCGAATTCTACGGCGCGGCCATCGAACAGGTCGAGGACTAGCGAGTCAATTCGACAAGCTCGTAGCGGTTCATCATGTAACCGTCGATCGAGCCATAGACGAGGATCGAGTCTTTGTCGGCCGTCACCCACATGTCGAAATCGGGGTGGGTGGTGCCGCCCATGCCTTCGTCGCTGTCGTCGACATAGCGATAATGGCGACACTGGAAGGTGCCCGCTTCGACCGTTTTTTCCTCCTCGCCGACATATTCCATTGTCATCTCGACTTCGGCAATCTGCGGCGGGGTCGCACCGCGGTGGTCGGGCGAGGGCAGGAAGAAGCGCAGCCTGCGCCGGTGCGGCCCCTTGGCCGTGTCCATCAGGCGGGTGGTAAAGCCATCGCCCACCACCGGATGGGTGCCGAAAGCATCGAACTCGCCCGCCTCGCGCGTTTCCGAATTGCGCCCGATCGAGGGCCCGTGGCTCTCACAGATGATGCTGTTGTTCGCGGCGTCATAGGCCATCCAGCCCGAACCGAGGAATTCGTCGCCGAGCGTAAGATGCACCAGCAGGTTCTGCGGCTTGCGATCGGCGCCGATATGGCAGACGATATCGCGCAGCACCGTCGGGTCCGGCTCCTCGATCTCGCAGCGCGCGCGCATGATCACCGAGCCGTCGCCGTGATGGGTGAAGGTGAACCACTCGCGCCCGCGCTCCTCGCCCTCGCGACCCGGTTTCATCGACGAGTAGCGGATCTTGCCCGAGACGGTGCGGTGCTTCATCAGATCAGTCCTTGCCCTAGATCAGACCGGCAGCGTCGAGCCGCGCGATCACCAGTTCCTGCGCGCGCTTGAAGTAGTCGCGGTCCGGCACCTGCGCGGTGCCATTCTCCATCATGCCATTCGCCCGGTGGAAGGCCTCGGCGCTCGCTGCATATGCCTCGGCAAACAGACCCGGCCGCTGTCGCGCGAGATAATTGGTCATCGCCGGCGTTCTTCGCGCCGCGCGCAAAGCTTCGAGGTCGAGCGTGGCGAATGCGGTGAAGGTCTCGCCACTCATCGATTGGGCCACGACCTTGCCCTTGTAATCGACGATCTGGCTATTCCCGTCCGCGCTGGCGAGCGGCATCGCCGTGCCCGAAATCCCGGCAGTATTGGCCGAGACGACATAGGCCATGTTCTCGAAGGCACGCGCCTGCTTGGCCACATCCTTGTTGGTTGCCAGAGGGGAGCCAATCTCGCTCGAGGAATGGCAGAAGACCTCAGCGCCGCGCATGGCGAGCACGCGCGCAATCTCGGGATAGAGAATTTCCTCAGAAGCAATCGCCGCTAGATTGCCGATCTCGGTCCTGGCGACGGGAAACACACCATCGAGCCCGTATTTGTCGAGATAGGCGTTCCACACGTCATGCGGGCTGGGCGCGAACATCGACAACAGTCGGCGATAGCGCAGCACCGTGTCGCCAGAGGGCGCGACGATGAAGCTGGTCTGGAAATAGAAATCCGGGAAAGCCGCATCGCGCTCATAGGCATTGCCCGCAATGAACATCCCAAGCCGCTGTGCAAGCCCGCCCAGCGCTTCGTATTCTGGTCCGTCAGCGTCCCATCCAACCCGCGCAGCGAAATCCGCGATCGAAATACGTCCCGGGTAGGAGGTGAAAAGGTATTCGGGCAGCACGGCGAGTTTCACCGGCTTGCCGCCATATTGCTCGATGAAGATCGCGCTGGTGCGAATTTGCAGTTCCAACTCCGCAATGTGTTCAAGCATCGCGGCGCGCGCGGCAGCGGTGTCGGCCAATTGCTCGAGCGAACGCGCGGTCAGTTGCATCGCGACGGCGGCATAGGGTGCAAGTGTGGTCATCGCGCGATCCTAACCCCTCAATTCAGTCCCAGCGAGCCGGGATTCATCAAACCGCGCGGATCGACCTGCCGCTTGATTGCCTGCAACAAGGCGTCGGCTGCGGGATCGAGGCTGTCGCGATAGCGATATGTCCGCCCGATCTGGAAATGGACCGCGCAGTGCTCGAAGAAGATGTCGACGATCGCCTGCTTGAGTTCGCGCGCCTTGTCCCACGCGTCCGCGCTGTGGGCATGGGCCGGGAGTCGGGCGAGATGCGCATCCTCGACCGTGTCTTCGATCAGCGGATTGCGTGTATCGGGCCAGTAGAGGCAGGGCTCGATCACCATGCCGGCCCCGCCGACCGCCGCCACCAGAGTGCCGTAGTGGATGCCGAGACGGTCCATCTCGGCCGCGTTATCATCGAACAGCTTGCCGAAGGCGGCGAAGCATTCCGCCGCCCGGCTATGCGGCAGTAGACCATGGATTGGCGCCCATCGCTCGCCGTCCGGACCTAACATCGAATTGAGCGGGCCGAAGGGATTGGCGCGGATGATCTTGGGGATGGTGTTGGCGACCTCGCGGCCGCCAGCCTTGGCGACGATCTTGCGTGCCGATGCGATATCGGCATCGGCCGACGCCTGGTTGCGCCCCTCGGCGAGGATATGGAGCGAGAAATTCGCATCCTTGAGGAAGTCGCGGCCAGCAGCCACCACCCGTGCGCCTTCCTTGAGCGCGCCGAGCACGCCGCCCTGCTTCTTCATCATGCCGACGAGCTGCTTGGCGTCGCTGGCCAGGCTGTCGCGCTTCATCCGGATGGCATTGAGATAGGGATCGAAGCCGAAGCATTCGGTGGCGATCCCGCTGCGCTCGATCTCGCTGGCCGCGGCAAACCAACTTGCCTGATCGTCGAACGCAAAACTGGCAAAGCCATGTGCCTGCGCCTCCTGCACGAGCCGCAGCGCGATTTCCGCCTTGATCCCGAGCGCGCCGGTATCGGCGAGGAACAGCCCGGTCAGGTCGGGGCCATAGGGGCGGGCGCAGCGCTTGCCGAGCGTGAGCAGCGTGCCGTCGGCCAGTGCGACCTCGAGCCCCAGGCAGCTTTCAGCGGCGGTGCCGTGACGACCGGTGCCCCAGAAGATGCCGTTCTGGCTCATCCCGCCGCCGACGGTCGCCTTGAGGCCCGAGAGCGTGCCCCACATCGGCGTGCGCAATCCCAGCGGGGCGAGCGCTTCGTATAGCTGTGCCCAGGTGCATCCCGCTTCGACTGTCACATACATGTCGGCCTGGTTGATCTCGACCACGCGGTTCATCCTGGCGAGATCGAACAGCACCGCGCCCGGGCTATCGGCGGTGTAACCGCCCGTATAGCTCATGCCGCCGCCGCGCGGGATTACCGCGTGTCCTGCACCAGTCGCGGCCCTGACGGCAGCGGCGAGTTGATGCTTGTCGGCAGGGCGTACCACGGCCGCCAGATCCGCGCCGCGGGCGAAAATGTCGTGAGCATAGAATTCGAGCGTTTCGGCGTCGGTCAGCACCTCTGCACCGCTCGCCCCGAGCGCGTCCACCAGGCCATGCTCGGCGACGATAGCCATTATGCCACTCCTGCCGCCGCGCGGGTCGGTTCCGGCGTGTCGTCATCGGGCAGGCTCTCGGGATAGCGGCCGAGCAGCAAGAGCAATCCGCCGCCGATCACGAAGCCGAAGATCGCCACGCTGAGGATAGGATCGTAGCTGCCTGAGGTATCGCGCACATAGGCATAGATAATCGGAGATAGCGCCGAGAATAACCCGAACGGCATGTAGAGCATGCCGTAGATCTTGCCGTAATGCGCCATGCCGAAATACCGGCCCGTCAGATATGCGATGAGGTCGCTTTCGGCGCCTGCCGCGAAGCCGAGCAGGAAACCGGCGAGCGCTGCCATGGGGAAGGTGACGCTGTCGCCCAGCAGCACGAAACACGAGATCGCAGGGAGGCACAGCAGCGGGAAGGCTACGAAGCCCTGCCAGAACCGGTCGAGCAATGCGCCGGTGATGATCCGCCCGCTGAGGATGCCGATGCCGAGCACGCCCATCACGCTGGCCGCCGTCTGCGCCTCCATGCCGCGATCACCGAGCATGGCGGGCATGTTGATGAAGGCCCCGCCAAACGCGGTCGCGATCATCGCGATCGAGGCCCAGATCAGCCAGAAGCGATAGTCGCGCAGCGCCGTGCCGAGCTTCACCCCGGTCAGCCTGCCGCTCGCGCTTTCGATGGCCTTGGGGCGTTCCTCGGGCGTGGGCTCGCGGAACAGGAACCATCCGACCGGTAGCGCGACAAGCAGGGGGAGCAGGGCCACGATCGCGAACATGGCGCGCCAGCCGTAGGTCTCGATACCCCACACGGCGAGCTTGGGCACGATGATTGCGGCCAGGCTCGTACCGAGCAGCAATATGCCGAGCGCGAGCCCGCGATGCTTGAAGAACCACAGATTGATCGCGCGACTCCACGTCACCGGGGTCGAACCAATCCCGACCAGCCCGACGAGCACCCACAGCGCGTAGTAGAGGTAGAGCGTCGAGGTCGCCGCCGAGGTCGGCGTCAGCGAGATCGCGGCGAAGGAGAGGCCGAAGGCGAGCAGCGACCACAGAGCCACGGGTCTGACGCCGAACCGGTCCGCGAGCGATCCGAAGAAGGGCGCGAGAAGCGAGGCGATCACCCCGAAGATGGTGATCGGGAACAGGATTTGCGTCCGGCTCCAGCCGAACTCGGCGATCATCGGTTCGACGGTAAAGCCGATGACGTTGAACGGGATTGGGGAGGCTCCGCAAGCGACCCCCAGCACGCCGGCGAGCAGCACGGTCCAACCGCGCGAGAACTCGTTCGGCTCCTTGGTTGCGGTCGGGTCACTCGCCATCGCTGTAGAACTCCGTCAAATTGCCGTCCGGATCGCGCACCGCGAAAATGTCGACCTCGCCCAGCCCGGCGATTGTCACGCTTTCTCCGGCAAAGGCAATCGTCACACCGTTTTGTTCGATCATCGTGCGGTAGGCGGCGAAGGACTCGACCGGGTAGCGCAAGGACAGGATGCCGAGGTTGGGTGGATTGGCCCGGGCCGAATGATCATGCCCGGTGAAGCCTTCGATCTGCATCACTTCGACCCGGCCGGTCTCGCCCGCTTGGGGGTAAAGCGCAGCAGCCGCGCGCTTGATCTGCGGCGTGTAGTTGTAGGGGATGCCGAAGTTGGAAAAGGCGGGTTCGGCCGGTTCGTTATTGCCGTCGAACAGTACGCCAAAGCCGAGCTGGTCGCGGTAGAAATCGCGCGCGGTGTGCCGGCTGCGCACCATCCGCATGGCGTTGAAACCCTGGCTGATCCGGCCCACCTGAAATCCGGTGAACTCGGGCGAGATGCGCTCGTAAACCGCGAGATTGATGCCATGCGGCCCCTGCAGCACGACGTTGCGCAGGTCCGAGCCGCCAAACTGGAACCGGATCGGCGGGCTCTCGGCCCACCAGCCCAAATCGAGTGCCTGCCGATAGAGGGCAGGCACGTTGTCGCTGCGCACCATGATCGAATAGATACCGCCGGTGTCCCAGGCGCGCGCAGCGGGCCGGATCGGCTCCTGCTCCACGCCTTCGAACCTGATGAAGCGGATGCACCCGGTCTGGACCTGCGGCGGGCACCAGCGCTCGAAGGTACCTGAGGCATCCCCATCCAGTGCCCAGTAGGAAAGTTCCTCGCGCGCGATCTCTCCCGAAACGACCAGCCGCCAGCCTCCGGCGTGGCGGAACAGGCGTGTCGCCGGTTCGAAATCCGCGACCGAGACGACTGCCTCTGTCCACGCTTCCACGCCATGACTGGCTGCTTCCTGCGCCGCAGCAGGGGCGGCGAGAATGAAGCCGGCCGCTGCAAAGAGCGACCGGCTCCTGGCTGGGAGAGCAGCCAACACCTCAGTCGAAACGGAAACCGACGTCGACGCCGAAGGTGAGCGGCGGGGCGGCATAGACCTGGTTAAGCGCGGTGCTCGCGCGGAAGTACTCGCGGTCGGTCAGGTTCTTGCCCCATAGTGTGACTTTCCAGCGGTTGTCTTCGCTACGCCAGCCGGCGCGGGCGTCGACCCGGAAACCGGGTTCGACCAGCGACCCCGGCGGATTGGCGACGAGTGCGAAGCTGTCCGATTCATAGGCACCGTCGGCGCCGAAGAAGACTTCGCCCGCGCCGACCGGGAAGGAATAGTTGAACCCGAGCAGGCCCTTCCACTCAGGCGCATTCTTGAGTTCGAGCCCGAGCGCGCATTCGACGACCTGGTCGTTGAACGCTGCCGACGGACCAACTGCCGTGATCCCGGTGCAGGCTGGCCCGCGCGCGCCGGTGTTGATGTTGGAATTGGTGAGCGTACCCGCCTGCAGCGGCGACAGGTTGCGATATTCGGCATCGAGCCAGCTGGCATTGCCGTAAATGTCGAGCCCGGGGACGGGTTCGAACCCGAATTCGAGCTCGACGCCCTGGATCCGTGCCTCACCCGCGTTCGAGCGGGTAAACACGCCGCCGCCGGTCGTCGCGCTGATCTGCAGGTTGGTGTAGTCGTTGTAGAAATAGGTGGCGTTGAAGGTCGCACGCCCATCCATGAACTGCGTCCGCAGACCCGCCTCAATGCTGTCGAGCTCCTCCTCCTCGACGCTCAGGAAGCAGCCCGCCGGGCTGAAGCAGTCGGACGAGAAGCCGGGCGACTTGAAGCCGGTCGAATAGGTTGCATAGACCATCACGTCGGGCGTGATCTTGTAGTCGACCTTGGCGGTCCAGGTGATGTTGTCGGTGCTCACGCTGTCAGTGACTACCGGGATCACCACCGAGGTCCCGCGGAAATCGCGGCTTTCGTCGGTCCAGCGCAACCCGCCGGTGAGCGTCAGCGCGTCGGTGAGCGAGATCGCCGCCTGCCCGAACAGCGAGAAGCTCTCGGTTTCGACATCGTTGGTCACCGGCAAGATGAAGGTGAAGGCCAGTTCGGCGTCTTCGGAATAGTAGAAGGCGCCCGCCGTCAGATCGACCATGCCGAAATTGGTGTTCACCAGGATTTCCTGGCTGAACTGGTTCTGGTCGGTTTCCTGGAAATAGGGGAAGGTGATGTGGGTCGACAGATCGTCCTTCAACGTGCGGTAGGCCGTGGTCGAAGTTATCGAGAAGCCGTCGTAGTCGCCCTTCAACTGGTACGAGACGCCGAACGAATCCACTTCGCTGGAGAACGCGCTGAAGCAGCCAAGCGGCACGAAGGTCGACGGGGTCAGCGCCGAACACGTCACCCCGGGCTGAGGCTCGACCGTGAAGATGTCGTCGTCGGCGTCGGTGATAACCGTGGGGTTGTCGGAATCGGCGATAATCGAACTCGGCACCGGGTCGGACTTGTCCTTGGTGTAGTCGACGATCGCGAGGAAGCTCCAGATGTCCGACATCTCGCCATAGAGGCTGCCGCGCACTGCAAACACTTCCTCATCGCCGATCGTCGTGCCCGCCAGGTTGGCAAACGCGCCGTTGGGGTTGAGCTCGAAATAGCCGTCGCGCTGGCGATAGAGGCCCGAGATGCGGATCGCGCCGCTGTCCCATGCGGCGAGGTTGAGCGAGCCGCGCGCCTGGATGCGGTCGTAATTGCCGTAGCCGACCTCCCCGGTGAAGGAGGTATCGCCCAGATCAGGGCGAACCGAGGTGATTTTGATCGCGCCGCCATTGGTGTTGCGGCCATAGAGCGTGCCCTGCGGGCCGCGCAGGACCTCGACTTGTGCGATATCGACGAGGTCCACCAGCGAACCGACGGTGCGGCCGAGGTAGACGTCGTCAATGTAGATGCCCACGGCCGGGTCGATCGCGCCACGCGATTCATCCTCGCCGACGCCGCGGAAATAGATCCTCGCCGAGTTTGCGGTGCCGGTGCCAGTCGAGATGACGACGTTGGGTATCTGGTTCTGCAGGTCGTTGGTATCAGCGATCTGCCGGTTTTCGAGTGCCGCACCGGTGAGCGCGGTGACGGCTGCCGGAACGTCCTGCAGCTCCTGCGCGCGGCGCTGCGCGGTGACGATGATGGTGTTGCCTTGCGTTGCTTCGGAAGCGCTCTCGGCATCGCCATCATCCTGCGCCCGAACGGACAGCGGGACGGTGGCTAGGGCGATCGCTGAAACTAGGCTAACGCTTCTAACGCGGGCGATCGGGCAGGTTGGCATGGTGGAAATCCTTTCCGCAAACTCGGCGCGCAAGTGGTGCGCGGCCTGCATTTCCCCTCTCTGCAAAGTTGTCCGGACAATTGCTTGCTTGTCAAGCGGAGAAATGCGAATGTCCGGACAAATCTTCCTAGGGAGCTTGCGATGGTTCTGAGCGAATTGGGCTATCCGGTACTCGTCTACGCTCACCTGCTGCTGTTTGTGCTGTGGCTGGGCGCAGATGTCGGCGTGTTCGTGCTCGGCCAGCATTTCCGGCGGCGCGAGACCTATTCGCTGGATCAGCGGATCGCCTTGCTCAAGCTGCTGGTCGAAATCGACATGGTGCCGCGCAGCGCCTGGGCGCTGATGGTGCCGCTCTCGCTCAGCGTGGTCGACGTCGGCCAATGGTGGGACGTGCCCGGCTGGCTCTTGCTCGGCGCGTGGATCGTGGGGCTGTTCTGGTTGTGGCTGGTGTGGGATTCGCACCGCCATGACATGACGCCCCGCGCTGCGCGCAATCGCAAGATCGAAGGCTGGCTGCGCTGGTTGGTGGGCGCATTCTACCTTTGGCTCGGCGGCCAGAGCCTGCTGGCGGATGCCCCCCTCCAACCTGACTGGCTGGCCTGGAAAGCGCTGCTGTTCGGTTTGATATTCGTTGCCGCGATCATGATCGACGTCACCTTCAAGCCGGTCGGCGCGCAGCTTGGCGCCGTGCTCGAGCAGGGATCGAGCGATGAGACCGAGATACCCCTGCGGCGAACCATGGATCGGACGCGGGTGTGGGTCTGGGCAGTCTATCTCCTGCTGTTCGCCACGGCCTTCCTCGGCAACGTCAAGCCGTTGCCATAGCGCCACAGTTTTGCGCCTCTCGCAGCAGTGGAAAAATTTGTCTGGACAAATTTGTCCGGACAAACGACCTTATACCTCGATTAGTATTTTCAATTGGGAGGATTGAAATGAATCGTTCGCTGTGCGTTTCCCTGCTTGCCGCCACCGTCCTCACGCCGCTTCCGGCGCTTGCCCAGGACGCCGACGAGGCCGATGCCAACCCGCGTCTGGCCGAAGGAATTCCTGAAATCATCGTGACGGCGCGCAAGACCGAGGAATCGATCAACGATGCCCCGGCGGCGATCAGCGCATTCTCTACCGAAGTCCTCGACGAACGCGGGCTCAACGATATTGCCGACATCGGCAACCAGACGCCTGGCCTCTCGTTCAGCCAGGCCTTCGGGCGCGATACCGACCGGCCTGTTATCCGCGGCCTCGGCAACGTGCTCGCCGGCGTGCAGTTCGGTGTCGAATCGGGCGTCGCGATCTTCATCGACGGCGCGCTGTTCCGAGGCGACATTCAGTCGCTCAATTTCGACGCACTCGAACGCATCGAAATCGTCAAGGGCCCGCAAAGCGCGCTCTACGGACGCAACACCTATTCGGGTGCCATCAACCTGATCACCAAGACTCCGGGCGACAGCTTCACCGGAACGCTCCGCGCCCGTGCTGCGGAGTATGACGAGTACATGGTCTCGGGCAGCATCGATATTCCGATCGCACCGGGTGTCGTGGCCGCGCGTGTCGATGGTCGGTACTACGAATACGGCGGGCAATATCGCAACTCGCTGACCGGCAGGAAGGTCGGCCAGGAAGAGAGCACTAATATCGGCGCGACTCTCTATGTCACCCCGGGCGACAATTTCCGCTGGCGCACCCGCGTGTCCTACGAAAAGCAGGACGACGGCTCGCCCGCGCTGTTCCTGACCGATGCCGGGGACAACAATTGCAAGCCCGGCTTCCGCAGCGCCAACTATCGCACCAGCAGCTTCGCTTTCCCCTTCTGGCCGGTCACCAAGACCTCGACCAATGACAACCAGTATTTCTGCGGGGTGATCAAGCCGGGCACGGTGGCGCTCAACAACGATCCGTCCCAAGTGCTTTTCCGCACCAGCCCGTTCGCACCGTTCGTGCCGACGACGCTCGATGGCACGGCGGTGGACGGCTACTACAAGAAGCGCTGGTTCGTTTCGACCAACATGAGCGCGGACCTGGGCGACAGCGGCTGGACCGCCGACGGGATCTTTGCCTACCGCAACGAAGTGGCGCGGACCGGTACCGACTCCGATCACAGCGACGCCTTCGTCTATTTCATCCTGAACCCGCTGTTCGGTCCGGCAGGCGGCGTGCCCAATCCTGCGGTCGACAATCCGGCCTTTGCCAATACCCACCGCAGCCTCGCCGAAGACGTCAGCGTGGAGCTGCGCATTTCCTCGCCGCAGGAGAACCGAATCCGCGGGATGGCCGGGATCTACATGTATGATTTCTCGATCAAGGATCGCGACATCAATTTCTCGACCGGGCCCAACGGCTTCCCCTATGGCGGCCCCGGATCCGACGAGGAAACGATCGAGAACACCTCGTTCTTCGGCAAAGTTGAATTCGACATCTCGGATGCACTGACCCTCGGCGTCGAAGGGCGGTACCTCATCGAGGAGAAGAGCCGGACAGAGTTCACTGCGACCGGCTCCAACGTGTTCGAGGGCGAAAGAACCAAGGACTTCGTGCCGCGCGTCACGCTCGACTGGCAGCCGACGCCCGATACGCTGGTCTATGCAATCTATGCCGAGGGCAACAAGCCGGGCGGCACCAATGGCTCGGCCGGTGCCTCGATCGGCCGCGAGAGCTACGAACCCGAAACGCTCAAGGGCGGCGAAATCGGCATCAAGCAGACGCTCGCGGGTGGCCGGGTCCAGCTGAACGTTGCCGCATTCTACAACGAGCTGTCCGCGGTTCAGTTGACGACTGCGCTGCCGGTGGGCGGCGGGGCGCTGACCTCGGTCGCGACCAACCAGGGCGATGCCGAGGTCAAGGGCTTCGAAGTCGAACTGACGGCGCGCCCGATGCCCGAACTGACGCTGAGCGGCGGTGTGGCCTACACCGACGCCAAGTTCACCAATGGCTGCGACGACTTCCAGTACACGCTCAATTCCGGCGGGTTGCTGATCAGCGATGCGCTGAACCCGACCCCGGCGGAAGCGGCGCTGTGCTCGATCAAGGGCAACCGCCTGCCGCTGGGTTCCGACTGGCAGGCCAACGGCGCGATCGACTGGCGGTCGAATATCAGCAACAACTCTGAGATCTTCGCCAACCTCAACGGCAGCTACGAAGGTTCGAAGTATGTCCAGGTTCACAACCTGGCCGAGACCGGCGACACCTTCCTGCTCAACGGACGTGCCGGCGTCTCGTTCGGCAATCTCGAGTTCGCGGTCTTCGGGCGCAACCTCACCGATGAGGATTCGATCCCGCTCGCCACGCGCTGGTTTGACCTGCGCTACGGCATTGGTGTCGCCAATGTCCCGCCGCAGTTCGCCACCCCAGGGAACGGGGGGACGGCTGCCGCGGGCGATCCGCTGGCGGACCGCAGTTTCCCGCGTGCCTTCTTCGGCGCCTTGCGCAAGGGCCGGACGTTCGGTGCGGAAGTGAAGTTCAAGTTCTAACGCCCTAGAGGCGGAGAAACAGAGGGCGGGGGCTGCGGCTCCCGCCCTTTTTCTTGCGTTAAAGGCTTTCGATCACGGCGCGCGCCGCACGTTCGCCGCTCTCAAGCGCGCCCTCCATGCCGCTCGAGTGCTGAGCCAGGTGCTCGCCGGCGAAGTGCAGGCGCCGCCCCACGAACCGCGTGGCTTCGGCAAGCTTGCCCGCCATCCCCGTCCCGATGTGGTGGTAGATCCCGCGCGCGTAGGGCGACTTCTGCCAGCTGAAAAGGCGCTCGACCTTGAGCTGGCCTCTTGCCGAAGGGCGCATGGCCTCGATCCGGGCGACGATCTCCTGCGCGGCAAGTTCGCTCGGCATGCGGTCAAGCTGGTCGGCGCCCGCGCCGGTGGTCCACAGCTTGAGCATCGGCGGATTGTCGCCCAGCACGAACACACGTCCGATCAGCGGATCGTCGGTCCACAATGTGGCGGGAAGTCCGTCGGCGAGCCAGAACGGTTCGCGGGCCGAGAGATAGGCGAAGCTGGCGCGCGTATAGGGAAGCTCGGCGATCATCTGGGCGAGGGCGGGCGAGAGTGGGGAGCTGATCGGTAGATCGCGCAGCGCGGCGAAAGGGACGGTGCAGATGCAGTGCCGTGCGCGGAGCGTGTGGTCGGAGAAGCGCAGCGTGACACCGTCGCTATCTTCACTGATCGCCTGCGTCGTTTGGCCGAGCCGGGGCGCCGCGGCGAGAGCTGCCGCCATCGCTTCGGGCAATGCCTGCGAACCGCCCGCGATGGTCGCGACCGGGCCCGGTTGCGCCCGGAAGATTGCGATGGTTCGCGCTAGGTGGACCTGCGACATCCCGGCCAGCGTGTTGCCGTTGAGATTGGCTTCAATCAGGCGCAGCGCCTCCGCACTCGCGCCCGCTGTCGCAAAGGAGTCGCGGAGGGAAATGTCGGCTTGCGGGGGCAGGTCGAGCCAATCTGCGGGCTGTGCCAGTGATGGCAGCGCGCGCGAAAACTGGCGCCCAAGCGAGGCTGGTTCGATCGCCCGTTCGGAGCCTGCCAGCCGGTTTGCCGGACTATCCGGCCAGCCGGTCGTTCCGACGGTGACGCCGTTCACGTGATAGGCATTGCCCGGCAGGCTGGCGATGCCCGCGCCTTCCCCGGGGCCGTCCTCCAGCGCTACTCCAAGCTCGCCCACGATGCGTCGAAGGATCGCGTACCCCGGTCCGACCTGGATTCCGCCCGCTTCGGGCGCACCCGGGAGGTCGCGCAGCGTGTGCAGCCGGCCGCCCACGCGATCGGCCGCCTCCAGCACGACCACGCGCGCACCGGAGCTTTCGAGTAGGCGTGCGGCGGACAGGCCCGCCAGCCCGGCGCCGATAATCGCGACATCGGCGTCGGTCCTGCCCCACGCGATACGCGGCGCCGCTCCGGCCAGGATGGCGGCAGATCCCCCCGCCAGGAAGCTGCGCCGGGTGGTCATCGCAGGATCAATGGCCGCCGGTCTTGCCGGGGGATTCGCCGGCAGCTTCGCGCCGCTGGTCCTCGAGCAGTTTGAACTTGGTCCAGGTCGTCTCATTGGGCCGCGTATCGTCCGCCGGCGGAGCATCTTCGTATATCGGATAGTTGGCGCGGATTTCATTCTTGAGCACGTCCGGCAGTTCCTCGAACCCGCCCGGAAGCTTCCGACCCATCGCGTTGAAGACCATGATGCCGGGCCGCGAACCCATCTTCATCCACGGCGCCCATTGGGAGATGCGAACCCAGCTCACCATGGGGTAGGCCGGTTTGCGGCTGTCGAACAGCTCGTCCTTCAGCGCGGCGAAGTCGAAAATCTCCATCGCGTGATACTGGTTACCGACATAGTCCTGGTACTCGCCACCGAGCGGATTGGTGTAGAACAGCGGCACTTCGAACGGCATGAAGACATAGGGGCCTTCCTCGCGCAGCGTCGGCAGGCGATAGGGCGCGCCGCTCGAAGTGGTGGCGAAGCTGGGGCGCTGGTTCACCGGATCATTGTAGATCTGCATCACGTTGACGGTCTCGCCGGTGTAGGGGTTCTCCCACTGGCTCACGACTTCGCCCGTCTGCGGATCGAGCATCAGCATGATCTCGCGGCTGATCAGCTTCCAGCCGGTGCCACGCTCGGGATCCTCGACCGACACGCAGCGGCGGATATTCATGCCTTCGCCCTTGAACAGCAGCTTGTCGCGCTGGCCCGGTGAACGGCCATAGATGTTGCCCGACCAGTGGTAGACCGCCGTCTCGCCATCCTCGACGCCGCACTGGATGCGCTTGGAAATTTCGAGCGCGTCCTCGGGATTGGAAGGATCGAGCGTGCGCGCCTGGGCAGGGCTGCTCAACGCGATCCCGGCAACGCCCAGTGCGGCGGCCACGGCGAACTTCTTCAACTTGCTCATCTTATTCCTCTCCCGGGGATTTTCGGACCTCAAACTTGTCCGGACAAAATGACAATTCGTGCTTGACTTTAGATTTGTCCGGACAAATTGTGAAGCTCGAATTTTCCCGGATTGCCGGGATGCCGCTTGGGACCGTTGCCTTTTCGATGTTTGCTGCCTCCAGCCTGTTGTTTGTCCCCGGTTCGCGTCCGGACCGCTTCGCCAAGGCGGCGGCTGCGGGTGCGGGCCTGGTCGTGATCGACCTCGAGGACGCGGTCGGTCCGGCAGACAAGGAGACGGCGCGCGAGGCGGCGCTCGAACAGGCGGCGCAGGAGCCGGGCAGGTTTGCGGTTCGCATCAATGCGGTCACGACTGCGGCAGGGATACGCGACCTCGCAGCTCTTACTGTTGCTGCAACCTTGCCGCGCACGCTGATGGTGCCGATGGTCGAAAGCGCGACCGAGCTGGACGTGGTGGCCGGGGCGCTGGGCGATCGCTGCCCCGAACTCATTCCCCTGATCGAGACTCCGCGGGGATTGCGCGATGCGCTCGCGATCGTCGGGCACGACAAGGTCTCGGCGCTGATGTTCGGCGGCGCGGATTTTTCGGGTGAACTGCGCGTTGCGGTCTCGTGGGAACCGCTGCTCGCGGCCCGCCAGGCGCTGGTGCTGGCGTGCGCCGAGGCGCGCAAGCCGCTGATCGATGTGCCATTTATCCATCTCGACGACGAGGAGGGGCTGGTGCGGGAATGCGTGCAGGCGCGCGCCATCGGCATTACGGCCAAGGCGGCAATCCATCCCCGCCAGGTGCCGACGATCGAGGCGACGTTCTCTCCCACGGCGGAAGAGATTGCCGAAGCCAGGGAAGCCTTGCAGGTGTACGAGGAGAACGGCGGCAAGGCCGTTCGCCACAAGGGGCGCATGCTGGAAGCCCCGATGATCAAGACCTATCGCGCGATCATTGCGCGAAGCGAGGGGCAAGCGAATGCGTGACAGTTATGTGGAAGTCTCCCCCGGCAGGTTCCGCGAAGTGCAGGGACGCTACTTCGAGGATTTCGAAGTGGGGCACGTCTACGAGCACCGGCCCGGCCGGACGATTACCGATGCCGACAACGTGTGGTTCACGCTGCTGACGATGAACACTCATCCGGCGCATTTCGACTATGAGCTGTCGAAGGACACCGAATTCGGCAAGCCACTGGTCGTCAGCCCGCTCACCATCGCGCTGATGACAGGCATGAGCGTCTCCGACACCAGCGGCAAGGCAATCGCGAACCTCGGCTGGGACGAGGTGCGGATGACCAAGCCGTTGTTCGTCGGGGATACGCTCTATGCCGAAAGCGAAGTGCTCGAGAAACGCGAGAGCAAGAGCCGTCCGGAACAGGGCATCGTGACCTTCCGGACCACCGGCAAGAACCAGCATGGCGAGGTCGTGAGCCACTACAAGCGCAGCGTGCTCGTGTGGAAGCGCGGGCACGGCAATCTCGACGATTGAGGGATCAGGATCATGGCAACCGCAGCGGCATTGGAAAACCAGATACGGACGATCGATCCGGACGAGGAACGCGCCTTCCTCGACGCGATCGACCGCTGGCTGGAGCGCGAGGTGATCCCGGTCATCCAGCACCACGATCACGGCGATATCTGGCCCGAGAAGCTGGTCGAACAGATGGCCGAGATGGGTCTGTTCGGCGCCACCATCGGGCAGGAATACGGTGGCCTCGGCCTGCCTGCCACGACCTATGCCAAGATCGTGATGCGCATTTCCAGCTACTGGATGGCGATCACCGGCATCTTCAATTCGCACCTCATCATGGCGGCCGCGGTCGAGCGCTTCGGCACGCCGGAGCAGAAGGCCAAGTGGCTGCCCAAGTTCGCCACCGGCGAAATTCGCGGCGGGCTGGCGCTGACCGAACCCAACGCCGGCACCGACCTGCAGGCGATCCGCAGCGTCGCGGTGCGAGATGGCGACGACTACGTGATCAACGGCACCAAGACGTGGATTTCTAACGCGCTCAACGGCTCATGCTTCGCCATGCTGGTGAAGACCGATCCCAAGGCTGAGCCGCGCTACAAGGGCATGAGCCTGTTCATCGCCGACAAGCGGGATGGCCTCACCAACGGCAAGAAATTCGACAAGCTTGGCTACAAGGCGATCGACAGCGCCGAACTGATCATGGAGGACTACCGCATCCCCGCCGACCAGCTCATCGGTGGGGTCGAGGGGCAGGGCTTCTTCCAGGCGACCGGCGGGCTCGAGCTGGGCCGGATCAATGTCGCTGCGCGCGGCGTCGGGCTTGCCGAAGGCTCGCTGCGGCTGGCGACCGAATATGCGCAACAGCGCGAGACGATGGGCAAGCCTATCGCGGAGCACCAGGCGATCCAGCTCAAGATCGGCGAGATGGCGACCCGGGCGCGGGCTGCGCGGCTCCTGACGCTTGATGCCGCCGAAGCCTATGACCGGGGCGAGCGCTGCGACAAGGAAGCGGGCATGGCGAAGTTCTTCGCCTCCGAAGCCGCGGTCGAAAACAGCCAGGAGGCGATGCGCGTCTATGGCGGCTACTCCTATTCCAAGGAGTACGACATCGAGCGCTATTATCGCGACAGCATGCTGATGTGTATCGGGGAGGGAACCAACGAGATGCAGCGGATCATCATCGCCAAGCAGCACTTCAAAGAAAACCCGATCTAGCCGGTGGGCGATATGCACCTTCCGCTTTCCGGCTTCCGCGTCATCAGCGCGGAACAATACGGCGCGGGCCCCTATGGCACGATGTTTCTCGCGCAGATGGGCGCCGAGGTTATCAAGATCGAACCGCCCGGCAAGCAGGGCGCCGATGGCAGGCGCGTGGGCGCAGGCGATACGGCGCGCGCAGTCGGGCCTCATTTCCTGCGCGAAGGCGAGAGCACCTATTTTCAGAGCTTCAATCTCAACAAGCGCTCGCTGACGCTCGATCTCGGGAGCGAGCAGGGCCAGGGGATCCTGCGCAAGCTCGCAGCGACCTGCGACGTCGTCGCCAACAATATGCGCGGCGATCTGCCCGCGCGGCTCGGGCTGGATTACGCCTCGTTGAAAGACGTCAATCCGGCGATCGTCTGCGCGCATCTGTCGGCCTATGGCCGCGACAACGCCCGCGCCAAATGGCCAGGCTATGACTATCTGATGCAGGCCGAAGCGGGCTATTGCCAAATGACCGGCGAACCGGGCGGCGATCCCCAGCGGATGGGCCTGTCGATGGTCGATTTCATCACCGGCACGATCTTCTGCATCGGCCTGCTCGGCGCGCTGGTCGATGCGCAGCGCAGCGGCAAGGGGCGGGACGTCGATACCGACCTGCTCAGCGCGGCGGTCCACCAAACGAGCTATCCGGCCCTGTGGTACATGAATCACGGCGACGAGACACAGCGCACCCCACGGTCCGCCCATCCAACTGCCACGCCGAGCCAGATGTTCAAGGCTGCCGACGGCTGGATGTTCGTGATGTGCCAGCTGCCCAAGTTCTGGGACATTCTGCTCGAGCGGCTCGGGCGCGAGGACCTGCGCGCCGACCCGCGCTTCGCCAGCAACGCGCTGCGCCTGCAGAACCGCGCGGTGCTGACCGAGTTGCTCGACGCGCATTTCAGCCAACAACCGATGGCGCATTGGCAGGAGCTGCTTGCCGGTTTCGTGCCGGTTGCTCCGGTCTATGAGCTGGGCGCGGCGCTCGACAATCCGTGGCTCGAGGAAATCGGAATGCGCGACCGCGTCGCCCATCCTGACAATCCGGACCTGCAGGTGCTGGCGAGCCCGCTCAAGTTCGATGGCAAGCGCCCGCCCAATCGTGCTGCGCCGCTGCTGGGGGCCGACAGCGACGCCTTGCTCGAACAGCTTGGCTACGGGCCTGAAGAAATCGACTCGCTGCGCGCCAATGGTGTTATCTGAGAGCCATGGGAAAACTTAGCGGAATCAGAGTCGTCGACCTTACCCAGTTCCTGCCCGGCCCGATGATGACGGTGATGATGGCCGATCAGGGTGCAGAGGTGATCAAGGTCGAACCGGCGGCCGGGGATCCGGCGCGGGTGCAGGCGCCATTCGATACATATGACGGTGCAGAGCAATCGGTCTGGTTTGCCAACCTCAATCGCGGCAAGTCGAGCCAGGTGCTCGATCTCAAGAGCGAGCAGGGCAAAGCGCGCCTGCGCGATCTGGTCGCCGGCGCGGATGTGTTCGTCGAGGGGTTTCGCCCCGGCGTGATGAAGCGGCTCGGCTTCGATTACGACAGCGTAAGGGCGATCAAGCCTGACATCGTCTATTGTTCGATTTCCGCCTTTGGGCAGGAGGGCGCGCTGGCGCACCATCCCGCGCACGACATGGCAGTGCAGGCGCTGGCCGGGTTCCTGTCGGTCAATGACGGGCCGGATGGCACGCCGGTGGTCCCAGGCGCGCCCAGTGCGGACATGGCCGCAGGGCTGACGGCGCTATCGGCCGTGCTGATGGCGCTGGTCGGGCGCGAGCGGACGGGCGAGGGCGCCTATATCGATTGCGCCATGTTCGACAGCATGCTGCCGTGGTGCGCGCATACCGCCGGGAGCGCCATAGCAGGCGGCAAAAGCCCGAAATCGCAGTCGCAGCGCTCGCTTGGCGGCGCGGGCTTTTACCAGGTCTACGAGACGAGCGACGGAAAACATGTCGTGCTGGGTGGGCGCGAGCTTCATTTCGCGCGCAACCTCCTCACTGCACTGGGGCGCGAGGACCTGATCCCCATCGCCGACCAGCCAGCAGGCGAACAGGGCGAGTTGATCGCTTTCCTGCGCGAGAGTTTTGCGACGAAATCCCGCGCCGAATGGGTCGACTGGTTTGCCGACAAGGATGTCGCTTTCTCGCCCGTGCTCGACTTTCGCGAAGCATTCGACGAGCCGCATATCGGCGAGCGCGGCCTGTTGGTCGAAGGTGCAGGTGGAGGCAGGCACATCGCTCCGCCGATCCGGTTTGCGGGTGAAGATTGGTCGCCCGGGAAGGTGCCGGAGCTGGATTCGGGTGGGCCCGGATGAACCGCGCTTCAGCTATCGACGTCGATATGCATCGAATAAGCGAAGCGATCGCCGGGATGGTGGCTGACCGAAATCTCGAACACGCTGCCCTGGTTGTCGATGTAGCAGCGCAGGATCTGCAGCACCGGCGCGCCTTCCTCGATCTCGAGCGCCTTGGCGGTCGCGGCATCAGCCGCCAGCGCCTGGATATCCTGCGTCACGGTCGCCGCACTGACGCCGGTGAGTTTCTCGATCTGGCTGAACAGGGTCTGCGAACTGGCATTGAGGTCGAGCGAACCCGCCTCGACGCCCAGCCGTTCGTGAATATAGGCATCGGTCGCCGCGATCGGGAGCTCGCCGAAGCCCTGCCGGCGAACGCCGCTGAACTTGGTCCAGACCCCGCTGGTGTCCGATGCAATCTGTTCGGCAATGGCTTCGGGCAGGGTGCTCGTTCCGGCCTCGGCATAGATCACCGCGCTGCCGCGAGCATATTGCAGCAGTTCGCCGACATTCGAGAGCGGCTGGTGCAGCGCGCCGCCGCGCGCCGCCGCCGGCTGGACGGTCGTGCCGGACCCCCGCTTGCGCTGGATCAGGCCTTCCGCTTCGAGCCTCCGCAACGCTTCCCGCACGGTGAAGCGGCTCACGTCATGCTGCTTGCACAGCGAGGTTTCGGTCGGAAACTGCGTGCCATTGGCAAACTTGCCGCCAAGGATCGCCTCGCGAAGTTCGCCCGCGAGCTGCAGATAGCGAGGAATTTTGGCTGCTTTGCGGGCAGGCTTGGTGGCCAAGTGAGACTCCGTCGAACCGTTCTAGGGCTTGGAGCGGCGGCATGAGCGACCCGCTGCTCGCAATACTTGTCCGGACCTTAGCGCGGCCCGTCGGCAAAAGCGAGCGCCAGCGCGCGCGTCTCCACCTTCTCGACTGGCTTGCCTGTGTTGCCGGCGCCCGCGACACCGAAGCGGGCCATCTCGGCAGCGCGATTTCCTCCCAGCCGTGGGAACGGGCGACCTATCTCGGCAATGTGCTCGAGATGGACGATGTGCACCGCACCGCCTTGCTCCATCCCGGCCCGGTCGTGTGGCCCGCGGCGATGAGCATGGCCAGCGCATCGATCGAGCAGCGGCTCGACGCAGCGGCGCGCGGTTACGAGGCGATGATCGCGATCGGTGCAGCGTTCGATGCGCATCACTATGCTCACTGGCACCCGACCGCGACCATGGGCGTGTTCGGTGCTTGCGCGGCGTTCGGTTCGCTGATCGGTTTCGCCCCGATCGAGTATGCCAATGCGCTTGGCAACGCCGGATCGGTGGCTGGCGGATTGTGGCACATGCGACACGACGATGTGCTGACCAAGCAGTGGCATATCTATCATGCAGTGCGAACCGGCAGGGATGCCGCGCTGCATGTCCACTATGGCGCGACCGGGCCGCAAGGCGTTCTCGAAGGTCCGCAGGGGCTGTTTGCGGCGATGACCGAGACACCGGGTGACCTCGCATCGAACGGAGACGGCTGGCTGATCGATCAGGTCAGTTTCAAGCCCTGGGCCGCCTGCCGCCATGCGCATCCGGCCATCGATGCGGCGATGGAACTGCGCCAGGCCGGCAAACTGGAGGCGCCCTTTGCGGTCGAAACCTACGCCGATGCGCTGGCCTTTTGCGACCGGCCCGATCCGAAGACCGAACTCGATGCCAAGTTCTCGCTGCAGCATGCCGTGGCGGTAGTGGCGGATGGCAGAAGTGCCGAGCCGCAGGATTTCACCGAGGACGCGATTTCCGCGCTCGCCGGGCTGCGTGCGCAGGTGACGGTTGCTGAAGATCCGGGGATCACTGCCCGCTATCCGGCGCATTTCGGCGCGCGGGTCAACGGGCTCGAACTGGTCGACACGCTCGGCGATCCCGAGCGACCGGTCGGCGAGAAGGAGATTGTCGCCAAGCTGCACAGCCTCGCCAAATGGGGTGGACTGACCGAGGCGCAGGCAGAGCGGGCGGTCTCGTTGGCCCTACACGGCGACGACGCTGCTGCACTCGACAGTCTGCTCGAGGAGTGGACGCGGTGAGCCCCACGCAGCGCCTTCTCGAATTCGCGGGTGCCGACCACACCCTGCCGGAACAAGTACGGGCCGATACGGCGCGCCTGCTGGCCGATACTCTGGCGGTGGGCGCGGCGGGTGCGAACGCACCGGGAGCCGACGCGATACTCGCTGCCGCCCGGGCAATGGGATCGGGCGCGGAGGCGCGCCTGATCGGTACCGATGAACGCCTGCCTGCGCCAGCGGCGGCGTTCGTCAATGGCTACCGCATTCACTGCCTCGAATGGGATGCAGTGCACGAGCCCGCCGTGGTCCATGCGCTCAGCACCGTTGTCGCCGCGCTCGGTGCCGCGATCGACCGGAAGGGCGGCTGCGATCCGGAGGAAGCGCTGGCGGCGCTCGCCATCGGCGTCGACGTGGCCGCGGGGCTGGGCCTTGCCGCTAGCAGCGGGCTGACCTTCTTCCGCCCCGCTACAGCGGGCGTGATGGGCGCCGCGCTCGCCGTAGCGCGGATCGACGGCGCGCCGCTCGCTGACACGCTCGGTATTGCCTATTCCTCCGCCGCCGGGACGATGCAGGCGCATGTCGAGGGGCTGGCGACATTGCCGTTCCAGATCGCCAACGCCGCCCGCGCTGCCGTCACCGCGAGCGACCTCGCCCGCGCCGGTTTCCCCGGCCCGAAACACCCGCTGGAGGGCGAGTTCGGCTATTTCGCGCTGTTCGAGGATGGCGACCTGTCGCGCTACACCGATCGCCTTGGCGTGGTCTGGCGGATCAGCGAAGTGAGCGTGAAGCCATTCCCCTCGGGCCGCGCCAGCCACGGCGCGCTTGGGAAACTGGAAGAACTCGCACTCGATCCCGAAGCCGTCGAACGCATCGAGCTTGCCTGCCCGCCGCTGATCCGGCGGCTCGTTTCGCGACCCTACCAGCCCGACATGACGCCCGCCTATGCGCGGCTCTGCTTGCAGTGGCTCGGCTCGCTGATGCTGACCGATGGCCGCATCGACCCGCGCCGCTTCACGGCCGAGCACATGGCCGATCCCGCCCTCGCAGCGCTCGCGCAGCGCTTCGTACTCGTGCCCGATGGCAATGAGAATCCCAATGCGCTCTTCCCGCAAGCGCTGGTGGTGACGCTGAAGGACGGATCGCAGGAGCGCCACGAGATTGCTGCGACGCTCGGCAGCCCCGCCAATCCGCTTTCGCCCCAGCAGGCGCAGCACCGCTTGGCGCTCGCTCGCGAACTCGCTCCGCCCGATGCCGACCCGCGCATCTTCGACGATCCGCTGTCCTATTTCACGAAAGCCCTATGACCTACCCGACCTATTTCGAAGCCCTCGACGCCAGGCAGATGCTCGCCGATTACCCGGTCGGCGAGGGATTCATCGCGCGCTACAAATCGATGAGCCGCGACGAGCTGTTTGCGATCCAGGATGCCCAGTTCCAGCGGCTGATGAAGCGCGGCTGGGACGTGCCCTTCTACCGGCGGCTGTGGAGCGCGCAGGGTATCGAGCCGGGCGACATCGCGGGGCTGGCCGACATCGGCAAGCTGCCGGTCTACGACAAGTCCGACCTGATGGCGTCGATCGCCGAGCATCCGCCCTATGGCGATTTCCACGGGATGGGCGATCCCGCGACGCGCAGACCCTCGGTCTTCCACACCACCAGCGGCACCACCGGCAAGCCGCAGGTGCTGATGTTCGGGCCGAAGGGGCGCGAGGTCGGCAACCTGCTGGTCGGGCGCATGTATCGCTGGATGGGGCTGGAGCCGACCGATGTCGTCCAGTCGGTCTATGGCCACGGTATGATCAACGGCGGTCACTACATCCGCGAGGCGGTGACCAAGTTCACCAATTCAATCTTTCTCTCGGCGGGCACGGGCATCGAGACCCGCAGCGTCAACCAGGTTCGGCTGATGGCCGATTTCGGCGTCACCTGCCTCGTCGGCTTCGTCGACTATATCCGCAAGCTGGCCGAGACGGCCGAGGCAGAGGGTCTGTTTGACCAGATCTCGATCAAGATGATCATCGGGCATCTCGGCACGGAGGATCGCTCCGCCACCGAACAGGCGTGGCACGGCGCCAAGGCCTATGACTGGTACGGCGTGGGCGACACGGGTTCGATCGCGGGCGAGGGGCCCGAACGCGACGGCATGTATGTGTGGGAAGACGCGCAATATCTGGAACTGCTGGGCGTCGATGACGGCAAGCCCGTGGCGCATGGCGAAACCGGCGACATGGTCGTGACCTGCCTCTACAAGGACGACGTCGCGCCCTGCATCCGCTTTAACACGCACGACATCACGCATGAGCTCGACGGGCGCGGCGAGATCGCCTTCAAGCGGATCGCGGGCTTCCGCGGGCGCAGCGACAACATGGTCAAGTTGCGCGGGATCAACGTCTTCCCGCACGCCATCGGCGCGATCATCGAGAACCGCGCGGACCTGACGGGCGAATACGTCTGCCACCTCACCCGTGACGACAGCGGGCGCGATTCGATGCGCGTTACGCTCGAAAGCCGGGGCGGCAGCGACCGGGGCGCGCTGGCCGAGGTACTGAAGCAGGGATTGGGCGTCGAAGTCGACGTGGTCCTTTGCGAGCCGGGCGGCACTGCCTCTGTGACCGAGATCGACACGCGGCAGAAGCCGCTGCGCCTGATCGACGAGCGCGCCGGATGATCGACCGCTACAACGCCTTTGCCTTTCGCGACGGGAGCGCCGTAGGCGGAGAGGGTCCGCTGGCGGGCCTCACCGTCGGCGTCAAAGCGAACATCGCGGTGCGGGGCATGCCTTACCATGCCGGGATCGGCGCCTGGGAAGATCGCATCGCCGAGCGCGATGCCGAGGTCGTGACCCGCTTGCGCCAAGCTGGCGCCGCCATCGCGGGCGTCCTCCACATGGAAGAGGCCGCGCTCGGTTCGAAGAGCGACAACCCGCATTTCGGCTCGGTCATCAACCCCCACCGTGACGGATATTCGCCGGGCGGATCCTCGGGCGGCAGCGGCGCGGCGGTGGCGGCGGCCCTCGTCGATGCGGCGCTCGGCACCGATACCATGGGCTCGGTCCGCATCCCGGCGGCGCATTGCGGCGTCTACGGTTTCAAGCCCGCGACAGACCACGTTAGCCAGGACGGGCTGATCCCCGCCGATGCCTCGCTCGATGCGATCGGGCCGCTGGCGCGCGATCTCGACACGCTCGAACAGGTCGCACGGGTCATGAGCGATTTCGGCGATGGGCTCGAGCCCTTTACCGGCGCAACGCTGGTCGATCACGGAGTCGAGCTGCACCCAGAGGTCGCGCGCGCTTTCGACCGGGCGCTGTCAGCGCTGAAGGCAGAGCCGGCATGCGAAACGCTGGAAGACCCGAACGGCCGTATCCGCTTCGCCGGTTTCATCCAGGTTTCCAAGACCCTGGCGGAGGACCTGGCGGATGTCGCAGTATCCGATCGCTTGGCGAAGCTGCTCTCCTATGGACCCGGGCGGAGCATCGAGGATTGGGCGAAGGACCAGCTCGTGCTGACCCGCACGGCGGAAGCGATGCATGCGATCATCGCCCGCCACGGCTTCCTGATCCTGCCGACCGCCCCCAACCCGCCATTCCCGCATTCCGAACCCGAACCCGCCGCGCAGGCCGATTTCACCTGCCTCGCCAATATTGCTGGCCTGCCCGCGCTAAGCCTGCCGATGGGCTGGACCGAAGATGGCCTTCCGCTCGGAGTCCAGCTGGTTTGCGGGGCCGGGTTCGAGAAGGGCCTGTTTGCCATGGCCCGCTATCTCGACAACAATCTGCGTGCCTATCGCGCGCCACTCGAAGGAGCCTGAACCATGCGCATTATCTGCCTGTTCAATCTGAAGCCGGGCGTCAGCGTCGCCGAATATGAGGAATGGGCCAAGACCCGCGACATTCCGACCGTCAACGGGCTGGGCTCGGTCGAGAGCTTCACCGTGCACAAGGCGACCGGCGTCTTCGGCGACGACAGCGCCAAACCGCATTTCGAGTATATCGAGGTGATCGACATCAAGGGCATGGACGCCTTCGTGGGCGACATTTCGACCGAGGACTTCCAGGCCGCCGCAGCTCCGTTCCAGGGCTATGCCGATGCGCCGCAGTTCATCCTGACCGAGGATCTGTGACAATGGGCCGGTTCGCGGGCAAGACGGTGGTCGTCACCGGCTCTGGCAAGGAAAAGGGGCTAGGGCAGGGCGTCCTGCAGGCCTTTGCAGACGAGGGCGCGAATTGCATCGTCTCCGACCTCGCGATCGACGCCGAGGCGGAGGGCGTGGCGGAAGAACTGCGTTCGCGCGGCGCGGAAGTTGCGGCGATTGCCTGCGACGTGTCGAAGGCGGATCAGTGTGCTGCGCTCATCGCCGAAGCGGCCAATCACTTCGGCAGTGTAGATATTCTCGTCAACAACGCCGGGATCGGATTCAAGATGAAGCCGCTGCTCGATGTCGATACGAGGGACGAGTGGGACCAGGTGATCGCGGTCAACCTCTCCGGCGCGTTCTACTGCACGCAGGCAGCGGCCCGGCAGATGGTCGAGCAGGGACGCGGCGGCCGGATCATCAATATCGCCAGCCAGGCGGCGAAGACCGGCTTTCCCCATCTGCCCGCCTATGTCTCTTCAAAGCACGGCATGGTCGGGTTGACGCGAGCGAGTGCGGTCGAACTCGGCGCGCATGAGATCACAGTGAATGCGATCTGTCCCAACCATGTGACCACCGGCCTTGGCGCGCAGCAGAACGAGTATTTCTCCAAGCTGCTGGGCTTCGACACGGTGGAGGACTACCTTGCCAATATGAGTGCGAAGAACCCGATGGGCCGCCCGGGGCTCCCGTCCGACACGGCGGCGGCGTGCCTGTGGCTAGCGAGCGACGAGGCCTTTTATGTCACCGGTGAAGCGCTCAACGTCAGTGGCGGGGAGGAGATGCACTGATGCCGCTCATCGAAGAACGCATCGACTGGCCGGGCGGTGCCAAGCTGGCGCTCAGCGTGGTCGTCAATGTCGAGGAAGGCAGCGAGATGACCATCGCGCGGGGCGATCGCGGGATGGAACCGGTCGATGAGCTGGGCGTCTTCGTGAAGTCGAAAATGCGCAATTACTCGAATGAATCCAACTATCTCTACGGCATCAAGGCGGGCGCGCCGCGCATCGTCAAGCTGCTGAAAAAATACGACATCATGGCGAGTTGGACGGTCGCGGCAATGAGCCTCGAGAACCATCCCGAGATCGCCGGAGCCATTGTCGATCTGGGCCATGAACCGATCAGCCATGGTTGGCGCTGGATCCACCAGTTCAAGATGGACGAGGAGGAAGAGCGCGAATTCATCCGCAAGGCCGTTACCAGCATCGAGAAGACCTGCGGCGTCAGGCCCTATGGCTGGCTGTCGCGCTATCTCCTCACCGACAATACGCGCCGGCTCTTGAGCGAGGAGGGCTTCACCTACCACATGGACGATTACAGCGGCGATGTGCCCTTCTGGGATCGCGATACCATCCCCGGCAAGCCCATGTGCATCGTGCCCTATCAGCTCGACAGCAACGACATGAAGATGTGGACCGATCCGGCGCTAACCCCGCACCAGTGGCTGGACTATGCCAAGGCCAATTTCGACCAGCTCTACCGCGAGGGTGAGGAAGGCAATCCCAAGATGATGAGCCTGGGCCTGCATCTGCGCATCATCGGACGGCCGGGTAGGATCTGGGCGCTGGAGGAGTTTTTTTGCCACGTCCGGGCGCACGACGGCGTGTGGGTGACGACGCGCAAGGCGATCGCGGACCATTTCATGGAGGCAAATCCGGCATGAGTGTGCGGCTCGAGAAAAATGGAGCGATTGCCCGGCTGGTGCTTGACCGGCCCGAGGCGAGAAATGCGATCAACATGGACATGTGGCGGGCCTTTCCGGGGCTCATTGCCAACGCCGTGTCCGATCGCTCAATCCGCGTGCTCGAACTGCGCGCGGCGGAAGGGTCGGGTGCCTTTTGTGCCGGCGCAGACATCAAGGAACTGCTTGCCAATAAGGACGACATGGATTGGCGCGACGCCAACCAGGCCGAGATCAACCGGGTCCAGCACGAACTGGCGCGCGCGGCGATCCCGACCGTCGCCTTCGTCGATGGCGATTGCGTAGGCGGCGGCTGCGGCCTTGCGCTGGCTTGCGACATTCGCGTGGCGACCAAGCGTGCGCGGTTCGGCATCACTCCCGGCAAGCTGGGGCTGGTCTATCCGCTGCACGATGTGAAGCTGCTGGTCGATCTCGTCGGGCCGGGACAGGCCAAGCGTATCCTGTTCACCGGGCAGTTGCTCGATGCCGCCGAGGCGCAGCGGATCGGCTTGATCGAGATCATTGCCGACCAAACCGACGAACTGATCGAGGATATCCTGGCCGCCTCGACCTATTCGGCGATCGAGAACAAGCACTTTGTTCGCCGTGTGCTCGATGGGCAGGTCGATGACGACAATCACACCCTGCGCATGTTCGGTGCAGCCTTCACCCGCGAGGACTTCGAGGAGGGTACCAGGGCCTTCGTCGAGAAGCGTAAGCCGAGTTTCCGCGGATGAGCATCGCGCACGGCACCATCCTCGGGGGGCTTTCGACGGTCCCTGACCTCGAGCAGGCCTTGCGCGCCTATCGCGACGTTCTGGGCCTGGAGCTGGTCGAACAGAGTAAGATCGATGCCGGGCTCGCGGCGTGCTGGGGCTGCCCCGCGAATGTCGGATCGCCCTATGCAGTGCTGCGCCCGGTGAGCGGCGAACCCTGCTGGTTTCGGCTCGTCGAGCAGCCGGACCATCCCGATTTCCGACCGACGCGAAGTTTCGGCTGGGCCGCGTTCGAATGCACGGTGGAGGACGTCTGGCGCTGGCCTGACGCCCTACCTGAGGATCTTTTCACCATCGTCGGGCCGCCCAAGAACATCGAAAACATGAAGCCGACCTTCATCCCGATGCAGGCGCTGGGGCCGGGGCGCGAGATGATCTACCTCAACCAGGTGCTGGTGCCAGAATCCGACCTGTTGTTGCCGCCCGCGCGCTCGCCCGTCGACCGCATCTTCATCTGCGTACTGGCGGCGACCGATCGCGAGAAGGCCATCGCCTGGTACCGCGAGGCACTTGGCCTTGAACGGGGGGCGGATTACACCATCCCCTACACGATGATAAACAAGGCCTTCGAGCTCGCGCCGGACACATTGACGACGCTGACGATGATCCAGCACGCGCGGATGCCTATCGTTGAGATCGACGATTATCCTGCCGCAGCAACCGAGCGTCCGCGCCATGCGGATATGCTGCCGCCGGGGAATGCGCTGGTGACGCTGGCGATGCGCGACCTCGATACCTGCCAGGTCGAATGGATTTCGCCTCCGTCCGACCGGAGCGGGGCGCTTTATGAGGGCCGCCGGGTAGCGACCACAGTCGGGCCAAGCGGGGAGCTGGTGGAATGCGTGGAGGTGGGATGATGAAGCGACTGCTTGTCTCGATCCTTGCGGCGCTGTCCTGGGCAGCGGCGGTGCAGGCGGAAACTCCGCCGCATGGCCCCCGCGCCATCGTCGAGAGGGCGATCGCGGCACATGGCGGGGAGGGCTGGCTCGAACCGGGCACGCTGATCCTCGCAGGCGAGGCCGAATTCTACGACCCGAAAACAGGTGCGGTGCGGAGCCGGTCGAACGATTACCGCATGTGGCGCGAGTTCGACCGTGACCGCCAGCAGGCGCACAGCGCCGAAGGCAAGGTCCGCATAACCGCCCGCGATGGCGAGCGGCTGATCTTCGAAGTCGGTTTCGATGGAACCACGACCTGGACCGAGCGCGGCATCCTGCCCCAGGCCGAGGCCGACGCCTATTGGGCTAACAATTTCGGCTTCGGCATCATCCGCTCAGCGCTGGCCGAGGGGTTCGTGCTGGAAAGCGCGCCGACACGGAATGTCGCTGGGCATGAAGTCGATCTCGTGCGTGTCATCGATCCTGGCGGACAGCCAACCCTGTTCGGTTTCGACCGTGAAAGCGGCTTCATCCGCTATCTCGGCTTCTCGAGTCCGCGCGGCTTTCACGAGCGGATCTACGACGATTTCGTGCGGCTGCCCGAAACCGGCTGGGTGCAGGCACGGGAAGTGACGCTGCTCTACGACGGAGTGAAGAGCAATACGGTTTTCTGGAAGCAGGTCGCGGTGGGTGAGCCCGTTGATGCCGCGGTCTTTGCGCCGCCGCAGCCATGAGCCGCCTGTTCGCCTTTCACTGCCTTGATGGCGAGAACGGCGCGGCCTTGCGCGAGCGCCACCTGTCGGCGCATCTCGCGCATGTAGAGGTCCACATTGGCGATTACGCGGTGGCCGGTCCACTCAAGCGCGATGGCAACACGGTCGGCTCGCTGCTCGTGATCAAGGCCGATGACGAGGCCGAAGCGCGCGCCAAATTCCAGGCCGATCCCTACTTCGCCGCGGGTGTCTGGCAATCGATCCGGGTGAGCGAATTCTCCGCGGTCGCGGGTGACTGGGTCGGCGGTGCCGCCTGGAAGCGCCCTTAGACCCAGCCTTCAGTAGTTCGCCTGAGGCACGAAAGGTGTTTCGGCGAGGTGGGCGAGTTCGGGTGGCAGGATCGGGCGATAGGTTGCGTCGAAGTCGAACGGCGCCTCATCCTTGGTCCACACGTTCACATGCTTGCCACCGACGAAACGGATCAGCGAGGTCGCGCCCCAGCGCGCTCCGAAGGGGCCATGCGCGATGCCTGGGGGACGCCAGAAATAAGCGCCCGGATACATGGTGCCCTGCGGTCCGGTCAGCGAGCCGCCGAGCAGGAAGGCCTCCTCCACAACCGGATGCATCTCCTGCGGTCCCTTGTCCTCCGGCGGCTTGGCCTGTGGCAGGATCAGAGAGAGGAAGGTTCGTTCGCCGGTGTTCGGATCGGTCCGCAGGTTCTTGCGCCCGATGCCGAGGTGGCGGAGATTGGGGTCGTTGAGCGTCATGTCCCAGCTCATCTTGCCCGCATCGAGATGCTGCACCGCGCGGGGTGACATTTCCGCCGCGCCGTCACCCGGCTCGAACACCAGTGTCGGCTCGCGGTCGTAGAAGGCGAGCACGACGCAGCCCTGCGGAGCGCGCATCTCGTGCCTTGTCCACCCCGACGGGAGGAAGGCGTAGCTGTCCACCGGATAATAATGCCCGTCCATCTCCAGCGCCCCGTCGAGCACGAAGAACTCCTCGTCGGCGAGGATGTGCTCGGGGCCTTCGCGCGACCATCCAGGCGGGTAACGCAGCAGGATCGAGCACGCGCCGTCGGCGGGATCGCGGCTGAGCAGCTTGTATTCGGCATCGGGCCGGGCAAGCCCGGGGCCGATGCGCCGCCACGGCAGCATCTGTGCGAACAGGAATTCGATGTGACCGCGTTCGAGCATGGCGGATCAGGGTAGCAGGACGGTCGAGCCCGTCGTGCGGCCGGCTTGCAAGTCTTCATGCGCCTTGGCCGCGTCCTTGAGTGCGTAGGTCTGGCCGATCGTGACCGACAGGGCGCCGCTGGAAAACATGTCCCAGACACGCTGGGCTCCGGCGGCTCGCTCTTCCGGTTCCTCGTAATAATGGAACAGCATCGGGCGCGTGTTGTAGAGCGAGCCTTTGAGCGCGAGGACTCCGACATCGACTGCCCCCACTGGTGCGTCGGCATTGCCGAAATTGATGATCAGCCCGCGCTTGCCGGTTGCATCGAGCGAAGTTTCCCAGGTCGAACGACCGATCCCGTCGAAGGTCACGCGCACGCCAGCACCCCCGGTGATTGCGCGCACACGCTCGGCGGTGTTCTCTTCCTTGTAGAAGATCACGTGGTTCGCACCGGCGGCTCGGGCGGCTTCGGCTTTCTCTTCCGTAGAAACTGTGCCGATGACTTCGGCCCCGATGTGGTTGAGCCATTGTACCAGGAGCAATCCGGTACCTCCTGCCGCGGCATGCACCAGCACCGGCCAGCCTGCTTCGACCTTGCCGCAACGCTCGACCAGGAATTCGGTGGTGCAGGCCTTGAGGATCGCCGCGGCTGCCGTCTTGTCGTCGATGTGATCGGGCAGGCGGAACAGCTGGCTCGCGGCAATGTTTCGACGGGTCGCGTAGGCGCCGAGCAGCGGACCGAAAGTCGCAACGCGGTCGCCGATCGCGAAGTCACCCACGCCGTCACCCACGGCAACGATCCGTCCAGCCGCCTCGAGGCCCATCCCGCTCGGGAGCTCGACCGGGTAGATCCCGCGGCGATGGTAGGTGTCGATATAGTTGAGGCCGACCGCGGCATGCTCGATCGTGACTTCGCCCGGGCCCGGGGCGGGGAGTTCCTCATCGATCCATTCGATGACTTCGGGGCCGCCATGTTGCCGGAAGATCGCGCGTGTCGTCTGCATGGTCTCAGGATCCCTCGGTCTGGCTGGGCGAGCGGCTGCAACTCGCCTGCACCCAGCGCAGGTTGACCCCGACCATGCCAGCATCCGGCGATGCCCAGCTGTAGCTGACGGCGCGAACCGGGTCATCCTTGTGGACATAGAGTACCAGCGCCGGCTTGTTACGGCTGCCCTTGGCCCAGGTGACGTTGCGCAACCGGATCGTCACGTCCGGCGCCAAACCCTCGCCTGGGACGGAGATGCGCCCGCCCTGATCGAAATTGGGCAGGTTGCGGATGAAGCTCCAATCCTCGCTTCCATCCGGCTTGCCCGCGAACCGCAGGACAGAGATCCAGCAGAAGAATTCGCGAGCCGGGCGCAGTTCGCTGCCAGCGATCTGCCAGCCTCCGGTTTCGCGCGGGGCAAGGCCAGGGATCGGCCCTTCCTGCCAATCGCCGAGCGGCTTGCGGAAGGCATCGATCGACCGCCACTTGCCACCGTCAGCGAGTTCGAAGCCGACCCATTCGGGTCGATCGCGGCCTTCCTCTTCGGCGAAGTATTCGTCTTCGGTGTTGGTCCAGATGCCGGGTGACAGGCGATCTTCGGCGGCGAGCGGATCTGCTAGCAGGGTGAGGGCGAGCAGCGCTCCGAGGGGGCTCTTGTGCATCCGTCCTGCATACCGCCTCACAATTAGCTTGGGAAGAGTTGTCCGGACAAATTTAATGTAGGGCAGAATCGACCGGGTGATCGCGGCCATGCGATCCAGCCGCGCAAACCCTAGTCCGTGCCGATAATCCCCAGCGCTTTGACCGATCCGATGACCTCGGCATATTTGGCCTGGAGATCGAACAGGTTTGCTTCGTGCGGGTCGGGGTGGCGGTCGGCGCAGGCCTCGCGCACGACGAACGGAACGAAGCCATACTGCATCGCGTCGAGCGCCGAGGCGCGCACGCAGCCCGAAGTCGAGAAACCGCCGATCAGCAGCGTGTCGACCCCTTGGTCGTGCAGTTGTTCTGCCAAACCGGTGCCGAAGAAGGCGGAAGGGTATTGCTTCGTGACGACCCTATCGGCTTCCCGCGGTACAAGCGCTGGCGGGAAGGCGCCAAGCGGCGAACCGCGGTCGAACACCTTCAGAACCGGCGTCTTGCGGTAGAACACGCCCCCATCACCGCCGCCGGGTTCGTATTCGACATTGGTCAGGATCACCGGGATGCCATTAGCCCGGCACGCGTCGGCCAGTTCGCTCGCGACCGCGACCGCTGCGGCGGCGGTTTCGCAATAGAGCGGGCTGTCGGAAACGAGATAGGCCTCGACCATGTCGACCAGCAGCAGCGCGGGGCGCTTGCCCGGCTGCAAGTGCCCGTCGAATGTCCCGGCGTAATTCTCGTCGCGGCCCGCTTCGCCGGCCATCAGATGATACACCGCTCGGCGAGGTCCGCCCGCGCCTGCGCGTCCAGCCCGAGCAGCTCGGCGTAGATCTCGTCATTGTGCTGGCCCGGCTCTGCGGGGGCAGCGCGGCGAATGCCCGAGGGCGTGCGCGACAGCTTGGGGAAGGCGTTCTGCATCTTGAGCTTGCCGTGGCGCTCGGTCTCGACCTCGACGATCGCATCGCGCGCCCTGAAGTGCGGGTCGGCCAGCATGTCCTTCGCGGTATAGACCCGGCCGGCGGGGATCGAGTGATCGATCATCGCCTGTTCGACCTCGTCGATCGTGAGGCTTCCCGTCCACTCGTTGATCAGCTCGTCGAGCTCGGTCTGGTGCTTGCCGCGCGCGAGATGCGTCGCATAGCGCGGGTCGCTCGCCAGTTCGGGCTGGCCCATCGCCTGCGCCAGCCGCGCGAAGATCTCGTCCTTGTTCGCCCCGATCATGAACGGGCCGTCCGTGCAGGAATAGACGTTCGATGGCGCGATACCCGGCAGGATCGAGCCCGAGCGTTCGCGGATGTAGCCGTTGCGGTCGTATTCGGGGACGAGCCCTTCCATCACCTGCAGCACCGCCTCGTAGAGCGCTGTGTCAACGACCTGGCCCTCCCCCGTGCGCTCGCGGTGGTGGAGCGCGGCGAGCACCCCCATCGCGCCATAGGTCGCGCACAGCGTGTCGCCGATCGAGATGCCCATGCGGGCGGGCGGTCGGTCGGGCTCGCCCACGATATAGCGCCAGCCACCCATCGCTTCGCCGATACCGCCGAAACCGGCGCGGTCCGAGTATGGCCCGTCCTGGCCATAGCCCGACATGCGCGCGATGATCAGGCCGGGGTTGTCGCGGTGCAGCTCGGCGGGCGACAGGCCCCATTTCTCGAGCGTGCCGGGCTTGAAATTCTCGACCAGCACGTCGGCGGTGGCGATCAGCTTGCGCGCGAGGTCCTGCCCTTCCGGGACGCGCAAATTGCAGGTGACCGAGCGCTTGTTGCGTGCGATCACTTCCCACTGGACCTTCTCGTCGCCCTGGCCCCACAGCCGCATCGGATCGCCCGCTCCCGGCGGTTCGAGCTTGATCACATCTGCGCCCATGTCGCCCAGCAATTGCCCGCAGAAGGGGCCGGCGAGCAATTGCCCCATCTCGATGACGCGAATGTCGGCCAAGGAGCCCTGGGGAGGCGCGCCGTTCATTCGGCGGCTTCCCTGATGTCGTCCGAGGGGTGCCATTCGGGCTGGATCGGGGCGGGGAGGCCGGTCTCGGCCTCGCAATTGGCGCGCAGGTCGTCGATCCCCGGGCCGTAGTCGAACAGCGGCAAGTCGCCGCGCTCGGCCTTCATCTTATCGCGCAGACCCGCCGTGGCGGCGGCATCGAGCGCGCCATCATCGCTCGCCACCACGCCATAGGCGCGCGCGCCCTCGGCCGAGACGAGCCCCTGGCGGATTTCGAGCCCGACCAGTTCGGGATCCCGTTCGAGCGGGTCGCCCCAGCCGCCGCCGCCCCAGGTGATGTAATGCAAGAGGTCGCCGGCCTTCACCGACACGTCCTCGACCTTGTTGCCGGCGATCTCGGTCGTGCCGTCGGTCCGCTCGATGACCTTCTTCGCGCGCATGCCCGGATGGCCGCCGTTGACGCCCCAGGGCGGCACGAACCAGCGGTCGTCATGGATCGCGATCTGCCCATCGGCGAGGAAGCGGTAGGTCATGTGAATGCCGTTGCCGCCGCGGTGCAGGCCGGCTCCGCCGCTGTCCGGTTCGGTCGAATAGCGCTCGATCCGCAAGGGGAAATAGCGCTCGAGGAACTCGTTGGGCACGTTGGTGAAGCCCGGCCACAGCGAATGCCCGTCGGGCCCGTCGCCCAATGGCCGCCCCGGGATGCCGCCAAAGCCGATCTGGAACAGCTGGAACCACTCGCGCTCTTTCCCGCCGCGCGTATCCCAGCCGGAATAGAACAGGTGGGGCGAGGAGGAGAAGCCCGCGGCGTTGAGGAATTCGGGCGTCTTCTGGCCCAGCAGGCCGCCGAGGATGTCGAAGATGCGGCCGAGCGCGTGGGTGCGACCCGACAGGGCTGCCGGGAATCTGGGTTTGAGCAAGGAGCCTTCGGGAATGCGCACTTCGATCAGGTCGTAGAACCCGTCGTTGAACAGGATCTGCGGGTCGAAGACCATGATCATGTAGATGCCGAAGAACATCTTGAACATGTTCTCGTTGAGGTAGAAATTGATCGAAGCGGCCGACTGCGGATCGGTCCCGTCGAAGTCGAGCACGACCTTGTCGCCTTCGCGCCACATGGTGCATTTGATCTTGTAGGGGCCGTAGCCCTTGCCATCGTCGCAGATGTAATCCTCGAAGCTGACCGGCTCCTCCGCCACGGCCATGCCGATCAGCGCTTTCATCGCGCGGTAGTTGCGGTCGAGCAGTTCCTGCGTGGCGGAATAGTAGACGTCGTCGCCGAAGCGATCGGCCATCTCGATCACCCGGCGAGCGGCGACGCGGCAGGAGGCGATCAGCGCGTTGAGATCGGCCTGGCACCAGTCGGGCTTGCGCGTCTGGTGCATGACGAGGCGCATCAGGTCCTCGTTATATTCGCCCTTCTTCCAGATCTTTACCGGGGGAATGCGCACCCCTTCCTCGAAGATCGAACTCGCGCCGATCGGCATCGAGCCGGGGACCATGCCGCCGATATCGGACTGATGGCCGAACATGGCGGTATAGGCGATCAGGCGCCCGTCCTTGAACACCGGCAGCAGCACCAGCCAGTCGTTCGAATGGCTGATCGCGCCCTCGCAGGAATAGGGGTCGGACAGGAAGATCATGTCGCCATCTTCCAGCGTGTTGTCGTAGCCCTTGAGGAAGCCGTCGATGAAGCTGCCGAACTGGCCGACGATCATCTTGCCCGCTGGATCGGCGATCAAGGGAAAGGCGTCGCCCTGCTCGCGGATGCCCGGCGACATGGCGGTGCGCACCAGCGTCGCGTCCATTTCGATGCGCGCGTTCCTGAGCGCGTTCTCGATGATGTCGAGCGTGACCGGGTCGATCTTGACCTTGTCGAAGGGCTTGTCGTTCGTCTCGATGATTTGTGCCGGCATCGGATCAGCCCTCCCGGTTTGGATTGATGAGGATATTGCCCACCTTGTCGATGGTGGCGGTGCAGCCGCTTTCGACCAGCGTGGTCGAATCCATCTCGGTGATGATGGCGGGGCCGGGGATGACATCGCCTTGTCGCAGCTTGGATCGGTCGTAGATCGCCGCATCCTGTTCGCGGCCATCCATCCACAGCGTGTGGTCGCGGATCTTGGCGGCTGACGGATCGCCATCGCCCTTCTCCAGTTCGGCCGCAGGCAAGGCCGGGGGCTGCCCCAGCGCCACCGCGCGCAGGTTCACGATCTCGTGCGGGGTATCCATGTTGAAGGTGAAGAGCCGCCGATGCTCCTCGTCGAAACGTTTGAGAATGCCGTCGATCCCGTCGGCGTCGAGCACCGTCTTGTCGATCGTGAGCGGAACCTCGAACGCCTGGCCCGCATAGCGGACGTCGACTTCGAATTGCGAGGTGATCTGATCCTCGGCGACCCCGTCGGCGAGCAATTCGCTGCGGGTTTGCGCCGCCATTTCATCGAGCACCGCCTGCAGGTCGGCGATCGTCGTATCCTTCGCCAGGCGCGAGAAGCTGCGCGCGGTTTCGGTCCGCATGCGCGTCGTCGCATCGCCCAATGCGCACAGCACGCCGGGTGAGACCGGGCTGATCGCCGGCCAGCTTCCCATCAGCTTGGCGACCGCGTTGACGTGAAGCGGCCCGGCTCCGCCAAAGCCCATCAGCGCGAAATCGCGCGGGTCGTAGCCCTGTTGGACGCTGATCATCCGCAGCGCGCCGAACATGTTCTCGTTGACGATGTCGATGATCCCGCGAGCTGCCTCCATCAGCGACACGCCGAGCGCATCGGCGACGCCCTGGACCGCCTGCTTGGCGCCCTCGCGGTCGAGCTTGAAACTGCCGCCGAGGAGGTTTTCGGGCAGGTAGCCGAGCACGACATTGGCGTCGGTCACGGTCGGCTGCTCGCCGCCCTTGCCGTATGCGACGGGGCCGGGCACCGCGCCTGCGCTTTCGGGGCCGACGCGGAGCGCCTTGGTCAGTTCGGGCACATGCGCGATCGAGCCGCCGCCGGCGCCCACCGTCTTCACGTCGAGCGCCGATGCCCGAACCGAGAGGTGACCGACCTCGGTCGTGCGCACGCGCCGCGCCTCGAGCCCTTCGATCAGCGCAACGTCGGTCGAAGTCCCGCCGACGTCGAGCGTCAATATGTTCTCGAAGCCGGCGTTCTTCGCCACCCACAGCGCGCCGGTGACGCCGCCTGCCGGGCCGGACATCAGGATATTGACCGGATGTTCCTCGGCCTTCTGGCTGCTCATCAAGCCGCCATCCGAACGCAGCAGCGACAGGCGCCCCTGCATGCCTTCATCCTCGAGCTTGTTCCTGAGGCTGGCGACATATTTGCTCACCACCGGGCGCACGGCGGCATTGGCAACGGTCGAGAGCGTGCGCTCGTATTCCTGCATCTCGGGCAGCACTTCGTGGCTGAGCGAGACGGGAATGCCGGGCAGTTCCTCGGCGGCGATCTCGCCGATGCGCTTCTCATGCGCGCCGTTGACGTAGGCGTTGATCAGGCTGACCGTCAGCGCCTCGACGCCATTGGCCTTGAGCTTCTGCAAGGCGGCGCGCACCGCATCCTCGTCGAGCGCGCGGACCTCGTTGCCGTCGGCACCCATGCGCCCCGGAACCTCGACAGTGTCCTCCAGATGCGCGAGCGGCTGCGGCTTGGGCCAGACGATCCAGGCCGCAAGCCCGCCGGGGACGAAGCTGCGCGCGATCTGCATGATGTCGCGGTAACCCTCGGTCGTGACGAGCCCGACCTTGGCACCCTTGCCCTCGAGCACGGCGTTGGTTGCCACGGTGGTGCCATGCAGGAAATAGGCGATATCCTTGGCGGCGACTCCTGCTTCCTCGGTCAGCGCCTTGACGCCATTGAGGATGCCTTCGGAGCTGTCATGCGGGGTCGAGGGCGTCTTGTGTCGCCAGAACTTCCCGCTGTCCTCGTCGAACAGCAGGAGGTCGGTAAAGGTCCCGCCCACATCGACGCCAAGTCTGTAAGTCATGTTCTCTCCCTGGCCCTATCCGGTCAGGCCGCGCGTGCGACCAGCGAAGGCAATTCGCGCCCGAGTACCCGGGCAAATTCGTGGTTGGCGGCAATCGCCGCGTCGAGATCGATACCGCTTGAGACACCCGATTGCTCCATCAGGTAGACGAGGTCCTCGGTCGCGATATTGCCGGTGGCCTTGGGGGCGAAAGGGCAGCCCCCAAGCCCGCCGAGCGAGGCATCGAAGATGCGTACTCCCCCCTGATAAGCAGCCCAGGCATTGGCGATGCCGGTGCCGCGGGTGTTGTGGAAGTGGCAGCGCATGGGGATGCGATCGCCCAGCAGCTCGCCCAGCCTGCCGAAGAGATCGGAAACCTGCGCTGGTGTGCCCACGCCGATGGTGTCGGCGAGCGCAATCTCCTCGGGCTCTTCTGCCGCCATCTCCTCGGCGATGCGCAGCACGGTCTCGGGCTTCACTTCGCCTTCGAAGGGGCAGCCGAAGGCCGCGCTGATGGTCAGTTGCGCGCGCATCCCCTCGGCCTTGGCGAAGCGGATCATGTCGCGGTTCTCGGCAATGCCCTCGGCAATGGTCTGGCCCTGGTTCTTCTGGCCAAAGGTGTCGCTGGCAACGAGCACGCAGCCGACCTGGTCGATGCCGCGCCGGTTGCCTTCGCGGGTGGCAAGCGCGCGCATCACGCCGCGCTTGTTGAGGGTGAGGCCTATATAGGTCGTGTCGGCGCGGTCGGGCAGCCCGGCGATAACCGCCTCGGCATCGGCCATTTGCGGCACCCGCCCGGGGTGGACGAAACTCGCGACCTCCAGCCGACGCGCACCATATCCTATCATAGCCTCGATCAGCGCTATCTTTGCGTCGGTCTGGACTATCTCAGGCTCGTTTTGCAGGCCGTCGCGGGGGCCAACTTCGACCAATTCTATCGGGGCTACATTTTCTGTATACATTTTACGTCACGCAGCCCCCCGGTCGATCGCAGTCAGGCCGCGGTGTGCGTCAGCATAGGCGTGGAAGGCGCGGCGGATGTGGCCGGCCATGACCGCTTCGGCCCAGGGTCCGTCGCGGCGGGCAAAGGCGGCGAGCAGGTCTTCGTGCTCGCTATGCGAGCGATTGAATGCCTCGCGCCCGTAATGCTGCGCGGTGCGCCAGACCACCGGTTGTTCGATCAGCGCGCCGAGCAGGCTCGAAAGACGGCGGGAATCCGCCGCTTCGAGGATGATCGCGTGGAATTCCTTATTGTGCTCGAGGAAGGTGGCGACATCGGGCTTGCTTCCCCGGATCGCCGCGTAAATGGCTGAATTACAGGCGCGAAGCCGTTCAAGCGTGCGGTCGTCCATGCGCTCGGCAGCGCGGCGCGCGGCATAGCCTTCCATCATGGCGCGCAGTTCGAAAGCGTCGGCGACGTCGCCTAGCGACCAGTCGGCGACGAAGCTCCGCTGCGATTCGTTCCGGCGCACCAGCAGTTCAGCCTCGAGCCGACGCAAGGCGTCGCGAACCGGGGTGCGCGAAACCCCGCACCGCTCGGCCAGCGCCTCTTCGCTCAGCTGTTCGCCAGAGGATAGCTCCCCCGAAAGGATCATGGCCCGAATGGTGTCGTACGCTCGGTCTGATGCCTTGGCCACAATTCGCTCTCCGGACTTGACTCGTCACAATTGTATACAATACATGTCCCACAGTGCAATAGCGTCGAGGAACGCCCGAGCTTTGCAGGGAGACGGCTTGAGTGGCAGACAAGGACCGCCGGATCAAAGTCATCGTGCCCATCCCGATGGATGCGGCAGGCGTGGCCAATCGCGCAGAGCAGTTGCCGGATGATTTCATCCGGCCCGGCTTCAAGCCCGAGTTCGAGGCCGTTCGCTGGGGCGCCGCGCTGGGCGACAGCTATCACGACATGCTGCTGATGGACTGGACCGTGTTCCAGGCCGGCATCACTGCAGAGGTCGAAGGCTATTCCGGCGTGCTGATCGACACGGTCAGCGACAGCGGCATGCGTCCCTTGCGCTCCGCCCTGTCGATCCCGGTCGTCGGGCCGGGAGAGGCGGCCTTCGCGATGGCGATGATGCTGGGTAAGAAGTTTTCCGTTCTCACCATGTGGCCCGAGTGGTTTCCGCTCTACCAGAAAACGCTCACCGAATATGGCTGGTGGGACCGGGTGGCATCGCTCCGCTCGATCGACACCAGGCCCGACGTCACCGAGTTGCTTGAGGGCAAGGAGGAAGTCGTTTTCGCCAAGCTCAAGGCCGAAGCAACGCGTGCGATGGAGGAAGACGGGGCTGACGTGATCGTGCTCGGTTCTACCACGATGCACCAATCCGCCGCCTATCTCGACCGCGAGCTGCCGATCCCGGTCCTGAACCCGGGTCAGGTCGCCTACAAGATGCTCGAAACGCAGATCGGACTGGGCCTCGCGCATTCGAAGAAGGCGTTTCCCGCGCCCGAAGTCCCCAACCAGGCGGGCATTCTCAAAGGATGGTACTCATGAGCGAATGGAGCGAGGGCGGGCCCGGGCAAGACCCGCTGCCCTACCCCTATTACATCGACATCGTGACCAAGCGCTATTTCGACGGCGTCGACAACAAGGTCATGGACCAGGTGCTCGATTGCTTCACCGAAGATGCTGTGCTGCACGAAGTCACAAGCGACACGCGGCACGACGGCAAACCCGCGATCCGCGCCATGTTCGAGAAGCTCTTCGCCGATTTCTCCGACATCTGGCATGGAAACTTCGTCCATACCGCGGACCCAGACAGCAATGCGGTCTGCTCGCAATTCACCGTGCTGATCACCCCCAATGGCGGGGACGAGCTGCGCTACGAGAATTGCAACCGCTTCTATCTCAAGGGCGACAAGTTCCACCGGGTATACGTCTATATGTCGGGCGACAACCTGCTGAAGGAAGGAGAGGCCTGATGCAGTACGAACCCACCCTGTCGCGGGCCGAGCTGGTCAAATTCGCCACCCAGACCTATTTCGGCAACGTCGATGCGAAGAACATGGAGGCGACGCTCGACTGCTTCCATGACGAGGCATTGTTCTGCGTCCAGACCGCCTTCACCCGCCATGCCGGGAAGGCAGAGATCCGCCGCATGTTCGAGGATTTCTTCGGCGCCTACGAAACGATCATCCACCGCGATTTCACCTGTACCGTGGACGAGAAGAACGGGCGGATCACCGCCTGTTTCGTCGCTGAGCTCCACGATGCCGATGGCAATGTCACATTGCTCAACAACACCAATTTCTGGCGTCTCCGGCCCGGTCCAGGCGGCGCCAAGTTCCAGGAAGTCTACGTCTACATGAGCGGCGCGAACGTCCTCACCTGAGGGCGGCGATGCTGACGCAATACGGTTCAGGGAGAACTGATAAATGACGAAGTTCAAGACACAGCTCGCTTGCGGTGCAGCCCTAGGCGTGATGCTGGTCGCTGCTCCGGTACAGGCACAGGATGCCGACAGCGGCACAGGCGTCGCGAATGATGAGAACACGATCATCGTGACGGCGCGTCGTCAGAACGAGCAGTTGCAGGACGTGCCGGCATCGGTCGCGGTCATCACGGCCGATGCGCTGGAGAAGACGGGGGCCGACAATGCTGAGGACTTCGTCCAGCTGACGCCGGGTGTCACGATCGTGACCGGCACTGCCGAGGCGGGTGATACGCAGGTCAATATCCGCGGTATCAACGGCGCGCGCGACGCGGAAAGCTCGATCGCGCTGGTGGTCGACGGCATTCTCAAGACCAACACCGCGCAGCTCAACCAGACGCAGGGAACGCTGCGGCAGGTCGAAATCCTGAAAGGTCCGCAGGGCGCTCTCTATGGTCGCAATGCCGCGGCGGGCGCGATCGTGCTCTCCACGCTCAAGCCGTCCGACTATTTCGAAGGTGGGGCGAAAGTCTCCTACGCCAATGAGGACACGATCGAGGGGACTGCCCATATTGCGGGACCGCTCGGCGAAAACCTCGGCTTCGTCCTTTCGGGTTACTATCGCACCACCGACGGCTTCTTCCGCAACATCTTCACCGACACCAAGAATGTTGACGATCAGGAAGTCTGGTCGGTCGACGGGCGACTGGTGGCCAATCTCGGGGATGCAACGGAAGTCGATGTAAAAGCGCGCTATTCGCAGCTGCGCGGCGCCTCGATCAACTTCAACGCGGCCTTCCACCTGCCCGAGTTTGCCGCGTTCAACCCGGCCTTCTACGAGGACGTGAACAAACACCAGTTCCGCTATTACAACAATATTGACCCGTCGAACGATCAGGATTCCTTCGACGTATCGGCCAAGATCGAACACGATTTCGGCAACACGACGCTGACGGCCTGGGCGCTCTATTCGGATGTCGACCAGAGCTTGGTCGCCGACGGGACGTCGGCCGATTTCGCCCGCTACATTCCCTTCCCCGCGCCGACCCAGGTCGCAGCAGACGTTGCTGCCGATTGCTTCGTGTCGACTGCAGGGCTTACCGGCTTCCCGGTCAATCAACCCGGGTTCATCGGCCAGACGCCGGTGCCGTTTCTGTTCGATCCGGCGACCGGCTCGACCTTCGGGCCATATAGCCCGACCACTTGCGATGGCACACAGTACCAGATCCGCAAGCAGACCGACATCAGCGCCGAAGTGCGGCTGGCGTCCAACACCGATGGGCCGCTCAGCTGGCAACTTGGCCTGTACTACCTCAATATCGATCGCGAAGTTGGCGTTAGCCTGGGCGCGGATACCGGGGCAGGAGTGATCGAGGAACTTTATAACGCGCCGACCACGGCCAACCCCACATCGCTGCTGCTGGCCGACAGTTTCGACACCAATGTCTATGCGGCGTTCGGCAATTTCGAATACGATATGGGCGATTTCACCGCCGGGCTGGCGCTGCGCTACGATATCGAGGATCGCAAGACCAGTTCGCTGGTGCCCAATGTTGTCGACCCCATAACTGGCGGACCGATCAACCCCGGCCAGGCTTTCGGGTCACTCGACCCGGCAAGCAAATCGTTCAAACAGTTGCAGCCCAAGGTCAGCCTTAGCTGGCAACCGAGTGCCAACGCCAACATCTATGCCAACTGGGGCATCGGCTTCAAATCGGGCGGCTTCAACAACCAGGGCTCGGCCACCATCATCGACCAGAACTTCAACCAGTTCATCGGTGCCGGCGTCACGATTGAGGATCAGTACGACAAGGAGGTCTCGAGCGCCTTCGAAGTCGGCGTGAAGGGTAGCTTCGCCGATGGCCGGATCACCTACGACCTGGCGGGTTACTATACCGAAATCGACGACATGCAGTTCTTCGAATTCTTCGTCGGACCCTTTGGGCTGCTGCGCGTCGTTTCCAACATCGACGAAGTCGAAGTGATGGGCGCGGAGCTCAACGTCACTGCCCGGATCATCGATGGCTGGAAGTTCTACGGCGCGGTCAACGTGACCGACAGCGAGATCAAGAAGAACGTCTCGCGCCCCTACACGGTCGGCAACAAATCGCCCTATACAGCCGATTACACGCTGAACTTCGGCACCGAAATCGATACGCCGCTTACCGACAACACCGACCTGATCGTGCGCGCCGACTATCGCGTGACCGGGCCGACCTGGTTCCACACCGTGCAGGATCAGGAGCGTCCGACGCTGTTCACCGGATTGATCCCGATTTCGGCGGTTAACTTCCTTCCGGCCGAATGGGGTAATGCGCGTTACGATGTCGCCAAGCGGGATGCCTTTGGGGTGCTCAATGTCCGGGGCGGGGTGGAGATCGGCAACTTCAGCATCTTCGCGTTCGGCGAGAACGTGCTGAACAAGAAATACGTGGCCGAGGTCATTCCCGCGATCGAGTTCGGCGGATCATTCATCTCGCCGGGCGGACGCGCGCTCTACGGGGTAGAGGTCGGCTACAAGTTCTGACGCACTGCACGCAGGCAGGGGGATCGGCGGCCGCGTCTCGCAAGAGATGTGGCCGCTTTCCCGTGATGCCCTATCGGCCGGTCTGCGCGGAATACAGCTGCCAGCCCCAGGCAGGCAGGTTGACTGTGTCGCCAGCTGCGAAGCTCTGCTCCTCGCCTGTGCGAAAGGCGCGGTAGGTACCTGCGGCGAGCCCGTCTCCAAGCACCGCCTCGACAGCTTCGCCCGAGAAGTTGAACAGGCCGAGCACCTTATTGCCTTCTTCCTGTCGGACCCAGGCGAAGAGCCGCTGCGGCTGGTCCGTCACGACCTGCTGCATCCGGGCGCCCCATTGCCCGTTCTCGAGCGCCGGATTGGCACGGCGAAACGCGATCATGTCGCGGAACAGTTCGCCCAGTTCGCAATCCTCGCGCTGGCTCCAGTCGATCGGGTCTTTCTCGAAGAATTCCAGCCGCTTGGCGCTGCAGGCTTCCTGCCCGTTGTAGATCATCGGCAGCCCTTCGCCGGTGAAGCTGAAGGCGATCATCGCGGGCAGGGCGGCGCCGTAATTCTCGTACTGGGTGCCTTCCCAGGCATTGCTGTCATGGTTGGCGATATAGGTCAGCCGCATCGCCTCTGCGGGCCAGGCGCTCTCGCTTTCGGCATAGTAGCCGAACAGCGCGGTGGCATCGGCTTCGCCCTTGGCGATCCGCTTGGTGGTGTGGTGCCATTCCCAGGCATAGGTCGCATCGAAAGCGCGGCGGTGAAGTTCCGGCTCCTTCCATTCGGCCAGCATGAAGACGGGCCTGATCGCGTCGAGCCGGGCGCGCAGCGTTTCCCAGAAGTCGATTGGGACGTAGCCTGCGACATCGGCGCGGAAACCATCGACGCCATAGTCCCTGACCCACATTTCCATCGCCTCGCCGACATGCTTGCGCACGCCGGGCTGCGACCAGTCGAGATCGATGATGTCGGACCAGTCCCACCACGGGGTGGGGCGGAAATCGCCCTTCCAGTCCTTCTCGTACCAGTCGGGATGTTGCTGCGCGAGCGGATGATCCCAGGCCGTGTGGTTCGCCACCCAGTCGAGGATGACCTTGAAGCCCTGGGCGTGTGCGGCCTCGACGAAGTGGCGGAAGTCTTCCTTGGTCCCGAACTCGGGATTGACGTCGTAATAGTCCTTCACGGCATAGGGCGAACCAAGCGTACCCTTGCGGTTCTTCTCACCGATCGGATGGATCGGCATCAACCACAGGATATCGACGCCCAGCGCCTTGAGCCGCGGCAGTTCCTTTTCGGCGGCGCGGAAAGTCCCCTCGGCGGTGAACTGGCGGGTGTTGATCTGGTAGAGCACGGCATCGCGCGACCATTCGGGATGCTCCAGCTCGACATAGGGCCGGGGCGACCAGTCGGCGAGATCGTCGCTGGCCCAGGCGGGCGTGCAGGTGAGGGCGGCGGTTGCTGCGAGGGCCAGCATCGTATTGCGCATGGTCTTCACCCCGCCTTCCGTCGGTCGAGCGCTGCGGACACGCGCAGCATGGCGATCGCGGCGATGATCCAGGATGCGGCGGCGAACAGCATGGTCCACACCGGCTCGCCCGGGAACAACCAGAGCATGATCTGCCCCATCACCGTCGCCACCAGCAATTGCGGGACCACGATGAAGATGTTGAACAGCCCCATGTAGATGCCCAGCTTCGCCTGCGGCAGATTGCTGGCAAGGATGGCATAGGGCATCGCAAGGATGCTGGCCCAGGCGATGCCGATGCCGATTTCCGCCACCAGCAGGGTCTGCGCATCGCGCACGAGGAAGAACATCAGGAAGCCGATTGCCCCGAGGCTGAGGCAGATCGAGTGCGTCATCACCTGGCCGAACTTGCGGCTCATCCACGGCAACAGCGCGAGCGCGGCGATGGCCGCGACGCCATTGTACACGGTGAAGAGCACATTCACCCAGTTGGCGCCCTCGTTATAGGCGGCGCTGGTCGTATTGGACGATCCGAAGACATATTGGGTCACGACAGGCGTGGTGTTGATCCACATGATGAACAGTGCCGACCAGCTGAAGAACTGCACCAGCGCGAGCCGCTTCATCACCTCGGGCATGCCGGAAAAGTCGCCCACGATGCTCGAGAGCATGTTGGCCGCCTGCCCCTTCTTGGCCATGGAAATGGCGACTGCGCTGAGCACGCCGTAGAGGCAGAGCAGGCCGCCCAGCAGCAGCATTTCCTTCTCGAGATCGAGGATTTGCACGAGCAGGAAGACCGCCGTGCCAGCGACCACCCAGAGCAGGCAGGAGAGGTAGCTCTTGGCGGCGAGCGCCCTCAGCGGCTGTCCGGTTTCGGGCAGTTCTGCATTGCCGAACGCGGCTTGTTCTTCGGGGCTGTATTCGCGCGTCGTCACAACGGTCCACATGACGGCAACGAAAAGCGCTGCGGCGCCGAACCAGAAACTCCAGCGCACGGTGTCGGGGATTCCGCCGTCCGCCGCGACATTGCTGACCCCGATCTGTTCGAGGAAGTAGGGGAAGATCGATCCAACCACCGCGCCAGCGCCGATGAAGGCAGTTTGCACGGCATAGCCCGCGCTATGCTGGTCGGTGTTGAGCATATCGCCGACGAATGCGCGGAACGGCTCCATCGAAACGTTGAGCGAGGCGTCGAGCACCCACAGCATGGCTGCCGCGAAGAACAGCGGCGCCGCCATCGCCGGGGAAAGCGGCATGACGAAAAGCGAAATCGCGGCGAAAATGGCACCGGTCAGGAAATAGGGCCGACGACGTCCGAGCCGGTTCCAGGTCCGGTCCGAGAGATAGCCGATGATCGGCTGGACGATCAGTCCGGTCAGCGGCGCTGCAACCCACAGCGCCGGAAGGTCGTCCATGCTTGCGCCGAGCGTCTGGAAGACGCGGCTCATGTTCGAATTCTGCAGGGCGAATCCGATCTGGATGCCAAAGAACCCGAAACTGATATTCCACAGGCCCCAAAAGCCTTGGCGCGGCTTCTCGATCGCAGTCATCCTTCCAACCCCTCTTCCCGCGCGGTCGAACTGGCGTCGCCCTGCGCATGCGCTTGGCTTGCACGAAAGCGCGCGCGTCTCAACACGCATACGAATGTGAAGGAATTCAGGCGGTGGTGCTGCCGCGTACGATCAGCTTGGTGTCGAGCTTGCGCACTTCGGGTTCGCGGCCCTCGATCTCGGCCATCAGCGTTTCCACCAGGACCTCTCCGGCCGACTTGATGTCCTGCATGATCGTGGTCAGCGGCGGCGAGGTGAGGCTCGCTGCGGGGATATCGTCGAAGCCGATCACGGCGACATGCTCGGGTACCTTGAGCCCGGCTTCGGCAAGGGCGCGCAAGGCGCCGATGGCGATCAGGTCGCTGGCGGCGAAGATCGCGTCGAATTCCTTTTCGCTCGACAACAGTTCCCTGGCCGCCGCATAGCCCGCGGCCTCGGTCGTAATGGCATCGAACTGCCGCCCTTGATCGACCTCGAGGCCGGCGTCCGTCAGGGCCTGGCACAGGCCGCCATATCGCTCGGCAAACTCCGGGTAGCGGTCATCCGCATCCCCGAGGAAAGCGATCCTGGTCCGCCCGCCGTCGATCAGGTGCTGGCCTGCCAAGACGCCGGCGCCGAAATTGTTCGAGCCGACCGTGGCGCCGCTCGCATCCTTGGTCACCGAGCCCCAGCGCGCATAGTGCGTGCCCTGTTCCTCGAGCTGGGCGAGCCGTTCGAGATAGGCCTCATAGTCGCCATAGCCGAGCAGGATGATTCCGTCGGCGCGATGGCTGTCCTGGTACTGGACGTGCCAGTCGTCTTCCATCCGCTGGAACGAGATCAACAGGTCGAGTCCTCTGTCGGCGCAAGCCCGCGTGATCGACCCCAGCATGGCGAGGAAGAACGGGTTGATCATGCTTTCATCGGGGGTCGGATCCTCGAAGAACAGCAGGGCGATGGTGTTCGATCGCTGCGAGCGGAGCGAGGATGCATTCTTGTCGACCGTGTAGTTGAGCTCGCGCGCGATCCGCTCGATCTTGGCGCGGGTTTCGGCGCTGACCGATCGGTCGCCCCGCAGTGCGCGACTCACGGTCGGCTGGGATACTCCAGCCAGGTAAGCGATGTCGAAGCTTGTCGGTCGTCCGGTCGGTTTGCGCCCCATGTCCTCTCCAGAGGAGCGCGCATTTTTTGCGCTGCACCGCGTTCGATTCTAGGCGGCCTGTGCCCCCTTGGCAAACAAGCGATGATGCGGGCGCAATCTGCGTCACATGAGATGACAATTTCGTCACATGGCCGCCACAACCGCATTCAAACGTATACGTATGCTATCTTCCGCTCGAACCTCTGCCGACCTTATGCATGTGTCCAAGCCGGGTGGGACTGGAGCCTCCCGAGCTGCAACAAGGCTAAACAACCGCATCCTCAAAATGGTGGGATGCAGGGGAGGATACAGGAAAGATGGCTATTCGTAGCAAGCTGGCTGGCGGCATCAGTGCCACCGCCTTTTCGGTCGCAATGGCAGCCGCACTGCCGCAAGCCGCATTCGCGCAGGACGATACGGCTGACGCCGAAGCCGCCGAGGAGGCGGAAGAAGGCAATGTGATTATCGTCAGCGGTTTTCGTCAATCGCTGGAAACTGCCGTCGCCGAAAAGCGGCTGAGCAACCAGATCCTCGAATCGGTTACCGCAGAAGACATCGGCAAGCTGCCCGACGACTCGATCGGTGAATCGATCGCTCGCCTGCCCGGCGTTACCTCGCAGCGCCTCAATGGCCGCGCCAACGTCATCGCCATTCGCGGCCTGGGCCCGGATTTCTCGCAGACGCTGCTCAACGGCCGCGAACAGACCTCTACCGGCGACAACCGCGCCGTCGAATTCGACCAGTATCCGTCGGAAGTCGTCAACCAGGTCGTCGTCTACAAGAGCCCCTCGGCCAACATCGTCGGTCAGGGCCTGGTCGGAACGATCGACGTGCGCACCATTCGCCCGCTCGAAGCCGGCAAGCGGATCCTCGCGATCGGTGCCAAGGGTTCCTATGCCGATATCGGCGCGCTCAACGCGGGTTCGGAGAAGTACGGCTATCGCGTCAACGCGACCTATGTCGATCAGTTCGCCGACGACACCATCGGCATCGCCCTGGCAGCGGCCTATACGGACGAGCCCTATCAGCTGCAGGAATTCAATGCCTGGGGTTATGCCGGCGACGGCTCGACCACCAATCCGTTCGTCATCGGGGGCAGCAAGAGCTTCGTCACTTCGACCCAGCTCCAGCGCTTCGGCATTAACGGCACGCTGCAGTTCGAAGCGTCGCCCAACCTGATGATCACCGTCGACGGGTTCTACTCGAACTTCGACGACGATTCGAGCAAGCGCGGTATCGAGCTGCCGCTCGGCTTCCTCGCCTTCGGCACGCAGTTCGATCCTTCGACCGCAACGCTGGGCGACACGCAATTCGGTAGTTTTGCTGCCGAAGGCACCTTCACCAACGTCGAAGGCGTGGTTCGCAACGACATCTTCCAACGCAAGGCCGATCTCTACTCGGGCGGCATCAACCTCGATTACGAAGGTGACGACGGCTGGAGCGCATTCTTCGACTTCGGCTATTCGCGCACCGACCGCAACGAGCTGAGCCTCGAGAGTTATTCGGGCACCGGCTACAATGTCGGCGTCGGCGCGACCGATACGATACGCTTCTTCTCCGACAGCAATGGCACGAGCTTCCAGCCGACGCTCGACTATTCGGACCCGACCCTGATCGTGCTGACCGACCCGCTGGGGTGGGGCGGCAGCCGCGTGCAGGCCGGTTACTTCAACGATCGCATCATCGAGGACGAACTGTTCCAGTACCGCCTCGGCGTCGCGAAGGAGTTCGACAGCTTCTTCTCCAAGGTCCATGTCGGCCTCGCCTATACCGATCGCAGCAAGAACCTGACCCCGGACGAGTTCTTCATCATGCCCGCCGGCGGTGCGACCGAAGTGTCGATCCCGAGCGAATTCCTCCTGCGTTCGACCGACCTCGGCTATCTCGGCCTCGGACCGATCGTCAGCTACGACGCTCGCGACCTGATCGCCAATGGCACGCTGATGCTCGACCGGAACACGTCGAACGATATTCCGGCCAAGGCCTACAGCATCTCCGAAAAGCTGATGACCGCCTACGTCCAGGCCGACATCTTCAAGGAACTCGGATCGGCTGAACTTACTGGCAATATCGGTGTGCAGGCGATCGCGACCAACCAGAAGTCTTCGGGTATCGCCTTTGCTGCAGGCCAGCAGGTCGACGTGACCCTGGGTGACGATTTCTGGGACGTGCTTCCGAGCGCCAACCTGTCGCTGCGCCTCGCCAGTGACTGGGTTATCCGCCTGGCTGCCTCGCGCCAGATCCAGCGTCCTCAACTCGACGACCTGCGCTCGGCGATCAGCTATGGCATCAACAACAACCTGGCGGAAAGCCCGACCGGTGTAGCGCCGTTCATTAGCGGCGGTGGCGGTAACCCGCTGCTGCGCCCTTATCGCGCCAATGCCGTCGACTTCAACGTCGAGAAGTACTTTGGCAATGGCTCGGGCGTGATCGCGGCTCAGTTGTTCTACAAGGACGTGGTCAACTACATTGACGGTTCGCGTGTGATCTTCGACTACGCCGGGCTGCCGACGCCTGCCGGCCTGACGCCAGCGACGACCATCGGCTTCCTCGACTCCGAAGTGAACACCGGTGGCGGCAGCTTCTACGGTGCGGAACTCTCGGCCACCTTGCCTTTCGACCTCTTCATCGGGGCGCTCGAAGGTTTCGGGGCGACCGGCGGCGTTGGCTACACCAAGACAAAGATCGAGGATGCCAACGGCAACACCGACGTCATTCCGGGCTATTCGAAGTGGGTTGCGAACGGCACGCTCTACTACGAGCGCGGCGGTTTCAACGCCCGCGGCAGCGTGCGCTATCGTTCGAAGTTCCTGGCCGATTTCACCGGCTTCGGCGGTTCGCCGACACGGCGCCTGGCACGTGCGGAAACCATCGTCGATGCGCAGGTCGGCTATGACTTCGAAGGCGGCGCGCTGGATGGCCTCTCGGTCTACGTCCAGGGCCAGAACCTGACCAATGCGCCCTTCGTGTCGCAGTTCAATGTGCCGGTCTCCGAGGCGGTGATCGACTACCAGGAATACGGGCGCCGTTTCCTGGCTGGTTTCACCTACAAGTTCTAGAGTCCTCCCAGAGGTCGGTGGGCCGGGTGCGATCCCGGTCCACCGATCGGGGCGGGGCGCCTGGCGCCGACAATCTCTGAACTTGCCTGGCCGCACGGGAGCGGCAAAGAGGAACCGTGTCGTTGAAAGACCAGCAGAGCCTCGATTTCGTGATTGCCGGCGGAGGTACCGCCGGATGGATCGCCGCGGCGCTGCTGGCCCGGTTCTCTCCGCCTGGAACGCGTGTCCAACTGGTCGAGAGCGAGGCGATCGGCACGGTGGGGGTCGGCGAGGCGACCATTCCGCAAATTCACCTGCTGAACAATGCGCTGGGCCTCGACGAGCGCGACTTCCTGCGCGAAACCAAGGCGACCTTCAAGCTCGGCATCGAGTTCGACGGCTGGCAGCGCGAAGGCCATGCCTATATGCACGCCTTCGGACAGGTTGGCCGCGGGGCAGGGCTGCTTCCCTTCCAGCAATATTGGCTGCGCGCGCAACAGCTCGGCCTGGCCAAGCCGCTGAAGCACTACTCGCTCAACGAAACGGCGGCGCGCGGGCTCAAGATGCAGCGCGGCCGGCGGACGCCGCAGTCGCTCGAGATGCCCTACGCCTATCATTTCGACGCCGGACTCTACGCGAGCTATCTGCGACGCTATTCCGAACTACGCGGAGTTACACGCCACGAGGGCATGATTGCGCGGGTCGAATGCGACGGCGAAAGCGGCGAAATCGCTGCGCTCGTACTGGATGACGACCGCCGGATCGAAGGCCGGTTCTTCATCGACTGCACGGGCTTTCGCGCCTTGCTGATCGATGGCGCACTTGAAGCGGGCTTCGACGATTGGAGCAACGTACTGCCCTGTAACCGTGCGATGGCCGTGCCTTGTGCGACCGGCGGCGACTTCACGCCCTACACATGCTCGATCGCGCGCAAGGCCGGGTGGCAATGGCGCATTCCGCTGCAGCATCGGATCGGCAATGGCTATGTCTACTGTTCGGACCACCTCTCCGACGAGGAGGCGGCGGAAACGCTGCTGGCGAACCTTGACGGCAAGGCACTGGGCGATCCGAAGCCGATCAAGTTCACGACCGGCAAGCGGCGCAAGCACTGGCACCGCAACTGTCTTGCGCTTGGGTTGGCGGCGGGCTTCCTCGAGCCGCTAGAATCCACTTCGATCCACCTGATCCAGAGCGCGATGAGCCGATTCCTGACCGTGCTCCCCAAAGGCGCAGGGGACCCAGCGATCGTCGACCATTTCAATACGCAGGCCGATTTCGAGTGGGAACGGATCCGCGATTTCCTCGTGCTGCACTACTGGGCCAATGAACGCGAAGGCGACCCCTTCTGGGACGGCGTGCGCAACATGGAATTGCCCGCCACGCTCCAGCGAAAGATCGAACAGTGGCAATCGGCCGGCTTCATCCACCGCGAACACGAGGAACTGTTCACCGAGGTGGGCTGGTTCCAGGTGCTGGCGGGGCAGGGGGTCGAGGCGCGGAGCTACAATCCCGCAGCCGACAGCCTGAGCGAGGACGAACTCAAGGCCCTTCTCGCAGACACCGAAACCGCGATCTCCGCAGAAGTGCGGCAGATGCCCGATCACGCTCCTTTCCTGAGATCCTACATGATGCAGAACATGCCGCAGGGAGTGCCCGCATGACCCGCTTTGCCCTCCCGCTGATTGCGCTTGGACTGGCCGCCTGCGCGACCGCTCAGAATTCGCCGGCTGCGCCATCATCCGACGTAGCAGAAGCCAGCTTCCGCTCCCGCGCGCCCGCGGAGGAAGTGGTCTATTTCGTCCTCCCCGACAGGTTCGAGAATGGCGATCCATCGAATGACAAAGGAGGGCTAAAGGGCGGCCCGCTCCAGACCGGATTCGATCCTGAGCACAAGGGATTCTTCCATGGCGGCGACCTCAAAGGGCTGACGCAACGGCTTGATTATCTCGAGCGCATGGGGATCACCGCGATCTGGTTCGCGCCGATTTTCCAGAACAAGCCGGTGCAGGGCTCGCCGGGGCAAGAGAGCGCGGGCTATCACGGCTATTGGGTGACCGATTTCACCCGGCCCGACGCGCATTTCGGAACGCGAGACGAATTCAAGGCCTTCGTCGAGGCCGCGCACGCGCGCGGAATGAAGGTCTACATGGACATCATCACCAACCACACCGCCGACGTCATCGGATACAAGGACGGGCCGGCGACCAATTACGAGTATCGCAGTAAGGGCGACTATCCCTATTCGACCCGCGGCGGCCCGGACGGCAAGCCGATCAATCCGGGCTTCATGGGCGATGAGGACTCGAGCGCGGAGAATTTCGCCAAGCTGGTCGATCCGGGCTACGCCTACATTCCGCACGTGCCGGCAGCCGAGAAGGACGTGAAGGTCCCCGCCTGGCTCAACGATCCGATCTACTACCACAACCGCGGCAACAGCAGCTTCACCGGCGAGGACAGCCGCTTCGGCGATTTCTCCGGCCTCGACGATCTCTTCACCGAGCATCCGCGCGTACGCGAAGGAATGATCGAGATCTTCGGCAGCTGGATCGACGATTTCGGCATCGACGGATTTCGGATCGATACCGCGCGCCACGTCGATCCCGGTTTCTGGCAAGTCTTTGTGCCAGCCATGCTCGAACGCGCCAAGGCGCGCGGCATTCCCAATTTCCACATGTTCGGCGAAGTCTACAAGGACGTGCCGCAAAACGGCTACATCGCGGAATACACCCGCCGCGACAAACTCCCTTCCGTGCTCGATTTCGCTTTCCAGGCCTCGATGCGCGAACTGCTCGGGCGCGATCAGGGCACGGTCGTGCTCGCGCATCTGTTCGATGGCGACGTGCTTTACGAAGGCGGTGAGGAGACGGCGCTCAACCTCCCGACTTTCCTTGGCAATCACGACATGGGGCGTTTTTCGACCCTCATCAAAGCCGACAAGCCGGACATTTCGCAGCAGGAATTGCTGGACCGCGTATTGCTCGGTCATGCGATGATGATGGTGCTGCGGGGTTCGCCCGTGATCTACTATGGTGACGAGCAGGGGTTCGTCGGCGATGGCCATGACCAGCTGGCGCGCGAGGACATGTTCCCGAGCAAGACCGCGGTCTATAACGACAATGATCTGATCGGCACCGACGCGACTACCGCGGCCTCGAATTTCGACGAGCGCCACCCGCTGTTCCAGCTCATCGCAGAGTTCTCCGAGATCCGCCGCGCGCATCCAGCGCTGTCGCGCGGCCGGCAAGTCACGCGCCACTACGAGCAGGAGCCCGGCATCTTTGCCGTCAGCCGGTTCGATCCCGCAACAGGCGGCGAGTATCTCTTGGCCTTCAACACCACTGCCGCTCCACGCAACGCCAATATCGCAATCGGCTATGACGCGCGTGCTTTCGAAACGCTCGCCGGTGCCTGCCCGACGCGGGTCAGCGCACCGGGCAGTGCTTCCGTCGCGCTCGCGCCGTTCGGGTGGGCGGTGTGCCGGGTGTCGGAGCGCGCAGAATGAACGAGGTAAGCAAACTGACCGAAGCAACAACTTTGACCGGCGAACAGCCCTGGTGGCGCGGCGCGTCGATCTACCAGATCTACCCGCGCAGCTTCATGGATTCTAATGATGACGGCATCGGAGACCTGCCGGGCATAACCGAAAAGCTCGGCTATGTGGCCGACCTCGGCGTCGATGCGATCTGGGTCTCGCCCTTCTATACCTCGCCGATGCTCGATTTCGGCTACGACGTCGCGGCATTCCGCGATGTCGATCCGATCTTCGGGACGCTGAGCGATTTCGATGCGCTGGTGAAACGTGCGCACGAACTCGACCTCAAGGTCATAATCGACCAGGTCTATTCGCATTGCTCGGACCAGCATCGCTGGTTCGCCGAGAGCCGTTCAAGCCGCGACAATCCCAAGGCCGACTGGTTCGTCTGGGCCGACCCCAAGCCTGACGGAACTCCTCCCAACAACTGGCAGTCGATCTTTTCGGGCCCGGCCTGGTCGTGGGACGCCCGGCGTCAGCAATTCTATTTCCATAACTTCCTGCCGCAGCAGCCCGATCTCAACCTCCATAATCCCGCGGTGCAAGAAGAATTGCTCGACGTCGGTCGGTTCTGGCTGGATCGCGGCGTCGACGGCATTCGCGTCGACGCGGTGCTGCACTTCATGCACGATCCGGCGCTGACCGATAACCCGGTGTCGAGCGACCCCAACAAGATCAAGGCGCGCGGTCACGACTTCCAGGACAACATCCACAACCAGGGCCACCCGGCAATTTTCGATTTCCTCGAGAAGCTGCGCGGAATGACCGACGAATACGGCGCGATCTTCAGCGTTGCCGAGGTCGGCGGTAGTGGAGTGCGCGACTTCACGCGTGCCTGCGCCGAGGGCGACAAGCGGCTCAACTCCGCCTACGGCTTCGACTTCCTCTATGCGTCCAGGCTGACCCCCGAACTGGTCTGTTCGGCCCAGAAGGACTGGCCCGATACACCGGGTACCGGCTGGCCTACCTGGGCCTTCGAGAATCACGATGCACCGCGCGCCATTTCGCGCTGGCACACGGGCCCGGATCGCGAGGCGTTCCTGCGCTTCAAGATGGCTGTGTTCTGTGCCTTGCGCGGCAATATCATCCTCTATCAGGGTGAAGAACTTGGCCTCGACCAGGTCGAGATCCCCTATGAACTGGTCCAGGATCCGGAGGCGCTGCGTAACTGGCCGCTGACGCTGTCGCGCGATGGCGCCCGCACGCCGATGCCGTGGCTTGCCGAAGCGCCGCAGGCAGGCTTCTCCAAGGCCGAGCCATGGCTCCCGATCGGGGCCGAGAACGCGACGAAATCGGTCGAGCTCCAGCAAGGCGACGCAGGTTCCTTGCTCTCCCACACCCGCGCCATGCTAGCGCTGCGCAAGGCGCACCCGGCCATACAACATGGGGCCGTTACACGCTGCGAGGTGCGGGGCGATTTGCTGCTGTTCGAGCGCACCAGCAATGACGAGAAGGTTCGTTACGTCTTCAACTTCGGAAGCGAGGCGCAGGATTGTCCGCCGGGCGAGGCGGAAGGCGAACTGATCGCCGCTGTCAACGATGCAAGCTCCGAACGTCTTCCAGCATTCAGCGCCTTGGTATTGAAATTATGAAAATTTTCTCGCTTTCTGCCTTCGTCGCAATTGCCCTCTCGGCGCCCGCCGCTCTGGCTGAGGAGGTGGTGACATCTCCCGACGGTCAGCTCACTGTGGCAGTCGATGTCAATGGTGAGGGGCGCCCGTTCTATCGGATTGAAAAGGATGGCGAGGTCGTTCTGAGCGATAGCCGGCTTGGCTTCCTTTTGACCGATCAGGACAAGCTCGAGCGGCGGCTCGCGATCACGGGCGCGACACGCGCCAGTCATGATGAGACGTGGGAGCAGCCGTGGGGTGAGCGCCGCTTCGTTCGCGATCGCCATAATGAGCTGACGGTTCGGTTCGAGGAAGCGAGCGACGAGAAGCGCAAGTTCGGTGTCACCTTCCGCGTGTTCGATGACGGGGTCGGCTTTCGTTATCTGTTCGATGATGCCAGCATGGGCGAGACGGTCCGCATCGCCGAGGAACTGACCGAATTCAACATCGCGTCCGACGGGACCGCGTGGTGGATCCCGGGTGGCGAATGGAACCGCTACGAATACCTCTATGAGAAGACGCCGATCAGCGGCGTGTCGGTGGCGCATACGCCACTGACTTTCCGGATGGAGAATGGCACGCACCTCGCCATCCACGAGGCAGCCCTGGTCGATTTCGCCGGAATGTGGATCAAGCGGACGACCGGCACGAATTTTCGCGCCACGCTGGCGCCGACTGGTTCGACGGCGGCGCGGGCAGTTCGCGACGTTCCTTTCGCGACGCCCTGGCGCACCATTCGCGTGTCGGACGATGCCGCCGGGCTTGCGATGAGCGATATCGAACTCAACCTCAACGAGCCGAACAAGCTCGACGATGTCAGCTGGTTCAAACCGCACAAATATGTCGGCGTGTGGTGGTCGCTGCACCTCGACGAGGAAAGCTGGGGCCGTGAAACTGGCTCGGGCTCCGACGCCAGCTTCACCGCCAAGAAGCACGGCGCCACGACCGAGAACGTCAAGCGCTACATCGATTTCGCTGCCGAACACGGGTTCGAAGGCGTGCTGGTCGAGGGCTGGAACATCGGCTGGGACGGCAACTGGTTCTTCAACGGCGGGCTATTCAGCTTCACCGAGGCCTATCCCGATTACGATTTCGAGGAACTCGCACGCTACGCCGCCGAGAAAGGCGTCCCGATCGTCGGACACCACGAGACTTCGGGCGATATCGGCAATTACGAAAGCCAGCTCGAGGCGGGCCTCGACCTGATGGCGGCGCGTGGCGTCAAATCCATCAAGTCCGGCTACGTGACCGACGCCTGCAACCTGCGTTACGTCCACCCCGATGGGCGCGAGACGCGCGAATGCACCGAAAGCCAGGTGATGCAGCGCCATCACCTCAAGGTCGTGACCGAGGCCGCCAAGCGGAAGATCGCGATCAATCCGCACGAGCCGGTCAAGGACACGGGCTTGCGCCGGACCTATCCCAACTGGGTCAGCCGAGAAGGTGCCAGGGGCATGGAATTCAACGCCTGGGGCGTGCCGCCCAATGGGCCGAGCCATGTGCCGACAATGGCCTTTACCCGCATGCTGTCGGGCCCGATGGATTACACGCCAGGCGTACTCAGCCTCGAAGGGCGAGGGCAGCCGCTGCAGATGACGCAGGCCCGCGCATTGGCCGAATATGTGGTGATCTACTCGCCGATCCAGATGGCCGCCGACTTGCCCGAACACTACGCCGAGCACATGGATGCCTTCCAGTTCATCAAGAACGTACCGGCGGACTGGTCCGAGAGCCTGATCCTCGCTGCGGAGGTCGGCGAATATGTCGTGACTGCACGCAAGGATCGGAACAGCGATGCCTGGTATGTCGGTGGTGCTACTGACGAGCAGGCGCGGACCAGCGTGCTTGAGCTCGATTTCCTCGATCCGGGCAAGAGCTACACCGCGACGATCTATCGCGATGGACCCAATGCACACTTCGAAGGCGAGGGTCGGTTCGATATCGTGATCGAAAAGCGCACGGTTCGCAGCGGGGACGCTTTCGAACTGACCATGGCGCCGGGCGGAGGCTTTGCGATCGCGATCGTTCCGCAATAAAGTCGCGGCGATGAGCGAAGCCAAACCACCCCATATCGTCGTGCTCGGCGGCGGCAGCGCGGGGTGGATCACGGCCTGCCTGCTCCACAAGGAGTGGGGCGCGAAGGGTGGACGAGTCACCGTCGTCGAAAGCCCGCAGATCGGAATCATCGGAGTGGGCGAAGGCTCTACCCCGCAGCTGAAGGCGATGTTCGATCACCTCGGTATTGCCGAAGCCGAGTGGATGGCGGCCTGCAACGCCACCTACAAGCTGGGTATCCGCTTCACCGGGTGGAGCGAACGCCCCGGGTTCGAGAGTTACTTCCACCCGTTCCCGGGGCCGGTCGATCTCCACACCGAGCCGGGTTTCATCCAGAATTGCACCTTGGCGCGGCGCGGTTTCGACGTACCAGCCCATCCCGACCAATGGTTCCTTGCTGCTAGCCTAGCTGAGGAGCGTAAGGCACCGCATCCAGCCGAAAGTTTTCCCTTCGCGCCAAGTTATGGCTACCATTTCGATGCGCACCGGCTGGGCGAATTCCTGCGCGAATGGGCAGTGGGGCAGGGCGTCGAGCATCGCCCACTCAAGGTCGTGGAGGTCGAGCTTACCGATGCAGGCGACGTCGCGGCGTTGCTGTGTGAAGGTGGGGAACGGATCGAAGGAGAGTTCTTCGTCGACTGTTCGGGCTTTCGCTCGTTCATCGCGCAGGAAAAGCTCGGCGTGCCGTTCCGATCGTTCTCCGAAAATCTGTTCAACGATCGCGCCGTGGTCCTCGCGACCGAACAGCAGGGAGGGTTCAAGCCGCAGACCGATAGTATCGCAATGCGCGCCGGTTGGCGCTGGTCGATCCCGCTGACCAACCGGATCGGCAATGGCTACGTCTATTCCTCACGCCATATCTCCGACGAGGAAGCCGAGGCGGAATTGCGCGCCGCCATAGGCATGACGGACTGCGACCAGCGGGCGCGAGTCCTGCAGATGAAAGTCGGCAGGGTGGAGGACAGCTGGCACCGCAATTGCCTTGCTGCCGGGCTGGCCCAGGGTTTCATCGAACCGCTTGAGGCCACCGCACTCCATATCGTGATCGCCACCGCGCTGGAATTCGCGCAGGCTTTTGCGGCGGGCGATTTCACGCCGCAGCATCGCGACGCCTTCAACCGCGGGGTCGCCGCGCGCTATGATGCGATCCGCGACTATATCGTCGCGCACTATCGATTGAGCCAACGCAGCGACACGGACTACTGGCGCGAAAACGCGTCAAACCACGATCTTTCGGACAGCCTCAAGGCGATGATGACGGCGTGGTTCACGCACAAGGACATTGCAGCGACCAACGCCGATGTGAACGAGGTGCAGGCCTACTCATCGATGAGCTGGCATTGCCTGTTTGCCGGCTATGGGACCTTTCCACCCCAGGAGAAAGTTGTCGCCCTACCAAGCAACTTGCGCGCAGCGGACCAGGAATCCGCGCGACGGCTCATCGATGCAAGCTCCTTGAACTTTCAGCCCATCTGAAGCTCGATCCGGTCGATCAAATCGGGAATTCGAGCCGGAAACCGCTCGTGTAGTAGAAAGTGACGGTGGTGACGGCCGTTCCATCCAGCCACGTCGTACGCTCCAGCGTAAAGAGCGCCGCACCCTCGTCTTCGCCGAGCGCCTCGGCCAAGGCCGCGTTAGCCCTGGTCGCCGAGAGACCGACCTCGCCATTGGTGAAGGGAATTTCGCGCACCAGCCATTCGTTGGCGCTGAGTTCGTCGAGCCTGGCTTCCTGAAAGTCCGGCACAGCGGCCAGGTTCACCCACCGGCTCTCGAAGGCGAAGGGCGCTCCGTCGGCAAGGTGCAGTGTTTCAAGGAAGCTAGCCCGGTCGCTATCACCGAGTTCCAGCCGAGCCCGGATTGCAACAGGTGGTTGGCGCATTGTTCGCTTCACGACACGATGGGAATAGGTTTGCCGTCGGTTCTCGACCTGCTCGCGCACCAATGGGATCTGCAATTGCGCCTGGTGAACGGGGAGGGGCCGCACCCTCGTGCCGCCCTTGCGCTTGCGTTCGATCATGCCCTCATCCGCGAGCGCCCTGAGCGCGCGGTTCATGGTCGTGCGAGAGCAATCATATTCGCTGGCGAGGTCGATTTCGCCGGGCATCTGTTCGCCCAGCGCCCATTCGCCGGCCACGATGCGCCGGCGGATATCTTCCCTGATCGAGCTGTGTGTGTTCGCGTTCACAGCGCGTCGCGCAGCTTGCGCATGGTAGTGGCGAAGCGCGCGCGGATCGCCTCGCGGCGCACGTGCAATCCCGCGCGCACAATGTGCCTACCGGCGGACCAGACGTCGGAAACGGCGGGTTCCTCAAGGCCGAATATCCACGCATCGAGGCACTGGTCCGGTTCAGGCCAGTCGAGAAATGGCACGTCATCACGCAAGGCAACGAAATCGGCGAGCTTGCCGATTGCAATCTCGCCTGCGTCCCTTCCGATCGCTTGCGCGCCGCCACTTGCCGCGCGCCGATAAAGATGACGGCCATTCGAGGGAGCATCAGGCTCGGTCAGCAGTGTGCGCTGGCGGTGCTTGAGGCGCTGTGACGTTTCGAGCGCGCGCAATTCCTCCGCTACCGACAGGCGGATGTTCGAATCCGATCCGATCCCGAAACGCCCTCCAACGATGAGGTATTCCACCGCGGGGAAGATGCCGTCGCCAAGGTTGGCTTCGGTGGTGGGGCAGAGGCCGGCGACAGCTCGCGATGCGGCCAGGCCTTGCACCTCGGGGTCGTCCAGATGCGTGGCGTGGATCAGGCACCAGCGGGCGTCGACCGGCAGGTTGTCGAGCAGCCAGCGGACTGGTCGCGCCCCGAGATGGGCCTCAACCTCCTCCACTTCCTTGATCTGTTCCGCGGCGTGGATGTGGATCGGTCCATCAGGGCAGAGCGCGAGACATGCGTCGAGACCCGCTCGATCGACAGCCCGAAGCGAATGCGGAGCGATGCCAAGGCGAAAGTCGGCGGGCAGTTCCGTCGCCCTGGTCTGAAGCGCTGCGTAAAGGCGCTCGAACGTGGCGATGTCGCAGCCGAAGCGGCGCTGACCGTCACCGAGCTTGCGCTGGTCGAGCCCGCCATAGGTGTAGAGCACCGGCAGATGGGTCAGCCCGATGCCGCTGTCCTGGCTCGCCGCCAAGATCCGCGCAGAAGTCTCTGCCAAATCGTCATAATGCGCGCCGTTCGGCCGATGGTGCAGATAGTGAAACTCGGCCGAAGCGGTGTAGCCCGCCTCGGCCATGTCCATTTGAACCTGCGCGGCGATCGCCTCTATGTCTTCGGGCGTCAGCAGGTCTAGAAAACGGTACATGACCTGCCGCCAGGTCCAGAAATCGTCGGAACCGGACGGTCCGCGTTGCTCGGCCAGGCCCGCCATTGCGCGCTGGAAGCTGTGCGTGTGGACATTGGCCATGCCAGGCAGCAGCGTGCCGACTGCAGTCGCCGGGTCAAAGCCCTCCGCGCCAACCGATACGATTCGTCCATCATCACCGAAGCGTACGGCGGCATTGGTCATCCAGCCATCGGGTCCGAGCAGCCGGCGGGCCGAAATTGTCGCACTCATATATTGCCCTACTCGCGGAATATGTGCATACATAATCACAGAATCGGCAACAAGGCAAGGCGATGGGGAAGCGGGTTTTCACGAATTGTCGCGCAACGACCATGGTTGCGGGCGGCGACGCCTACGGCCTCGTCGAAGACGCGGCGATCGTGGTTGACGACGGGCGGATCGACTGGGTCGGTTCGGCCCCGATGATACCGCCGCAGTATTCGGATTACCCGCGTACCGACCTTGGGGGCGCGCTCGTCACGCCGGCGCTGATCGATTGCCACACCCATCTCGTATTCGGCGGCGACCGCAGCCGAGAATTCGCGCTCCGGCTTGAAGGCGCAAGCTATGAGGAGATCGCCAAGGCAGGAGGCGGTATCCGCTCGACGGTATCGGCGACGCGCGAAGCGAGCGACGAGGAATTGCTCGCCGACGCGTTGCGCCGGATCGACGACCTGATCGCCGATGGGGTCGCGGTCATCGAGATCAAATCGGGCTACGGCCTGACCATCGAGCACGAAATGCGCATGTTGCGGGTTGCGCGAGCGATCGAAACCCATCGTCCGGTCCATATTGTCACGAGCTGGCTCGCCGCCCATGCGCTGCCGCCCGAATTCGATGGCGAGCCCGACCGCTATGTGGACGAGGTTGTCTTGCCCGGGCTCGAAATGGCGGCCGCCGAGGGGCTGGTCGACGCGGTCGACGGGTTTTGCGAGGGAATTGGCTTCACTCCAGCACAGATCCGCCGCGTCTTCGAAAAGGCGCAAGAACTGGGCGTGCGGGTCAAGCTTCACGCCGAGCAGTTGAGCGACCTCAAGGGCGCGGTCTTGGCAGCAGAGTACGATGCCTTGTCTGCCGACCACCTCGAATGGCTCGCGCCCGAGGATGCAGCGGTACTGGCGGAGAAGGCCGTCGTCGCGGTGCTCCTTCCGGGTGCCTTCTACGCGCTGCGCGAGACGCGCCTGCCGCCGCTGGAGGCGCTGCGCGAACATGGCGTGGCGATGGCGCTCGCGACCGACTGCAATCCCGGCAGCTCTCAGCTTTCCTCGCTACGGCTGGCAATGAACATGGGATGCACCCTGTTTCGCATGACCGCGGAGGAAGCGCTCGCGGGCGCGACCCGCAACGGCGCGAAGGCGCTGGGGCTGGAGGCCGAATACGGCACGATCGAATCCGGCAAGCGCGCCGATCTCGCCGTGTGGGACGTCTCCCACCCCGACTATCTCAGCTACTGGATCGGCGGGCGCCTGCTGCGCGGCCGGATCACTGCAGGAACTTACCACGATGCATGATTTGTCGCCCGGATCGCTGGGGCTGGCCGAGCTCGAAACGCTCTACCGCTCCTCCGGTCCCTTCCGTATCGATGATGCCGCGATGATCGATGTCGCACGGTCGGCCGACCGGCTGGCGGCAGCTGTGGGCACAGGCGAAGCGATCTACGGGGTCAACACCGGCTTCGGCAAGCTTGCCAGCGTGCGCATCGGCGCGGAGGACCTGGGCACGCTCCAGCGCAATCTCGTGCTCTCGCACAGTGCCGGTTTCGGCGAGCCGCTCGCGCCGGAAATCGTTCGCTTTATCATTGCGCTGAAGTGCCTCTCGCTCGGACGCGGGGCCTCGGGCGTACGGCCCGTCGTCGTCGAGCGACTGCAGCAACTGGTCGAGGCCGATGTTATCCCTGTCGTGCCGGAAAAGGGATCGGTGGGCGCATCGGGCGACCTCGCCCCGCTCGCCCACGTAGCCGCGACGCTGATCGGGGAGGGGGTTGCCTTCTACAAGGGCGAGCGCATGGCGGCGGGCGAGGCGCTGCAGCGCGCCGCCCTCGAACCGTTGGTGCTTGAGGCGAAGGAAGGCCTTGCGCTCTTGAACGGTACGCAGGTCTCGACCGGGCTTGCTCTTGCTGCGCTGTTCGACAGCTGGCGGCTGGCGGTGAACTCGCTGGTGACGACTGCTCTGTCGCTCGATGCGGCGATGGGCTCCACTGCGCCATTCCGCGAGGAGATCCACACGCTGCGCGGCCACCGCGGGCAGATCGTCGCTGCCGAGATCATCCGCGACCTCCTCGAAGGATCGCAAATCCGCGAGAGCCACCGGGAGGACGATCTGCGCGTTCAGGACCCCTATTGCCTGCGCTGCGCGCCACAGGTGATCGGCGCTTGTCTCGATCAGCTTGCCCATGCGGGCAAGGTGCTGCGGATCGAGGCCAATGCCGCGACCGATAACCCGCTGGTGCTGTCCGATGGGTCGATCGTGTCGGGCGGGAATTTCCACGCCGAGCCGGTCGGCATGGCGGCCGACGGGATCGCCATCGCCGTGTCCGAAATCGGCGCCATCGCGCAGCGCCGCATCGCGCTGCTGGTCGATCCGGCGCTAAGCTTCGGCCTGCCCGCCTTTCTCGCGCCGTCGCCGGGCCTGCAGTCGGGCCTGATGATCGCCGAGGTGACCAGCGCCGCCCTGATGAGCGAGAACAAGGCGCTCGCAAACCCTCGCGTGGTGGATTCGACGCCGACCTCGGCCAACCAGGAAGACCATGTCTCGATGGCCTGCCACGGGGCGCGGCGCCTGTTCGAAATGAACGCCAATCTTGCCGCCATCCTCGGCATCGAGGCGATGACTGCGGCGCAAGGGGTCGAATGCCGCGCGCCGCTTGAAACCAGCGCCACACTACAGGCAACCATGGAGCGCATCCGTGCGGCTTCGCCCGCCCTCACCGGAGACCGGCTGATGGAGCCCGACATTGCGGCCATGGCGGATCTGCTTGGCTCGGAATTGCTGGCCGACGGCATTGCGGCAGACACTATCGCAGGCTTCGAGGCGTGAACCCGGTCACAGTCATCCCGGGCAATTCGCCGATCGTGCTGGCCCAGCCGCATTCAGGGACCTTTTTGCCGGAGGACATCGCTGCGAACCTGACCGAACGCGGCGCGATGCTGGCCGATACCGACTGGCACATTCCGCAGCTTTACGAGGGCCTCGTTCCGCAAGCCACGGTGGTGCGTGCGGAGTTCAACCGCTACGTCATCGACGCCAACCGACCGCCCGATGGGGCGAGCCTGTATCCCGGGCAGAACACCACCGGCCTCGTGCCTATGGTCGATTTCGAGAACCGACCGCTCTGGCGCGAGGAGCCGGAGGAGGCAGAGATTGCGCGACGCCGCGAAGCCTTCCACGTGCCCTACCATGCCGCCCTGAGCGCCGAGCTGGATCGCACACGCGCAGCGCATGGCTTCGTCGTGCTCTACGATTGCCACTCGATCCAGTCGCGCTTGCCTTACCTGTTCGACGGCACGCTGCCCGACCTCAATATCGGCACCAATGGCGGCACGACCTGCGCTCCCGCAATCGAGCGTGTGGCGAAGGATGCCTGCGCCGCCAGCCCCTACAGCAGCGCGCTCAACGGTCGCTTCAAGGGCGGCTGGACCACGCGCCACTATGGCGAACCGGCACGCGGCATCCACGCGATCCAGATGGAGATCGCGCAACTGACCTATCTCGAAGCGGAGGAACCGCCCTTCGCCTACGCCCCCGACAAGGCCGCCGACCTGCGCGATACGCTCGCCGCGGTTTTCGCTGCCATCGAAAGCACCTTCGGAGATCTTGCATGACTATCGACCGCCGCAATGCCCGCGAAATCAAGTCGCCCACCGGCCCCGATCTTAACTGTCGCAGCTGGCAGACTGAGGCGCCGTTCCGGATGATCCAGAACAATCTCGACCGCGAAGTGGCCGAGAACCCGGACGAGTTGGTCGTCTATGGCGGCATTGGCCGCGCGGCGCGCAGTTGGGCTGATTTCGAGGCGATCCTGGCCAGTCTCAAGACCTTGTCCGACGACGAGACGCTGCTGGTGCAGTCGGGCAAGCCGGTCGGCGTCTTCCGGACCCATAGCGATGCCCCGCGCGTGCTGATCGCCAATTCCAACATCGTGCCGCTCTGGGCGGATTGGGACCATTTCAGCGAGCTCGATCGCAAGGGGCTGATGATGTACGGCCAGATGACGGCCGGGTCGTGGATCTACATTGGCACGCAAGGGATCGTGCAGGGCACCTACGAGACCTTCGTGGAGGCGGGCCGCAAGCATTACGACGGCGACCTCACGGGCAAATGGATCCTCACCGGGGGGCTCGGCGGGATGGGCGGCGCGCAGCCGCTCGCGGCGGTAATGGCGGGCGCGTGCTGCCTCGCGGTTGAGTGCAATCCCGAGAGCATCGATTTCCGCCTGCGCACGCGCTACCTCGATGAAAAGACTGACAGCGTGGACGAGGCGCTCGCGATGATCGAGCGCTGGACCGCGGCGGGCGAGGCGAAGTCGGTCGGCCTGCTGGGCAATGCCGCCGAGGTGTTCCCTGAACTGGTGAAGCGCGGCATTCGCCCCGATATCGTCACCGACCAGACCAGCGCGCACGACCCGGTCAATGGTTACCTGCCCGAAGGCTGGACGATGGGCGAATGGCGCGAGAAGCGCGAAAGCGACCCCAAGGCGGTCGAAAAGGCCGCGCGCGCCTCGATGCGCAAGCAGGTCGAAGCCATGCTTGCTTTCTGGGATGCGGGCGTACCGACGCTCGATTATGGCAACAACATTCGCCAGGTCGCACTGGAAGAGGGGCTGGAGAACGCCTTCGCTTTCCCCGGCTTCGTACCCGCCTATATCCGTCCACTGTTTTGCCGCGGCGTCGGGCCGTTCCGCTGGGCCGCGCTTTCGGGCGATCCGGAGGACATCTACAAGACCGATGCCAAGGTGAAGGAGCTGCTGCCCGACAACCACCACCTGCACAACTGGCTCGACATGGCGCGTGAACGGATAGCCTTCCAGGGCCTGCCCGCGCGCATCTGCTGGGTCGGGCTGGGTGATCGTCACCGGCTCGGCATGGCGTTCAACGAAATGGTCGCGAACGGCGAGTTGAAGGCGCCGGTGGTTATCGGCCGCGATCATCTCGACAGCGGTTCGGTCGCCAGCCCCAATCGTGAGACCGAGGCGATGAAGGATGGCAGCGACGCGGTCAGCGACTGGCCGTTATTGAATGCGCTGCTCAACACCGCCAGCGGCGCGACCTGGGTCAGCCTGCACCACGGTGGCGGGGTCGGCATGGGCTTCAGCCAGCACGCCGGCATGGTGATCGTCGCCGACGGGACCGAGGATGCGGCGCGCCGCCTCGAACGCGTGCTGTGGAACGACCCGGCGACTGGCGTGATGCGCCATGCCGATGCGGGCTACGAGGATGCACTCGATTGCGCACGTGAGAAGGGGTTGCGGCTGCCGGGCATTCTCGGCAACTGATCGGCGGAACTCGGCGATTGCGAAAGCGCACCCGCTGGCCCAATATCGCGCCTTCACAACGGGCGGGATGTTGATCTCTCATGGGTTTTGCGGGTGCAGACCGGTCGGACGGCAAGTGGGAGTTCTGGATCGATCGTGGTGGAACTTTCACCGATGTCGTTGCCCAGACACCTGCCGGCGAGTTGCTCACGCGCAAATACCTATCCGAGAATCCCGGCGCCTATGAGGATGCGGCGCTCCACGGAGTGCGTGAGCTGCTGGGCCTTGATGCAGATAAGGATATTTCATTGGAGCGGGTCGCAGCGCTCAAGATGGGAACGACCGTCGCTACCAATGCCCTGCTCGAGCGCAAGGGGGAGCGAACCCTGCTCGCGGTAACCCGCGGCCTGCGCGATGTGCTGGAGATCGGTTATCAGTCACGACCCAGGACATTCGCGCTGAATATCGAGAAACCCGCATTGCTTTACAGCGACGTGGTCGAGATTGATGAGCGGGTCAGAGACGACGGACACATCGAGCAAGAGCTAGATATTGATAAGGCTCGCGTAGCCTTGAGTACGAAATACGGCGAAGGTTATCGCTCGGTCGCGATCGTGCTGATGCACTCCTATGAATACCCGGCGCATGAAAGGGCGCTCGCCGAGGTAGCGCGCGAAATCGGCTTCACCCAGGTTTCGGCCAGCCATGAGGTCAGCCCGCTCACGAAAATCGTCGCGCGGGGAGAGACAACCGTGGTCGACGCCTATCTCTCGCCGGTCCTGCGCGAATATGTCGAGAGAATTTCCGCGGCGTTCCGGCACCGGCAATCTCCGGGGCAATTGCTGTTCATGAAGTCGTCTGGAGGACTGACCGATGCAGCGGAATTCCGCGGTCGGGACGCAATCCTCTCCGGGCCAGCCGGGGGGATCGTAGGTTGCGTCCACACCGCGCGCCTGGCCGGGTTCGACCGGGTGATCGGCTTCGACATGGGTGGGACCTCGACCGACGTCTCCCACTACGCGGGCGAATATGAGAAGGCCTACGAAACACAGGTCGCGGGCGTCAGCATGCGCGTGCCCATGCTGCACATTCACACCGTGGCGGCTGGGGGTGGCTCGATCCTGCGATATGAAGACGGGCGCCTGCGCGTCGGTCCGGAATCCGCGGGCGCCAATCCCGGACCGGCCTGCTATCGCCGCGGCGGACCGCTGGCCGTAACCGACATCAACCTGTGCCTCGGCAAATTTCAACCTGAGCATTTCCCGCACATATTCGGGCCGCAGCAAGACTTGCCGCTCGACGCCGCCGCCTCCCGCGAAGGTTTCGAAGCCATCGCACGCGAGATCGACGACGGCCGGACCGCGGAAGACGTGGCCGAGGGCTTCCTCGAGATCGCGGTCGAACACATGGCGCAGGCGATCAAGAAGATCTCGATTGCGCGCGGTTACGATGTGCAGAACTATGTGCTCAATTGCTTCGGCGGGGCAGGGGGGCAGCATGCCTGCCTCGTCGCCGAGCGGCTCGGCATTACGAGGATCCTGCTGCATCCCTTCGCAGGTGTCTTGTCGGCCTATGGCATGGGCCTCGCCGCAATCCACACCGAGCGACAGCGCGTCATCGACCGTCCGCTTGAGCCGGGGATCGTGGATGATATCGAGCAAGCGGTGGGCCAGCTGCAGCAGCTTAACGCGGAAGAGTTGCGAGGCCAGGGGCTGGATCATGCGGCAATCGATCACCGACCAGCCGCGCTGCTGCGTTATCGCGGCACAGAAACCAGCATTCGCGTCCCACTTGGCTCGCCTGGTGCGATGGTCGAAGCATTCGAAGCGGCACATCGCCGGCAATTCGGCTTTCTCGCACCGGGGAAGGCCATCATGCTCGACACGTTGGTGGTAGAATCCGGCGGTGGTGGAGAATCGATTGCCGAGCAGGCAGCCGACTTCGCCTGCAGCGACGCGCCGAGCCCGATTGCCTCACACCGCATCTTTTCAGGTGGTCAATGGCATCCGGCCGAGGTCTTCGACATCGCTGGCCTGAGGCGCGGTCATGCGATTGCCGGCCCAGCGATTATCATCGAGCCAACCGGGACCATCGTGATCGAACGCGGGTGGTCGGGTACCATCAATCGGTTCGGCCATCTGGTTCTGGAACGCGTGGCTGATCTCAACCGCACCGGAGTTTCACCTGATACATGCGATCCGGTGACGCTCGAGATATTCAACAGCCTGTTCATGTCGATCGCCGAGCAAATGGGGATCGTGCTGCGCAACACTTCCCAGTCGGTCAATGTGAAGGAGCGGCTCGACTTCTCCTGCGCGATTTTCGATCGCGCGGGGAATCTCGTCGCCAATGCGCCGCATGTTCCGGTCCATCTCGGTTCGATGGATGCCAGCGTGAAAGTGATCATCGAGAGCGGAGTGCCGATCGAGCCGGGCGATGCGTTCGTTCAGAACAATCCGCACAATGGCGGCTCCCATCTACCTGATATTACGGTGGTTTCGCCCGTCTTCGACGATCGCGACGAACAGATCCTGTTCTTCGTCGCTTCGCGGGCGCATCACGAGGACGTCGGCGGCATCGCACCGGGATCCATGTCTCCGCTGGGCAGAACGATCCATGAAGAAGGCGTGCTGCTCGACAATCTCAAGCTGGTCGAGCGCGGGTCGTTCATGACCGAGCGGATCGAACGCGCGCTGGGCGAAGGACCCTATCCGGCGCGCAATATCGCGCAGAACGTGGCCGACCTGATGGCGCAGGTTGCGGCCAACGCGGCGGGCGCTGGGGAGTTGCAAAGGCTGGTTGCCGAATACGGTAACGAGGTCGTGCAGGCCTATATGGGGCATATCCAGGCCACCGCCGAGCAGGCTGTCAGGCTGGTCATCCGCCAGTTGGAGCCGGGCGAGTTCAGCCTTGATCTCGACAATGGTGCGACGATCAGAGTGGCGATCCGGCCCGACCGCTCCGCTGGAACCGCCACAATCGACTTCAGCGGGACGACTTCCCAACAGGAAAGTGCATTCAATGCGCCGCCTGCAATTACCCGGGCGGCGGTGCTCTATGTCTTCCGTTGCCTGGTGGATGACGAAATCCCGCTCAATGCCGGGTGCATGGAGCCGCTCGAGATCATCGTGCCCGAAGGATCATTGCTGAATCCCAGGTTTCCTGCGGCCGTGGTCGCAGGCAATGTCGAGACCAGCCAGGCGATCACCGATGCGCTGTTCGGGGCGCTAGGACGGCTAGGGTCGAGCCAGGGGACCATGAACAACCTGACCTTCGGCAATGCCCGCTACCAATATTACGAGACGATCTGCTCGGGTGCACCGGCTGGTCCGGGATTCGATGGCGCTGCGGCGGTTCACACGCACATGACCAACACCCGCATGACCGACCCCGAAATTCTCGAACATCGCTATCCGGTGGTGCTCGACGAGTTCAGTATCGATCGCGGTTCGGGTGGGCGCGGGCGATGGAACGCGGGCGACGGCATCACGCGCAGGATTCGCTTTCTTGAGCCGATGGAATGCTCGATCCTGTCCGAGCACCGCGTGGTCGCGCCGCGGGGAACGCAGGGAGGCAAGGATGGCCGGGTTGGGCGAAACACGGTTGAACGTTCCGATGGGACAGTGGTCGACCTGGGCGGCTGCGGACAGGCCAGCGTCGACCGGGGAGATCGGATCGTGATCGAAACGCCGACGGGGGGCGGGTTCGGCCATCCGGACATGAGAGAGCAGAAGAGGGGGCCGCTTGATGCTTAGCCGGATCAGGAACATCGGCCCCGGCGCGTTGGTGACGGCGGCTTTCATTGGACCCGGTACGGTAACCACCAGCACGCTCGCCGGGGCGAGCTTCGGATATACGCTGCTATGGGCGGTCCTGTTCGCGACTGTGGCGACCATGGTCCTTCAGGAGATGTCGGCAAGGCTCGGTGTCGTGACGCAGAAAGGGCTGGGCGAGACGCTGGTCGAAGTCTTGCGTACGTCCTTTTGGCGTTGGCCGATGATCGTCTTGATCGGGCTGGCGCTCTATCTCGGCAATTCGGCTTATGAGGCCGGCAACCTGTCGGGCGCTGCACTTGGCCTGGCGGCATTGACTGGCGATAGCGAAGGTTCATTCGTGCTTTCGGTCGGAGCAATTGCTGCGCTTGCGGCAGGTCTGTTGTGGGTGGGAAGCTATCGCCACATCGAACGCGTGCTTGTGGGCCTCGTCGTCGTGATGGCCCTGGCGTTCGTCGCGACTTTCGCAATCGTGCGACCCGACCTCGGGGCGCTGGGCAGAGGTCTCCTTGTACCCGCTATTCCGGAAGGCGGGTTGCTCACGGTCGTTGCGCTCATCGGTACCACCGTGGTCCCCTACAATCTGTTTCTGCATGCTGCCGCAGCGAAGCGGCGGTGGCCCAGTCCCGAAAGCCTGTCCGACGCGCGTGCCGACACAGCCATTGCCATCGGCCTGGGAGGGCTCATCACGATCCTGATCGTTTCGACCGCGGCGGCGAGCATGTTCGCGGCGGGTCTAAGCGTGGAGAGCGCCGGCGACATGGCGACCCAGCTTGAACCGCTGTTCGGTTCCTACTCAAAGTACCTGCTGGGGGCCGGGCTATTCGCCGCGGGGCTTTCCAGCGCGATCACTGCCCCGCTGGCGACGGCCTATGCGATGACAGAGATCTTGCCGATTGCGACCGGTTCCAAGCGCGCCATGCACAGGGCGGTTGCGCTTAGCGTGGTCGCTATCGGTGCCGCACTAGCGCTCGCCGGTATCAAGCCGATCACGATCATCCTGACGGCCCAGTTCGCCAATGGTCTGTTGCTTCCCATCATTGCCGTTTTCCTGCTGTTCGCCATGAATCAGAAGGCTGTGCTCGGCCGCTATGCGAATGGCGTGCTGACGAATACCGCTGGGGCAGCGGTGGTGCTGGTCGCAGCAATCTTGGGGTTGCGGCTGGTCCTCAGGGCCGCCGAATCCACCGAGTGGCTGGGGATCACCAGTCCTCTTTAGCCCCACAAAGCTTGCGCCCGCGGGAAAGCCATGCACACTGGACCGCATGAGGCTGCGCCAGATCGAGATCTTCTATCATGTCTATCGGGCCGGCTCGATCAGTGGGGCGGCGCGAAATCTGTTCGTATCGCAGCCTTCGGTCAGCAAGGTGCTGCGCCACCTTGAAGACCAGCTCGGTTTCGAACTGTTCACGCGCGACAAGGGGCGCCTCATCGCCACCGATGCGGCGCACGAGCTCTATGCCGACGTCGATCGGATCTATGACCAGATCCGGATGCTCAAGATATCGGCGGCGAATATCCGCAACCGCCGCGGCGAGCATCTTCGCCTTGGCGTACTTCCGTCTTTGAGTCTTTCGGTCGGGCCCGAACTGATCTCACGGATGCGCGATAACGATCCTCTGTTCAGCTTCGAGCTGACCACATTGCACTCGGCGGAAATCGGCAAGGCTCTGTACGAGAAGCGCAGCGACCTGTGCATCGGGTTCGAACCGCTCGAAGATCCCTTGCTGAAATCCTATCGCATCGGTGCGGGTAAGCTGGTCCTGGTTTCGGGCGATGCCATCGAACACGGTGACGGGCCGATCGATCCGGCGATATTGCACGGGACCGACTTCATCGGGATGCGCGAAAGCGGTCCGCTAGGCACGCTGATTGGCGGAGCGCTTTCCGCGCGCGAAATCGAGCCCAACGAGATCGTCACCGCCCATACCTATCACGTCGCATTATCACTGGCGCGGAAGCGGGTGGGGTTTGCCATTGCCGACCAGTATACAGCATTCTCCCACCTTGGGACCGGATTGCATCGCTACATGCTGGAAGATCTGCCGGAGTTCGAGATCTTTGCCACGGCGCTCGCCGACCATCCCTATGTGCAGCTGATCGAGGACACGGTGGCGACCTTGCGCAAGGTGCTGGTCGATTTCGATCGTGCCATCGCCGAGCTGGTCACCCCGGCTTAAATCCTCAGGCGGAATAACCGGGCGCTATACCGGACCTCCTTATTCTTCATGATCGAACGATTGCCGCATTGGCTGGGTTGCGGCAGCATGCGAACTACAGGGGGGCAGACCGTAGAAGGCTGTCCGTGGGGAGTGACGCATGAGAGCCTGTTTCCGATTTCGCCGGTCCGTTGCTGCGCAACCGGGCGGAAACCCAACGAACGGGGAAGTGGCTGCGTGAGGCGTCTTTCCACCATCATGCTTGCAGCCGCGACGCTGCTTGGCGGCTGCACCGCAGTATCGGAAGCCGATTCCGACTCATTCTCGGCCGCAGCCGGCTCTCCGGAGGTATTGTGCTTGGGCGCAGGCCTCCGCGTCGATACGGACTTCCCGGCTGGCGCCTTGGCCGGCTGCTCGGTCGAGCGAGATCGATCGATCAAGCTCAAGATCGAGCCGGAGGACGACCCGCCGATCAACTGCAGTCCGTGGTATGCCTTTCGGGTTGCTTCCGAACAGAGGCGAAAGGTCGAGATCGAGCTGGAATACAGCGATTGCGACCACCGTTACTGGCCCAAGATCAGTCGCGACGGGAAAACCTGGGAGCCGGTTCCGCGTGGCGACCTTTCACTCAAGCAGGCGACCATTCTGGATATCCTTGGGTACGATACGACCACCGGGGCGAAATTGACGATGCAGGTGGGGCCAGAGCCGATCTTCATTGCCGCGCAGGAGATATTCGTCCCCCCAACTTATGATGCATGGCTCGATGACATGGTCCGACATCAGGACGTATCCCGGTTCGTTCTCGGCAAGTCGGTCGAAGGGCGCGAGATCCCGGCCTTGACCATCGCTGCATCAGGGGAGGGCCAGCGCGAGACGGTGGTCCTGCTTGGCAGGCAGCATCCCCCAGAGGTGACCGGGGCACTGGCCTTGCTACCCTTCGTCGAGACGATCCTAGGCGATAGCGACCTTGCAAGGGCCTATCGTGCACGCTTTCGCACTGTGGTCGTGCCGATGCTCAACCCGGATGGTGTCGTTCACGGACATTGGCGGCACAATGTGCGCGGAATCGATCTGAACCGCGATTGGGGTCCGTTCACGCAGCCAGAGACGCAGCTCATGCGCGATCTGTTCGAACAGATTGCAGCAGATCCGCAGGACAAGCTTCGGCTGTTCATCGACTTTCATTCGACCCGGAACGACCTTGTTTACACGCTCGACAAGGAGCTCCCGACTGATCCGGCCGGCTTCACCGAGGCCTGGCTCGAGGCGTACCAGGCCCGCTTGCCGGGTTATCAAGTCAAGGAGGTGCCCGGTCACAATCGCGACAGCGCCGTGTCGAAGGCCTGGGTCTACGAACGGTTCGGTGTGCCGACCGCGACCTACGAGCTGGGGGACGAAACCGATCGCGCGCTTGTCCGCAGGCTCGGCGTGGCAGCTTCGGAGGCGATGATGCAGGCACTGCTGGAAACGCCAAGGGAATGAGAGCCAGCCGCCTCGCCGCATTGGCCCCAGCATGTCTCGGTCTGATCCTGCTGTCCGCGTGCCAATCGGTCGTCGCGGGCCCCGACCGGGAAGCGGCTGATCTTCTCATCACCGGGGGGACGGTGTTCGACGGCTCGCTTGCCGACGGCAGGCGCGTCGACGTGGTGGTCGACGATGGCCGGATATCCTTTGTGGGCGAGGGTGCTCGTGCGAGGTTCAATGCCGCAAAGACGATAGTTGCCGAGGGCCTGATCGTGGCGCCAGGCTTCATTGACCCCCACACACACGCCGATGAGGATCTGTCCTCGCCCGACGCGCCTAGGCGCGCCAATCTCGCCTTTGCTTTCCAAGGCGTTTCGAGCGTCGTCATCGGCAATGACGGCTTCGGTGCCCCAGACATTGCCGAGCAGGCGCAGCGAATGCGGGGGATGGGCGTCGGCACCAATGTCGCCTTTCTTGCTGGATTCGGTCCCATCCGCGAGGCCGCAGTCGGACTAGCCAATCGCGCTCCTACAGAGGCGGAGCTTGAGCTAATGAAGGCCTCGGTCCGCAAATCCATGTGCGAGGGCGCATGGGGTCTGTCGGCAGGTCTCTATTACGTGCCCCAGAATTACGCAGCGACTGACGAAGTGGTTGCCCTGGCCTCGGTAGCGGGCGCGCTCGGCGGCTATTACGATACGCATATGCGCGACGAGAGTACCTACAACATCTCGGTTACAGGTGCCGTCGCCGAGACACTGGAAATCGGACGGCGTGCCGGGCTTCCCGTCCATATCTCCCACATCAAGGCGCTGGGTCCTGAAGTCTGGGGCAAGAGCGCGGAGATGATCGCGCTGATCGAGGCGGCGCAGGAATCCGGCCAACGCGTAAGCGCCGACCAGTATCCGTGGTCAGCTTCGGGAACGCGGATCAGCAACGCGCTGGTGCCGCGATGGGCGCTAGAGGGTGGACTGTATGCGCTGCGAATGCGCTTCGATGATCCAGACCAACAGGCTGCAATTCGATCGGGAATCGCCGATGGGCTCGTGCGCAGGGGAGGTGCGGACAAGCTTCTCATCACAGGATCGCTGGAAGGGGCCGAAGTCGAGACAGGCAAGACTCTGGCCGAAGTAGCCCGGAGCATGGGCCTCGATCCGGTGGCGGCCGCCATTGCGATCCTGAAGCAGGGCGACGCGCGCGTCGCCTCCTTCAACATGAGCGAGGTGGACATCGCGGAATTCGCTCATCGCGAATGGGTAGTTACCGGATCCGACGGATCTTCGGGCCATCCGCGCAAATATGCCAGCTTTCCCAAAGCCTTCCGCGACCTCGTTGCAGATGGCGACATGCCTCTGGCACGCTTCATACGCCGCTCAAGCGCGCAGACTGCGGAGATCGTCGGGCTTGTAGATCGCGGCTATCTGAAGCCCGGCTATGCGGCTGATATCGTCATCTTCGACGCGCGGGAGTTTGCCCCGCGCGCCAGCTACCAGGAGCCAGACAAGCTATCGACCGGGGTGCGCTTTCTGATCGTGAATGGGGAACCTCTGATCAGTGACGGTAAATACACCGGCGCGCTCCCTGGCTTGCCCCTGGTGAAGCGAACGCAATGCTGAGAAAACTGTTTGGCACCGCCTTCTGGAAACGCGTCATCAATGCGCTTGTTCTGGGCGTCGCGACGACATGCGATATCGAGGAATATGTCTCAGCCGACGATCTCTAGCGAGCGGCAACCAGCTTGGAGAGCCTCTCGGCCGACCCCATTGCCAGTGTCCAGCCCAGCATGCCGTGGCCGCCATTTACCGCGATCCCCCGCTCCAACTGGCGAATGAGAGGCTGCGAGTTCGGTGTGAGGGGCCGGAATCCGGCCCAGCCCTGGTCGCATTCGGAGTAGACTGCGGCTTCCGGCAGGGATGCCCTGGCCGCATCTATCATCGTGTCTAGACGGTCGGGGGCGACCTCGCGATCGTGGCGACCCAGCTCGGCTATTCCAGCCACCAGCATTCGGGTGCCGATGTTGGTGAACACGATCCTTCGCTTGCTGTCCGTGATTGAAACGCAGGGGGGTGCATTTCCTATCGGCGCGGTGAAGGAATACCCCTTCATGGGCTCGATCGGGAGATTGTAACCCAGCGGCCGAAGAAGGCGAGCTGCGCAGTGGCCGTTTGCGACCACCACCTGCTGCGCGGACAGAACATCACCATTGTCGAGGTGCACGCGGGATTCGGTCTTGCCCCGTCCTATGGCCAGCACCTGGCGACGCAAGGCTAGCTTGGCACCAAACTCGCGCGCCGTCAGCTTCCACAGAGCGCGCGCAAAAGCATTGCAGTCACCCGTTTCGTCATCAGGGGCGTGGAGCGCCGCAGTTATCGGATCGGTCGACTGGGCAAGGGCAGGCTCGATCGCGCGGGCTTCATCAGCGCTGAGTAGAAATTGCCTCAGGCCGGCCGCGCGTTTCAGCTCCATGATTTCTCGTGCTGCGCGGACTTCCTTCTCGCCGCGCAGCAAGACCAGCTTGCCAACCTTGCGGCGGTCAAACTCGATCGGATGACGCGCGAGCAAGGCATTCATCGCGCTTCGCGACTGCTCGGCCAGGGCAAGAGTTTCCAGCGTGTTCTGGCGATAGGCGGATCCGGACGAGTTGCCCAGCAAGCGCAGCAGCCAGAGCAGGTAGTGTGGTTCGGGCCGCAGGCTCAATCGGAATGCGTCGTCGCAGCCAAGCAACAGACCGGGTAATTGCGAGAGAATGCCGGGGTTCGCGAGAGCATTGGTATGGCTATAGCTGAGTTGACGACCGTTGCCCCACGAGGCGCCGAGCGCAATTTCGGCTTCGCGTTCCACCAACCGGACCTGCCAGCCATCGCGGGCAAGCGTGTAAGCGCTTGTCACTCCGATGATTCCACCCCCGATGATCAGGGCCGTCCGTGGTTGTCCCATCGGCTGACATTGCGCGTGCGACCGTGGAGCGAATAGGACTATTCGGAGATGGTCTCATAGCTTCAATCTATGACCGATTTCGCAGTAAAGGCTTGGCTCGGGGAGCTAATCCTAGGAAGGTGCGCAGAAGTGAAGGTCGCCAAGGGGAGAGCGCGCGCAGTGACGTTGGGGAAAATGGCGCTCGCGGCACTTGCAGGGATGACGGTTCCCGCCACTTTCGCGCTCGCCAAAGAGCCACAGCAGTTCCAGGCGAGCGGTGTGATCGATACCGCCTTTGATCGCGTTTCCGCGAACGGATTGACCGCAAAGATCAATGGCCAGGCAGCAACCGTCCACGGTGAGGGCGCCTATGCGGTACAAGTGCCAATAGCGCCCTATTATCAGATCGTTGTCGAGGGCGGATTGATCCACCCGACGGTGCAGACATTCGGCCATAACGAAATCTACCGCGCGATCTGCGACTGCCTGCAGATACCTGCGATCGAAGTTGTTGCGCGAAAAGCAGGCCGGATCGAACTGTTGTTCGCCGGCGATGCTATGGCGGGGCGACGCTATGTCGAGCCCATCTGGGGCGAACGGCAACTGATCGATCCCGCGGATCCTCTTCCCGACATCAAGGCACTCCTCGAACCGATGCGGCCCTATGTCGAAACCGCGGACCTTGCGTCGGTAAACCTCGAGATCGTCCTGTCCGATCGCGATTTCGGCAATTCGCCGCCCAAGAGCGTGACCTTCTACGCCTCTCCGGCGCTGGCGCACGCGCTGGCGGACGCGGGCTTCGATCATGTTTCGCTGGGCAACAACCACAGCTACGACCTTCTCGAGGAAGGCGTGGTCTCAACGATCGATGCGGTGGAGAGGGCGGGGCTCGCTTGGTCGGGCGCAGGATTGAACGAGGAGCAGGCGCTGCGTGCCTCGCGCCTCGATGTTGGAGGACAAGCGCTTTCGCTGCTCGGCTATGTCGGGTGGAAGGGCTCGGTCGAGCCCAACCAGGTGGCTGAAGCGGGCAAGGGCGGGGCGGCACACGGCTCCGACAAGAACATCGCTGCCAGCGTGGCGCGGGAGGCCGCGCTCGGTCGCAACATCATCGCCCAATACCACGGCAGCCGCGAGTACAGCGACGGTCCCACGGAAGAGAGCGAACGCAGAATGAAACTTGCGGTCGATCGCGGAGCCGCGTTGGTCGCGTCGCATCACCCGCATGTGCCGCAGGGGATTGAGCTCTACAACGATGGGCTGATCGCGTATTCGAGCGGAAATTTCCTGTTCGATCAGTACTTTCTGGAAACGCATGGCAGTTTCGTGCTTCGGGCATGGCTCGACGATGGAAAGGTTGCGCGGGCGGAGGTCATTCCGATCCGCATCCTCGATTACCGACCGGTCCCGGCGGTAGGGTCGATGCGCGAAGCAATTCTCGATCGGCTCGAACGACTCTCGGCCGCGCGCGGTACGCGAATTGATCGTAACGGCGGGCATGGGGTAATTGTGCCACGGGCAAGTCGGGCCGAAGCGCCGCTGGCGCGCATGAGGGGATGCGGTTCCGGAGAGGACCTGCTGCGCAGCGGGGACTTCGAGAACGCCACTTATGGAGATGCCAATGATCGCTCGCTGAAGGCCGAGGGCGGCAAAATCGCATTCCCGATGATTGGTTCGGGCGGACACGTCCTCCAACTCACACCAGCGAGCAATTCGGCCAGGATGACGGTTTCACCATCGACGTTCTTCCGCAACACGGGCGGCACGCAGTTCGAGGTTTGCGGGTCGGTTTTCGCTCCTGCCGACGTCAGGCTCTCACTTGGTCACCAGATGCGACAGGATGGGCAAGGGCGGTTCGATGCGCTGGAGGGCAATCCGGTGAGCCCCGCCGGCAAGGACACGCAGGTCAGCGGCGGTGCCTGGCACGATTTCTCGATCACGTTCCAGATCGACAGCAGCGATCGCGGCAAGCCCCTGAGGCCGATGCTGACCATCGCCGCGACCGATGGTTCGCTACTGCCGCAAGTGGCGTTGGACAACCTGCGCATCCTGATGCGCGACTGACAGCTTCTCCAAGTCGCATCAGTCGCGAAATGCCGTCTGGCTGAGCCGTGTGATCGGCGTGAAGACATAGGACAGGATCGAACGCTTTTCGCCGAGAAGATTGACGTTCGCCATCATGCCCGGGCCGATCTTGAGCGGTTTTCCCCTTTGGTCGTGCAACTGCTCGGTCGTCTGAACTTCGACGGTGTAAAAGGTTTCTCCGGTCCGCTCGTCCTTCACCGCGTCGGGCGAAATCGAGGTCACTGTTCCCTCCAGCGTGCCATAGATCGCCTGGTTGTAGGCCGTGATCTCGAGGCGAGCGGTCTGACCGAGGCTGACGTTCGCTATATCTTGCGGGCGGATCATCGCCTCGATGTAGAGCGCATCCTTCGACGGCACGATCTCCGCGATCGGGCTGCCAGCCGCGACCGTTCCCCCGACCGTCGTCACCAGCACCCGGTTGACGATGCCTGTCACCGGGCTGCGAATGACGGTGCGATCGACCCGATCGGACAGCGCCGGGAGCTGCAACTGCTTCGAACTCAGCTCGGCTTGGGCCATGCTCAATTCGCCCGCCGTGCGGCTGAGCCAATCGCTGCGCATCTGCGCGCTTTGCGCCTTGGCTTCGGCGACTCCCGCGCGTGCACGGGCGAGCGCGGCGACGCCCGAATCGACTTCCTTGCGGGCGACCAGGACATCGTTCTCGGTCTTGATGAGGTCGACCCGAGGGATGACCTTGGTTTCGACCAAGGGCCGGATCATGTCGAGTTCCTGTTCCAGCGCGGAAAGTGTCGATCTGCGCGCGTCGAGCATCGATTGCGCTTCGATTACAGCGCGTTCGGCCTGATTGACGCGTGCCGACCCAGCCGCCATCGCGCTCTGCAACTCGGCCCGGCGGGCAGCGTGAAGCGATTGTTCGATCGCCACCTGGTTTTCAGGAGCGACCCCGTATTGCGGCGTAACGCCGCGAACTTCGGCGTCCAGTCGGGCGATCTTGGCCTGTAGTGCGCTGACTTCGGCGGTCGAGCTGCCGAAGGCCGCGCTGGAAAGCGTCGGCGAAAGTCGAACGATGATGTCGCCTTTCTTGACCGTCGCGCCCGGCTTGACGAGAATTTCTTCTACGACTCCGCCTTCGAGATTGGACACGATCTGAAGCTTCGAACTGGGAACGACATTGCCCAATCCTCGAACGCTGCGGTCGATTTCCGTCAACGCCGCCCAGGCGAACAGCAGGACGAAGAATGCGATGATCGCATAGAGGATCAAATTGGCTGACTTGCGCGCGACGAATTCCTGCTCCTCGACCGGCGCGTCGGCCCCGTTCAGATAATCAAGCAGCTTGGCCATTGCGTCCTCTCGATGCGCTTCGAATATCGGCCACCTGGCTCCGGATGGAATCGGTCGATCCGTCCATGATAACACGTCCGTTGGCGAGCATGACTATGCGGTCGACCATCCGCAGCAACGAAGGCCGATGGGTGATCAAGACCAGTGTGCGTCCCTCGAACTCTTCGCGAAGGTTCTCCATCAGTCGCTTTTCGGTTTCCGTGTCCACCGCAGAGGTCGGTTCATCCATGATGATGATCGGTGGCTTGCCGATCAGCGCTCGCGTGAGAGCGATCGACTGGCGCTGCCCCCCGGATAATCCTTCGCCGCGATCGGCCAGATCGAGGTCGTAGCCCTGCGGGAAGCGGGTGATGAACTCGTGCGCCAGGCTGACTTTGGAGGCGCGCATCATCTCCTCTTCGCCAACGTCTTCGCGGCCGAGCAGGATGTTGTCGCGGATCGAGCCTGTCAAAAGCACGTTGTCCTGCAGGAGGGCACCCTGCTTCTTGCGAAGCGAGGATGGCGAAAGCTGGCGGACGTCGGTCCCGTCGATCAGCACCAGGCCACTGGTCGGGGGATAGAGCCCGATCATCAGGCGGGCGATGGTCGATTTGCCCGACCCGATCGGTCCGATCAACCCGATGTGCTCGCCCTTCGCGATGCTGAAATTGACGTTGGAAAGCGCCAGTTCGGGTGCATCGGGGTAGCGGAAATCGACATTGCGGAACTCGATTGCCCCATCGACATGGCCGACCTGCAGGCCCGCACCACGCGGTCCCTCGCCCGGCTGTTCCATGAACTTGTCGATCTGGTGATAGGCGGTGCGGGCGGCGTTAAGCCGGGTCAGCAGGTGGGCAATCGTCGACAGCGGCGCCACGACGCGACCGGCCAGGATCGAACAGGCGATCAGGCCGCCCAGTGTCAGTTCCTGAGCAGCGATGGCAAACACACCGAAGATGACAACGCCCGTATAGGCCATGGTCTGCGCGGTGCCGGCAATGGTGATGGCGATGTTCGAAACGACCCGCTGGCGCAACGACGCGCCCGCGTGCCCGCTCACTGCATCGTCCCAGCGACGAGTGAGGATGGAACCTGCGTTCGCCGACTTGACAGTTTCGAGACTGCCGATCGTTTCGACCAGCACCGACTGCTTGCCGAGGGCTTCTCCCAGCGTCTCGGCCGACAGCCGTTTCATCACCGGCTGCGAGATCAAAGCGGCTCCGATGACGATCGGGATCATCGCCATCGGCACCAGCACGATCCACCCGCCGATAAGCGCGATCACGGCGAGAGTGACGATGATGAAGGGCAGGTCGACCAGCGCGGTGATGGTGGCGGAAGCGAAGAAATCGCGCAGTGTGTCGATCTCGCGTACGAGGCCTGCCATGCCGCCTGTTGATCTGCGGCCGAGATCCATCCGCATGTCCAGGATATGTTCGAAAATCGTCTTGCCGATATCGCGATCTATCCGTGCCCCGGCGACGTCGACGAAATAGGCGCGCAGCAGCTTTAGACAGAAATCGAAGATCAGGATGATCGCAAGCCCGATCACCAGCGCGATGAGCGAATCCGTCGCGTTGTTGGGAACGACGCGGTCGTAGACGGTCATTGTGAACAGCGCGGTTATCAGCGCGAAGACATTTATCAGGGCCGCGGCCAACGCCACCTTCATGTAGATCGGGCGGTTCGCCCGGAGCGGTTCTGCAAGCCAGTTGGCGAGCCGGCCGCGCGGCAACTCAACGTCTGTTATCGACCCCAATCTGCTACCCTCCGTTCCCGTTTATCGGGAGAGTTCCCATTGTGAATCTCGTCCTGCCCCCCACCGGGCACGAAAAGGGAGAAAGGGCATCCCAGCGAAGATGCCCTTTCTCCAAGCCGATCATCCAGGTCCTTGGACAGAACTTGAGATGACCTTTGTGTGTCGTCTTGGTCGTTTCATGCAATCGAACTCATCTGCGATGCCAACGCCAGGTCGGCATCCTCGATCAACTTGTTGCTGGCATCGTTGTGATCGAACAGTGAGGCGTCGCCGAGCGAGACAATGCTGTAAACCTCCGTCGACTTGGTTTCGTACAGGCTCTGGCTGAGATACTGGTCGACCTGTTCCATGGCCAGCTTGGCTTCCTCGCTGTCGCGGTCGCAACAGAATTCGACATACTCGCCCTTGTCCGGATCCCATATCGTGCCGGTATTGTTGTAGCTATCGAGCGCCGAATGGATCGCCGAGCCGGAGATGGTGTACTCGCCCGCCGGATTGACCTCGTCGCCGGGCTTCTGCCAACCCGCCGAATTGGTCCTCACCTTGCCCGCGCCATCGAGATCGAAGACCGCGTCATTGTTCGAGCCATCCCAGCGTTGCAGCCAGTCGATCGCTTCGTTGAGGTAGGCCTGGGCACTGTAAGGATTGCCTGCGTCTCCAATGCAATTTTCCTGCCCCGGATCTGACGGATCCGGATTGTTGGCGAGGAAGTTGAGCCAGGTCGCGACCACGTCGCGGCCCATGATCCACAGTCCATCCGCCGGACCCTTCGGACGATTGGAAGCGTCGATTAGCTGCTGCGCGTCGTTGAGGCTGATGAAGATCGTATCTTCCCACGCATCCTCGACACCATTCTGGTTATAGTCGCCGATCAGCAGTCCTTGGACGTCGTCGAGCGGTTCCCCATCATTGATCCCGTCTCCGTCAACCGCGTTGAGGAATCCATCTCCGTTGGAGTCAACTGCGTAGACCAGCTCTCCTTCGGCAAATCCGGGATCGCTGTCGTCAGGATCATTGGGATCGCCGGCATGCTTGCCCTCATTGCCGACAATGCCATCCCAGAACAGGTAACCGTTGTTGCTCCAGAAGCCCGGCGTGCCGACGCCCACGCAATCTTCCTCGAGCACGTAGTAGTTGGCATCGTCTGCGTCCGAGACCGTCGTGGTGCTGATCGCCGATATCGCTTCGACCATGCCGGTGTTCTCGTGCTGGCCTAGTTCCGAAGTGAGGTTGTAATAGAGTGTGAACGACTCTTCCGGTGCCAGAGTAAGGATTTCACCGGCATCGATGGTGCCATCTCCATCGGTGTCGAAATTCGACCATGCCTCGCCGAGATCTTCGGTTTCATTGCCATTGAGATCGACGAACACATTGAATGCATCGAGCGTCGTCGGATCCAGGTCCGGCGTGTAGACGATGGACTCCGAGGAAGTGATCCCGTTGACGGTGTGCAGGACGGTATCGCTCAGCGTGATTGCCGTCAGGGTTTCGTTGCCGGTGTTGGTCACGACCAGCTTGAACGTCACTGTCGTGCTTGTGCTCGCCTGGAGGCCATCGGGATCGTCATCGCTTCCTTCGGGCGGATCCTCCGGTAGATAATCGAAGAGATTGGTCTTCACGCTCTTTTCGATGTCGATGCTCGGGTCGGGCAGGAAGTTGCCGAAGTTGCCCTTCTCGGCCTCGCCGAGCGTACCGGTGACGGTGTTGCCGCTCTCGATGTCGAATGTGTAGTTGCCGTAGGTCTGGATCCAGTCGCTGGTCAGCAGCGCCTCGTAGACATACAGCGTGCCGTCGGCATCGTCACCCAGCACTGCGCCGCCCACGCCGACGACTTCGGCCGCAGTGAACGGGTTGAGCCCGTCGAACGAGTAGCTGCCGTCGACATCTGTGGTGGTCGAGGCGATGTAGCCATTGGTCGGATCGTCGTCGAAGTCGAGGATGATGGTCCAGCCCGAACGGACCGCGTCGTTCTCCTCGTTCCAGGTCTTGTCACCGTCGGCATCCTCCCACTTGAAGCCTGACACGGACATGTCGGCGAAATTACCGAAGTTGAGCGCCTCGGTATCGCCGAAGTCGCCTGCGGCATCGGTCCCGCTGGCACCGACCACGGTGTAGTACTCGAGGTTGGTGTCGTAGGTCTGGACCCAGTCGGGATCGGAGGTGTCCTCGCTGATCCGATAGGTGCCCGGTCCGAGGTCGGTGAACTCGTAATAGCCGTTTGCACCGGTCAGCACGCTGTCGGAGAAGTCGTCGAACTCGCCGTCGCCGTCGGTGTCGCCGACGATGTTGATGGTCCAGCCGACATAGCCTTGCTCGCCGGCATCCCACACTCCGTCGCCATCGTCATCGACCCACTTGTGGCCCGAGATATCGAACAGCTCGAAGTTGTAGAAGTCCTGGTCGACAACCTCGAAGCCGGAGGTCTGCTCGCCGACCGAGACGACGATCGGGGAGACGTTGACCCAGCCGGTCTTGCTCTCCTCGACCACCCAATAGGTGCCCGGCAACAGCTCGTCGAAGGTGTAGTTGCCGCTCGCATCGGTGGTGGTCATGGCGATCGAGCTGCCCGGCAGCGTCGGGTTCATGCCCGGATCGCTGTCGAACAGGTAGATCGTCCACCCGCCCGCCTCGGTATAGGCGCTCTGGTCATCCGTCGTCTCAAGATCGCCGTCGCCATCGACGAACTTGGTGCCCGAGATCGAGCCGTACTCGACATTACCGAAGTTGAGCGCCTCGGTATCGCCGAAGTCGCCTGCGGCATCGGTCCCGCTGGCACCGACCACGGTGTAGTACTCGAGGTTGGTGTCGTAGGTCTGGACCCAGTCGGGATCGGAGGT